>NZ_JBTNDF010000002.1:0-418856 GCF_054511115.1 Arthrobacter arabinosi
AACCAGCAAATTCAACCAATCAAAAAACAATCGGTATCAACAAACTTGGCACACTATTGAGTTCTCAAACAACAGGAACAAACGATTACTCACAGGAACCGGACGCTTACACGCCCACCGGCCCCGCTTTCCTCCGCCGTTATGATCACAGCTTATTTCACATTCTTTTCCCTTGTCAAATCCCCCGCCGTGGCCTACACCACCAACAAAAGAAAACAACAAAAGAAACGAACCCACCACAAATGCCCGCCCGATCCGACACCACGAAAACAGCGCACGAACCAGCCACAGGAATTTGTTGGGGATCGCCACCCTCACCGGGGCAACTCCATAACTATACGGCCGCCCCGCCCCGGCGGCAAATCGGGCCGCACCCCACGGACGGACGAGCCGGCACTCCCCTGGTGGGGCGTGCCGGCTCGTCGAAGCAGGAGGGGGTCGGCTCAGGCCACGTCGACCATGGCCAGGTTGCGCTTGCCCCTGCGCACCAGGAGGTACCGGCCGTGCAGCAGATCGTCCTCGCCGACGGTGTGGTCGGCATCGGTGATCTTCGTGTTGTTCACGTAGGCGCCACCCTCGCCGATCGTGCGGCGGGCCGCGGAATTGCTCCCCGACAGGCCGGACGCGACCAGCAGCTCGATGATGCCCAGCCCGTCCCGGGGAACCGGAACGGACGCGAGTTCGGCCGTCGCCGCCTGGAGGGTCGCGAGGTCCAGAGACCCCAGGTCGCCCTGCCCGAAGAGGGCTGCCGACGCTGCGATCACTTTCTCCGTCGCGTCGACACCGTGCACGAGGGCCGTGACGTCGTAGGCCAGCGCACGCTGCGCGGCCCGTTCGTGCGGCCGCTCCTCCGTCGCCCGCTCGAGTGCCTCGATGTCGGCGCGGCTGCGGAAGCTGAAGATGCGCAACCGCTGCGAGACATCGGCGTCGGAGGTGTTCAGCCAGAACTGGAACATGGCGTAGGGGCTGGTCATCGCGGCGTCGAGCCAGATGGCGTTGCCTTCGCTCTTGCCGAACTTGGTGCCGTCCGAGTTCGTGATCAGCGGCGTCCCGATCGCGTGGACGCTCGTGCCCTCCACCTTCCGCACGAGGTCCGTGCCGCTGGTGAGGTTGCCCCACTGGTCGGATCCGCCGGTCTGCAGGACGCAGCCGTAGTCGCGGAACAGCTGCAGGTAGTCCATCCCCTGCAGGATCTGGTAGCTGAACTCGGTGTAGCTGATGCCCTCGTCGGAGTTCAGTCGCTTGGCGACCGTCTCCTTCTTGATCATCGTGCCGACGCGGAAGTACTTCCCGACGTCCCGGAGGAAGTCGATGACGCTCATCGGCCCGGTCCAGTCCAGGTTGTTCACGATCCGCGCCGCACCGTCGCCCTCGAAGTCGAGGAACCGGCGGACCTGCCCCTCGAGGTGACCGACCCACTCGGCGACGGTCTCCTTGGTGTTCATGGTGCGCTCCGCCGTCGGCCGCGGATCGCCCACCAGCCCGGTGGAACCGCCCACCAGGCCGAGGGGACGGTGGCCTGCGAGCTGGAGGCGGCGCATCAGGAGGAGCTGCACCAGGTTGCCGAGGTGCAGGCTCGGGGCCGTGGGGTCGAAGCCGCAGTAGAACGTGATGGACGGTCCGCCCAGCAGTTCCTTCAGCTCCCCCTCGTCGGTGGAGACATGGATCAGTCCACGCCAAACGAGCTCGTCGTGGACGCCGTCGAAGGAGGGATCGTTGCGCTGGCCTGCGAGGCCACTGACCGGGATATCTGTTTGCGAGGACACGAGTCCAAATTATCAGTCGGCTATACCAGCGGGAATCCGGCCGCTGGAGATGACACGGAGGCGCTGCGTCGGGCGGGTCATCGCCACGTACAGGTCGCCGACCCTGGCTGTCGCGGAATCGAGCATCTCCTGCGGCTCGAGGATCACGACGCCGTCGAACTCCAGGCCCTTCGACCCGCGCGGACTCATCACCACGATGTCCTGGCCCGGGCCTCCCGCACCGGAGCCGACGCGATCCCCGTACGCCGGCGTCAGGGCGCTCCGGACCGCGGGCAGCAGATGTTCCGGAGCGATGACGGCGAGGAGCCCGCCGTCGATGGCGGCCAGCTCCTCGGACATGGCCTGCACCAGGGCGGCCACGGCGTCACGCACCGTGTCCAGCACCGGCGGGAACCGCCCCTCCCGCACGGCCTTCGGCGCGGACACGACGAGGCCCGCCGCGTTCGCCATCCGCACGGCGGCCTCGGCGATCTGCGCGGGCGTGCGGTAGTTGACGGTCAGCTCCTCGAGCTGCCAACGATCCCCGACGAACGGTTCCAGGGCCTGCTGCCAGGACCTCGAACCGGCGGCCGAGCTGGTCTGGGCGATGTCACCGACGATCGTGAAGGACTTCAGCGGGCAGCGCCGCATCAGCAGGCGCCACTGCATCGGGGAGAGTTCCTGGGCCTCGTCGACCACGATGTGCCCGTAGGCCCAGGTGCGGTCGCCGGAGGCGCGCTCGGCGGCCGTGAGCCGCGTGGCGGTCACCGCGTTGTGCCGCGCGAGGTCCTCGGCGGTCAGCACACCGTCCACCCCGGAGTCCTCCAGTGAGGCGTTGACGTTCTCGAGGGCCCGCTCCGCGTTGGCGAGGTCGCGCTTCTGCTCCTGCTCACGGGCCGCGGTGTCGCGTCCGGCCGACGGGTCGAGGTCGCCGAGCAGTTCCGCGGCCTCGTCGAGCAGGGGTACATCCGCTTCGGTCCACGGGGAACCCGCAGGCCGTGCCAGGGCGGCGAGTTCGTCCTCGCCCAGACCGGGGGCCGCCGCGCGCAGCAGCTCGGGGCGGGCGAAGAGTTCGGACACGAGCTTCTGCGGCGTGAGAGGCATCCATGCCAGGTTGAGCGCGATCCGCACGTCACGGGAGCTGCGGACGTCCTCGGCGAGGTAGGAGCGGTCGGCGTTGTTGCCGCCGCCCGAGGACTCCTCCAGCTTGTCCAGCAGCTGCTCGGTGAGCTCGCGGAGGAGGATCTTGACGAACGTGATCCGCGCTTCGTTGTGTGGTTTCCCGGTGGCCCGGGCCCGCTCGCGGGCGCGGGCCACCTGGCGGGGGGTGAGGGTCAGCATGGTGCCCTCGACGTTGAGTCGCTTGTTCTCCGACGGGACGCGCTCCCGGTTGGCGACGGCAGTGCGAAGGACCTGCGCCATCTCCATCCTGCCCTTGACGGCTGCCGCGGTCTCGTCCGTCTCCGCCACCGTCGCGACGCCGGGCATCAGGGTGCCGATGCCGGCCATGACGACGCCGGTCTCACCGAGGGACGGCAGGACGCGCTCGATGTACTTCATGAAGGCGTCGGTGGGTCCCACGAGCAACACGCCGGCCGACTTCAGCCGCTCACGGTGCGTGTAGAGGAGGTAGGCGGCGCGGTGGAGCGCGACGGCCGTCTTGCCGGTGCCCGGGCCCCCCTGGACCACGGTGACCCCGGGCAGAGGTGCCCGGATGATGCGGTCCTGCTCCGCCTGGATGGTGCCCACGATGTCGGACATCTGGCCGGTGCGGCGCGTATTCAGTGCCGCGAGCAGGGCACCCTCGCCCTGCAGCGAGTCGTCGTCGCCGAGCAGGTCCGCGTCGAGGACGTCGTCCTCGATCGCGACGACGTCGCGGCGCGAGAGGATCAGGTGGCGGCGGCGCCGGACGCCCATGCGCTCGAAGGCCGTGGCCTGGTAGAACGTGCCGGCCTCGGGTGCGCGCCAGTCGACCATGAGCTGCCGGAGGTCCTCGTCGGACAGTCCGATGCGGCCGATGTACCGCTTGTCGCCGTCGTCCAGGTCGAGGCGACCGAACACGAGGCGGTCGTCGACGGCATTGAGCTGGGCGAGGCGGTCCTCGTACATCGTGGCGAAGGCGTCCCGCTCCGACCTGTTCTGGTGGGATCCGGCCGCCTGGGTGCGCCGGACCTCGGCGAGCTGATCGGCCTTCTCCGCCCGGAGTTCGTCGAGACGGTGGTACAGGCCGTCGACGTAGCCGCGCTCGTGCTCCAGCTCGGCCTTGGCCTGGGACGTCTCGTGCATCGGACAGTTCCTTCCTTGAAACGCAGACCGTCAATTCTAGCGTGGTGGACGCTACACGGTTTCGAGCGCGTGCACCCGCAAGCCGTTCAGGGCGTCGCGTCCGGCGAGGTCGGCCAGCTCGAGGACCACGCCGCACCCGACGACGACGGCCCCGGCCTGTTCGAGCAACGCTCCCGCGGCGACGAGTGTTCCCCCCGTGGCGAGGACGTCGTCGAGCAGGAGGACGCGCGTCCCGGCGGGCAGGTCGGCCTGGTGGAGCTCGAGGGACGCTTGACCGTATTCGAGGTCGTAGGACT
This sequence comes from Arthrobacter arabinosi, assembly GCF_054511115.1. Classification (NCBI taxonomy): domain Bacteria; kingdom Bacillati; phylum Actinomycetota; class Actinomycetes; order Micrococcales; family Micrococcaceae; genus Arthrobacter; species Arthrobacter arabinosi. The sequence continues at coordinate 4,328 of NZ_JBTNDF010000002.1, forward strand.
CCCGGTACACGGCGCGGGGCAGCTTGCCCGCCTTGCGGACGGTGACGACGCCGGTGCCGGTCGCGTATCCGACGGCCGCGGCGAGGAGGAAGCCGCGGGCCTCCACCCCGGCGACGGCGTCGAACTGGTCCGCGAAGGCTTCGGCGAGCGCGTCGACGACGGCGCGGAAGGCGCGGGCGTCGGCGAAGACCGGTGTGAGGTCCCGGAACATGATGCCGGGTGACGGGAAGTCGGGGACCACCATGCACAGGCGGTCGACGGCGTCGCGCGCCTGCAGCGCCAGTGCGGTGGCGCCGGGTACGGTCGCCGGGCCGAGGTCCATTTCGCTGATATTCACGGATCAACCTTACGGGCTGCACGGGGCTTCCCCGGACGGAAGCGGGAGACCGTGGGCTCCTCCGGCAGCCAGAAGCGCCACGGATACTCCTCCGTTCCGGCGGCACCGCTGACGCCCACGCGCGGTCCGCGCAGGACCGCCGGCGCAGGCTGCTCCGGCAGGACCAGGCGGAAGGGGTGCGCGAGCACGTCGGCGCCGTCATTCCGGCGGTCGAGGCCGAGCGCCTGCGCGAGACGCGCGGGCCCCCGGGCGAGGTCGAGGTCGGTCGCCGGATGCGAGCGCCGGTCGCGGGCGAGGTCCGCACCGTCGACGATCTCTCCCGCCCGCAGGAGCAGTCCCGTGGCCCACCCTTCGTCCCCGCACACGATGTTGGCGCAGTAGTGCATGCCGTAGGTGAAGTAGACGTAGAGGTGCCCGGCGGGCCCGAACATCGTCGCGTTCCGCGCGGTCCTGCCCCGGAACGCGTGGGAGCCCGGATCGTCCGGGCCGAGGTAGGCCTCGACCTCCGTGACGCGGACAGTGACGTCGCCGTCGTCGCTGCTGTGCGTGAGGTGCGCGCCGAGGAGCGAGGGCGCCACCTCGAGGGCGCTGCCGCCGAGCCGTGCGCGGGGGTCCGGGTCCGTCCTGCCCTGTTCGATCACTCCCCGACCGTAACCCAGGGCTCCCCCGCCCCTCCCACCGCCGTGTCCGAATCCCGCTAGTGCGGTGCCCGGCCGACTGGCAGGATGACGGCATGGACTTCTGGCAGCAGTACAGGGCGATCGACGCCCGGGACGCCCGCTTCGACGGGCAGTTCGTGACCGCTGTCTCGAGCACGGGCATCTATTGCCGGCCCTCCTGCCCTGCCCGGACGCCGAAGCCCGCCAATGTCACCTTCTTCCGCACCTCGGCCGCCGCGCACGACGCCGGGTACCGCGCCTGCAAGCGATGCCTGCCCGAGGCCGTCCCGGGGGACCCGGAGTGGAACCTGCGCAGCGACGCGGCGGCCCGGGCCATGCGGCTCATAGCCGACGGCGAGGTGGACCGCGCGGGCGTTCCGGCCCTGGCGGCGCGCCTGGGGTACTCCCCCCGCCAGCTCAACCGCATCCTGAAGGATGAGCTCGGCGCCGGGGCACTCGCCCTGGCCCGGGCGCATCGAGCCCAGACGGCCCGCACCCTCCTCACGGCCTCGACGCTCCGCTTCGCCGACGTGGCCTTCGCTGCGGGCTTCGGGAGCATCCGGCAGTTCAACGACACCGTCCGGCAGGTGTTCGACCTCACGCCGGGCCGGCTGCGGGAGGCCTCCCGGCCCGGGACGCAGGGGCCCTCCACGGCCGATCCCGGCGGGCCGCTCCGGATCTCGCTCTCCCTGCCTACGCGGCTGCCCTACGACAACGGGATCTTCCGTTTCCTCGCCGCCCGCGCCGTGGCCGGTGTGGAGGTCGGGACGGCGACCAGCTACGAGCGCCTGCTCCGCCTGCCGGCCGGGCCCGCCTGGTTCAGGGCGGACGCCGTCGAGACCCGGGGCGGCGGTCGGGCCGCCCTGCCCGTCACGGTGTCGGTGGCGGGGCTGGCGGATCTTCCCGCGCTGCTCAGCCGTATCCGCAGGCTGTTCGACCTCGACGCCGACCCCGTGGCGGTCGACGCCGCCCTGTCGCGCGACGCCCGCTTCACCCGACTGGTCGCGGCTGCGCCGGGGTTGCGTCTCCCGGGGTCTCTGGATCCCCACGAGACCCTCATCCGCGCGGTCGTGGGCCAGCAGGTCACGGTCGCCGCGGCGACGACGGCCCTCGGCCGGCTCGCTGCTGCGGGTCCTCCCGTCGCGGTGCCGGGCACTGCACTCGACCGGTTCTTCCCCTCCGGCGGTGACCTCGCCGCCGCGCCCGACCCGTTGCTGCGCGGACCGCGTCGCCGCAACGATGCCCTGCGGGCGGCGGCACGGGCGCTCGCATCCGGTGATCTCGCGATCGGGATCGGCTCGCACCCCGCGCAACTGCGCGCCGACCTGCTGCGGCTGGACGGCGTGGGACCCTGGACCGCCGACTACGTCGCCCTGCGCGTGCTCGGCCACCCGGACATCCATCTCCGGGGCGATGCCGCGGTCCGCACCGGCTGGGCACGGCTCGCGCCCGGTTCCCCCGCCGGGTCCGCGGCGGCCCTCGAGGCGGCCATGGCCGCCGTCCGGCCGTGGCGCTCCTACGCGACAGTGCACCTGTGGCGGAACGCAGCCGCCCCGACCGCCCTGACGTCCGATGATGCCGCCTGACCGTGCCCCACGTACCCTGAACCCTCCCCTCGAACGGATGCCCGCCATGAGCGCAACGCCCGCCCCCGCCGCCCTCCGGGGCGCCACGACAGCCACCATCGACACGCCCGACGGCCCCTTCACCGTGATCGAAGCGGAAGGGGCGGTCCTCTCGTCCGGCTGGACCTCCGGGCCGGACGAGCTGATCGCGCAGATCCACCCCAGCCTCAGGGCGGCCGCCTTCGATCCGGCGGCGTCGGCCATGCAACCCGTCCTCGACGCCGTGGCCCGCTACTACGACGGCGACGTCGAGGCCATCGCTGCGGTGCGGGTGCGCCAGGCCTCCGGACCGTTCCGGGCCCACGCCTGGGACGTCCTGCGCACGATCGCCCCGGGGGCTCCGGTCACCTACCTCGAGTACGCCGCCCGGGCGGGCAACCCGGCCGCGGTCCGTGCTGCTGCGGGGGCCTGCGCGAAGAACGCCGCCGCGCTGTTCGTCCCGTGCCACAGGATCATCAGGACGGATGGCTCGCTGGGCGGCTTCCGCTGGGGGCTGCCGGTCAAGCAGCGGCTCCTCGACCGTGAGGCCGGCCTCTCCGTGTGATCCGGCCCGCCGGGTCTCAGGCGTGGGCGACCAGTCGCTGCCGGGCCGCCATGTCCCGGTACAGGTCGCTGCTCTCCAGGAGCTCGTCGTGCGTGCCGACGCCGGTGACCCGCCCCTGGTCGAGGACGACGATCTGGTCGAAGTCCGCCACCGTGGACAGGCGGTGGGCGACGACGACGACGGTGCGGTTCCGCGAGGCCTCCCCCAGCGTCTGCTGGAGCAGCTGCTCGGTCCGCGAATCCACGGCCGACGTCGGCTCGTCCATGAGCAGGACGGGTCGGTCGGCGAGGATCACGCGGGCCCATGCGAGGCGCTGCCGCTGACCGCCCGAGAGCCGGATGCCGTCCTCCCCCAGGTTGAGGTCCAGGCCGTCGTCCGACCTGTCCCCCAGCGCGTCGAGGCCGACGGCCGCGAGGACACGGCGGAGCTGGTCGTCGGTGGCAGCCGGGGCCGCCAGCCGCAGATTGTCGGCCAGGGTCCCGCTGAGGACGGGGGCCTCCTGCTCCACGAGGCCGATGCGCGAGCGCAGGTCGGAGCGCGGGATCCCGGGCAGGGCGACGCCGTCGAGGAGGATGCTGCCCGCCGTCGGTTCGTAGAACCGCTCCAGCAGGGCCAGAACCGTGGACTTGCCGGCGCCCGAGGGCCCGACGAGGGCCGTCCTGCTGCCCGCGGGGACGGTGAAGCTGACGCCGTCGAGGACCAGGTGCCCGACCGTGCCGCCCTGCAGGTGCCCCTCCGAGGTGCCCGGCACGTCGGGCGACACGGGCGACACAGGCGACACGGGCGACACGGGCGACACGGACCCGTCCGCTGACGTCGGCGTGCCGTCCGCGACATCCGCGGCGTCCCCTCCGTCGTCGTCGCCATAGCGGAAGCTGACGTCGTGTAGTTCGATGCTGCTGCCGCGGCCCGAGGGGGCCGCTCGGAGTGTGCTCCCGACGACGTGCTCCTCGTCCGCCCGTTCGGGCTCGAGCCGGGCGATCTCCTGGATGCGGTCCAGCGCCGCGAGGCCGGACTGGATCTGCACGAACGCGCTCATCGCGGACCCGATGGGCATCACGAGCAGGAACAGGTAGAGGATGAAGGCGATCAGGTCGCCGAGCAGCAGTTCGCCGGCGGCCACCCGGATGCCGCCCACGGCGAGGACCACGATGAATGCACCCTGGACGCAGACGGACATGATGGGCTGGACGGCGGCCTGGAGGCGGGCCATGGCGATGCCGGCGTCGAAGGCCGTGGTCGCCTCGACGTCGATCACCGCGGCTTCGCGTTCCTCGGCGACCGACGCCTTGATGGTGCGGATGCCGGAGAGGCCACGCTCGACGGCGGCCGTCATGGAGCCGACGGCGTCCTGGACGTCGCGGCTGCGCCTGCGAATGAGTCGGCCGAGAAACACGACGCCGCCCGCGCCGACCAGGACGGCGGTCAGCGTGATGCCGAACAACAGGGGGTCGATGAGGACCATCAGGACGACGGCCGCGCAGAACATGAGAATGGACGAGACGATCTCGAACAGGCCGGAGGTGATGACGCTGCGCATGAGGGTGGTGTCGGAGCCGACCCTGGACATGAGGTCGCCGACACGCCGACGGTCGAACTCGCGCACGGGCAGGGCGAGCAGCTGCCCCACCAGGGACCGGCGCACGCCGAGAACCACGGATTCCGCGGTCCGCTGGAGGAGGTAGGACTGCGCTGCCCCGAAGACGGCCCCGCCGAGCGTGATGGCGACGAGGAACCAGACGAAGACGGCGGCGGGGCGGCTCGTGGACACGGCGTTGACGAGTTGCTGCACCATGAGCGGCTGCGCGATCGAGAGGCCCGTCGAGACGAGGGAGACGACGGCGACCAGGGCGAGGACACGCACATGCCCCCGCAGATAGGGGAAGAATTCCCGGAGCGTGGCGCGCGGGGCGGTGGGCTGCATGCTCACACGATGCGCCGGGCGGTGGAGGGTGTCAAAGCACTTCGCGGCGGGCGTAGCGGGCAGGTATGCGGGGCCGGTGCGTTGGATGTGCAGGAGCGGCGTTGTAGGGTGGCCGCGTGATCCTCCCCGATACTTCCCAGGACGCCGTCGCGGTCGCCGACCACTACGACGAGCTCGACCCGGTCTATCGTCGCGTGTGGGGGGACCATGTCCATCACGGGCTGTGGTCGACGGGCCGGGAGACGCCTGCCGAGGCCGTCGAGGCGCTGGTCGACACTGTCGGCGACCGGCTGCGCCTTTCGCCCGGCGACACGTGCGTCGACATCGGTTGCGGGTACGGCTCCACCGCACGGCAGCTCGCGGTGACACGCGGCGTCCGCGTCACCGGCTTCACCCTGTCCGCCGAGCAGGCGCACTACGCCGCCGCGCAACCCGTACCCGGCGTGGACATCCGGGTCGGCGACTGGCTCGTCAACGGGCTGGCCGATGCCTCGGCCCATGCGGCGTGGGCGATCGAGTCGAGCGAGCACATGGTCGACAAGCCCCGATTCTTCGCCGAGGCGCATCGCGTGCTGGCGCCCGGCGGCCGCTTCGTCGTCTGCGCGTGGCTCGCCGAGACCGATGCCGGCCCCTGGAAGGTCCGCCACCTGCTCGAGCCGATCTGTCGGGAAGGGCGGCTGCCGTCGATGGGCACGCGCGAGGACTATGAGGCGATGGCCCGGGCGGCGGGCTTCACGATCGTCGGCTATGAGGATGTCAGCCGCCGCGTCGCGCGCACCTGGACGATCTGCGCCCGACGGCTGGTGAGGACCCTGCTCGTTGATCGGGAGACCCGCCGCCTCGCCCGCAGCGCACGCAACCGCGTCTTCCTTCTGAGCGTCCCCCGCCTCATCCTGGCCTACCGCACCGGTGCGATGCGTTATGGGATCTTCACGCTGTCGAAGGCGAACGGTACCCCCCACGAACCGGGCACCTCGACGCAGCAGGAGACCGGCCCCGCCGTGGGGCGATAGAGGCGACCCCCGCCGGGGGGGATCACCGGACTCAGCGGACGATCTTGAAGTTGAAGGCAGGGGTGCCGAGCGCACTGTAGAGGCGGAGCCAGACGGGCAGGAGCATCTCGGTGCCTCGGGCGGTGGTGATGTCACCGAGGTCGATGATGTCCTGGTGGCCGAACTCCTGCAGCAGTGCCGTGACAGTGTGCTTGGCGTCGGTGTCGTTCCCGGAGACGAAGACGCTGCCGGGCTCGGGCAGCTTCCCCGGATGGGCCATCAGGTCTGCCGTGACGGCATTGAGGGACTTCACGACGCGGGCGGTGGGGAAGGCGCGCTGGATCCGCTCGCCGAGGGAGTCCGTGTCCTTGACGAGCAGGGTCGGCGGCATGCCACGGCTGAAGTCGAGGGGGTTGGCGACATCGAGGACGACCTTGCCGTCGAGGCCCTCCGTCCCGACCCGGGCCAGGGCGTCCAGGGACGCACTGCCGTTCGTGGCGTTGATGACGAGCTCCGCCCCGGAGACGGCGTCACCGAAGTTGCGCACGGCGACGCCGGGGTTCGCGGCCGCCCAGTCGGCGAACGGGGCGTTGCCCAGGGCGTCGACGTCGATGCGGGCGAGCGTGGCCTGGGCGTCACGGGTGCCGAGGGTGACGTCGTGCCCCAGTTCGATGAGCCGCGCGGCCAACGTGCGCCCGACGGAGCCGGTTCCGAGGATGGCGATTCTCATGGCGTGATCTCCTCCAGGGTTCGTTCGAGTCGTGCCACGACCGCGATCCGACGGATCGTTCTCGACAGTCTGTGACGGATCCGACCATCTGTCGAGCCCGCGACGCGACGAACAGGCGCACTGCCACCGGCCCGCCCTGATCCGAGCCTCGGTCGGCCCGTGCCGCATGATGCTCCCCTCCGGGACAGATTCCGGGTAACGGGCTCCCGGCTGGCGGGTCCGGCCCGTGGGCTCCGGGCGGGACCCGCGGTGCGGCCCCGAGCAGGAGCCGCACCGCACTCGGGCGTGGGCGGTCAGCCTGCGGCGTACGCCTCGACACCGTCGAGCTCGGCGCGCAGTGCGGTGAGCTGGCGGCGGACGGCGGCCGGAGCCGTCCCACCCTGAGCGTCCCGGCTGGCGAGCGATCCTTCCACCGTGAGCACCTCGCGCACCGCGGGCACCAGGTGCGCGGAGATCCCCGCGAACTCCTCGTCCGTCAGGTCCCACAGTTCCACGCCGCGCTGCTCGGCGACGCGGACGGCGGCACCCGAGAGTTCGTGCGCCTCGCGGAACGGCACGCCCTGCCGCACGAGCCACTCGGCGATGTCGGTCGCGAGGGCGAATCCCTGCGGCGCGAGCTCCGCCATGCGCGCGGTGTTGAAGACGAGCGTCGCGATCATGCCGGAGACCGCCGGCAGCAGGACCTCGAGGGTGTCGACGGCGTCGAACACCGGCTCCTTGTCCTCCTGCAGGTCACGGTTGTACGCCAGGGGCAGTCCCTTCAGCGTCGCGAGAAGACCTGTCAGGTCGCCGATCAGCCGCCCGGCCTTGCCGCGCGCCAGCTCGGCGACGTCGGGGTTCTTCTTCTGCGGCATGATCGACGAGCCGGTCGAGAAGGCGTCGTCGAGCGTGACGAACGAGAACTCCTTCGTGGCCCACACGATGATCTCCTCGCTCACGCGGGAGAGGTCGACGCCGATCATCGCCGACACCCAGGCGAACTCCGCGTAGACGTCCCGTGACGACGTCCCGTCGATCGAGTTGTGTGTCGCGGAGAAGAAGCCGAGATCCGCCGCGACGGCCTCCGGGTCGAGGCCCAGAGAGGAACCGGCGAGGGCCCCCGATCCGTAGGGCGAGACCCCGGCACGCCGGTCCCAGTCCTGCAGCCGCTGCACGTCCCGCAGCAGCGCCCACGCGTGGGCCAGCAGGTGGTGGCTCAGCAGCACGGGCTGCGCGTGCTGCAGGTGGGTGCGCCCCGGCATCGGCACCTCGAGGTGCGCCTCGGCCTGGTCGACGAGGGCACCGATCGTCGCGAGGACGCCACGGGCGATGATCCGGGCGTGGTCCCGGAGGTACATACGCCCGAGCGTCGCCACCTGGTCGTTGCGGGACCGGCCGGCACGCAGCTTGCCGCCCAGCGCCGGTCCAGCGCGCTCGATGAGGCCGCGCTCCAGTGAGCCGTGCACGTCCTCGTCGCTCTGCGCCGGCGCGTAGGCACCGGACCGCACGTCGGCGTCGAGACGGTCGAGGGCGTCGATCATGCCGGCGAGCTCGCCGTCGTCGAGCAGGCCCGCGCGGTGGAGCACGCGGGCGTGGGCGCGGGAACCCTCGATGTCGTAGACCGCCAGGCGCCAGTCGAAGTGCGTCGACTTGCTGAGCGCGGCCAGGGCGTCGGCGGGGCCGCCGGCGAACCGGCCGCCCCACAGCGATCCCTCGTTCGTCCCCGAGCGCACCGAACTCTCTGGAGCCATCAGGCGCCCGCCCGCTGGTCCCGGCCCGAGGCCACCTTGGAGGACAGGCCGAAGATCTCGATGAAGCCGCGCGCCATCGACTGGTCGAAGGTGTCCCCGGAGTCGTAGGTGGCGAGGTTGAAGTCGTACAGTGCGACGTCGGAGCGGCGGCCCGTGACGGTCGCACGGCCTCCGTGGAGGTTCATACGGATGTCACCCGTGACGTACTGCTGGGTGTCGTCGATGAAGGTGTCGAGCGAGCGCTTCAGCGGGGAGAACCACTGGCCGTCGTACACCAGTTCGGTCCAGCGCTGGCCGACGGTCTTCTTGAAGCGGGCGAGCTCACGCTCGACCGTGACGTTCTCGAGCTCGCGGTGCGCGGCAATGAGGGCCATCGCTCCCGGGGCCTCGTAGATCTCGCGGCTCTTGATGCCGACGAGCCGGTCCTCGACGATGTCGATGCGGCCGATGCCCTGCGCACCGGCGCGGCGGTTCAGTTCCTCGATGGCCTGCAGCGGCGTCACCGCGTTGCCGTCGATCGCGACCGGGATGCCCTCCTTGAAGGAGATGATGACCTCGTCCACGGCGGGCGGGAACTCGGGCGACTCGGTGTAGTCGTAGACGTCCTTGGTGGGTCCGTTCCAGATGTCCTCGAGGAAGCCGGTCTCGACGGCACGGCCCCAGACGTTCTGGTCGATGGAGAACGGGTTCTTCTTGGTGGTCTCGATCGGCAGGCCCTTCTCCTCGGCGAAGGCGATGGCCTTGTCGCGGGTGAGGGCGAGGTCGCGGACGGGCGCGATGCACTTCAGGTCGGGGCCGAGGGTCTGGATGCCGACCTCGAAGCGCACCTGGTCGTTGCCCTTGCCGGTGCAGCCGTGGGACACCGTGGTCGCGCCGAACTGGCGGGCCGCGGCCACCAGGTGCTTGACGATCACGGGCCGGGACAGCGCGGAGACCAGGGGGTAGGCGTCCATGTAGAGCGCGTTGGCCTTGAGGGCCGGCATGCAGTAGTCGGTGGCGAACTCCTCACGGGCGTCGGCCACGTAGGCTTCGACGGCACCGCAGCCGAGTGCGCGCTGGCGGATGGTCTCGAGGGATTCGCCGCCCTGTCCGACGTCGACGGCCACGGCGATCACCTCGGCACCGGTGGCTTCGGCGATCCAGCCGATGGCGACGGAGGTGTCGAGTCCGCCGGAGTAGGCGAGGACGATGCGTTCGGTCACGGGAAGTGCTCCTTCGATTGTCCGGGCAAGCGCCCGTGGGTGGGTAGGTCTCAAGGGTGTCATGCCGCGGCAGGCACAGAGCCAGGCGCGGCCGGGTCAGGACGGGTCGGCGGGCCCCTGTGGTTCCTGCGCGAGTCCGAGGAAGCGTTCGGCGATGGCCGCCCCGCCGTCGGGGTCCCGGCTGACGAGCATCACGGTGTCGTCTCCCGCGATGGTCCCGAGGATGGAGGGCATCACCGAGTGGTCGATGGCCAGGGCGAGGAAGTTCGCGGCCCCCGGCGGCGTCCGCAGGATGACGATGTTCCCGGAAGCCTCCGCCGTCACCAGCAGCTCGTTGCACAGCTTCGCGAGCCGCGCGTCGAGGCTCTCCTGGGACACGCCGCTGCGGGCGTGGCGGCCGCCGCCCTCCACGGGTACCGCGTAGATCAGGGCGCCCTCGGCTCCGCGGACCCGCACGACGCCGAGCTCCACGAGATCGCGTGACAGTGTCCCCTGGTTGACCTGCACGCCGTCCGCGGCGAGCAGCGTGGCCAGCTCAACCTGCGAGCGCACGGACTGCGCGGTCAGGAGGTCCGTGATCCGCGCGTGCCGGGCGGTCTTCGTGGTCAGGCGGGCCGAGTCGCGCTGCACGGTCACGAGCTGCTCCCCTGCCCGTCCGGCAGAGCGGACCGCTGCACGAGCCACGTCATGAGCGCCTTCTGGGCGTGCAGCCGATTCTCCGCCTCGTCCCAGACGAGCGACTGCGGACCGTCGATGACGTCCGCTGCGATCTCGTACCCGCGGTAGGCGGGCAGGCAGTGGAGCACGACGGCGTCCGGTGCGGCCTGCGCCATCGCGGCGGCGTCGACGGCGTAGGAGCGGAACAGCTCCTGGCGCGCCGCCTTCTCGTCCTCCTGGCCCATGGACACCCAGGTGTCGGTGGCCACGACGTCGGCTCCGGCAAGGGCCGCGGCCGCGTCCGTGGTGACGAGGACGGACCCGCCCGTTGCGGCGGCCCGCTCCTCGGCCGCGGCCACGACGGCCGGATCGGGGAGGTAACCCTCGGGTCCGGCGACCCGGACGTGCATGCCGGCTGTGACGCCGGCGAGGAGGTAGGAATTGGCCATGTTGTTGGCACTGTCCCCCAGGTACGTCATCGTCAGTCCGGCGAGCGTGCCCTTGTGCTCGCGGATGGTGAGCAGGTCCGCCAGCAACTGGCACGGGTGGTAGTCGTCCGAGAGGGCGTTGATGACGGGGACGCTGGACGCCGCGGCCATCTCCTCGAGTCCGGCCTGGGCGTAGGTGCGCCAGACGATGGTCGCGACCATCCGTTCCAGGACCTTCGCGGTGTCGGTGATCGATTCCTTGTGCCCGAGTTGGGAGTCCCCCGCACCGATGATCAGCGGCACCCCGCCGAGGTCCGCCACCCCCGCGGCGAAGGACACCCGGGTGCGGGTGGAGGTCTTGTCGAAGATCACGGCGACGGTCTTGCGGCCCGCGCCCTCCCCCGCGAACGGCGCGTGGGCGTAGGGGTTCGCCTTGAGTTCGACGGCGAGGTCGAGCACCTCGGTCTGCTCGGCGGGTGAGAGATCCGTGTCGACGAGGAAGTGGCGCGTCATGGGGTTGCCTCCCGGTGTGCGGCGTGGGCGGTGCGGGCTGTGGTGAGGATGGCGGGCAGGGCGTCGAGGAACGTCGCGGCCTGCCCGAGGGTGAGGATGAGCGGCGGCGCGAGCCGGAGGGTGGACGGCCCCGTCGCGTTGATGATGAATCCCGCGGCGAGCGCCGCCTGGACCGCTGCCGGCGCGTACTCGCCGTCGACGTCGAACCCGATGAGCAGGCCCCGGCTGCGCACCGCCGTGACGCCCTCCGTCGCGACGAGGCGCGAGGCGAGGAAGGAGCCGACCTCGGAGGCGTGCTGCAGGGCGCCGGTCGTTTCGAGGACGTGCAGTGTGGCCAGTCCCGCCGCTGTGGCCACGGGATTACCGCCGAAGGTGGTGCCGTGCTGGCCCGCGCCGATCAGTGTGGAGACGTGCTCGCCGAAGGTGACCAGCGCCCCGATCGGGAAGCCGCCGCCGAGGCCCTTGGCGAGCGTCATGGCATCGGGTACGACGCCGTCCACCTCCTGATGGGCGAACCAGCGACCCGTCCGCGCGACGCCGGACTGCACCTCGTCGAGGATGAGCAGAGCCCCGTGTTCGCGTGTCAGCTGCCGTGCGGCACTCAGGTAGTCGGGTGAGAGCGGCCTGACGCCGGCTTCACCCTGGATGGGTTCGAGGACCAGCGCCGCCACGGAGAAGTCGATGGCGTTGCGGAGCGCGTCGATGTCGTCGAACGGGATGTGCTCCACGCCGCCGGGCAGGGGCTCGAACGGTTCACGGTAGGCCTTCTTGGATGTCAGGGCGAGCGCCCCCATGGTACGGCCGTGGAAGGCGCCGTCCAGGGCGAGGATGCGCTGCCGCCCCGGGGTGCTGTTGCGGCGTGCGAGTTTGACGGCGGCCTCGAGTGCTTCCGCGCCCGAGTTGGTGAAGAACACGCGGGACCCGGCGGGCGCGTCGGCGAGGGCCAGCAGTTTCTCGGCGAGCGCCACCTGCGTGGGACTCGTGAAGAAGTTGGAGATGTGGCCGAGGGTGGCGAGCTGGCTCGCGATGACCGAGGTGACGAAGGGGTGGGCGTGGCCGAGCGCGTTGACCGCGATGCCGCCGAGGAGGTCGAGGTACTGCGCACCGTCGGCGTCCCACACGAAGCACCCCGATCCGCGCACCAGCACGCGCTGGGGCGTGCCGAAGACGCCCATCAGGGAGGAGCCGTAGCGGGCCAGCCAGTCGGCGCCCGAGTCCCCGCCCGTGAGCAGGTCGACGGCCGTCGAGGGGGTGTCGTTCGTGGCGGTGTCGTTCATGCCGGCCTCTTCGGGGTCGCTGGGTGCGTCGGGGCCGCGGTGCCGTCGGGGATCACCTGGGTGCCGATGCCCGCGGTGGTGAAGGTCTCGAGCAGCATCGAGTGGGCCAGTCGGCCGTCGACGATGTGCGCGCGCTCCACGCCGGCCTCGACGGCCTGCAGGCACGCGGCCATCTTCGGGATCATGCCGGATTCGAGGCCGGGCAACAGCTCGCGGAGCTCGCTCACGGTCAGGGAGGAGATGAGCGAACTGCGGTCCGGCCAGGCGGCGTAGAGCCCCTCGACATCCGTGAGGATCACGAGCTTCGACGCACCGAGGGCGGCGGCCAGCGCGGCGGCGGCGGAATCGGCGTTCACGTTGAGCACCTGCTGCATCGCCTCGCCGTCGGCGGCGTACTCGGGGGCGACGGTCGAGATCACCGGGATGCGCCCGGCCTCGAGGATGTCGAGGATGGCGCCGGGATGCACCGCGGTCACGTCCCCGACGAGCCCGAGGTCCACGGTCTCGCCGTCGACGACGGTGCCGGTGCGTACCGCGCGGAGCAGGCCGCCGTCCTCGCCGGACAGGCCGACGGCGTACGGACCGTGGGAGTTGATGAGGCCCACGAGCTCGCGGCCCACCTGGCCGGTGAGGACCATGCGGACCACGTCCATGGCCTCGGGGGTCGTCACGCGCAGGCCTCCCTTGAACTCGGACTCGATGCCGAGCTTCTGCAGCATCGCGTTGATCTGGGGGCCGCCGCCGTGCACGACCACGGGATGGATGCCGACGTGGTGCAGGAAGACGACGTCCTCGGCGAAGGCCCGGCGCATCTCCTCGTTCACCATGGCGTTGCCGCCGTACTTGATGACCATCGTGGTACCGGCGAAGCGCTGGATCCACGGCAGCGCCTCCACCAGGGTGGCGGCCTTGTCCTGGGCCTTCAGGGTGGAGGCCGACGGCGTCGTCGGGTTCATGCTCGTGTCGCTGCTCGTCATGGGGTCTCCCGTCAGCTCGAGTAGGCCGAGTTCTCGTGCACGTACTCGTGCGTGAGGTCGTTGGTCCAGATGGTGGCGCTCGCGGCCCCGGCGGCGAGGTCGATCTCGACGGTCACGTCCCGGCCGGTGAGGTCCACGAGGTCGCGAGGATCCCCGATGCCGCCGTTCCGGCAGATCTGCACACCGTTCATCGAGACGTTCAACGCGTCCGGTTCGAAGACGGCGTCGGTCGTGCCCACGGCTGCGAGGACCCGGCCCCAGTTCGGATCATTGCCGAAGATGGCCGTCTTGAACAGGTTGGACCGCGCGACGGCGCGGCTGACCACCTCGGCATCGCGCTCGGTGGCGGCGTTCACGGTGGTGACCGCGATGGTGTGGCTCGCGCCCTCGGCGTCCTCGATGAGCTGGGCCGCGAGGTCGAGGCAGACCTGCGTGAGGGCCGCGGTGAACTGCGCCTGGTCCGGTGCGACGCCGGCCGCTCCGGAGGCGAGCAGCACCACGGTGTCGTTCGTCGACATGCAGCCGTCCGCGTCGGTGCGGTCGAAGCTCACGCGGGTCGCCTCCCGCAGGGCTGCGTCCAGGGCGGCGGCGTCGAGTGCGGCATCGGTGGTCAGGACCACGAGCATCGTGGCCAGGCCGGGTGCCAGCATGCCGGCTCCCTTGGCCATCCCGCCGATCGCGTAGCCCTCGCTCGCGGCGTCGGCCGTGGCCGGGTAGCGGGCCTCCTTGGCCACGGTGTCCGTGGTCATGATCGCCTCGGCAGCAGTGGGACCGCCGCCCCGGCCGAGCGACCCGGCTGCATCGGTGACCCCGGCGAGCAGACGATCCATCGGGAGCTGTTCACCGATCAGGCCGGTGGAGCAGACGAAGACGTCGGTCGCGGAGACCCCGAGGAGCTCGGCCGTGACCTCCGCCGTCCGGTGGGTGTTCCGGAAGCCCTCGGAGCCGGTGCAGGCGTTGGCGCCGCCGGAATTCAGGACGACGGCGTCGACGCGGCCGTCCGAGACGACCTGCCGGGACCAGAGCACGGGCGCGGCCGCCACGCGGTTGGAGGTGAACACCGCGGCCGCGTGGTGGAGGGGCCCGTCGTTGACAACGAGGGCGACGTCGGGCTTGCCGGTGCTCTTGAGGCCGGCGGCGACGCCCGCGGCACGGAACCCGCCCGGGTAGGTGATACTCACGGTGCGATCCCCTGGATGGTCAGGCCCGCGGTCTCGTCGAGTCCGAGGGCGATGTTCATGGACTGCACGGCGCCGCCGGCGGTCCCCTTGGTGAGATTGTCGATCACGCAGCTCACGATCACGCGGCCGGCGTGGTCGTCGAAGGCGAGCTGCAGGTTCGCGTAGTTCGAGCCGAGCACGGCCTTGGTGGTGGGCCACTGGCCCTCGGGCAGCACCCGCACGAAGGGCTCCGTCGCGTAGGCTCCGTCCCACGCCTGGCGCAGCTGCGCGTACCCGACGTCGGGCTTCACCCTGGCCGTCGCGGTGGTCAGGATGCCGCGCGCCATGGGGGCGAGGGTGGGCGTGAAGGACAGGGAGACGCGCTCGCCGGCCGCGCGGCCGAGTCCCTGTTCCATCTCGGGGGTGTGTCGGTGCCCGCCGCCGACGCCGTACGGGCTCATGCCACCCATGACCTCGGATCCGAGGAGGTTGGGCTTGGCGGCCTTGCCCGCACCGGAGGTGCCGGACGCCGACACGATGACGACGTCGTCGGGCTCGAGGAGCCCTGCGGCGAAGCCCGGGGTGAGGGCGAGGAGGACGCTCGTGGGGTAGCAGCCGGGGACGGCGATCCGGCGGGCTCCGACGAGGCCGGCCCGGTGGCCCGGCAGTTCGGGCAGTCCGTAGGGCCAGGTGCCGGCGTGCGCCGAGCCGTAGAACTTCGTCCAGGCGGCGGGGTCCTGCAGGCGGTGGTCGGCGCCGGCGTCGATCACCAGCGTGTCCGCGGGCAACCGGGCGGCGACCTCGGCGCTGGCACCATGCGGCAGTGCGAGGAAGACGACGTCGTGTCCGGTGAGCACCTCGGGGGTCGTCTCCTGCAGCACCCGGTCGGCGAGGGAATGCAGATGGGGCTGGACGTCGCCGAGGCGCACCCCGGCGTTGCTGTGGGCCGTGATCGCCCCGACCTCGATGTCGGGATGGTTGGCGAGGAGCCGCAGGAGCTCTCCCCCGGCGTAGCCACTGGCGCCTGACACGGCTGCGGTGAACGTCATGCGCCCAGCCTACAACAACATCATGCATAGCCATACATAGTTATGCATTTGCCCGGCGAGGCCTCCTCCGCCGGCGACGCGGAGCTAAGATACGCATCAATGTCCGAACGCGGGAAGGTGGTCCTGGGTCTGCGCACCCGGGGCCGGCCGAGCGGTGCGAAGGGGGCGGCCGGTGACCGAGGCGCGGCGCGGAGGATCGCAGACAGCCCACCGGAATCGCGCGGTCAGTGCGCAGGAGCGAAGCGCGGAGTGGACTGCCCGCTTCGGTCTCCTCCTGTTCGTGGGTGCGGCTTCTGCGGGTTACTTCTACAACCTGACCTTCGTGCAGCTGGGGCTGACGGACCTCGGTACACGGGTCGTCGGGCTCCCGGAGGATCGTGTTGCCCGCATCCTGACCCTGCTGGCGGGGCTGACGCTGCTCGTGGCGCTGGCCACCGGCACGGTGATGCACCGGCGCCGGTGGAGCGGGGATTTCGTGGTCAAACTCCGACTGCTCTCCGTCGTCGTGGTGCTCCAGACCGTGCTCACCGCCCTGGCACCCGGGATCCGCGACGAAGCCGCGTTGATCGGTTGGGTGGTGACCGCCTCCGTCGCGCTGGGCTGCGGGGTGCCGTCCCTGTTCGGGCTCACGTGCGACCTGGTCCCCGTGCGACGCCGGGGCACCGTCGCCGCAGTGGTGACCTCGACGGCGTTCCTGCCCGCGGCCGTGTTCTCCTCGGACTGGCGGATCGAGCAGTTCTCCGCCCAGCTCCTGTGGCTGATGGTTCCGGGTGCTGCGGGTCTCGTGGTCCTGGCTTTTTCCGGGCTGCCGGTGGTCGCAGCACTGTCCCGGCAGTACCGGCTCCCCCGGTATGGGGTCGGCCGTTTCGTGCGGGACAGACCGGGACTCACGGGGTGGCCGGGCAGCAGCTTCACGGCGGCGCTGGTGTTGATGTTCGGCGTGTACTTCGTGGACAGCCTGGGGTTCCTGCGCATCGTCGACACGCCCGTCTACACCGGTTCTGCCTGGCACTCCGCCGATCCGGGCACCCTGTGGGCCATCGGCCTCACGCACGTCCTCGCGGCCGTGCTCGCAGGGATCCTGTATCCGGCGCTGGGGCTGCGGGCTCTGCTGGTGTGGGTCTTCGGGCTCTTCGCGCTGGCCCAGATCAGCTACGTCCTTCACGCGCTGACCACCCCGGAGGTGCCCGCGACCCTCGGGGTGCCGCTGCTCTACGCGGTCGCCGTGAGTATCTACACCGTCCTGAACTTCGCCCTGTGGTCCGACTTCTCGACGCCGGCGACGATCGCGCGGAACACCGCCCTGGGCGTGGGCGTCTCCGGATGGCTGGCCACCTTCCTCAGCACCTCCCTCGCGCTGGCATGGCGCGCTGGGGACATGCCCTTCTCCGAGCACCTGCGGGTCGTGTCCGCGATCAGCATTGTCCTGTTCTGCGTCGTCCTGGTCCTGCTGGTCCTTCCCACTCGTCGCCCGCGTGCACCGGGAGGGGACCAGGGATGACAAGCGCACGCGGGACCGTCCGGTCATTGGTGTTGCTCCTTCTCGGGGCGGTGATCGCGGCCCTGGTCACCGGGTGCTTCCCTCAGGACGAGCCCGGACGCTACTCGTACACACTGATCACCCAGGGCGGCCACGTGCTCGGCAACAGTGAGTCACTGGTCGGGGACACGGTGATCGCCGGTGGTTCGATGGCACTCGGGCCCGGCGCCGAGCACGACGGATCGGTCACGGTCCTTGGAGGCGAGGTCAGGCTGCAGGGGAAGGTCATCGGGAATGTCCTCGTCCTCGGCGGCACTGTGACTCTCGCGAACGGCGCAGTGATCACGGGTGACCTGAACGTCTCCGGCGGGGACCTGGTCCGAGGCCCGGACTCAGTGGTGCTGGGCCGGGTCGTGGAGGAGCCGACGCCTGCGGGAGTGCTCGGTTCGACGTCCTCGCCGGCCTCTCCCGGCGAGTGGGCGCTGGGGGCCCTGCTCTCCGTCGTGGTGGCGGCGGCCCTCGCCTGGACGCTGTGCCGTCTGGCGCCGCGCCCGATGCGTCGCATCGCAGGGGCAGCGACCGGGTTCCCGCTCGTCAGCGGCGCACTCGGCACACTGGTGTTCATCACGGTCCTGCCCCTGGTCGTGGCGATGGCGTTCACCCTTGTCCTGATTCCCCTGGCCGGTGTCGTGCTGATCCTGTTCGGGGTCACCCTCGTCTACGGAGGCATCGGTCTGGGTATGGGGGTGAGCGGACACATCGCGCGTCGAACAGGCAGGGAATGGTCGGCGCCGCGGGCTGCTGCACTCGGGACGGCCGCCCTCGTTGCAGCCCTGCACATCCTGGGCATGGTTCCAGTGGTTGGTGTCCTGGCCGCAGCCGTGGCGGGCGTGGTGGCCAATGGGGCGGTCGTCCTCACCGGGTTCGGCCTGCGCCGTTACACCCCACCGGATGACGGCATGGACGACCCGCTCCCTGATCCGTGACCGGGAGCAGCCGATCGCCCTGCGTCAGGTGGTGATGCCCCCGCTGTGGACGGGGCGGACCCCGTCGCCGACCGTACCGGAGCGGACCGCCGGCCTCCGGGGGGCGATCGCGACCGCGGCCTCGGCATAGATGAGGACGGCGAACTGCGGCATGGGGGTCCTTTCGTCACGGACGGGCGGATCGTCAGGCCTGGGGCTCGTACCCGATCAGCCAGCGCAGGCCGTGCCGGTCGGTGACCTGGCCGTCGGAGGCGCCCCATGGCTTCAGGGCCAGCGGGTCGGTCACCGATCCGCCGTCGGACAGCCTGTCGAACCACGCGTGGAGGATCGCTGGCTCGGCGGTCCCCAGCAAGGACAGCATGATGCCCTCGAACCGGACGGTCTGCTCGCCTGCTGCCGCGTCCGACCCCGCGAGGGCGACGACGCCGTCCAGCACACCATGGGCCACGGCCTCGGGCGGGCCGTCGGTGCGGCCGAACTCCTCATAGGAGTGCAGGGTCAGCTCACCGCCGAAGACGTCTGCGTAGAAGCCCAGAGCCTCCCGTGCGGTTCCGGGGAAGCTGAGGTAGACGAGGGGTGCGGCCATGGTGGACATTCCTGACGTTCGGCGGGGCAGATCCGATCCTGCTGTGAACGATACGTCGGGGACGGCGGGCATGCCGGTCGCAGGGCGGGTCGACGGCGCGTTCCCCGGCATGGGCCCTGCGGTGTCCGGGCGGAACGGGATGCTCCCGCCCAGTACGATGTGCCTTCGGATCACATGGCGGGAATCGCCGGGTCCGACGTCGGGGGGACGAGGCTCGAATGTATGGGGACGACCACGTGGAGCGCGCGTCCGCGGTGGAACGGCTGGGTACTGCGGCTCGCGAGGACGCCGCGGTCGGCGCAGAAGGGCAACAGAAGCTCGGGCACGCGTTGGCGTTCCTCGACCGGTCCGTGCAGGGGGTAGGGACGCACTGGGCTTACCTGCGGACGCGAGTCTCGCCGAGTCGGGCTTCCTCGAGTACGGGGTGGAGAGCGTGTTCCTGCTGCTGGACGTCGCAGCATCGCTCGCCACGGTTCAGCTCCGCAGGACCTCGGCCCACATCACCCATCCATGGGCTACTCCGGGGTCGACGCGTACGCAGACGCGCTCGACGCCTGCCACTTCATGAGTATGCGTTTCGCGCGGTATCTCTTGCGGAGGCGACCCAGCCCCGAGGAAATCGTCGCCGCGGCGGCACGCGGGATATGGACGCCTTCGGGATCTCGCCCACCGACATCGACAGCACCCTCCTGCGGGCCGAACTCCTGAAGCTGCGGAGCGCATTGCCCCACCATCAGCGGTGCCTATGCCTCGTGGGGACCGGTTGCCGGGAGTGCTCGCAGTCGTCGGCTCGCGACATGCGGGCCTTCCGCGACTGGTCACGTGGGCGGCGAACGCAACGGACTCCTGCTGTTCGGTCCGGGCGCTCGTCCCGAGGTGGTGGCAGCCTTCCACTGGGTGCACGTCCGAACCATTGCCGCACCAGGGGAATCGTCTCAGCGGCTCGATAGCCGACGGAGAAGAGAGTGGAGGCGCCCCGCTCCACCGTGAAGCAGCCGACTGGGAATTCCGGATCCGTCCGCCGGTCACACTGCCTGGCGCGATTGCAGCACAGCGGGAGCAGGTCCTGCTGGGGACTGTCATCGCCCTCGCAGTGCTCGGGTGCGTCCTTGCACCACTCCTGCTGTTCGCAGCTCCGGTCTGATGCCGTGCCCGGACTCGCCCGGGCCAGCACGGAATAGCATGAGGGAACGCCACTGAAAGGAACCACCATGCCTTCTGCCATCGTCGTCTCCGAGCCCGGAGGCCCGGACGTCCTCACCCTCGCGACCGTGGACCGCCCCACCCCCGGCCCGGGCCAGCTGCTCGTGAAGGTCGCCGCCGCCGGGGTGAACTTCATCGAGACCTACCAGCGCAGCGGTGCCTACGCCGTCGACCACCCGTTCACCCCTGGCGCCGAGGCGGCCGGAACGGTGGAGGCGCTCGGCGATGACACGACGGGCTTCTCCGCCGGCGACCGCGTCGCGTTCGCCGAGGGGACGGGCACCTACGCGGAGTACGCACTCGTGGACGCGGACCGGGCGCTTCCGGTTCCGGAGGGGGTGGACCTGGAGACCGCGGCCGCACTCCCCCTGCAGGGCATGACCGCCCACTACCTGATCAACTCCACCTTCCCCGTCCAGCCCGATCACACCGTGCTCGTCCATGCGGGTGCGGGCGGCGTGGGCCTGCTGCTGATCCAGCTGCTCAAGGCGAAGGGAGCCCGCGTGATCACCACGGTCTCGACGCCGGAGAAGGAAGACCTCGCGCGTGGTGCCGGCGCCGACGAGGTGCTGCGCTACGAGGGATTCGCCGACGCCGTGAGGACCCTGACGGACGGCGTCGGGGTGGACGTCGTCTTCGACGGCGTGGGCAGGGCGACGTTCGACGACTCGCTGCGCTCGCTGCGGATCCGCGGCACCCTTGTGCTCTTCGGGGCGGCCTCCGGCGCAGTGCCCCCGCTGGAGCTGCAGCGCCTCAACAGCGGTGGCTCGCTCTTCGTCACCCGGCCCACTCTCGCCCATCACCTGCTCTCCCCCGAGGAGCGCAGGTGGCGTTCGGAGGAACTCTTCGGCGCTGTTGCTGCGGGCCAGCTCGACGTGCGCATCGGTGCACGGTACGCACTCGTCGACGCCGCCCGAGCGCATGAGGACCTGCAGGCCCGGCGCACCACGGGCAAGGTGCTGCTCGTTCCCTGAGCCCGCATATCGTCAGGAAGCCCTGTTGAAGATGGTGGATCGGGATTCCATGGTCCGACGATACTTGCCGGTCGATCGCACGGTAGTAGCCGGCTGAAATGACCGGACACCTGAGCTTGGACAACGTGAGGCCTCAGGTGCGTTCGAGGTCCGGTTCGGCATCCCTGGTCAGGATCGCGCTGGCCCTGGAGGGCGACGAGACCTCGTACTTCACCATGTTTGCATCGATGGCGTCGACGTGGATCTGGACCTTATCGAGACAAGAACCCGTGCCGAAGGTCAGCGATGCGGTGAACAGATACGTGTTCTGAGATACGTCGTCCATCACCCAGGGCCCTCCGCACCCGAGCTCCGGGTATTCGGCCAGTGCCTCGATTCCGTCCGCGCTTTCAGTGAAGGAAACGCGAACCGTATACGCGCCGACGCCTCCCTGAAAGACGTCTCCGTTCCATGTACCTTCGAGCGGAAGTGCCTGGGACGTTGATGATTCCACTACAACTGCTCACAGTGACGCCCAGCCCAACCTCAGTACGGGACGTCAGAAGCTAACCGCAAACCAGGGGCGCGGAAAGCTCCTTGGAAACTGGCACCCACTCCCCCGAATCCGTCACATTACTCTCGTGCAATGACCGTCCGGCCCGCTGGAGGATCCCTGTGCGGGTGAGTTCCTACCGGCTCATCCGCTCGTTGAGAGCGAACTTCACGGTCGGCCATTCGTCGTCGATGATCGAGTAGACAACGGTGTCGCGGATGGTGCCGTTCTCAAAGATCGTGTGCTTGCGCAGCACTCCGTCCTGCTTCGCCCCGAGACGTTCGACGGCTGCTCGTGACTGACGGTTGTGCCAGTGCACGCGGAATTCGACAGCGATACACCCAAGCTCCTCGAACGCACGGGTGAGGAGCAGCATCTTGGCGGCTGTGTTGATGCCGGTCTGCTGCGCCTCCTGACCGAGCCACGTCGACCCGATCTCGAGGCGGCGGTTCGCCGCGTCGAGGTTGCAGTACGTCGTCATCCCAACTGCTCGGCCGGTCGTGGCATCGATGACAGCCCATGGAGCCATCCGCCCTTGACCCTGCAGAGCGAGTCGGCGCATGATTTCATCGCTCATCGTCCCCGGTGAGGGGATGTGCGTGTACCAGGTCCGCCACAGGTCTCCTACAGCAACTGCCTCGGCGAGGTCATCGCTGTGGGCAAGCTGCAACGGCTCGAGCACTACGGCGCTGGCCTTCAGTACGGGTGTTATCGCGAAGTCCACCCGCCAACCCTATGTCCCTCGTCAAACCGGCTACGGCATCCAGCAAAGCGGTTTGTGTACGTGAGCGGATGGAGCTGCGCCCCCTCATCACACGAGGCTTCGAGCGCATTCAGCCCGTGATACCTCCGTCGTGCAGGTCAGGATGACCGAACAGCCCGGGAAGACCACCGGTGTGGAGGAACACCACACGGCCAGGAGGAGTCGCATCTGTCATTGCCGCTGCGATCAGTCCAGCCATCGCGCGACCGGTATAGGTGGGGTCGAGAACGAGCCCCTCGGTGCGGGCCGCTAATGTCATTGCCTGCCGGACTGCCGTCGTCAGATATTGATAGCCGTCACCGATCTGCGAATCATCGATGCGCAGGCCTTCCGCTGACACTCCCATCTCGGTCACAAGCGAGCTCACCGTGGCATGTGCATCGGCTACCGCCCCGGTGGCCACCCCGAGCACTTGAGAGGTACCGAGGGCTGCAGCCAGGCCCGCCATTGTTCCGCCGGATCCCACCGCGACAACGACAACCCCGAGGTCCGGAACTTGGCTCAGTAGCTCTTCTCCAGCCCGCTGGTAGGCGACCGCGCTCTCCGCACTGGTGCCGCCGAAGGGAATCAGGAAGGCGCCGAGTAAAGAGGCCTGTTCGGCAGCAACCGTTGCTGCTTCGCGATTCCCGGCGAACACGACCTCGGCTCCAAAGAGCTCGTCGAGCAGAAGATTTCCTCGCAGGTGGGACGGCGCCTCACCCTCCAGCACGAGAACGCTTCGAAGTCCGCATCGCGCTGCAGCGGCAGCAGTTAGACGAGCGTGGTTGCTCTGAGGTGCGCCGGTCGTGACGACTGTGCTGACTCCGGCCGCCAATGCAGCACTCATCGTGACCTCGAGCTTTCGGACCTTGTTACCGCCACCACCGAGACCGATGAGGTCGTCCCGCTTGATCATCAGCCGGTGCGCGTCGAGCCCGATTGCCCGCGCGAGCCGAGGTGCGGAGTCGATCGGTGTCGGCCGCGAGAAGAACGAGACAGCGGAATTCATCACGCGATCATATCTGAGCTGCTCCCTTGACCCCTGTGTACGAGAAGGCGGGAGGTGGCGTCGAACGCGCTGGTGGGGGCGGAAGCGGACAGACTCGCGCCAACTGCCGCAGCTCCTTATGGTGGCGCCTGCCGCCCGAACTCAATTCGTAACCGGAGCTTCGGACAGGGAACCCGGGGACGTCACGCTTTTCAAACCAGGCAACACCAGCGCTGATGCAAATGAGCGTGCCTATTAGGCGGTGATCGAGCGGCCGCGAGCTGGCGAGCTACGTCCCGCTCGAGGACCCTCTTATGGCACTCCAAGCTGGTTGCAACGAGTTTGCGCAGGTGGTCTCTACTCCAGAGGAGTGCGACTGGTCTCAGATTTCGCGAAGTGCGCTTTCAGCCCGTGCCGCAGAGCCAGCCGGGACGTACCCCTTGGGGCTGTAGCAGTGTGCTGCAGAGCCCTTTCTCCCGCGGAATCCATCGGAAGGCGAGACATCAGGGCTCGTGGCGAGCGGCTAGCCCCAGTAGCCGATGGGGTACTCGCGTGCTTTGGTGTCGTGAGGGTTGGTGGGACGGTCTTCGGTTGTCAGGGTGTGATCATCGTGCTGGTCTGCGTAGGTCCGAGGGCGTTTCATGTCTGCGGCATGGCGACGGCGGCCGACAGCAAGGAGGGCGCCAGCGGCGAGGAAGGCGACAGCGCCGATGCCGATCAGCAGGTACGCGCCAAAGACAGAATCAGCGGATTCCCGGTAGGTGACGGCGTTGAGCGCGTCGATGCCCGAGACGAGAAGAACGGCAGAGGCGACGAGAACGATTCCTCCGACCACGCTGAGCACCAGTCCTGGCCGAACTGTCTTCTTGCTGGTCATGGATACCCCTGTGTGATGGTGCGGCTGAACAGCATCAGGACCGCCGCAGAGCGTCTCTGCGGCCGATTCGTGATGCCGGTGTTCGAACCGTATCAGCGGGCGGTGACCGGCGGTCGCGGGCAGGGACATGATCTGGCCAGGTCTCACCGATCCCTCCCGGTCCGTACGCTTTCTTGACGAACCCACGGACTTCCGTCACGAGCTCCCCTCGCGTCATGCGGACTGCATCGTCCGAGGTGATTCCTCCCGCCCCGGACGTGAGCCGCCGGACGCTGAAGCCATACGTTCCCTCGGCTGGTCCGTTGAGCCACGCGAAGTCATAGGACAAAGCCCCGCCGGGCTGTCGTCTCTCACTGACGCGGAACACTTCATGCTCGACCGTGAGCTCAAAGGGATCCACGCGGTGATCTTAGGACCAGTTCCTGCATACTGAGGCGGCGTAGGGAAGACCTGATCATTGTCGTCCTGGTGGGAGTACCACTGATCTTCATCCAGGGAATGATCTATCTCTTCCTGCACCCCCAACTCACCCTCATCCTCGACGACGTGATGGACGCCGAGTACACCGGCAAGGAAGCCTCCGTGGATGACCGGCGGTTCACGATGCAGATCCTGGCCGGTAGGTGGAACGACTCCGAAGGCGACATCCCTGCCCGCTGACCGATCCGTTTGCGGGACGGTCCTGGCAATGACTGACGGTTGGCGTGAGCCGGAGGCCATCAAGCTGGGGATCTACGGAGACAGTATCGGTACCGGATGGCGGGGCGTCTCGCCGCCGAAGGGCCGACGCCTCTTCGACTTGCACTACGAATGCGCCAAGGAGACTGGCTTGCCGTTCATTAGAGGGCAGCGCGGCGTTTTTGCAGACGACTACTTGCCGTACCTCTACCCCGAAGAGGTCCAACTGCACCCCAACGACAAGGGCACGCGGTCCTAGCAGCCACGACGACCGCGGCCCTGTCGCTCTACGCTCAACATGCCGTGGACCAACAAGCCTCCCTGCCCCAGTAGAGAATTCCTTGGCGGACGTAAACTCCTCGACGGCTTCACCCAGGCGCGTGCGCTGTTGAACCGTAAGTTCTCTTGTAGTTGAGGATCAAGAGTGCCGCCACGATGGCGCAGATGATTCCGGTGGTCATGTCGCCCCACTCTGATCGCTCAGGGAGGGAGAAGAAGAAGAAGCCCAGACCTCCGACAGCATTGATGAGAAGAAGAACGATGGCCGCCAGCCACGTATTCATCGGCATACCAATCACCGTGGTACCGCGGCGGGGGGCAGTTTGGAAGCGGATCCTCGACCTCAACGGTCCTTCGCCTCGACGCTCACAAGCGAACGAGACCGCTGCGGCACCGGCCAGATGACGATCATCGCCGTGGCCAGCGGGCCAAGGATCAACGAAAGCAGGAACCATATCCATCGGGATCGGCCCTTCTGCTCTGCGAGGCCGGCGTTGACAAGCGCGATCGAGAAGATGAAAAAGCCGATCGGCACGTACTCCTCCATACGCCTACCTCACCTCGGTGCTTCGACTTGGCGGCGGGACGTCCTCGGGGCGCTCGGGCTTGCCCGCTGCCTTCCACTCGCGCTTGGACAGAGGTGTCCAACAAGAGGGGACTGCCTGGAGGTAGTCGCGGTACTTCCGACGACCCGAAGGATCCCAGAACCACACCACCTCGAATAGCACTCCAAATGCGACTCGCGCTATCAGTCCGAGGATCTCGATCATCGTCGGACCCCGCATGACTTCTCCCCCATCGTCATGACTCGCATCCTACGCCGTCACCATTGCCCTGGAAGGCGGGGCTGAGCCCCGGGTTCTCCGACCGGGATGGTCACGGCGCCCGCTGCCCTCACCGCGGCGCAATCAGCGCAGGCCGCCTCATCGGCCGGGGCTGCAGAAGCCTCCGTGCGGGCCCGTGCAGAGGCCGCACGCGCAGGTGCCGCGTCGAAAGCCACCGGCTGTCCCTGGGCGCCACCCTCAGTCGGCCACGGCTGGTCCACGCAGGACTCCAAGACTAATGATGGCGACGTGTTCGGCGGCGGTCATCCAAAGCTAAGCCAGAACACACCCGTAGGCCGATCGACCTACGAGCGGCTCGAGTCATCGTTGGCGCGTTGTTGCATGCTCACGGTGAGGATCACCATCGCCATGCCCGCAAAAATTAAGCTGAACCAGAATTGCTGCCAGTTCCGGGCGAGAGCGCTTAGAACGGCGAAAACTAGGAGGGCTGTTGCGCCCACCACGAGAAGAACCCGACCAAGTCGCTTACTTGCTGCCATATTGGACACCTCCTCCATCTCAAACGTTGACGTCGTCGGCGCTCAGCCGACAGCTGGAGCCTACGTGACGCGTCTGAGTAGTCCGCAAGCCGATCCCCTTACGGTGAAGCTCTCATCGCGCGTCCGTAGAGGAACAGAACACTAACGACTCCGATGGCAAGGACTATGGGAGTGACCAGGATTCGCGCAGACTCTGAGAACAGCAGGGTTCGCGAAGTCCCGTCCTCCATCAGGAAGGTGCACTCAAGACCAGGGGGAAAGTGAACGTACTCCGCTGTTGGTGGGGGTTCTCATTCAAGGCATACGGGGCGCCGATTGGAAGGTGCTCGAACAGGCACAGCTTGCTCAGGGTGCCGTACTTTTGTGCCAACGCGAAGGGCTGGAAGACAAGGCCGAACCAGATCAACGCGATGAATCCAACAGCGATAATGAAAACTATCAGCCAGTGTCTTTGCTTCATGCTGCCCCCGTGGTTCACCACGAACCTAACTGCTCGCAGGCTAAGGATGAAGTCATTCGGTCCGTGTCCGTTGCGCGATCCTTCAACGCGCCCTTTCTCGGGTGGGTCTAAGGCGTCCCTTGGGAAGTTTTGGGTCCGTTCGGCTACCGTTCACCCTGTGAATGATCAGAGCGCAGCGAAAGCTCGTGTGACCTTCTGGGTAACCTTCCTCGGGCCGGTCGCGTTTGGGGTAGTGGCCGGTTTGGTGCGGTTGGTGTTTCCAAGTCCGTCTCCCGAGGGGTCCAGCGCTCCGCCGGCCGAACGTTTTTCATCGCCTGTTGTTGCCGGCATCATGGTGGCGTCAATTCTGCAGATTGGTCGTTGGTTGCTGTACGGCAAAACCGGGGACCAACAATTGGAGCGTCTTAGAACGCTGTGTACTGTGACTTCTCTTGTTGTTTTCGTGGCCATAGGGTTCGCCGCCCTGGTCCAATCAATGGCACTGGTGCTGTTCCTCTCTCTGGCTCTCTTCGTGCTTGTTCTTTGGCTATTGCCACGGAAGAAAGTCATACTGCCGGAGAATAGGAATCTCGGCATTTACTGCATCTGCATCCTGTGCCTCTTGGTTTCAGTCGGCTCCGTATCAATGTCCCTGACAACGAGGTAGATACAGACCGCCCTCTCAACGCGATCGCTGACCGGGACACTGCTTACGCTCCACGAACGACTGTGCGCGCAGGATCCTTTAGATGAGACCGTCTGCGAGGCTTTGTACATGGAAGACCACAGCATCCCTCACCCCTTGCCCGTGCCCGTCGTCCACCTTCTCTGCGGCCTAAACGGAGCTGGAAAGACGACACTCGCACGTGAACTCGAGGACGAGATTCCCGCAGTGCGTTTCACTTTGGATGAGTGGATGCTGCGCTGCTTTCCTGATCTTGCCTTTGACAGCGACGAATACGGCCGTAAAGCCGAGGAGTGTAAGGACCTGATGTGGGAAGTAGCTCTGCAGGTCCTGCGTACCGGTTCTGACGTGATTCTGGACTGGAACCAGTGGAATCGACAACGACGTGCCTTCTGGAGAGACCGGGCTGTTCAGGCGGGGTACTCAATGTGCCTGCACTACATACGCGGATCAGTAGAAGTAGCCGTGGAGCAAGCAGAGAAAAGAGTAGCGCTGAATGCTCCCTGGGTGCATCCACTGACTGCTGCTCAAATACGTCAGTTCACTGAGCTCTTCGAAGAACCGACGAACGATGAAGGAATCCCGATCATCGTCTCGTGAACCGTCCCGTGAACGGATCCACTTACGAACTCAGCCTGCATACATCATGGCGAGTGGGAACGAGTAGATGAGAAGGGCCAGGTATCCGAGTGAAAAGAGAGTCTGGTAGGGCCATCGCGTTCGTCGTAGATCTGGCGCCTGAACTGACCGTCTTCCTCGCGTAGAGGGAGCTACTTTTCGCCACGCCGGTAGCTGGGCGGGATACATGAGCAAAGCTGCGGTCACAAGGATCGCGGCGACGTAGGCGAGCCACGGTTGACCTTCAAAGTCCGTCAGTACAGGAAGCGTCACGGCAAGGCCGATCGACACGACGTTGAGGATCAACTGCATACCGATGAAGAACCGATCAAGGGTCTGCTGCACCGATAGGTGACATCTGATCTGGCTTGCCGGAAGGTGGGCCTGGAAGGATGTTGCTGGGCCCAAGCCCTACCCTGAGGAATTCCGCGACGATGTCGTTCGCGTGGCAAGGCATCGCGAGCCCGGAGTGACCATCGAGCAGATTGCTCGAGATTTCGGCGTTCATCCGATGACGCTTACGAAGTGGCTTCGCCAGGCCGAGGCCGATGATGCCGCTAAGCCTGGTCAGGCTCGCAGTGAGACGGCGGAGAATCGTGAGCTGCACAAGCGGGTTCGACTGTTGGAGCAGGAGAACGAAGTCCTGCGGCGGGCGGCAGCGTACTTGTCGCAGGCGAACCTGCCGGGAAAAGGCTCTACCCGCTCGTGACTGAGCTCGCCGTCGCCGGGATACCCGTGACGGTGACGTGCCGGGTCCAAGCTCTCCCGCCAGCCCTACTACCGGTGGCTGGCTGCTCCGATCAGAGCTAGCGAGATCGTTGAGGCGTATCGCGCGAACGCACTCTTCCACGCTCACGGGGATGACCCGGAATTCGGCCACCGGCTGCTCGCCGACGAGGCCCGGGATGCCGGCGAACCGATGGCTGCCCGGACTGCGTGGCGGATCTGCGCGGCCAATGGTTGGTGGAGCTCATTCGGAAAGAAGCGCGGGAAGAACGGGAAGAAACCAGGCCCGCCGGTCCATGATGACCTCTGCGCGGTCAAGGACGTGTTCTCGAACCGGATCGTGGGTTACTCCATCGACTCGCGGATGAGGTCGAAGCTCGCAGTTAGGGCGCTCGAGAATGCGGTCGCTCGTCGTGGTGATGTCGCCGGCTGCGTGGTTCACAGCGACCGTGGATCGCGATTCCGGAGCAGAAAGTTCCTGCGTGCCCTGACCCGCCACCGCATGGTCGGGTCGATGGGCAGAGTCGCGTCCTGCGGCGACAACCCGGCGATGGAGTCATTCTTCAGCTTGCTGCAGAAGAACGTCCTGGACCAGCGTTCCTGGACCACCCGCGAGCACCTACGCATCGCGATCGTGACCTGGATCGAGCGGACCTACCACCGGCGCCGTCGGCAGGCACGATTAGGACGTTTGACGCCGATCGAGTGCGAGACCATTATGAACACGCCAGCCGCCCTGGCTGCGTGACTAGAACCTGTCACCTATCGGTGCAGCAGACCCGAACGGCACACTGAGATCGGCACCTTTAGAACGTGTATATTCATCTGTTCCCCTACGTGAGGTCACATCCTTGCTAATTGCTTGCACCTATGAGCTTGGCTGACTCGATGGTTTCCTTACGACGGCTTATCCGGCGAGGCGCTTGGCGTCTTCTGCACCCAACGCAGAAGGGTTTACTCCTCGGCGTGCTAGGTGGGGCAGTGCTTTACTTATTGACCGGGCAGCTGTCTTGGATACCTGGCGGGGTTTTCCTATGTGTCGGGGTTGGTCACTTCGTTGGTCGTCGACGACGGCATGTGCATATAGGACTGGTCACGATGCCCAGGGAAGACCCTCCGCCACGGCTTAAGCGTCCCAGGCCAGAGGAGACATCCGAGCACCGAGAACAACGGTTACGCCAAGCCGCTACGTTCCGGGTCACCCGATTACTCGAGGGTAAAACGGACCGTGCTGGCGCAGTCGAACAGATCGGTTGCACGGTTCCGGGATTTTCCGCCGAGCGCTATGAGGCCGAGCTCGACGAAGCCTTGATCCGAATCGAAGAATACCGGGTGGGGGTACGGGCCAGACGGCTCACGCTCATCCAAAAGGCCCGAGACATGAGCGCTCTCGATGGGGTGTTCGCTCTACATAGTTTCAATCGTAAATTCTCGAGACATGTCGGACAGTACGGTTTGGGTCCGATCAGCCTTGAGGAGGCTCTAGGCGACATGCACTCGCACGAAGTCATTGAGGAGGCGATAGCGCGTACCGACGCCCTCATTAGAGAGGCCATCAATATGGACATTTCGTCAGGGCGCCACGAACCCAACATGGCCTCTTTACGCCAGACACACCCAGGATTTAACGATCATTCAATGATCGAAGCGCTGTGCTGGGAGGTGCTTGACTACCGCTAAGCCAGGACGTGTGGCCCTGCGGCTTACCGCCGGGTGGTGCTTCGAGGAGTGGATCCTATTTGCTGCGGCCCGTGGGAGCGTGAGAGCACATCTCGGTCCAGCGCTCGTGAGAGTGTTATCCAGCCAGCGGGACTCTGTGCTTTCGCGCGACGGACACGACGTCGCGGCGGAACTCTTCCGGATACAAGTGGAAGCGCAGTCGTCCCACTGTCGCACTTGCGCCGGCCGGTGACCCATCCTCCACCGGACCCGGCGTGCATTCTCGTCGTCAGGTCATTTCCCAGTAGGTTCTAGGTGAGACCGCGATGTGTGGAGAACCTAAGGGAAGCATCATGAGAGAAGTCAATACCGCCAAGCCTGCGGCACTAACGGCGACGGTCCTGTTCGCCAGCCTTCTCGTGGCCTGGTTCTGGATCAAAATCCAACAGGGTTTCGCACTAGAGGTCGCTGCCGGCGCCCAGATCTTCAGGGCTGCCGCGGCGGCTCTACTCTTCGCTCCCTTCCTTGTCCTCATCTACCTGTGCGTGAAGCCGCAGACGGTGCTCAAAGACCGTTCACCACAGGGAAGCCTTCTGTTCGCGGGCCTGGGGTTCATTTGGCTCCTCTCTGCCCTGTTTCTCTCCCTCTTCGTTGGGTTCGCCCCGTTCTAAATGGGAGCTACCCACGAAGGACACGCGTGAGCCTGGACCTAGCGCCCGGTAATGGATCGATAAGCGGGAGGTCAACTGGGTCTAATCCGGGACGGTCACGTAGCCGTCAGTCCACAAGTCCTCCCCAAGAGTCGCAGCGTCGATAAAGAAGCATTCTGGTTCGTCCTCGAACCCAGGCTGGGTCTGTGCTCGATCGATTCGCGCCTGAGCCTCCTCCTGAGATGCGTAGACACCGAGCATCTTCGTGTCGTCGCCAGACTGCCCATCGAGCAGGATCTGACCATCGTCACCGAAATGCTCGGTAGGAGAACCGTGGAGCCACTTTGCGTGATGAATGTGCCACACCATGTAAACGTCCATGGAGGCAGTTTCTCAGCCGCAACGACTCATGGACCCTTTAGACGTCCCAGAGCAGGATCGTTGAGCGAGGCACCGCTGGTGCATCCTGTAGAGATGCGATCGGGCACGCGAAGATGGAAAGATGCGGTCACGTCAGTGCTGGCGTTGCTCAACGACGTGGATCCCTATGGGCTGCAACCCGGCACGGCAGAGGGTGCGCCCCAGGATGAGTACGAGCTCGAGGCAGCCCCCATCGTGAGTCTGCTGCTCAAGAACGGATCCGTGCGTAGCGACGAAGTAGACGCTATCTGGGTGACCTGGTTCCAAGAACCCTTGAGCGAGGTTGTCGGTTCTGAGCAAATGATCCCCTTCTGCGCGAGTTTGAACTCTCTGAATTTCGAGGCGTGATGCCTGGACGATGTCCTCATATCGATCCGTATACGCGGTCGTCGGACACAATGAGCTGTGCCCACTATTGAGAAGACCCGATCACGATTGCTGACCGCGCAGCAGGAGCAGTTCATGGTGCGCCTCGGCCGCCGATCACGTCCCGGTCAGAGAGTTGACGGCTTCGTCGTCGCGGTAGGCCGGAAGTGGGTGCTACTCGCGCAGACGATGGATGGAGGGTTCTTCGACGGGTATGCAGCTGTCCGTCTCCGCGAGATCTCACGCGTGCGACCCGACCGGTCCTTCGAGCAGCAGTTCGCCAAGACTCGACCGGAATGGCCACCAGGTGTCCCCTCGGGTCGACCAATACCCGATCTAGATACGACCTCGGGCATGCTCAAGTCCTTCCTCGCCCCAGGTGTCCTGTTCTCGATCGAACGAGATAAGAAGTACGACGCCGTGTGGATAGGTGTTCCGAACGAGTTGACCCGCCGGTATCTCTATCTGTGGGAGGTCCGGCCGGATGCAACCTGGCACGACGCTCCACAAGGTTATGCTCGGCGGAGTATCACCGTTGCCAGGATCGGGGATCACTACCTCGAAGGTCTCGCCGCGATTGCTGGACCCGCTCCATCAGCAGAGTTCACGGACCGCAAGGATGTACGCGCAAGGGTCTCACGCGCCCACTAGCTGGGAAGTCCTGAACGGCGGAGTGCCCGGTTAGGGATCCCTTAGCGGCTCGCTGTATGAAGGGCTTTTGACCAGGAATCCTGATGTAGTTGCACGTAGTGGGTTGCGGTGCGCCAGTGGTCCCCGTGGCCGTCGACATACATCGAGCCCCACGGTTCCACCCCGGAATCATAGGAGGACTGCAGGAGGTGGTGCATCGCTGCGGCGCGCTGGTGCATGGCTGCTGGTAGTTGTTCCCGCAGTGACTGGCCCGCGCCGTATCCATCGACAAACGCTGCGAGGTGTCGGCCGGCTTCCTCTGGAGCCTGACGGGGGTCCGAAAGGGTGAAGGCTTGAGCGGCGTAGGCGAGGTCCCACAAGCGAGTACTCGGTGCGGCGGCGTTCCAGTCGATGAAGGTCCACCGTTCACCAATGATGAGATTCCAGGGTGCAAGGTCGTTGTGGCAGATCAGGTCACTTCCGGGTGCCTGAAAAGCTGTGGTCCATCGCGCGCCAGGTGAGGGAACGAAGGACTCGCTTGCTTCGTGGATCGCGCGGACCAGCGCACCGACCCGATGAAGCTCCGCAGGCGTGAGTGGATCCGATTCGAGGGCCAGTCGCCCGGGTATAAACTCGGTGACTTGCCGGCCCTGCTCATCCTGGCCGAGGACTGCTGGAACATCGACGCCGGCTTCCCTGACAACCCTCATGAATTCGAGAACATCAGGTGTCGACGCCGTCCACGGCTTGCGGACCGTCGACCCGATGCGCACGACACCATCATTGACGTTGCCGCCTTCGAGTTTCTGCTCGTCATCCATTTTTTGATGCTAACGGTGCCCGCAGAACCATGGTTCTGCGGCCTGAACGGTCGACCCGCAGAACCATCGGCTTATGGGCGCTGGTAGACGGTTAGCTCTGCCACTGGGTACACCACAAGCCAATCTGTTTGACTGGCCTTAAGCTCAATTCGACTGGTTTTGTGCTTGAAAGGAATCGTATTGAGCACCAAACCACAACGGACGGCGTCGAGCACCGCGAGATCCCGACCAGACGCCGGCCGCGGGATCAACTACCCCCACCTGTACCCCGGTAGAGCTGTAGATGCAGGTCTAGGGGATTATGACTCTTTTACAGGGCGCAGCGTCCAAATAGGCCATTTTTGGATTTCGGTTAGCTGATCCTCATCTAAACGACTGGTGCAGTAGGCAAACTCTTCCGCATCACCGAGGAGAATTGCGCAGGAAGTCTCTACAAGAAGCGGCATGTCCACCTCATGCTTGATCGCTTTGTCCCTCAGGGACCGGATCCCAAATCGGTCATCCTGAGTGACTTTTTCTTCCCTGACGGCAATCTGCCACCGGTTTATCAGATGATGCGAGCGATCTCCTTCCTTTGACAGCAACCACTCATTGAGTGCAGAAGCTGCATCTAAAAACTCAGTCTTCCGCAGGTAAACAACATCGGCGGCATGAATAAGCTTGAGCACCGTAGCATTAGCACGAGAGCCAGCGCCGTTATATTCAAACACGTTGCTGTATGCCTCGACTAAACCGTCGAGGTGCAAATTAAGGATGAATGGAAGTTGTTCGGTCTCCATGAAGTCGTATGGAGTTACTCTTGTGAACTCAGCTTCACCTTCGTCATCCTCGAAACTTAATGCAAATTGTTGCTGTAGCTTTGGGTCGAACAAATCGTTGCACATCCATTTTTCTCCCTCACCATTTGGTAAGACGATGAGTTGAAGGTGCCAATTTCCTACTGGTTGTGCAATTCGCCCCATTTCATGATGGGCGCTACTGATGTCTCTTCCCTGGATCATTACGTCGTATAGGCCGACAATCTGACGCCGTCGCTTGTCGTCTAGGGCATCCATTTCAATCAGATTTGAGTTTACCCCCAATTCATCAAATAGGGTCACTAAAGTCTTGAGGTATTCAAAGTGTTCTTGTAAATCCTTAAGGTCAGAGTCTGAGTTGACCTCGAATTTGCTTTCAGTACCGTTTACTTTGAAGACCGCTGTTTCCATGCATGCAAGGTAGAACCCCAAGTCATTGAATCGTTCACGCAGCGTGGGGGCCATGACTAACGAAACAGTGCCAGAGGAGAGCAAATCCAGCGCAGGAGAGCCACCGTTGGCCGACGCGGGAGAGCCACCGTTAGCCGGCGCGGGAGAGGTGCCGTTGGCCGGCGCGGGAGAGGTACCGTCCGGGCCAGATAGCTGGATTTTTAGCCCTTCACTGAGTTGAAGCTCGAAAGTTCGATCGTTAACTCGGCGCCGGGTTGGGTGGGAAAATTTAAAGTCGCCACTAGCGACAATCAGGTCGGTCGGCTTGCTGACATATTCTTCCGGGACGATTGTAAAGACCTGATCGACGTACACCGATGCCCCGCCCGTGGTTTCGATAACGAGGCTGAAATCGTAGTTTCTGTGATTCAGGGTTATGGGAGCGTCTAAGTTCAGTTCTCCATCGGTGTAGAGCGTAATCCTACTCAGATCGCTTAGCTGGGTATAGTCGATTCGGGCATTAGGATTTTCGTTTGTGGTTTGTAAAGCGAGCTGAACAATCTTCTCTATTTTAGACGAATCGGAAGGCAGAGGCTTTGTCGGTATCGAAACTGACTTCCGCTTACCCATCTCTTTGATAAGCAACTGAATCTTGTACGGATTTAGCAAAATATAAGTCGGGTGTCTTTTGCCCGTTTTTGGATTTATGTGAACAACAAAGTAGAGAACACCGTGAGTCTTTAGGTATCCTTCGAGGTCAACTTTCTTGATTGAGAAGCTACGCGGGAGGTATTTTAACGCTCCCTCGAACTTCCTACCTTTAACTTGAACTCCGACGCGTCCCACAAAGTTTGAGTTAGCATGCGTTTCCAGTGACGAATGAATGTCAATGTGTCCATCGGTAAACGGGGTTCTATCCCCCCAGTCTAGATAAGGTTCTAGATGGGGACAGCTGGAGACCATATCTATTATTTGGGTGACGGCCTGAAGCTCAATGTTCATGGGGTTCGCCGCTTATCTGTTGGTGTTCTTGCGTGCGCATACTCGGTCTCCGTTGCAGGCGCGTACGACGGCGATGTGAACTCGCACTCTTCCTCTGACCTCTGACCACTGACCACTGACCCATCGTTCGATTCGAGTTCCAGCGGCAAAAGCCGCCCCTACTTCACGCAGTCTCAAACTTTCGTCCGTTGAGGAACGCCAGTTAGAGGTCCAGTCCGTGCGCCTTGCAATAACGTCCGCTTCCGCGTCGTAACCACGAGATCTGAGCTCCAGAATGAAGATGTGCATGGGAGGGGTGTTGGCCATATAGGGGTCAGCCAATGGACCGTTATATAAGCCGCCATTAGATAAGTATCCAACCCGCCACCGTTGTACCTGTCGAGCCCGCCACCAATGTTACCCGTCGAGCCCACCGCGGTTGTACCTGTCGGCGCCGCCACCGTTGTGCTTGTCGAGTCCACCGCCCGGGCCGCTGCTAAGCCCGCCTCCCGGTCCGGTGTACCTATTACGAGGCCACTTTTTGCTCATGTCAGCGATACTACTTCTGCTTTAGGCGCTTTAGCTAAGACCGCAGTGTTGAACTTCGTTGCCCGTCACTGCTCCTATCAGCACTTCGTTCCTACGCATGAACTCGGCTGTTGAAGTCGGTCGTGGGAGCAGATGCTCCAGGAAGACACATGTCATAAGGGGGTCGCCCACCGGGACGCTCCTCGCCGATCTGAGCAATGAGGAAAAGCCCCGATGAACACCGATTGCCGTCATTCCCGTAAGACCCGCCCGAGAAATTGCCCGGTGAAGGTGCCCTGAGCGTTACAGAGCCGGCATGCTCAGCGGATACCCGGGTTTCGACCACTCAACAAGAGTCCGGAGCCCACAGCGACGGACCCCGAACCCTCGGAGTCCTCAACAAGCGCGTCCATGTCGGCGACGGCCACATCGGCACAGACTGCGCTCTGCGATGATTCCGCGAAGCCTTCGCTGCCTGCACCCGGGGGCGGAATCCGTTGTCACACACTCGAGTAGCCGGTGGGTTCAATGCCTGATGCCTGCGACATCGCCGTGGAACCGACCGGCAGTGGCGCATCCGCTGCGACGGAGACTGAGACCGAGACCCGTCCGTTCATCCGTCCGTCAGACAGGGGAAGGCCCGCCCCCACGCAGGGAACGGTCCTTCCGCCTGTCGATGTGCTGCAGGAGTCAGCGCTGCACGGCGCCGTGCCGCTCGGCCGCGAGGGCCACGGCGGCATCACGGGCAGCACTGGCCTCGTCCGCCGTCAGGGTCCGGTCCGGAGCCCGGAAGCGCAGCGCGAAGGCCAGGGACTTCCGCCCCTCGGGGATGCCCTGTCCCATGTAGACGTCGAACAAGGCGACGTCCTCGAGGAGCTCACCGGCGCCCTCACGGAGGGTCTCGAGCACGTCACCCGCGACCACGGAGGATTCGACGACGAGCGCGACGTCCTGCGTGGCCGGCGGGTACGTGGACAGTGATCGCGCGACGATCACATCGGCCGCGGCCTCGAACAGCAGGTCCGCGGTGATCTCCAGGGCCACCGTGCGCGGCGGCAGGTCCTGTGCGGCGATCAGCTGGGGGTGCAGCTCACCCGCGTAGCCCAGCAGCTCCCCGCTGCGCAGCGTGAACTCCGCGGTGCGACCGGGGTGGAACGCCTGGTGGCTTCCCTGCCGGACGACGACGTCGACTCCGGTGACCTGTGCCATGAGCTGCACGACGTCGACCGCGTCCGCCCAGTCCCACGCCCGCGGGGTGACACCCGCCGACGGCGCCGTCTCGTGCCCCGTGAAGAGCGCGGCGACCATCAGCGGCTGGTCCGGTATCCCGGCGTACAGCGCGTCGAGGACGTCGTCGTCGGGCCTGATACCCAGCGGCGGGATGGACTCTGAGCCGAGGTCTCCCTCGGGCAGGAAGACCGATCCCGCCTCGAACAGGGCGAGGTCGCGGAAACCCCGCGAGGTGTTCCGCTTCGCCAGCTCGACGAGGCCGGGCAGGATCGACCGGCGGAGGAAGCCGCGTTCGGCGCTGAGCGGATTAGCAAGTTTCACCGACGCGGGAACCTTGCCCTCGTCCGGCGTGCCGAACACGGCGTTCGACGCCTCGCTGACGAACGGGTAGGAGAGCACCTCCGTGAGTCCCGCCGCCGCGAGGGCGTTCAGGAGACGGCGGCGCTGCTGCTGCACGCGCGTCAGGCCGCGGCCGGGCGGCGCGACCGGCAGGGACGACGGAATCGTGTCGTAGCCGAGGAGCCGGATGATCTCCTCGGTCAGGTCCTCGCGCGTCTCGAGGTCGCTGCGCCAGCTGGGCACGGTGACGCGGTAGCCGCCGCCGGCCTCCTCGACGGTCGCACCGAGGTCCGTGAGCGTGCCGCGGATCTCCTCGCCGCTGAAGTCGCGTCCGATGAGGCGGGCGGGGAAGTCGGCCGCGAGTTCGATGACCCGCGGTTCCGGTGCTCGCCCGACATCGGTGACGGCGTCGTCGACGGTTCCGCCGGCGAGCTCGAGGAGGAGTTCGACCGCGCGCTGCGCGGCGATGTCCGCCACGTGCCAGTCCACGCCGCGCTCGAAGCGCTTGGACGCCTCGGAGGGCAGCCGGTGGCGGCGCCGGGACCGGCCGATGCTGACGGCGTCGAAGTGTGCGGACTCGATGAGCACGTTCGCCGTGCCCGCCGAGACCTCCGTGGAGGCGCCGCCCATGACGCCTGCGATGCCGATGGGACCCGTGTCATCGGTGATGAGGAGGTCCTCGGCGTCGAGCGCGCGCTCCCGATCGTCGAGGGTCCGCAGGGTCTCGCCCGGGGCGGCGCGGCGCACCACGATGTCGCCCGACAGCGTGTCGAGATCGTAGAAGTGCAGGGGCTGACCGAGTTCGAGCATCACGTAGTTGGAGATGTCGACGACGAGCGAGATGGAGCGGATACCGGCGAGGCGCAGCCGGGCGGACATCCACGGCGGCGTGGGACGCGTGGGGTCGACACCGCGGACGGTCCGCGCCACGAAGCGGTCGCAGCCGGGCATGCCGTAGACGGGAGAGGCGTCCTCGAGCCGCACCGGGTAGCCGGTGCCCGAAGCGGGCGGCACGACGACGGCGGCGGCCGGATCGGTGAAGGCCGTCCCGGTGGCGTGTGCGTACTCGCGCGCGGTGCCCCGGATGGAGAAGCAGTACCCGCGGTCGGGGGTCACGTTGATCTCGGCGGCCTGGTCGTACAGGCCGAGCAGTTCCATGGCGTCGGTACCGACCTCGGGGTCGAGTCCGAGGGTCGACAGCACGAGGATGCCGTCGTGGTCGTCCCCGATGCCGAGTTCACGGACGGACGCGATCATGCCTGCGGACACGTGCCCGTACGTCTTGCGGGGGCTGATGCGGAAGTCGCCGGGCAGGACGGCGCCGGGCAGCGTGACGACCACCTTGTCACCGATGTCGAAGTTGTGGGCGCCACACACGATGCCCTGCACGCCCGACGGGTCGATGCCGTCGCCCGTCAGGGTCTGCTCGGCGCCCTCGGGCACCACGCGCACCTCGCACCAGTTGATCGTCTTGCCGTTGGACTGCGGTTCCTTGACGAGGCTGAGGACCTCGCCGACCACGATCGGGCCGGTCAGCTCGTCCGTGGGACGGTGGACGTCCTCTTCCTCCAGGCCCACTTTCACCAGTTCGGCCATCACGTCTTCCGCGGTCGCGTCCGCAGGCACGGCTGCGTACTCGCGCAGCCAGGACAGTGGGATTCTCACCTAGATCTCCATCCCGAAGTGTTCGCTGAAACGTACGTCGCCCTCGATCATGTCCCGCATGTCGATGACCTCGTTGCGGAACATGAGCGCCCGCTCGATCCCCATGCCGAAGGCGAACCCGGAGTAGACCTCCGGGTCGATGCCGGTGGCGCGCAGGACGTTGGGATTGACCATGCCGCAGCCGCCCCACTCGATCCAGCGCGGGCCGCCCTTGGCGCCCGGGTGCCAGATGTCGAGCTCCGCGCTCGGCTCCGTGAAGGGGAAGTAGTTGGGGCGCAGGCGCACCTTGGCGTCGTCGCCGAAGAGCTGCTGCGTGAAGTGCTCGAGCGTGCCCACGAGGTCCGCCATGGTGAGGCCCTTGTCGATGGCGAGGCCCTCGAACTGGTGGAACACCGGGGTGTGGGTGGCGTCGAGCTCGTCGGTGCGGAACACCTTGCCCGGGCACAGGACGTAGATCGGCAGGTCGCGCTCGAGCATCGAGCGGGCCTGGACCGGCGAGGTGTGCGTGCGCAGCACCAGGTGGGCCTCGGGCGGCTCGACGAAGAACGTGTCCTGCATCTCGCGTGCCGGGTGATCGGGCTTGAAGTTCAGGGCGTCGAAGTTGAACCATTCCGACTCGAGCTCGGGTCCTTCGGCGATCTCCCAGCCCATGCCCACGAAGACGTCGCTGACGCGTTCCTGCAGAGTCGACAGGGGGTGCCGCGCGCCGGTCCGGCGGCGGCGCGGGGCGGCGGTGACGTCCACGGCCTCCTCGACGAGGATGCGCGCGTCGCGCTCGGCCTCGAGCTCCACGGTGCGGGCGGCGAGCGCCTGGTTGATCCGCCCGCGGGCCGGGCCGATGTTCTTGCCCGCTGCCGACTTCTGGTCCTTCGGCAGGGCTCCGATGCCCCGGTTCGCGAGGCTCAGCAGCGACTTCTCGCCGGTGTGCGCGATCCGCACGGCCTTGAGGGCGTCGAGGTCGGCCGCGGAGGCGATGTCGGCGAGCGCGGCGTCGACGACGGCGGCGACCGACGCGGCGTCCAGCGGATCGGGGACCTGGGCATCGCGGGCGGTGGGCCCGGCGTGCTCTGGGGTTTCGGCCATGGGGTTGCGTACCTTGCACTCTCGAGGACGTGCGGCGGGCCGTTCGCTCGGACGGACCACGCCGTGGACAGGAAAACGCCGGGACGCAGCGGGGCGCACCGGCGTCTCAAGTCTAGGCGACGGGTTCGGCGGAGGAGCAACACCTCGTACGATGGCGGCATGAACCGGAGGCTCGTGCCGTTCCTCAACTGGATCAACCTGTCGACACCGTGCGGCCTGGCCGTGGCGGCTCTCTCCGGCTGCCGCGTCTCGCGCGGACCGTACGGCATCCTGCTCGCGGAGGGCTACCGCCGTCGCCTGCCGAAGGCACGGGCATTCACGGTGGGCAGCGTGGTCCTGCTGCGAGGCACCGCACCCTCCAGGGCTCCGGCGGCGTTCCTGCGGCTCCTCGAGCACGAGGCGCGCCACACCCGCCAGTACGCGGCGTGCCTCGGCCTGCCCTTCCTTCCGGCGTACGTGGTGGCCGCTGGCTATTCGCTCCTGCGGACGGGCGATCCGGCCTCGCGCAACCTCTTCGAACGCGGGGCAGGACTGCGCGACGGCGGCTATCGGGAGGGGCCGACGCGTCCGCTCGGGGCGGTGGTCAGGGTGTCGGTCAGAGCCTCGGTCGGCGCTGTGGCCGCCGCGGCTGGCCGTCTGCCCGGCCGGCGATGACGCCGGTCAGTGCTCCGCGCCGGCCGTGATCCGCGCGTCGACGCCGGTGGTCGCCGTCGTCGCCGCGATCGCGACGAGGGCCTCGGCCATCGCCTCGACCGCGAGGCCCGGCTGCCCGTGGGCGTCCGCCTGCCCGGTCGAGTAGGGCACATGGATGAACCCGCCGCGGGTCCCCTGCCGATCCGCCAGCAGGTCCATGAGGCCGTAGAAGAGGTGGTTGCACACGTAGGTGCCGGCCGTCTGCGAGACCTCGGCGGGGATGCCCAGCCCGGCCACGGCCTCAGCGCACGCCTTGACCGGCAGGGTGCTGAAGTACGCTGCCGGACCGCCCGCCACCACGGGTTCGTCGATGGGCTGGAGCCCGGCGTTGTCGGGGATGCGGGCGTCGTCGACGTTGATGGCCACGCGTTCCAGCGAGATCCGCTCGCGCCCGCCGGCCTGCCCGACGCACAGGACGATCCCGGGGTCGTACTGCCCGAGGGCGCCCTCCAGCACCTCGATGCTCCGGCCGAAGACGCACGGCACCTGGACGGCGACGGCCTCCAGACCCTGCCCGCCGAGCAGTTCGGCGGCGCGCTGCGCGGCCTGCCAGGACGGGTTGGTCGATTCTCCCCCGAAGGGTTCGAAGCCTGTCAGCAGGATCATGCCCCCAGCCTAGACGCCCCCGGAATCCCCGGTGACGGGATATTAGTACACGTGTTCTAATGGGTGCATGCGATGGGAAGGGCAGAAGATCACGGACGACGGCGGTGCGATGGCCGAGCAGCCGCTGGTGCCGCTCGCCGGGCTGGTCAGGACCGTGCGGACGCCCGACTTCGCCGGGATCACCTTCCACGAGGTCGCGGCGAAATCGGTGCTCAACCGCGTCCCGCCCACCTCGTCGATGCCCTTCTCCTGGACCGTCAATCCGTTCCGCGGCTGCTCCCATGCCTGCGTGTACTGCTTCGCGCGGAAGACCCACAGCTACCTGAACCTCGACACCGGCCTCGATTTCGACGCGCAGCTGGTCGTCAAGATCAATGCGGCGGAGGTTCTCGCCCGCGAGCTGGGCAGGCCCTCCTGGGGACGCGAGCACGTGGCCCTGGGCACCAACACGGACCCGTACCAGCGGGCCGAGGGACGCTACAGACTCATGCCGGGCATCATCTCGGCGCTCGCGGACTCGGGGACCCCGTTCTCGATCCTGACCAAGGGGACGCTGCTCGCACGTGACATCCCGCTCCTGAAGGCGGCGTCGCAGTCGGTAGGGATCGGGATGGGGATTTCCCTGGCGCTGGTGGACCCGGTACTCGCGGAGGCGATCGAACCCGGGACGCCGGCCCCGAAGGCCCGGCTCGCGCTCGTCTCCCGGCTCCGTGAGGCCGGCCTGCCGTGCGGTGTCATGGCCATGCCGGTCCTCCCCTGGCTCACCGACGGCGACGAGTCGCTCGACCAGCTGTTCGGCGCCCTGGCCGCGGCCGGCGCGACGGGCGTGACGGCGGGTCCCCTGCACCTGCGGCCCGGCTCCCGCGAGTGGTTCATGCAGTGGCTCGCCGCGCACCACCCGCGGCTCGTCCCGCGCTACGAGGACCTGTACCGCGGCGGCAGCTACGCGTCGAAGGAGTACCGGGACTGGCTCTCCGGACGGATCCGGATCTTCCGCCGGAAGCACGGCCTGGTGGCGGGCGCCGGCTTCTTCCGCAACCTGTCCGCGGAGGGACCGGTCGGAGCAACCGCCGCGCCTTCGTCCACCGCCCCGGTGCCGGATCCGGGGCAGGCCGCGCTGTTCTGAGGCACGGGCTTCAGGGCCGGGTTGTCGCAGGCCGGCCGGGTT
Organism: Arthrobacter arabinosi; assembly: GCF_054511115.1. Lineage (NCBI taxonomy): Bacteria > Bacillati > Actinomycetota > Actinomycetes > Micrococcales > Micrococcaceae > Arthrobacter > Arthrobacter arabinosi. The sequence continues at coordinate 47,275 of NZ_JBTNDF010000002.1, forward strand.
GACGAAGGCCCGACCCGTCAGTGGTGAGCCTTCAGAGGGCTGTCGTGTCAGCGGGCCGGGCGGGGAGCCGTGACTGATCGCAGCGCGGTGAGGATGGGACGATCGGCGGGGATCCATGGCAGGTCGTCGAGCTCGTCGCCGGGGTGGAGCGGCAACCAGCGCAGGTCGTCGTGGTCCTGCAGCGGCTTCGCCTCCCCGACGGTGACCTCCGCCAGCCAGACGCGCATCGCTGCGCGTTCGTTGAGCGGCCATCCCTGCGGTCCCGGGCCGGTGATCTCGGCGCCGAGCATCGCGGTGACGCCCAGCTCCTCGTCGAGCTCCCGCAGCAGGGCGTCCTCGCAGTGCTCCCCCGCCTCCACCTTCCCGCCGGGGAACTCCCACATCCCGGCGAACTGCGGTGGCGCCGAGCGGCGGGCGACGAGCAGGCGGGTGGGCTGCTCGAGGGAGTCGACGACGGCCGCCCCCACGATCTGGAGGAGCTGGGGCGGAGAGGGTTGCGTCACCCGGCGATTCTATCGACGACGGCGCGCGCCGGAGACGTGCCCGAGGCCGCCTGGTGCATTCGGTAGCCGGCGATCGCCAGCCACCTCTCCTCCCGTGGTCCACCGGGGTTGTTCTTCGCCGGTGGTGCGGCGTCGTCGCCTACGCTTGAAGGGACGACGGCGTCCGTGTCGCCGTCCCACTCCGCACTCCTCGGAGGAGTCCCGGCGGCCGATCCTCCCGTTCCCGATCCAGCCGCAAGGACCCCCATGACTGCCTCCCCTCCCCCTTCGCCATCGAACCGGCTGACCGGCCGACCGCTCTTCCTGGCCATCGGGTCTCTCGCGGTGGGCGGGTTCGCGATCGGCACCACCGAGTTCACCATCATGGGCCTGCTGGAGGAGATGCGGGCGGATCTCGGCGTGGACTACGCGCAGGGCGGGCACGTGATCTCCGCGTACGCCCTCGGCGTCGTGGTGGGCGCGCCGGTCCTCGCCACCCTGGGGGCGAAGAAACCGCAGCGCACCGTCGCCCTGGCGCTCATGCTGCTCATCACGCTCGCCAACCTGTCCTCCTTCTTCGCGTCCGGTTTCGGCTGGATGCTGGCTTCGCGGTTCCTCTCCGGCCTCCCGCACGGCGCGTACTTCGGTGTCGCCGCCGTCCTCGCCGCGTCCCTCGCGGACCCCGCGCGTCGGGGGCGGGCCATCTCCATGGTCATGCTGGGCCTGAGCATCGCCAACGTGGTGGGCGTCCCGTTCGCCACCTGGCTCGGCCAGCAGTTCGGCTGGCGCTCCATGTTCCTGCTCGTGGGCCTCATCGGCGCGGTGACGCTCGTCCTGGTCCGCACCTTCGTCCCGGACGTCCCGGTGCGGCCCGGGGCGAGCATCCGCAAGGAGCTCGGGGCCCTGCGCCGCCCGCAGCTCTGGATGACCCTGCTCATCGGGATCGTGGGCTTCGGCGGCTTCTTCGCGGTCTACTCGTACATCGCGCCGACCATGACCGAGGTGGCGGGCGTCAGCGCGTCGCTCCTGCCGCTCGTCGTCGCCCTGTACGGCCTGGGCATGGTGGTCGGGAACGTCGTCGGCGGGCGCCTCGCGGACCGTTCCATCATGGGCAGCATCTACGGCGTCATGGGTGTCATCGCGGTGGTCCTCCTGCTGTTCCCTTTCGCGGCGACCCTCCCCTGGACCGCCTGTCTCTTCGTCTTCCTGGTCGGGACGAGCGGGTCGGCGCTCATCCCGCCGCTGCAGGCGCGCCTGCTGGATGTCTCGCCGGGGGCGCCGTCGCTCGCGTCCTCCATGAACCACTCGTCGCTGAACCTGGCGAACGCGCTGGGCGCGGCACTGGGCGGTGCCGTGATCGCTGCGGGCTGGGGCTTCACGGCGCCCGCCCTGGTGGGGGCGGGCCTGGCGATCCTGGGGCTCGGCGTCGCCCTGCTCAGCGGCGCGATGGACCGGCGCAGGAGGACCGATGGCGGGGCCGGGCGCGGCGACGGGACGACCGAGTCGGCCGGGCGGGCGGGGTCAGCGGGTCCGCTGCGCGCGGGCTGAGGCGTACAGGCAGACCGTGGCGGCGGTTCCGACGTTGAGGGACTCCGCGCTGCCGTAGATGGGCACCGCGACCCGCGCGTCCGCGGCGGCGGTGACGTCCTCCGGCAGGCCCTGGGCCTCGTTGCCGAAGAGCCAGGCACCGGCGTCCTCGAGGCGCACCGGCTCACGGCCATCCGGGCCGACGGCGTCCGCGTGCGCGTCCTGCGGCGAGGACGAGGCAGCGAGACTGCGCTGCGCGCTGGCGTCCTGCAGGTCGTCGAGGCTGGTGCTGCCATAGCCGTCGGCGGCGAGGACGGTCATGCCGGCGGCCCGGAGGCGGTCCGGAAGCCCCTCGAGTTCGACGCCGAGCACGAGCGGCAGGTGGAAGAGCGAACCGACCGTGGACCGGACGGTCTTCGGGTTGTAGGGGTCCACGCTCGCGCCGGTCAGGATCACGGCGCCGGCGCCCGCGGAGTCCGCCGCCCGGATGATGGTGCCCGCATTCCCCGGGTCGCGCACCTCCACGAGGACGGCGACGAGGCGCGGCGCGGAGGAGAGCACGGCGTCGAGAGGGACGTCCACGAACCGGCACACCGCGATGAAACCCTGGGGCGTGACGGTCGAGGACATGGCCGCGAGGACGTCGGCGGTGGCGAGCCTCACGGCCGGGACGCCGTCCTGCCCTGCCAGCTCCGCGACGTCCGTGTGGCGTTCGAGCGCCTCCGCCGTGGCGTACACGTCGACGACGACGCCCCCCTCCCCTGCCTCGTGGCGCGCGAGATGCAGGCGCAGGGCCTCCCGGACGGCCTGCGGGCCTTCCGCCAGGAACTCCCGCCGCCTTAACCGCGACGGACGCCCGGCCAGGCGTGCCACCTCCTTCACCCGGTCAGCGTGGGTGTTGGTCATCAGTGGCGCCTGGGGGCGTCCGTTCACGGTCATGATGTCCCGGTGTGCGGGCCCGAGGGCCCGCAACATCCGATACGCCTAGGCCGAAGCCTTGAGCGGTGCCGAGGTGTCCGCCGGCAGGGCGTCCTTGGCGATCTGCACGAGGGCCGCGAAGGCCGCACCGTCGGTGACGGCAAGATCGGCGAGCATGCGGCGGTCGACCTGGATCTCGGCGGCCTTGAGGCCCTGGATCAGGCGGTTGTAGGTCAGGCCGTTGGCGCGGGACGCAGCGTTGATGCGCTGGATCCACAGGCGACGGAAGTCGCCCTTGCGCTTGCGGCGGTCACCGTAGCTGTAGACGAACGAGTGGAGCAGCTGCTCCTTCGCCTTGCGGTACAGGCGCGAACGCTGGCCGCGGTAGCCCTTGGCGCGCTCGAGGATGACCCGACGCTTCTTGTGGGCATTGACTGCCCGTTTCACACGTGCCACGTGCGTACTCCTTTGGTTCGTCTCCGGTCACGGCGAGGGCCGTGAGCGCTGCACCGTGGGTGCCGGCGCTTTCCCGGGGAGGGTGGGTGGTTAGATGCCCAGCATCTTCTTGATGGTCTTGGTGTCGGCCTTCGCGACGATCTGGTCGCTCGCGAGGCGCCGCGTCACGGTCGAGGACTTGTGCTCGAGGTAGTGGCGGCGGTTGGCCTGCTGGCGCTTGAGCTTGCCGCTGCCGGTCAGCTTGAAGCGCTTCTTGGCGCCACTGTGGGTCTTCATCTTCGGCATGGGAACCGATCTCCTTTGGATAGCCGGGGCGGGTGCACCGGGCGTTCGGCACCCGAGGGTGCCTGCTGGTTTCGAACGTGCCCGAAGGACAGGGCCGGAGCCCTAGTCCGTGCTTCCGGGCTTGGGGCGGCTGGTCGGGCTCTTGGTCGGAGCCGTTCTGCCGGCTGGCTTGGGGGTCGCCGTCGGCCTCGGCGCGCCGGGCTTCGGCATGGCGGCGGCCGGCTTGGGAGCCGCTGCTGCCGGCTTCGGCGCAGGCGCCGCCGCCGGGCGGGGAGCCGGGCTGGCTTCCGCCGTCGTCGGCGCGGGCGCCGAGGAACGGGAGGGCGCGGGTCGCTCGGCGGCGGGCCTGGACGACGTCGACCGGGGGGCCGACGACGTGCGGGCCGGGGCGGCCTGGCGGACCGGGGCGGCCTGACGGACGGGCGGGGCCTGGCGCACCGGTGCGGCCGGAGCCTCGGTGGTCGCCGGAGCGGCCTCGGCAGCGGCAGGGGCTTCCTGGACAGGAGCAGCCTGGACGGGAGCCTCGGGCTCGGTCCTGATCTCGAAGCCCTCGGGCAGCAGATCCGCGAGGGACTGCGTGAGCGGTGCGCCGCTGGACCCGGAGGTGTCGACCCGCTGGACCTCGCCACCCGACTTCGCGACCTCGTTCGCGGCCTTCGCCTCCGCGCGCTGGGTCTCCCGGCGCGCTTCGGCCTTGGCTTCGGCCTTGTTCTTCGTGGGGCCGATCACCATCACCATGTTGCGTCCGTCGATCCGGGGTGAGGATTCGACGATGCCGACCTCGGCGACGTCGTCCGCGAACTTCTGGAGCAGACGGATGCCCATCTCGGGCCGCTGCTGCTCGCGTCCGCGGAACTGGATCATGGCCTTGACCTTGTCACCGGCACCGAGGAAGCGCATGGCGTGCCCGCGCTTGGTCTCGTAGTCGTGCGTGTCGATCTTGAGGCGGAAGCGGATCTCCTTCAGGACCGTGTTGGTCTGGTTCTTCCGCGCCTCGCGGGCCTTGACGGCCGCTTCGTACTTGTACTTACCAAAATCCATGAGCTTGGCGACCGGAGGCTTTGCCTGCGGTGCCACCTCGACCAGATCGAGGTCGGACTCGGCGGCAAGTCGGAGCGCGTCCTCGATACGGACGATCCCTACCTGTTCGCCGGCAGGTCCGACCAACCGCACCTCGGGAACGCGGATACGATCGTTGATTCTTGGCTCGCTAATGTGTGACTCCTGTGGATTCTCGAGCTGAAACCGCCTGCGGACGAAAGAAGGCCTCCCATCGCATGCGCAATCGGAGGCCTCGGTGACCGGTCGTCGGTGATCGGCGGAAGCCTGAGCCTCCTGCACGATCAGTGACAGTACCGACCAGGAACCCGGCTACCTGCAATGCGACCTGAGGTCGCACCAGGCAAACGCGGGTGGGAGAGGACTCCGCTTGCAGACCGGCGCCGAGCCTGCTCGAAGAGCACAGCAGCTAACGGCGACCGGTTGGTCTATGCCAAGCTTACCAGTATGGACACGCCACACGACAACCCGCAGCAGACCCCCGCCGGAGGACCGGCCGGGGTCTCCCGCCGCAGCTTCTCCGAGGAGCAGGACCACGGCCACAGTAGGCCGGACGAGGCCGAGGAGGGCGTCCGGCAGCAGATGCGGGACATCTCGGAGGTGGCGGCCGTGGAGGTCATCGTGACCTCGGCGGTGCACCTCATGAGCGCGGCCGCCGTGAAGTGCGGACTCGGACACGAGGAGAACGCGGACCAGCTGAAGGACCTCGACGAGGCGCGGAAGCTGATCACCGCGCTGGCCGGCTTCGTCACGGCAGCAGCCCCGGAGATCGGGTCCCAGCACGCGGGGCCGTTGCGGGACGGGCTCCGCTCGCTGCAGCTCGCTTTCCGGGAGGCCTCGATCATCCCGGATGCGCCCGGCCAGGGCCCCGGGGAGAAGTACACGGGCCCCGTCAACTGACACCGTCGGCCCCAACCGTCAGGACGGACGACGGCCCGCACCCTCCCGGGTGCGGGCCGTCTTCGTATCACGGAGGCAGGGCGCCGGCCGGGCGCCTAGCGCGAGGCGCGAGCCCGGTCCGCCGCCGTCGGCCGGGTGCCCAGGTCGCGAGCCATGAACCCGGCGACCCCGACGAGCGCCGCCACGACGCCCACGGCGGTGAAGCCGCCCCACGGCCCGACGGCGTCGATGAGGACCCCGGCGATCGGCGCGCCGAGCGCGACGCCGGACGTCAGCGCCGAACCGTACCAGCCCATCGCCTCACCGCGGCGCTCCTCCGTGACGAGGTCGGCGACCTTCTCGGAGGCGGCGGAGAGGACCGGTGCGCAGAGCAGGCCCGCCGGGATGGACAGCAGGGCCAGCGACAGCGTGGTCTCGGCGAATCCCATGGGGAGGGTCAGCAGCGCCATGCCGAGCAGGAGCAGCGACGGCGGGACCGGCCGGTGCAGCGCTCCGTAGAGGAGGCCGCCGACCACCGAGGCCGCGCACCATGCCACGAACACGAGGCCGAGCTGGCCCTCGTTGCCGGCGTGTTCGAGTGCGGCGACGATGCCCACCTCCGATCCCGAGAGGACGAGCCCCGCCCCCGCGGCGGTGACCATGACCATCGCCAGCGGCACGGTGAACCAAGGGAAGACCTTCCGCACTCCCCTGCGCAGCAGCGAACCGGCGTGGTGCTCCTCGGAGCCGGCGTTCCGGGCGCCGATCAGGTCGGCCGCGGCCTCGTTGATCCCGGCCGGCGCAGAGGCGGCGACCGTGACGGCGTCCGGCAGCTGGTCCGACCGCGTGGGCGGGTTGAACCACAGGAGGAACAGGCCCGCCGAGGCGGTGGCGATCCCGACCAGCGTCAGGCCCAGCACCGTGGACACCTGGGTGGCCAGGACGACCCCCACCGCGGGACCGGCCATGAAGATGACCTCGGTGGAGATGGCGTCGAGGGTGAAGGCGGTGCGCCGCCGGTCCCCGTCCACGAGGACGCCGAGCGCCTGGCGGATCACGGAGAACGCCGGCAGGGTGAAGAGTCCGCCGACCAGCGCCGCGACGAGCAGCCACTGGTAGGACAGGTGGGGGGCGACCGACCAGATGACGGCCTCGGCGACGATCGAGGGGACGAGGGCGCGGCGCAGCCCGGCACTGTCGATCCGCCTGCCGCGCCATGGGGCGCCGACGGCGATACCGATCGTGACGACGGCGGCGACGGCGCCCGCCTCCGCGTAGCCGCGGTCGAGGGTCTGGACGACGTGCAGGGTGAGCAGCACCCCGGCCGCCGAGTGCGGGAAGCGGGCGATCATCCCGACGAGGAGCAGTGTCCGGACGGGGCGCATGCGCAGCAGGTCGCGGTATACGGCGAAGTTCACTTTTCGTCTTTCTGGCCGACGACGCGGTCAGCGGGTGAGTTTGATGTCGAGCGAGTCGACGCGTTCCACGAAGTCGGTGAGGCCCAGGAGCGTCCCGCGGAAGGAGTCGACGACGTCGCGCACCTCCTCGGGGGACAGGCCCGGGCGGAGCTGCAGGTCCATCCGGAGCTCGGGGCCCGGTCCCCCACCGGAGGCAATGCTACCGCCGGCCGTCCGGGTCAGCACCCCGCCCGCGGGCCGCAGCCCGACCGCGAGGATGTCCTCCTGCCGGCGAACCGCCTGCTCGACGAGCGACGCGACCGCGGGGTCCTCGTAGGACGGCGTCCAGGGGACCTGCTGGGCGAGGGCCCAGACGGCAGGACGCCGGAGCACGAACGTGAGGTCGGCCCCCGGGTCGAGCACCATCAGCTGCGCCCCGTCGGCAGCAGCGGCGAGGGCGGCCCGCGACGCGTAGGCGGCAACGGGACGCGCGTCCTCGTGCCAGCGGGCCAGGGCCGCGGTGGAGGAGAAGACCGGCAGGGCCGTGCGGCCGTCCGGCCCCGTGAGGGTGACGAGCGCCATCTCGGCCTCCTTGTCGGAGTGCAGGCCGGTGGGGGCGTCCCCCGGTTCGCTGAGCCGGGCGACGATCGGGATGAACACCCTGGCCGTCGCCAGGGCTCCGAAGACCGCCCGCTCGGCATCGCCGGGCCCGCCCGCGGGTGCGAGGAGCCCGGTCAGGGCCGCAGCGAGCCGGGGGTCGCCCGCGCCGTCGTCGTCGTCGAACGCGTGCAGCGGGTTCTCCGGGCCGGAGAGGTCGCGGCCGGCCCAGGGCTGCCCGGCGGAATCCGCCGTGTTGCCGGCGAGGGCCGCCGCGATGTGGGCGGGGAGCTGCCGGCCGCTCACGCGTCCCAGGCGGGCAGTCCTGCCACGTCCAGGGCCTGCGGCAGGGTGAACGCCCCGGCGTAGAGGGCCTTTCCGACGATCGCGCCCTCGAGCCCGAGGGGAACGAGTTCGCGGAGGGCGGCGATGTCGTCGAGGCTGGAGATGCCCCCGGAGGCGACGACGGGGCGGGTGGTCTTCGCCAGCACGTCCTTCAGGAGTTCGAGGTTCGGTCCCCTGAGCGTGCCGTCCTTCGTCACGTCCGTGACGACGTAACGTGCGCAGCCGGCGTCCTCGAGGCGCTGGAGGACCTCCCACAGGTCGCCACCCTCCTCCGTCCAGCCGCGTGCCGCGAGCGTCGTCCCGCGGACATCGAGCCCGACGGCGATGGCGTCCCCGTAGCGGGCGATCACCCGCTCCGTCCATTCGGGGTTCTCGAGCGCCGCGGTGCCCAGGTTGACGCGCGTCGCGCCGAGCTCCAGGGCCGCCTCCAGCGACGCGTCGTCGCGGATGCCCCCGGAGAGTTCCACCTTGATGTCGAGGTCCTTCACCACGCGCTCGAGCAGGTCCCTGTTGGATCCGCGACCGAAGGCGGCGTCGAGGTCCACGAGGTGCACCCACTCGGCGCCGGCGTCCTGCCAGGCGCGGGCGGCGTCCACGGGGTCCCCGTAGCCGGTCTCGCTGCCCGCCTCGCCCTGCACCAGGCGGACGGCCTGGCCGTCGGCGACGTCGACGGCAGGAAGGAGCTCGAGGGTGGGAGATTCGGCGAAGGGGCTCATGTCTGCTGGCTGCTTTCGTACGGGCGGCGGGGCCGCGGTGGAGGAGCGGTGGAGAGGCGGTGGGAGAGGCGGAGGGGGCTGACCGCGCCGGTTCAGTCGGTCAGCGTGAACAGGTAGGCGGCCACGAGCGACAGTCCGGCGAGGGCGAGGAAGGCGATCCACACCCAGCGCGGGAACTCCTGTCCGCGCAGGGAGAAGGCGCCGCCGATGAGGAGCCCGGCCACGCCCATGAGCACGAGGCTCACCATCGGGTCACCGCAGCCCGTCGATCCAGTTGCGCAGGAGCTGGGCCCCCGCGTCGCCGGACTTCTCGGGGTGGAACTGGGTGGCGCTGAGCGGACCGTTCTCGACGGCTGCGATGAACGGGCCGCCGTGGTGGGACCAGGTGACCTGCGGCGGCTTCATGGCCGGCTGCGTGACGTCGAAGGACCAGTCCTGGACGCCGTAGGAGTGCACGAAGTAGAACCGTTCGTCGCCGATGCCGTCGAACAGGACGGTGTCCTCGGGCGGCTCGACGGTGTTCCAGCCCATATGGGGCACGACGTCGGCCTGCAGCCGCTCCACGGTTCCGGGCCACTCGCCCATGCCCGGCGTGCGCACGCCGTGCTCCACGCCCTCGTCGAACAGCACCTGCAGGCCCACGCAGATCCCGAGGACGGGGCGTCCACCGGCGACGCGGCGTCCGATCATCCGGAGGGCGTCGACGTCCTTGAGGCCCTTCATGACGGCGGCGAAGGCACCGACGCCGGGGACGAGGAGCCCGTCGGCGTTCAGGACATCGTCCGGCTTGGCGCTGAGGACGACGTCGGCGCCCACGTGTTCGAGGGCACGCACCACGGAGCGGACGTTGCCCGATCCGTAGTCGAGGACGGTGACGGTGCGGGCGGTCACAGCGCTCCCTTCGTGGACGGGATTCCCTCGACGCGCGGGTCCGGTTCGACGGCGGCGCGGAGCGCCCGGGCGAGGGCCTTGAACTGGGCCTCGACGATGTGGTGCGGGTCGCGGCCGCCGAGGACGGTGACGTGCAGGCAGATCTGTGCGTGCAGGGCGAGGGCTTCGAAGACGTGGCGCGTCAGCGATCCCGTGAAGTGTCCGCCGATGAGGTGGTACTCCTGGCCGGCCGGCTCCCCGCCGTGGACGAGGAACGGGCGTCCCGAGATGTCGACGACGGCGTTGGCCAGCGCCTCGTCCAGCGGGACCGTGGCCTCGCCGAAGCGCCGAATCCCGGCCTTCGTGCCGAGGGCGAGGCGCAGTGCCTCGCCGATCGCGATGGCCGTGTCCTCCACGGTGTGGTGGACGTCGATGTGCGTGTCGCCGGAGGACTTGATGGTCATGTCGATGAGTGAGTGCTTCGACAGGGCCGTGAGCATGTGGTCGTAGAACGGCACCGTGGTGTCGATCGAGGAGATCCCCGTGCCGTCGAGGTCGAGCTCGACGAGGACATCGGACTCGCTGGTGACGCGCTCTATGCGGGCCGTGCGGCCGCGGGCGGCATCAACTGTCATGGCTTCTTCCTTCTGTGCGCGTCATTCGGGCACGGATCGACGTGGGACCAGGGCGGATGGCGCATGCCACCTCGCGGTCCTGCCCTTCAATTCTAGGTGCACCCGCCCGGGCCGTCCGCCCGTCACCGCGCCCGGGCGCCGCCCGGCGGTCCGAACCGCTCCTCCGCGGTCAGGGCGGACGCACCCACGTAGCGGCTCAGCCACTCGTGCAAGGCGACGGGTTCGCGCAGGAGCGCGTCGATGCCCGAGGACGCGGAGGCGACATCCACCCAGGCGGGCCGCCGGACGCGGTGGTTGACCTCGATGCCCTTCCAGCGCAGCAGGTCCGCCCGGGGGTGGTCCGCCGGGTACCCGCGCGGCACCCGCTTCAGCGGTTCGGCGCGGCCGGGGCGGAGCATCATCCCGCCTCCGGTGATCGCCCTGATCGCGGCGACCAGGGCGGGGCCGGACACGGCGTCGGCCACCGCGGACCTGAAGCGGGCGAGCTGGTCGGCTGCGGGCAGCGGCAGGCCGGTGGCGACCAGCAGGCCGAGGCTGCTCACGCGGATGAACGCGCCCACGCCGTCGGGCCGATCGGCGACCGCGCCGATGAAGGTCTTGTACGGGGGGCTGTCCGCCCGGAATCTGAGGTCGTTGTGCGGGCGGTAGATCCGCCACTCCGTGAAGACCGTCAGGGCCGCGCACACCGCGGTGAAGACCGGGCGGACACCGTCCTCGTACAGGCGTCGTTCACGGGCCCAGAAGTCGCGGGAGTTGTCCGCCTCCAGCCGCGCGAAGAACGACTGCGCCTCGTCGAAGATCGGACGCTCCATGCGACACATGATGGGCGATGCCCGCAGGTGGCGCAAGACCCGGAAGGGCTCCCCCGCACGGGGTGCGGCGCGGGCGTCAGAGCAGGGTCGCCAGCGCTTCCAGGAAAGCCGTCGTCTCCTCCTCGGTGCCCGCGGTCACCCGCAGGGAGCCGGGGATACCGACGTCGCGGATGAGGACCCCGGCGTCGAGCAGTCCCTGCCAGACGCGATGCGGGTCCTCGAGGCCGGAGAAGAACACGAAATTGGCGTCCGATGGGGCCGGAGCGAGACCGAGGCCCTCGAGCTCGCGCACGATGCGGTCCCGCTGCACCTTGATCGCCTCGACGTTCGCCAGCAGCGTGTCCGCGTGGGTGAGGGCTGCGTTCGCGGCGGCCTGGGTGATGGCGGACAGGTGGTAGGGCAGCCGGACAAGACGCAGGGCGTCGGTGACCTCCTGCGCGGCCGCGAGGTAGCCGATCCGCGCGCCGGCGAGGGCGAACGCCTTGCTCATGGTCCGCGAAACGAGCAGCCGCGGGCGTCCCGGAAGGAGGGTGAGGGCGCTCTCCGTGCCCTCCTGGGCGAACTCCCCGTAGGCCTCGTCCACGATGATGATCGCGCGGGCGTCCTCGCCGGCCGCGTAGGCCGCCTCCACCACGTCGAGGCCGAGCGCCGTGCCGGTCGGGTTGTTCGGTGAGCAGAGGAACACGATGTTCGCGCCCGATTCCCGGACGGCGCGCGCGGTGTCCTCCGGCGTCATCGCGTAGGCGGCGCCGCGGTCGGCGGTGATGTAGCGCGTCCCGGTGCCGCTCGCGAGCAGAGGGTACATGGAGTAGGTGGGCGGGAAGCCGATGGCGGTGCGCCCGGGACCACCGAACGCCTGGAGGACCTGCTGGAGCACCTCGTTGGAGCCGTTGGCGGCCCACAGCTGGTCGGGCGTGAGGCCGTGCCCGAGATACCCGGCGAGGTTCTTCCGGAGCTGGGTGAATTCGCGGTCGGGGTAACGGTTGAGCCCCCGGGTCGCCTCGGCGACAGCCTCGACGATGGCCGCGTGGACGTCCGCCGGCACGCCATGGGTGTTCTCGTTGACGTTGAGCAGGATCGGGACGTCCAGCTGGGGAGCACCGTAGGGGTGCAGCCCGACGAGATCGTCACGCAGGGGAAGGTTGGCGAGGGCGTCGACGGAGGAGGGCACCCGTCGAGTTTAAGGGATGCCGTCGTCCGGGGACCAATGGGCGGCGTGAGCCGGTCAGCCCTCGGTGGGTACCGCGACGCGCTGCCCGGCCTGCACCACGGAGTTCGGCAGGTCGTTGAGTTCGACGATCTCCGCCACGGTGTCCCGGGGGTCGCGCTCGGGCGCGTACTGCATGGCGAGGTCCCAGAGGGTCTCCCCGGCCGCGACGCTCACCTCGACGGTCGCCGTGGTGGTCGGCGCCGATTCCCCCGCCTGGGCCTGGGAGGTGAGGAATGCTCCGAGGAGGATCAGGGCGGCGACGCCGAGGGCGATCGGCAGTCCGACCAGCAGCAGGCGCCCTCGCCGGGTGAGCGTCAGGGGGCCTTCCGCACTCCGCTGCGTGGAGGTACGGGGCTGCATGGAGGAACGGGGCTGCATGGAGGTACGGGCGGAGTCGGCACGGGAGGGGGCGGCGAAGGACGAGGGCACGGAGGGGCGGGTGGACGCATCAGGCGAGGGGACGAGCCGGAGGCGGCCGTCACCGCGGCTGGGCGTCCACAGCGAGCTGCCGTGCAGTACAGGTGCTACAACCATTGCCGATCCTCTTTCCTTCGAATGCTCCGGTCAGGTCAACCGCCTGATTCGAACACACGTTCTATTTGGCTCTGCCTATTTCTAGCACTTAGCAACGACCCGTGTCGAGACTCGGTCGAACACATGTTTGATAACTGCGCCCGTCTGTCCTAGCGTGAAGGGGACAGGATGTCGACCGCGGATGCTGCCCCTCCGGGGCGCTTCCCGAGCCGACATCCCCTACACAACCAGCCGCCTCTGACAAATACGGTTTCCGGTCCACGGATGCCGAACGGCGGTGACGACGGGATCGGCGATCCCAGGCGAAAGGCGCGACAGTGGCGGAACCAACAGCGGCAGCCCGGCAGGATTCGAACACCGCCGATGCTCCGGCAGGCGCCGTGCCCATCTCAGCGGGCCGGGGCAGGCCCCGCGGCCGCTCCGCATCCAAGGGCCTGACCGCCCGGCAGCTGACGATCCTCGAGACGATCCAGCGGTCGATCGCCGACAAGGGCTACCCGCCGTCCATGCGGGAGATCGGCGACACCGTCGGCCTCGCAAGCCTGTCCAGCGTGACCCATCAGCTGTCGCAGCTCGAGCGGCTCGGTTATGTGCGCAGGGACCCGAAACGTCCCCGTGCCATGGAGGTCCTGCTCCCCCTCACCCTCGCCCCGGACACGTCCGCGGGCCCGGTCGGATCGACCCCGGGCAAACCCTCCGAGTACCAGATCGCCGTCGACACCGCCCTGGTGCCGCTCGTGGGCCGCATCGCCGCGGGTGGACCGATCCTCGCAGACCAGATGGTGGAGGACGTCATGCCCCTGCCCCGCCAGCTCGTCGGCCACGGGGACCTCTTCATGCTCAGGGTCTCGGGGGACTCGATGGTGGATGCCGCCATCTGCGACGGCGACTGGGTCGTCGTCCGCCGTCAGCAGAGCGCCCAGAACGGCGACATCGTCGCGGCCCTGCTCGACGACGAAGCCACGGTCAAGACCTTCCGGCAGCGTGACGGCCACACGTGGCTCCTGCCGCAGAACACCCGCTACGAACCCATCCTCGGTGACCACGCCAGCATCATGGGCAAGGTGGTCTCGGTGATGCGCGCCCTGTAGCCGGGTAGCGCCGGGAGCGGGCCGGGACGCGTCAGCGCCCCGCGAGACGCTCCAGGATCCCCGTGACGGTGGCGCGGTCCGTCGTCGTCCAGAAGGGCGGGAGGGCGGCCCGCAGGAAGCCCCCGTACCTCGCGGTGGCGAGGCGGCTGTCCAGGACGGCGACGACACCCCGGTCCTCCGTCGCCCTGATGAGTCGGCCGGCGCCCTGCGCGAGCCGGACGGCGGCGTGGGTGGCGGACACGCTCATGAACCCGTTGCCGCCGCTGCGGGCGACCGCCCGGGTGCGCGCGGTCATCAGCGGATCGTCCGGCCGCGGGAACGGGATGCGGTCGATCACGACCAGCCGGCAGGAGAGCCCCGGCACGTCGACGCCCTGCCACAGCGACATGGTGCCGAACAGGCAGGTGTCGGGTTCGTCCGCGAACTGCGTGACCAGCGCGTTGAGCGAGGACTCCCCCTGGCACAGGATCTCGAAGTCGACCTTCGGGCGCAGCGCCTCGGCCGCCTCCTCGGCGGCACGCTTCGACGAGAACAGTCCCAGGGCGCCTCCCCGGGACGCTGTGAGCAGCCGCAGGAGCTCCTCGAGCTGCGCGTCGGAGGTGCCGCGCTCGGGTTTGGGCAGGTCCTTCGCCATGTAGAGGACGCCCTGCCGCGGGTAGTCGAAGGGGCTCCCGACGTCGATGCCGGTCCAGGCGGGCGCGCCGGGACCGCTGAGGCCCAGCGATCCCGCGACGGGACCGAACTCGGAACCGATCGCGAGGGTCGCGGACGTCAGGATCACGGTGTGGTCCTCGAACAGTCCCTCCCGCAGCCGTCCGGCGACGGACAGTGGCGCGACGTTCAGCGTCGCGGGCGCGCTCTCGTCGGGTTGCGAGTAGCCGGAGCCCGGCGTGAAAGTGCTGGGCCGCGACGCCCAGACGACCTCGTTGAGGTCCGACGCCGCGAGGATCCGCTCGGCGAGCTCGAAGACCAGCGTGGTGCGGGACCGCGCGACCTGCCGTCCGCCGTCGACGTCGGCTTCGGACTTGCCGTCCGTCTTCGTGTCCGACAGCGCCGCGCGGGCAGCATCCCTGACCTGGGCGAGGGACTGCTCGAGATCCTCGGGCAGTCCTCCCGGCAGCAGGCCCGAGGGGACGAGCTCGGCGGCCGCCTCGAACGCGTCGGCCGCCGTGTCGAGGGCGCCGGTGGTGATCGAGGCGTGGCGGCGGAGGGCCGCGGCGGCCGCGGTCACCATCGGGGCGGAGAGCTGGCCGGAGACGGCGCCGGTGACGCGGTCGTGGAGTTCGTGCGCCTCGTCGATGACGACGACGTCGTACTCCGGCAGCACGGCCAGTCCCTCGAAGGCGCTGATCGCGAGCATGGCGTGGTTGGTGATGATGATGTCGGCGTCCGCTGCCGCGGCGCGGGCCTTCTCGCTGAAGCACTCCTGGGCCATCGGGCACCGGGCGGCGCCAAGGCACTCCATGCTGGAGACGGACACCTGCCGCCACGCGCGGTCGCTCACGCCCGGCACGAGGTCGTCGCGGTCGCCGGTTCCGGTCTCCTCGGCCCATTCGCGCAGCCGCACCACGTCCCTGCCCAGCGCCGAGGACGGGCCGTCGGTGGCCGGGGCCGGGTGCGGAGCGGCGTCCTCGCCGAGGCTGAACAGCGTGCCGGGGGCGTCCTCCTCGGGGAAGCCGCCGCCGGTCTTGTGGAGGCAGACGTAGTTCGACCGGCCCTTGAGCAGGGCGACGTCGACGGGGCGCGTGAGGGCGGGTCCCACGGCCTCGAGGAGGCGCGGGAGATCCCGACCCACGATCTGCGCCTGGAGGGCGAGCGTGGCGGTGGAGACGATGGAGGGGCGGTCGCTGTCCATCGCATGCGCGATCAGGGGCACCAGGTACGCGAGCGACTTCCCGGTGCCGGTGCCGGCCTGGACGAGCAGGTGCTCGCCCGACCGGATCGATTCACTCACCTGGCGGACCATCTCGTGCTGGCCGGAACGCATCTCCCCGCCCATGGCCCCCACCGCGGCGTCGAGCAGTTCCAGGGCCTGTCGGGCTTCAGCCGAGGGGGGAGCCGCGTCCGACGCCGCCCCGGCGCCGGACCGCGTGCTCTCACTCATGCCGGACGTATGCCTCCAGCTCGGCGGCCAGGCCCTCCCGGACCATCACCTCGAGGCGCGTGCCCTCACCGACGTGTTCGAGGCCGAGGATCTCGACGTCCTCCTCGTGGAGGCGGCTGAGGATCTCGCCCCGCTCGTACGGCACCATCAGGTCCAGCTTCACGCCCGGGCGCGGGATGCTCGTGCTGATGAGCTGGCGGAGTTCCGTCAGCCCCGCTCCCGTCCGTGCGGAGACGACGACGGACCGGGGTTCGCGCTGCCGCAGGCGTTCGATGACGAACGGGTCGGCGGCGTCGGCCTTGTTGAGCACGATGATCTCGGGCACCTTGCGGGCGTCGACCTCGGTCAGGACGGCGCGGACCGCGGCGATCTGACCCTCGGGGTCGGGGTGGGAGGCATCGACGACGTGCAGGATCAGGTCGGAGTCGGCGACCTCCTCGAGCGTGGAGCGGAACGCCTCGATGAGCTGGGTGGGCAGGGAGCGGACGAACCCGACGGTATCGGCGAGGGTGTACCCGATCCCGTCCGGCGTCTCCGCCCTGCGGACCGTCGGATCCAGCGTGGCGAACAGCGCGTTCTCGACCAGGACGCCGGCGTCGGTGAGCCGGTTCAGCAGCGACGACTTCCCGGCGTTGGTGTAGCCGGCGATGGCCACGGAGGGCACCTGGTTGCGCCGGCGGTTGGACCGCTTGGTCTCCCGCGCGGGCTTCATCCCGGCGATCTCGCGGCGGAGCTTCGCCATGCGCGTGCGGATCTTCCGCCGGTCGAGTTCGATCTTCGTCTCGCCGGGACCGCGCGAGCCCATGCCGGCGCCCGCGCTGCCGACCTGGCCGCCTGCCTGGCGGGACATCGACTCACCCCAGCCGCGCAGGCGCGGGAGCAGGTACTCGAGCTGCGCGAGTTCCACCTGCGCCTTGCCCTCGCGGCTCTTGGCGTGCTGGGCGAAGATGTCGAGGATCAGGGCGGTCCGGTCGATCACCTTGACCTTCACGATGTCCTCCAGCCCGCGGCGCTGCGACGGCGACAGCTCGCTGTCGACGATCACGGTGTCGGCCCCGGTGGCCTGGACGATGCCCTTGAGCTCCTGGGCCTTCCCCGAGCCGAGGAACGTGCCCGGGTCCGGCTTGAGGCGCCGCTGGACGATGCCGTCGAGCACCTCCGACCCGGCCGTCTCAGCCAGCGCGGCGAGCTCCTGCAGGGAGTTCTCGGCGTCCTGCGCGGTCCCCTCACTCCACAGGCCGGCGAGGACGACGCGCTCCAGCCGGAGTTGCCGGTACTCGACCTCGGTGACGTCCTCGAGTTCGGTGGACAGGCCCGCGACGCGGCGGAGCGCGCGGCGCTCCGCGAGGTCCTCCTGGTCTCCGTCGGCGCCCGACGGCCCGTCGTCCTGCGAGAGGGCCAGGGCCCGTGACCGCCAGGTCTTCTCGGTCGGCACGGACGGCTCCTCCGTGCCCGGTGTTCCGTTCTTCGCCTTGGCCACGGCAGCTTCGTCGCTGGCGAGGATCCGGTCGATGACGGCCTGGATCTCCTCCGGGCCCATGTCGGCGCCGGTGGAATGTCCGTGATTCTCGGTCATGGTCTCCCTAGTTCAGTGGACTTCAATCCTACGGCTGACTGCCCGGCGCACTCCAGCGTATTCTCCCAGCGCGAAACCCGCCCTCCCGTGCCGGCTCCCGGCGTGCCGATAGGCTTCTGCCCATGGAGTCTCAGCACTATTTCAGCGCCCAGCCTGCGGGACCGGACACGCGCCGGCCGCTCTCCGTCGTCCTGGACGGCGCCCGCCGGGACCTCGTGACGTCGTCGGGCCTGTTCAGCCCCGACGGCGTCGACAAGGGCACCGCGATCCTGCTCGACACCGTTCCGGACCCGCAGGGGCACCGCATGCTCGACGTCGGGAGCGGGTGGGGGCCGATCGCCCTCACCATGGCGCTGCGCGCGCCCGACGCCGTGGTCCACGCCGTCGACGTCAACGAACGGTGCGTCGCGCTGACCCGGGAGAACGCCGCACGGCTCGGACTGGGCAACGTGGTGGCCGGCACGCCCGATGCCGTGGACGACGCCCTCGAGTTCGACACCATCTGGTCCAATCCGCCGATCCGCATCGGCAAGCAGGAACTGCACGCGCTGCTGCTGCGCTGGCTCCCGCGCCTCGCTCCGGGCGGGCGGGCCTGGCTGGTGGTGCAGAAGAACCTCGGCGCCGACTCGCTGCAGCGCTGGCTCGGCGGGGAACTCCCCGAGGGCTTCAGCGTCCGGCGTGCGGAGACGTCCAAGTCCTTCCGCATCCTGGAGGTGCATCGGACGGAGTGACGCGCGGTGTCGGGGACCGGCCGCTCAGGCTGCGGGGAGGAGCACGCCCTCGGCCACCAGGGCGGCCGGGCCGCTGAGCTGCACGTGCTCGCGGCCGTCCGGTCCGTCGAAGAAGGTCACCCCGACGACGCCGCCCGGGACGGCCACCCGCCACTGCGCGGGAGCCCCCTGGCCGGCCCAGAACCGCGTGGCCGCCGCGGCGGCGCAGGCGCCCGTCCCGCAGGACTGCGTCTCGCCGACGCCACGCTCGTGGACGCGCATGGTGAGACGGCCGACGCCGTCCTCCCCCACCAGCGGATCGGAGGGCACCACGAGCTCCACGTTGGTCCCCTCCGGCGGGACCGGCTGCACAACGGGTGCCCGGTGCAGTTCGGTCCTGTGCAGTTCGGCGGCTTCGGCCAGCGCGACGACGGTGTGCGGGTTGCCCATGCTGACCGATAGTGCGGGGCGGTCGACGTCGAGCCCGCCGATCTCCACGAGCGAGTCCATGCCGCGGGACACGGCCGCCTCGGGGAAGATGAACTCCCACGGGCCCATGTCCACCGCGTACCCGTCGTGCGAGCGGGTCACGCGCTTCACGCCGGCCCGGGTGCCGATGGCTAGCTCACCGCCGTCGGGCAGGTCCGCGACCGACGAGGAGAGCAGGAAGTGGGCGAAGACGCGTACCCCGTTGCCGCACATCTCGGACACCGAGCCGTCCGCGTTGCGGTAGTCCATGAACCATTCGGCGTCGGGCTCCGTCAGCAGGAGCGCCCGCCCCTCCGGCAGGGCCGCGGACCGCACGGCGCGGATGTACCCGTCGGCGCCGATCCCGCGGTGGCGGTCGCAGAGCGCGGCGACGAAGGCGGCGTCGTCGGGCGCCGAGGCGTCGGGGTCGAGCGTCAGGACGAAGTCGTTGCCGGTGCCGTGGCCCTTGGTGAAGGAGAACGGGGCGGGGGCGGGGTGGTCTGTCACAGTCCTAGGATAGGTCCCCGTGCTGCCGCACGAGTTCGACCGCCCGGTCGACGAGACCCGGCGCCTCCCAGTCCGTCCAGGCCACGCGGGGGTCGCCGCGGAACCAGGTCAGCTGGCGCCGGGCGAACCGGCGGGTCGCAGCGATGGTGTCCTCGACGGCGCCCTGCTCCGACAGGGAACCGTCCAGCACCCTCAGGAACTGCCCGTACCCGAGGGCGCGGGACGCCGTGCGCCCGTCGCGGAGTCCGGCCGCTGCGAGGCGACGGACCTCCTCGGCCAGGCCGTTGCGCACCATGGCGTGCACGCGGTCGGCGAGACGGGCGCGCAGGACGTCCCTGTCGACGGCGAGGCCGATCTGCACGGCGGGCTGGTGGTACTCCCGGCGCGGCATGAAGGCGCTGAAGGGCCGCCCGCTGACCTCGTGCACCTCGAGCGCGCGGACGAGCCGGCGATCGTCGTCGATCCGTTCGGCGGACGCGGCGTCGACGGCCCGCAGCTTCTCCCGGAACGCCTCCCGTCCGGTGGTGGCGAGTTCCTCCTCGAGCCGGGCGCGCACGGCGGCGTCGGTGGGAGGGAACTCCAGCCGGTCCAGGGCTGCCCGGAGGTACAGGCCGGACCCACCGACGAGGATCGGCACCCGCCCGCGGTCCTGGATGTCCGCGATGATCCGGCGGGCATCCTCCTGGTAGGCGGCGACACTCGCCTCCTGCGTGACGTCGAGGGTGTCGAGCAGGTGGTGCTCGATACCCTGCCGCTCCGCCGGGTCCAGCTTGGCGGTTCCGATGTCCATGCCGCGGTAGAACTGGAGTGCGTCGGCGTTGACGATCTCGCCGCCGAGGAGCCGGGCCAGGGTGATACCGAGCGCGGACTTGCCGGAACCGGTCGGTCCCACGACCGCGACCACGGGAAGGGTCAAGAAGCCCCTCCACGGACCGGCAGCGACGGCATGCCCAACGGGACGGGCCGTGGGGCACCGCCGGCGACGCTCGCGGGCGACGAGGGAACGCCGCACGAATCGGCCTGGCTCCTGTCCCACGCGTCGCCCGCCCGGGAGCGGCGCAGCACGTACTGCTCCGGGGCCGGATCCGACAAAAGGTGGAAGGACGCCGCCTCCGTGACGGGCAGGGTCACGACATCGCCCGGCCGGGGCACGGCCGCACCCTCGGGGACGGAGAAGTGGACGAGCCGCTGGTCCCGCGCACGGCCCGTCAGCCGGTGCGTCTCGGCGCCCTTGCGGCCCTGCTGGTCGGTGACGAGCACCTCGACGACCCGACCGACCTGGCGGGCGTTCTCCTCGCGGGCGATGCGGTCCTGCAGCGCGGTCAGTCGCTCGAACCGCTCCTGCACCACGGCCTTGGGGAGCTGGTCGGGGAGGTCCGCCGCGGGGGTACCGGGGCGCTTGGAGTACTGGAAGGTGAAGGCCGTGGCGAAGCGGGACTGCTCGACGACGTCGAGCGTGGCCTGGAAGTCCTCCTCGGTCTCGCCCGGGAACCCCACGATGATGTCGGTGGAGATCGCGGCGTGCGGCATCCGGGCGCGGACGCGGTCGAGGATGCCGAGGAAGCGGCTGGACCGGTAGGACCGGCGCATCACCTTCAGGATGCGGTCCGAGCCCGACTGCAGGGGCATGTGCAGCTGGGGCATCACGTTGGGCGTCTCGGCCATTGCATCGATCACGTCATCGGTGAAAGCCGCGGGATGGGGACTCGTGAACCGGACCCGCTCGAGGCCCTCGACGGACCCGCAGGCGCGCAGCAGCTTCGCGAAGGCGCCCCGGTCGCCGAATTCGACGCCGTAGGAGTTCACGTTCTGGCCGAGCAGCGTGACCTCGACCGCGCCGTCCGCGACGAGGGCTTCGATCTCGGCGAGGATCTCCCCCGGCCGGCGGTCGCGCTCCTTGCCACGCAGGGACGGCACGATGCAGAAGGTGCAGGTGTTGTTGCAGCCGACGGAGATCGAGACCCAGCCGGCGTAGACGGATTCCCGCCGGGTGGGCAGGGTCGAGGGGAAGACGTCGAGGGACTCGAGGATCTCCAGCTGTGCGTCCTGGTTGTGGCGGGCGCGCTCCAGGAGCGCGGGCAGGGCGCCGATGTTGTGCGTCCCGAAGACCGCGTCCACCCAGGGAGCCTTCCGGAGGATGGTCTCCCGGTCCTTCTGCGCGAGGCATCCCCCGACGGCGATCTGCAGGTCCGGCCGGGCTTCCTTGACCGCCTTGAGGATCCCGAGGTTGCCGTACAGCTTGTTGTCCGCGTTCTCGCGGACCGCGCACGTGTTGAAGACGACGACGTCCGCCTGGCCACCCTCCACGCGGGCGAGACCCGCCCCTTCGAGCAGCCCGGAGATGCGCTCGGAGTCGTGGACGTTCATCTGGCAGCCGAACGTCCGCACCTCGTAGGTGCGCCGGGCGGCCGCATCGTTCCGGGGGTCGCCCTCCGGCGGGCCGGGTGTGCTGCGGGGTGCCTCGTCGAGGGAGACAGGAAGTGTCGTGCTCACGTCCTCAAGCGTACGGCTGACGCGGTGGGCGCCCACAATCGCGCCGTCCGCCGTCGGGTCATCCCGCGTCGGCGATGACGTCCTTCACGATCGAGAACGCGGTTCCGGGGCTGTACCCCTTGCGGGCGAGGACGCCGACGAGGCGCCGGACCTCCTTCTCCCGCACGGTGCGATCGGAGAGATCGGCGCTGCCGCGGAGCTTCCGGCGGACGACCTCCCGGGCCTGCTCGTCCTCGTCCTCGTCGGACAGCTGGAGGAGTGCGTCCTCGGCCAGTTCCGGGTCGATGCCCTTGTCCGCGAGTTCGCGGCGCAGCGAGGCCCGGGAGAGCGACTTGGCGGCGGTACGGGTGCGCACCCACATACGCGCGAACTCGGCGTCGTCGATGAGCTGCACCTCCTCGAACCGGTCGAGGAGCGCCGAAGCCACCGACGGCGGCACGTCCCGCTCGGCGAGCTTGCGATCGAGCTGGTGGCGGCTCCGCGACCCGAGGGCCAGTTGGCGGAGCAGGACGGATCGCGCCAGCGACGTCCATTCCTCATCGGTCCGACCCGGGGCATCCTCCCCCTCCGCGCCTGCGCCGTCGGCGGGGCCTGTACCGTCGGTGGCGCTGCGGGACCCCGCGGCTCCGCGACGCCCGCGACGCCCGCGGGACGACGATTCGCCCGAGCCGTCACCTACCCGCCGGCGGGACCGGCCGGTCTTCCCGTCCACCTCGCCGGCAGGTCCGTCGACGGTCTCGACCGCATCGGTCGGATCAAGGGCATCGGCCTCCTCGAAGGCCTCGGCCGACCCGCCGACGACGGGACCGAACGGGTCGTCGGACGGCGTCCGACCCGCCGGAACCCGGCGGCGCGAGGTCCCGCGCTTCCGCGCGGCCGTCGTCCTGCCGAAGGAGGACGCCTTGCCGAAGGAGGACGACGTGGACCGCGACAACCCCTGGCGATCGGACCGCGACCGGGCCGGCGCAGCGGATGCGTCGGGATCGGCGGAACTGTCCGAGCCGAACAGGTCGTAGGAGATCCCCCATCCGGCCTGCTCCGGCCCGGCCTCCGATGCCACGGACGCCTACTCGCCGCTGACGGCCTTGAGCTTGGGGGCTTCCGGCTCCTCCGGCTGCACTCCGATGCCCAGTTTGACCCTGATCTTCTGCTCGAGCTCGTCGGCGAGACCGGGGTTGTCCTTCAGGAACTTGCGGGCGTTCTCCTTGCCCTGCCCCAGCTGGTCGCCGTCGTAGGTGAACCAGGCGCCGGACTTCTTGACCAGCCCGTTCTCCACGCCGACATCGATCAGACCGCCCTCACGGGAGATGCCGTGGCCGTACAGGATGTCGAACTCGGCCTGCTTGAACGGCGGGGCCATCTTGTTCTTGACGATCTTGGCGCGCGTCCTGTTGCCGACCGGGTTGACGCCTTCCTTCAGCGTCTCGATGCGGCGTACGTCGATACGCACCGACGCGTAGAACTTCAGCGCCTTGCCGCCCGTGGTGGTCTCGGGGCTGCCGAAGAACACGCCGATCTTCTCGCGGAGCTGGTTGATGAAGATGGCCGTGGTCTTGGTCTGGCTGAGCCTGCCGGTGATCTTGCGGAGGGCCTGGCTCATGAGGCGGGCCTGCAGGCCGACGTGGCTGTCGCCCATCTCGCCCTCGATCTCGGCCCGCGGTACGAGGGCTGCGACCGAGTCGATCACGACGATGTCGATGGACCCGGACCCGATGAGCATGTCCATGATCTCGAGTGCCTGCTCACCGGTGTCCGGCTGCGACACGAGGAGTGCGTCGGTGTCGACGCCCAGCTTCTTGGCGTACTCGGGGTCCAGGGCGTGCTCGGCGTCGATGAACGCCGCGATGCCGCCGTTGCGCTGGGCGCTGGCGACGGCGTGCAGGGCGACGGTGGTCTTGCCCGACGATTCGGGGCCGTAGATCTCGACGACCCTTCCGCGTGGCAGGCCACCGATGCCGAGCGCCGCATCCAGGGCGATCGAGCTCGTGGAGATGGTCTCGATGGGCGCCCTGGTCTCGTCGCCCAGGCGCATGATCGAACCCTTGCCGTACTGCTTGTCGATCTGGGCGAGAGCAGCTTCTAGGGCTTTCTCGCGGTCTGGAGCGGCCATTCTTCACCTCGGTTGTTCATGGCCAACTGGCCGGTGTGTACGTGTTCAATTCGACTGTAGGGGCCCCCACCGACAGTTTGGCGGAGGGCCGTCACCATGTGCATAACAGCGTTCGGGGCGTCCCCCCATCATATCCCTGTCCGAACAGGTATTCGATTATTCGGCCGTTCCTCCGTGTGTCCCGGGCGTCGTCGTCCGGCCGGGGAGCAGGTCAGCGCGGCCTGACGTCCCGGCCGAGCCAGCGGCTCCTCGGGACGTCCTGCGCCAGACACACGGCCTCCCACACGGCCTTGGGGTCGACGCCGGCGCCGAGCGCCTCGGACGCCGTCCTGTCCCCCAGCCGGTCCACGACGAGGTCGCGGGCGAGGGTCCGCGAATACCGCTCCCCGAACTCGTCGTCCATCAGTCGCCAGAAGTCGCTCAGCCGCATGCGGTGTTCCTCGCTCTCGTCGTCGGGCGGTCGCCCGCCCCTCTCCCACCATTCTGGCGGCTGGGCACGGCGACCTGCGCCGACCGCCCGGTGCGCCGCGGGGCTGCCCTACCGGACGACGCGACACGGGATTCGCGGCCCGTCCGGAGAATAGGGCGCCGCAGCATGGTGATCAAGCCCCTGCAGGACCCTAGAATGGCCCCATGAACGCGAAGCCGAGCACCACCGACCCCGGCCCGGGCCGTGCGGGCTACCCCGGGGAGGATGCAGACACCGATTCGGCCATCGAGGCCCTCGAACAGCAGCTGAGCATGCTGTGGCGTCGCGCCCGGTCGAATTCCTACAAGGTGGCCCGTCGGGTGCACCCGGACATGGAACCGGCGGCGTACGGACTCCTCGTGATCCTGCAGAGGGAGGGCTCGATGCGCCTGACCGACATCGCGGCGAGCGTGGGAGTGGGAAAGCCCTCCGTCAGCCGGCAGATCGCGATGCTGGAGCAGTTGGGCCTGGTCAGCAAGGAAGCCGACCCCCTCGACGGACGCGCGCAGTCGATCTCCCTGACGGACGCCGGCACACGGCAGCTCGTGGCCGCGCAGACGGCCCGCAAGCAGGCGTTCCACCAGCTCATGGAGGACTGGGACGTCGAGGACCTGACGCGCCTGGGCACGCTGATCGCCCAGTTGAACAACACGTACACCAAGGACAACTGGTAGCACACAGCAGGAAGGCCCGTCCCGTGGATCATGCCGGGGACGGGCCTTCCTTGACGTGGGGTGGCTAGCGGTTCGTGGCCGCGAGCCCCCGACGGAAGTCGTCGTTCAGTTCGTCGGTGAGGTCGTCTCCGAATTCGCGGGAGAACTCCTGGGGGACGGTGTCCGGGATGGACACGCCTTCTGCTTCTGCCAGGCGGTCGCTGACTTCCCGCAGCATCGAGGAGAGCGGCACCTCGAGTGCACTGCAGATTGATGAGAGGAGTTCGGACGATGCTTCCTTCTGTCCACGCTCGACCTCGCTGAGGTAGCCGAGGGAGACCCTCGCGCTGTGCGACACCTCGCGCAGGGTGCGGCCCTGGCGCTGGCGAACGTCACGGAGGACGTCGCCGATCTCGTGGCGGAGAACCACCAGTTTGCGCTCCTTGGGCTTGCGTTGTGCATCATCCGCCAACCCCACATCACGCCAACGGACCACGCCGTTTACGGACACGGGCTGCTTTACCATCTGTATCGCCTTGCTCCCTCATAATGGTGCGGCGCCCGGTGGACGTCCGCTCCGTGATGATGACCTGCCCGTTCTGCTTGAGCTTGAGTCGCCAACCCTATCAACGGCCGGCAGTGTTTATAACTACCTCCGGCGAATGTTTGTTCCCTCGCCGAGCGCCGCACGGAGCTCGCCGAGCACTGCGTCGCGGGACGCGGCCCGGACGGCGTCGCGGTCCCCGGGGAAGTGATGCTCGAACGTCTCCGTGCCCGAGGACGTCGAAATCGCCGTGAACACGGTCCCGACGGGCTTCCCCTCGTGGGCGGCCGGGCCGGCGACGCCGGTCGTCGCGACGCCGACGTCGGCGGCCAGCGCGGTCCGTACCCCCTCCGCCATCGCTGCCGCGACGCGCGCGTCGACGGCCCCGGCGTTCGAAAGAAGTTCTGCGTCGACGCCCAGGAGGTTCTGCTTGACAGACACCTGATAGGCGATGATCCCGCCCTGGAGGACCGACGACGCCCCGGGGATCCCGGCGAGCGCGGCCGCCACCGAGCCGGCGGTCAGGGACTCGGCCGTGGCCACGGTGAGCCCGCGCCGCGCGGCGAGGGCGACGACGTCGGCTGCCGGGCCTGCGCCCGTCATGAACGGGCCCGGGCGCGGAGCCGGATGGCCTGGACCACGTAGTCGACGCCGGTCACCACCGTGATCGCCACGGCGACCGCCATGACGGCGACGGCCGCCCACCACGCCCATTCCCCGGCCACGGCCTGCAGGGGGATGAGGAACAGCAGGATGGCCACGGTCTGGACGACCGTCTTCAGCTTGCCCCCGCGCGACGCCGGCATGACGCCGTACCGGATCACGGCGAACCGCAGGAGGGTGATCCCGATCTCGCGAACCAGGATGACGATGGTGACCCACCACCACAGTTCGCCGAGGACGGACAGCATGATGAGGGCGGAGCCGATGAGCAGCTTGTCGGCGATCGGGTCCGCGATCTTGCCGAAGTCGGTGATGAGGCCCCTGCTGCGGGCCAGGTCGCCGTCGAGCTTGTCGGTGTAGATCGCCACCACGAACACGAGGACGGCGAGCCAGCGGAACAGGCCGGCGCGGCCGTCGTCGAGGAGGAGGAACCACACGAAGAACGGGACCAGCAGGATCCGTACGACAGTGAGGACGTTGGCGATGTTCAGGACCGGAACGGCCGGGCTCGGGGAGCTGTTCACCCTCTCAGGCTACCTGCCGGTGAGGTTCCAGGCGTCTGTGTCCTCGCCGTCGTCGCCACCATCGCCGTCCCCGGACGCGTCGGCGCCGTCGTGGTAATCGACGGCCTGGGCGCGCGAGGCGAGATCGTCCGCCACGAGGTCGATCGGCGCCTGCGGACGTGGCTGCGCGGGCACGGCTGCCGACGGCTCGTCGCCGCGCATGGCCGCGAGCACCGGGGCGAGATCGTCGGGCTTGACCAGCACGTCGCGGGCCTTCGATCCCTCCGAGGGACCGACCACTCCGCGGGACTCGAGGAGGTCCATGAGGCGTCCGGCCTTCGCGAACCCGACGCGGAGCTTGCGCTGCAGCATCGACGTGGACCCGAACTGGGTCGTGACCACGAGTTCGGTGGCCTGCAGCAGGACCTCGAGGTCGTCCCCGATGTCGTCGTCGATCTGCTTCTTGGGCGCGTCGACGGCGACGTCCTCGCGGTACACCGCCTGCAGCTGGCCCTTCACGTGCTCGACCACGCGGTGGATCTCCGACTCGGTGACCCAGGCGCCCTGCACGCGCATGGGCTTGGACGCGCCCATGGGCAGGAACAGCGCGTCGCCCTGACCGATCAGCTTCTCCGCGCCCGGCTGGTCCAGCACGACGCGCGAGTCGGTGACCGACGACGTCGCGAAGGCCATGCGGGAGGGGACGTTCGCCTTGATCAGGCCGGTGACGACGTCGACCGAGGGCCGCTGCGTGGCGAGGACGAGGTGGATGCCCGCGGCGCGCGCCAGCTGGGTGATGCGCACGATCGAGTCCTCGACGTCCCGCGGCGCGACCATCATGAGGTCGGCGAGCTCGTCCACGATGACCAGCAGGTACGGGTAGGGCCGCACCACCCGCTTCGACCCCTCGGGCGGGACGACCTTCCCGTTCCGGACCGCCTTGTTGAAGTCGTCGATGTGCTTGTAGCCGTAGTTCGCCAGGTCGTCGTAGCGCGTGTCCATCTCGCGGACCACCCATTGCAGCGCCTCGGCGGCCTTCTTGGGGCTCGTGATGATGGGCGTGATCAGGTGGGGCACGCCCTCGTAGGCCGTGAGCTCCACGCGCTTCGGGTCGACCATGACCATGCGCACCTCGTCCGGCGTCGACCGCATGAGGATCGAGGTGATCATCGAGTTCACGAACGAGGACTTGCCCGCACCCGTGGCGCCGGCCACGAGCAGGTGGGGCATCTTCGCGAGGTTCGCGACGACGAATCCGCCCTCGACGTCCTTGCCCACGCCCATGACCATCGCGTGGTCCGTCTTGCGGGCGTTGCCGGAGCGCAGCACGTCACCGAGGGACACCGTCTCGCGGTCGGTGTTCGGGATCTCGATGCCGATGGCCGACTTGCCGGGGATGGGTGAGAGGATGCGGACGTCGGAGCTGGCGACGGCGTAGGAGATGTTCTTCGACAGCGCGGTC
The DNA here is from genome assembly GCF_054511115.1 of Arthrobacter arabinosi. Taxonomy (NCBI): domain Bacteria; kingdom Bacillati; phylum Actinomycetota; class Actinomycetes; order Micrococcales; family Micrococcaceae; genus Arthrobacter; species Arthrobacter arabinosi. The sequence goes on from NZ_JBTNDF010000002.1 coordinate 75,350, forward strand.
ACGCGCTCCACCTTGGTGCCCGGAGCGAGTTCGATCTCGTACCGCGTGACCGTCGGGCCGCGTGAGAACCCGGTGACCTTCGCGTCCACGTTGAACTGGTCCATGGTGTGGGTCAGGGCGGCGACGACGGCGTCGTTGGCCTCCGACCGTTCCTTGGGCGGGGTGCCGGCGGGCAGGTAGTCCGACGGCGGCAGGGTGTACGCGACGTCGCCCGCGAGCTGCAGCTGCTCGGTGCGCTGCGGGATGGGGGTCGGCGGGACCTGGGGCTGCACCGGGGTCGACGGGACGATCAGCGCCTTCGCGGCGGGGACGATGTCGATGGCCTCTGTGGCTCCCTCCGGGGCGCGTTCCGGTGCACGCTCCCGCGCGCCGATCCCCTGCGACCGCTTGAGGTCCTCCGCGGCGAGTTCCTGCCGGGTGGGCCGCCGGACTCCGGGCGGGATGGCGGCTTCGGCCTCGCGGGCGCGGCGTTCCTCGTCCTCGATGACGGCACGCTCGAACGCCTCGTCGCCCACGTAGCCGTCCCCGTCGGCGTCGTGCTGCTCGTGGTGATCCTCGGATGCCTCGGGCTTGTCCTTGCCGAACAGGCGCTTGCGGCGCTTCGGCTCGGGACGCGCGGTGGCGCCGTGGGTCTCGTACAGGTAGCTCTGGTCGTGGCCGTCGTCGCGCCGGGACCCGGCACTGTCCGGGTCCTGGCCCATGAGGTGCTCGTACAGGGTACGCAGGCGGGCAGGGATGTGGCGGAACGGCGTGGCCGTGACGATCAGTAGGCCGAGGAGGATGGCCGCCCCGAGCAGGACGCCGACGGGCCAGGCCGTGAGGACGCTGCTGAGCGGCCCTGCGGTGAGGAACCCTGCGACGCCGCCGGCCCGCCAGAGGGCGTCGAGGCCGTCGGAGAGGCCGGGCCGCCCGCCGACGAGGTGGGCGATGCCGGAGCCGGCGAAGAGGATGACGAGCAGACCGATACTGATGCGGTTGTTGGCCCGATGCCGCTCGGGGTACCGGAACAGGCGGACAGCGCCGATCCCGAGCAGGAACGGCACGAGCAGGGCCATCCAGCCGAAGGTGCCGCCCGCGGCGGCGTGCACGATGTCGGCGGCGCTGCCGCCGAGGGCCCACCACTCGACGGCGGCGACGGCCAGGGCCAGCAGCAGGAGGAAGAAGCCGGACCCGTCGCGGCGGAGCTCACGGTCCGGGGCCACGTCGTGGCCGAACGTGCGGACGCCGGAGCCGACGACGCGCGCGGTCCCCATCCAGACCGCGCGGACGGCCCGCAGCGGCAGGGCGAGGTGGTCCTCGTGCGGCGGTTCAGGGGTCGCGGGTGCCTGCCGCGTCCTCGCCGGGGCACGGCCGGCCCCCTTGGCCGGGGCCTTGCCCGGCGCCTTGGTCCGGGAGGATGCCGTCACGGCGGACGCTCCCTTGCTGCGGGTCTGATGCCCCCGCGGGGCAGGGGACGTTCGAGTGGCCATGCTCCTCACGGTACCGGACCACTCCCCCGATCCGTCGAATTCCCGCACGTTCGCGGGCTCTCCGGACCCGACGACCTCAGGCCTCGAGGACCACCGGGATGATCATCGGCCGCCGTCGGTAGCCCCGGTTGACCCAGGTGCCGACGACGCGCCGCACCACCTGCTGCAGCTGGTGCGTCGTGTGGTCGGGCGTGGCGGTCACGGCCTCCTCGAGTGCGCGTGCGATCCTCGGCTTGATCTCGTCGAACACGGTGTCGTCCTCGGCGAACCCCCGCGCGTGGATGTCCGGCCCCGACACGATGGTGCCGGTGCTGCGGTTCACGACGGTGATGATCGAGATGAAGCCCTCCTCGCCGAGGATCCGCCGGTCCTTGAGATCGGCGTCCGTGATCTCCCCCACGGTGGACCCGTCCACGTAGACGTAGCCGCACTCGACGGCCCCGACCACGCGCGCCCTGCCGTCCCTGAGGTCGACGACCGATCCGTCCTCGGTGAGTAGCACGTGCGACGCGGGGACACCCGTCTGCTGGGCCAGCTTCCCGTTCGCGATGAGGTGCCGGGTCTCTCCGTGCACCGGCATGACGTTCCGGGGCCTCAGGATGTTGTAGCAGTAGAGCAGCTCGCCCGCCGCGGCGTGGCCGGACACGTGCACCCTGGCGTTGCCTTTGTGGATCACGTCGGCGCCCAGCTTGAGGAGCCCGTTGATGACGCGGTACACGGCGTTCTCGTTGCCGGGGATGAGCGAGGAGGCCAGGATCACGGTGTCGCCCTTGCCGACCGTGATGCGGTGGTCGCCGTTGGCCATGCGGGACAGCGCGGCCATGGGTTCGCCCTGGGATCCGGTGGACATGAGGACCACGCGGTCGTCCGGCAGGTCGTCGACGTTCTTGATGTCCACCAGGATGCCGTCCGGCACCTTGAGGTACCCGAGTTTCGCGGCGATCGCCATGTTGCGCACCATCGACCGGCCCGCGAAGCACACGAAGCGGCCGTGGGCGTGCGCGGCGTCGAGGACCTGCTGGACACGGTGGATGTGGGAGGAGAAGGAGGCGACGATGATGCGCTTGCGGACCTGCCCGAAGAGGTTCTCGAGGACGGGGCCGATCTCGCGTTCGGCCGTCGTGAAGCCCGGGATGTCGGCGTTCGTGGAGTCGACCATGAGGAGGTCGACGCCCTCCTCGCCGAGGCGGGCGAAGGCCCGCAGGTCGGTGATGCGACCGTCGAGCGGCACCTGGTCCATCTTGAAGTCGCCCGTGTGCAGGACCGTGCCGGCCTCGGTCCTGAGGAACACGGCGAGCGCGTCCGGGATCGAGTGGTTGACGGCGACGAACTCGCACTCGAAGGGCCCGAGCTGTTCGATCTGGCCCTCGGACACGGTGAGCGTGTAGGGGCGGATGCGGTGTTCCTGCAGCTTCGCCTCGACGAGCGCGAGGGTCAGCGGGGATCCGACGAGGGGGATGTCCGCCTTCAGGCGCAGGAGGTACGGCACGGCGCCGATGTGGTCCTCGTGGCCGTGGGTGAGCACCAGGCCGACGACGTCGTCGAGCCGGTCCTCGATGGAGGAGAAGTCGGGCAGGATCAGGTCCACGCCGGGCTGGGTCTCCTCGGGGAAGAGCACCCCGCAGTCGACGATCAGGAGCTTGCCGTCGATCTCGAACACCGCCATGTTGCGGCCGATCTCGCCCAGTCCGCCGAGCGGTACGATCCGCAGGGTGCCCGGCTCCAGGGGCGGGGGCGGGGTCCGTGGGGCGGGACCGACGCCGGCCGCGTCGCTCATGCCCGGGCTGCCGGGTGTGCCTCGGTGGACCCCAAGTCCCCTCCGGCCTCGGCCAGGTCGGCGAGGACCGGCGCGAGTTCGTGCCCGTCCGGTTCGACGAGGGGCAGGCGGACGACGGCGTTCGGGAGCAGGCCGCGCCGGTGCAGGATCTGCTTCGCGGAGACGGCGCCCGGGATGTGGGTCATGACGGCGCGCACCACGGGGTCGAGCTCGAAATGGATGCGGCGGGCCTCGGCGAAGTCGCCGGCCGCGGCGGCGTCGACCAGGGCCCGGAAGGCGGCGGTGGCGACCTGCGCGCTGACGCTCACGACCCCGACGGCCCCGGCGGCCATCCACGGCAGGGTGAGGCCGTCGTCGCCCGCGTACACATCCAGGTCGGTGTTCGCGAGCACGCGGGTGACGGCGGCGAAGTCCGCCTTCGCGTCCTTCAGCGCGCCGATCCGGGGGTTGTCGGCGAGCCGGAGCATGGTCTCGGTGGTGATGGGGATGGCGGAGCGGCCGGGGATGTCGTAGATCATGATCGGCAGGTCGGCGGCCTCCGACACCGCCGTGAAGTGGGCCAGGACGCCGGACTGCGTGGGCTTGTTGTAGTAGGGCGTCACGACGAGCTGCGCGTGGGCACCGGCGCGCTCGGCGCGGCGCGCCATCTCCACGGAGTGGGAGGTGTGGTTCGTCCCGGTACCGGCGATGACCCGGGCGCGGTCCCCCACGGTCTCGACGACGACCCGGTAGAGGTCCTCCTTCTCGGAGTCCTCGAGCGTGGAGGTCTCACCCGTCGTGCCCGAGACGACCAGGCCGTCGCAGCCGTCGTCGACGAGCCTGGCGGCGAGGGCCGCGGTGGCGTCGAAGTCGACGCCGCCGTCGGCGGTGAAGGGCGTGACCATGGCGGCCACGAGGGAACCGAACGGGAGGATGCGGGAGGGGGTGTCAGCCATGGGTGAAACGTTACCCGGTCGGGCGGGACCGGGTGGGACTGCGCACCCGGGACGGCGGAGGTGCCTGTGGGACCATGGCTGGATGCACTCGACGTCCGCGCCCCGCCGCCTGACCGGGATCGACGCGGCGCGCGGCGTGGCCCTCTTCGGCATGATGAGCACGCACATCCTGCCCCTCTACCTGCCGGGCACCACGGAGGCCACCTGGACCGCCCTCGCGTTCTCGGGCCGGGCGTCCGGCCTGTTCGCCGTCGTCGCGGGCATCGGCCTGGCGCTGCTGACGGGAGGGCGCTCCCCCCACCGGGACCGGACGCTCTCCGCCGACCGCACGGGCATCGCCGTCCGCGCCGTCGTGATCGCGCTGATCGGGCTCGTCCTCGGCGGCGTGGAGACGAACATCGCGATCATCCTCGTCCACTACGGGGTGCTCTTCCTCCTGGCGCTGCCCTTCGTGGGGCTGCGGCTCCGGGCCCTCGTGGCATGGACGGCCGGCTGGCTGCTGCTCGCCCCGGTGGCCGCCTACCTGCTGCGGCCCCTGGTGACAGGGGCCGTGGACCCGCCGTCCGTCGGGGGGAACCCCGTCTTCGAACACTTCCTGGAGCCGCGGACGCTCGCCGCGGACCTCTTCCTGACCGGCTACTACCCCGTCCTGCAGTGGCTCGGCTTTCTCCTCGTGGGGCTCGTGATCGGGCGGCTGGACCTGTTCCGGCTCGGCGTGCAGCTGGGGCTCCTCGGCGCGGGCCTGATCGCCGCCGTCGGGGCCAGGCTGCTCAGTGCGGAACTCCTCGGGCAGGGCGGGCTCGCCGCCCTCCTCGCGACGCCGGACGGCAGCCGCTACCCGCTGGAGGCGATGCTCGACGTCGGCCTGGCCGGGGTGGACCAGTCGGGGTCCTGGTGGTGGCTCGCCGTCAGCGCACCCCACTCGGGGACGACGTTCGACCTCGTGCACGTGGCGGGCTCCGCGGCCGCCGTCGTCGCGGCGTGCCTGCTGCTCACGCGGCGGTTCCCGCAGGCGCTCCTGCCGCTCTCCGCGCCCGGGGCCATGACCCTGACGCTGTACAGCCTCCACATCTGCGTGATGAGCTGGGCGGACAAGCTGGTCCCCCTGCCGGACCCGCTGCTGCTCCTCTGGCTGCAGGTCGTCGCGGCGATCGCCCTCGGCATCCTGTTCCAGCGCCTGCGGTCCCGCGGACCCCTGGAGCTGCTCGCCTCCGGTGCGGCGAACGCGGCGAGGGACGGGCGCACCGAGGCCCGGCGCTGACGACCGGCGCCCGCCCGCGTCCCGGCTAGGAAGCGGTGTCCGCTTCGTGCCGGCGGTACAGCTTCGAGGCGTCGCGCATCGCCCGCCGGGCGCGTCTGCGGTCGCCCGCGGCGTCGTACGCGCAGGAGAGCCTGAACCAGCTCCGCCAGTTCTCCGGGTCCGCCTCCACCTCGGCCTGGTAGGCGGGGAACGCGGCGTCGGCCGCGGACCGCACGATCCGCCCGGAGGGAGTCCTCGGGAGGTCGTCGACGGGCAGGCCGCCCTCGGCGTCGAGCCGGCGGGCCATCTGCTGGGTCTGCGCGCCGAAGAGCAGTTCCCGGATCAGGGCCCACGCGCCGATGCACGGGAGCAGGAGGTACCCGGCACCGAGGGCCTTCGCCACGGGCTCGGGGTCGCCGAGGAGCAGGAAGCTGCGCTGGAAGGCGACGGCGAGCCAGAAGACGAGGAGCGCCGTGATGAGCAGGACGCCGATCCTGGCCTTGTACTGCCGGTAGAAGCCCACGGCCGTCACCGGCTCCCGCCGGCCTGCAGGTCCAGGTAGCCGTCGAGCCCGACGGTCAGGCCGGGGTGCCGTGCCACCGAGCGGATCCCGAGCAGGACGCCGGGCATGAACGAGGCACGGTCGAAGGAATCGTGGCGGATGGTCAGCTGCTCCCCCGCACTCCCGAACAGGACCTCCTGGTGGGCCGTCAGGCCACGGAGCCGCACGGAGTGCACGGGGACGCCGTCCACGGCGGCGCCGCGGGCGCCGTCGAGCTGGTCCCGCGTCGCGTCCGGTGCGGGCGGCACGCCCGCGGCGGCGCGCGCGGCGGCCACGAGCTGGGCCGTCCGGACGGCGGTGCCGGAGGGGGCGTCGACCTTGTCGGGGTGGTGGAGCTCGACGATCTCGACGGACTCGAAGTAGCGGGCCGCCGTGGCGGCGAAGGCTGCGGCGAGCACGGATCCGAGCGCGAAGTTCGGCGCGACGAGGACGCCCGTGGCCGGCGTGGCGGCCAGGAGGGTCTCGAGCCGGGCCAGGCGGTCGGCCGTCCAGCCCGTCGTCCCGACGACGGCGTGCATGCCGTGCTCGACGGCGAAGCCGACGTTCCCTTCGGTGGCGTCGGGGACGGTCAGGTCGACGACGACGCGGGCTCCCGCCGCGACGAGCGACTCGAGGGGGTCGCTGCTGCCGAGGGCCGCGACGAGCTCGAGGTCCTCCGCCGCCTCGACCGCACGGACGGCCTCGGCTCCCATGCGACCCCGTGCACCCAGCACGGCCACCGGCGTCAGTTCAGTCATGCCCTCCAGCCTACTGTTCCGCTCCTGCCCCGACCCATTCCACGGTGCCGTCCGCGAAGAACTGCTCCTTCCAGATGGGGACGCGCTCCTTCACGAGGTCCACGAGGTCGGAGCACGCCCGGAAGGCCTCACCGCGGTGCGCGGCCCCGACCGCGGCGACGAGCGCCTGGTCCCCGATCGCGAGGGGTCCCACCCGGTGGGCCACCCAGATCCGGATGCCGTCGTGGCGGGCGGCGATCTCCTCGGCGACCTCGCGGATCACGCGGTCGGCACTCGGGTGCGCGGAGTAGCTCAGCGAGCTGACGTCGCGGCCGCCGTCGTGGTCCCGCACCACGCCGCTGAAGCCGACGACGGCCCCGCAGTGCGGGGAGTCGACGCCGGCGTGCGCCTCCTCGGGGGTGATCGGGGTGTCGGCGACGGCGGCGTGCACGACTTCACCGGTGGTCATGGTGGCCCTCCAGCTGGGAGCAGATGTGGTCGATGAGCGGTGAGAGGACGGCCAGGCCGTCGCGGACTCCCCCGGGCGAGCCGGGCAGGTTGATGACGAAGGTGGTGCCCGCGGTGCCCGCCAGTCCGCGGCTGAGCACGGCCGTCGGGACGGCGTCCGCGCCGGCGCGGCGGACGGCTTCCATGATGCCGGGCAGGCTGCGCGTCAGGTACGGCGCCGTCTGTTCGGGGGTGGCGTCGTCGGGGCTGAGCCCCGTCCCCCCGCTCGTGATGAGCACGGCCGGGCGGGCTTCGAGGGCGGAGCCGATCGCGGCCCCCACGGCGTCGCCGTCGGGGACGACGACGGCATCGGCGACGGCGTAGCCGTGGTCGTAGAGCCATCCGGCGATGGCCGGGCCGCACTCGTCCTCGTAGGTGCCCGCGGCGGCCCGGGTGGAGGCGATGACGACGGCGGCGGTGCGCAGGGGTGTCATACGGTCCAGTCCCCGCTCTTGCCGCCGGACTTCGAGAGCACGCGCGTGCCGGTGATGACCGCGTGCTTGTCCACGGCCTTGATCATGTCGTAGAGGGTCAGGGCCGCGACGGACGCGGCGGTGAGGGCCTCCATCTCGACGCCGGTGAGCGAGGTGGTCCTCACGAGCACGACGACGCGCACGCGGCCGCCGTCGGGCTCGAAGTCCACGGTCACCTTCGACAGCGGCAGCGGGTGGCACAGCGGGATGAGCGTGGAGGTCTGCTTGGCCGCCATGATGCCGGCGACGCGGGCCACGGCGAGGGCGTCGCCCTTCGGCAGGCTGCCGTCCGCGATGAGCGCGACGACGTCGGGCGTGGTCTCCAGGGTCGACTCGGCGACCGCCTCGCGGACGGTCGCCTGCTTGCCGGAGACGTCGACCATGTGGGCGGTGCCGTCGGACCGGACGTGGGTGAGGCCTTCGGTGGGGGGTGGGGTGCTCATGATGGAGTCCTTTCTGCGGAGTCCATTCCACCAGATCCGGCCTCGTCCGCGGCGCACGGGTCCGCGGTTGCCATCGCCCCGACCGGCACGGCTCCGATGAGCGTGACCTCCACACGGTCGCCCGCGGCGAGCGAGGCGACGCCCTCCGGCAGGTGGACGAGGCAGTTGGCGGCGGCCAGGGCGTGCAGCAGGTGGGACCCGGGCCCGCCCACGAGCGCCACCCGTCCGTCGCGGTAGACGCCGCGGCGCACCTGGTGTTTGGCGGGAGGGCTGTCGACGGCCTCGGCGAGGACGGCCTCGAGCACGGGGCGCGGTGCCGGGGCGCCCGTCAGCCGGTGGAGGGCCGGCCTGAGGAACATCTCGAAGGAGACGATCGCGCTCACCGGGTTGCCGGGGAACCCGAGGAACGGTACCCCGGAGATGGTGCCGTGCGCCTGGGGCCCGCCGGGCTGCAGGGCCACGGAGGAGAACTCGACGCGGCTGTCCGCGAGCGCCTGCTTCACCACCTCGTAGGCTCCCTGGCTGATCCCCCCGGTGCTGAGGACGAGGTCGGTGCTGTCCGCGGTGATGGCGGCGAGGGCCTCCCGGAGGACGGCGGGGTCGTCCCCGAGCAGGCGGTGAGAGGTGACGTGGGCGCCGGCGTCGTGCAGCGCGGCTTCGAGGAGGGTGGTGTTGGCGTCGTAGATCCGTCCCGGGGCGAGATCGGTGCCGGGCTCGGCCACCTCGTCGCCCGTGGACAGGAGCAGCACGCGGAAGCGCGGGGTGACCCGCACCTCCCCCACGCCGCAGGCGGCGAGGAGGCCGAGCTGGGCGGGACCGAGCAGGGTGCCCGCCGGGAGCGCGATCGCGCCCTCGGCGATGTCGCTGCCGGCCCGCCGGACGTACTGCCCGGCGTCGACGGCGTCGGGCAGCCGCACGGTCACGGTCCCGTCCGACCGCTCCGCGGCGGAGTGGAACCGGGCGGGCCGCGCGCGCTCGATGGGCACGACGGCGGCGGCCCCGGCCGGGAGCATGGCGCCGGTCATGATCGGCGCGGCCGACCCGGGATCGAGGGGCGGCGGCACGGACCCGGCGGGGATGGGTTCCGCCACCGTCAGCAGGGGCGCTCCTGCGAGGTCGGCGGCGTGGACCGCGTACCCGTCCATCTGCGAGTTGTCGAAGGGCGGGAGGCTCACCGGCGCGGGCACGTCCTCGACGAGGGCCCGGCCGAGGGCGTCGCGGAGCGGGAGCACGTCGGCGGCGGTGCGGTCGTACCCGCTGCTCCGCAGGAGTCCGGCCACGGCCACCTGGTGGTCGGCGACGGTTCGTCTCATGGGTGCCTTCCGCTCGCTGCTCGTCTCCCGACCATCCGGCGGGTGGTCTAGGTCACCGTGAACGTTACCGTGTGGAGCCCTTCCGCCCCGTCCGGCGCCGGGGCGGCGGGATCCTCGGACTGCACTCCGCCCTCGCGGTCCGCCGCCCGTGCCTGGAGGGTGTGCGATCCGGCGGACAGCCGCAGCGTGGCGCTGTACTGGCACCAGGTGTCGGTGGAGATCGGCGTGGCGAGCGTGGCCCGCTGCCACGCTCCGCCGTCCACCCTCACCTCGACGGCCTCGACTCCCCGGTGCTGCGCCCAGGCCACCCCGCCGACGACGACGTCGCCGGCGGGGACGCTCGCGTTCGGCCGCGGCACGTCGATCCGGGAGGACGTCTTCACCGGGCCGCGCTCGGACCAGCCGCGCGTGGACCAGTACGCCGTGTCGTCGGCGAAGCGCGTGACCTTCAGCTCGGTCACCCACTTCGTGGCGGACACGAAACCGTAGAGGCCCGGGACCACGAGCCGGACGGGGAAGCCGTGCTCCACCGGCAGCGGCTCCCCGTTCATGCCCACGGCGAGCAGTGCATCCCGCGCGTCGGTCAGCGCTTCGAGGGGCGTGCCCGCCGTGAAACCGTCGACGCTCCGCGACAGCACCATGTCGGCTCCCGGGCGGACGCCGGCCCGGGAGAGGAGCTCGCGCACGGGCCAGCCGAGCCAGCGGGCATTGCCCGTCAGGTCGCCGCCGACGGGGTTGGACACGCAGGCCAGGGTCACGTGGCGCTCGATCAGGGGCAGCGCGAGCAGTTCGTCGAACGTGACCTCCACCTCACGGTCCACGAGTCCCGTGACTTTCAGGGACCACTGCGCTGCGTCGACGACGGGCACCACGAGTGCTGTGTCGATCCGGTAGAAGTCCGCGGTCGGGGTCACGAGCTCGCTGACGCCCTCGATGCCGAGGTCCGCGCCCTCGGGGACGAAGGACCCGGCGGGCGGGGGCACCTCATCGACGGGCGCGGGCAGCGTGATCGACGAGCGCCGCTGCGTCACGGCGGACCGGGAGGACCGCACCCCGGTGGCCGCCGCCCCGGTGGCGACGGCCACGACCGCCGCGCCTCCGGCTCCCTGGAGGAACCGGCGGCGTGCCGGGACCGTGCCCGCTGCGCCGTCGTCGCCCGTCCCGGCCCACGCGTGCAGCGCCCGGACGAGCGCGGCCAGGACCAGGACCGCGACGAGCGCGGCGATCACGGGCGCCGCGAGGGAGATGCCGGAGGACTGCGGGCGCGATGCCACGGCGAAGGCGCCGAGCACCCCGAAGGCGATGATCACCGCCCGGCCCGCGAACGCCCGCCGGTACTCGAGCACGCCGGCGGCCAGGGCGATCCCGACGATGACCACGGCGATCGTCGCGAGGAGCACGGCCTTGTCGGCGGTCCCGAACCAGGCGATCGCCCAGTCCTTGACGGCCGGGGGGACGACGTCGATGACGGACCCACCCACCGCGCTGACCGGGGTGACGGAGGGGCTCACCGCGGTTGCCGCGAGTTCACCGGCGATGACGCCCAGCCCCACCGACAGGGCTCCGGAGACTGCGGCCCACGCGCGGGGTCTCATGCTCACTGGGGATGCCTGCCTCTCCGTGGGATCCCGGCTCCCGTCGTGCAGGGCCGGTCCGCTCGTTACACGACCGCGGGTGGACGGAGGTTCCCCGCGTTCTACAGGTCCGCGGTCCCGGGCGGAAGAGCCGGACGCCCCTGCGCCCCGGGTAGGGCGGGGGCTCACGGAGGGCGTAACCTCGTGTCCATGGGAATCCAACTGGGCATGCCGCGTGCCGGCCGCGGGGGCGCGACCACGGGGCTTCTGGACACCCACGGCAGGCAGGCCACGGACATGCGCCTGTCGCTGACGGACAAGTGCAACCTGCGGTGCACGTACTGCATGCCGGCGGAGGGCCTGAACTGGCTCCAGAAGGACCAGGTCCTGTCCCGTGACGAGATCGTCCGCCTCGTGCGCATCGGCGTCGACCGGCTCGGCATCCGGGAACTGCGCCTGACGGGCGGGGAACCCCTGGTCCGGGCGGATCTGCTGGACATCATCCGGGACATCCGCGCCGATCACGCCGACCTGCCGATCTCGATGACGACCAACGCCCTCGGCCTCGACCGCCGTGCCGTGCAGCTGAAGGACGCCGGGCTCACGCGTATCAACGTCTCCATGGACTCGCTGCACCCCGAGACCTTCGCCCGGCTGACCCGCCGGCCGTTCCTCGACCGCGTGCTCCGGGGCATCGAGGCCGCTGCCGACGCCGGGCTGGGCCTCGTGAAGATCAACGCCGTGCTGATGCGCGGCATCAACGACCATGAGGCACCCGACCTCGTGGAATGGGCGGTGTCCCGCGGGTTCGAACTGCGCTTCATCGAGCAGATGCCCCTCGACGCGGACCACGGGTGGACGAAGGAGGGCATGGTGACCGCTGCGGAGATGCGCGCGCTCGTCGAGACCCGCTTCGTGCTCACCCCGGACCCCCGGAACCGCGACGGCGCGCCCGCCGAGCGGTGGGAGGTCAGGGCGAAGGCCGCTCCCGACGACGTCCTCGGGACCGTGGGCATCATCGCCTCGGTCACGGAACCGTTCTGCGCGGACTGCCGGCGGACGCGCGTGACGGCCGAGGGCAAGATCATGAGTTGCCTCTTCTCCCACGAGGAGACGGATCTGCGCGGCCTACTGCGCTCGGACGCGGACGACGAGGCCGTGGCCCAGCGGTGGCGCGACGCCATGTGGCTCAAGCCGAAGGCGCACGGCATGGGCCACACCGGGCTCGGCGCCGACGACTTCGTGCAGCCCGACCGGTCGATGAGCGCCATCGGTGGCTGAGGTGCTCGTGAGGTATTTCGGGGCCGCGAAGGCTGCCACCGGTGTGGCCGAGGAACGGGTGCCCGCCGGGCGCTCGCTCGCCGCCGTCCTCGAGGAGCTGCGCGGACGCCCGGTACCCCCCGGCGGTCCGTCGCTGGCGGTGGTCCTGGACCGCAGCAGCTTCCTGCTGAACGAGGTCGCCCTGAGGGACGCCTCCACCGTCCTCGCCGACGCCGATGTCCTGGACGTCCTGCCGCCCTTCGCAGGGGGCTAGGGGGCCGACTCCCCCGCTGACGCGTCCGACAGCAGGCGCTGTTCCTGCGGCTGTCCATCGATGGTGACGCGGTACCAGTAGATGGTCTTGCGGTCGCGGGTCAGGTCCACCGGGTGACCGTGGTGATAGCTCACCCCGGAGGTCTCCTCGCCCCACACCTCGACGTGGACGACCCGCTCGTGGGCGTCGAGCCCGCGGTCCTCGATGGCCTTCCGGGCGTACCGCATCAGGACCAGGCCGTCGAGGTAGCCGGCTCCCGCCGGCCGGAGGAAGCTGACGGTCTCGTAGCGCGGGTAGGTCGCCATGGCGGGTGCCGTCACCCGGTGCGGAGCGCCGGAGGGAAGTACGTCCATTCGCTGCGGAACCGGGATTCGGCTCGCACCGCGGCGACCTGCTCCAGGGCGTGCAGCCGCCCGTAGGTGAACCCGTTCTCACCCTGGCGGGACGCTGCTGCGCCGAGACGCCGCAGCAGGTCGCGGGTCACGACGCTGTCCTGGTGCTCCCCCAGGATCTTCTGGATCTTCAGGGCTGCCTCGGCGAGGCGGGTGACCTTCTTCCGGCCGAGGGGGGCGGCGGCCTCGGCCGCGTACCGCAGCCGCTTCCCGTCCTTGCGCGCCTGATGGAGGGCGGGGTGGTCGCCGACCCCCGCGGGGTGGTCCCGCGCCTCGTGGACCGCCGCGCGCAGTCGCCGGATGTCCCGGTTCAGGAGTTCGGGGATCACGCGGCCCGCCGGCTCGGCGGCCCGGGGGGTGAGCTCGGGGGCGGCCAGCAGGGACTCGAGCGTGTCGAGCAGCCGGAAATAGCGCTGCCCGGCCAGCGCCTCGAGGACCCCGGCGTGGGCCTCCCGGTAGCTGCCACCCAGCTCCACGTCGACCCTGCGCTCGACCGGGCCCAGGACGAGCTCCGCCGGTTCGGCGGCCAGCATCCCCCTGAGGCGCGCATGCATGACCTCGGCGTCCCGCGCCTTGCCGAGGACGGCCCCCAGCCACTTCAGTTCGTCGCGGAGGAACCGGACGCCGTCGGCGTCCTCCAGCAGGCTCCGGTACGTGGCCAGGACCGAGCGCATGCGCCGGGTGGCGACCCTCATGCGGTGGACCGCGTCAGGGGCGTCCAGGCGCACCCGGGGATCCTCCTGCTCGAGCACGTCCAGCTGCTCGTGGAGGCAGGCGAGCAGGACGTCCCCGGCCGGCCCGTCCGACGTCGGCGCCGGGGGCTCGTCGGGCCCCGTCCGCGGCCGGGAACCCAGGGTGCGCACCAGCTTGGAACCGTGTGCCGCGGGCCGCGCCCCGGCCTCCAGGACCCGGTCCTGCGCGGCGTCGAGCAGATCCCTCGTCCCGTCCACGAGTTCGATCTCCCACTCACGCCACTGCAGGCTCGCCGGTTCGGGACGGAGCGCCCGGGCCTCCACGTGGTCGTCCATGAGGTCGGCCATGACACCACCCTCCTCGCCCCGGAGGCGATGCACCATGCGCCGCGTCGTCAACCGGGCGACGGGCACCAGCGCCGTGTCCCGGATGCGCACCCGGATCAGGTCCAGGAGTGCCTCGGGGACGGAGTCCGGCGTCCCGCCCAGCGGCTCATGGTGCTCGTGGCGCTCGTCGGGACCGACGGGGAACTTGAGGTGCCACCCGGCGTCCTCACCCCCGGTGCGCCGTCGCAAGGTGATGCGCCGGGCGGCCAGGCGCAGGTCCTCGGTGTCGAAGTACTCGGCTTCGAGCCGGTACTCGACCGGCTGGTCCACCCGTCCGATCCCCGGGAGGTCGTGCAGCAGGGGAACCGCGGCGTCGACGTCGACGTCGAACTTCCGCTCGATCTCGACCACCGGATCAGCGTGCATAGGGCACTGTATACCGGCACCCCGCCCGGCGTCAGCAGTCCGCGGGGTCAGGGTGCGTGGGGGCAGCCCGTGAGCCAGCGGAGGGCCACGGTCCGCTGGGGGAAGTACCGGGTCGGGTAGGGCGGATCGTGGACCTCGGCGAAGAATTCCGCGAGGGTCCGGTCGACGGCGGTCGGTCCCACGATCGCCATCGCAGCGATGTCGAGGTCCCCGGCGAACCGGCGGAGAGCATCCCGGCTGAGGGTGACCATGCCGTTGAGCCCGACCAGCATCGGCGGACACACGTCCCTGCTGATCGCACCGGCGCGTTCGACGAGGGCGCGGGCATCCCCGTCACCGACCCTCATGCCGTCGAGCCACTCGACCCACAGGACACCGTCCCGCATCGTCGCGGTGAACGGCTCACCGGCCACCCGCGGTTCCCTGCTGATCATCCTGTGCGCTCCCCCGTCGGGTCGGCCTGCACCCGGTCGCGGGCTGTCGGACCGGGGTGGTCGGGAAGGTGGCTTGTCAGCCAGGCCAGCGCCGCACCCTCCTCCGTGAAGAAACGGACCTCGTGCACCGACTGCTGCACCGACGCGGCGATGACCCTGTCCACGGGCGTGAGCCCGAGCATCGCGGCAGCCAGGACCATCCTCTCCGAACCGTAGGCTGCCCGCGCCCCCGCGGTGATGATCGTGATCTCGCGCATGTCCACCAGCACCGCGTAGGGGACGTGGCCGACCAGCTCCAGGCTCCGCTCGAGGACGTCCCTGGCGTCGGTCCCCTGCACCTCGGTGCAGGGGGCCCAGGTCAGGCGGATCAGGGCAGGCCGGAGCAGGCTGAGGGTCGCCCTGCCCCCGGCCGCGGACATCCTCACCGGCCGGTCGTGTCCGGACGCCCGCCCCGGGCCTGCACCCGGGTGCACCACCCGCTCGGCACCTCGATCATCGATACCTATCAGCTCCCCGGCACAATGGTTGTCAGCTTCTCATCCTACGGACCAGCGGGAGTCCCGGACGTGCCGGCACCCGCAGCTTCTCCGCAGATTGTCCGCACGGAGAAGGACGCCGGGGAACACGGTGTCCGAACGGCCACCGATGCTGCCGGCGGCAGGAGCCGATGCCGCGCGCTTGTCCGACGGGACGGAACTCCCCCGTCAGGGCGGACCCGTCGACCGGGAGGGTGCCGGCACGGAGCGACCGCGGATCGGCGGGGACCGACGAGGGCGACGCCAGCCGTGCTGCGGGCGTGGACCCTCGGGGTCCATCCCTACCGGACGACGAGGACGTTGCCTCGCGCGTGATGGAGGACGGCGTGCACCGTGGATCCGAGGCGGGCGCCGAGCGTGTTGGTGCCCTTGGCGCCGATGACGACACAGGCCGAACGATGCGCCTGGTGGAGGATGGCCGCGGGCACGGACGGTTCCGCGAAGGAGTCCTCGATGACGGTGAGGTCTGTGTCCGTGGGCAGCAGATTCAGGGCCCGCTGCACGACAGGGTCGCGCTCGGGGTCGGACGGCAGCGTCCCGGCGTGCCGCCTGTAGGACCTCACATGGAGCACGCGGAGCGGCGCACGCAGGGTCTTCGCGAGGAGCGCCGCCTCGGTGACGGCACGATCGCTCTCCGGGGAACCGTCGACCGCGACCAGGACGTCGCCCTCGCCGGGCTCGTCCTCGCGGATGACCGCGATGGGGCAGGAGGAGGAAGCCGCGAGGTGGAGGCTGACCGACCCGATGAGCAGGCCGCCGAATCCGCCGAGCCCCCGGGTGCCGGTCACGAGCAGGGCGGCTTCGGCGGACAGCCGGGTGAGCACCTCGGAGGGGAAGCCCGTGATGAGCCGGGCACCGATGTCGAGGTCGGGTTCGGCCTGCCTGGCGAGATCGAGGCCTTCGGCACTCGTGCGCTCGGCGGCCCGCTTGAGGCCGCTGTCCTTGATGTCGCCGACCGGGCCGAGCTCCCGGGTGAAGAACGGCCAGACCCAGCAGTGCACGACGACGAGGGACAGTCCGGCTGCGGCCGCATGGTGGGCTGCCCAGACGACGGCGCGGCGGGAGCCGTCCGAGCCGTCATAGCCGGCGATGACGGGCCGGCCCGGCGCTTCGACCGGGCTCACGCTGATGCACTGACGAGCGGCAGCGGCCGGAAGGCGCCGTGGGACAGAAGTGTTGCCTGCATGGTGGGTCCTTGCCTGAGAAGGGTATTGCTCGAGCATGCCTCCTTCCAGCCCGAATGGGTAGGCTTTCGGGCCTCCTCCTTCAGCGAGGCACGGGTCGTGTCTCGACGGCCCGGTTGGTCAGGTGCTCAGGCGGACGAAGTCGGCTTCCGTGTCGAAGGGCCCGACGACGACCGTTGTGCGCGGCGCGGCGGCCAGTTCCCGGGCCAGCGCCTGGACGTCGCCGGCCGTGACGGACCGGATGCGGTCGAGGGAGGCGTCCATGTCGACGAACTCGCCGGAGACGAGCTCCGAGCGTCCGAGCCGCGACATGCGGGAGCTGCTGTCCTCCAGGGCCATGACCAGGCCGCCCGACAGCTGGCCGACGGCTTTGCGGAGCTCCTCGGCGTCGATGCCGTCCGTGGCGAGCCGGTCCAGTTCGGCGCCGAGCAGGTCGATGACCTGGCCGGTCTTGGCCGGGGAGCATCCGGCGTACATGCCGAAGTAGCCGGCGTCCGCGTAGGCGGCCGAGAACGAGTAGGTGGAGTAGACGAGCCCGCGCTTCTCGCGGATCTCCTGGAACAGGCGCGAGGACATGCCGCCGCCCAGGACGGCATTCAGGACACTCATCGCGAACCTGCGCTCGTCGGTCGCCGTGAGGGACGGGCACCCGATCAGGATGTTCGACTGTTCGACGGCCCGCCGGATCACGTGGACGCCCGTGGCCCCCTCGACGGGGACCTCGGTCGTCCCGCGGCGCGGCACGGGCAGGGCGCCCTCGTCGAGGGTCCACCCGGCGGACTCGAGCGCCTCCTGGACGAGCCGGCAGACGACGTCGTGGTCCAGCCCGCCCGCAGCGGTGACGACGAGTTCGGCGGGGGTGTAGTAGCGCCGGTAGTGCGCGAGGACGGAGTCGCGCGGCACGGCGCGGATCGCCTCGGGCGTCCCGCCGATCGGCCGGCCGAGGGGGTGCTCCCCCAGGACCAGCTCGACGAACCGCTCGTGGGCGACGTCGGCGGGGTCGTCGCTGTCCATCGCGATCTCCTCGAGGATCACGTCGCGTTCCTGCTCGAGTTCCTCGGGGTCGAGCACCGCGGAGGTGACCATGTCCGCGATGACGTCGATCGCCATCGGCAGGTCCGAGTCCAGGACCCGCGCGTAGTAGCAGGTGTTCTCCTTCGCGGTGGCGGCGTTGGACTCCCCGCCCACCTCGTCGAAGGCGGACGCGATGTCCATCGCGCTGCGGCGCGCCGTCCCCTTGAACAGCAGGTGTTCGAGGAAGTGGGTGGAGCCGTGCTGGCCGTCGGCCTCGTCGCGGGATCCGACACCCACCCAGAACCCGATCGTGGCCGAGCGCTGGCCCGGCATCGCCTCGGTGAGCACGCGGACCCCGCCGGGCAGGACGCTGCGCCGGACGACGTTCCCGCCCGGATCACCGGCGACGAACGTGGGGTCGGCCTCCCCGCCCGTGGGGAGGGTCGGCAGCAGGGGCAGGGACACTATGGAGGACTGGGACATCCTGGACTTTCTGGTCTCTCGACAGGTCGGGGAACGGCAGACGGCCCCGGCGCCGATCGGATCGATCGGTACGCGCCGGGGCCGTACGGTGCTCGGGAAGAGCCGGGCAACAGGTCAGTCGTCGCCCTCGGTGGCCTCGGGCAGCTCGATGCCGGTGTCCTCGGAGAAGTCATCCGCGACGACGGGCGAGAGCGAGAGCTTTCCGCGGTCGTCGACCTTGGTGATCTCCACCTGGATCTTCTGGCCCACGGAGACGACCTCGTCGACGTTGTCGACGCGCTTGCCACCGGCGAGCTTGCGCAGCTCGGAGATGTGCAGCAGGCCGTCCTTGCCCGGGGTCAGCGAGACGAACGCACCGAAGGTCGTGGTCTTGACGACCGTGCCCAGGTAGCGCTCACCGATCTCGGGGACCTGCGGGTTCGCGATGGCGTTGACCGCGGCGCGGGCGGCTTCCGCCGACTCGCCGTTCGTCGCACCGATCAGCACGGTGCCGTCGTCCTCGATCGAGATGTCCGCCCCGGTGTCCTCCTGGATCTGGTTGATCATCTTGCCCTTGGGGCCGATGACCTCCCCGATCTTGTCCACGGGGATCTTCACCGAGATGATCCGCGGCGCGAATTCGGAGAGCTCGTCCGGGGTGTCGATCGCGGCCTGCAGGACGCCGAGGATGTGCAGCCGTGCCTCGCGGGCCTGCTTCAGGGCCGCGGCGAGCACGGAGGCGGGGATGCCGTCGAGCTTGGTGTCCAGCTGGATGGCCGTGACGAACTCGGACGTGCCGGCGACCTTGAAGTCCATGTCGCCGAAGGCGTCCTCGGCTCCGAGGATGTCGGTCAGTGCCGCGTAGCGGGTCTGGCCGTCGACGACGTCGGACACGAGGCCCATGGCGATGCCGGCGACCGGTGCGCGCAGGGGGACGCCGGCGTTGAGCAGCGACAGCGTGGAGGCGCAGACCGAGCCCATCGACGTCGAGCCGTTGGAGCTCAGCGCCTCGGAGACCTGGCGGATCGCGTAGGGGAACTCCTCGCGCGTCGGCAGGACGGGCACGAGGGCGCGCTCTGCCAGTGCTCCGTGGCCGATCTCGCGGCGCTTCGGCGAACCGACGCGGCCGGTCTCACCGGTGGAGTAGGGCGGGAAGTTGTAGTTGTGCATGTAGCGCTTGCGCGTGACGGGCGACAGCGAATCGATCTGCTGCTCCATCTTGAGCATGTTCAGCGTGGTGACGCCCATGATCTGGGTCTCGCCGCGCTCGAAGATCGCGGACCCGTGCACGCGCGGCAGGACCTCGACCTCGGCCGTGAGCTTGCGGATGTCGCTGAGGCCCCGGCCGTCGATGCGGACCTGGTCCTTCAGGATGCGCTGCCGGACGACGGCCTTGGTGAGCGAGCGGAAGGCTGCGGAGAGTTCCTTCTCGCGTCCCTCGAACTGGGCGCCGAGGGCGTCCATGAGCTCGGCCTTGAGGGCGTCGGAGGCGCTCTCGCGCTCCTGCTTGTCGGCGATCCGGAAGACCTGCCCGAGCTTCTCGGCTCCGGCGGACTCGATCGCGGCGTAGACGTCGTCCTGGTAGTCGAGGAAGACGGGGAACTCGACGGTCGGCTTCGCGGCGCGGCCGGCGAGGTCCGCCTGCGCCTCGCACAGGGCGCGGATGAACGGCTTCGCGGCCTCGAGGCCGTCGGCGACGATCTCCTCGGTGGGGGCGGTGGCGCCGTTCTCCTTGATGAGCGTCCAGGAGTTGTCGGTGGCCTCGGCCTCGACCATCATGATGGCCACGTCGTCACCGGCGATGCGTCCGGCGACGACCATGTCGAAGACGGAGTTCTCGAGCTCGGAGTGCTTCGGGAAGGCGATCCACTGGTCGGAGCCACTGCCGTCGGAGACGAGGGCGACGCGCACGCCACCGATCGGCCCGGAGAAGGGCAGGCCGGAGAGCTGCGTGGACATCGACGCCGCATTGATGGCGACGACGTCGTAGCGCACGTCCGGGTTGATCGCGAGGATGGTCACGACGACCTGCACCTCGTTGCGCAGGCCCTTCACGAACGCCGGGCGCAGCGGACGGTCCATCAGGCGGCAGGCCAGGATGGCCTCCGTCGAGGGGCGGCCCTCGCGGCGGAAGAACGAGCCCGGGATGCGGCCCGCGGCGTACATGCGCTCTTCGACGTCGACGGTCAGCGGGAAGAAGTCGAATCCTTCGCGCGGGTGCTTGCCGGCCGTGGTGGCCGAGAGCAGGGCGGTGTCCTCGTCGATGTAGACCATGGCAGAGCCTGCGGCCTGCTGGGCGAGCCGCCCGGTCTCGAAGCGGACGGTGCGTGTTCCGAAGCGACCGTTGTCGATCACTGCTTCGGCGAACTGAATTTCGGGACCCTCCAAGAGAGTCACCTCCGTTTCCTGGTAGCGGGGGCAACCGGCACCCGACGTGGCCCGTCCCTCGTGGACGGCCACAGCACCCGGTCTTCGATCGAGATCCACGGAACGGCCGGTCCGGCGTCGTCCGGAGATCACTACCGAGGACCGCGAATGCGTGGTGCCGGTTGACTCCTGTTGTGCGTGGGGTACTTCGTGCTGTCTCCAGCGCAAAAGGCGGCTCCCCCTCCGGGGAGAGGGTGCCGCCTTCAGATGCTGGTTATCGACGCAGGCCCAGGCGCTCGATGAGCGACCGGTAACGCGTGATGTCGGTGTCCCGCAGGTAGTCCAGCAGGCGACGGCGGCGACCGACGAGAAGAAGCAGGCCACGACGCGTGTGGTGGTCGTGCTTGTGCATCTTCAGGTGCTCGGTCAGGTCGAGGATGCGGCGGGAGAGCATCGCGATCTGTACCTCGGGTGAACCGGTGTCACCTTCGGCCAGGGCGTATGCCTTGATGATCTCCTGCTTGATGGCGGCGTCAAGGGCCACGAGTAACTCCTAGAGTTGTACCGTGAACAGGTGCTGAGCGTCGTTTGCACGACGACACAGAAAAATCCAGCCACCACGGACTGCAGCCGGATCTCCGTCAAGTCTAGCGTCTGGGCTGATGTTCTGTCGAAAGCAGGCCGCGCGCGCGGTCGACGTCGAGCCTCATCTGCTCGATCAGCGCCTCGGGCCCCGTGTAGGTCACCTGACCGCGCAGGCGCTCCACGAACTCCACCACCACCGACTGCCCGTACAGGTCGAAGTCCTGCACGCGTTCGGGCGGACGGTTGATGACGTGCGCCTCGACCTGGCGGTCCACGCCGTCGAAGGTGGGGTTGGAGCCCACGGACACCGCTGCGGGCCAGCGCGTACCCGCGCCGTCGATGAGCCAGCCCGCGTAGATGCCGTCGGCGGGGATGAACCCCTGGGCGGAGGCGGCCAGGTTCGCCGTCGGGTAGCCGAGTTCCCTGCCGCGCGCGGCACCGTGCACCACCTCCCCGCGCATGCGGTGGGGGCGGCCGAGCACGCGGGCCGCGGTGGCCACGTCACCGGCCTCGAGGGCCTCCCGCACCCACGTCGAGGAGCAGCGGCGGTCGCCGTCGGCGTCCGTGGCGTCCGCGGGGTAGCTCGCACCGAAGTCGTCGATGGTGATGACCTCGAAGCCGAGCGCGCGGCCGAGCTCGCGCATCGTGTCGAGGTCGCCGCTGTTGCCCCGGCCGAACCGGACGTCGTGGCCGATCACCACGGCCCTGGCCTTCAGCGTCCGCACGAAGACGCGTTCCACGAATTCCTCGGGCGAGTCGGAGGCGAGGTCGAGGGTGTAGTGCATCATCAGCAGGGCGTCGATGCCGGTCTCGGCGAGGGTCTCGACGCGGTCGTCGAGACCCATGATGAGTTCGGGGGCGGAGTCCGGCCGGTGGACCTGGGCGGGATGCGGGTCGAAGGACACGACGACGGCCGCCGCGGACCGCTGCCGTGCCGCCTCGACGACCTGCTGCAGGACCCGCTGGTGGCCCCGGTGCACGCCGTCGAAGTTGCCGAGCGTCAGGACGGAGGGCCCGAAGTCCTCGGGCACGCTGTCCAGGTCTCTCCAGTAGTACACGCATCTCCTTCGCGGATTCGGCCGATCCCCGGGACCGCGGGGAGGGTCCGGCGGGTCGCCGATCCCATTATGGCCGAAAGCCGCGTCCCGGACGGCATCGTGCCCCCGCTGCGGCGGACCCGGCAGGGCCGGGCGTGGTGCGTCGCCCGGCTAGCTGCGCCGGTCGAATTCCTTGCGCATGTTGCTCGTCTTCGCGATGTACTTGTGCCACACGAGCAGGGCCGGCGGGAAGGCCAGTTCGACGACCATGAGGACGATCATGACGTAGTTCGGGGTGCCCGAGAACGCCCAGGACAGGACGCGCCCGATACCTCCGATGAACACCATGAGGCACACCAGCCAGAGCATGTTGGCCCACTGGAACTTGATGGCGATGGTGATGAAGGCCGCGCCGACGCCGACCATCATGGCCGAGAAGAAACGGAACTGGCTCTCGAGGGTCGGGTTGACCGGACTGCCCTCGGTGTCCGGCAGGCCCGCCGTCCCGAGGATCAGGTAGTAGGCGCCGAACCCCGCGAGGACCAGGCCCACCAGGACGACGACGGTGCGGAACACGTTCCAGTCGCCGCCCGTGGACGCCTTGCCCGGGTTCCCGCCCTTGGTCGGGGTGCCGCCCGTGGCGGCCGTGGTGCCCTTCGTCCCGGACGGGGCGTCCGCTGTCCCCGACCCGGGCGTCGCCGCACGCGCCGGGGAGGTCCCCGCGGGCCGTCCGCCGCCGGCGGAGGAGTTGTCGTGCTCGGGGCTGTTGCTGGTCATGTCGCTCCCTGGAGGCAGGCTGGATGATGCTCTAGCGCCATACTCTCACGGCGGGAAGCACCGCCGGCAGCACGGGACGGGGATTCCCCCGTCCACCACGTCGGCTGCAGTCGGCGGTCGGCCGGGTCCCGCCGTCAGGTCCGGCCGGGCCTGTTCCTGCGCAGCCAGACCAGGCCGAGGATCGGCAGGACGAGCGGGACGAAGCCGTAGCCGCGCCCGAAGACGGACCAGACGGTCTCGCTCGGGAACGCCCGGGCGTCGAAGATGCTGAGCAGTCCGACGGCGAGGACTCCCACGAGCTCGGTGGTCACCGCGACGACGGAGACGCGGTAGGCCCGCGCGCCCGGCCGTGCCAGGGAGACGGTGGCGACGACGTACACCACGGCCGCGAGGGCGGAGAGGAGGTAGGCCAGCGGCGCCTCGTCGAACTTCGTGAGGATCTGGAACGTGGCGCGCGCCGTCGCTGCCAGCGCGAAGACCCCGTAGACGGCGATCAGCAGCCGGCCGGGTCCCTGGGCACGGCTCGTCCCGCCCGTGGCGGGGGCGCTTCCCTGCTGCTCCTGGCGATCGCTCACAATCCCGCCACTCCATCCCAGATCTGTTCCATGCGGAAGAGCATGACGAACACCGTCAGTCCCGCCGCGGCCAACACGAAATTGCTCCACCGTGTCCTCTCGAGGATCGACCACCAGAACGCCCCCACCGGCACGAGGAGCGCGGTGAGCAGGTAGCCCCAGAACTCCCAGGCCTCCCCGAGGACCGGCTCTCCGGCCAGCTGGCGGATCACGGCGCCGACGGTGTAGGCGAGGAGGAAGAGTTCCACGGCGGCGATCGAGAGGATGGTGATGTCGTTGGGCGGCCGGCGCAGCACGCCGGCGCCGGCGCACAGTACCGCGGACACGGCACACGTGAGCACCCCGATGAGGAAGAAGGGATCCACGCCTATTCCTTGCCCCCGGGGGCGAACACGAGGACGGTGCGCGCGGCCCCGCCGCGGTTCTCGAGCAACGCCACGAGGGTGCCGTCCGGCGCGAACGCCGCGACCGGCGCCTCCGGATTCTCGTTCGGGGCCACCTTCCGGCCGTGCGACACGTCCGCCGTCTCGGTGTCCGAGAGTTCGCGGACGGGGAACAGCGCGCGCCCGGCGTCCTCGAGCGAGAGGACGTCCAGCTCCTCGGCGAGCTGCTCCAGGGTGCGGGCGTGCTCGATCGTGTACGGCCCCACCTGGGTCCGGCGGAGCGCGGTGAGGTGGCCGCCGACGCCCAGCGCGGCGCCTAGGTCGCGGGCGAGGGCGCGGATGTACGTCCCGGAGCTGCATTCGACGGTGACATCGACGTCCTGGAGGCGGCCGTTGCTCACGCGCCGCACGGCGTGGACGTCGAAGCGGTGGACAGTCACGGGACGCACCGGGAGGTGGACCTCCTCGCCGGAGCGGACGCGCGTGTAGGACCGTTCGCCCTTGACCTTGATGGCGCTCACGCTGCTCGGCACCTGCTGGATCTCCCCCGTGAGCGCGGCGACGGCCGTCCGGATGTCCTCCTCTGTCACCGCCGCGGCGATGCTCCCGCCGGTGACCTCGCCCTCGGCGTCGTCGGTGAGGGTGGACTGGCCCAGGCGGATCGTGGCGGTGTACGTCTTCGTGGTCCCGACGATGAAGGTCAGCAGTCGCGTCGCCCGGTTGATCCCGACCACGAGGACCCCGGTGGCCATCGGATCGAGGGTGCCGGCGTGGCCGACCTTCCGGGTCCCGGCCAGGCGGCGGAGGCGTCCGACGACGTCATGACTGGTCCAGCCCTGCGGCTTGTCCACGATGATCAGCCCTGAGTGGACCTGCCCGGCATTCACGCTCCCAGTATATGGTCCGCGTCGGGGCGCACCGTGCGCGATAGCATCCTCCGTATGCCCTCCGCCCCAGCCCATGTCGTGAACGTCCCGGTCAACCAGATCCGCGAGATCACGCAGGCGGCGTGGGCGACGCCCGACGCCATCGTGCTCAGCATCGGCGAGCCGGCCTTCCCGGTGGCACGGCACGTGCTCGAGGCGGGCATGGCCGCGCTGGACCGGGACGACACCAACTACACGCCGAACGCCGGCATCGCCCCGGCCCGGGCCGCCTTCGCGGGACGGTTCGCGCGCCTCTCCGGGGTCGACGACGATCCCTCGCGCGTCTTCGTCGTCGCCGGCGCGCAGCAGGGACTCCACCTGGCGCTCAGCACCCTCATCGGGGCGGGTGACGAGGTCCTCATCCCCGATCCGGGCTACCCGACCTTCGCGATGACCGTGGGCCTGCTCGGCGGCGTCCCGGTGCCCTACCCCCTGGTACCCGAACATGGTTTCCAGCCGAGGATCGAGGACCTGCGGGGGCTGGTCACCGACCGGACGAGGGTGCTCATGCTCAACTCGCCGTCGAACCCGCTCGGCTCGGTGTTCGATCACGGGCTCACGCGGGACCTCGTGCGGTTCGCTCACGAGCAGGATCTGTGGGTGATCTCCGACGAATGCTACGAGGCCTTCACCTACGACGTCCCCCACGTCAGCCCTGCACGGTTCGATGCCGGTGGTCCCGAGGCGGTGCCGGAGGCCCGGGAGGCTCGCGTCATCACGTCGCTCACGCTGTCCAAGACGTACGGCCTGACGGGCCAGCGGATCGGGGCGCTCGTCACGCCGCCTGGCATGGAGCCGCTGCTCAGCAACATCATGGAGGCCACGGTGTCCTGCGTCTCGGCGTCGTCGCAGTACGCCGCCGTCGCCGCCCTGACCGGACCCCAGGACTACGTGGCCACGGCGCTGCAGCACTACCGGGCGAACCGCGACGCGGCGACCGCCGTCCTCGACCGGCTGGGGATCGGTTACCTCGACGCCCGCGGGGCCTTCTACCTGTGGGCGGATCTGTCCCACGCGACCGCCGGCGACGTCCGCACCTGGACCCGCTCGTTCCTCGCGGAGCGGGGGGTCGCGTTCGCGCCGGGAACGGCCTTCGGGGCCCGCGGTGAGGGATGGGTGAGGATCGCCCTCTGCGGCCGGACCGAGGATCTCGTCGAAGGACTGTCCAGGCTCCCCTCCCCTGCCCGGCAGGCCTGACCCACTCCTGAGGATGCGGAAGGCAGCCGACCCCGCGGGGTCGGCTGCCTTCCGCAGGTGGTCCGGACGGGTCAGCGGCTAGCGCGCCGCTTCGTCGTCCTCGGAGGTGCGGTACGGGTCCGCGTCGCCGGCGAAGTCCGCGCCTTGGGCGATCGCGGCCACCTCGGCGTCGCGCTCGCGCGCCTTCTGCAGGAGTTCCTCGAGGTGGCTGGCGTTGACCGGCACCTCGTCGGGGACGAACTCGAGGGTCGGGGTGAGGCGTGCGGTGATGTTCTTGCCGACCTCCGACCGCAGCACGCCGCGGGCGGACTCGAGCGCCATCCGGGTGGCCTGCTGCTCTTCGGCGTCCCCGAGCACGGTGTAGTACAGGGTGGCGTGCTGGAGGTCGTTCGTGACACGGGCGTCCGTGATGGTCACGGCTTCCAGCCGGGGGTCCTTCACGCGGCGCCGCAGTGCCTCGGCGACGATGACTTTGATGCGCTGCGCGAGCCGCGCGGCGCGGGCCGGATCTGCCATTGCTGTTACTCCTACTGAAGCTGGTCTGGTGAGGGACTCCGTGAGGGGTCCCGGCGGTCCGACAGGTCGGGCGCCCCGGAGACCCGGGGCGCCCGTCCTGTCCTACCTGCTAGGCGCGGGGCTTCTCCCGCATCTCGAAGGTCTCGATGGTGTCGCCTTCCTTGACATCGTTGAACGAACCGAGGCCGATACCGCACTCGAAGTCGGTGCGGACCTCGGTGGCGTCGTCCTTGAAGCGCTTGAGCGAGTCCACGGAGAGGTTGTCCCCGATGACCTTGCCGTCGCGCAGGACGCGGGCCCTCGTGTTGCGTCGGATGATGCCCGAACGGACGATCGAACCGGCGATGTTGCCGAACTTTGAGGAGCGGAACACCTCGCGGACCTCTGCGGTACCGAGCTGCACCTCCTCGTACTCCGGCTTGAGCATGCCCTTGAGGGCCAGCTCGATGTCGTCGATCGCGGCGTAGATGACCGAGTAGAAGCGCATGTCCACGCCTTCACGCTCGGCGAGGTCCGCCACGCGCTCCGCCGGCTTCACGTTGAAGCCGATGATGATCGCGTTGTCGACCGTGGCCAGGTTGACGTCGTTCTGCGTGATGGCGCCGACGCCACGGTGGATGACGCGCAGCTGCACGCCCTCTCCGACGTCGATCTTGAGCAGCGAGTCCTCCAGGGCCTCGACGGCACCCGACACGTCACCCTTGAGGATGAGGTTGAGGGTGTCGACCTTGCCCTCGGCGACGGCCTGGTCGAAGTCCTCGAGGCTGATGCGCTTGCGGCGCTTCGCGAGGGCCGCGTTGCGGTCCGCCGCTTCACGCTTCTCGGCGATCTGGCGGCCGGTGCGCTCGTCGTCGGTGACGAAGAACGTGTCACCGGCACGGGGGACGTTGGACAGGCCCAGGACCTGGACCGGACGCGACGGTCCCGCCGTCGTGACGACGTCGCCGTTCTCGTCGAACATCGCCCGCACACGGCCGTGGGCCGTACCGGCGACGATGGTGTCGCCGACGTGCAGCGTTCCGGACTGGACGAGGACGGTGGCGACCGCTCCGCGGCCCTTGTCCAGGTTCGCCTCGATCGCGATACCGCGGGCGTCCTTGTTCGGGTTGGCCCGCATGTCCAGCGCGGCGTCGGCGGTGAGCAGGACGGCCTCGAGGAGTTCGTCGATGCCCATTCCCTGCAGCGCGGAGACGTGCACGAACATCGTGTCGCCGCCGTACTCCTCGGGTACGAGTCCGTACTCGGTGAGCTGGCCCTTGACCTTGTCCGGGTTCGCGCCTTCCTTGTCCATCTTGTTGACGGCCACGACGATCGGCACGTTGGCCGCCTGCGCGTGGTTCAGCGCCTCGACGGTCTGCGGCATGACGCCGTCATCGGCCGCGACGACGAGCACCGCGATGTCCGTGACCTTCGCACCACGGGCACGCATGGCGGTGAACGCCTCGTGGCCCGGGGTGTCGATGAAGGTGATGGCGCGGGTTGCGTCCTCGTGGAGGTGCTGGATCTGGTAGGCACCGATGTGCTGGGTGATGCCACCGTGCTCGCCCTCGACGACCTTGGTGTTCCGGACGGCGTCGAGCAGTCGGGTCTTACCGTGGTCGACGTGACCCATGACCGTGACGACGGGCGGGCGTGCCTCGAGCTGCTCGTCGCCCTCGGCTTCCAGTTCGGCATCGAAGTCGATGTCGAAGCTGCTGAGGAGTTCGCGCTCCTCGTCCTCGGGCGAGACGACCTGGATCAGGTAGCCGAGCTCGGTGCCGAGGACCTGGAAGGTGTCCTCGTCGAGGGACTGCGTCGCCGTGGCCATCTCACCGAGGTGGAACAGCACGGTGACCAGCGCGGCGGGGTTCGCCTCGATCTTGTCGGCGAAGTCGGTGATGGACGAACCGCGGCGCAGGCGGACGATGGTGGTGCCGTCTCCGCGGGGTACGCTCACGCCGCCCAGCGAAGGAGCCGACATCTGCTCCAGTTCCTGCCGCTTCGCACGCTTCGACTTGCGCTGCTTGCCGCGGCCTGCTCCACCCTTGCCGAAGGCGCCGGCGGTGCCGCCGCGTCCGCGGCCGCCCTTTCCGAAGCCGCCACCGGCGGGCGCCCCGCTGGGGCTGTTCGGTGCTCCGCCGGGTCCGCGACGCGGTCCGGCACCTGCCGCGCCGGGTGCTCCGCGGCCGGGGGCAGCGGGACGTTCGGTGCGGTTCGGCATCATGCCGGGCGTGGGGCGCGAGCCCGGGGCTCCTGCGGGGCGGGGTGCGCCCGGACGCGGTGCGCCGGGACGGGGTCCGCCGGCACCGGCTGCGGGGCGGGGTCCGCCCGCACCGGCTGCGGGACGGGGTCCACCGGCACCGGCAGCAGGACGCTGCGGGGCGTCGTCGCGACGACCGGGGCGGGGCATGCCCTGCGACGGGGCGAACGGGTTGTTGCCGGGACGAGGGGGACGGTCCGCTCCGCGCTCGACTCCGCGATCGGTCTCGCCGCGGCGCGAGCCCATGCCCTGCGACGGCGCGAACGGGTTGTTGCCGGGGCGCGGCGTGCCACCGGGACGGGCGCTCGTGGGGCGCGTCGTCCCTGCCGATGGTGCAGCGGGCGGGGTGGCAGGACGGGGCGCGGGGCGGGTTCCCTCCCCGGAGCCCTCGCCCTGCGCGGTCTGCTGCGCGGGGGTGTCCTGTGCCGCGGGCGCGGGGGTCTGCTCCGCAGCCGGTGCCGGGGCGGCCGGAGCGGGGACGGAACCGTTGGAGAACGGCGACGCCTGCGGGGCGACGGGAGCGGCCGGGGCTGGTGCTGCCTCCGCGGCGGGGGCAGCCGGCGCCGGAGCTGCCGGAGCTGCCGGTGCCTCCGGAGCTGCCGCTGCCTCCGGAGCTGCCTGCGCGGCGCCCGGCTTCGGGCCCGGAGACGGCGCCGAGGGGCGCGTCGGTGCGGCGGCTGCCTTGGGCGCGGCGTCCGGGAAGGCGCCGCGAAGCTTCTTCACGACGGGGGCTTCAATGGTGGAAGAGGCTGAACGAACGAATTCGCCCAGTTCCTGCAGTTTCGCAACTGCGTCTTTCGAGGTTATACCGAGCTCTTTCGCGAGCTCGTGTACGCGGACCTTGGCCACATTTCTCCTGTCTCGGTCCGCACCGAGTCAGGCACGAACCGTCTATTTCCTACTGCTGATCCCGGTCGCAAGCGCGGCCGGCAGATCGAATGCAGAGCGCAACGGATTGGTCATCGTCGCGCACTCATCGCTGGGTGCTCATCGGGTTTCCATGAGGGTACTGACCCGCTTTCAGGGAGGACGGTGGTGTGTCGGAGCGCTCATCTCGACGCTCCAGGTGTGCGTGGAAGGACGCTGCCAACTGCGCAGTGTCCACCGGGCCGCGGAAGGCCCTGTTGAAGGCTTTCCGCTTGACGGCTGTTTCCATGCATGCCGGGTCGGGGTGCAGCCAAGCACCCCGTCCGGATAGCCGGCGCCGCTCATCGACGACGGCGATGACCTGCCCGTCGATCGGTCGTGCAACAACCCGCATCACGTGTGACTGGCGGTCCCGCCGGCGGCATCCTACGCAGGTGCGTATCGGATAGGCCTCGGCCGGGCGCGACTCGACATCAGTCCCTCCCATTCTACCCCTTCCGGTACTGCCTCCCGACCGGCGGCCTAGGCCTTGGCCGCGGAGGCCTGGGCCGCGTCGGACACGATGTCGATCCGCCAGCCCGTGAGCTTCGCGGCGAGGCGCGCGTTCTGGCCTTCCTTGCCGATCGCGAGGGACAGCTGGTAGTCGGGGACGACGACGCGCGCTGACCGGGTGGCCTCGTCCGTGATGGTCACGGACGTCACGCGCGACGGCGAGAGGGAGCTGGCGATGAACGCGGCGGCGTCGTCGTTGTAGTCGACGATGTCGATCTTCTCGTCGTTGAGCTCGTTCATGACCGCGCGGACGCGGCTGCCCATCTCGCCGATGCAGGCTCCCTTGGCGTTCACGCCCTGGACGTTCGCCTTCACGGCGATCTTGGTGCGGTGCCCGGCTTCGCGGGCGAGGGCGACGATCTCGACCGTCCTGTCGGCGATCTCGGGCACCTCCAGCTCGAAGAGCTTGCGCACGAGGCCGGGGTGCGAGCGGGAGAGCGTGATGGAGGGGCCCTTCATCCCGCGGTGCACGTCGACGACGAACGCGCGCAGCCGGGTGCCGTGCAGGTACTTCTCCCCCGGCACCTGCTCGGGCGGTGGCAGGACGGCCTCCACCGAGCCGAGGTTGACCTGGATCATGTGCGGGTTGGTGCCCTGCTGGATCATGCCCGCGACGAGTTCGCCCTCCTTGCCGCGGAACTCGCCGAGGATGTTGTCGTCCTCGGCGTCCCGCAGGCGCTGGAGGATGACCTGGCGTGCCGTGCTCGCGGCGATCCGCCCGAAACCGGTGGGGGTGTCGTCGAACTCGCCGACGGGCGCGCCGTCCTCGTCCTTCTCGGTGGCCCAGATGGTGACGTGCCCGGTGCGGCGGTCGAGCTCGGCGCGGGCCGTCTCGTGGGAGCCGGGCGACCGGTGGTAGGCGATGAGCAGCGCCTGCTCGATCGTGGGGACCAGCTTGTCGAGGGGGATCTCGCGCTCGTGCTCGAGGAGCCTCAGTGCGCTCATATCAATGTCCATGGGGTTCTCCTTACGCGTGGTGCACGGCGCCGGAGATGTCCGGATCGGCCCCATCGCTGTCATCGTGGTGTTCATCCTCAAGATGCGCGAATTCGACCTGGACGGTCCCCTTGCGGATCCTGGAAAACTCGAGGGCGAGCGGATCGCCCTGCTTGGGCTTCATGCCCTTCTTGACCGGCAACTGCGGGATCAGCCGGATCCCGGTGTCCGTGGCTTCCTGCAGGCGGCCGAGGATGGTGTCGCCGGTGACGGGCTTCACCTCGACCATGCGCCCGATGTTGCGGCGCCAGTGCCGCGGTTCGGTGAGCGGGCGGGAGACCCCGGGCGAGGAGACCTCGAGGCTGTAGGGACGGTCGTCGTCCTCCAGGCCGTCCATCGCGGTGGAGAGGTCCGTGGAGACCGCGGAGATCAGGTCGAAGCCGACGCTTCCCGTGGCGTCTTCGGGCAGGTCGACGACGACGTGCACGGTGCGGTGGGACCCTGCGACCTTGACCTCGACATCCTCCAGATAGAGGTTGTGCTGGTCGACCACCGGCTTCAGTTCGGTCCGCAGGCGCTGCGCTTCGGCCTGCAGCTCGACCTCTGAGGCCGACTTGCGGGTCGAGGCGTGATTTTCGTTCCCTGACCGGACCGTCATGACTGCCTCCCACTCGATGATGTTGTGCTCCAAGAGTACCGACATTCCGCGGCACCGGCTGTATCGCCGGGTGGAACGGGGCATCCCGTGACATCATCGGGAACTGTGACGAAGCGGGCGGGGACGGACGGACGGCAGGCCGGTGCGGCGCGCAGCGGGTCCCCCGCCGGACGCCTGGCGCGACGGGCCGCGGGCCTCGTCGCGCTCTTCGCCGTGATGCTCCTCGTGGTCGGCGTGGGTCTGGGTGTCCGGTCCCCCGAGCCCCGGGAGCGCGCGTTCTCCGCCACCGAGCAGGCCCAGCTCGACGCCGAGCAGCGCTACCGCGCCGCGGCGGACCAGGCGCGGAGCACGGCGGCCGACCCGGCACTGGCCCCGGAGGCGGCAGCGGAACTGGCCGCCGCCGCCGCCGACCTCGACGTGCAGGCCGACGCCGTCGCCCTGCCGCGCTCCCCAGGGCCGGAGGGCGGCGCTGCCGATGCGGCGACAACCGACCCCACTCCCGGCGGCCCCACCCCGGGCGGCACGACGGCGGACGGCCCGACGGCGGACGCGCCGGCCCTGCTGGCTCTGCTGCGCGACAGCGCGCTGCGAAGCCTCCGGGACGCCGCCGGCGCGGAGCCTGGGCCGGGCCGTGTCCTGGCGGCGTCCGGCGTGAACCAGTGGCGGCACGCCCTCCAGCTCGGCCACGCCCTGGGCATGGATCCGGGGCTGCCCGCCCCTGACGCGCTGTCGGCCGCCGACCTCGCCGCCGGAACCGGCCCCTTCGCGGCGGTCGCAGGGCCGGCCTCCCCCGCTGCCGCCTCCCCCACCCCACCTGCCGAGTGCGCCGGGACGCCGCTCCGCCCCGATGCGGACCGCCGCGCCCTCCTCGAGGCGAGGACCGCCGAGGACCAGGCCCGGTACGCGTACGAGGTCGCGGCGGCGCTGCTCCCGGAGCCTGCGCGCGCCCTGGGCCTCGCGGCCACCCACCGGGCGGCGGCGGATGCTGCGACCGCTCGCCTCGCCGCCCTGTGCGTGCCCGCGGCTCCCGCGCCGGCCGGCTACGCGCTCGGGCCCGACTTCCGCGCCGATCCCCTCACCGCCATGCGCTCGATCGAACAGGACCATGCCGAGCTGTACGCCGGACTCATCGCGACGGTCGGTCCTGGGTCCCGGGCCTGGGCCATCACGTCCTTCAGCGCCGCCGCCCAGCGCAGCGTCGACGCCGGCACGCCCCTGGACGCCCTGCCCGGACTGGCCGGCAGCGCGCCGGCGGCGACACCCGCGCCCGCCTCGACCGATGCGCCGCCGGAGCAGCCCGGTGGTTAGCGGATCCGGTGCCGGTGCGAGCGGGCGGCACTCGGCCTCCGGACGGCTCGCGGCTCTCCCGGAGCTCCCGCCGGCCCTGGTCCGGTCCGCGCGGAGGATCGACGGCGGGGCCCGGTGGGTGCGGGAGTGGCAGGGCATCCTCGCGGAACGGCTCGAGGCGTGGGACCTCGACCTCGATCTCCGCCCGGGGCAGCCCGCGTGGGCGGGCCGGTGCGCCGTCGTCGTGCCGGTGGTGCGCCGCCGTCAGGACAGCGCGGGCGGAGCCGCCGACGCCGTCCTGAAACTGGGCATCCCCCACGACGAGGCCCTGCCCGAGCCCGACGCCCTGGCGCTGTGGGACGGCGTGGGGGCGGTCCGCCTGATGGCGTCGTCGCGCCCCGACTACGCGCTGCTGCTGCAGCGTCTCGACGGGGACCACTCGCTGCAGGACGTGCCCCTCGACGAGACCCCTGCACCGTGGGGCTCGGTGCTGCGGCGACTGTGCCTCCCGGCGGACGACAGCGCCCGGTGGGCGGCGTTCCCCCACCTGGCGTCGGAGGCCGAGCAGTGGACGGACACGCTCCCGGCGCAGTGGGACGACCTCCGCGAACCGTTCCCCCGCTGGCTCATGGAAGCCGCCCTGGAGGTGTGCCAGTTCCGCGGTGTCCTCGGCCGGCGGTCCGAGCGCGACGTCCTCGTGCACGCGGACCTGCACTACGACAACCTCCTGCCGTCCTCCCCGGAGACGCTCGGAGACTTCCTCGCGATCGATCCCAAGCCCGTGCTGGGCGACGCGGAATACGCGGTAGCACCCATGCTGTGGAACAGGCTCGGGGACCTCGATGCCGCCGACCCCGTGGGCCACCTGCAGACACACGGCCGGGCGCTCGCGGCGGCCGCGGGCCTCGACGAGGAACTGGCGCGGGGGTGGACCGTCGTCCGGGAGGTCCGCAACGCGCTGGCCTCCCTGGCCCACGGCCTCACCGGGGACGCGCAGCGGTCACTCTGGGTGGCGAGCTCGGTCCTGGGACGGACGTTGGACGGCCTGCCTCCGGTCAGCCTCCTGCCACCAGCGGACGGACGTTCTCGACCCACACGTCGTAGCCGAGCTTGACGATCAGCGCGCCGACGACGAGGAGGAACACGATCCTGATGAACCGGCTGCCCTGGCTGATGGCCATGCGGGATCCGGTGTAGCCGCCGGCCATGTTCGCGACGCCGAGCAGGAGCCCCAGGCCCCACAGGAGGGAACCATTGGGAAGGAAGAACATCAGGGCTCCGACGTTGGTCGCCATGTTCACGATCTTGGCCTTGGCGCTGGCCCCGAGGAAGTTGTAGCCGAGCAGCGTGACCATGGCGATGATCAGGAAGGACCCGGTGCCGGGGCCGATCAGCCCGTCGTAGAACCCGATGACGAGCCCGATCGCGCAGGCCGTCGCGTAATGGCGGGCGCCCTGGTGCCGCAGTTTCGTGAGCGTCCCGACGGAGGGCTTCAGGGCCGTGAACACCGCGACGCCGATGAGCGCCACCACGATGATCGGTTTGAACACCGACGACGGCAGCGACGATGCCAGCACGGCCCCGCCGAAACTGCCGACGAGGGCGACGCCCGCCATGGGCAGCGCCGTCCGCAGGTCCGGGTGGGCGCGCCGGTAGTAGGTGACGGCGCTCGTCGTCGTCCCGAAGACGGACCCCATCTTGTTGGTGGCCAGGGCCTCCACGGGCGCGATGCCGGGCACGAGGAGCAGCGCCGGCAGCTGCAGCAGGCCGCCACCCCCCACGACGGCGTCCACCCAGCCCGCCGCGAACCCGGCGACGACCACGAGCAGGATCGTGGCGAGCTGCAGCTCCTCGAGTCCCGAACCCCCCAAGATCAGTGGGCGGTGAGTTCGCGCAGCAGCGCGACGGCCTCGTCCACGGCCACGTTCTGCGCCTCGCCCGTGCGGCGGTCCTTGACCTCGAGCACGCCGTCCGCGAGTCCGCGCCCGACGACGACGATGGTGGGCACTCCGATGAGCTCGGCGTCGCCGAACTTCACGCCCGGGGAGACCTTGGGGCGGTCGTCGTACAGCACGGTCAGGCCGGAGGACTCGAGCTCGGCCGCGAGCTTCTCGGCGGCTTCGAACACCTCGGCCCCCTTGCCGGTGGCGACGATGTGCACGTCGGCGGGCGCGACGTTGCGCGGCCAGACGATGCCGCGGTCGTCGTGGTTGGACTCTGCGAGGGCTGCGATGGCGCGTGTCACGCCGACGCCGTAGGAGCCCATGGTCACCGTGGCGAGCTTGCCGTTGTGGTCGAGGACCTTCAGGCCCAGCGCCTCGGCGTACTTCCGCCCGAGCTGGAAGATGTGGCCCATCTCGATGCCACGTGCGGCGACCAGCGGTCCGGAGCCGTCAGGCGCCTCGTCGCCCTCGCGTACCTCGACGGCCTCGACGACGCCGTCCCAGGTGAAGTCGCGGCCTGCGATCAGGCCGAAGACGTGCTTGCCGTGCTCGTTGGCGCCCGTGATCCACGAGGTGCCGCTGACGACGCGGGGGTCCACGAGGTACCGGAGGCCCGTGCCGGACTCGGCGCCGAGGACGGCGGCGTCAGCGGTGAGGCCCGGGCCGATGTAGCCCTTCACGAGGCCCGGGTGCTTCCTGAGGTCGTCCTCGGTGGCGGCCTCGACGGCCACCTCCCCGCCCGTCTCCAGGTGGCCGGCGATGTTCGCCTCGATGCGCTTGAGGTCCACCGTGCGGTCGCCGGGCACACCGACGACGACGATCTCGCGTTCCCCGGTGGGCAGCACGGCGGCGAGCACGACGTTCTTCAGCGTGTCCGCGGCGGTCCACGGACGGTCCACGCGCGCCACCGCGGCGTTCGCGTGATCCACGAGGGTGTCGATGGTCGGCGTGTCAGGGGTGTCCCGCACCTCGGCGGCCGGGGCGCCGGAGAAGTCGACGGCGTCGGGCACCACGGTGGTGACGGCCTCGACGTTAGCGGTATAGCCGCCCGCCGAGCGGACGAAGGTGTCCTCGCCGATGGGTGTGGGGTGCAGGAACTCCTCGCTCCTGGAGCCGCCCATCGCTCCGGCGGTCGCCGTCACGGGGATGACCTCGAGGCCGAGACGCTCGAAGATCCGCAGGTAGGCACCGCGGTGGAGCTGGTAGCTGGCCTCGAGGCCGTCGTCGTCGATGTCGAAGGAGTAGGAGTCCTTCATGATGAACTCGCGGCCCCGGAGGAGCCCGGCACGCGGGCGTGCCTCGTCGCGGTACTTGGTCTGGATCTGGAACAGGCTGAGCGGGAGATCCTTGTACGAGCTGTACAGGTCCTTCACGAGCAGCGTGAACATCTCCTCGTGCGTGGGGGCCAGGAGGTAGTCCGCGCCCTTGCGGTCCTGGAGCCGGAAGATGCCGTCGCCGTACTCGCTCCAGCGGTTCGTGGCCTCGTAGGGCTCCTTCGGCAGCAGCGCCGGGAAGTGGACCTCCTGCGCACCGATGGCCTCCATCTCCTCGCGGACGATGCCCTCGACCCGCGCGAGGACCTTCAGTCCCAGCGGCAGCCAGCTGTAGATGCCGGGAGCCGCACGCCGGATGTAGCCGGCCCGCACCAGGAGGCGGTGGCTCGCGACCTCGGCGTCGGCTGGATCGTCACGCAGGGTGCGCAGGAAAAGGGTCGAGAGTCGTAAGACCACGCGGGTGTCCGTTCGTATGTATCGAGCACTGCTGGATCGAGCACTGCCATTCACTCCCCCGCCGTCCGGCGGGAGACAACAGGTACCAATCTAGCCGGTCGCCGGGCCCCGCCGCCGTCACCGAGACCGCCTCAGAAGAGGATCGTCGCGAAGGTGTCCACCTGCTCGAAGCCCACGCGCTTGTACGCCGCGATGGCGCGCGCGTTGTAGGAGTTCACGTAGAGGCTCACGGTGGGCGCGAGGGAGCGGGCGGCGACGACGACGCCGGCCATGTAGGCGGCGCTGAGCCCCCTGCCGCGGTGGTCGGGATTCACCCAGACCCCCTGCACCTGGACGGCCTGCGACGACACCGTACCGAGTTCGGCCTTGAAGACGACCGCGCCGTCGTCGTCGAATGCCGCGAGCGAGTGCCTGCGGCTGATCAGGGAGGCGACGCGCCGGCGGTAGTGGTCGGAGCCGCCGAGGAACGGCGAGTAGCCCACTTCCTCCTCGAACATGGCGGCGCACGCGGGCAGCAGGCGGTCGAGCTCGTCGGGACGCGTGAAGCGCAGGTCGGGCGCGGGGGCGATCAGGGGGTCCGTGTCGATGGCCATGAGGGGCTGCGTGGGCCGGACGTCGAACGGCTCCGCGCTGTAGTCCTCGAGGGTGGACCACAGATCCATCACCCCCTCGGACAGGCCGAAGATCGAGGAGAAGGAGCGCCCGGAGCGGCCGAGGTGGTCGCCGAAGATGGCGCCGGTCTCGTCCGTCACGCCGACGGGGACGAGGTTGACGCCCGCCCAGCAGGCGGCGCGGAGCTCGTGGTGGCGGAACATCCCGATCATCTCGCCCCCGGCGAACGACGGCGCGGCGCTCCCGGTGACCTCGAGGTGCGAGGCGACGAACACGTTGGCCACGGGGTCCTCGTTGACGAGGGCCCACAGATCGGGGGTGTCATCGGCGCCGAGCACCCGGAAGGACCACGGCCCCTCCGGGTCGGGCTCGGGCCTAGCTGACGGTAACCATGGGGCCACCCTGGCCAGCAGTTTCGCCATCAGCCTCCCCCATCTCCTCCGCGAGCCGCATGGCTTCCTCGATCAGTGTCTCCACGATCTGGTCCTCGGGGACGGTCTTGATGACCTCTCCCCGGACGAAGATCTGTCCCTTGCCGTTACCGGACGCGACACCGAGATCGGCCTCGCGGGCTTCACCCGGCCCGTTGACGACACACCCCATGACAGCCACGCGCAGCGGGACCTCCATACCCTCGAGGCCGGCGGTCACCTCCTCGGCGAGCGTGTAGACGTCGACCTGCGCCCTGCCGCACGAGGGGCAGGACACGATCTCGAGCTTTCGGGGGCGCAGGTTGAGGGACTGCAGGATCTGGTTGCCCACCTTGATCTCCTCGACCGGCGGGGCGGAGAGGGAGACGCGGATGGTATCGCCGATGCCCTTGGCCAGGAGCGCACCGAACGCGGTGGCGGACTTGATGGTGCCCTGGAACGCGGGTCCCGCCTCGGTCACGCCGAGGTGCAGGGGCCAGTCGCCGCGTTCGGCGAGGAGCTCGTAGGCGCGCACCATGATCACGGGGTCGTTGTGCTTGACGGAGATCTTGAAGTCGTGGAAATCGTGCTCCTCGAACAGGGACGCCTCCCAGACGGCCGATTCGACGAGCGCCTCGGGGGTGGCCTTCCCGTACTTCTCCATGAGCCGCGGGTCGAGCGACCCGGCGTTGACGCCGATGCGGATCGAGGTGCCGGCGGCCTTCGCGGCGTCGGCGATCTGCTTGACCTGGTCGTCGAACTTGCGGATGTTGCCCGGGTTGACCCGGACCGCCGCGCAGCCGGCGTCGATCGCGGCGAACACGTACTTCGGCTGGAAGTGGATGTCCGCGATGACCGGGATCTGCGACTTCTTCGCGATGATCGGCAGGGCCGCGGCGTCATCCGCGGACGGGCAGGCGACGCGGACGATGTCGCAGCCGGTGGCCGTCAGTTCGGCGATCTGCTGGAGCGTCGCGTTGATGTCCGTGGTCGGCGTCGTGGTCATCGACTGGATGCTGATGGGGAAGTCGGATCCGACCCCCACCGAGCCGACCTTGATCTGGCGGGTCTTGCGCCGGGGAGCGAGGACGGGCGGCGGTGCTGCTGGCATTCCTAGGTTGACCGAGGTCAAAACTTCCTCCATGCTGGCGGCCCTGGCCGCGCGTGTGACGACATACGTGGTTTCATTATCCACCCGACCCGGGGCAGCGTCCTCCTGCAGGGATACAGGTCACACAAGGTCCCGGAAGGCTCCGATCACGGGATTCCATGCGGTGGTCTTGACGGCGGAGATCGCCCCGGCGCGCGCGAACGGGTCCTCGCTCACCAGCTGGTTGAGATCGGCCTCGGTCGCGGAGGTGAACAGCAGGAGTGCTCCCGTCCCGTCGGCGAAGGGGCCCGAGGCGAGGACGCGGCCGTCCCCGACGAGCGCCTCCAGCCACTGGCGGTGCGCCGGGCGGTGCTCGTCACGGAGGTGGTCGTGATCAGGGTTGTAGACGTACTCGACGGCGAAGATGCTCATGGGTTTCACCCTACGGGACTCCCAGCAGGTAGACCTTGACGATCGTCGCCACGCCGGCGGCCCACAGGAGGGAGGAGAGTGTGCCGATGATGAACCGCTCCGCCGCGGCGGGGGTCTCCTTCAGCTCGGCGTAGCGGCCGAGGGCCTTGACCGCCACGACGTAGGCGATGGCCACGGGCTGGCCGCCGAGGATCGCGACGGTCACCGCGAGGCGTTCCAGCACACCGATGACCAGCCCGCCGCGGAGCACCCCGGGAGGCAGGGCATCGACCGGAGCCTGGGGTGGGTGGGCCGGCGGCTCGGGGAGCTCGAGCTGTGGCTGGTCGGCGGGCTCGGGCACTTCCCGGCGCCGTTCGGCGGTGTCGACCGAACGCGCCAGTCGCAAGACCAGCATGGTGACGGGCGAGCCCAGCCCGCCCGCGGCGACGAGGGCCACCGCGATCCACAGTGCGTCCACCGATACCTCCCGAACCGTCGTCGACCGTGCCGCTCACCGTCTCCCGTCATGTCTACAGCACGCCACCCCCGGGGTGGGCCAGGGCTCGGTGGCTCCGGTCGGTCCAGGCGAGGAGTCGTGCGGCGGCGTTGCGGACGGCATGCTCCTCGTGCCAGGCCGCGCGCGCGGCTGCCTTGCTCACGGCCTGCGGACTGATGCCGAGGGTCCGCGCGACGGCTGTCTGGGTGCCGCGCTCGCCGGGCTGCAGGAGGTCGAGGATGCGCCACTCCGCCTCGGAGCGCCCCATGACGTGCCTGCCGAGCAGCGCGAGCACCCCCTCGGCCTCTCCTGCGACGTCGGCGTACCCGTCCGGTCCCACGACGGCCAGCGGCGCGCGGTCACCGGTCTTCTTGGCGCGGTCCACGGCTGTGCGCGCGGCGACGAACGCCGATCCCCGGCCCTCCCGCGGTGAGGGCGGGAAGGGTTCCTCGACTGCGCCGACGCCGATCCCCACGTACCAGCCGCCCGCGCGCAGGCAGAGCAGGACGGCGTCGACGACGTCGGTCGGATCGGCCAGGACGCCCTGCGCCTCGTCCCCCACCGACCGCTCCCAGGGCAGGACGGCGCCGACGGGGCGCAGGAGGTCCAGCAGTTCAGGGATGCGATCCGGAGAAGTGCGACTGGAAGCCTGGTCGATCGTGAGGACGAACATTTTTCAACCGTATGGGGTTGAATTTCCATTTACAACCGGTCAGCCGAACAGGTCGACGGGTTTCACGATGTCGGCGTAGATCAGCAGGACGCCCATGCCCATCAGCAGGACCGCGACGGCGTAGGTGAGGGGCAGGAGCTTCGCCATGTCGAACGGGCCCGGGTCGGGGCGCCCGAACAGGCGGGCGATGCCGCGGCGGAGCCCTTCCCAGAGCGCCCCGGCCACGTGGCCGCCGTCGAGCGGCAGGAGCGGGATCAGATTGAACACGAACAGGGCGAGGTTCACGCCGGCGACGAGGCCGATGAGGGTGGCCGCGCGGGAGGCCACGGGGACCTCCTCCATCGCGGAGATCTCCCCCGCGATCCGGCCGACGCCGACCACGCTGATGGGCCCCTCGGGATCGCGCGGGGCGTCCGAGAAGGCCGCCTGGCCGACCTCGACCACGCGCTGCGGCAGGTTCAGGACCACGCCGGCCACGCGCGCGAGGGAATCGCCGACGGCCGGCAGCACCTCGGTCGCCGGCTGGGGCACCAGCTCCTGCGTGGAACCGACACCGATGAAGCCGACCTCCTCGGTCACCGCGGTGCCGTCGTCGTCGACCGCCGCCGTCCCGTCCTCCGCGGCGACGGGGCGTTCCGTCAGCAGCGGCGTGATCCTGGAGTCGATGGTCTCGCCGTCGCGGACGTAGGAGATGGCCACCTCGCGCCCGGCGGCGTCCCTGATCCAGCCGGACAGCTCGTCCCAGCCGGTGACCTCCCGGCCGTCGAAGGCGATCACGCGGTCGCCAGGCTGCAGGCCCGCCTGGAACGCGGGCGCGGCGGGGTCGTCGGCTCCGCAGTCGGTCTGGCCCGTGGCGGCCTGCTGGCTGGCGGGCACCACACAGCGGTAGACCTCGGAGACCGTGGTGGTGGCCTGCGCGGTGCCGAAGCCCATGATGAGGACCGCGAAGAGGACGGTCCCGATCAGGAGGTTCATCAGCGGCCCGCCGAGCATGACGACGATGCGCTTCCAGATGGGCAGCTTGTAGAACACACGGTCCTCGTCGCCGGGCTGCAGCTGCTCGGCGGCGGCCCTCCGTGCGTCGTCGGACAGTTGCTGGAAGATGCCGGTGCTGGACTGGCGGACGGCCTCGGCCTGCGACGTCGGGGGCGGGAACATGCCCACCATGGAGACGTAACCACCGGCCGGGATCGCCTTGAGCCCGTACTCGGTCTCGCCGCGGCGCCTCGACCAGAGGGTGGGACCGAAACCGACCATGTACTGGGTGACGCGGACACGGAAGAGCTTCGCGGGCACCAGGTGGCCCACCTCGTGCAGCGCGATCGACGCGGCGATCCCGACGACGAC
This sequence comes from Arthrobacter arabinosi, assembly GCF_054511115.1. NCBI lineage: Bacteria > Bacillati > Actinomycetota > Actinomycetes > Micrococcales > Micrococcaceae > Arthrobacter > Arthrobacter arabinosi. The sequence continues at coordinate 116,974 of NZ_JBTNDF010000002.1, forward strand.
GAACAGCACTCCGATGATGAACAGCAGAACAGTCACAGCGTTTCCTTCTGGCCTTGCACATCCCCTGCGCTCTCCGGCAAGGGAGACCCCCCGAGCCCACAACGGGCACGGGCGCTCCGGCGTGCCCACCGTTCCGCCGCGAGCACGGCGTCGAGGGTGAGCTCACCGCCGGCAGCGCCACCGTCCTGGGCACGCTGCTCGTCGACGACAGCGGAGACCAGGTCCACGATGTCAGTGAAACCTAGCACTCCCCTGTGAAAGGCATCGACGGCCTCCTCGTTCGCCGCGTTGAAGGCGGCCATGCGGGTGCCGCCCTCGGCCGCGGCCCGCTTGGCCAGCGCGACGGCGGGGAAGGCGTCGTCGTCGAGCGGCTCGAAGGTCCACTCCTCGGGGCGGCTCCAGTCGCACGCCCTCGCCGACCCCGGCACGCGGAACGGCCAGCCCATGCCGAGGGCGATCGGGAGGCGCATGTCCGGCGGCGATGCCTGCGCGAGGGTGGATCCGTCGACGAACTGGACCATCGAGTGGATCACGGACTGCGGGTGCACGACGACGTCGATGCGCTCCAGCGGGATGTCGAAGAGCAGATGCGCCTCGACCACCTCGAGGGCCTTGTTGACCATGGACGCCGAGTTCGTGCTGACGACTCGGCCCATGTCCCAGGTCGGATGGGCGAGCGCCTGGCTGGGGGTGACGTGCTGCAGCTGCCCGCGGGTCATGCCGCGGAACGGGCCGCCCGAGGCTGTGAGGATCAGCCGGTCCACCTCGTCCGCCGTGCCCCCGCGCAGTGCCTGCGCGATGGCCGAGTGCTCGGAATCCACGGGGACGAGCTGCCCGGGGGCGGCGGCCGCACGCACGAGGGCTCCCCCGGCGATCAGGGACTCCTTGTTCGCGAGCGCGAGCAGGTGCCCGGCGCCCAGCGCGGCGAGGGTCGGCTCCAGGCCGATCGACCCGGTGATGCCGTTGAGCACGACGTCGGCGTCCGGCCAGGCGGCGACGTCGGCCGCGGCCCGGTCGCCGGCGAACAGGTGCGGGGCGTACCCGGTGACGCCGGCGTCGTCGGCGGCCCGGGTGATCGCGTGCTCGAGGTCGGCTTCGGTGCCGGACGCCACGCCGACGGCGGTGGCGCGGACGGCGACGGCCTGGCGGGCGAGGAGTTCGAGGTTCCGACCTCCCGCAGTGAGACCGGCGACGCCGAAGCGGTCCGGGGCGGCGGCGATCACGTCGAGTGCCTGGGTGCCGATCGAGCCGGTGGAGCCGAGGATGGTGACGCGCCGATGCCCGCGGGTGGGGTTGCTGAGATCCATGGCCCCAGTATCCCGCAGACTCCCTGTGCTGATCCTTCGGGGTGCGCGGTCGGGCTCACATCAGGGTCCGGATCGGGTGGTCTTGGTGCACGGCGGACCTCGGTCGAGGAGCTGGGACATAAGCCCATCACCCACCTCGATTACGGCCTGTTCTGTCGGTGCGAGGTGATTGGCTGTCGCCATGACCACCGAACCGGTGCTGCTGACTCTCCAGGACGCTTATCGCGAGGCGCTCGAGGGCTGGCCCGCGGATGCGTTCGACGAGTTTCTCGGTTGGGAGGGGGAATTCAACGACGACGGGGTCGACGAGCACGCCCGGGCGCGCATCGAGAATGCATCGCCCTTCGGCCTCGTCGGTGACCTGCAGGCAGCGGCGTCCGGTGCGATCGATCCCTCCGGTCTCGCCGCCACCCTCGATCTGCTGCGGGCTGCGGACCGGCTGACGTCGTGGGCCGCCGCGCAGCGGGCCCGCCTGGTCGCCCGGGTCCACACCTTCAGCAATCCGGACCATCATTCCTGGTCGGGCTCTGCCTCGTCCCTGGCCTTCACCGAGACGGTCGCCGAGACCGCAGCGCTCCTGACGCTGTCCGAGGGTTCCGCTGCGCGGCTCGTCTCGGAATCACTGACCCTGGCCGGCGAGCTGACGAACACATTGGCGGCCCTGGAGAAGGGTGAGATCTGCCCCGGGCGAGCGTCGGTCATCGTGGAGCAGTCCCGCACCCTCCCCGATGAGTCCGTCGTCCCCTTCGAGACCGAGATCCTGAAGGTTGCAGGGAACCTGAACCGGCCGAGGCTCACGGCACGATGCCGTCGGCTGCGGGAGACACTCCACCCGGAGACACTGACCGCGCGCCGGGTGAGGGCGGCTGCCGATCGCTGCGTCGTCTTCGAGCCGGACCGCGACGGGATGGCCTGGTTGAGCGCGTATCTGCCGGCGGAGCAGGCCCTGGCCCTCCACACGTCGGTCGACGCGGCGGCTCGTGCCCTGCGCAGCGGTGACGATCCGCGGACGCTGCCACAGCTGCGGGCCGACGTCCTGGCGGACATGCTGCTCGGCGCCGGCGGACTCACAGGCGCGGATTCGTCTGCCAGTCAGGGCGTGCGTCCTCCGACGGCGAAGATCGTGGTCACCGTCCCGGTGTTCTCGCTGATGGGGCTCACCGAGGAGCCGGCCGAACTCGAGGGCTACGGACCGATCCCCGCTGATACTGCCCGGAAGCTGGCTGCTGATGCCACGTCGTGGATGCGCCTGCTCACCCACCCGTACACGGGTGCTGTCCTCGGGCCGGACCGGACCCGGTACCGCCCGAGCGAGGATCTGCGGACCTGGGTGCAGCTCCGGGAGAAGACCTGCAGCTTCTACGGTTGTTCCCGACCCGCGAGCCGCTGCGATCTCGACCATCTGATGTCCTGGGGCGACGACGGATCGACCAGTGCGGACAACCTGTTCCCCGTCTGCAGACGACACCATATGATCAAGCACCAGACGGACTGGACGCCGAGCCCCGATCCCGACGGCGGCCTGGCCTGGCTGTCGCCGGGCGGACGGACCTATACGACGCCGCCCGAGCCACCGCCCGACGATCCCAGTTCGTCGGCAACCGCACGCATCCTGCACGAGCTCCAGGCGGCAATGGGTTCTGAGCAGGTGCCCGACGCTGAAGCCCTGCCACCCTTCTGAGGTCAGCCGCCCAGGCGGCCAGCAGGGACCACCTCGTCGCCCCCTCCTTCCGGTACGGAAGACGGTACCTCTCTGAGCAGGGCGGCAGCGGGCCCAGGGTATACGGTGTGTGACTACCTCCGCGGCTCGTATGTCAGGGCTACCGCGCCCGAGCCGAACTCCTGCCGATCCACCAGGCGCAGATCCAGGTGCTGTGGGAGGCCGGCGAACAGTGTCGGGCCATGGCCTGCGATCCGTGGGTGCACCACGAACTCGTACTCGTCGATCAGGCCCAGCTCCGCCAGGGCCAGTGGGAGCGTCACCCCACCCGTGAACAGCCCCCTGCCCGGCGCCTGCTTGAGCTCCCGGACACTGTTCGCCAGATCGCCACGCAGCAGTTCGGCGTTCCAGTCGACGCGCTCCAGCGTGCTCGACACGACGTACTTCTTCGCCGCATCGATGGTGCGGGCGAAGGGCTCGGTCCACGCAGGCCCCGCGTCGTCAGGCCGCGGCGCCCGGAACGCCGCCTCCATCAGCTGGTAGGTGACCCTACCGAACAGGAGGGCATCGGCCCGCCGGAGGTTCTCCACGGCGTGACGGTGCAGCTCCTCGTCGGCCTCGCCCACACGGTGGTCGCAGCACCCGTCCAGGGTGACGTTGATGGAGTAGCGCAACGGCTGCATCGCCCCAGCGTACGAAAATCGGCGCGGAGCACAACCCCTCAGCTGCCCGACGCCCTGCCCAGGACGCTGCGGGCATGGCGGAGGATCGGTTCGTCGACCATGCGCCCCTCGAAGGTGAAGACCCCTCGTTCGTTCGCGGCCGCAGCAAGGAGCGCCCGCGCCCGCTCCACCTCGGCCTCGACGGGGGCGAACGCGGCACGGACGGCCGCGACCTGGCCGGGGTGGATGCAGGCCTTCGCCGCGAATCCCGAGGCGGCGGCGTCGTCGGCCTCCGCTGCGAGGCCCGCGAGGTCGGCGATGTCCACGTACACGGCGTCGATGGCCTGACGGTCCGCGGCTCCTGCTGCGAGCAGCACCTGCGAGCGCGCGTGGAGCGCGACGTCCCGGTAGGCGCCGTCCGGCCGCCGGCTCGAGGTACCGCCGAGGGAGGCCACGAGGTCCTCGGCGCCCCACATGAGCGCACTGACGCCGTCGGCGCGGGCGATGCCCACGGCGTTCACGACGCCGCGCGCGGTCTCGCACAGCGCGATGACGTCCACGTCGCCGAGGGCCCCACGGACAGCGGCGACGTCGTCGGACGACTCCGTCTTGGCGAGCATGACCGTGCGGTAGGGCGTGCTGCGGACGGCGTCGCAGTCGAGGGCGAAGTCGGACGTACCGACGGCGTTCAGGCGCACCACGGTGCGCTCCGGGTCGAGAGCGGACGCGGCGAGCGCGTCCCGGGCGGCCTCCTTGGCAGCCGACGCGACGGCGTCCTCGAGGTCGAGGATGACGGTGTCGGAGCGGTCCATCGCCTTGGCGTAGCGTTCCGGGCGGTCCGCCGGGCAGAACAGCAGTGCCGGCCCGAGCGCCAGGGGGATGGCGAGGCCGCTCATGCCAGTCCGTCCCGAGGCGCGGTCGAGGACCACATGAGCACACTGCGGGTCGCCGTCGCCACGACGTCGCCGTGCTGGTTGCGCCCGGTGTGGGCCATGGTCACGATGCCCTGCCCGGGACGGGACGACGACGGACGCACCCCGGTGATCTCGGTCTCCGTATAGAGGGTGTCGCCGTGGAAGAGCGGTTTCGGGAACGCGACATCGGTGAGTCCGAGCTGCGCCACGATGGTGCCCTGGGTCAGCTGGGAGACCGACTGCCCGACGAGCGTCGCGAGGGTCAGCATCGAGTTCACGAGCCGCTGACCGAACGGCTGACCCGCCGACCACGCCGCGTCCAGGTGCAGTGCCTGCGTGTTCATGGTGAGCGTGGTGAACAGGACGTTGTCGGCCTCGGTGAGCGTGCGGCCCGGCCGGTGCGCGTACACCGTGCCGACGGTGAGCTCGTCGACGTACAGGCCACGCTGCTCGATGACGTGGCGCCCGGCCGGAGTTCCGCTCACGCCGCTGCTCCCCCGAGCTCCACGCGCAGCGGCGCGCCGGTGGCGGCGAGGACGTCCTCGGTGCTGACCCCGGGCGCCGTCTCGCGCAGCACGAGGCCGTCGGGTTCCACGTCGATCACGGCGAGGTCGGTGATGATCCTGTCCACGCAGCCCTTGCCGGTGAGCGGCAGGGAGCAGGAGTCCACGATCTTCGGCCGGCCCGCGCGGTCCACGTGCTCCATCATGACGATCACGCGCTTGGCCCCGAACACGAGGTCCATGGCGCCGCCCATGCCCTTGACCATCTTGCCGGGCACCATCCAGTTCGCGAGGTCGCCGTTCCGCGCCACCTCCATGGCTCCGAGCACCGCGACATCCACGTGCCCGCCGCGGATCATGCCGAAGGAGGACGCCGAGTCGAAGAACGCGGCCCCGGCATTGGCGGTCACGGTCTCCTTGCCGGCGTTGATGAGGTCGGGATCCACGGCGTCCTCCGCCGGGTACGGCCCGACGCCGAGGATGCCGTTCTCCGAATGCAGCACCACCTCGACGCCGTCCGGGATGTAGTTCGGGATGAGGGTCGGCATACCGATCCCGAGGTTCACGTACTGGCCGTTCTCGAGCTCCTGCGCGACCCTGGCGGCGAGTTCGTTGCGTGTCAGTGCCATGGTCATGCTCCTTCGGACGCGGAGGACGGAGCGGGTGCGGTGGGCGCGGCCAGCGAGACGGTCCGCTTCTCGACGCGCTTCTCGGTCCCGGGGGCGACGACGACGCGCTGGACGAAGATGCCGGGCGTGTGGACCTGCCCGGGGTCGAGCTCGCCGGGTTCCACGAGCTCCTCCACCTCGGCGATGGTGATGCGCCCGGCCTGGGCGCACAGCGGGTTGAAGTTCATCGCGGTGGCGTGGAAGACGAGGTTGCCGTGGCGGTCGCCCTTCCACGCGTGGACGAGCGCGTAGTCGGGGCGCAGGGACTCCTCGAGCACGTAGTCGACGCCGTCGAAGGACCGGACCTCCTTGGGCTTCGAGGCGACGACGACGTTCCCCTCGGCGTCGTAGCGCTGCGGCAGGCCGCCCTCGCTGACCTGGGTGCCGACGCCCGCCGTCGTGTAGAACGCCGGGATGCCCGCACCCCCGGCGCGCAGCTTCTCGGCGAGCGTGCCCTGCGGCGTGAGCTCCACCTCGAGCTCACCGGCGAGGTACTGCCGGGCGAACTCCTTGTTCTCCCCGACGTAGGAGCTGATGGTCCGGCGTATGCGGTGGTCGGACAGCAGGATCCCGAGCCCCCAGTCATCCACTCCGCAGTTGTTGCTCACCGTCTCGAGCTCCGCCGTCCCCTGGGCGTGCAGGGCGTCGATCAGGGTCGCCGGGATGCCGCAGAGGCCGAACCCGCCGACCGCGAGCGATGCGCCGTCGGGAATGTCCGCCACGGCCTCCGCCGCGCTGCTGACCACCTTGTTGATCACTGCTTCTCCTTCGTGTCGCCGCTGCCGCCGACTGGATGTGCCTAGAGGCCGAGTTCCCTCGCGATGAGCATGAGCTGGACCTCCGTGGTCCCCTCGCCGATCTCGAGGATCTTCGAGTCACGGTAGTGCCTGGACACCACGAACTCGTTGATGAAACCGTAGCCGCCGAAGATCTGTGTCGCATCGCGGGCGTTGTCCATGGCGGCCTCGCCGGCCACGAGCTTCGCGATGGAGGCCTGCGTCTTGAACGGCTTGCCGGCGAGCATGCGGGACGCGGCGTCGTAGTAGGCGAGGCGCGCGGTGTGGGCGCGGACCTGCATGCGGGCGATCTTGAACTGGATGGCCTGGTAGGCGCCGATGGTGTTGCCGAACGCCATGCGCTCCCCGGCGTAGCGGATGGACTGCTCCACGCACCCCTGGGCCGCGCCGGTGGCGAGCGCCGCGATGGCGATCCGGCCCTCGTCGAGGATCTGCAGGAAGTTGGCATAACCGCGGCCCCGGGTGCCGAGCAGGTTCGCCTCCGGGACGCGGACGTCCTTCAAGGTCAGCGGGTGCGTGTCCGAGGCGTTCCAGCCCACCTTGTTGTAGGCCTTCTCCGCGGTGAACCCTGGCGTGTCCGTGGGCACGAGGATGGTGGAGATCTCCTTCTTCACCGTGCCGTCGGGCCGCTCGGAGGTGCCCGTGACGGCGGTGACGGTCACCAGCGACGTGATGTCGGTGCCGGAGTTGGTGATGAACTCCTTCGTCCCGTTGATGACCCACTCCGATCCACCCGTGCCGTTCACGCCGTCCTCGAGCTTCGCCGTCGTCTTCGTGCCGGACGCGTCCGAACCCGCTTCCGACTCGGTGAGGCCGAAACCGCCCAGGGCCGAACCCGACGCGAGGGACGGCAGCCACTGCTGCTTCTGCTCCTCGGTGCCGAACCGGTAGACGGGCATGGCGCCGAGGGAGACGCCGGCCTCGAGCGTGATGGCGACCGACTGGTCCACGCGGGCCAGCTGCTCGAGGGCCAGGCAGAGCGCGAAGTAGTCGCCGCCCATGCCCCCGTACTCCTCGGGGAACGGGAGCCCGAACAGGCCCATGTCGCCCATCTGCTTGACGACCTCGTAGGGGAAACTGTGTTCGGCGTCGTGCTTGGCGGAGACCGGGGCCACCACCTCGTCGGCGAATGCGCGGACGGTGTCCACGAGGTCCTGGTATTCCTCGCTGAGTTCGAAGTTCATGCTGCGTTCCCTTCCGTGGAACCTGGTGCGGGGCTGGGGGCGGTGCTGGAGTCGGTGGCGGGAGCCGCCTCGATGGTCGCGACGATCTGCTGTGCCTTCACGAGGTCCCCGGGCTTGAGGGACAGGCGGACGACGCCGGACAGGCCGGCGGTGAGCTGGTGTTCCATCTTCATGGCCTCGACCGCGACGAGGACGTCGCCGGCCTCGACCGTCGCTCCGTCCACGACCGCGACGGACACGACCGTCCCCGGCATGGGGCTGCGGACCAACGGGTCCGCAGCACCCTCCTCCCGCGTGATGCGGGACCGTGCGGCGTCGACGAGTTCGCGGCGGCCGGGCCGCCGGATGCGCGTGGACCAGCCGGCGTCGCCGATCCAGACGGTGTCACCGTCGACGGCGTGCGGGCGGTGCGTCCGGACGCCGTCGATGACCGCACCGGGGACCCCGGGCTCGACGGCGACCGAGCAGGTCACGTCGTCGACCGTGGCGGTCCATCCCGCGCCTGCGCGCAGCAGCCGGACGGTCGCCGGCCCGCCGTCGTACTCGAGTGGCACGGTGCGCGGGCGCGTCGTGCCGAGGCGGAAGCCGTCCCCCCGACCCCAGGCGGATCCGCCACGGACCCCGGGCGGATCCGAAGCCTCGACGAGCAGGACGGCGGCGAGCGCCAGGTCCTGCGCGGTGACGTGCCGGAAGCCCAGCGCGGGGAGCTTCCGCTCGATCAGCGTGGTGTCGAGGCGCCCGGCCCGCACGTCGTCGTCCCCGATCAGCAGGCGCAGGTACTCGAGGTTGGTGTCCACGCCGAGCACCACGGTGCCGGCGAGCGCGGCGTCGAGGCGGGCGAGCGCCTGGGCGCGGTCGGTGCCCCAGGCGATCACCTTGGCGAGCATCGGATCGTACGACGGCGAGACGGTGCCGCCGGGGAGCAGCGAACTGTCCACGCGGATCCCGTCACCCGCGGGCTCGGTGAGGGCGAGGATGCTGCCGGTCGAGGGCAGGAAGCCCGCCTCCGGGTTCTCCGCGTACACGCGTGCCTCGACGGCGTGGCCGGTGAGGACGACGTCGTCCTGCGTCAGCGGCAGCCGCTCCCCCGCGGCGACGCGGATCTGCCATTCGACGAGATCCACCCCGGTGACGAGTTCCGTGACGGGGTGCTCCACCTGCAGGCGCGTGTTCATCTCCATGAAGAAGAACTCGTCCGGCGCGGCGTCGGAGACGAGGAACTCCACCGTCCCGGCACCCGTGTAGTCCACGCTGCGGGCGGCGTTGCACGCGGCCTCGCCGATGCGCCGGCGCGTGGCCTCGTCGAGCAGGGCCGACGGCGCCTCCTCGATCACCTTCTGGTGGCGGCGCTGCAGCGAGCATTCGCGCTCGCCCAGGTGGATCACCGTGCCGTGCGAATCCGCGAGGACCTGCACCTCGATGTGGCGGGGCCTCTCGATGAGGCGCTCCAGGAACAGGGTGTCGTCCCCGAACGCGCGCGCTGCGACGCGGCGGGCGGTCGTGAGCACCTCCGGCAGGTCCTCGGGCCGGTGGACGGCGTGCATCCCCTTGCCCCCGCCTCCCGCGGAGGGCTTGATGAGCAGCGGGAACCCGACGTCGGCGGCGGCACGGAGGAGGTCCTGGTCGGTCAGGCCCGGCTCGGCGATGCCCGGGACCACCGGCACGCCGAAGCCTGCCACGTGGTTCTTGGACCGGATCTTGTCCCCCATGACGTCGAGGGAGTGCACGCTCGGGCCGATGAAGACGATCCCGGCCTCCTGCAGAGCGTCGGCGAAGGCGGCGTTCTCGCTGAGGAACCCGTATCCGGGGTGCACCGCCCCGGCTCCCGTGCGACGGCAGGCCTCGACGACGGCGGGGATGGAGAGGTAGCTCTCCGACGGGGCGGCGCCACCGAGGCGGACGGCGACGTCGGCCTCGAGGACGTGCCGGGCGCCGGCGTCGGCGTCGCTGTACACGGCGACCGAACGCAGTCCGAGCGCCCGGACGGAGCGGATGACGCGGCAGGCGATCTCCCCGCGGTTGGCCACGAGGACGGTGTCGAAGGGCCACGCAGTCGTGGAGGGTTCAGGGGTCGGGGAGGTCATCTGGTCACATCCGGAAGAGGCCGAAGGAGGTATCGGGCAGGGGCGCGTTGGCGCAGACGTCGAGCGCGAGGCCGAGGACGGTGCGGGTGTCGGCGGGGTCGATCACGCCGTCGTCCCAGAGCCGGGCGGTCGAGTAGTAGGGGTTGCCCTGCGCCTCGTACTGGTCGCGGATCGGCGCGCGGAACGCCTCCTCGTCCTCGAGCGGCCATTCCTCGCCGCGGGCTTCGAGCTGGTCGCGGCGGACGGTGGCGAGGACCGAGGACGCCTGGTTGCCTCCCATGACGGAGATGCGGCTCGCGGGCCACATCCACAGGAACCGCGGCGAGAACGCCCTGCCGCACATGGAGTAGTTGCCGGCACCGAAGGACCCGCCGACGACGACGGTCAGCTTCGGCACCCGGGCGGTCGCGACGGCGGTGACCATCTTGGCGCCGTTCTTCGCGATGCCGCCGGCCTCGTAGTCCTTGCCGACCATGAAGCCGGAGAGGTTCTGCAGGAAGACCAGGGGCACCCCGCGCTGGTCGCACAGCTCGATGAAGTGGGCTCCCTTGAGCGCCGATTCGCTGAACAGCACGCCGTTGTTGGCGACGATGCCGACCCGGTGACCGTGGATCGTGGCGAAGCCGGTGACGAGCGTGGTCCCGTACTCGCGCTTGAACTCGTGGAAGAGCGATCCGTCGACGAGGCGCGCGATGATCTCGCGGGCGTCGTAGGAGGCGTTGACGTCCGTCGGCACCGCCCCGTAGAGCTCGTCCTCCGCCACGGCCGGCGCGAGGACCGCGGCGGACGGCGCGGTCGCGGCCGGCAGGGGCGGCGGCAGGGTGGCGATGATGTCGCGGACGATCTCGAGCGCGTGCTGGTCGTTCTCGGCCAGGTGGTCCGTGACGCCGGAGATCCGGGAGTGCACGTCGCCGCCGCCGAGCTCCTCGGCCGTCACGACCTCGCCGATGGCTGCCTTCACCAGCGGCGGTCCGCCCAGGAAGATGGTGCCCTGGTTGCGGACGATCACGGTCTCGTCGCTCATGGCGGGCACGTACGCGCCGCCGGCGGTGCAGCTTCCCAGCACCGCGGCGATCTGCGGGATCTTGGCCGCCGACATGGTGGCCTGGTTGTAGAAGATGCGGCCGAAGTGGTTGCGGTCGGGGAACACCTCGTCCTGGCGGGGGAGGAACGCTCCCCCGGAGTCCACGAGGTACACGCACGGCAGGTTGTTCTCGAGCGCGATCTCCTGCGCCCGGAGGTGCTTCTTCACCGTCATCGGGTAGTAGGTGCCGCCCTTGACGGTCGCATCGTTCGAGATCACGAGGACGTGGCGCCCGTGCACCAGGCCGATCCCGGCGATCACGCCGGCACCGGGGCACTCGTCGTCGTACATGCCGTCCGCCGCCAGCGGCGCGACCTCGAGGAAGGGGCTGCCGTCGTCGAGCAGCTGGTCGATGCGCTCGCGCGGAAGGAGCTTGCCGCGTGCGACGTGCCGCTCCCGCGACCGTTCGGGCCCGCCGAGGGCGGCGGTGGCGAGGCGCGAGCGGAGGTCCTCGACGAGCGCGGTCTGGGCGGCATGGTTCGCGGTGAACGCCGGTGAGAGCGGATCGACCTTCGACGTCAGGGTCTCCATCGACTACTTCCTCGAGCACGGTTCAGTTAGCACGCGCTAACCGGTTTCAGGTTAGTGGTCATTAACCAGGAAGTCCATGAGAATGATGGGACGATCTCCCCTCCCGGGACGATCCGCACCACTTGTGCCCCACACCGGACGACGAGGAAGCGCATGGAGGCATCGCCCATCGAAGAGCGCGTGACCGGCCGGAGCATCGCCAAGGCCTCGCGGCGCGCCGCGCTGCTGGAGGCGGCCGCCCAGCTGTTCGCCGAGCGCGGCTACAACGGCGTGTCCATCGAGGACCTCGGTGCCGCGGCGGGCGTGAGCGGACCCGCCGTCTACCGGCACTTCGCGGGCAAGCCGTCCGTGCTCGCCGCCCTGCTCACCGGGGTCAGCGAGGACCTGCTCGACGGCGGACGGGAGGTCGCCGCGGCGGCCGGATCGCCGGAGGACGCACTCAGGGGCCTCATCCGGTTCCAGGTGGAGTTCGCCCTGAACCACGCCGACGTCATCCGCGTCCAGGACCGCGACCTCGGCGCGCTGGCCGCCGACGACCAGCGCGCCGTGCGCTCCCTGCAGCGCAGCTACGTCCAGGTGTGGGTGGACGAACTGGCCACGTACCGCCCGGACACCGAGACCTCGCTGCTGCGGCGGAAGGTGCATGCCGTGTTCGGCCTGATCAACTCGACCCCGCACACGACGAGCCGCACCGGCTCCGCGCGCGAACTGGCCCTGTTCCGCGACCTGCTCGAGGAGATGGCGTGGGCGGCGCTGACGGTGTGACGGGCCGCCCCTCCGACCCCGCAGGCTCCGCCTAGTACGCTGAAGCACGAGAAGTCCTGGCCGCGCCGACCGCATGGCCCTCCACCGACTGAAAGACCCGCCGTGATCACGCTACGTCCCGTTGAAGCCGCCGACCTCGATGAGTTCTTCTCACACCAGCTGGACCCGAGCGCCAACCACATGGCCGCCTTCGGGGCCAAGAACCCGTCCGACCGCGGCGTGTTCGACAACCACTGGCAGGAGATCCTCAACGACCGCCGCATCACCGTGCGGACCATCCTCTCCGACGGCGACGTCGTCGGGAGCATCCTCGCGTACCGCGACGGCGAGACACCCGAGATCAGCTACTGGATCGACCGGTCGCGCTGGGGGCAGGGCATCACCACGGCCGCCGTCGGCCAGTTCCTGAACGAGGTCACGCAGCGGCCCATCCGGGCACGCGCGGTCGCCGACAACGTGAGCTCGATCCGCATCCTCGAGCGCTGGGGCTTCCGCCAGGTCGGCGAGACGCAGGGCTTCGCGGCGGCGCGCGGCGCCGTGGTCAGGGAACTCATCCTCGAACTGCCCTAGGGCGCCGCGCCCCGGACCGGTCACACCATGGTCAGGACCATCGCGGGGTTCCTGAGGATGGTGCCGACGTCGGCCAGGAAGCGCGAACCCTGCTCGCCGTCGACGAGCCGGTGGTCGAAGGACAGGCTGAGCGTCATCACGGACCGCAGGGCGATCTCGCCCCGGTACTCCCACGGCATGCTGCGGACGGCTCCCATGGCGAGGATGGCCGCCTCCCCCGGATTGAGGATCGGGGTGCCGGCGTCGATCCCGAAGACACCGATGTTCGTGATGGAGATGGTGCCGCCCGCGAGATCGGCAGGCGGCGTCCTGCCCGCCCGGGCGGTCTCGGTCAGCGAACCGAGCGCCTGCGCGAGGCCCATCAGGGTCAGCGCCTGCGCGGCCTTGATGTTCGGCACGAGCAGCCCGCGCGGCGTGGCGGCGGCGATCCCGAGGTTGACGTCCGCGTACTGCACGATCTCCTGCGCCCCCTCGTCCCAGGACGAGTTGAGGCTCGGGTTGCGGGCGATCGCGATGCACAGCGCCTTCGCCACGACGGTCAGGGGCGTCACCCTGGTCCCCTCGAAGGCGCGGCTCGCCTTGAGCTCCGCGAGCAGGTCCATGGTCGGCGTGACGTCGATGGTCAGGAATTCGGTGGCGTGCGGGGCCGAGAACGCACTGGCCACCATGGCCGCGGCCGTGTGCTTCCGCATGCCGCGGATCGGCGTGCGGGTCTCCCCGCCGGCGGACCCTACGGCCTGAGGAACGGGCTCCGGCGGGGCAGCGGGCGCCACCGGCGCGGCAGGGGCAGACGGCGCTCCCGCGAGCGCGGCCAGCACGTCGGCCCGCGTGATGAGTGCTCCGGCACCGGTGCCCGTGAGGGTGTCGAGGGCGATGCCGAGGTCGCGCGCGAGCTTGCGGACGGGCGGCGTGGACCGCGGACGCTCCCGGTACTGCGCGGATGCCGCGGGGGCCGCGGCGGCGGGCGGCGCAGCCGGGGACGGAGGGGTCTCGGGGGCCTGGGTCGCCGCGAGGACGCGGCTCCTCCGCTGCGGGCGCCCGCCCTTCTCCACCGCGGCCCCGTAGCCCACGAGGTTCGGCTCGCGCCGGGCCGGTGCAGGCTCGGCAAGGGGAGGGCCGTCAGTCGCCGGCTCGTCAGCCACCTGCCCGCCGGCGGGCGACGGCGACAGCGGGACACTCTCGCCCGGCGCGTCGGCCACCTCGAACGAGACGATCGGCGCTCCGACGTCGACGACGGTCCCCGCCGCCTCGTGCAGCCGCACCACCACGCCTGCGTAGGGCGACGGCAGTTCGACGACGGCCTTCGCGGTCTCGACGTCGGCGATGATCTGGTTGAGCTCCACGGTGTCGCCCTCGGCGACGTGCCACTGGACGATCTCCGACTCGGTCAGCCCCTCCCCGAGGTCGGGCAGGCGGAACTCGCGGATCCTGGTGGTCCTCGGTGGCGTGGTCACTGTCACTGTCCTGCTCCCTGGCTGCTGTGGGGGTGGTCGAGTCCGCTGAGCGAGTTCGGTCGGCGCATCACGCGGTCCACGCCGTCGAGGATCCGGTCGAGGTCCGGGAGGTGGTGGAACTCGAGCTTGGAGTACGGGTAGGGGATGTCGAAGCCCGTGATGCGGACGGGGGCGTGCTCGAGGTAGTCGAAGCACCGCTCCGTGATGCTCGCGGCGATCTCCGCACCGAGCCCGCCAGACTGCGCGGCCTCGTGCGTGACCACGAGCCGCCCCGTCTTGCGGACGGACGCCTCGACGGTCGCGAAGTCGATCGGGGCGAGCGACCGGAGGTCGATCACCTCGATCGAGATGCCGTCGTCGGACGCGGCGACGGCGGCGTCGCGGGCGGTCGGCACGAGCGGGCCGTAGGTCACGAGCGTGACGTCCGTCCCCTCGGTGACCACGCGTGCGGCCCCCATGTCCGACGACGCTGGATCCGCTGCCTCGTCCACCTCGCCCTTGACGTGGTAGCGGCGCTTGGGCTCGAAGTACAGCACGGGGTCGTCGCTGGCGATGGCCTGCTGGATCATCGTGTAGGCGTCCTGCGGGTTCGAGACGCTGACCACGCGCAGGCCGGAGGTGTGGGTGAAGTACGCCTCGGGCGACTCCGAGTGGTGCTCGGGCGAGCCGATGCCGCCGCCGAAGGGCACGCGGATGGTGAGCGGCATCTTCACGGCGCCCTGCGTGCGGTAGTGCAGCTTCGCCACCTGGCACACGATCTGGTCGAACGCCGGATAGATGAAACCGTCGAACTGGATCTCCACCACCGGGCGGTACCCGCGGTAGGCCATGCCGACGGCCGTGCCCATGATGCCGGCCTCGGCGAGCGGGCTGTCCATGACGCGGTGCGGACCGAAGTCCTTCTGCAGCCCGTCCGTGATGCGGAAGACGCCCCCGAGCTTGCCGATGTCCTCCCCCATGAGGATCACCTTGGGATCGTCGTCCATGGCGCGGCGCAGGCCGGCGTTGATCGCGCGGCCGAAGGTCATGGTGGACATCAGCGTTGTCCTTCCTGGGGTGCCCGGGTGAAGGAGGCGAGGTAGCGCTCGTAGTGGTCCTGCTGGCGGTCCAGCCAGGAGTTCGGTGTGCTGTAGACGTGCTTGAACACGTCGGACGGCGCGGGTTCGGGCATCGAGAGGCAGCCCTCGCGCAGTGTGGCGGCCACGGCGTCGGCCGTGGTCTTCACGGAGTCGGTGTAGTCGGCGTCCAGCAGCCCGAGGGAATCGAGCAGGGTCGCGAGGCGTGCCAGCGGATCGCGCGCCGCCCAGTCCTCGAGTTCGTTGGGGTCCCGGTAGCGTGAGGGGTCGTCCGCGGTCGTGTGCGGGCCCATGCGGTAGGTGACGGCCTCGATGAAGGTCGGTCCGCCGCCGGAGCGGGCTCGTGCGAGGGCCTCACGGGTCACGGCGAGGCACGCGAGGACGTCGTTGCCGTCCACGCGCACGGACGGGATGCCGAAACCGGGAGCCCGGCGCGCGATCGGCACGTGGGCCTGCAGCCCCACGGGCTCGGAGATGGCCCAGTGGTTGTTCTGGCAGAAGAAGACGACCGGCGCCTGGTAGCTGGCGGCGAAGACCATGGCCTCGTTGACGTCGCCCTGGCTCGTGGCGCCGTCGCCGAAGTAGCTGACGGCCACGGAGTCGGCGCCGTCGTTGATGATGCCCATCGCGTACCCGGTGGCGTGGAGGGTCTGCGCCCCGATGATGACCTGCGGGGTGGCCATGTTGATCGTGTAGGGGTCCCAGCCGGAGGAGGCGTTGCCCCGCCAGACCCGGAGGATGTCGGTGAGGTCCACCCCGCGGCAATAGGCGACGGCGTTCTCCCGGTAGCTGGAGAACACGAAGTCGTCGGAGCGCAGCGCGCGGCCGGACCCGATCTGGGCCGCCTCCTGGCCCAGCAGCGGCGGCCAGAGGGCGAGTTCCCCCTGGCGCTGCAGCGCGGTGGCCTCGGCGTCGATGCGCCGCACCACCACCATGTCCTCGTAGAGCCCCTGCAGTGCGGCGCCGTCGACGTCCGCCACGAGCGCGTCGTAGTGCGCGTGGGGGTGGCGGCGGCCGTGGGAGTCGATGAGCTGGACGAGGTCGTCCGCACGGGCGTGGGCGGGGCCGGGGAGCACCGTCCCGCTTCCTGGTCCGGCGTCGATCTCGCCGGTGGATCCCGATCCTGGCCGGGCGCCGTCCTGGGCCATTGCACGCAACCTTCGCATTCGCAGCGGACCCTCCGCCGGCGGTCAGCGCGGCTGGAAGGGCTCCGGGCGCCTTCACCCGGAGTGGTTGTGACCCTACTCACACCGCACAGGTGGCACAACCATCCTGTCCTCGACTGAGCAGACTGCGCGGTCAGGGCCTCGGGGGCCGTGTTAGCGTTGCGCACTATGCAACCCCTCGACCTCACCGACACCCGCCTGCTGCAGGCCCTGGCGAAGGACTCCCGGCGCACCGTCGTCGCGCTCGCCCAGAAGCTCGGCCTGTCCCGCAACACGGTCCAGGCGAGGATGGCGCAGCTCGAGAAGAAGGGGGTCTTCCTCTCCTTCGAGCGGCGCATCAGCACCGTGGCCCTGGGCTATCCCCTGACCGCGTTCATCCACGTCCATGTGCAGCAGCAGAAGCTGGCGGACATCACCCGCAGCATCGCCGCGGTGCCCGAGGTGATCGAGGCCTTCGGCCTGACCGGGCAGGCCGACATCCTGGTGCGCGTGGTCGCCCTCGACGCCGAGGACCTCTTCCGGATCAACGGCAAGATCCTCGGTTGCGACGGCGTGGAACGCTGCGACACGTCCCTGGCCATGGGTGAGCTCATCCCGTTCCGGGTCGAGCCGCTCCTGGCCCGCGGACCGCGCCCCACGGGCTGACGGCCCGTCCCGGAACGAACCGGGCCGCCCCGGAACGGAGGAGGCCGCCCCACCGTGCGGTGGGGCGGCCTCGCTCGTGCGTGGATCCGCGGATCAGTGGTCGGTGGCCTTCTCGGCACCGACACCGGTCAGCGAGCGCACCTCCATCTCGGCCTGCTTCATCGGGTCCTCCGGGGTGCGGGAGAGCGTGGTGCCCAGCCAGCCCAGGAAGAACGCCAGCGGGATCGAGACGATGCCCGGGTTGCTGAGCGGGAACACCGAGAAGTCGGCACCCTGGATCATCGACTTCTCGCCGCCGGAGACGACCGGGGAGAGCGCGATCAGCAGGATCGCCGAGCCGAGGCCGCCGTACATGCTCCAGACCGCACCCTGGGTGTTGAACTTCTTCCAGAACAGCGAGTAGAGGATGGTCGGCAGGTTGGCGCTGGCCGCCACGGCGAACGCGAGCGCCACGAGGAACGCCACGTTCTGGCCCTGCGCGCCGATGCCGCCTGCGATCGAGAGCAGTCCGATCACGATGACGGTGCGGCGGGCCACCTTGACCTCGCCGTCCGGGTCGACCCGGCCCTTGCGGATGACGCTCGCGTAGATGTCGTGGGCGAAGGAGGCCGCGGCGGTGATGGTCAGGCCGGCGACGACCGCGAGGATCGTGGCGAAGGCGACGGCGGAGATGAGTCCGAGGAGGATCGATCCGCCGAGCTCGTAGGCGAGCAGCGGGGCCGCCGAGTTCACGCCGCCCGGAGCGGCCAGGATGCGTTCCGAACCGATGAGCGCACTGGCACCGTAGCCGAGCACGAGCGTGAAGAGGTAGAACGCGCCGATGAGCCAGATGGCCCAGACGACGGACCGGCGGGCCTCCTTCGCCGTCGGGACCGTGTAGAAGCGCATGAGCACGTGCGGCAGGGCGGCGGTACCGAGGACGAGCGCGAGCGCGAGCGAGAGGAAGTCGAGCCGCGTGATGGCGCTGAGGCCGTACTGCAGGCCGGGGCTCGTGATGGCCGCGTTGCCCGAGGTCTCGATCGCCGCGCCGAGCAGGGTGGAGAAGTTGAAGTTGTGCAGGGCCAGGACCCAGACGGTCATGATGAACGCGCCGGAGATCAGCAGGCAGGCCTTGATGATCTGCACCCAGGTGGTGCCCTTCATGCCGCCGATGAGGACGTACATGATCATGAGGACGCCGACGACGGTGATGACGAGGGACTGGCCGAGGCGGTCGTCGATGCCGAGGAGGAGGGAGACGAGCCCGCCGGCGCCCGCCATCTGCGCGAGGAGGTAGAAGAAGCAGACGGCCAGCGTGGTGATGGCCGCCGCGATGCGGACGGGACGCTGCTTCAGGCGGAAGGACAGGACGTCGGCCATGGTGAACTTGCCGGTGTTGCGGAGGAGTTCCGCGACCAGCAGCAGGGCCACGAGCCACGCGACGAGGAACCCGATCGAGTACAGGAACCCGTCATAGCCGTTGATGGCGATCGCGCCGACGATGCCGAGGAAGGACGCCGCGGAGAGGTAGTCCCCCGCGATGGCGGTACCGTTCTGTCCGCCGGTGAAGGAGCGGCCGGCGGCGTAGTAGTCGGCCGCGGTCTTGTTGTTGCGGCTCGCCCTGAGCACGATCACCAGGGTGACGGCGACGAACAGTCCGAAGATGGTGATGTTGAGCAGCGGCGAGCCGACGGTCGTCGTCTCGGCGGCCTGGAGCGGTACGCGGACGCCCGCACTCATGAGAGGGATCATTTCTTTCCGCCTGACGGGTCGATGAACGCTTCGGGTGCCGCTTCCTCGAGCTCGTGCCGCAGGTTCGCGGCGATCGGGTCGAGGCGCCGGTTGGCGTAGCTGACGTACCACATGGTGATGGCGAAGGTGCTGACGAACTGCAGCAGTCCGAGGACGATGCCGATGTTGATGTTGCCCATCACCGGTGTGGCCATGAAGTCGTGCGCGTAGGCGGCCAGCAGCACGTAGGCGAAGTACCAGAGCAGGAAGAACACTGCCATGGGGAAGACGAAACTGCGGTGGCGCTTGCGCAGTTCCCTGAACTGCTCGGTCTGCTGGACGTCGGTGAAGTCGACGGCAGGACCGGAGCCGGCGATCGGCTCTCCTGGGTGCGAGCCCATGGTTCCTCCTTCTTTCTCGGGAGTCACTCCAGCCGCGAGGGCGGCACCGTCGCAACGCAGGAAGGCACGTCGGTGTGACTCCCATCACTGTGCGGGACGGCTGCGGGGTGCACCAGCCGGACACGGACGTCCGTCGCCGAGCGCGCCGGTGGATGCGGTGAACGGTCACCGGAGGCGCCGGGCGGGGAACCCGGGCGGCTACTGTGGAGCAATGTTCAGCGCCGCCGTCGACACCGCCCTGGTGTGCGCCGTCGTCGTCGTCACCCTCGCCGTGGTCGCCTCCCTCGGTTTCCGCCTGTCGCGCTCGTACCGGGACCTCGGGTCCGACGCCGACCGCGCCACCTACGCCACGCTCCATACCGCGTCGCTCGCCTCCGAGCACCTGCGCGAGGGCCTCACGCCGGCGGGTGCCTCGAAGGCGAGCCGGTACCTGCACGGGCTCCTGCGGTGCGACGTGCTCATGATCAGCGACGACGCCGGTGTGCTCGCCTGGGACGGCGGACGCGGGACGCCGCCGGACCTGATGCCCCTAATCCGGCAGGTCCTCGAGAGCGGCCGCACGCAGGTGTTCCGCCGCCAGCACCTCGAGGCCGCGGGCCTCGCGGAGCCCGGCGAGCTGGTGCTCTCCCCCATCCGCGTGGACGACCGCGTGGTCGGGACGGTCGGAGCGGTGGCCGACGACGTGAACGCCGGCCTCGTCCGGGCCACGAACGAGCTGGCCGGCTGGGTGTCCACCCAGGTGGAACTCGCCGAACTGGACTATTCCCGCCGGCTCCTCGCGGAGGCCGAGGTGCGGGCCCTCCGCGCCCAGATCAGCCCGCACTTCATCTACAACTCGCTCAACGCGATCGCGTCCTTCATCAACACGGACCCGCAGCGCGCCCGCGACCTCGTGGTCGAGTTCGCGGACTTCACGCGCTACTCGTTCCGCCGCCATGGCGACTTCACCACCGTGGCGGAGGAACTGCGCAGCATCGACCGCTACCTCCTCCTCGAACGCGCACGGTTCGGCGACAGGCTGAAGGTCTCCCTCGAGATCGGCCCCGAGGTGCTCAGCACGGTCATCCCGTTCCTCAGTCTCCAGCCGCTCGTGGAGAACGCGGTGCGCCACGGGCTCGATTCGAAGGACGGCATCGGGAACATCACCATCACGGCGCACGACGTCGGTGCCTTCGCCGAGGTGACCATCGAGGACGACGGCGTGGGGATCGAGCCCGAGCACCTCCGGTCCGTGCTCGCCGGGCACACCGAGGGCGTGCACGTGGGCCTCCGCAACGTCGACTCCCGCCTGCGCCAGGTGTACGGCGACGACCACGGGCTGATCATCGACACCGCGCCCGGTGCGGGCACGCTCATCACGATGCGTGTACCCAAGTCCCAGCCGGATCACCAGGCATGAGGCGCGTAATCTAGGACGCATGCTGAACGTCATCATCGCCGACGATGAACTCCCCGCCGTCGAGGAACTGGCGTTCCTGCTCGGCCGGGACGCGCGCGTCGGGACCATCCACCGCGCGTCGAGCGGTGCGGAGGCACTGAGGGCCCTCGAACAGCACCCCGTCGACGCCCTCTTCCTCGACATCCACATGCCGGCCCTCTCGGGCCTGGACATCGCCCGGGTGATCTCCCGCTCCAGCCGCCCGCCCGCGGTCGTGTTCATCACCGCGGACGAGGACCGCGCCCTGGAGGCCTTCGAACTGCGCGCCGTCGACTACCTCCTGAAACCCGTCCGCGCGGAGCGCCTCGCGGAGTCCGTGCGGCGCGTGTGCGAGCTGATGGAGGGCTCCACTCCCGCTCCGGAGGTCATCACGGTGGACCAGGGCGGCGTCAGCCGCATGATCCGACGCGACGACGTCCGCTACGTCCAGGCGCAGGGCGACTACGCCCGCCTGCACACCTCCGAGGCGAGCTACCTCATCCGCATCCCGCTCAACGACCTCGAGCGCCAGTGGGCCGACGCCGGGTTCCTGCGGACGCACCGCTCCTACCTCGTGGCCATGGACCAGGTCCGGAAGGTCCGGATCAGCGCCGGCCGCGCGAGCCTGTTCGTCGGCGACGCCGAGCTGCCGGTCAGCCGACGGCATCTGCCGGACGTGCGCGAGAAACTCGAGGCCACGCGCCTCCGCCCGGGCCAGTGATCCCCGAGGAATCCCGTCGACCCCCGGCGGCCGACCCCCCGGCGGCCCCGGACGCGGCCGGGTCGCCCCGCCGCGTCCGGGTGACCGCCCCGCGGACGGCCGCCCGCGCCACGGGGGCGTCCTTCCCCGTGGCCCGCGAGATGGCCGAGCAGTCCGAGGTGGGCCAGGTGTTCGTCGCCTCCCTCATCCGGTCGCAGCTGCGCCTCGCCCTCGTGGTGGCCGGCGGCTTCCTGGTCATCCTGATGGGTATCCCGGTCCTGTTCGCGGTGTTCCCGGCCATCGAGACGGTGACGGTCCTGACGGTCCCCGTCCCCTGGCTGATCCTCGGCCTCGGGGTCTACCCGCTGGTCATCGGCTGCGCGGTGCTCTACGTGCGCAGCGCCTCCCGCAACGAGCGGCGCTTCCAGGACCTCGTCGATGACTGACGCGCTCGATGCCGCCGGCCTGCACCTGAGCCCCGCCGTCGGTTACACGGCCCTGCTCCTCGTGGCCCTCAGCACCGTGCTCATCGGCATCTACGGGCTGCGCATCTCACGGACCACGGGCGATTTCTACGTCGCCTCCCGGACGGTCCGCCCCTGGTGGAACGCTTCCGCGATCGGCGGCGAGTACCTGTCCGCCGCGAGCTTCCTCGGCGTGGCCGGGCTCATCCTCATCTCCGGGGTGGACGCCCTCTGGTTCCCGATCGGCTACACGGCCGGCTACCTCATGCTCCTGCTGTTCGTCGCCGCTCCCCTGCGCCGCTCGGGCGCCTACACCATCCCCGACTTCGCGCAGGCGCGCCTGGACTCGCTGCTGGTGCGCCGCGTGACCAGCATGCTCGTCGTCGTCGTCGGCTGGCTGTACATCGTGCCGCAGCTCCACGGTGCCGCCCTGACGGTGCGGATCACCACGGGCCTGCCGTCGTGGGTGGGGCCGCTCGCCGTCGTCGTCGTCGTGTGCCTGAGCGTCGTCACGGGCGGCATGCGCTCCATCACCTTCGTCCAGGCCTTCCAGTACTGGCTGAAACTGACGGCCCTCGCCGTCCCGGCGGCGTTCATCCTGTTCCGCCTCGGCGCCGAGGGTGCGCAGATCACCGCGGGAGGCAGCGCGTTCACGGCCGACCTGAACACGACGGCGCACGCGTCCCTCTACGGCACCCTCTCGCTCGTCATCGCGCTCCTGTTCGGCACCCTCGGACTCCCGCACGTGCTGGTGCGTTTCTACACCAATCCCGACGGGGCGTCCGCGCGGCGGACCACGGTGCTCGTGCTGGGCCTGCTCTCGGTCTTCTACCTGTTCCCCATGGTGTACGGGATCCTCGGCCGGATCCACACCCCTGAACTCGCGGCGCGGGGCGCCTCGGACGCCACGGTCCTCCTGCTGCCCGGGCGCATCTTCGACGGCGCCACGGGCGACCTGCTGTCCGCGCTGGTGACCGCGGGCGCCTTCGCCGCGTTCCTGTCGACGACGAGCGGTCTGGTGGTGTCACTGGCAGGGGTGATCAGCCAGGAGTTCTTCCAGGGCAGCGTGACAGGGTTCCGGCGGGCCGCGCTGCTGTCCACGGTCGTCCCCCTCACGATCGCCCTCCTGACGGACACCCTCGCGCTGGCCGGCAGCGTCGGATCCGTCTTCGCGTTCACCGCCTCCACCATCTGCCCCCTGCTGCTGCTCGGGATCTGGTGGCGAGGCCTCACGGACGCCGGAGCGATCGCCGGCATGCTCGTCGGCGCGGTCCTGTGCGGCGGGTCGATCGCCGCGACGGCCCTGCTGGGCCCCGGGGCAGGCGACCGCTGGGTGTGGCTGGGCCAGCCGGCCCTGTGGACGGTGCCGGCGGCGTTCCTGGCCATGGTGCTCGTGTCGCGGGCGACGGCGGGGCGGCGACCGGCGACGGCGTCGCGGGTCCTCGCGCGCCTCCACAGCCCGGAGCCGCGGTAGCCGGGACACGGCCGCGGGTCGGGGTCAGTCGATGCCGGCCATGAGGTCGATGACCCGGTCCAGGAACGCATCCACCTGGTTCTCCTCGTAGCCGTCCGCTCCCCTGGCCTCACGGAACACGGCGCGGCGGACGGCGTCGACGCTCAGGGGGACGTGGTTCTCGAGGTACTGCAGGAGGTCGTCGCACAGGCGGTCGACGTCCTCGACGTCGTAGCTGGGGCTGCCCGGCTTCACGGGCCGGCGGAACCGCTCGCCCGCCGGGCGGTGGAGCCTCCGACGCAGCACGGCGGCGGTCCGGCCGATCTGCCGCAGCCAGGCGTCCTCACCCTCGGTGCTGATCAGGTGGTCGCGCTCGCGCAGTGCGAAGGCGTCCTCGAGCCGGTCCAGCGCGGCGTCGACAGCCTGGGTCTCGTAGCCGCCGCGGGCCGGGTCGAAGGCCATGGCCCGGACCTCCCGGCTGGTGACGGCGTCCGCGTCCGGGTCATCGGCGTCGTAGGAGCCGCGCGCCCTGGCCAGGAAGCGGTCGACCTGGCGGGTTTTGTAGCCGAGTTCCCGGCGTCCGACGCGGGCGAACGGGGAGCTACCCGGGCGGGCGACGTCCATGTGTGCTGATCCTTCTGCCGAGACCTCCAGGGACAGGGAGCCCGGGGGCCCCGGGATCCCCCCGCCTGCCTGCGGTCAGAGCAATCCCGGCACCAATGTAGCGGACAGCAGGTACGCCACCGGGGAGGCCAGGACGATCGAGTCGAGGCGGTCCATCACCCCGCCGTGGCCGGGGAGGATCGTGCCCATGTCCTTCACACCGAGCTCCCGCTTGATCATCGATTCCGCGAAGTCGCCGGCCGTCGCCGAGGCGACGGTGGCGACGGCCAGCGCCAGGCCGACCCACAGCGGCTGCCCGAGCAGGAGGACTGCGCACAGCCCGCCCACGATCAGCGCTCCGCCGATGGAGCCGCCGAAGCCCTCCCAGGATTTCTTGGGACTGATCTTCGGCGCCATGGGGTGCTTGCCGAAGAACGCGCCGATCAGGTACCCGAAGGTGTCGTTCGCGACGACGAGCAGCAGGAGCGTGGCGATGATGAGGAAGCCCCCGTCGGCGCGCATCAGCAGCACCGCGAAGCTCATCATGAACGGGACCCAGAGCACGGTGAACGTCCCGGCCATCAGGCTCTTCGCGGCGTCCGGCGCAGGGTCGAGCGAACGCCAGAGGAAGATCACGACGACGACGGCGGTGATGGCCGCGGCGAGCCCCTGGGGCCCGCCGACGTAGGCGGAGGCCGGGAGCACGAGCGTGCCCGCCAGGGTGGGCACGAGCGGCACGCGGATGCGGCGCAGCCCAAGGGCCCGGGAGATCTCCCAGACCCCCAGGACGGCGAACAGCGTGACGATGCCGACGAACACGATCGGGGAGAACAGCAGGCCCACGAGGACCGGGATGAGGAGACCGGCGCCGACACCGATGGCCGCGGGGAGGTTGCGTCCCGCCCGGGACGGCGTTCCGGGGTCCCGGGCGGGACGTCGCCGCTTCAGCACTCCGAGGACGGACGTACCGCGGGCCCGCAGCGAATGGCGGGACGGGGAGGCGAGGTCCGCACCGGGGAGATCGTGGTCCGCCATCAGACCTCGAGCAGCTCGGTTTCCTTGCGCTTCAGCAGCTCGTCGATCAGGTCCACCCGCGCCTTGGTCATCGCGTCCAGTTCCTTCTCCGCACGCGAGCCCTCGTCCTCACCGGCGTCGCCGTCCTTGACGACCTTGTCGATGCCGTCCTTGGCCTTGCGGCGGATGTTGCGGATGGAGATCTTGGCGTCCTCGGCCTTGGTCTTCACGAGCTTCACGTACTCCTTGCGGCGCTCCTGCGTCAGCTCGGGCAGGACCACGCGGATCACGTTGCCGTCGTTGGACGGGTTGGCGCCGAGGTCGGAGTCGCGCAGGGCACGCTCGATGTCGTTGAGGGAGCCGCGGTCGAACGGCGTGATCAGCAGGGTGCGCGCCTCCGGGTTCTGGAAGGACGCGAGCTGCTGCAGCGGGGTGGGTGCGCCGTAGTACATGACCACCACCTTGGAGAACAGGGAGGCGTTCGCGCGGCCGGTACGGACCGTCGCGAAGTCCTCCTTTGCAACCTCCACGGCCTTGTCCATCTTGTCGGTGGCTTCCAGCAAGGTCTCTTCGATCACAATGTCTCCTTCGCTCCGCAGTCGGCTGCACGGCAACCGTTCCAGTGGTTCATCCTAGTTCAACGGCGCGCCGCTCCCGGCGGCGTGGCCTGCCCCGCCCCCCGGGGAGTCAGATGGTGACGAGGGTCCCGAGTTTCTCGCCGCGGATGGCACGCGTGACGTTCCCCTCGCCCTGCATCCCGAAGACCACCATGGTGAGGTTGTTGTCCTTGCACATCGTCATGGCGGTCTGGTCCATCACGCGGATGTCCCGGCGCAGGGCCTCGTCGTAGGACAGCGTGTCGAGTTTCTCCGCCGTCGGGTCCTTGTGCGGGTCCGCGGTGTACACGCCGTCGACGCCGCTCTTGGCCATGAGGACCTCGTCCGCGTGCACCTCCAGGGCGCGCTGGGCGGCGACGGTGTCGGTGGAGAAGTAGGGCAGTCCGGCCCCGGCGCCGAAGATGACCACGCGGCCCTTCTCGAGGTGCCGGATGGCGCGCCGCGGGATGTACGCCTCGGCGACCTGACCCATGGTGATGGCGCTCTGGACGCGGGTCTCGACGCCCGCCTGCTCGAGGAAGTCCTGCAGGGCCAGGCAGTTCATGACCGTGCCGAGCATGCCCATGTAGTCGGCACGGGAGCGGTCCATGCCGCTCTGCGACAGCTCGGCGCCGCGGAAGAAGTTGCCGCCGCCCACGACGATCGCGACTTCCACGTCACCGACGGTGGCGGCGATCTGCTGGGCGATGGACCGCACCGTATCGGGGTCGACGCCCAGCTTGCCGCCGCCGAAGACTTCACCGGAGAGCTTGAGCAGGACCCGGCGCCGACCCGCGGGACCATCCGTCGGAACAGTGGAAGTGGTGTCCATGAAATGCCTCCCGGGCATAGTAGTGGGGCCGGTCCTGGTGGGACGGCCGATCATGCGGGTGGGATGGTGCCGGACCCGTTACAGGATAGGGCGCGCCTCCCGAGCGCAGGAAAGGGCGGCCACCTCGAGGGCGGCCGCCCTTCACCGTCGTGCTGTGGACGTGGCCGGAGGGATCAGGCCCCGACGCGGAACCGTGCGAAGGCCGTGGCCTTGGCGTCGGCCTCGGTGAGGACCGCGGCGACGGACTTCTTGGCGTCCTTGGCGAAGGCCTGGTCGAGCAGGACACCCTCCTTGAAGAAGCCGGTGAGGCGTCCTTCCACGATCTTCGCGAGAGCCTGCTCGGGCTTGCCCTCGGCGCGGGCCGTCTCGTCGGCGATGCGGCGCTCCGACTCGACGAGCTCGGCGGGGACGTCCTCGCGCGTCAGGTAGGTGGGCGAGTACGCGGCGATGTGGACGGCGACGTCGTGCGCTGTCGTGGCGGCGGCGTCGCCCGAACCCTCGACGGCGAAGAGCACGCCGACCTGGGCGGGGAGGTCCTTGGACGTCTTGTGCAGGTAGGCGTCGACGATCTGGCCTTCGACGCGGGCCACGCGGCGGATGTCGACCTTCTCGCCGAGCAGCGCACCGGCTTCGATGACGTGCTCGGAGACGGGCTTGCCGTCCAGCTCGAACGCGAGGAGGGTCTCGACGTCGGAGGCGCCGGACTCGATGGCCGCACCGAGCACCTTGTTGGAGAACTCAATGAAGGGGCCGGCCTTGGCGACGAAGTCGGTCTCGCAGTTGACCTCGACCATGACGCCGACGTTGCCCTCGACGCGAGCGGCGACGAGGCCCTCGGCGGTCGAGCGGCCTTCGCGCTTCGTCGCGCCCTTGAGGCCCTTGATGCGGATCAGTTCCAGGGCCTTGTCGGCGTCGCCGTTGGCTTCGTCGAGAGCCTTCTTGACGTCCATCATGCCTGCGCCCGTGCGCTCGCGCAGGGCCTTGATGTCAGCGGCAGTGAAATTTGCCATATGAACTCCTAAGTTGAGGTGGATCGGAACATGCGTAAGGGGCATGGTTTGACCCACACCCCTTACGCATCGAGGACTACTTGTTGTCGCTGGCGGCTTCCGTGGCGGGAGCTACTGCTTCGGGGACTTCCTCGGCGATGGGGGCCTGCAGACCTGCGGGCGCCTCCTCGACGGCGGGGACCTCGGTGGGAGCCTCGGCTGCGGGGGCGTCCGCTGCAGCTTCGGGAGCTGCCGCCTCGGGCGCTGCGGCAGCGGCGTCGGGGCTGCCCTGGAGCAGTTCGCGCTCCCACTCGGCCATGGGCTCGTCGGCAGCGGCCTCGTTGTTGCCGGAGCGGTTGTGGCGGGCCATGAGACCTTCGGCCACGGCGTCGGCGACGACGCGCGTCAGCAGGTTGACGGCGCGGATGGCGTCGTCGTTACCCGGGATCGGGAAGTCGACCTCGTCGGGATCGCAGTTGGTGTCGAGGATCGCGACGACCGGGATGTTGAGCTTCTTCGCCTCGTCGATGGCGAGGTGCTCCTTCTTCGTGTCGACGACCCACACGACGGAGGGTGCCTTGGTCAGGTTGCGGATGCCACCGAGGTTGCTCTGCAGCTTGGTGAGCTCACGCTTGAGGAGCAGGAGCTCCTTCTTGGTGTGACCCGAACCGGCGACGTCCTCGAAGTCGATCTCCTCGAGTTCCTTCATGCGCTGGATGCGCTTGGACACCGTCTGGAAGTTGGTGAGCATGCCGCCGAGCCAGCGCTGGTTGACGTAGGGCTGGCCGACCCGCGTCGCCTGGTCGGCGATCGCTTCCTGGGCCTGCTTCTTGGTGCCGACGAAGAGCACGGTCCCGCCGTGGGCGACCGTGGCCTTGACGAACTCGTACGCGCGGTCGATGTAGCCCAGCGACTGCTGCAGATCGATGATGTAGATGCCGTTGCGCTCGGTGAAGATGAAGCGCTTCATCTTCGGGTTCCAACGGCGGGTCTGGTGACCGAAGTGGACGCCGCTGTCGAGCAGCTGGCGCATGGTTACGACTGGCATGTTCTGCCTTTCTTCAGCTTCGGCTCGGGCGCGTGGCGCCGCCTGAAGCTTGTTGACGGTTGTCTCGGTGCCGGCCGGGGTGGCCGGTACGTCCTGGTACCCGGTCGTCGAGTGGACATGCCCTCCCCTACCGGACTGGTCCGGACCGCAGGGCGGGCACTTCGACGCCATGCGGAGGCGAAGAATCGCAGGCACGCGTAGTCAGCCTGAAAATCTCCATCACCCATCGATGCGCGGGGCAAACGGAGGAGGGAGCAGCAGGCTGCTGGGTCCAGTGTACTACAGCGGGACTGCGGGATCGGGCCGACGTCGGGCCTCGGGCGGGGGCTCCGCGACCCCTCCGGGAGGGGTGCTCGGCCCACGACCCCGGCTGTCTACATAAGGGCGGCGGAGCGCGTCCCCCGCCGACCAGGGATGGAGGATGGGCCCATGGCCAGTCCCCTCGATCCTCCAGCACACCGGCCCTGTCCACGGCGCTCCCGTGCACGGGAGCGTCCTGTCGGCTCCGTGGGCGTCGCCCTCCTCGCGGTGCTGCTGTTCCTGTCGCCCGGGCCCGGCTCCCCTCCCCCTGCCGACGCCGCCGCGCCTGCGTCCGCTGTCGACGAGGGGTCCGGTCCGGGCCCGTTCGTCCCGGAGTGGACCTGGCCCCTGGACCCGGTGCCGGAGGTCCTGCGCCCGTTCGAGAAGCCGCCGCAGAAGTGGAAGCGCGGACACCGGGGCGTCGACCTGTCCGCGGGTGGAGGCACGGCCGTCCAGGTGGTGAGTCCCGCCGACGGCATCGTGTCCTTCGCCGGGACGGTGGTGGATCGCGGCGTCCTGTCCATCGACCACGGGGACGGACGGGTCAGCAGCTTCGAACCGGTCACCACCGACCTGGTGCGGGGCGATCGCGCCGGCAGGGGGCAGGTGGTCGCAGCACTCCGCGCTTCCGCCGGTCCCCGGCCCGTCGGCGGTCCGATCCTCGGGCACTGCCCGGAGCCGTGCCTGCACTGGGGCGTCCGCGTGGACGGTGAGTACGTGGACCCGCTGTCCTTCGTGATGGACCGGCGCCCGTCGGTCCTGCTTCCGTTCGGGAACTAGACGAACGCGGCGATGCCCGTGATCGACCGGCCCGCCACGAGGGTGTTGATCTCCTGCGTGCCCTCGTAGGAGTAGATCGCCTCGGCGTCGGAGAAGATCTTCGCCATCCCGTAGTCGGTGACGATCCCGTTGCCGCCGAGGATGTTACGCCCCGCCGCGACGCTCTCGCGCATGCGGGCCGTGGTGAAGGCCTTGGCGAGGGCGGACTGCTCGTCCTTGGCCACGCCGGCGTCCTCGAGCTGGGACAGGCGCACCATCATGCCCATGGAGCTCATCGCGTTGCCGAGGATCTGCACGAGCTGCTGCTGGACGAGCTGGAAGCTGGCGATCGGCCGTCCGAACTGCTCGCGCTCCACCGCGTACCGGCGGGCGACGTCGAATGCGGCGAGCTGCTGGCCGACGGCCTGCCAGCCCACGGCGAGACGCGTGACCTTGAGGACCTTGTTCGTGTCACGGAAGCTGTTGGCGCCCTTCAGGTGGAAGTCGTCGGGGACGACCACGTCGTCGAGGACGATGTCCGCGTTCTCGACCGTGCGCAGAGCGATCTTGTTCTCGATCTTCGTCGAGGAGAAGCCCGGGAGCGTGGTGTCCACGAGGAAGCCCTTGACCTGGTTGTCCTCGAGGTCCCGAGCGTAGACGACCACCCAGTCGGAGAACGTCGCATTGCCGATCCACCGCTTGGCTCCGTTGAGGACCCACGAGCCGCCGTCGCGACGCGCCGTCGTCCGGGTCCCGCCGGCGACGTCGGAGCCGCCGAGCGGTTCGGTGAGGCCGAAGGCGCCGATCTTCTTCATCGCGTAGATGTCCGGCAGCCACTCGTCCTGCTGCTCCTTCGAGGCGAGGGCCTCGATGGAGCCGGTGAAGAGCCCGTCGTGGACGCCCATGAAGGTGGCGAACGAGGTGTCGGCCCGGGTGAACTCGGCGTGGGTGATGCCGGCGAAGAGGTTGGAGTAGCCCTGGCGGTGGACCGGGCTCACGGCGTCCAGCTCGGCGATCTTCGGGATGAGGTCCCGGGGGAAGACACCCTGGTTCCACCAGTCGACGGCGTGGGGGCGGACCTCCCGGGTGAGCCAGGATCGGATCTCCTGCAGCCGGGAGCGCTCCTTGTCGGACAACAGCTCCTCGAAGGCGTAGAAGTCGCCATCGGCGTACGGAAGGTTGTCGACGTCGATCGTCGTCTTGCTCATGGGGTTCCCCTCACTCTGGTCGGCGGCGACCAGCACTGTTCCTCGACCACGCTCAGTCCTGTGCGGGCTGACGCCCACGCCCTCATGTTACCCGCCAGTAACTTAGGGCGCCAGTGGCAGGCCGGAGAGTGTGCCGCAGAGCGGAGGACGACGCATGCGCCGCCCGCGGTGACGGGCGGCGCATGCGTGGGGTCGTCGTCGACCGGGTGGGTAGGGCTGCTGGGGCTTGAACCCAGGACAAACGGATTATGAGTCCGCTGCTCTAACCAGCTGAGCTACAGCCCCCAGGAGCGCGCAGCCCCTGGTGCGCCGCAGCCGGGACGATCCGTCCCGGCGCCGGCCGCAGCCTTCATTGTATGCGGACCCCGGCGTCCGCCTCGCGGAGGCTCAGTCCCTGTGAGGAGAGAATCCCGTAGTACAGGCCCTCGTAGGTCTCCAGCGTCGCATTGATGTCGTGCTTGCCGACCATGGCCCGGCTTGCCGCGCCCATCGTCCGCTGGTCCTCGAGGGGGAGGCTGAGGATCTCGGTGATGCGCCGGCCCAGCTCGTCGGCGTTCCCCGGCTCGAACAGGTAGCCGTTCTCGCCGTCGGACACCAGGTGTGGCAACGCCATGGCGTCGGCGAGCAGCACGGGCGTGGACGCCGACATCGCCTCGAGGGTGACGAGCGACTGCAGTTCGGCGGTGCCGGGCTGGCAGAACAGCGAAGCACGGATGTAGCACCTGCGGAGCTCGTCGTCGTCGATCAGGCCGCGGAAGGTGACGCGGTCGCTGATCCCGAGGCGGGCGGCCTGCGCCTGCAGTGCCGGCTTCACCTCGCCGCCTCCGACGATCTCGAGGCGGACGCCGAGATGGTCGGGAGTCCGGGCGACGGCGTCGATCAGCACGTCGACGTGCTTCTCCTCGGCGAGCCGCCCGACGAAGAGGACCGTCGGGTGCTCAGGCGGTTCGACGACCTCGCCGGGTCGGATCTCGTAGGCGGCGGCGTCGATGCCGTTGGAGACGGGCAGCACCTCCCGGAGGAAGGCGTGGTCGTGCATGGCCTTGGCGGCCAGTGGCGTGGGGGTGGTGACGGCGGCGGCCTTGCCCATGACCTTGCCCATGTCCCTCCACGAGTTCTTCGCCACGATCCTCTTGAACCACTCGGGGAAGGGGAGGAACGGGTTGAGGTTCTCGGGCATGAAGTGGTTCGTGGCCACGACCCGGATGCCGCGCTGCACGGCCTCGTACAGCGCGTACTGCCCGACCATATAGTGGCACTGGATGTGGACGACGTCGGGCTGGACCCGGTCGAAGAGCAGGCTGATGTCCCGCTTGATCTCCCAGGGAAGGCAGATCCGCCAGTAGTCGTGCGTGGGGACGCCGTGCGAGCGGAGGCGGTGGACGAACCAGTCTCCGTCCGGCTCGGTGAAGCTCGGGCCGCTGGACGCGCCGGGTGCGAGGACGTGGACCGCGTGGCCGCGTCCCGTCATGCCCTTCGCCAGGCGGTAGCCGAACTGGGCGGCACCGTTCACGTTGGGCGGGTATGTGTCCGCGGCGATCAGGATGGTCAGGGGCTTGTAATCAGCCGGGTAACTCACGCGAGGATCCCCTACGTCGGTGTGCTGGACAGTGCTCGGATGGCTCGGATGGCTCGGATCAGCGCTGCCGCTTCACGACGTCGGGATGGTGTCGGGACAGGGCAACGACCCCAACAATAGCAATCAGGGCTGCAGCGCCCATGCCGAGCGCCGTCACCGTCCGGACATCCGGCTGCAGTTCTTCGAGGATGGTGATGCCCACGGCGATGCCCACGATCGGGTCGATCACGGTCAGCCCCGCGATGACGAGGTCGGGCGGTCCGGTGGCGTAGGCGCTCTGCACGAACCAGATGCCCAGCGCCACGGCGGCCGCGAGCCCCAGCAGCGTGGGGAGGGAGACGTTGAGCAGGAACCGGCCGTTCGGGTCGAGCAGGTGGCCGGCGACGATCTTCGTCAGTACGGCGACGAACCCGAACAGGACACCGGCCCCGAGGATGTAGGCGAACGCGTTGAGGCGATGCCTCCCCACCGCGGCCAGGGCGCCGAAGAGCAGGACGGCGGCACCCAGCAGGAGCACCACCGCCAGTTCCTGTGCGGGCTCGACCGCGTGGTTCTGCCGGGTGACGTTCACGGCGAGGACGACGAAGAAGGCACTCCCCGTCACGCACGCGGTGATCGCCGCGATGGTGGGGCGGTTGATCCGGATGCCCTGGTCGCGGGAGTTCACGATCGTGGTGATGACGAGCGCTATGGCCCCGATGGGTTGCACCACCGTGAGGCTGGCGAGCGCGAGCGCGACCACGTTCAGGGCGGTCCCCGTGACGAGCAGGACGAGCCCGAACAGCCAGCGCGGATTGGTGAGCAGCCGGGCGAAGCCGGACGAGCTGAGGGTCAGCCCGCCCGTGTTCGCCCGCACGGCACTGCCCTGGCGCTGCGCTCCGAACGCGAGGAAGACCGCGCCGAGCAGCGCGAGCGCGACCGCTAGGGCGGGCACGATTGCTGCTCGGCCCGCTCCAGCCGGTACGTGCGGTGCGCTGCGGTGAAATACACCCAGAACGCGACGAGGTGCAGCACGCACCCCGCCGCGAGGAGGACCTGGGCCACCACCAGGATCCACTCCTGCCCGAAACCCTCGACCTCGTGCAGCAGGAGCAGCGGCGCGCCCACCAGCAGCAGCGCGGTGCGGATCTTGCCGACCGTGACGACCGGGAGGTGCAGCGGGCCGCGGAACAGGACGAGCGCGTTGATGATGAGGATGATGTCGGGGATGACGATGGTCCAGACGAGCCACGCGGGCGCGATGCCGTCGACGACGAAGGTCACGGCGACGACGATGAGCGCGGTGCGGTCGGCGACCGGGTCCAGCCATTTCCCGACGACGGACACCTGGTTGAGCCGCCGGGCGAGATACCCGTCGACCCAGTCGGTCGAACCGATGACGACGAGCGTGATGACCGCGGCCCCGTAGCGCTGCTGCGTGATGAACCAGACGAACAGCGGGACGCCGAGGAACCGGACGATCGTGACGAGGTTCGGCAGGGTCCAGGCGGTCGCAAGCACCGTACCCTCGTTGCCCGGCCGTCCTCCGGCCCCGATCAGTCTCATCACCCGTGCCTCCCCACCCCATTATGCAGGCAGGCGGCCGATCCCCGTCCCCTGCCCGGACTGCGGGTTGGGAGGGGGACCGACCGCCTGGCGGGTCAGGCTGGCTGCTACCTGCTGAGGAGCCGCCGCAGCATCACGAGCATCGCGGCGACGGACGCGGCGAGGACACTCAGCGGCTTCCAGCGGTCGGCGAGGGTCGTGTTGAGGGGGACGTCCCGGCGGACGGCGACCGCGGCGACGTTCCCGTTGCCTGCGGACCCGGTGGCCGGCGATTTGCCGACGGACGTCGCGGCCTGCGGCGAGCGGTGGCGGGCCTTGTCGAGGCGTGTCTTGACGTCGGCGCGGGCACCGAGCGAGTCGCGGGCGTCGGCGATGTGCATCCGGCGCTCGCCGGTCCGGCCACGCAGCTCCTCGTAGGAGGGCGTCGGCTCCTTCGGCTTGGTGTCCTTGGTGACGTCGTCCTTGGGCTTCTTGTCCTCCTTGGGCTTCTTGACGTCCAGCGTGGCCGGGTCGAAGCTGCGGCCTTCCTTGAGCACGCCGAGGTCGTAGCGGAGGCCCCGGATCGCGTCCTCGGGCAGCAGCGGCAGCTGCTTCTTGAGGCGGGAGACACCGATCAGCGCGAGGATGCCGCCGATGACGAGGAAGAGCAGCGCGACCAGCAGCGCGGCCAGCCACGCCGGCATGATCTCGGCAAGGCCCATGATGGCTGCGACGACGAGGGCGACGGCGAAGAACAGCACGAAGACGAGGGCGACGACGAGGAAGGCCGCCGCGATCCCGGCCTTGACGCCCTTCTGCTTCAGCTGTGCGACGGCGATCGAGAACTCGTCGCTGACCTGCCTGGGGGTCAGGCGCGCGAGCAGCCTGATCAATCCGTAGAGCGAGAGTGAGCCTGTGGACCGCTTGCCGCGCGTACTAGCCGAGCTGTTCATAGGCCCTGCCTCCATTCGTGTGTGTCTTGCTGGACATTCGCTGAACCAAAATTACCATCGGGCCGGTGCGCGCCGTCCTCCCCGCCGTCGGGAGCACGACGCGCCGCGATGCGGTACTGGCGTTCGATCCCCGACGCCGGCCCGCTGCGCTGCTCACCTCGCTGATGCCAGCTCGGCGTTGTCCTCGAGATCCTTGCCGGCGAACTCCGGGAGCCTGGTCCGGACGAAGACGAAGGACAGGACGGCGAAGACGGTGAAGGCCGCGTACATGACCCACAGACCGAAGTTCTCGCTGACCCACGGGAAGGTGAGCGTGACGATGAAGTTGAAGACCCAGTTGACCATCGTGGCGACGCCGAGGGCGATCGAGCGGATGCGGTTGGGGAACATCTCGCCGAGGGTGACCCACATGACAGGTCCCCAGGTGGCGGCGAAGAAGATGACGAACAGGTTGGCGCCGACGAGGGCGATCGGACCCCACATCCCGGGCAGGGCGAGGTCCTCGCCGCTTCCGTCCGCCTGGAGGAACGCGAGGGTCGCCGCGAGCAGCCCGGCGGTCATGCCGATGGACCCGGCGAGCAGCAGCTTGCGGCGCCCGATGCGGTCGACGAAGAAGATGGCGACGAACGTCATGGCCACGTTGATGATCGAGGTGATCACCGACGTCGTGAAGGAATCGCTCTCGCTGAAGCCGACGGACTTCCACAGGGTCGTGGAGTAGTAGAAGATCGCGTTGATGCCGACGAGTTGCTGGAGCGCCGCGATGGCCATGCCGACCCACAGGATGGGCTGCAGCCCCAGCGCCGGCCCGCGGAGGTCCCGGTAGCTCGCGCGGTCCTCGCGGTCGAAGCTCTCCCGGATCTGGCGGATCCTGGCCTCGGTGTCCTCGACGCCGGATACCCGTGACAGGATCTGCGCGGCGTCCCTGTCCCGGTTCGCCCGGATGAGGAACTGCGGCGACTCGGGGATGACGAGGGCGAGGACGCCGTAGACGACGGCCGGGACGACGCCCACGAGGAGCATCCAGCGCCAGGCGGACAGGCCCCACCAGAAGTCGTTCGCGGCGCCGCCGGCGGCAGTCGCGAGCGAGGCGTCGGAGAGCAGGGCGACGAAGATGCCGATCGTGATGGCGAGCTGCTGCACGGAGGCGAGCCCCCCGCGCCATTTCGACGGCGCGATCTCGGCGATGTACCCGGGCACGATGACGGAGGCGATGCCGATGGCCACGCCTCCGACGAGCCGCCAGGCCATGAGGTCCCACTCGGAGACGGCGAGGGCCGACCCCACCGAGTTGACCGCGAACAGGAAGGCTGCCGCGACCATCACCTTCTTGCGCCCCCAGCGGTCTGCGAAGCCGCCCGCGAACCATGCGCCCGCAGCACAGCCGAGGAGCGTGATGGCCACGGTGAAACCGAGGACGCTCGCGCTCAGCTCGAAGTCGGCCTGGATCGAGTCGACGGCCCCGTTGATGACGGCCGTGTCGAAGCCGAACAGGAGCCCTCCGACGGCGGCGGCGATCGTGATGGCGATGACCCGCGCGAGGTGCCGCGGCGGAGCCGCATCCGCTGTGCCGGCGTCGTGGTCGCTCATGGTCGGTTCTCCCTGCTCGTTCGGTCCTCCATCACCCTACGTCAGCCCGGAGCCTGCTCAGCAGCGGCTCCGGCGGGCGACCGGACGCCGGAGAAGGACGCGGGTGTTGACGGGGGTCATAGGATAGGAGCGACGTTGATTCGTCGCAGCAACCAAATCCTCCCACCGTGGACGATCAGTTGCACGTCGTGAGCCGCTCCGCCGTCGTCGCCGGGCCGCCGCAGTCGATCCCTCCCCTGTTCAACCCGCCGCGCATCCCTGCAGCACCACCGTTTCCGTTAGGCAGACCTTGAGTACCATCACCCATCCAGGCGACACCCTGTCCCGCCGCGAGAAGATCATCTACGTCTTCATCCTCGGCACCCTGACGGCCCTCGGGCCCTTCACGATCGACCTGTACCTGCCCGCCTTCCCGGCGCTGCGATCCGACCTGGGTGTCTCCGAGGCCGCAGTCCAGCTGACCCTCACGGGAACGATCATCGGGTTCGCGTGCGGACAGCTTCTCGTGGGACCGCTCAGTGACACGATCGGCCGTCGCCTGCCGCTCATCCTCGCGACCTCCCTGCACGTCGGCGCGTCCATCGGCGCGGCGTCCTCGGAGGACATCACCATGCTCATGCTGTTCCGTGTGCTCCAAGGCATCGGCGCCGCAGGTGGCGGCGTGGTCGCGATGGCGATGGTGCGCGACCTCTTCGGCGGTTACACCCTCGTGCGGATGCTGTCCTACATGGCACTCGTGAACGGGATGGCACCCATCTTCGCGCCGGTCATCGGATCGCAGCTGCTGCTGCTGTTCCCCTGGCCCGGGATCTTCTGGTTCCTCGCCTGCTACGGCGTCCTGGTGATCATCGCCGTGTCGATGTTCATCATCGAGACCCTCCCCGAGGAGAACCGCCGCCGGTCCGGGCTCACCGTCGCCCAGCGGTACCGGACGGTCCTCGGGGACCGCATCTTCATCGGGATCCTGCTGGTCGGCGGCATGAACTTCTCCGGCCTGTTCTCCTACCTCTCCGCATCGCCCTTCCTGTTCCAGGGCCCGTACGGCCTGAACGAACAGCAGTACGGGCTGCTGTTCGCCGTCAACTCGCTCGGCATCGTCGCCGGGGTGCAGATCGGTGCCAGGGTCCTCCGCCGCGTGGGTCCGCAATGGGTGATCGCCACGGCGACGGTCGTCCAGCTGGTCATGGCCGTGCTGATCATCGCGTTCGACCAGCTGGGCCTCGGCTTCTGGGGGACGGCGCTGCCGCTGTGGTTCTACATCATGGCCACCGGCTTCATCTTCCCCTGCGTGCAGGTCCTCGCCCTGATCAACAACGGGGCGCAGGCCGGCACTGCGGCGTCCCTCCTCGGAGCGGTGACCTTCGGGACGGCGGGCCTGATCTCCCCGCTCGTCGGCCTGCTGGGCGAGGGCATCGACTCCGCCACGCCCATGGCCCTCGTCATGGCGGCGTGCATCGCCCTCGGCGTGGTCTTCCTCTGGACGGTCGTGCGGCCCCGGACCGTCCCCGCCCTGCAGTAGCCGTCCCCTCAGGCAGGGGCGGTCTGCGACTCCGTCCCTGTGTCCGAGGGCAGGGCCTCCGCCGTCCTGGCGATGTTGCGTGCCATGGACTTGAAGATGAAGCCGTGGAAGGGCAGCACGGCCAGCCAGTACAGCCGTCCGGAGAGACCTCGCGGGAAGAAGACCGCGCGCTGGTAGTAGGAGCTGCCGGAGCCGTCCGGCGTGATCCGGAACTCCAGCCACGCCCTGCCGGGCACCTTCATCTCCGCGCGGAGCCGCAGCCGCTCACCGCGCACGAGTTCCTCCACACGCCAGAAGTCCAGCGCCTCCCCCGTCAGCAGTTCCTTCGCGTCGCGCCGTCCGCGGCGGAGGCCCACTCCGCCGGCGAGCTTGTCCATCCAGCCGCGGGCCGCCCACCCCACGGGCCACGAGTACCAGCCGTTCTCGCCGCCGATCCCCTCGACGACGCTCCACAGCTTGTCCGGCGACGCACTCGAACTGTAGGTCTGGACGTCGGTGAAGACGGTGTGGCCCGCCCATTGGGGGTCCGAGGGCAGCGGGTCGGCTTCGGCGTCCTCCTGCGTCGCGCCGGCCCAGCTCGTCTCCACCTCTCCCCCGCGCATCTTGCCGAGCGCGAGGTCGACCGCCCGGCGGTAGCCCGTCAGCCCGCCCTCGGGCACGGCGATGTACTGGTCGATGTCGTGCTCGGAGGTGACGGCGTCGTGCTGGAGGGACTCGATGAGGGGCATGGCCATGGCGCGCGGGATGGGCGTGACCAGGTTCACCCAGTGCCCGGCCAGGCGCGGCGTCAGGACCGGCAGCGCCAGGATCTTCCGGCGCGGCAGCCCGGCGGCCTCCGCGTACTGGTTCATCATCTCGGCGTAGGTCAGGACCTCGCGGGACCCGAGGTCGAACGTCCGGTTCAGTCCCTCGGGGAGGTCGAGCGCCCCGATGAGGTAGTGGATGACGTCCCGGACGGCGATGGGCTCGATGTGGTTCAGGACCCACCTGGGCGCGGGCATGACGGGCAGGACGTCGGAGAGGTGGCGGATCATCTCGAACGACGCCGATCCGGACCCGATGACGACGCCGGCCTGGAAGGCGATGGTCGGCGTGCCGGACTGGAGGAGGATCGTGCCGACCTGGGTGCGGGACCGCATGTGGGTGGACAGCTCCACGCCCTCGGGATGGAGCCCGCCGAGGTACACGATGCGGCGCACTCCCGCTGCGGTGGCGGCCTCGGAGACGATGGCTGCGATGTCGGCCTCGCGCCTGTCGAAGTTCCGGCCGGAACCCATGGAGTGGACGAGGTAGTAGAGCATGTCGACGCCCCGGGTGACCCTGCGCATGACCTCGCGGTCCTGCAGGTCTCCCTCGACGATCTCGACCGACCCCGCCCAGGGGACGTCCTTGAGCTTCTGCGGGGACCGGACGACGACGCGCACGCGGCGCCCCTCCGCGACCAGCTTCGTCACGAGCCGGCCGCCGATGTATCCCGTGGCCCCGGTCACCAGGATGAGCTTGCCGTCAGTACGTTCAGTGTCCATGGCCGAAGCCTACGCCTGCGCTCTGACAGGTCCCTGGAGCCCGTCCTCCCCTACCCGGGCAAAGGAAAAGGGCCGGTGACCCGGGTATCACCCCGGCCACCGACCCTTCGTTGCTCCTCCGACTGGACTTGAACCAGTAACCCTTCGATTAACAGTCGAATGCTCTGCCAATTGAGCTACGGAGGAAAGCGCGGTCTCTACTTTACATACCCTGAGGTTCGAAGTGAAATCGGCCCGGGGTCAGTCCTCACGGAGCTGCCGCCGCTGCATCTCGAGCTCCATCAGGTCCCTCTGCAGCTGGTTGTACAGCGCCGGATCGGCCGCGGGCTCCATGCGCTGGAGCTGCCCGAGCTTCTCCGCCTTCTGCTGCGTGATCCGCAGTTCGGTGAGCCGGTTCAGGATGTCCCGGCAGTAGTTCACCATCGCCTCGGCGTCCTTGGCCGGGAGCGGACGGACAGCCAGTTCGCTCACGAGGGGACGCAGGACGTCCGGCACGCCCTCGCGCACCGATTCCACCCAGCGGGACAGCTCGGTGCCTGCCTCACCCGCCGCGAGGACGGCGTTGTGCAGGGCCTCGTAGACCGGGACGGTGAAGCGGATGGTGGAGAAGCTCTCCCACTGCGGCGCCGTGAGGAGCGTGGGCTGCTGCAGGACGACCTCCAGCGCCTCCCGTTCCATGCGGGCGATCGGGTCCCGCGGGTCGGGCCGCTCGAAGAAGGGGTCGTTCGGGGCGTCCGCCCCGGCACCGGCCGGCGCCGGAGTCCCCGGCTGGCCCTGCCGGCCCGGGCTCCCCTGGGTGGCCTGCTGGCGGCCGCCCGTGCCGCCCGGCGGCGGGTTCTCCCGGCGGACGGCCGCCGACACCGCGCGCGCCACCTGGTCCTCCCCCACGTACTGCATCCCGAGCCAGCGGGAGAGCTCCCTCGTGTAGGTGGACCGCAGCGACACGTCGCGGATCTGCGCGACGATCGGCGCCGCGTGGCGCAGTGCCTTGACCTGCCCCTCGCCGGACGAGAGGTCGAAGGTCGCGAAGGACGCCTTGATCGCGAACTCGAACAGGGGCCGGCGGTCGGCGATCAGTTCGCGGACGGCGTCGTCGCCCCGGGTCTGCCGGAGTTCGCACGGGTCCGCGCCGGAGGCCTCGACGGCGACGTAGGTCTGCGAGTTGAACCGCTGGTCCTCCTCGAACGCGCGCAGCGCGGCCTTCTGCCCGGCGGCGTCGCCGTCGAAGGTGAAGATCACCTCGCCGCCGGTGCCGTCGTCGGACAGGAGCCTGCGGGCGATCTTGATGTGGTCCGTGCCGAACGCCGTGCCGCACGTGGCGACCGCGGTGCCGATGCCCGCGAGGTGGCAGGCCATGACGTCCGTGTACCCCTCGACGACGACGAGCTGCCGGTTCTTGGCGATCTCGCGCTTGGCGAGGTCGATGCCGTACAGGACCTGGGACTTCTTGTAGAGCGAGGTCTCGGGCGTGTTGAGGTACTTCGGCCCCTGGTCGTCCTCGTAGAGCTTGCGTGCACCGAAGCCCACGGTGTCCCCGGTGATGTCGCGGATGGGCCAGATCAGGCGCCCCCGGAAGCGGTCGTAGAAGCGCCCGGCGTTGCTCGAGGAGGCGCTGAACATGCCGGTGAGCTTCAGCTCGTCGAGCGTGAAACCACGCCCGGTGAGGTGGGTGAGCAGGCCGTCCCAGCCCTGGGGTGCGTAGCCGACGCCGAAGTGCGCGGCCGCCTCACGGTCGAAGCCGCGGTCCTGCAGGAACTGGCGGGCCGTGCCGGCACCGGGTGTGAGGAGCTGGTCGCGGAAGAACTCCGCGGCGATCTTGTGCGCGTCCAGGAGCCGCTGCCGCCGGCCGACGTCCTCGCGGCGCGGGCCGGTCCCGCCGTCCTCGTAATGCAGTTCGAAGCCGATGCGCGCGGCGAGCTTCTCGACGGTCTCGCTGA
The DNA here is from genome assembly GCF_054511115.1 of Arthrobacter arabinosi. NCBI lineage: Bacteria > Bacillati > Actinomycetota > Actinomycetes > Micrococcales > Micrococcaceae > Arthrobacter > Arthrobacter arabinosi. The sequence goes on from NZ_JBTNDF010000002.1 coordinate 158,166, forward strand.
AGGAGGTGTGGTCGAGCTTCTGCACGAAGCTGATGACGTCCCCGCCCTCGCCGCACCCGAAGCAGTGGTAGGAGCCCATCTGCGGCCGGACGTGGAAGGACGGCGACCGTTCGTCGTGGAACGGGCAGAGTCCCTTCCACGAGCCGATGCCCGCGGACTTCAGGGTCACGTAGGCCTCGACGACCTCCTTGATGTCCGTACGCTGGCGTACCTCATCGATGTCTTCGCGCTTGATGAGTCCGGCCATGACCCCAGTTTAGGCCCGCCCCACCGACACTCCGACCGCCGTCGGGCGCCTGTGGGCGGGCGCGGGAGCGAGGCCTACCAGAGGGCGGGGACCGGCCCGACGATGCGCTCGTGGAGGCTCAGGGCGGAGACGTCGGTGAGCGAGGCCACCTGGTCGACGACGACGCGCAGCCGGGCGGCGTCGTCCGCCGCCTCCCGCCAGTCCGCGGCGAACATCGGCTCGAGGTGACGGTCCCCGTCGGCGTGGACCTGCGCCACGAGGGCTGCGAGGATCTCCCGCTGGCGTTCGTAGAGGGGCTGCCGGTGGTCGGTGGTCATGACGTAGGTGGTGGCGAGGCCCTTCATGACGGCGATCTCCATGACCGTCTCCTCGGGGACCACCATCTCGGCGTTGTAGCGGGTGAGCGGATCGGGACCGTAGATGGACCGCGTGGACTGCATGGCGCTCAGGCAGAACCGGCCGATGAGCTGGCTCGTCATGTTCTTCAGGGCCGCCATGGACCGCCGTGTGCCGTCGGCCTCGCGCACCCAGACCGGCGTCTTCTCGAGCCGGGAGAGGGCGGCGTCGACGGCGGCGGGATCACTGCCGGGGAGGTACCACTGCTGCGTGTAGCCCACCACGCGGGCGCGGGCGTCGGCGCTGTCCATCCACCGCAGCTGCAGGTGCCCGGCGACGATGGCGTCCTCGACGTCGTGCACCGAGTACGAGATGTCGTCCGCCAGGTCCATCACCTGCGCCTCGAGGCAAGACCTCCCCTCCGGCGCGCCGTCGCGCAGCCACGCGAAGACCGGGAGGTCGTCGTCGTATGCACCGAACTTCGTGGTGCGCTGGCCGCTGATGACGGGCGCTGCCGCCGCCGTCCACGGGTACTTGCACGCAGCGTCCAGGCTGGCCCGCGTGAGGTTCAGCCCCGCGGGTCCACCGCCGGGGGCGAGGACCTTCGGCTCGAGCCGCGTGAGGAGTCGCAGGGTCTGGGCGTTGCCCTCGAACCCGCCGATGCCGTGCGCCAGGTCGTTGAGCGCCGATTCTCCGTTGTGCCCGAAGGGCGGGTGCCCGAGGTCGTGCGCCAGGCATGCGGTGTCCACGATGTCCGGGTCGCAGCCGAGGGTCCGGCCCAGCTCGCGGCCCACCTGGGCGACCTCCAGCGAGTGGGTGAGGCGCGTGCGCACGAAGTCGTCGGTATCGGGCGCGACGACCTGCGTCTTCGCCCCGAGGCGTCGCAGGGCGGACGAGTGCAGCACGCGCGCGCGGTCGCGCTCGAAGTCGGTGCGGTGCGAGCTCTTGGGCGGTTCCTCCACCCACCGCTCGGTGTCCGCGGCACTGTAGCCGGGGGGAAGGGACGAATCGCGGGAGGTCATGGTGCCTTTCTAGCGCAACGGAGAAGGGGAGGCATGCCGGCCGGCACCGATGTGGACGGCGGGACGGCGGTCATCCCCCGGAGACGTCCACCTCGGCTGCGGCGATGTCCGCCTGCTGCGCGTCGTTGAGGACGCGGCCGTCGAGCCAGTGCTCGGGCAGCGCTGTCCTCTTGGGCGAGCCGGCGCGGCCGCGGGGGCCTTCGGCGTCCTGCCCCGGGTACGGCGAGTCCTTGTCGAGCTCGTCCAGGAGCCCGCGGAGCACCTCGAGGGTGGGCACCGTGGCGAGCTTCGCGCGCAGCTCCCCGCCCACGACGTAACCCTTGAAGTACCAGGCCATGTGCTTGCGGATGTCGCGCAGCCCCATCATCTCGCTGCCGAACGTCTCCACGAGGAGCTCCGCGTGCCGGTACACGGTGTCGGCGACCTGCCCGAGGCCGGGCCGGTACCGGGAGGAACTGCCCTCGAAGGCGTTCATGAGGTCGCCGAAGAGCCACGGCCGCCCCTGGCAGCCGCGCCCGATGACCACGCCGTCGACGCCGGTCTCGCGCACCATCCGGACGGCGTCCTCCGCGCTCCAGATGTCGCCGTTGCCGAGCACGGGGATGTCCGGCAGGGCCTCGCGCAGTTCGGCGATGGCGTTCCAGTCGGCCTGGCCGGAGTAGAACTGCGCGGCGGTGCGGCCGTGGAGCGCGACGGCGGCGACCCCGCTGTCGCGCGCGATCTTCCCGGCCTCGCGGAAGGTGAGGTGGTCCTCGTCGATGCCCTTGCGCATCTTGATGGTCAGCGGGACGTTCCCCTTCGACGCCTCACGGACGGCGGTCTGCACGATCCCGGTGAAGAGGTCCAGCTTCCACGGCAGGGCCGCGCCGCCGCCCTTGCGGGTGACCTTCGGGACGGGGCAGCCGAAGTTGAGGTCGATGTGATCGGCGCGGTCCTCCTCGACGAGCAGGCGGACGGCGGCTCCGACGGTCTTCGGGTCGACGCCGTACAGCTGCACGGAGCGCACCGCCTCGTCGTCGTCGTGCGAGATGATCCGCATCGACTCCGGGCTGCGCTCCACGAGCGCCCGGGAGGTCACCATCTCCGACACGTAGAGGCCACCGCCGTACTCGCGGCAGAGCCTGCGGAACGCCTTGTTGGTGATCCCGGCCATCGGGGCGAGGATCACCGGCGTGTGCACGGTGATGGGGCCGAGGCTCAGCGGCGGGAGGTCCAGCCTGAGCGCGCTGTCGGTCGGGTCGGGGAGCGCATCGGCGCGGTCGCCGTAGACGGGATCGCCGGGAGGAAGGGGGAGGGTCGAAACTGCGGTCACCCCTCCATTGTCGCAAGCACCCGCAAATCCCGGGTCGCCGTTCGCTGTGCGCCTGCGCCCCCTGTCAGCCCTGGCCGCCTTCCGCCACGCGTTCGTCATGCGCCGGGCTCCCCTCGGTGGTCGGGCTGGTCGGACAGAATGGTCCGTTGACAGGTGCTCCGGGCACCGTCAGCGATTCTACGCAGGGAGCCCGGGACGGACGCAGCCCCGTCCGGGGCGGAGGGAGGCGGTACATGGCAGCGAAGGCATCACTCCACGCACGGGACAGGGAGCCCGTGCTCTCCCTGAGCGGTGCAATGTCGGCGGTGCGTGGCGTGGCGCTCGTGCTGCACGGCGGCCGGGCGGACAGCTACGACGCCGTCCGGGCCCGGCACCTCAGCCCCCTGCGCATGCGCCCCTTCGCCGCCCGCCTCGCCGCCGGCGGCGGCGGCCAGGGGCTCGCGGTGTGGACGCTGCGCAACCGGGTCCGCGGCTGGAACGGCCCCGACCGGTCGGCCCTCCGGGACGCCCGCTGGGCGCTCGGGCGGATCGCAGCGGAACACCCCGACGTGCCCGTCTACCTCCTCGGCCACTCGATGGGTGGCCTCACGGCGCTCGCCGCCGCGGGCCACCCTCAGGTCCGTGCCGTCGCGGCCCTCGCCCCGTGGCTGGAGCCCTCGAGTCCCGTCGAGCCGGTCCGCGGACGCAGCCTGCTGATCATGCACGGGGACACCGACCGGTGGACGAGCCCGACGTCGTCGCTCTCCTTCGCGCAGCGCGCGCAGGCCGTGGCGACGGACGTGCGCTACGTGCGGATGCTCGGCGCCGGCCACTTCATGTTCCGCACCGTGCCGGTCTGGCACGGCATGAGCACCTCGTTCCTCCTGCGCCGCTTCGCGGAGGACACGCATGCCGTGATCGACCCCCGCGTCCTCGAGCGGTCCGCGCCGCTCTACCGCACCACGGACCCGCTCGGCATCACCGCGTGACCGCCGCCACGACCGCAACTCCCCTGCCCCGGCAGCGCACGGCCGCCCGGCCGGGGTACAAAGAGTACGTACCGAGCACCAGCGGGTTCTTCCCGCGACCCCCGAACGCAGGAAGAGGTATCCGATCATGGGATGGAAGCCGCGGCAGAGCGACCGCATGTACCGGTTCGTCGTCTACGCGGGCAAGACCGCGTTCGCGGCGCTGCGGCTGCCGGTCGCCGTCACCGGGACGGAGAACCTGCCCGCCTCGGACCCGCTGAACGGGCGCTCGCGCCGCGCGGTGCCCGGTCACGGCGCCGTCGTCGCCATCACGCACTTCGGTTACCTGGACTTCGCCTTCGCGGAACTCGTCCTGTGGAACCACGCGCGCATCCAGGCCCGCTACATGATCTCGAAGCGGGCGGCGGAGCACTGGTTCGTCAGCCCGTTCGTCTTCGGGCTCGGGCACGTCGTCACGGACCGGAAGGCCGGCGCTGCCGCGTACGACGACGCCCTCGCGAAGCTGCGGGCCGGCGAGTACGTGGCGATCCTCCCCGAAGCGGGCGTGTCCCGCAGCTACACCGTCCGCGCACTCAAGACCGGCGCCGTCCGCCTCGCGGCCGAGGCGGGCGTCCCCGTGATCCCCGTGTCCGTGTGGGGCTCCCACCGGCTCCTGACCCGCGGCCACGGCTTCTCCGTCCGGCGCGCCTGGAGATCCCCCGTGCGCGTCCACATCAGCCCCGCCATCCGCCACGCGCCCGGCCTCGACGTCGCCGAGGAGACCGAGAAGCTCCGGCAGGAACTCCAGGACGGCATCGAGACGTGCATCGCCGATTTCCCGGTGATCCCGGAACCCGGCGCCTGGTGGATGCCCGCGCATCTGGGCGGCGGGGCCATGACGGGGACCGAGCGGGAGGCCGCGGACCTCGAGGACCAGAAGGCCGGGCGGCACGACCGCGGCTGACCGGGGCCGGGTTCGCGCACGGCTGCGGGCTCGTGCACGGCATCGGCCACCGGAGGTGCCTGTCGGTCCGCGACGCGCCGATGACCGGCCGATGTCCTGACCGAAGGCGTGCACGAACCTGCGGGCCGGGTCCGGTCAGGCCGTCGCGACGACCAGCGCCTCCGGTCCGCCGAGGCGCGCCGCGCCCGTGGCCAGCAGGGGGTCGACGACGGCGACGAGCGCCTCCATGGCGTCGTCGACCTCGAGCTGGATGGGGTACTGGTGCACGAGCATCGCGATCAGGGTGGCGACGGCGGCCTGCTGCTCCGGGGGCGGCAGCGTCGTGTCGTAGCCGAGCAGGACGTCCGCCGGATCGTCGGTCCGCGCCTGCGTGTAGCTGACCGCGAACGCCGCGATGGCCCCGCCGTCGGCCTTCGGCCGGTCCCGCAGCACGATCGCCCCCCCGGCGCCGCTGGCATCCCCGAGGAACAGCTGCTGGGCACGGCCCAGGCTGATGTCCGCGCGGTCCCACGCGTGGACCGACGCGTAGAACGCGGCGAGGGCCCGGGTGAGTTCCACGGACCCGGTGGCAGCCTCCTCCAGCTGCGGACCGGCGGCGTCGTCGAACGCGGGCGCCGCAAGGGCTCCGGGGGCGACGACGACGAACCGCGAGCGCTGCAGGGCGCCGAACCCCGTGGCCTCGGCGAAGGCCGCGCCTGTCGTCCCCGGCGTCACCTTCGACCGCAGGGCCGTGACGCCCGACGGCGAGGCCGCGGCCTCGTGCTGGAGCATCGTGAGCAGCGTCGAGCCGACGCCCGCGCGCCGGTGGTCCTCCGCCACCTCGATGTAGCACCAGAGCCTGTCGGGGTGCAGTGCCGCGCCGTAGACGCAGCCCGCCGCGACGGGGATGCCCTGGTCCACCACGGTGATGCAGCGGTTCCAGGGCTCGTCCGACGGCGGCCGGAAGGACCCGCGGAACTGCTCCGAGGTCGCGGACTCGGGCCCGCCCCACAGCTGGATGAGCTCGAGGTCGTCGCCCTCCTGCCAGGCGCGGTACTCGAGGGCCATCAGGCTCCGATCAGGCGTGCGGCGAGGTACCCCTGCACCTGGTCGAGGGACACGCGCTCCTGCGCCATGCTGTCGCGCTCGCGGATGGTCACGGCCTGGTCCTCGAGCGTGTCGAAGTCCACCGTGATGCAGAACGGCGTGCCGATCTCGTCCTGGCGGCGGTAGCGGCGGCCGATGGCCCCGGCGTCGTCGAACTCGATGTTCCAGGACTTCCGCAGCTGGGCGGCGAGGTCCTTCGCCTTCGGGGAGAGGTCCTCGTTGCGGCTGAGCGGCAGGACGGCGGCCTTGACCGGCGCGAGGCGCGGGTCGAGCTTCAGCACGGTGCGCTTGTCCACGCCGCCCTTCGCGTTGGGCGCCTCGTCCTCAGTGTACGAGTCGACGAGGAACGCCATGAAGGAGCGGGTCAGGCCCGCGGCGGGCTCGATCACGTACGGCGTGTAGCGCTCGTTCGTGGCCTGGTTGAAGTAGCCGAGATCGGTGCCCGAGTGCTTCGAGTGCGTGGACAGGTCGAAGTCGGTGCGGTTGGCGATGCCCTCGAGCTCTCCCCACTCGGAGCCGGCGAACCCGAAGCGGTACTCGATGTCCGTCGTGCCCTTGGAGTAGTGGCTCAGTTTCTCCAGCGGGTGCTCGAAGAGGCGCAGGTTGTCCGGGTCGATGCCGAGATCCGTGTACCAGGAGAAGCGCTGGTCGATCCAGTAGCGGTGCCACTCCTCGTCGGTGCCCGGCTCGACGAAGAACTCCATCTCCATCTGCTCGAACTCCCGCGTGCGGAAGATGAAGTTGCCCGGGGTGATCTCGTTCCGGAAGCTCTTGCCGATCTGGCCGATACCGAACGGCGGCTTCTTGCGCGCCGTGGTGAGCACGTTGTTGAAGTTCACGAAGATGCCCTGCGCCGTCTCCGGGCGGAGGTAGTGCATGCCCTCCTCGGAGGCGACGGGGCCGAGGAAGGTCTTCAGGAGTCCGGAGAACTCCTGCGGCTCGGTCCACTGGCCCCGGGTCCCGCAGTTCGCGCACGTGACGTCCTGCAGCCCGTTCTCCGGTGCGCGGCCCTTCTTCTCCTCGTACTCCTCCTCGAGATGGTCCGCACGGTAGCGCTTGTGGCAGGAGAGGCACTCGACCAGCGGGTCGCTGAAGACCTCGACGTGCCCGGAGGCCTCCCAGACCTGGCGGGGGAGGATGACGGCGGAATCCAGCCCGACGACGTCCTCGCGGCCGCGCACCATGGTCTGCCACCACTGCCGCTTGATGTTCTCCTTGAACTCGGCACCCAGGGGCCCGTAGTCCCACGCGGACCGGGAACCGCCGTAGATCTCCCCCGACTGGAACACGAAGCCGCGCCGCTTGGCGAGCGAGATGATGGGGTCGAGTGCTGACTTGGCTGCTGCCATGGTGTCTTCTCCAGTTCTGGGCAGGCCGCTGGGTGCGGTCCGCTGGTGGGGGTCGCGTACATCCGAGCTCCGGCACGGGTGGGCGGGCACGGAGGCTACCGGCCAGCCTACCGGTCCGCCCGGCCACTCCGGGGGCGTCCCGCCGCGGACCGGCCCGCGTGGACCCTTGACGCGGTGCCCGGAGTCTTCCTAGGTTGAACCCATCGTGACGTGTGATCCGCGTCACTTCAGCCCGGACCGACCGGGCGCTCGCACCCTGAGGAATCCCATGACCCTTTCCCTACCGCCGCGCGCCCGCCTCGGGCGCTCGGCCCTGGCCCTCGCCGGCAGTGTTGCCCTCGTGGCCGGCGGCAGCTTCGCGGCCAACGCCGCCCCGACCTACGACAGCAGCACCAACAACTCCTCGAAGAAGCTCCGGACAGCCGTCACGGTGGAGAAGGTGGTGGGGCACCTCACCGCTCTGGACGCCATCGCCGAAGCCAACGGCGACACCCGGGCGTCCGGCACCGAGGGCTACTCCGACTCCGTCGACTACATCGTGGGCAGACTGACCGCGGCGGGCTACACGCCCACCGTCCAGCCCTTCAGCTTCCCGTTCTTCGCCGAGCTCAGCCCCGCCGTCCTGCACCAGTCCACCCCCGACGACGTCACCTACGGCCCCGACGACGTGGCCACCATGGTGTACTCCGGCGCCGGCGCGGCCTCGGGACCGATCGAGACGGTCGACACGACCGGCACGGCGAGCGCCGCCGGCACCAGCGGCTGCGAGGCGGCCGACTTCGCCGGCTTCACGCCCGGCTCCATCGCGCTCGTCCAGCGCGGCGGGTGCACCTTCGCGACGAAGGCCGCCAACGCCGAGGCGGCGAGAGCCGCCGCCGTCATCATCTTCAACACCGGGGTGGGGGCGAACACCGGCGCCGTGGCCGGGACGCTCGGCGCGCCGGACCTCGTGGGCATCCCGGTGGTCGGGGCGAGCTACGCCGCGGGCACCAGCCTGATCGGCGACGACGTGACCGGCGAGGTCGTGGTGGACACCATCTCCGAGAACCGCGAGACGTACAACGTGATCGCCGAGACCGCCACCGGCGACCCCGACAACGTCGTCATGGTCGGTGCCCACCTGGACAGCGTCCTCGCCGGCCCGGGCATCAACGACAACGGCACGGGCAGCGCGGGAATCCTCGCCGTGGCCGAGGGCATGAGCAAGATCAAGACGACGAACAAGGTCCGCTTCGCGTGGTGGGGCGCGGAGGAGGAAGGACTGCTGGGCTCCGAGTACTACGTGGCCGATCTCGTCGCGAAGGACCAGCTCGACTCGGTGGGCCTGTACCTCAATTTCGACATGATCGGCTCGCCGAATTTCGGGCGCTTCGTGTACGACGGCGACAACTCGGCGTTCCCCGTGGGCCCGGGTGCCGCACCGGGACCGGCCGGCTCCGGGCAGATCGAGCAGGACTTCCACGACTACTTCGCCTCCGAGGGCCTGGCGTCCGGTGAGACCGCGTTCAGCGGCCGCAGCGATTACGGACCCTTCATCGCGGAGGGCATCCCCGCCGGCGGGCTGTTCACGGGTGCCGAGGGCATCAAGACCGCCGAGCAGGCCGTGCTCTTCGGTGGCGTCGCAGGCGCTCCCTACGACGCGTGCTACCACGCGGCGTGCGACGACACCAACAACCTCAGCATCGAGGCCCTCGACCAGCTGAGCGACGCCGTCGCCCACCTCACCCTGACGTACGCCATGAGCACCTTCGATGTGAACGGCGCCGGAGCCCCCGTGAAGGGCCAGGGTCCCAAGGAGCGCTTCGCGGGGAACCCCCTGGGCGGCGGCACCGAGAGCGGCGGCGGCCTCCACCCCGAGGACGACCACGACCACGAGCTGGCGGACCGCTAGGTCGAACGGCGACGCAGCAGGGGCTGGTCCTCCGGGATCAGCCCCTGCTGCGTGCGGACGCCCGCCGGCGCCCGATCCTGACGGGGCGCGGCCAGGGCAGCGTGGTGAGGATGATCGCCCCGAGGGTCAGGAGCGTGCCGGCCACCGTGGCGAACACCACGACGGTGCCGGGGGCGGGGACCAGGAGGTCCAGGAGGAGCGATCCCACGAGCTGGCCGCCGATCATGCACAGCCCCGTGAGCAGGACGCCCAGGCTGCGCACGAGCAGCGCACCCAGCGCGATGAAGATGCACCCCATGGGCCCGCCGAGGTAGTACCACCACTCGCCCGGCAGCGGGTTGCCGGATCCCGCGACGGCGACCTTGATCAGCCACGCGGCCAGCAGGACCGTCGTGCCGGCGATGAAGTTCATGAGCGTGGCGGCGAGCGGGGTGCCGTAGTGAAGCGCCGCCGTCCCGTTCATGGCCTGCTGGAAGCTCATGAGGATGCCGGCCGCGACGGGCAGCAGGACCGGGACCAGCCAGGCCGAGACCTCCCCGGCCGCCCCGAACCGCGGGGACACCGCCCACACCACGGACAGGACCGTCAGAACGACCCCGATCAGGCGCATCGGCGTCGCGGCCCGCTTGCCGCCCGGGCCGATCCCGGCCCTGTCCACGAGGAGTCCGCTGAGGGACTGGCCCATGACGGTCGCCACGGTGAAGAGGGCCACGCCGAGGATCCCGATGGTCAGCGACTGGGAGAACACGAAGAACGCGCCGATGGCGCCCGCCGCGATGTAGAAGGGAGGGAACCGCCGCTCCCGGACGGACGGGAGGATCTGCAGGGCGCCGGCCCGCGCGCTCGGCAGCACGAGCGTCACGACGACCATGACGACGAGTCCGGTGCCGAAGCTGATCAGCGCCGAGGCGATGCCGTCGTCGAGCACGGCGCCGAGGGCGCCGTTGATCCTGCCCTGGACGGGGATCGCGAGCCCGGCGGCCAGCGCGAGGGGTACGCCGAGGGCGGGGGGGCAGCGCGCGGGCATCAGACACCCGTACAGCCTAGTCCGGCGTATCCGGCATGATGGGATGCATGACCGACGACGCAGGCACCGCCGACCTGACCATCCGCGACGACATGATCCGGCTCGGGCAGGCACTGAAGCTCGCCGCGCTCGCGGAGGACGGCGTCGAGGCCAAGACGCTGATCGACAACGGACTCGTGCAGGTGAACGGTGAGATCGAGGAGCGCCGCGGCCGGCAGCTGCACGCCGGGGACACCGTCAGCGTCAACGGGCAGACCGTCCGGATCAGCCGCGCGGACGCGTGACGCGGCCCCGGCGACGGCTCAGCGGCGGCCGAGGACCGTCATGGTGAGGAACTCCCGGACGTGCGCGAGCTCCTGCTGGTTGATGCTGTGGAACATGTTCGGGTAGAGGATCTTGGTGAGCTTCGTGTGCTTCACCAGCCAGGCGTGGGTGATCCCGATCAGCTCCGGCGTGATGACCTGGTCCTCCTGGTCGCGTCCCCAGAAGAACGGCACGGGCATCGCTGCGGCCTCCTCGTCGCGGAAGAACGCGTGGCCCTCCGACGGCACGGTGAAGCCGGAGAGCCCGACGACGCAGGCGAAGTCCGTGGGCCTGTGCCGCAGGAGCGACGTCGCGACCGCCATACCCTGCGAGAAGCCGAGGATGCTGACACTGGTGTGGTCGCCCCGGACGGAGTCGAGCCACCCGGACACCGCCGTGGCGCTCTCGACGACGCGGTCCACGGAGTAGTCGGCCTCGCGTGACAGGGGGAACCAGGAGTAGCCGGGGCCCGCCGGCAGGGGTGCGCGCACGGAGGCGACGGTGAAGTCGGCGGGCAGGTGGTCGGCGAGACCCATGAGGTCCTGCTCGTCCGCCATGTAGCCGTGGAACAGGACGAGCAGCGGCGTCCCCCCTCGCTCGGGTTCCGGCTTCGACCACAGGACCACCGGGGCCCAGGACTCGGTGGAGGGCATGGCGGTGCCGGCGGCAGATTCAGTCATGGCTCCTATCCTTCCACGTCCCCACCCGCTCCTGCCGTCCGGGCAGGCTGGCGCCGGGGCGGCCGCCGGTTGCAGAATGTCCCGGTGAGCCCTTCCAATGCCGAGACCCCGCTACCGAGCGCCATCGATGCCGGGCCCGATCCCGAAGCGCATCCGTGGCACCGGTACGTGGCGCTGGGCGATTCGTTCACGGAAGGCATCGGCGACCCCAACCCGGAGAGCATCGGGGGTAACCGGGGCTGGGCGGACAGGACCGCCGAGGAGCTCGCGCGCGGCCAGGAGGGCTTCGCCTACGCGAACCTCGCGGTCCGCGGGCGCCTGCTGCAGCAGATCATCGACCAGCAGGTGGGACCCGGCCTGGCGCTCCACCCGGACCTCGTCACCATCTCGGCCGGCGGCAACGACCTGCTGCGCCGCGGCGGGGACCCGGACCTGCTCGCCGAGAAACTCGACCCGGTCGTCGGGACCCTCGCCGCGTCGGGGGCGACGATCGTGCTGCTCACGGGACCCGACGTCCGCGAGACGGTCCTCGGGACCATCCGGTCGAAGACAGCCATCTACAACGAGAATCTCCGCACCATCGCGGCCCGGCACGAGGCCGTCGTCGCCGACATGTGGGCGCTCCGCCAGCTGACCAACCCGCAGATGTGGTCCACCGACCGGCTGCACTTCTCGCCCCTCGGGCACCACACCATCGCCGCCATGGTGCTCGACACCCTCGCGGTCCCGCACACCCTGCTGCCCCTGCAGCCGAAGGACCTGCCCGCGCGGAGCTGGCGGACGGCGCGCGCCGAGGACCTCGTCTGGGCGCGCAGGTACTTCGCGCCCTGGGTCCTGCGGCGGCTCCGGCACCAGTCCTCCGGCGACGGCGTGATCGCCAAGCGTCCCGAGCCGGGGCCGATCTTCGGCCCCGGCATGCCGCCGGGCACGGCGGACTAGCCCGCCGTGCGGGTCCTAGCCGTCGAGCGAGACGTCACCGCTGGCCACGGCATCGGCACAGGCGCTGAGGTCCGGCCCGGGCTTGAAGTCCACGAACTGCGGCTGCAGCTTCTGGAAGAGGAACTCGTAGACCTCGTCGCGGGACTTCCCCTCCAGGGTCTCCGCGGCCTCCCGGACCGCTTCCTGAAGCGCGCGATCCGCGTCGAGCAGGATCTTGTCGCGGGCTTCCTGGTTCCAGCCAATCGTGCTCAGTTCCATGAACAGCTCCTCTTCATCGCCGATCGATCCGTCCGGAGCCACGCCCCGGCCGTGCCCGCCACCAAACCGTAAGCAGGCTTACTTCCACCCTAGGTCCTCGTCGGGGGGCTCGGCTACCGGCTGTAGAAGGCGGATCGGAGCTGGTCGTCGAGCTGGTGGATCTGTGTGAGGAAGGCGTCGTGGCCCATCGGCGAGGAGATCACGTGGACGGGGACGTCGCCGGGCAGCCCTGCCGCGAGCCGGTGCGACTGCCACGGGAAGTAGAGCCGGTCCGAATCCACGGCGGCGATGAAGAACTCCGACGTCGCCGCCCCGAGGACGTCCTCGAGGCTCCCCCGCCCGCGCGCCGCGTCGTGGCTCATGAGCGCCTCCGTGAGGATCACGTAGCTGTTGGCGTCGAAGCGGTCCACGAGCTTGTCGGCCTGGTGGTCCAGGTAGCTCTCCACCCGGTAGCGGCCCCGGTCGGCGGGCAGGACGGCCCCGAGGGGCTGCTCGGCGTCCTGCTCCGCGCGACCGAAGCGGCCTTCGAGTTCCTGCTCCGCCCGGTAGGTGATGTGCGCGATCCGCCGGGCGACGCCGAGGCCCGCATCCGGATGCGGGCCGTCGTAGTAGTCGCCGCCACGGTAGGCGGGGTCGAGGCGGATGGCCTGCAGCTGCGCCTGGGCGAACGCTATCTGTTCGGCCGAACTGGCGGCAGTGCAGGCGATGACGGCGCACCTCTCCACACGCTGCGGGAACATCAGGGCCCACTCGAGGGCCCGGGCGCCGCCCATGGACCCGCCGAGCACGGAGTGCCAGCGATCGATGCCGAGCTGGTCGGCGAGGAGGCTCTCCGCGCGCACCGCGTCGCGGATGGTGACGAAGGGGAACCGTGCGCCCCACGGTCCGCCGTCGGGCGCGGGGCTGGCCGGCCCCGTCGAGCCGTAGCAGCCTCCCAGCATGTTGACGGACACCACGAAGTAGCGATCGGTGTCCACCGTGCGGCCGGGGCCCACGAGCGAGTCCCACCAGCCCTCCTCCTCCGAGGCGCCGCGGGCCACGTGCGAGCTGCCGGTCAGGGCATGCTGCACGAGGACGGCGTTGGAGCGCTCCCGGTCCAGCCGGCCCCAGGTCTCGAAGGCCAGCTGGACGTCGGGCAGCTCACCCCCGGTCTCGAGGACCAGCGGGCCGATGGACGCGAAGCGGAGCAGCCCGTCCCCGCACGGGGGCGCGTCGCCGAGCCAGGAGGGCAGCGGAGCAGGAGGGTACGTGGTCACGAACGGTCAGGCTCCCTTGGCGGCGCGGAACCCCGCGTCGAGGTCGGCGAGGATGTCGGTGATGTTCTCGAGCCCCACGGACAGCCGCACCAGGCCGGGGCGCACCCCCGCGGTGAGCTGCGCCTCCGCCCCGAGCTGGCTGTGCGTCGTCGATGCCGGGTGGATGACCAGCGAGCGGACGTCGCCCACGTTCGCGACATGCGAGTGGAGCTCGAGCCCGTCGACGAAGCGCTTGCCGGCGTCCAGTCCCCCGGCGATGTCGAAGCTCACGATCGCCCCCGTGCCGATCGGCCCGTACTTCTTCCCGCGCTCGTACCAGGGACTCGACGGGAGCCCCGCGTAGGTGACGCGCTCGACGTCGTCGTGCCCCTCCAGCCACTCCGCGACCGCCTGAGCGTTCCGGACGTGGCGTTCGAGGCGCAGGCTGAGGGTCTCCAGTCCCTGCGCGATCAGGAAGGCGTTGAACGGGGAGACGGCGGAACCGAGGTCGCGCAGCAGCTGGACCCGTGCCTTGAGGATGTAGGCGAGGTTCGCGCCGAGCGCACTGCCGACCCCGAGATCGCGCGCGTACACGAGCCCGTGGTAGCTCTCGTCCGGCGTGTTGAAACCGGGGAACCGGTCCGGGTACCGCGCGAAGTCGAAGTTACCCGAGTCCACGATGACTCCGGCGATGGCGTTGCCATGCCCTCCGAGGTACTTGGTCGCCGAGTGCACCACGATGTCGGCACCCCATTCGATGGGACGGATCAGGTACGGCGTGGAGAGCGTGTTGTCGACGATCAGGGGGATGCCGTGCTCGTGGGCGACGCCGCTGACGGCTTCGAGGTCGAGGACGTCCTGCCGCGGATTGGAGACCACCTCGCCGAAGAACAGCTTGGTGTTCGGCCGGACCGCGGCCCGCCACTGCTCGAGGTCGTCCGGGTCCTCGACGAACGTGGTCTCGATCCCGAACTTCTTCAGCGTGTGCTTGAAGAGGTTGTAGGTGCCGCCGTAGAGACTGGGGCTGGCCACGATGTGGTCCCCCGCCTCCGCGATGTTCAGCACCGCGAACGTCTCCGCGGCCTGGCCGGACGCCAGCAGCAGGGCGCCGACGCCGCCTTCGAGGCTCGCGATGCGGGTCTCCACCGCCTCCTGGGTCGGGTTCCCGATCCGCGTGTAGATGGGGGCGAGTTCCGTGAGGGCGAACCGGTTCGCGGCACTCTCCGCGCTCGGGAAGACGAACGACGACGTCTGGTAGATGGGGAGCGCACGCGCCCCCGTCGCCGCGTCCGGCACCTGGCCGGCGTGGATCTGACGTGTTTCGAAGGACCAATCGTTGGACATGGTGTTCCCTCTGATCAGGGGCTCCGCCTGCCCGGCTCCGGCGGGTGCATGCCGCACCGGGAGACCGGACCCCGCAGGAGCCCGCGCTTGAACGGCGCCGATGGGACGCCGGACCTGGTCCTCACCCGGGGCACCCCACCGCGGTTGGAGGGTTGCCGGCCAGCAAGCCGGGGCTGTGTGCTGGCACTCATGACCTGCACTCATGAAAGCGGATCGGGGCGGATCCGGCAAGCGTATGACCCTCCGTTAAGCCGCCTGCGGGCGCGTCACCCGTGCACGGGGAGTCCGCTCCTGATCGGCTGTCCGAGCCCCTCGCCCGGGGTAAGGCAAGCCTTAGTCGAGACACAGATCACTTAGTGCCAAGATAGCCGCATGCGCCTGGACCATGTATCTTATGCCTGCGAATCTGACGGACTTGCCGCGACGGCCGATCGAATCTCGGCCAGGCTCGGCGTCGAGCCGGTGAAGGGTGGTGTGCACCCCCGCTTCGGCACCCGGAACATGATCTTCCCCCTGGTCAACGGCCAGTACCTGGAGGTCGTGGAGGTCCTGAACCACCCGGCGTCGGACAAGGCGCCGTTCGGCCAGGCGGTCCGCGCCCGCTCGGAAGCGGGCGGGGGCTGGATGGGCTGGTGCGTCGCCGTCGACGATCTCGCACCGTTCGAGGAGCGCCTCGGACGCAGCGCCGTGCCCGGCAACCGCAAGTTCCCGGACGGCCAGGAACTCACCTGGCAGCAGATCGGCATCAAGGGCCTCATCGCCGACCCGCAGGTCCCCTACCTGCTCCGCTGGGACGACGGCACGGAGGACCTCCACCCGTCGAAGGCCCGCCCCGCGTCGGTGAAGCTGGACTGCCTAACCATCGCCGGCTCGTCGGAGCGTGTCACCCGCTGGCTCGGCACGGACGTCGAGAAGACCCTCGACGGCGTGCAGGTCCAGTGGATCGCCCCGAACGGGACGCCCGGCGTCATGTCGGTGACGTTCGAGACGCAGAACGGGCGCGTGGAGATCTAGCCGGTCACGCGCCGATCCCCAGGGCCGGCCCGAACAGCGCGAACCCGACGAACCCGGTGATGTCGAGGAGCGCATGGGCGACCACGAGGGGCATGACGCGCCGCGTCCGGGTGTAGAACCACGCGAACAGCACGCCCATCAGGACGTTCCCGATGAACGGGCCGAACCCCTGGTAGAGGTGGTAGCTGCCGCGGATGAGGGAGCTCGTGACGATGATCGCCGGTGTGGACCAGCCGAGCTCCCGCAGGCGGATGAACAGGTAGCCCACGACGATGACCTCCTCGAGCACCGCGTGCCGGAGCGCGGAGAGGACGAGCACCGGGATCGTCCACCAGTAGTCGTCGAGCGCGGCCGGCACGATCGCCGTCGTGATCCCGAGCGCGCGGCCCCCCGCATACACCCCGAGCGTGCCGACGGCGATGATCGCGGCGAGGCCCACTCCGAAGCCGACGGTGCGCAGCGGCTGCTCGACGGTGAGACCCAGGCGCCGGACACCCGAGACGCCGGAGCCGCCGAGCAGGAACAGGACGAGCGCCACGGGCACCAGCGCGAAGAGGATGTCGAGCAGCTGATAGGCGAGGTCGAAGTACTCGCGCTCGTTCAGCACCGGGTTCAGGGTGGTGGTCTGGCCGGCGAGCGGCCCGCGCGTGAGCTTGTCCGCCAGGCTCACGGCGGCGTACACGCCCGACTGCCCGAGCGAGAGCCCGAAGACGATCAGCAGTTCGGCGGTGATCCGCCGTCCCGGGATGGAACCCGCGGGGCCGTCCGCTGCGGGCGGGGCGGTGGAGGACGAGGATTCGGCAGTCATGACGCCATCCTCCCAGCGGAGGCCGGGTGGTTCCCACTCCTCCTACCGGACGCGCGTACCCGCGCGCCAGACGGCGTGCACGAGCGGCATCCCGGGCCGGTAGGCGAGGTGCGTGGCCGACGGCGCGTTCAGCAGCTGCAGGTCCGCGCGGTGCCCGACGGCGAGCGACCCGACGGCGCGGAGTCCGTCGGCGTCCCGTCCGGTGTGGCGCCGCAGCGCCAGGGCTCCCCCGTAGGTGGCGGCGCGGACCGCCTCGTGGACCGTCAAGCCCATCTGCAGGACGGCGGTGGCCACGCAGAACGCCATGGAGCTCGTGTAGGACGTCCCCGGATTGCAGTTGCTCGCGAGGGCGATCGGCGCCCCGGCGTCGAGCAACCGCCGCGCGGGCGGGAACGGCTGGCGCGTCGAGAGATCGCAGGCGGGCAGACACGTGGCGACGGTCCCCGGGGTGCCTCCCGCGGAGACGCCGGACCAGGTGCCGGCGAGCGCGTCGACGTCGGCGCCGGAGAGGTGGTTCACGTGGTCCACGCTGGCGGCCGCGAACTCGACGGCGAGGGCGACGCCGTCGCCCGGACCGAGTTGGTTGCCGTGGACGCGCAGGCCGAGGCCTGCTGCGGCGCAGGCCTCGAGGACCCGGCGTGACTGGTCGGGGGTGAAGGCCCCGGTCTCGCAGAACACGTCGGCCCAGCGGACGTGCGGGCGGACAGCGTCGAGCATCGGCCCGCACACGAGATCGATGTAGTCCTCGGCGTCCTCCCCCGCCGGCACGACGTGCGCGCCGAGGAAGGTCACCTCGTCCACGACGCCCGCCGCGATCCGCGCGCAGCGTGCCTCCTGGGCGACGTCGAGCCCGTAGCCCGTCTTCGTCTCGAGACAGGTGGTCCCGCCCGCCGTGGCTTCGGCGACGCGGGCCAGCAGGAGCCGCGTGAGGTCGTAGTCCCCCGCGGCGCGCGTGGCGTCCACGGTGACCGCGATACCTCCCGCGGTGTACGCCTGGCCCGCCATCCGGGCCTCGAACTCGGCGGTCCGGTCGCCCGCGAACACCAGGTGTGTGTGGCTGTCGACCCAGCCGGGCAACCCCGCCCTGCCGCCCGCGTCGTACGCCTCGTCCGCCGCGGGAGCGCGGGCGGCCGGGCCGATCCAGCTGATCCGCTCGCCCTCGAGGACCAGGGCGGCGTCCCGCAGGACGGCGGCGTCGGCGTCCTGCGTGAGGAGTTCTCCGATGTTGGTGACGAGGACGGACATCAGGGCTGCTCCCGGGCGGCGGCCGCGCCGATCGCGGCGTCGAGGCGGGTGATCGCCGCGGCGAGCAGGGGCCCGGAGTCGCCGAGCGTCGTGTGGACGCCGTCCCGGGCCCTGAGGACTCCCCCGGCGACGACGCCCGTCACGTCCTGCGCCGTCGCCGTGTAGGCGAGCTGTTCCCAGGCGGACCCGGCCGTCCGGGCGGTGGAGGGGTCCACGGCCATGAAGTCGGCGGCGCGGCCCGGCTGGAACCCTGCTCCCGTGCGGCCCTGCGATCGTCCGCCGCCGAGGGACGCGATGCCCTGCAGCTGGTCCGGGGTGAAGCGACCGCGCCGTCCGGTGCGCAGCCGCTCGCCGTGCTCGAGGGCCCGCATCTCGAGCCACGGGTCGACGACGGCGTGCTGGTCGGTGCCGAGGGCGAGCGTCGCTCCCGCCTCCCGGAAGTCGCCGGCAGGGCCGAGCCCGTCCGCGAGGTCGGCCTCCGTGCTGGGGCAGAGGACGACGGTCGCCCCGGCGTCGCCGAGGAGCGGTATGTCGGCGCCGCTGACATGGGTGGCGTGGACGGCGGACAGACGGGGCCCGACGAGTCCGTGCCGGTGCAGCAGCGCCGTCGGGGTGCAGCCGGTGGCGCGGAGGCAGTCCTCGTTCTCGGCGGGCTGCTCGGACACATGGATGTGGAGGGGCAGGTCCGGGGGCAGGTGCTGCGCGATCACGGCGAGGTCCTCCTCCGGCACCGCGCGGACCGAGTGGATGGCCGCCCCGACCGTGACCTGGTGGTCGGGGTAGAGCGAGGAGATCGCGGTGCGTAGCGAGGCGAGCCGTGCGAGCCAGCGCCCCGCGGTCCCGTCCGAGAAGCGGCGCTGGCCCGCCTCGAGCGGGGTCCCGAAGCCGCCGGCGAGGTAGCACGTGTCGAGCAGCGTCAACCGGATGCCCGCACGGACGGCCGCGCGGGCGACGGCGAGCTCCATCGCGTGCGGCCCGTCGTCGTGGTCGCCGTCGTCGCCCCCCTGCCCGTACGGCGTCCCGTCGGGCCGGTGGTGGATGTAGTGGAACTCGGCGACGCTCGTCCAGCCTGCCGCGACCATCTCGGCGTACACCGCGGTGGCGAGCTCCTCGTAGAGCTCGGGCGTGAGGGCTCCCGCCACGCGGTACATGGCCTCCCGCCAGGTCCAGAAGGTCCCGCCGCCGGCGTGGGTGCGGCCGCGGAGGGCCCGGTGGAAGGCGTGCGAGTGCGCGTTGGCGGCGGCGGGGAACACCACCCCGCGGAGCACGACGTCGTCGTCCCGCACCGGGACGCCCGGTACCACGCCGATGACCGTCCCGGCGTCGTCGATCTCCACGCGGACCGAGGCTGCGATACCTCCGGCGCCCAGCCACGCGTGCTCGCACCAGACGGCGCGGGCGTGATCGGCCACGGTCCCGCTCACAGCAGGTCGTCGAGGACGTCCGCGAGCGCGGTGGCCCCGGCGTCGGCGTCGTCGCGCTCCACGAACTCCTCCGGCGAGTGGCTGACGCCGGTGGGGTTGCGGACGAACAGCATGGCGGTGGGTGCGACGGCGCCGAGGATGCCGGCGTCGTGCCCCGCGCCGGTCGGCAGGGTCGGCGCTCCGGGGAAGGAACGGCCGAGGGCGTTGCCGAGCGTGCGCTGGAGCGCTCCGTCGAAGTGGACCGTGCCACTGCGCGACTCCTCGGTGAGGGTGGCACGGCAGCCCTCGAAGGCACAGATCTTCTGGGCCTGGCCGTGGATGCGCTCGATGAGGGCGGCCGTCACGGCGTCCTCCTCGTGCCGTACGTCGAGCCACAGGTCCACGCGGGAGGCGATGACGTTCGTCCCGCCCGGCACGGGGCGCAGCCGCCCGACCGTGGCGCGGGCGCCGTCCTGCTCCGCCGCGGCCTTCCGGACGGCGAGCACCACCTGGGCGGCCGCGACCATGGGGTCGACGCGGTCCGCCATGAGCGTGGTGCCGGCGTGGTTGCCCTGGCCGGTGATGGAGAGGCGCCAACGGCCGTGGCCCAGCATGGTGGAGCCGATGGCGACGGCGGAATCGAGGTCGATCAGCCCGCGCCCCTGCTCGACGTGGAGTTCCACGAAGTCCCCGATCCGACGGATCGCCTCCTCGTCGCGGCCCAGGTGCGACGCGTCGACGCCGGCGGCCCGGGCGGCCTCGGCGAACGTGGTGCCGTCGGTGTCCGTCAGGGACCGGACATGATCGGGGTCGAGCGTGCCGGTGAGCAGGCGCGACCCGAGGCAGGACACCCCGAACCGGGACCCCTCCTCCTCGGGGAACACGGCGACGGCGAGCGAGCGCTGCGGCCGGACACCGCGCTCGCGCAGCAGGTCGACGGCCACCAGGGCGGAGGCGACGCCGAGTGGGCCGTCGAAGGCGCCGCCGCCGGGCACGGAGTCGAGGTGGCTGCCCGTGACGAGCGCACCGTCACGGCTGTCCGTGGCGTCCCACCAGGCCCAGAGGATGCCGTTGCGGTCCGTCTCCACGGCGAGGCCCCGGGTCTCCGCCGCCGCGGTGAACCATTCCCGCAGCGAGGACTCCGCGGGTGTGAAGACGCCGCGCGAGTAGCCCCCGCGCTCGGCATCGCGGCCGACGTCGCTGATGGAGTCGAGGACTGAGGAGACGGTCTGCACGGGTGCACCTTCCGGTCGGGGAGTCTTCAGGATTGCATGGGGATGCGCACCCCGCGCTCGGCGGCCACCTCGCGGGCACGCTCGTACCCGGCGTCGACGTGGCGGATCACGCCCATCCCGGGGTCGTTGGTCAGGAGGCGTTCGAGCTTCTGCGCCGCGAGGTCCGTCCCGTCGGCGACGGAGACCTGCCCGGCGTGGATCGAGCGGCCGATCCCCACGCCGCCGCCGTGGTGGATGGACACCCAGGTGGCCCCCGAGGACGTGTTCAGGAGGGCGTTCAGCAGCGGCCAGTCGGCGACGGCGTCGGAACCGTCCGCCATGGACTCGGTCTCCCGGTAGGGCGAGGCGACGGACCCGGAGTCGAGGTGGTCGCGGCCGATGACGATCGGGGCCGACACCTTCCCTTCGGCGACGAGCCGGTTGAAGAGCAGGCCGGCCCTCGCGCGGTCCCCGTAGCCGAGCCAGCAGATCCGGGCGGGCAGGCCCTCGAACTCCACGTGCTCGGCCGCGGCGTCGAGCCAGCGGTGCAGGTGCCCGTTGTCCGGGAACAGCTCCTTGAGGGCGGCGTCGGTGACGGCGATGTCCGCCGGGTCCCCCGAGAGGGCCACCCAGCGGAACGGGCCGAGTCCCTCGCAGAACAGGGGGCGGATGTAGGCGGGGACGAATCCCGGGACGTCGAAGGCCCTGCCGTAGCCGCCCTTCCGTGCCTCGTCGCGGATCGAGTTCCCGTAGTCGAAGACCTCCGCGCCGGCGTCGAGGAAGCCGACCATCGCCTCGACGTGCAGGGCCATCGACGCCTGGGCCTTCTTCGTGAAGCCGTCCGGGTCCGCCGCGGCCTCCCGCTCCCACTCGTCGACGGCGATCCCCTCGGGCAGGTAGCTGAGCGGGTCGTGGGCCGAGGTCTGGTCTGTGACGATGTCGACGTCGAGCCCACGCCGGAGCAGCTCGGGGAAGACGGTGGCCGCGTTGCCGACGACGCCGACGGACAGCGCCCGCTTGTCGCGCTTCGCGGCGAGGACCTGCGCGACGGCGTCGTCGAGCGTGTCCGCGACGGTGTCCAGATAGCGCTTAGCGACGCGGCGGCGCAGGCGCGCCTCGCTGACGTCGACGATGAGGACGGCCCCGCCGTTGAGCGTGACGGCGAGGGGCTGGGCGCCGCCCATCCCGCCGCAGCCCCCCGTCAGCGTGAGGGTGCCGGCGAGAGTGCCGCCGAAGCGCTTCCGGGCGATGGCGGCGAACGTCTCGAAGGTGCCCTGGAGGATGCCCTGCGTGCCGATGTAGATCCAGGACCCCGCGGTCATCTGCCCGTACATCATGAGACCCTCCGCCTCGAGGCGGCGGAACTCGGGCCAGGTGGCCCAGTCGCCCACGAGGTTGGAGTTGGCCAGCAGCACGCGCGGCGCCCACGGGTGCGTGCGGAAGACGCCCACGGGCTTGCCGGACTGCACGAGCAGCGTCTCGTCGTCCTCGAGGGTCTCGAGGGTGCGCACGATGGCGTCGTAGGCGTCCCAGCTGCGCGCTGCGCGTCCTGTCCCCCCGTACACCACGAGGTCCTCGGGCCGTTCGGCGACCTTGGGGTCGAGGTTGTTCATGAGCATCCGCAGCGGCGCCTCGGTCTGCCAGCTCTTCGCGGTCAGGGCGGTGCCGCGCGCGGCCCGGATGGAGCGGGAGGAATCGTGGGTCGGGGTGGTCATGCCGGTTCTCCTGTCAGGTCCTCGGGCACGGGGACGGTGCCCGCAGCGGGTTCCGCCAGGAGGGCCACCGCCTCCTGTGCGACGAGCGAGCCGATGCGGCGGGACTCCGCGTCGGTGATGCGGTAGCTGGGCACGACGACGCTGAGCGCCGCGATCGCCCGGCCGCCGGGTGAGACGGGCGCGGCGATGGCCGTCACGTCCGCCTCGACGCCGTCACGCACGACGACGAAGCCGCCGTCCGGGGGCCCGCCCGTGAGCACCGCGCCGACGGCGGTGTGCGCGAGCGGGATGCTGCGCCCCACCCAGCTGGCGTGGCGCACCGAGTGGGTGCCTTCCCGCATCGCGAGGTAGACGCCCTCGCCGTCGTGCGAGGGGACGCTGAGGTAGGCGGACTCGCCGGTCTGCTCCACGAGGCGGTCGAGGGCGGGCTCCGCGAGGGAGACCAGGGATTCGTGGCCCAGCGCCTGCGCGCCGAGCTGCACCACACGGAGGCCGGGCCGGTAGGCGCCGGCGGCGTCCCGGCGGACGAAGCCCGTCCCCTCGAGGGTGCGCAGGAGCCGCAGCGCCGTCGACGCGGACAGGTCGGCCTCGCGGGCCGCGTCCGCGAGCGTCAGCGACCCGGCCCCGCAGACCGCCCCGAGGAGCACGAGGGCCCGCTCGACGGTGCGGGTCGACGATTCGGCCATGGCGCCTCCTTGCATAAGCGGTCGACGTGTATTTCACTTATTGAAACGTCCTTTTCACTCAATGGCAAGAGCGGCGGGAGCCGCGGAAACCGAGGCGCAGTGTGAATCAGCAGACCGTCATCGTGGGCACGGGCCCGCTGT
Source organism: Arthrobacter arabinosi (assembly GCF_054511115.1). NCBI lineage: Bacteria > Bacillati > Actinomycetota > Actinomycetes > Micrococcales > Micrococcaceae > Arthrobacter > Arthrobacter arabinosi. The sequence goes on from NZ_JBTNDF010000002.1 coordinate 181,332, forward strand.
CCCCCGCCGACGTCGTCGCGGTGGCACGGGACGGCGTCCGGGTGGATCTGGCGCCCGGCGCCGTCGACGCGATGGCGGGGTCCCGGGCGGTGGTCGACGCGCTCGTCGACGACGGCACGCCGCACTACGGCATCTCGACCGGCTTCGGCGCGCTGGCCACCCGGCACATCCCCCTGGACCAGCGCACCCGGCTGCAGCGCAGCCTCATCCGCAGCCATGCCGCGTCCTCCGGTGCCGAGGTGGACCGCGAGGTGGTGCGCGGCCTGATGCTCGGTCGCCTCTCCACCCTCGCGACGGGCCGCACGGGGGTGCGTCCGCTCGTGGCCTCCACCTACGCCGCGCTGCTGAACGCGGGCATCACGCCGGTCATCGGCGAGTACGGTTCGCTGGGCTGCTCCGGTGATCTCGCGCCGCTCTCCCACATCGCGCTGGCGCTGATGGGCGAGGGCGAGGTACGCGACGGCGCCGGGGAGCGGGTGGCGGCGTCGGAGGCGCTCGCGGCGGCGGGCATCACCCCGGTGGAGCTGCGCGAGAAGGAAGGCCTGGCGCTCATCAACGGCACGGACGGCATGCTCGGGATGCTCGTCCTCGCGGGTGCGGACCTGCACCGGCTGCTCGCGACGGCGGACCTCGCCGCGGCGATGAGCGTCGAGGGGCTGCTGGGCACGGACGCCGTGTTCGCCGAGGATCTCCACGCCCTGCGCCCGCACCCCGGACAGGTGGCGTCCGCCGCGAACATCCGGGCCCTGCTGGCGGGGTCGCCGCTCGTCGCCGACGAACTCACGTCCGAGACCGGACGGCACCGCTTCACCCGCGTCCAGGACGCGTATTCGCTGCGCTGCGCACCCCAGGTCCACGGCGCGGCCCGCGCCACCCTCGCGCATGCCGACGCGGTGGCGGCGGTCGAACTGGGGTCGGCGATCGACAATCCTGTCATCACGCCCGACGGCCGGGTCGAGTCGAACGGCAACTTCCACGGCGCTCCGGTGGGCTACGTGCTGGACTTCCTCGCGATCGCCGTCGCGGACGTCGCCTCCATGAGCGAGCGCCGCACCGACCGCTTCCTCGACAAGGCGCGCAGTCACGGCCTCAACGCCTTCCTCGCCCACGATCCGGGCGTCGATTCCGGCCACATGATCGCCCAGTACACGCAGGCCGGGATCGTGTCCGAACTCAAGCGTCTCGCCGCCCCGGCGTCCGTGGATTCCATCCCCTCCTCGGCCATGCAGGAGGACCACGTGTCGATGGGCTGGGCCGCCGGCCTGAAGCTGCGCCGGGCCGTCGACGGCCTGACGCGCGTCCTCGCGATCGAGATCCTCACCGCGGCGCGGGCCCTGGACATGCGCGACGGCGGCCCGTCCGTCGGCCTGCGCAGCTCAGCGGCGATCTCCGCCGTCCGTGCCCGGCTCCGGCAGGACGTCGAGGGCCCCGGCACCGATCGCTACCTGGCCCCGGAGATCGAGGCCGCACGGCTCCTGGTGGACGACGGCTCCCTGCTCGACGCGGCCCGGGGAGCCCTCCCAGCGCCCTTCCTGTAGGGCTTGTTAGGGTGGGCTGAGACCCCCGAGAAGAAGGCGCCCCGCCATGTCCTCCCCCGCACCCCCCTCCCGCAAGCCCCCGCGCCCCCAGGCGGTCCTCACCGTGCTCGGGACGCAGTGGCTGAGCCCCCACCTCGTGCGGGTCGTGGCAGGAGGACCGGGCTTCCGGGACCTGCAGGAATGCCACGCGACGGACCGGTACGCCAAGCTGCTGTTCGTGAAGCCGGGACTCGGGCTCGCTCCGCCCTACGATCTCGATGCCCTGAAGCACGCGCTGCCCGCCGGCGACCGCCCCGTGAAACGGACCTACACCGTCCGGTGGCTCGACGCCGCGTCCGAGCGCCTCGCCATCGACTTCGTGGTGCACGGCGACGCCGGCGTCGCCGGCCCGTGGGCGGCGCAGGCCTCGCCCGGCGACACCCTGGTGCTCATGGGCCCCTCCGGCAAGTGGTCCCCGGACCAGGACGCCGATTGGCACCTCTTCGCCGGGGACGACTCCGCGCTGCCCGCGATCGCCGCCGGCCTCGAGGCACTGCACCCGGCCGCCGTCGGGCATGCCTACCTCGAGGTGGACACGCACGCCGACGTCCTTCCGCTCGCTGCTCCGGCGGGAGTGGAGCTGCACTGGCTGACGCGGGACGGGCGGGAACCGGGCACGACGACGCTGCTCGCGGACGCCGTCGCCGCCGGCCCGTGGCCCGAGGGGCGCGTCGACGCCTTCGTCCACGGGGAGCGCGGGGCGATGAAGGCGCTGCGGGACATCCTGTTCAAGGAGAAGGGGCTCGACCGCTCGCACGTCTCGCTGTCGGGCTACTGGGCGTACGGCCGCGAGGAGGACACCTTCCAGGCGGAGAAACGTGAACCGATCGGCAGGATCCTCGACTAGGTCGCCGGTGGCGAGGAGGTCGGGGAGGCGGGCGGGGACCGCCTCGCGTCGTTCCACGGCGGCGACGTGGTGCGCGTCGGGGACGATGGCGATGTCAGCGGAGTGCATCAGCCGCCGCACACCGGGCAGCGGGCCGGCCGTCCGGTACCGCGTCGGAGGCACCCGTGACCCTGCGTTCTCCCTCGTCGCTGACGACGACCGGTAGGTGACCGGACGCCGTCGCGCCGCCTCATCGGTCGTGACGGATCAGCGGTGGACGGCATGGGGTCGCCGGATCGTCCGGGGACGACTCCGTGGGGCGCCGGGTCCGGCCATGGAGAGGAACAGCAGCAGGGCCGTCGCTGCACCCATGGCGGTCAACGCTGCCCAGAGGGGCAACTCCGCTCCGGATCCCGCGTCCTGGCGGGCGACTTCGACGCTCGCGGCGGCGAGGCTGAGGGTGTAGACACTCCCTCCCACGCTCATGACACCGGCCAACACCCAGCCGATCGCGCGGCGGCGCACCAGCCAGGTGGCCGCGAGGAGCATGGGCGGCACGATGAAGACCAGGTCGATGGCGAAGACGACGGCGGTGGGGTGACCGGAGTCCAGGATCGGCCGGGGGACGTCGCCGGTGGCGAGGTAGCTGAGGCACATCCCGCTCCACAGGATGCCCAGACCGGCAGCCACCACGCTCGTGTAGGCGATGGCGACGACGCGAGCGGTGGTCCCGCCCATGGCGTCGCCGAGGCTGCCGAGGTCGAGGCGCGGCACGGAGAGGATGAGGGCATACAGCGGGAGGCCGAAGGATGCGACGTACAGGAGGAAGAACGGGTTGAATGCCGCGGCCACGGTGTAGAACAGGTACGCATACATCGCGTAGAAGAGCATGCCCAGCCACAGCAGCCGGCCCCTGCGGGATCCCCTGACCTCCAGGACCAGCCCGATGAGCAGCAACGGGACGGCGACCAGGAGGGTGACGGTGTCCTGACCTCGGAAGGTGGCCGTGGTCAGGGCGTTGTCGCGATAGAGCCGGTCGGTGGCGACGAGTCCGCCCGCGGACGAGGACGCCATGGCGATGGCGGCGAGAGCGGTCAGCAGGTACGCCGCCCGGAGGTCCGATCGACGTGCTCTCATCAGGAGCTGCCTGGGTTTCCTCATCGCGCTCCCCGCGGGAGAAGTGGACATGCCGACGTCGATGTCAGCAGACCATCCCGGGGCCGGCTGCGGTAGGGCCCAAGGACCCACGAGCGCGGGAAGGTCCTTCGACCGGGGTCAGGCCGCCGGGAGGGTCCGCGTCCGGCGCTCCACCAGGCGTTGGGCGAGTTCCATGGCGGGTTCGGCGAGGCGTGCCAGCACGGGCCCGAGCACGGCCATGATCAGCACGTAGGTCGTGGCGAGGGCGGCGAGCTCCGGGAGCACGGCACCCGAGGTCACGGCGAGCCCCGCGATGACGATTGAGAACTCGCCGCGTGCCACGAGGGCCGTGCCTGCCCTGGCCCGGCCCAGGCGTCCCATGCCCTGGCGGCGGGCCGCCCACCAGCCGGTCGCGATCTTCGTCACCGTCGTGACGAACGCGAGGAGCAGCGCGACCCCGAGCACAGGCGGGATCGACGCCGGGTCGGTGTTGAGCCCGAAGACCACGAAGAAGATGGCCGCGAAGAGGTCGCGCAGCGGTTCGAGGAGGCGGGCCGCGTTCTCCGCCGTCGCGCCGGAGATCGCGATGCCGAGGAGGAACGCACCGACCGCGGCCGAGACCTGCAGGGCCGAGGCCAGACCGGCGACGAGGAGGGCCGCCCCGATGAGGGTCAGCAGGAAGACCTCCTGGTCCTTGCTGTCCACGACGGCCGAGACCGCGTTCCCCCAGCGCAGCGCGACGACGAGCACGAGGGTGACGACGAGCAGGGAGATGCCGACGGTGCCGAGGCCGCCGGCGAAGCTCAGTCCTGCCAGCACCGCGGTGAGGACCGGCAGGTAGACGGCCATGGCGAGGTCCTCGAAGACGAGGATCGCGAGGACGGTGGGGGTCTCCCTGTTGCCGAGCCGGCCGAGGTCGCTCATGACCTTCGCGGCGATGCCGGAGGAGGAGATGTACGTGACGCCTCCCATGGCGAGCGCGGCGACGGGCCCCCACCCCAGGATGACCGCGACGAGGGCACCCGGCGTGAAGTTCAGGACGAGGTCCACGATCCCGGCCAGCCATGACTGCCGCAGCCCGGTGACGAGTTCCTTGGCCGTGTACTCCAGGCCCAGCAGCAGGAGGAGCAGCACGACGCCGATCTCACTGGCCACCTCGCTGAAGTCGACGACCCCCTCGAGTTGGAGGAAGCCGCCCTGCCCGAAGAACAGGCCGCCGAGGAGGTAGAGGGGAATGGGTGAGAGCCCGATCCGGCCCGCGAGCCGCCCGAGGACCCCGAGGAACAGCAGGATGGCGCCGAGTTCGATCAGGGTCAGGGCAGTCGTGTGCATAGGCGGCGATCAGCCGTTGCGCAGGATGTCCGCTGCCGCGTCCAGCCCTTCCGAGGTCCCGACCGCCACCAGCAGGTCACCTGCGGCGAGCAGGAAGTCGGGTGTGGGTGAGGCCTGGACCTGGCCGGAGCGGAGTACGGCGACGAGGGACGCGCCGGAGCGGGACCGCATCCTGGTGTCCCCGAGGACGCGGCCGTCGAAGGGCGACCCCCGCTCGATCAGGAACTGGCGCGTCGAGACCCCCGGGAGGTCCCGGTGCTCCTCGGTCAGCTGCGCGATGAGTTGCCGCGAGCCGAGGAGGTTGCCGATCGTCGCGGCCTCGTCCGGGGTCAGCGGGATGGACGCGACGCAGGCATCCGGGTCGTTGGCCTTCGAGATGATGAGGTCGAGCTCGCCGTCGCGCTGCGCGACGATGCCCACCCTCCGGCCGGACCCGGTGACGATCTCACGCCGGACCCCGATGCCGGGCAGGCGCGTTTCGATGACGTTCATGCAGCAATCCTAGACCCGCGGGGGCTACTCGCCGGCGGGCAGGGTGCGTGTGGGGCGGCCGTTCGCCGAGGGCGTCGAGGCGGCCTCCGACCGGTACAGATCGGGCTCCAGGTAGATGACCCTGGCGATCGGCACGGCGGCCCGGATGCGCTTCTCGGCGCCGTCGATGTCCGCCGCGATCTGGGTGCCGCTCTCCCGGCTGCCCACCGAGATCTTGGCCGCCACGAGCAGCTCGTCGGGGCCCAGGTGCAGGGTCTTGAGGTGGATGATCCGGGTGGCGCCGTCGCCGGCGATCGCCTCCTCGATCTTCGCGATGTCGGCGGCCGAGGCACTCTCCCCGAGGAGCAGGCTCTTGGTCTCGACGGCGAGGATCGCGGCGATGGCCACCAGGAGCAGGCCGATCATCGCCGTCCCTGCCGCGTCCCACAGGCCGTTGTCGGTGAGCAGGGTCAGGGAGACGCCGAAGAGGGCGAACAGGAGGCCCAGGAGGGCGCCGGTGTCCTCGAGGAGGACGACGGGCAGTTCGGGTGACTTGGCGGTTCGGACGAAGCGCGCCCAGCTCATGCCGCCCCGCGCAGGATTGGACTCCCGGACGGCCGTGCGGAGCGAGAAGGACTCGGCGATGATCGCCCCGATGAGGACGGCCAGCGGCACCCACCAGAAGGGGCCCTCGATGGGGTGGGGGTCCTGGTACTTGTGGTGGGCCTCATACAGCGCGAAGAGGCCGCCGACGCTGAAGAGGACGATCGAGACGATGAACGCGTAGATGTACCGTTCGCGGCCGTAGCCGAAAGGGTGCTCGGGGCTGGCCTGGCGCTTGGCACGCTTGCCGCCGACGAGCAGCAGGACCTGGTTCCCGGAGTCCGCCACCGAGTGGATGCCCTCCGCGAGCATGGACGAGGACCTCGTGAGAGCGAAGGCCACGAACTTGAGTGCGGCGATCGTGAGGTTCGCGGCGAGGGCCGCGATGATCGCCTTGTTGCCTCCACTGGCTGACATGATGCGTTCCGTTCTCGTATCCGCCGCTGCGGCTGATGGTCCGTCGATGATCAGGCACGCCGCCGGGCGCGGGGCTGCCTCCGGCCCTTACTGTACGGAAACCTCGCCTGTCACGGGCAGGACAGCATGCCGGAGGAGCACGGTTGCGGGCGGACGGGCAGGCGTTCCGGGCGCGTCGGGGTCTCAGGCGGGCCGGAGCGCGGCGGCCGCAGCGGCCACGCGGGTCGGATCGGCGCCGAGATCGGCGGGATCGGCGCCGGTGAGGAGGACGGTGGCCAGTTCGGCGATGCCCGACGACGTCTGGAACCCGTACCCGCCCTGCCCCGCGAGCCAGAAGAAGCCGGGGTGCCCGGGGTCGAACCCGACGACCGGCAGGGTGGAGTCCCGCTGGGTCCGCAGGCCCGTCCAGGCCCGGCGGACGGCGGTGATCCCGAGGGTGGTCACGGTCCCGAGCCTCTCGATGAGGCGCTCGACGTCGCCCGGGTGGGGCTGCGCGTCCCCCGGCTCCGCCGGCTCCGCCTCGCTGGGCGAGACGAGGACGCCGTCGGCGTCCGGGCGGTAGTAGAAGGAGTTGTCCGCGGCGGCGACCATCGGGGACCCCACGGGGGGTGCGTTGGTCGCGGCGACGATCGCGGCGGTCCGCCGGAGCGGCACGAGTCCCTGGGGTGCGACGCCGCACAGTGCGGCGACGCCGTCTGCCCAGGCCCCCGCGGCGTCGACCACGATCTCCGCGGTGATCGGACGGTAACCCGCACGGACGTTCCAGCATGCGCCGTCGTAGCGGGCCGCGGTGACCTGCGCCCCGGTGAGGATGAGGACGCCGTCGTCACTCGCGCTCCGCCGGTGGTACTCGAGGAGCAGGTCGGTGTCCGTCCCCACGCAGTCCGTGTCGATGGCGGCGGCCGCGAAGGATGCCGGGCGGAGCTGCGGGCAGAGCCCGAGGGCCTCGGCGTGCGTGATCCGGTGCATCGAGGTGCTGGACCGCGCGTCGACGTCGGCCTCGGACCCGACGAGGACGAAGGACCGCGGAACGGTGAGGGGCAGGCCGGTGGAGGACCGGACGCCGTCGAGCAGGTCGAGGGTGCGCCGGGTCAGGTCGAGGACGGGGGCCGGGCCGTAGCTCGGGATGAGTTGCCGGGCCGAACGGGAGGAGGTGTGGTACCCGAGGGTCGGTTCCGACTCCACGAGGACCACGCTGGAGAACGGGGCCAGCGCGGACGCCAGGGAGAGGCCGGCGACGCCGCCGCCGATGATCAGGACATCGCACTCGAGGGAGCTCATCCCGTCATCCTAGGCTCGCCCTCCCCCGACCGGCCCTACCCGGGTCGGCCCACGTGCGCGCCCGCAGCGCTGTCGACAGCGGCTCCCGATCCGCCCGCGGCCACGTCGGCGCGCGCGGCGACGAACGCCTGGACGCAGGCCTCGATGTCCTCGGCGGTGTGCGCTGCCGAGAGCTGGACGCGGATCCGGGCGGCACCCTTCGGGACCACCGGGTAGCTGAAGGCCGTCACGAAGACACCGTGCGTGAGCATGGCGTCGGCCGTCCGGGCCGCGAGGACGGCGTCGCCGAACATGACCGGGACGATCGCGTGCTCCCCCGCGAGCAGGTCGAAGCCCTCCTCCGTCATGCGGCGGCGGAACAGCGCGGCGTTGGTGGTCAGGGTCCCGCGGAGTGCGGTGCTGTTCTGCACCAGGTCCAGGGCGGTCAGGGTCGCGGCGACGATCGACGGCGCGAGCGAGTTCGAGAACAGGTAGGGGCGGGCACGCTGCCGCAGGAGCGCGACGATCTCGGCGCGCGCGGCCACGTAGCCACCGGACGCCCCGCCGAGTGCCTTGCCGAACGTCCCCGTGAAGATGTCCACGCGGTCGGCGACGCCGGCATGCTCGGGCGTGCCGGCGCCGGTGGCTCCCAGGAAGCCGACGGCATGCGAGTCGTCCACCATGACCATCGCGTCGTGGCGCTCGGCGAGATCGCAGATGGCCTCGAGCGGGGCCAGGTAGCCGTCCATGGAGAAGACGCCGTCGGTGACGACCAGGCGGCGGCGTGCCCCCGACGCCTCCTGCAGCTTCGCCTCGAGGTCCGCCATGTCCCGGTTGGCGTAGCGGAAGCGCTGCGCCTTGGACAGGCGGATGCCGTCGATGATGGACGCGTGGTTCAGGGCGTCGGAGATGACGGCGTCCTCGGCGCCGAGGAGGGACTCGAAGACGCCGCCGTTCGCGTCGAAGCAGGAGGAGAACAGGATGGTGTCCTCGGTGCCGAGGAACTCCGAGACGCGGCGTTCGAGCGCGAGGTGGAGGTCCTGGGTGCCGCAGATGAAGCGCACGGACGCCATGCCGAACCCGCGCTCGTCCAGGGCCGTCTTGGCCGCGGCGATGATGTCCGGGTGGTCGGCGAGGCCGAGGTAGTTGTTGGCGCAGAAGTTCAGGACCCGGGCGCCGTCGGCCCCGAGCGCGCCGGCCGTGATGTGGCTGGACTGCGGTGAGGAGATGCGGCGCTCCTGCTTGAACAGGCCTGCACTGCGGATCTCGTCGAGTTCTCCGGCGAGCTGGTCGCGGACTGCTGAATACATGGTGTTCCAAGCCTCCTAGAAGGTGGTCCAGTCGAGGACCACTTTGCCGCTCGCGCCGCTGCGCGCTGTCGCGAATCCCTGCTGCCACTGCCGGGCGGGCAGGCAGTCGGTGACCACGGACGAGACGGCCTCGCGCAGCGTCCTGTTGGACTGCAGCATGGCGCTCATCGCGTACCAGGTCTCGAACATCTCCCGGCCGTAGATGCCCTTGAGGGTGAGCATATGGGTGACCACCTTCCCCCAGTCGATGGAGATCGGGCCCGCCGGCAAACCGAGCATGGCGATCTTCCCGCCATGGTTCATATTGTCGATCATCTCGGGCAGGGCGGTAGCATGGCCGGACATCTCCATCCCGATGTCGAAGCCCTCCTTCATGCCGAGCTCGCGCTGGGCGTCGGCGACGCGCATCCGGCTGACGTCGATGGCGATGTCCGCCCCGACCCCGCACGCCAGGGCGAGCCGGGGCGCGGAGACGTCGGTGATGGCGATCTTGCGGGCCCCGGCGTGGCGTGCGACGGCGACGGCCATCAGGCCGATGGGGCCGGCCCCGGTGATGAGGACGTCCTCCCCGACGAGCGGGAAGCTCAGGGCCGTGTGGACGGCGTTGCCGAAGGGATCGAAGACGGCGCCGAGCTCGGGCGTGATGCTCGCGTCGTGCACCCACACGTTCGTCTCGGGGACGACGACGAACTCGGCGAACGCGCCGTCGCGCTGCACCCCGACGCTGGAGGTGTGGATGCACATCTGGCGGCGCCCCGCCCGGCAGTTACGGCAGATCCCGCAGACGATGTGCCCTTCGCCGGAGACGCGGTCGCCGATGCGGACGTCCCTGATGCCCTCCCCGAGGGCGACGACCTCACCGTAGAACTCGTGGCCGGGGATCAGCGGGGCGTCGATCATGCCCTGCGCCCAGGCGTCCCAGCTCTCGATGTGGAGGTCCGTGCCGCAGATGCCGGTGGTGATGACCCGGATCTTGACCTCGCCCCGGCCCGCGTCGGGTTCGGGCCGGTCCACGAGCTCGAAGCCGGGGTGCGCCCCGGATTTGTACAGCGCCTTCACTGAACGGTTCCTTCCATGCCGCGCCTGCCCCGGCGGATTGCGCCGACGGCGTGCGGTACGAGTGCCTGGGCGGAATGTGCCCGGAGTAACAGTAGCAGCGGCTCAGTCCTCGAGGACCGCGGCCAGGATGTCGACGCCGAGGCCGAACATCGCCGGGGAGTCGTCGGAGGACGCCGCCAGCGCGCTCCCCATGCTCAGCGCCCAGCCGCGGGCCCGCTCCCACGTCGCGGCGTCGACCGGGCGGAGGCGTCCCGTCTCCGCGCGGAACGCCGCCCGGCCGGGGGCGTCGAAGTGCAGCCACGCCGCAGCGAGGTCCGTCGCGGGGTCGCCGGAGCAGAGGTCACCGAAGTCGACGACGCCGGCCAGTGCGCCGTCGGGCGCGAGGACGACGTTGGCCGGGTGCAGGTCGCCGTGCAGCCAGAGCGCCTCCCCGGACCAGGCCGGTGCCGCGAGGGCGGACTCCCAGGCGCGCTCGAGGGGCTCCGCGGGTACTCCGGGAATCCCCTCGCGCGACGGGATCTCCCGGAGTGACGGGATCTCCCGGAGTGACTGCAACCGCGCCCGGACGACGTCGTCGCGCGCCGCCAGCGGCCCCCCGCGCCCCACGGGACTGACGGGGGCGTCGGCGGGCGCGGGCTGCTGGAACTCGGCGAGGAAGCGCGCGAGCGGGACGGCGGCAGGAGTCCGGCGGGCACGCGGGACGGCGATGCCGCTGCTGCCGTCGATCCACCGGCAGACGGACCAGTGCCAGGGGTAGCCGGCGCCGGGGACACCGGGGCGCAGCGGCACCGACGTCGGGACCGTCAGGGACGCGGTGAGACCCGGCAGCCACTGCTGCTCGGTGACCGTGAGCGCGTCGGCCACCGTCCGCCGGGGCAGGCGCACCACGAGGTCCTCCCCGAGCCGGAACAGCCCGTTGTCCCAGCCGTGACCGACGGACCGCAGGGGGAGGTCCGCCAGGTCCGGCATCTGCTCGGCGAGCAGCGACATGACGAGGGAGGGCGCGATGTCGACCTCCGCCCTCGGCAGAACCGCCATCGTGCCCTCCCCGTCGATGCTGCCGGCGCTAGCCCTCGACGCCGAGGCGCTGCAGGATCAGCTCGCGCACACGCCCCGCGTCGGCCTGCCCGCGGGTGGCCTTCATGACCCCGCCGACGATCGCGCCGACGGCCTGGACCTTGCCGCCGCGGATCTTGTCGGCGACGTCGGGCTGGGCCGCGAGGGCGCCGTCGATCGCCTCGAGCAGCGGGCCGTCGTCGGACACGACGGCGAGGCCGCGCTTCTCGACGACCTCCGCGGGGGTGCCCTCGCCGGCGAGGACGCCGTCGAGCACGTCGCGGGACAGCTTGTCGTTGATCTTGCCGGTCTCGATGAGCGCGTTGAGCTCCACGATCAGTTCGGGTGTCACGCCGAGCTCGGCGGGTTCGACGTCGGCCAGCTTGGCGCGGCGGGAGATTTCGCCCATCCACCATTTGCGGGCGACGGCGGCGCTCACGCCGGCGGCGATGGTGTCCTCGATCGAGGACATGACCCCGGCGTTGACCACGTCCCGGAACTCGGCGTCGGAGTAGCCCCAGTCGGCCTGCAGGCGCTTGCGGCGCTCGGCGGGCGGCTCGGGCAGTTCGGCGCGGAGCTTCTCGATCCACGCGTCGTTCGTGACGACCGGCACGAGGTCCGGCTCGGGGAAGTAGCGGTAGTCGTCGGCATCGGACTTGGGGCGCCCCGACGTCGTCGAGCGCGTGTCCTCGTGCCAGTGGCGCGTCTCCTGCTGGATCGGCGTGCCGGAGTCCAGGACGGCGGCATGCCGCTGGATCTCGTACCGCACGGCGTGCTCGACGGCGCGCAGCGAGTTCACGTTCTTGGTCTCGGTGCGCGTGCCGAACGTCTCCCGGCCCTTCGGCTTGAGGGAGACGTTCGCGTCGCAGCGCACGTTGCCGCGCTCCATGCGGGCGTCCGAGACGCCGAGGTTCTTCACGATCTCGCGGATCGCGGCGACGTAGGCCTTGGCCAGCTCGGGGGCGCGTGAGCCTGCGCCGACGATCGGCTTCGTGACGATCTCGATGAGGGGGACGCCGGCGCGGTTGTAGTCCACGAGGGAGAACTCGGCGCCCTGGATGCGGCCCGTGGAGCCACCCATGTGGGTGAGCTTGCCGGCGTCCTCCTCCATGTGGGCGCGCTCGATCTCGACGGTGAACACGGTGCCGTCGGCGAGCTCGATGTCGATGCTGCCGTCGTAGGCGATCGGGTCCTCGAACTGGGACGTCTGGAAGTTCTTCGGGGTGTCCGGGTAGAAGTAGTTCTTGCGGGCGAAGTAGCACTTCTCGGCGATCCTGCAGTTCAGCGCGAGGCCGATCTTGATCGCGGACTCGACGGCCACGCCGTTGACGACGGGCAGGACGCCGGGCAGGCCGAGGTCCACCGGGGTCACATTGGTGTTGGGGACGTCCCCGAACGCGTTGGGCGCGGAGGAGAACATCTTCGTGCGTGTGTTGAGCTCCACGTGGACCTCGAACCCGAGGACGGGGTCGTACTTCTCCATGGCCTCGTCGAAGGTCAGGATCTCATCGGTTCCAGCAGTCATTACTTACCACCTGTGATCTCGGGGGCCTGGGCCAGCAGCGGGCCGCCCCACGTGTGTTCGAGCAGCGATTCCAGGACGGCGCCCACACGGTAGAGGCGGGCGTCCTTGCGGGCGGGGGCGAGGAGCTGGATGCCGACGGGCAGCCCGTCCTCGTCCGCGAGCCCGCCGGGGAGGGACAGCCCGGGGATGCCGGCCATGTTCGCCGGGATGGTGGCGACGTCGTTGAGGTACATGGCCAGCGGGTCGTCGAGCTTCTCGCCCAGCTTGAACGCCGTGGTCGGGGCGGTCGGGGAGATCAGGACGTCGGCCTGCTCGAACGCGGCGGCGAAGTCCCGCTGGATCAGGGTGCGCACCTTCTGCGCGGATCCGTAGTAGGCGTCGTAGTAGCCGGCGCTCAGCGCGTAGGTGCCGAGGATGATGCGGCGCTTGACCTCGTCGCCGAAGCCGGCCGCCCGGGTGGCGCCCATGACGCGCTCGATGGTGGGCGTGCCCTCGGGGACGACGCGCAGGCCGAAGCGCACGCCGTCGTACTTGGCCAGGTTGCTGGACGCCTCGGACGGCATGATCAGGTAGTAGGCGGCGAGCGCGTACCGGAAGTTGGGGCAGGAGACCTCGACGATCTCCGCGCCTGCCGAACGCAGCAGCTCGAGCGACTCGGAGAAGCGCGTGAGCACGCCGGCCTGGTACCCCTCGCCCTGGAGTTCCTTGATGACGCCGATGCGCATGCCGTCGACCTGGCCGAGGCGCGCGGCTTCGACGAGCGCGCCCACCGGATCCGTGAGCGACGTCGAGTCGTGGGGGTCGTGGCCGCCGATGACCTCGTGCAGCAGCGCGCTGTCGAGGACCGTGCGGGAGACGGGGCCGATCTGGTCGAGCGAGGACGCCATGGCGATCGCACCGTAGCGGGAGACGCCGCCGTAGGTGGGCTTCACCCCGACCGTGCCGGTGACGGCGCCGGGCTGGCGGATGGACCCGCCGGTGTCCGTACCGAGCGCGAGGGGCGCCTCGAACGCGGCGACGGCGGCGGCGGACCCGCCACCGGACCCGCCGGGGATGCGGTCGAGGTCCCACGGGTTGCGGGTGGGGCCGAACGCGGAGTGCTCGGTCGAGGAGCCCATGGCGAACTCGTCGAGGTTCGTCTTGCCGAGGATCGGCATCCGTGCGGCGCGGAGCTTCCGGACGACGGTGGCGTCGTAGGGGCTCTGCCAGCCCTCGAGGATCCTCGAGCCGGCCGTGGTGGGCTGGCCTCGCGTGACGATGAGGTCCTTCACGGCGATGGGGACGCCGGCGAGCGGGTGCAGGGTGTCGCCGTCGGAGCGGGCCTTGTCCACCCCGGCGGCGACGAGCAGCGCCTCGTCGGTGTTGACGTGCAGGAACGCGTTGACGGCGCCGTCGACGGCGTCGATGCGGTCCAGGTGGGCCTGCGTCGCCTCGACGGCGGAGACCTCCTTCGCGGCGAGCTTCTGCGCGAGGGCGTGGGCGGAGAGGCGGATCAGGTCTGTCATGGGTTACTCCCCGTCCAGGATTGCAGGGACCTTGAAACGGCCGTCGGCGTTGTCGGGGGCGCCGAGGAGGGCTTCCTCGTTGCTGAGGGTCTCCCCCACGACGTCGTCGCGGAACACGTTGCTCAGCGGGATCGGGTGGCTCGTCGCGGGGACGTCGTCGCCGGCGACCTCGCTCACGCTCTTGATGGAATCGACGATCACCGCGAGTTCCCCGGCCATGCGGTCGAGCTCGTCGTCGGTCATGTCGATGTGGGCGAGCCGCGCAAGGTGCGCGACGTCGTCCCGGTTGATCTCAGCCATGGATCTCCCCTGGAAGTCGGAGGTGGGTTTCTGCTCCCAGTCTAGTGCTGGCGCGGTCGGCGCCCGGCATCAGCGGGGCGGCCCACGACGTCGCCGGGCGCGCGCGCCTACAGGGGCAGGCGGAAGACCCAGAGCAGGATGTCCTCGTTCGGGACCTCCCAGTCGCGCCCGGGTACGCGGACGAAGCCCATCGACTCGTAGAGGCGGTGCGCCCGGACCATGTCGGAGCCGCTCGTCAGGCTCACGGCCTCGATCCCGGGGAGCGTGCGGGCGTGCTCGACGATGCGCTCCACCATGGCGCGGCCCACGCCGCCGCGCTGCACGGCCGGGTCCACGGCGAGCATGCGGAACTCCAGTTCGCCCTCGACGGCGATGTCCGTGTACCGCTGGCCCGCGAACGTGAGGGCGACCGACCCGACGACGACGCCGTCGCGCTCCGCCACCCAGACCTCGGCGTGCTCGACACGATGCTCGATGTCGGCCAGCACGGCCATGTAGGGGTGCGCCTCGTCGGTGAAGTAGCCGGCCTCGAGGTAGGCGCCGCGTGTGATGCGGCGGACGTCGTCGTAGTCCTCGGGCTGGATGGGCCGGATAGTGATGGGGGCATCGGACAGGGCGTGCCCGGAGGGTGCGGTGGTCACCGGCCCATCTTGTCATGCAGCGGCCCCCGCCGGGACGCCGTCGTCCCCGCGGGCGCCTGTCCTGCTGCCACCCGGCGTCAGCCCCGCGAG
Organism: Arthrobacter arabinosi; assembly: GCF_054511115.1. NCBI lineage: Bacteria > Bacillati > Actinomycetota > Actinomycetes > Micrococcales > Micrococcaceae > Arthrobacter > Arthrobacter arabinosi. The sequence continues at coordinate 196,441 of NZ_JBTNDF010000002.1, forward strand.
ATGGGGAGCTTCCTCGGTCCCTCGCGCCTCGTGTCGTCCGGCAGCGGCGTCCGGACGGTGAGTACGCCGTCGACGTAGCTCGCCCGGATGTCCTCGTCCCGCACGCCGTCCGGGAGCACGATGTCCCGCCGGAAGGATCCGTACCGGAACTCGGACCGGTACCGGTCCTTGCCCTTGTGTTCCTCCTTCTCCTCGCGCTCGGCGTGGATCCTCAGGAAGCCGTTCTCGATGCTGACCTCGATGTCCTTCTCGGGATCGAGTCCCGGCATCTCGGCGCGGACGACCATGTCCTTGCCGTCCACGAACTCCTCGATCCGGATGGAGGCCGGCCCGGACGACGACGACTCGAAGAGCCGCTCCATCGAATCCAGCAGTTCCATGGGGGACCTGCTGCCGGCGTTGAAGGGGAAGCTCCGCCGACTGGAACCGAACGGAGGCCATCGCCGCACATCAGTCATGACACACTCCAGACACTTGGTGGGACCGGCCCGGTCAGGGCCGCGTCCTCCGAGTGAACACCGGCTCCGCACGCGCGGACAGGGACGAAAGACCCCCACCTGCCCCGTGGTGTTCCGCCGGACGGCGCATCTCAGTGCCTGGCCCTGTACGGCGCCGGAGCGGGGAGCCCGGCCTCCTCCCGGACCCGACGCGCGAAGCGCTCGATCGAGGTGAGCGCGGAGACGACGTCCTCCGGCCGGACCTCGAACGGCATCGCGTGGATGGTCTCGCCCGCCACGGTCGCCGTGGTGGCGACGAGCTCGAGTTCCTTCGTGTCCTCCGGCGTCAGGCCGATCTCCGTGAGGGTGGTGGGGAGCCCCACCCGCGTGGTGAATTCGATGAAGTCCCGGATGTCCTGCGTCGGGGCGCCCTCCAGGACGAGCTGCGTCACGGAGCCGATGTTCACCTTCTGGCCGTGCGCCAGTCCGTGGGTCTGCGGCGCCGCGGTGAGCCCGTTGTGGATGGCGTGGGCCGCCGCGAGGCCTCCCGACTCGAAACCGAGCCCCGAGAGAAGCGTGTTGGCTTCGATCACCTTCTCGACGGCCGGGGTCACGAGGTGGTCGCGGACCGCGTCGAGGGCCGGCAGCGCGTTGTCCCAGAGGACGTCCCAGCTCAGGCGTGCGAGGGCCGTACCGGTGAGGGTGGGAAGCCCTCCCGCCATCGTGGGGGAACTCGACGCCGCCGTGGCCCGCGCCTCCAGCCACGTCGCCAGGGCGTCTCCCACCCCCGCGGCGAGGAAGGCCGCCGGGGCGTTGGCGACGATCTGGGAGTCGACGAGCACGAGGTCCGGGTTTCGCGGGAAGAATCGGTACTCCTCGAAGGTGCCGTCCTCGGTGTAGACCACGGCGAGGGCCGACGTCGGGGCGTCGGTGGACGCGACCGTGGGGACCGTGACCCACCGGATGCCGGCGAGGAACCCGGAGGCCTTGACGGCGTCGATGGTGCTTCCCCCGCCCACCGCGACGGCGACGTCGGCCTCCGTCCGCCTGATCACCTCGACGAGGCGGTCGATCTCCTTGGCGGACGGCACGCCTCCGAAGGCCTCCCGCGTGACGGGGAGACCGGCAGCCTGGAGGGACGCCGTCACGTCGTGGCCCACGAAGCCCCAGACGACGTCGTCCGCGACGACGAGCGGCGTGCTCCCGATCGGTGCGAGGTATTCGCCGAGCCGGGAGATGGCCCCCGGACCCTGCGCATACCGGCCGGGGCTGATGACGGAACGGATGGGGCTGGCGGTGGACATGCTGACCTCCTGGATTGCGTGGTGCGGGCTGGTTTCCTCGGGACGAAGCGGCAGTTCTGTCAGGGCACGAGGATGGCCCTGCCTCTCACCCGACCGCCGTCCAGGTCGCTGATGGCTTGCTGGAAGTCCTCCAGTGCGTACTTCTGGGTGTGGAGGGTGACGGCGCCGCGGGCGGCCAGGGCCATGAGGTCCTGCAGGTCGTTGTAGGAGCCGACGAGGTTGCCGATGATGTTGATCTCGGTGGAGATGATGTCGATGGTCGGGACGTCGATGTTCTCGCCGTACCCCACGACGTAGTAGTCCCCGGCCCGCCGCAGCATCGCGATGCCCTGCGCGGTGGCGCCGCCTTCGCCGACGAAGTCGATCAGGGACTCGGCGCCGTTCCCGCCGGTGAGTGCCAGGACCTTCTCCACCTGGCTGCCGTCGGCCAGGACTGCCTCGTGAGCCCCGATCCCCCGGGCGAGGTCGAGGGCCGCGGCGTTGCGGTCGACGACGACGATGCGCGCCGGCGTGAGCGCCCTCAGCACCTGGATGCCGATGTGTCCGAGACCGCCGGCACCGATCACCACGCAGGTGTCCCGTGGCGTGAGCCGTTTCGCGGCCTTCGCTGCCGCGTGGTAGGCGGTGAGACCGGCGTCGGCGAGCGCCGCGACGTCGGCCGGCTCGAGGGAGTCGTCGATCCGGACGACCGACCGGGCCGAGGTGAGGAGGTACTCGGCGTAGCCGCCGTCGGTGTCGATCCCCGGGAACTGGTTCACCTCGCAGTGCACGTCGTCCCCGGACCGGCAGGCGCGGCACAGTCCGCACGTGACGAGGGGATGCAGGATCACCTTGTCGCCGACGCCGACGTTCGTCACGGCGCTCCCGACGGCGTGTACCCAGCCCGCGTTCTCGTGCCCGATGGTGTACGGCAGGTGGACCTGGGACTTCTCCGCCCACTGGCCCTCGAGGATGTGCAGGTCGGTGCGGCAGACGCCCGCCCCGCCGATCCTGACGATGACGTCGAACGGGCCGGTGACCACCGGCATGGGCACCTCGGCCATCTTCAGCGCCTGGTGGTAGCCGACGACCTGGACTGCTCGCATGGTGCTCATGGGGACTCCTTGACGGTGAAGGGAAGTGGTGTGCGGCGGTCGGCGGCCTCTGCGCCCTCGGGCCGGAACGCCTGGTCAGCGCCGGATCCTTCGTAGCGTGTGCGCAGGAGCCCGCGGCAGAAGTGCGCGTTCCCGTCGATGGAGATGCGGGTGGACCGGGCGCGGCGCAGGGCGAGAGGGACCGCCTCGGCGGGATACGGGCGGCCGTCGTCGTCGACCATGACGAGCGCCCCTGCGTTCTCCGACAACCCGAGTGCAGTCCGCCGTCGGAGCAGGGCATCCTTCTCGCGGCCCGCCGGGAGGTCCTGGAGGCGTACGCGGCCGAGCTCCTCCATCGGCAGGTCGCGGTCCGCGCGCAGCAGGCCGGTGAGGCAGCGTTCCATGGCGGCCGTGTGGGCCTTGCGGCGGAATGTCCACCGCAGGTCCTCGAGGCTGTCCTCGGCCTCGTGGAGGAACGTGCCGCGGTACCCGGCGTCCGCCGCGAGCCCCCTGTTGATGAGGTCCGAGTCGTGGTGGTCGTCCAGTTCCACGACGACGGCGGCCACACCGGGGAGGGCCGAGACGGCGTCCTTGCTGTCGGACGCCATGAGGTAGGCGAAGTTCGGCGAGCAGAAGGAGGTGGGCAGGCGCAGGTGCACCAGGACCGTGGCGTCCGGATGCACCTCACTTTCGGTGTCCGTCCTCACTTCCGTCCCGACGTCCACCCGGACGGAGCGCACGAACCCGAGTTCGGTGATCGGCTCGTCCAGCTCCGGGTCGAAGACCGCGCCCAGGCTCCGGCGGACGTCCTCCTCCGTGATCCCGTGCACGCTGCCCACCGGTTCGGCGTGCGCAGTGGTCATTGTGCGCTCGCGAGATCGGCCCGTTCCGGCTGCCGGGGCCCCGTCGCGGTCTCCTCGGCGTCGGGGAGCCGGAGCTCTGCCGGGACCGGGAGGTCGTACATCTTCGCGGCGTTGAGCCCGAGGATCTTCTTCTTCTGCGCGGTGGTGAGCTGCGCGTACTCGGTCATGTCCTCCGGGATCTGGAAGTCCACGAACTGCTCGACGAGCCAGCGCGGCGTCCACAGCGCGTAGTCGCTGGAGAACTGGATGCGGTCCTCCCCGATCCAGTAGATGAGTTCACCGATGATCTGGGCGAAGTACCGCGGACGCGTGTGCATGAAGGGCATCGCGACGGCCAGGCCCCCGTGGACGTTGGGTTCCTGTGTGGCGATCCAGCAGAAGTCCTCCAGCCGGGGCAGCCCTACGTGTTCCACGACGAAAGTGAGATCGGTGAAGTCGGAGGCCGCGTGGTCGATGTCGGACACGTCGAAGGCGTCCCGGTCGAGGGGCCGGATGGTGGGGCCCTTGTGGACGTGGATGTTCCTGATCCCGAGCGCGCGGCACTCCTCGAAGTACCGGGAGGCCCACGGGTCGGACAGCTTGTAGCCGCGCGAGTCCCCGTGCCACTCCGCCGTGTACAGCTTCACGCCCTTGAAGCCCATCCTCTCGTGGTCGGCACGCAGCTGGTCCAGGCCTGCCTCGCCGTTGCGAGGGTCGAAGCAGTGGTTGTAGGTGAGCTTGTCCGGGTGGGCCGCGGCCAGACCGTAGGCCTCCTCGGTCTGCCCGAATCCCCGGTGGTAGAACTCGCCGAGGTACGCGGGCTGGAAGATCGCGTGGTCGACATACCCGTCAGTGAAGAGGTCCTTCATCAGGCGTTCGCCGCCCTGGTAGAGATAGTCCTCGTAGGTCCAGGTCTCCGCCTCCGGCGAGAGGTTGCGGTGGTAGTCGTAGAAGCAGTCGATGAACTGCTTGCCGTGGATGTTGCGCTGGTTCTCGGGACGGGCGTCCCAGAGGGCGATGTGCGCGTCGACAATGAAGTAGTCCTCGCCGTCCTTGCTGTACATGTCCGATCTCCTCCTGGCGACCGCCGTAGTCGCGACAGGACCGACGTTAGGTGCGAAAATGGCTTCCACCGCGCGGGAGGTGTCTCATCTTGAGACGATCGACCTTTGATGGGTGGCACGCGGATCAGCAGCCTCGACCATCGAACGAGGAGGGCGGCAATGGTGCCGAACCAGGAGGACGAACTCTTTCCGCCGGGAAGGGCCACCGGCACCGGACGACTGCTCGTCACGGGCAGACGCCTGGCCGCCTCGTGGCAGCGCAGCGAGGAGTACGGGGTGTCTGCGGACGAGGTGGACCCGAGGTGGGCCGGCTCCGGCCCGACCGACTCCCTGTTCTTCCAGTGCGGGCAGGAAGTACTGACGGCCCTGCGCGGCACGGTGGCGGACGAGCCCCTGAGCCTCATGCTCACCGACGCCGACGGCCTGCTTCTCCAGCGGCTGAGCGGGAGCTCCACCCTCCTGCAGGCACTCGACAGGGTGCACCTGGCCCCCGGGTTCACCTATTCGGAGCGCGACGCCGGGACGAACGGGATGGGACTGGCGCTGGCGGACCGGGCTCCGGCCCTGGTCCGCGCGGAGGAGCATTACAGCGCGAGCCTGCGCACCTACACGTGTGCCGCGGCACCCGTCTTCGACCCCGTCAGCGGACACCTCGAGGGCAGCGTCAACATCACCACATGGTCCGATGCGTCCCCCGCGCTGCTCCTGGCATTCGCGCAGTCGGCGGCCGGGAACACGGCGGCGCTGATGCTCGCACGGGTCCGCGGACGGCGGACGAATCCGGGCCCGAAGGGCGGCGTCTTCCGGATGCCGCGCGGCGGGCTCGAGCCTGCCGCCGGGACCCTGCGCGCCCTGTCCTCGTCCTGGACGGGCGCGCTCGACCGGGCGACCCAGGCGCTGTCGGCCGGCCGCGTCGTCGCAGCCGTCGGGGAGCACGGTGCGGGGCGGGCGATGCTCCTGGCCCAGGCGTTCCGGGCCGCACGGCCGAGCGCACGCATCCTGTGCGCCGCCGCACCTGCACCGCACGACGTCGAAGCCTGGCTGTCGCTGTGGACCCCCGAACTGGCCAAGGCGGACACGGTGGTGATCGTCGAGAACATCGATCTCCTGCCCGCCTGGGCCGCCCAGGAGCTGCAGGGGCACGCCGTCCGGGCGCTGCGGGCGCTCCAGCCCTCGGGGACGGGGACCGCACCGACCCTCGCGTGGGCCGTCACGGCCGCCGACCTCGACGCGATCCCCCGTCCCCTGGCCGGCGCGGTCGACACCGTGGTTGCCGTCCCGCCGCTGCGGGACCGAGGCGACGACGTCCTCCAGCTGGCCCGGTACGCCGCCCGCCGGGCCCGGCTGCGCGACATCGACTTCACGGCCGCCGCCGAGCGGGCACTCCTGGCGCACGACTGGCCCGACAACGTCGACGAGCTCTTCACGGTGGTCCACGACGCGGCCGTCCGCGCAGAGCGGATCGACCTCCACCATCTACCCGCCTACATCCTCGGCAGGCACAGATCGCAGCTGAGCCGCCTCGAGGCGGTCGAGCGCGACGAGATCGTCCGGTGCCTGGCGCAACCGGGAGCGACGGTCACCGCGGCGGCCGCCGAACTCGGCATCAGCCGCGCCACGATCTACCGCCGGATCGCGCGGCTCGGGATCGCGCTCCCCCGGTGATCTTCCCGTCGTTCGCGACGCCCGCGTGACATCCGGTCGACGGGGGCGCGGGTCTGCCCACCCCGCAGCCCCGACCGGGTAGCCCCGGTGGCCCTCAGGACTCCCCGGGCACCCGCCGGTAGCCGGTCCCGTCGGGCCGGCGCTCCAGGAAGCCGTGATCGACGAGCGCCCGGCGCAGGGTCGGGATGTCACGCGTGACGGTCGCGAGCAGCCTGTTGACCTCGGGTTCACCCAGCGCCTCGTCGGTCGGAAGAAGGCGCTCGGCGAGGTGTTCCAACAGAACCTTGCGGTCCTGCCCCGTGCGCGGCAGGCCGTCGATCCTCCCCTCCCGGAAGAACCGGTCCACCCCCTTCGGGGTGGCGGGTGCCGCGACGGCGAGCACCTCCTTGAACAGCTGTCCGTCCACCCTGCCGTCCGGCGTGAGGAGGCCGGCGTCGATCAGGCGTTGCACCTCCTTCGGTGCGGCGTCGAGTGGTTGCCCGAGCACGGCGCGCGCATACAGTTCGCGGGAACGGCCGCCGGCCAGTGTGGAGAGGACCTTCTGCCAGGACGGCGCGGTCACGCCCGCCCCTCGGGATCCGTGCCGGCCCCGGCCTCCAGCTCCTCGGCGACCTCGGTGTCCTCGCTCTCCTCACCGTCGCCCGAGCCGTCCTCCCCTCCACCGTTCGCGTTGTCGTCGGACCCGGCACCGGCCGGCCCGTTCTCGAGGAGGGCGATGAAGCCCTCCTCGTCGAGGACGGGGATCCCGAGCGTCTCGGCCTTCTCCAGCTTGGTGCCCGCGTTCTCCCCGGCCACCACGAAGCTCGTGTTCTTCGACACCGAGCCGGCCGCCTTGCCGCCGCGCGTGATGATCGCCTCCTTCGCCTCGTCGCGGTTGTACCGCTCGAGCGAGCCGGTGACGACGACGGTGAGTCCCTCGAGGGTGCGCGGCGTGCTCTCGTCGACGTCGTCCTCCATGCGCACCCCGGCAGCCGCCCACCGGTCCACGATCTCGCGGTGCCAGTCCTCGGCGAACCACTCGGTGAGCGCGGCGGCGATGGTCGGGCCGACGCCGTCGACGTTCGCGAGCTCCTCCTCGCTCGCGGCGCGAATCCTCGCCATGGAGCCGAAAGCGGTGGCGAGGGCGCGCGACGCGGTCGGACCGACGTGCCGGATGGACAGGGCCACGAGCACGCGCCACAGCGGCTGCGTCTTCGCCTTCTCCAGTTCGGTGAAGAGCTTGCGGGTGGTGGCGCTCGGCTCCGAGGGCTTCTTCGCGGTGCCCTTGGAGTAGAAGTAGGGCACGAGTTCGCGTCCGGTGACCACACCCTTGACCTTCTTGTCCCGCTCGATCCTCACGTCGGCGAGCTTCTCCGGGGTCAGGTCGAAGATGTCGGCCTCGGTGGTGATGGGCGGCACCTCGGGCTCGGACGGTTGGGTCAGGGCGATCGCCGCCTCCCAGCCGAGCGCTTCGATGTCGAAGGCGCCGCGGCCCGCGAGGTGGAACACCCGCTCGCGCAGCTGCGAGGGGCAGGACCGCGCGTTGGGGCAGCGGATGTCGACATCGCCCTCCTTCGCCGGCTGCAGCGGGGTGCCGCAGGACGGGCACTCGGTCGGCATGACGAACTCGCGGACCGGTGGGTCCTGCTTGTCGCGCAGCGCCATGACGGGACCCACGATCTCGGGGATCACGTCGCCGGCCTTCCTGAGCACCACGATGTCACCGATCATGACACCCTTGGCCTTCACCACTTCCTGGTTGTGGAGCGTGGCCATGCTCACCGTGGATCCCGCGACCTTGACCGGCTCCATGAGGCCGAACGGCGTCACGCGGCCGGTCCGCCCGACGTTGACGAGGATGTCGAGCAGCTTCGTGTTCACTTCCTCGGGCGGGTACTTGTAGGCCACGGACCACCGCGGGACGCGCGAGGTGTGGCCGAGGGCGCGCTGCAGCGCGAAGCTGTCCACCTTGACCACGATGCCGTCGATCTCGTGCAGCAGGTCGTGGCGGTGGTCTCCGTAGTGCCCGATGAAGTCGAGAACCTCGTCCTGCGTGGCGAGCACCCTGTAGTAGGGCGACGTCGGCAGGCCCCACCCCTTCAGCAGCTCGTAGGTCTCCGACTGGGTCCGGGCCGACAACCCCGTCCGGGCGCCGATGCCGTGCACGTACATGTCCAGGGGCCGCTCCGCCGTCATCGCCGGATCCTTCTGGCGCAGGGAACCGGCCGCCGCGTTCCGGGGGTTGGCGAAGGGCGCCTTGCCGGACGCCACCATGCGCTCGTTGAGCTGGCCGAATTCCTTGGTCGGGAAGAACACCTCGCCGCGGATCTCCACCTCCTCGGGGTGTCCCGTGCCCGCGAGGTGACGGGGGACGGATGCGATGGTGAGGACGTTGTGGGTGATGTCCTCCCCCGTGACTCCGTCGCCGCGCGTGGCGGCCCGCACCAGTTCGCCGTTGCGGTAGAGCAGGTTGACGGCGAGGCCGTCGATCTTGAGCTCCGTCAGCCACTCGATGGTGGACCCGGGGCTGCGCTGCTCGACGCCGGCGCTCGCCCGGTCCAGCCAGGCCTGCAGTTCGTCGAGGGAGAAGACGTCCTCGAGGCTGTACATACGGGCGAGGTGGTCCACGGGCGTGAAGGCGGCCGACACCTCGCCGCCCACCTCCTGGGTCGGCGAGTCGTTCGCGACGAGTTCGGGGTGGAGTGCCTCGAGCTCCTCGAGGCGCCGGAACAGGGCGTCGAACTCGGCGTCGGAGACCGTGGGCGCGGCGTCCTGATAGTACGCGATGCGGTGAGCGCGGACGTCCTGGGCGAGCTGCGCGTACTCCTCGCGGAGCTCGCTGCTGGGCGGCTGACGGTCGGCGGATCCGGCGGTCCGGGCTGCGTCTTCGGTTCCTGTGGTCACTTTCCTTATCTTGCCCTACGCCCCGGACACCGGCCACCGCGCCGACAGGGCTACCCGGCGACCCCTGTCAGCGCTCCGCGTCGGGCCGGTCGAGGGCCCGCTGGTCGCCGTCGGCGGCGAAGCGGCCTCCCGCAGCGGCGCCGGGTCGGCTCCCCTCCCCGTCGGGAGCCGATACGTCGACGACGATCACCGTCACGTTGTCCCGGGCCCCGGAGCGGAGGGCCGCCGCGATGAGCTCGTCGCACGCCTCCTGCGGATCGGCGACGGTGGTGAGGATCGCATGGATGTCCTCGTCGGTCACCTCGCCACTCAGTCCGTCCGAGCAGAGCAGGACGCGGTCGCTGTCCTCCACCGGCAGGAGCCACACGTCCGGGTCGGCGTCGTCCCCGGCGCCGAGGGCTCGGGTCACCACGTGCCGGCGGTGGTGCGTCCGGGCCTCCTCCTCGGTGATGCTCCCGAGATCCACGAGTTCCTGGACCTCGGAGTGGTCCACGGAGATCTGCCCGAAGGTCCCGCCGCTCAACCGGTACGCCCTGGAGTCCCCCACGTTGAAGAACAGCCAGGACGGGGTCCCCGACTCCTCGACGAGCACGACGCCCGTGAGCGTGGTCCCCGCGTGCCCGCCGGCCTCGGTCCGGATCCGCTGGTCGGCATGGTGGACGAGGTCCTCGAGGTCCGCCGCCGTGAGCTGCGGCAGCCTGGTCCCGGGGATGCCGCTGGCTTCCAGGGTGCGGATGCAGACGCTGCTGGCCACCTCGCCGGCTTCGTGCCCGCCCATCCCGTCCGCGACGGCGAAGAGGGGCTCGGCGGCGAGGAAGGAGTCCTCGTTGAGTTCACGGCGCAGCCCGCGGTCGGTGCCGAATCCGTAGGCCAGCCGGACGCCCGGATCTCGGGCCGTCCTCCGGCCCTGCCCGTGCGGGGCGGTGCTCGTGCCGATGGAGGCCGGATCGACGGCGTGGGAGCCGTTCGCCCGCGGCTCACTCATGCGGCGCCCGGGGACGTGAGGAGGGAACCGGCCCGGTCAGGGGCCTGCGCGGCAGGACGGCCGGCGCGTGGAGGCAGGCGTGCTGGTCTGTCATGCTCCCCATTCTGCCCTCTGCCCGGTCCGAGTAGCCGACGCGCCGTCCGGGCACGGCGGACGGAGCGGATCAGTCGAGGACGATTCCCGTGCCGGTCCCGCGTGCGAGGGTCACCGGCTGCACCTCGCCGAAGCCGCGCACCTGCCGTGGCTCGTGCGGCGTGAGCACGAACCTGTCGTTGGCGGTGAGGGTCCCGGCGGTGCCGGAGTCCACGAGGACCTCACCGGGTTCCGCGAGCGCGGTGAGGCGCGCCGCGAGGTTGACCGTCGGCCCGTAGATGTCCCCGAGCCGGGAGAGCACGCGGCCCCAGACGAGGGAGCAGCGTGCGGCGGGAAGGAACTCGTCCTCGGAGAAGGCCTTGGCCAGTGCCAGGGAGATCTCGGCCCCGGCCTCCGGCGATTCGGCGATGTACAGGACCTCGTCGCCGATCGTCTTCACGAGCCGTCCGCCTCCCACGGAGATGATCTCCGCGCTCTTGTTCTCGAACCGCTGGACGAGTTGCGCCAGTGTGCGCTCGTTCATCTGGCGCGACAGGCTCGTGTAGGACACGAGGTCGGCGAACCCGACCGCGCGGGCGAGCGGCAGCGGGGCGTCCTGCTCGTCGCCGTCGCGGCCCGTCTCGCTCGCGGCCAGGCCCGATTCGGCGCGGAGTGCCAGCCGCTGGACGGCGGCGTTCATCTGCCGGCGCCACGCGTAGACCAGCGTCTTCTCGAGCGGCTCGATGAGGTCCGGCAGCTCGGACACGAGGACCTTGCGTGCCTCGGCGTCGGAGAGCCCGCGCTGCGCCACCATCTCCTCGACGATGGCCTCGATCTGCCACACCACCATCCGGTCCGTCATCTGGCCGACGGCCCGCGTGATCGAGATGGCGGCGTCCTCGGTGAGCTGCTCCTGGCGCACCAGGTCGATGATCGTGGTGAGCGCCCCGAGGTCCTTCTCGGTGAACGCGATGTCGTCGTCGCCGATGTTGGGGAAGCCCATGGCACGCCACAGCTTGCGGGCGGACAGCAGGGACACGCCCGCACCCGCGGCGATGTCGCGGCGTTTGAGCGTGCGCTCCGCACCGAGGAGCTCGCGTTCCAGGCGGCGGATCGTCTCGCGGTCGAGTTCGATCGGGGCCGCGCCCGAGCCCGCGGGCTCCGGGCCGCCGCCGGTCGCCATGTCGGACTGCAGCTGCCAGACGGCCTTCGGCGCCGTCGATGCTGCAGCCTCGGGGGCATCGTAGGACTGCCCGGCCTCGCGGCGCTCCTCGACTGTCACGGTTGCTCGTGCCTCCATTCCTGCTGTACCCGGGGCGTCCCGCCGCGGGCGTACTGCGGATCGATCTCCATGTCCACTCCGTCGAACATGCGGGTCAGCGGGAGCTCACCGATCGCCTGCACCACATAGTTCTTGAACGTTGCAATCCGCGGAACGTGCCGGTAGGCGTGCGACCGGTCGAAACCGAGGTCGGCGACGAGCGTCCCGCTGCCCACCATCCGCTGCAGCAGCCCCTGCTCGGTCTGGAGCTGCGAGATCGCCGACAGGTTGATCTGGTGCTCCGTGCGCCGCGTGGTGCCCCTCCGATGGATGAGCCGCATGCTCGTGAGCACGTACCGGTTCCCCGACCAGCGGACGAGCGGACGCACCGTCACGCGGAGGAGCAGCAGCACCACGACGGCGAGCACCGCCGGCAGGAGCACGGGCTGCCACTCCGTCAGGCCGCGGGGCAGGTCCCGCCGGGCGAGGTAGCCGAGCGCGAAGGCCCCGACGGCGAGGAGGACGAACCCGGCGACCACCGGCCCGGCGAGGTTCAGGGGGTTGGGCCGGGTGCGGACGAGGACGCGCTCCCCGGGCAGCAGTCTGATCCGCACGGGCTACACCTGGGGGCGCACGTGCACCACGTCGCCGGCCGAGATCGTGTGCCGCTCGCCGTCGTCGTCGCGCACGACGAGCCCGCCTCCGGCGTCCAGGGACAGCGCGCGCCCCGCCAGCACGACGCCGCCCGGCAGCTCCGCGCGGACGTCCTGGCCCAGCGTCGCCATCCGGGCGCCGATGCGCGCGAGGAGCGAGGGCCCCGCCCCCCACGGCACGCCGGCGTCTCCGTCTACGTCGCAGAAGGCGCGGTAGTGGTCGGCGAAGGTGCGCAGGAACGACTTCAGCAGGACGTTGCGGTCGGTGGTCCCCGCGTACTCCAGGAGCAGGCTCGTGGCGGTGGGCACGGGGAGCTCGTCGTCGGTGAGGCTCACGTTCAGGCCCACCCCGACGACGACCGCGGGCGGCTCGGCGCCCGCGCCGGGCACGAACTGGGCCAGGACGCCGGCGAGCTTCCGGCCGTCCACCGTGACGTCGTTGGGCCACTTGAGCTGGGGGGAGATCTTCGTGCGCTCCTCGACGCTCTCGGCGAGCGCGAGCGCGGCGAGGAGCGAGAACCAGGAGTAGGCGGTCGTGGGGACGGGCCGTCCGTGCCGGTTGAAGGGACGCAGGAGCACGCTCACGAACAGCGAGGAGCGTTCGGGTGCCGTCCAGCTGCGGTCGAGGCGCCCGCGCCCCGCGGTCTGCGTCTCCGCGGCGAGCACGCTGAGGTCCGGCCAGCCGGCCGCCTCCACCTGGGCGTGCTCCACGAGGTCGGTGTTGGTGGAGCCGGTCGTGGCGACGATGTCGAGCCGCGAGAACGGGCCGGACGGCATGCAGAGGGCTGTCCTCAGGGCGCCGAGGTTCAGGCCGGGGCGCTCGAGATTGGAGTAGGGGGAGGACATGACATCGATCCTATCCGGCCCCGGCCGGCCCGGACCGGGCCTCAGAGGAAGATGTCGGGGACGAGCCGGTCCTCCGGCGCCCCGAGGCTGTACCGGGCCAGGTCGGTGACGCCTTCCTCGCGCAGCACCTGCTCGTCGGTGAAGAAGTTCCCCGTGCAGCCGCGCGAGGCGCGGACCAGGACGGCGTGGGCGGCATCGGCGACGATCTCCGGGCTGCGCGCCGCCTGCACCAGGCGGCTTCCGCCCGGCATGTTCCGGATGGCCGCGGTGTCGATCAGGGTGGCGGGCCAGAGGGAGTTGACGGCCACGCCGTCGTCCTTCAGCTCCTCGGCGAGGCCGAGGGTGGTCAGGCTCATCCCGTACTTCGCCATGGTGTAGGCCAGGTGCAGGCCCGCCCACTTCGGCGCGAGGTTCAGGGGCGGGGAGAGCGTGAGGATGTGCGGGTTCGACGAGCCCCGCAGCGCGTCGAGGGCGAACTTGCTGAGCATGAAGGTGCCGCGGACGTTGATGTCGGCCATGAGGTCGTAGCGCTTCATGTCCACGTCGGGCGTCTTCGACAGGTCGATCGCGGAGGCGTTGTTCACGACGACGTCGATGCCGCCGAACGCCTGGACGGTCTCGTCCACGGCGGAGGCGACGTCGTCGTCGTTCCGGACGTCCCCCACGATCGGCAGCGCCATCCCGCCCGCTGCCTCGATCTGCTCGGCCGCGGTGTACACGGTGCCTTCGAGCTTCGGGTGCGGCTCCCCGGTCTTGGCCATGATGGCCACGTTCGCGCCGTCACGCGCGGCGCGCAGGGCGATGGCCAGTCCGATGCCGCGGCTGCCGCCGGACATCAGGACGGTGCGCCCGGCGAGGGTTGCGGGGGCGGTGGATTCCTGCGCTTCGTTGCGTTCGGTCATGGCTCCACCATAAGCAGCCGCACGCCCCGGACGGCTCCCGACGCACCGATGTTACCCGCCGGTAACATCGACGGCCCGGCTAAGTGATCCCGGCGGAAACTGTAGACGTCCTACAACGGCGGGGCCTGCGATCCTCACTAGACTGGGAGAAACGCGCCGTTCGTTGTCGGAACCCTCCAGTCGCGGCTGGGGGTCCCCCGCGGTGCCCGCCCTCCTTCGACCCGCCGACCGGAGTATTCATGCATCAGGACCTGCAGCCCGACCTCACCACGACGGCCGGGAAGCTCGCCGACTTCCGGAGGCGCAAGGAGCTCTCCGAGCAGCCCTCGGGGCGCGAGGCCATCGAGCGGCAGCACGCCCGCGGCAAGAACACGGCGCGCGAGCGCATCGACCTGCTCGTGGACGAGGGCTCCTTCGTCGAGTTCGACGCCCTCGCCGTCCACCGCTCCACGGCGTTCGGCATGGAGAAGAAGAAACCCCTCGGCGACGGCGTCGTGTCGGGGTACGCGACGGTCGACGGCCGCCTCGTCGCCGTCTACAGCCAGGACTTCACCGTCTACGGCGGCTCGCTGAGCCAGGTGAACGGCGAGAAGATCGTCAAGGTGCAGGAATTCGCGCTGCGCAACGGCTGCCCCGTGATCGGCATCAACGACGGCGGCGGAGCCCGCATCCAGGAGGGCGTGGCGTCCCTGGCGATGTTCGCCGACATCTTCCGCAACAACGTCCACGCATCCGGCGTGGTCCCGCAGATCTCCCTCATCATGGGCCCCTGCGCCGGCGGAGCCGCCTACTCCCCCGCGCTCACCGACTTCGTGGTGATGGTGGACAGGACCTCCCACATGTTCATCACCGGCCCGGACGTCATCAAGACCGTGACGGGTGAGGACGTGGACATGGAGACCCTCGGCGGGGCGCGGCAGCACAACACGACGACGGGCACCTCCGCCTATCTCGCCACCGACGAGGCCGACGCCATCGGATTCGTCCGCGAACTCCTCGATTTCCTGCCCTCGAACAACCTCGCGGAAGCGCCGCTCACGGCGTTCGCCGAGGAGCCCGAGGAGACGGAGGCGGACCTCGCGCTCGACACCCTGATCCCCGACGCCGCGAACCAGCCCTACGACATGCACGCGGTCATCGAGGCCGTCGTGGACGACGCCCACTTCCTCGAGATGCAGGCGCTGTACGCGCCGAACATCATCACCGGGTACGCCCGCGTGGAGGGCCACACCATCGGCATCGTCGCCAACCAGCCCCTGCAGTTCGCCGGGACCCTCGACATCAACGCCTCGGAGAAGGCCGCGCGCTTCGTGCGCCACTGCGACGCCTTCAACATCCCCCTCCTGACCCTCGTGGATGTGCCGGGCTTCCTGCCCGGCAAGGACCAGGAGTTCCAGGGCATCATCCGCCGCGGCGCGAAACTGCTCTACGCGTATGCCGAGGCCACCGTCCCCAAGCTGACCGTCATCACGCGCAAGGCCTACGGCGGCGCGTACATCGTCATGGGCTCCAAGAAGCTCGGCGCGGACCTCAACCTCGCCTGGCCCACCGCCCAGATCGGGGTGATGGGGGCCCAGGGAGCGGTCAACATCCTGTACCGGGGGCAGCTCAAGGCCGTCGCCGACGCCGGCGGGGACGTCGAAACCGCGCGCGCCGACGTCGTCCAGCAGTACGAGGAGGAACTGCTCAACCCGTACCAGGCGGCCGCCCTCGGGTACGTGGACGCCGTCATCGCCCCGTCCGAGACCCGGCTGCAGATCGTGCGCGGGCTCCGCGCCCTACGCGACAAGCGCTCCGCCAACCCGGCCAAGAAGCACGGGAACATCCCGCTGTGAGCGGCTCCGATCGGGACGGCGCGGCCGCCGGGGACGACGACGTGGTGCTGTCCGTGGTGTCCGGCACTCCCACCGACGAGGAGCTCGCGGCGCTCACCGCCGTCGTCGTGGCACTGCAGGGCGGCGGGGACGAGGACGACCGCGCGCGGCACGGGCGTTCCTGGCTGCGGCGGGCGCTGCTGCGCCTGGGCCCGACGCCGGGACCCGGCTCCTGGCGGCGCAGCGTCCGCTGACACCCCTGCCGGTCGGCGGGGTCCCGCTCAGCGCGGATCGGCGACCGTCCCGAGGAAGAGCGGCAGCCCGGTGTCCTCGTGGACGATCTGGTAGCCGAAGGGCCGGTCGACGGAGAGCGCGACGTCGGGCGGGACGGGGGCGCTCGTCATCATGACCAGCTGGGTGACGGCCGCGGCGATGGTCCCCTTCTCGGCGACGGTGACGGTCGCGGACTGGGCGGCCCCCGAGACGTGGAGCCCCGGCTGGATGGCGTCGAGGTCGGCGCCCGGGCCGAAGGTCCGCTCCAGCCCCAGCGCCTGCAGCACGCCGATGAGGTCCTGGGCGTGGTGGTGCTCCCATCTCGGCATGGACAGGTCCACGCGGATCGTCCCCGCTGCCTCGAGCGCGTCCGCGATGTCCAGCAGGTCCTGCTCGTCCCACGCCGGAGACGCGCCCTCGGCGGGCAGGAGGAGCCGCAGGAAGAAACCATCCCCGTAGGGCAGGTCGATGCCCGTCCAGCCGGGTCCCGCGGCATAGCGCGCCCAACGGTAGCCGTGCATGGTCGGGACGATGACCTGCGTGCCGCCGGCCAGGGTGAAGGGGTCCTCGCCCGTCCCGGCCGGATCGAACGCTTCGTCCCAGGCCGCGGCGAAGTACACGGCGTTGAGCAGGGACAGCCCGGTGTCCGGACCGACGACCAGCGGGGCCTTCGCGACGCGGCCTCCGGTCTCCCTCCGTACCCAGTCGTCGATCATCCCGGCGGTGCCGGGATCGGCGACGTCCACCGGGTGGACCCCCGCGCCGTAGGACCGGGCGAGTACCTCGAGGAACCCCGCCCCGATCGCGCCGCCCTCGGGGACGAGGACCGCGTTCGCGAGATGCACGAGGGGCTGGCGCGGCGGGTCCTCCTCGTCGACGGTGACGGGATCACCGTCGAAGTACTGCAGGGTCGCGAGGAGCGCGTTCATCGCCGCGTGGTGCTCGGCGGGGAGACCCAGCACCGCGTCCAGCTCCTCCGCCGTCGTCCCGCCCGCCCCTGCCCGCAGCATCGACAGGGCGTAGAGCGCGCTGACCGGGCTCGTGACCTGGTTGCCGGTCGGGTCCGCGGCGAGTGCTGCCCCCAGCCGGAAGGCCGAGCGCCGGAGGGCGTCCTCCGCCTCCGGATACCGGCCCGGCTCGACGACGATGCGCGCCACCGGCGCCCTGGACAGCTTCATGGGATCCCCCCTCGCGTGATCCCCCCACGGTAGGCGCGGCCCCGGGAAATGGCCATGGCAGTGGGTGCTCCCACCTCTTGACGTATACCCCTGGGGGGTATAGTTTTACGGCCACCGGAGGAGGAGAGGAACCCATGGACAGCAATCGATTCACCGAAGCCCCGCCGACCGCGGGGCACGAGCATCACGGCGTGGACGAGGATCATCGGGTCCGTTCCCACGGCGAGCACGCAGGGCATTCCACGGCGATGTTCAGGAAGCGTTTCTGGATCAGCCTCGCCCTCGCGATCCCCGTCGTGGCGTTCAGCCCCATGTTCGCCATGCTCCTCGGATACATGCCACCCGGGTTCCCCGGTGCGGCGTGGATCCCCCCGATCCTGGGCACGGCGATCTTCGCCTACGGCGGCACGCCGTTCCTGAAGGGCGGGGTGGCGGAACTGAGATCCCGGCGGCCTGGCATGATGCTGCTGATCGCGATGGCGATCAGCGTCGCGTTCGTCGCGTCGTGGAGCACCACGCTGCGCATCGGCGGGTTCGACCTCGACTTCTGGTGGGAACTGGCCCTGCTGATCGTCATCATGCTGCTCGGGCACTGGATGGAGATGCGGGCCCTCGGCTCCGCCGCCGGCGCCCTGGACGCCCTGGCCGCACTGCTTCCGGACGAGGCGGACAGGGTCACGGCGGACGGCGTCGAGACCGTTCCGGTGGGCTCGCTGGTGACCGGGGACGTCGTGCTCGTGCGCTCCGGCGCCCGGGCACCCGCCGACGGCGAGATCGTCGAGGGGGCGGCGGAGTTCGACGAATCGATGATCACCGGGGAGTCCCGCACCGTCTCCCGCGGCGTCGGCGCGACGGTCGTGGCCGGCACCGTGGCGACCGACAACGCGATCCGCATGCAGGTGACCGCCGTCGGCTCGGAGACCACCCTGGCCGGGATCCAGCGCCTCGTCGCCGAAGCGCAGGCGTCCTCCTCGAAGGCCCAGGCCCTGGCGGACCGGGCCGCGGCCCTGCTGTTCCACTTCGCGCTCGGCGCAGGCATCCTGACCTTTCTCGCGTGGCTGCTCCTCGGAAGCCCGGACGACGCCGTGGTCCGCACCGTCACCGTCCTCGTGATCGCCTGCCCCCACGCCCTGGGACTGGCGATCCCCCTGGTCATCGCGATCTCCACCGAGCGTGCAGCGAAGGCCGGGGTGCTGATCAAGGACCGTATGGCCCTCGAACGCATGCGCACGGTCGACGTCGTCCTGTTCGACAAGACCGGCACCCTCACCGAGGGCCGCCCCGCGGTCACGGCGACCACCGCCGTCGACGGCGTCTCCGAGGCCGAGCTGCTGGCCCTGGCCGGGGCCGCTGAAGCGGACAGCGAGCACCCCGTCGCGCGCGCCATCGTCAGCGCCGCACAGGCCGACCCCGCCGCGGCTGCCCTCTCCTCCACGGGAACCGGATTCAGTTCCATGACCGGTCGCGGCGTGCGGGCCACCGTCGGCGGCCGCGAGGTGCTGGTGGGGGGCCCGAATCTCCTCCGGGAACTCGGCCTCGATACTCCGGCGCACATCGGGGACACCGTGCAGGCATGGGTGGACCGCGGCGCATCGGTGCTGCACGTCATCAGCGACGGCGCCGTGATCGGCGCGGTCAGGCTCGAGGACAAGGTCCGCGAGGAATCCCGGGCCGCCGTGCAGGCCCTTCGGTCCCGGGGGGTGAAGGTCGCGATGATCACCGGCGACGCCCGGCAGGTGGCCGACGCCGTCGGAGCGGACCTCGGCATCGACGAGGTGTTCGCCGACGTCCTGCCGAGGGACAAGGATTCCGCGGTCGCCGAACTGCAGGCGCGTGGATACAGGGTCGCGATGGTCGGCGACGGCGTGAACGACGCCCCGGCCCTCGCACGCGCGGAGGTGGGCATCGCGATCGGAGCCGGCACGGACGTCGCCATGGAATCAGCGGGTGTCGTCCTGGCCGGGAACGACCCACGATCGGTGCTGGCGATGATCGACCTGTCCCGCGCGAGCTACCGGAAGATGATCCAGAACCTGGTCTGGGCCACCGGGTACAACGTACTGGCCGTGCCCCTGGCCGCAGGGGTGCTGGCCTTCGCGGGCATCCTCCTCTCCCCCGCGGCAGGCGCCGTCCTGATGAGCGTCTCCACGATCGTCGTCGCCCTGAACGCGCAGCTCCTGCGGCGGATCGACCTCCGCCCGGAGCGGATCACCACCGACCGGACCGGCCCCGGGACAGTGGATACAGAGCCCATCAGGACGTGAGCCCGGGCTCATCGGAGACCGCATGGACGGGCCCGGACGTCGATCGGGTGGCGTCGTGAACAGGACGATCCTGCCGTCTCGTTAGGCTGGTGGGGCAGAACGGACAGAGGACCACCGCTGGGCGCAGGCGTCAGCGACCACGCGGACAGGGAGAGGACGGATACGGTGACCAGGAACCGGGCATCACGTGCCATCCGCTCCCTGCTGTGCGCCGCGGTGCCGGCGATCGTCGCCTTCGTCGGCCTGACGGCCGTCATCGTCGGGATCCTCGCGATGCACGTCGGGATGGGCGGCCACGGGTCCACCTCCCACCACGTCGCCGCCCCTACCCCGGGCACCACCACGGGCATCCTGCCGGGCGCCGGAACAGACATCGCAGCCGGTCACACCGCGGACGCGCACGCGGGCGGCGGGACCGGCCACGTCCACGCCCTGTCGACGGCGATGATGGCTGCCGAGACAGCGGTCGGGCCGACTGCCCTGAACGCCGCGGACACCGCCCCGGCCGCAGCCCCGGAGGGTGGAGTGCCGTTCGGGTGCACCGGGGACTGCGCCGACGGGATGATGCTGGGCATGTGCGCGCTGGCGATGATCGCCGTCGGCATCGCCGGCCTGCTGACCCCCGGGGGCCGCGCCCTCCTGTCCGTTCCGGGCGGTCGGGCTCCCCCTGCACTGGCTCGGATGTCCCGACCTGCGCCTGCCCCTTCACTGACCCAGCTCTGCATCAGCCGGACATAGGATCCGCGGCCCGTTCCGCTCTCCGCGGTGATACGGCCGCATCCCCTGTGCCCTCACCGACGGCACGGACAGCTGATCCCATCCTCTGAGTACTGAAGGACCTGAACATCATGAAGCGAAACCTTCCCATGGCCGCGGCGGGCCTCGCGGCCGCCCTCGCCCTTTCCGCCTGCGTCACCACAGGCACAGACGCGGGCACAGACGCGGGCACCGGCCCAGGCTCGACGACGTCGCCCTCGACACCGGCGCCGAGCAGCGCCTCCACCGGCACCAGCACCGTGTCCGAGGAGCACAACCAGGCGGACGTGATGTTCTCCCGGATGATGATCCCCCACCACGAGCAGGCGGTGGAGATGAGCGACCTCATGCTCGCCAAGGACAGCATCAGCCCCGAGATCCGCGACCTCGCGACGCGGATCAGGGACGCACAGGGGCCCGAGATCGGGACCATGAAGGGCTGGCTGGAGACCTGGGACGAGGCCATGGGTCCGGACAGCATGGAGAGCCACGATATGGGAGGGATGGGCGACGGAGACGGCACAGGATCCGGGTCGAACCACATGGGGGGCATGGAGGGCATGCTCAGCGAGGACGGGATGGCCGAGCTCGAGCGTGCCGAGGGCACCGAGGCGTCACGCCTGTTCCTCGAATCCATGACGGTCCACCACGAGGGCGCGATCGACATGGCCCGGCAGGAGATCGGGAACGGCGAGAATCCGGACGCGATCGAGCTGGCCGAGACCATCGCGACGACGCAGCAGGCCGAGATCGACGAGATGGGAGAGCTGCTCGCGTCCCTCTGATGGGCTGCGGGCGGGAGGTCCTCGTTGCGCCGGCGCGCACGGGAACCTACCCTCGGCCCGTGGAGGACGAGCACGAACGGAGCGCCGAGGATCCCTTCGCCGGGTTCCCGGCCGGCCGTGCGATCTGCCGCGCGGCCCGGGAAGCCATCGCCGGGATCGGCGAGGCGTCGATGGCGGTGACGACGAGCCAGGTCGCCTTCCGGCGTCGCCGGGGTTTCGCGTACATCTGGCGGCCGGGGCAGTACATCGACAGTGATGTCCCGGCCGTGCTGTCCATCGCGCTGTCCCGCGAACTCACCTCCGCCCGCGTCAAGGAAGTCGCCCATCCGTCGGCGACCGTGTGGATGCACCACATCGAGCTCCACGGGGCGGACGAACTGGATGGCGAGGTCCTCGGATGGCTCGCGGAGGCGTATGCGAACGCGGTCTGACGGTGCGGCGCGGGGCCCGGTCCCGGTCCGGCGCCGACTCGGTAGCCTCCGGCAACGGTCTGCGGCTAGGCTCGGGACGTGACCCACGACACCCCAGCCCCCACCCCGTCCCCCAGCGAGCAGCCCGCACGGCAGGCCACGGCCATCGACGCCGTCGCGACGTCGTACTACGAGACCCTGCTCGAGCTGAGGCCCAACTTCGCCACCGAGCTGGGCCTCCCCGGCCACGAGACGGAGTACCAGGACTACTCGCCCGCCGGCATCGACGCCCTCGCCGACGCCGCCCGCACCACCCTCCGCCGGCTCGAGGACCTCCGGCCGGCCGACGACGTCGATGCCGTCACCCTGGACGCCATGCGGGAGAGGCTCGGACTCGACCTCGAGATCCACGACGCCGGCTTCGGTTACTCCGAGTTGAACAACATCGCCTGCCCCGCCCAGAACATCCGCGCGATCTTCGATCTCATGCCCACCGCCACCGCCGAGGACTGGGGGCACATCGCCGGACGCATGGCGAACGTGCCGGGCGCGATCGACGGCTACGTCGCCTCGCTGCAGGCCGGCCGCGGGCGGGGCCTCGTCGCAGCCCGCCGGCAGGTCGCCATCGTGATCGAGCAGTCCACCAAGTACGCGGAGGACGGCGGATTCTTCGACACCCTCGGAGCGACCACCACGGCGGACGACGGCGACCTGCCGGAGCCGGTCCGTGACCGGCTGCGGTCCGGGGCCGAGGCCGCCCGCGGGGCGTACCGCACGCTCGCGTCGTTCCTGCAGGACGACCTCCTCCCCTCCGCCCCGGAGAAGGACGCCGTCGGCCGGGACCACTACGCCCTGATGTCCCGCGTGTTCCTCGGTTCCGCCGTCGACCTCGAGGAGACCTACCGGTGGGGGGTCGAGGAACTCGACCGCGTCATCGCCGAACAGGAGGCCGTCGCGAACGAGATCCGCGAGGGTGCCTCGATCGAGGAGGCCATCCGCGTCCTCGACGAGGATCCCGCGCGCCAGCTGCAGGGTACGGAGACCCTGCAGGCGTGGATGCAGGGCCTCTCCGACAAGGCGGTGGACGCCATGGCCGGCGTCCACTTCGACATCCCCGACGTGATGCGGCGCCTAGAGTGCAGGATCGCGCCGACCAACGAGGGCGGCATCTACTACACCGGTCCCAGCGACGACTTCTCACGGCCCGGCCGCATGTGGTGGTCCGTCCCCGAGGGTGAGGACTCCTTCACCACCTGGAAGGAGACGACCACCGTCTACCACGAGGGCGTGCCGGGTCATCACCTCCAGGTCGCGACGGCGACGTACCAGCGTGCGCTGCTCAACCCGTGGCGCCGCAACGCCATCTGGGTCTCCGGGCAGGGCGAGGGCTGGGCCCTGTACGCGGAGCGCCTCATGCAGGAACTCGGCTTCCTGTCCGACCCGGGCGACCGCCTCGGGATGCTCGACGCCCAGCGCATGCGCGCCGCCCGGGTGGTCTTCGACATCGGCGTCCACCTCGAACTGGAGGTCCCCGAGCGCTGGGGCGAGGGCACCTGGACACCGGAGAAGGGCTACGACTTCCTGAAGAAGAACATCGCCATCAGCGAGGGACAGCTCGGCTTCGAGTTCACGCGCTACCTCGGTTGGCCGGGCCAGGCGCCGTCGTACAAGATCGGCCAGCGCCTCTGGGAGCAGATCCGCGACGAGGTCCGGACCGCCGAGGGCGACGCCTTCGACCTCCGCGCCTTCCATACGCGGGCCCTCAACCTGGGCTCCGTCGGACTCGACACGCTGCGCCGCGCACTCGTCTCCTGAGTTCAGCGCCCCGACCGCCCCTGCCTGTCCGCTGCACCCTCGGTCCGCCCCGCACCCGCCCGGGGCGGGCCGTGGTGCGTCCTCTAACGATTCGGCGCCGATCGGTCTGGACCGGCGCTTTCCGCTGGACACGGGAGGACGATTGACGTCCCTATCCAGTTCGACCAGGTGGTGCGCCATGAAGAACCCGCGCATGACGGGGAAGCTCTCCGCCACACTCGCCGCCCTCGCCCTCACCGCAGGCCTCGGCCTCGCAGGGGGACCTCCGGCATCCGCCGCGTACTGCGGCATCACGTGGGGCTCTCTGGCGAAGACCGCCCCCACCCTCTCCACGGCGCCCCTCACCAACGTCCGCGCGGGCCGGCACGACTGCTTCGACCGCATGGTCATCGATGTGCGGGGACGTGCGCCCGGGTACAGCGTCCGGTATGTCCCTCAGTACACCGGCATCGCGTCCGGTCTGCCGATCCCGCTCCGCGGCGGCGCGCGTTTGTCCGTGACGGTGAAGGCTCCGGCCTACACCAGTGCCGGGCAACCCACCTACAGGCCCGCGAACAGGATGGAGCTCGTCGACGTCGCCGGGTACTCCACCTTCCGGCAGGTCGCGTTCGGTGGGAGCTATGAAGGGTATTCCAGCGTCGGGCTCGGCGTCCGGGCGCGCCTCCCGATGAGGGTGTTCGCCCTGCCGGGGCCCGGTACCGGATCGCGGGTGGTGGTCGACGTCGCGCACCGCTGGTGAGGATCCTGCCTAGGCTTGGTCCATGACCCTTCGCCTGATCCTCGCCTCGAAGTCCCCTGCCCGCACCCGGCTCCTCGATGACGCCGGCATCCGCCACTCGGTGCTCGTCTCCGACGTCGACGAGCCGGCCGTCGTCGCCGCCTACGGCGACCTCGACCCCCACGACACCGCGTTGCTGCTCGCGCGGGCGAAGGCCGAGGCCGTCGCGGCGGTGCCGGACGCGGGCGACGCCCTGGTCATCGGGTGCGACTCCGTGTTCGAGTTCGACGGCGAGGCGCACGGCAAGCCGTACGAACCGGCGGTGGCGATCGAACGCATCGGCCGCATGCGCGGGCGCTCCGGCGTCCTGCACACGGGTCACTGGCTCGTGGACACGCGGGCAGGTGGGTCCGGGGCGACGATCGGGGCGGTCTCCTCGGCGACCGTCCATTTCGGCGCCATGACCGACGGCGAGGTCGAGGCGTACGTCGCCAGCGGCGAGCCGCTGCACTGCGCCGGGTCCTTCACCATCGACGGACTGGGCGGCGCCTTCATCGAGCGCGTCGACGGTGATCCGCACGCCGTCGTCGGGCTCAGCATCTCCACGCTGCGTGCCCTCCTGCACGCAGCCGGCGTGTCCGTGACCGACCTCTGGGCGCCTGCGACGTCCTTGTAGGTTCCCTACAAAGGATCGCGGTTCAACACTCCCTGACGGCACGATCCATGGGCGGAAGCCACCAAACCGAGCTAGGCTCCGACGAGAGAAGAAGGAGTCCGACCCCCCATGAGCCAGTCCCCCCTCAGCCCGTCCGAGCCCACCCCCGCCCGCGGCCCCAGCGCCGGCACCGACCCCGGGCAGCATCATCGGGTGACGAAGGTCCTGGTCGCCAACCGCGGGGAGATCGCCGTCCGGGTCATCCGCGCCGCCCGCGACGAGGGGATCCTGTCGGTCGCCGTGTACGCGGAACCCGACCGCGACGCGCTGCACGTGCGCATGGCCGACGAGGCATTCGCCCTCGGCGGGGACACCGCCGCCGAGTCCTACCTCGTGATGGACCGCATCCTGGAGGCCGCGGAACGCAGCGGCGCCGACGCCATCCACCCCGGCTACGGTTTCCTCTCCGAGAACGCCGAGTTCGCGCAGCGGGTCCTCGACGCCGGCATCACCTGGATCGGGCCCTCACCGCACTCGATCTCGCAGCTCGGCGACAAGGTCCAGGCGCGGCACATCGCGCAGCGGGTCGGCGCGCCGCTGGTGCCCGGCACCAGCGACCCGGTCGGGTCCGTGCAGGACGTCATCGACTTCGCTGCCGAGTTCGGCCTGCCCATCGCGATCAAGGCGGCGTTCGGCGGTGGCGGGCGCGGCATCAAGGTGGTCCGCAGCCACGAGGAGATCCCCGAGCTGTTCGACTCCGCGGTGCGCGAGGCGACGGCGGCATTCGGGCGGGGCGAATGCTTCGTCGAGCGGTTCCTGGACGCGCCCCGCCATGTCGAGACCCAGTGCCTCGCGGACGCCCACGGGAACGTCGTCGTCGTCTCCACGCGCGACTGCTCGCTGCAGCGCCGCAACCAGAAGCTCGTCGAGGAGGCGCCCGCCCCCTTCCTGTCCGACGAGCAGGTCACCCGCCTGTACGAGTCCTCCAAGGCCATCCTGCGCGAAGCGGCGTACCAGGGCGCGGGTACCTGCGAGTTCCTCGTGGGCAAGGACGGCACCATCTCCTTCCTCGAGGTGAACACGCGGCTGCAGGTGGAGCACCCGGTCTCCGAGGAGGTCACGGGCCTCGACCTCGTGCGCGAGCAGTTCCGCATCGCGCGCGGCGAGGAGCTCGGCTACGGGGACCCCGAGGTCCGCGGCCACTCGTTCGAGTTCCGCATCAACGGCGAGGATGCCGGCCGGGGCTTCATGCCCGCACCGGGCACCGTGCAGACCCTCACCCTCCCGACCGGCCCGGGCATCCGCGTCGACTCCGGCGTCGAGGCCGGCGAGGTGATCGGCGGCAACTTCGATTCCATGCTCGCCAAGCTGATCGTCAGCGGCGCGAGCCGCGACCAGGCCCTCCAGCGCGCCCGCCGCGCCCTGACGGAGATGGTGGTCGAGGGCATGCCGACCGTCCTGCCCTTCCACGCCGCGGTCGTCGCTGACCCCGCGTTCGCTCCTGCGGACGGCCCCTTCACGGTGCACACGCGCTGGATCGAGACGGAGTTCGACAACACCATCGAGCCGTGGAAGGGACCGGCCGACCCCGCCGCGGACGACGACGCCCGCCAGCGCGTCACCGTGGAGGTCGGCGGGCGCCGCCTCGAAGTGGTCCTGCCCGCCGGGCTCGGCACGCCGTCGAACGGCAAGACGGCCGCGCCGGTGAAGTCCAAGAAGTCCTCACGGGCCCGCGCCGGCAAGACGGCCGTCAGCGGCGACGACCTGACCTCCCCCATGCAGGGCACCATCGTGAAGGTCGCGGTGTCCGACGGCGACCGGGTCGCGGAAGGCGATCTCGTCGTGGTCCTCGAAGCCATGAAGATGGAGCAGCCGCTCACGGCGCACAGGGCCGGGACGCTGTCCGGCCTGAAGGCCACGCCGGGTGACACGGTGTCCGCCGGTTCCGTCATCGCCACAATCCGCGACTAGCGCTCCCGGACACCGGCCCGGCTGACGCTACTTGTCGGCCGGGCCCTTCGAGGGCGGCTGCTCCGCCCGTGTCGCGGCCGCCTCCCGCGCCTTCTCGGCGGCCTTCTCGTTCGCCTTGCGCTGTCGCTCGCCCGCGGGGTCCTGCGATTCGCCACCGGTGCCGGGCCCCGTCGCTGCCCCGCCCGCCGGCGTATCGCGGGCCGCGCCCTGACCGTCCGTGGAGCCGCTCCCGGCGGCGTCGCCACCCACGCCGTCGTCGCCGCCGTCGTCGCCGTCGTCACCGCTGTCGCCGCCGTCGTCACTGCCGTCACCGGCGCCGTCGTCGGGCACCGGGTCGGCGGGTGCCGGGACGGTAGGGGCAGGGGCTGCGGGATCCGGAGCAGCCGGCTCGGGGGCGGGGGTCGACGGGACGACGGGCTCCTGGTCCGGTGGCGCGGGGGTCGTGGCCGGCACGGGATCGGCCGGCGCGGCCTCGTCCGGCGGCCCACCGTCCGCCGGTGCTCCGTCCGGTGCCCCCGTGGATACCCGGCCCGCCTCGAGGGACGCTATCAGGGCATCGATGCGCAGGTCGATCAGGGTGGCGCGGTCCTCGGTGACACTGCCGTCGGTCCGGGCGGCGTCGACCTCGCCCTTCAGTTGCTGGGCCAGGACGATGGCGCCGTCGGCGTCGCCGGCGGCAGCCGTCGTGGCGATGGCGCGGACGTCGGCCTGGAGGTCTCCGGCCGCGCCGGGGTCGATCGCGTCTCCGGCGCAGCCCGCGAGGAGGAGCGCGGCACCGATCAGGACGGGCAGCATGGGCCTGCGGACGCCCATCATCTCTGCACGCTGTCGTAGAGTTCCTGCAATTTCTCGCCTGTCTCGCCGGGTACTGCCGGCAATGGCTGGACGTCCGGTCCCGGGTCCGGGGCGGTCAGGGTGAAGGCCCACAGCGCACCCGCCAGGAGGCCGACGACGAGCAGCGTGACCAGCCACGGAAGGACGTGGCGACGGCGAGCGGGAGGACGGCGGGTACCGGAAGGGCGGGCGGTGGCCGCCGGCTCCGGCGTGGAAGGCGAGCGCTCGTCCGCGGGCCGGTCCATGGGGTCCGACACATCCAGGGCGACGGTGGGAGGCCCGGCGGCCGTGGCAGCGGTGGCGCTCCCCGGGTCCGCTGCACGTGTGGCCGCGGTACCGGCTGTCTCCGCGGTCGGCTCCTGCACGTCCCAGGCGGTCGTGCGCCGCGCCGCGCCGCCCGGAGGCAGGGCCGTCGTCGTCGATGCACCGGCGGACAGCACGGTGGTCGCCGCGCTCCCGCCGTCGTGCTGGGGGCCCATGGCCGTCAGCGCCTGCACCAGGCGTGCGGCGTCGGGCCGGTCCGCCGGCTCGTCGAGCGTCATGGCTACCAGGAGCGCCGACAGGGCAGGGCCGGCCGAGTGCGGGATGGACGGGCTGCGGTGCAGTCGTGCCAGTGCGCTCTCGATACCGGTCCCGGGGAAGGCGCGCTCCCCCGCGAGGGCCTCGATCAGTACCAGCCCGAGCGAGTAGATGTCCGAGGGCTGACCCACCCCGTCGCCCCGGGTCTGTTCGGGGCTGAAATAGGCGGCGCTGCCGATCACCTGACCGGTGTCCGTCAGGCGTGAACCGTCGAAGAAGCGGGCGATCCCGAAGTCCGTCAGCAGGTAGCGGAACAGGCCGCTGTGCGGATCGGCCTGGCGGGTCAGGACGTTGGAGGGCTTGAGATCGCGGTGCACGATGCCGCGGCCGTGGATGTAGTGCAGCGTGCGGGCCAGGTCGAGGGCCAGGAGCCGGACCTCCTCGGGGGCGAGCGGACCACCGCTCCTGAGCAGCACCCCGAGATCCGGCCCCTCGACGAGTTGCATGACCAGATACGCCGTACGTCCGGTGTCCGCGGCATCCGCGGTGGTGCCGGCGTCGTCACCGCTGTCCATGTCGAGGACACGGACCAATCCGGGGTGGTCGAGCCCGGCGAGCATCCGGGCTTCGGCGGAACCCCGTTCGATACCGCCGGCGATACCAGGGCGGAACAGTTTGACGGCGACATCCCGGTCGAGCCGCGTGTCCCTGGCCGAGTAGACGTCCGCCATCCCGCCGGAGCCGACACGCTCGCCCAGGGCGTACCTCCCGGCCAGTGCCTGCTTCTCCATGCCACCTGCTTCCGCTACCCCGCCGTGCGACGTTCCGGGCGCGGACGATCCGCGCGCGTCCGGGAATGTGGTCAGCCGACTTCCGGTCCAGTGTACGGGCCGGGCAGGGAGCCGGGGAAAATGGTGGCCTCGTGCACGCGCCCGGCCGGCCGGGATGCATGCCGCGTCAGGACACGCCGCTGGTCGGGGCGCGACGCCGGCCGTGCCGTGCAGGATGCCGCAGGACCACCCCAGGACCACCGCAGGAACGACGACGGCGCCGCACCCGGGCAGGTGCGGCGCCGTCGGGCGTGGCCCGGGGGCGGGACCGGTCAGGCGACGTTGTTCTCGTAGTCGTGGTCCCGGGTCTCCCGCGAGACCCAGAGGGCGATGAACGTGGCGACGGCGGCCACGCTCAGGTAGGCGCCCACGAGGACGGTGCTCCCGCCCGCGGCCTGCCACAGCGCCACGGCGATGAAGGAGGCCGGTGCGGCGCCGATCATGCTGGAGACGTTGTAGGCGACCGCCGAGCCCGTGTACCGGACGTTGGCGGGGAAGAGTTCGGGCAGGACGGCGGCCATGGGGCCGAAGGTCAGGCCCATCAGGATGAAGCCGATGATCAGCAGCGCCATGGCACCCACGGTCCCGGCCCCGAACAGCGGCGCCCACAGGAGACCGAACACGGCGATGCCCACGGTGGTCACGAGGAGCATCTTGCGCCGGCCGAAGCGCTCGGCGAGGGGCCCCGACACGAGCGTGAAGATGCCGAAGAACACGACGCCGATGATCAGCATCCAGAGGAAGTCGGTGCGGTCCATGCCCAGGCCCGGCACGAACGAGGCCGCCTGCGCGTCCGTGAACTCCTTGCCGGCCGCTTCCGCCCTCGCCCGGGCCTGCTCCACGCTCGACGGCGAGGTCCCGTAGGTCAGGGTGAAGGCGGTCATGAAGTAGAACAGCACGTAGGTCGCGAACATGATGAACGTGCCGAGGATAAGTGCCCGCCAGTGCAGGCGGAACGTGGTTCCGAGCGGCACCTTCACCACCTTGCCCTCGCTCTGGACCTTCTGGAAGGACGCGCTCTCGATGAGCTTGAGCCGGACGTAGAGGCCGATGAGCACCATGACCGCGCTCAGCAGGAACGGCACGCGCCAGCCCCACTCGAGGAACTCCTCCGGGCTGAGGACGGTGCTGAGGAGGACGAACAGCAGGTTGGCGAGGATGAAGCCGATCGGCGCGCCGAGCTGCGGGAACGTCCCGTAGATGGCGCGCTTGCCCTGGGGGGCGTTCTCGGTGGCCAGCAGGGCCGCACCGCTCCACTCGCCGCCCAGCGCGAGGCCCTGGAGGAAGCGCAGCACCACGAGCAGCAGCGGGGCCAGGAAGACCCAGCCGTCGTTCGTCGCCGCCGGCAGCAGGCCGATGAGGAACGTCGCGATCCCCATGGTGAGCAGCGAGGCCACGAGGGTGGCCTTGCGCCCGATCTTGTCGCCGAAGTGGCCGAAGACGACGGACCCGAGCGGCCGGGCGACGAACGCGACCCCGAAGACGGCGAACGAGCTCAGCAGCTGGTTCGCGGAGGTCTGGTTCGGGAAGAACAGGGCCGGGAACACCAGCACGGCGGCCGTGGCGTAGATGTAGAAGTCGTAGAACTCGATCGTCGTCCCGATGAGGCTGGCGAAGATCACCTTGCCCCGCGAGTTCAGCGGCTTCGTGGTTCCGCCGGCGCTGGCGGCAGTGGAGGAGGTCATGGATGTCGGCTTTCGTGGAACGGGACGCCGCCGCGGGGCCCGGGGCCTCACGCAGCACGGTGTCCGTGCGTCAGGTGAATGCCAACATCTGACCACCGGCGTCCATCAGGTGGATAAGTGTGTCCACCATCCGGACATCGGTGACCCGCCACCCGAGGGGATCAGGTGTGCACGTGCAGGCGGCGTGCGGCCTCCGAGATGGACCCGGTCAGCGACGGATACACGGTGAACGTGTTGGCGACGTCGTCCACGTGCAGCTTCTTGGTCACGGCGAGCGCCAGCGGGAAGATCAGCTCGGATGCCCGCGGACCGACGACGACGCCGCCGATCACCGTGCCGGAGCCCTTGCGGGAGATCACCTTCACGAAGCCGTCCTTGACGTTCATCATCTTGGCGCGCGCGTTGGTGTGCAGGGAGAGCTTGACGACGTCCCCCTGGTACCGCCCGGACTCGATGTCCTCCTCGGTCACGCCCACGGTCGCGATCTCCGGGGAGGTGAAGATGTTCGAGGCGACCTGCTTGAGCTTGATGGGGCTCACGGAATCGCCCATGAGGTGGGCGATGGCGATGCGGCCCTGCATCGCTGCCACCGACGCCAGTGCGAAGACACCGGTGCAGTCGCCGGCCGCGTACACGTTGGACGCCGTGGTGCGCGAGACGCCGTCCACCGTGATGTGCCCTGACTCGCTGACGGCGACCCCCGCGTCCTCCAGGCCGATGCCCGTGGTGTTGGGGACCGCGCCGACGGCCACGAGGCAGTGGCTGCCCTCGACCGTCCGGCCGTCGGACAGGCGCACGACGACGCCGTCGTCGGTGCGGTCCACGGCCTCGGCCCGGGACTTGGACAGGACGGTCATGCCGCGGTCCTTGAACACGCCCTCGAGGACCTCGGCGGCGTCGGCGTCCTCGCCCGGCAGTACGCGGTCACGGCTGGAGATCAGGGTGACCTTGGAGCCGAGCCCGTTGTAGGCGCTGGCGAACTCGGCCCCGGTGACGCCCGAGCCGACGACGATCAGGTGGTCCGGGATCTCCCGGAGATTGTAGAGCTGCGTCCAGTTGAAGATGCGCTCGCCGTCGGGCATGGCGCTGGGCAGTTCGCGCGGCGTGGCGCCGACCGCGAGGAGCACGGCATCGGCCTCGACGATGCTCGTCTCGCCCCCGGACTGCACCTCGAGGCGGTGGTTGTCGAGCAGCCTGCCGGTGCCGATGACGACGCGCACGCCGAGGCGTTCCAGGGTGGCGCGGATGTCGGAGGACTGCTCGACGGCGAGCTTCAGGAGCCGCTGGTTGACCTTG
Source organism: Arthrobacter arabinosi (assembly GCF_054511115.1). Taxonomy (NCBI): domain Bacteria; kingdom Bacillati; phylum Actinomycetota; class Actinomycetes; order Micrococcales; family Micrococcaceae; genus Arthrobacter; species Arthrobacter arabinosi. The sequence goes on from NZ_JBTNDF010000002.1 coordinate 228,231, forward strand.
TCGAGGTCGGCGTAGACCTTGCTGTCCTCGGAGAACCGCACACCGAGCCCGCTCGCGTCCGTGAAGCGCGTCATGGTGTCGGCCGTCGCGATGAGGGTCTTGGAGGGCACGACGTCCGTGAGGACGGCCGACCCGCCGAGGCCCTGGCGCTCCACGATGGTGACGTTCGCGCCGAGGGACGCGGCGACCAGCGCCGCTTCGTAGCCGCCGGGCCCGCCGCCCAGGATCGCCAGGCGCAGTGAACTGAGATCGAGTTGGTTCGTCACGGTCTCATCATCGCGCATGCCACTGACACGCGGGAAATGCCGTGCACGCGCGTCAGGGGGCCCATGCCGCGGCCTGACCCGGATCCTTTTCCGCAGAGGGTAAGTTGTAGCGGTGACTTCTGATCCTTTCGACCTGGCCCGCGACGCCGCCGACCACATCGCCCGCGCCACCGGCATCGACCGGCATGACACCGCGCTCGTCCTCGGCTCCGGCTGGGGGGAGGCCGCGGGACTCATCGGCGAGACCACGCACACCCTCGACGCCGCGGACATCCCCGGCTTCTCGGCGCCCGCCGTCGTCGGCCATACCGGCACCATCCGCTCCGTCCTCACCCCCCACGGCAAACGCGCGCTGGTCCTGGGGGCCCGCACCCACTTCTACGAGGGCAAGGGCGTGCGGGCCGTGGTGCACGGCGTCCGCACGGCGGCCGCGACGGGCGCGACGACGATGATCCTCACCAACGGGTGCGGTGGCCTGCAGGAGCACTGGCAGCCCGGCACCCCGGTGCTGATCAGCGACCACATCAACCTCACGGCGTCGTCGCCGCTCGAGGGTGCGACGTTCGTGGACCTCACGGATCTCTACTCCTCCCGCCTCCGCGATCTCGCCCGCCGGGTGGACCCGACGCTCGAGGAGGGCGTCTACGCGCAGTTCACGGGCCCCCACTACGAGACGCCGGCCGAGGTCCGGTACGCCAAGCGCATCGGCGCCGACCTCGTGGGCATGTCCACGGCGCTCGAGGCCATCGCGGCCCGGCACGCCGGCATGGAGGTCTTCGGGATCTCGCTGGTCACGAACCTGGCGGCCGGAATCAGCCCCGTCCCGCTCAGCCACACCGAGGTCCTCGAGGCCGGTACGGCGGCGGGACCGCGTATCTCGCGCCTGCTCGCCGACATCGTCGCCACGCTCTAGCCTCCGCCACCCCGCGGTCCAGGCCCGCGCCCGCCCTCCCCGCGGGCGTGCCGGGCAACCGCCGATCCACGTAAGGGACCCGCATGATCACCGACGCACCGGACACGCTCCTCGCCGCCGCCGACGCCTGGGCGGACACCGACCCGGATCCGCGGACGGCGGAGGAACTCCGGACCCTGACCGGGCGCGTCCGCTCAGGCGACCCCTCCGCGGTGCAGGAACTGCAGGACAGCTTCTCCGGGCCGCTCCTGTTCGGCACGGCCGGGCTGCGGGCAGCCCTCGGTGCCGGCCCCAACCGCATGAACCGCGTCGTGGTCCGGCGGGCCGCCGCCGGCGTCGCCGCGCACGCGCTGGACCTCGCGGCCGGCGCGTATGCACCCCGCGCCGTCGTCGGGTTCGACGCCCGCCACAACTCGCGGATCTTCGCCGAGGAGACCGCGGCCATCCTCACCGCCGCCGGCATCGAGACGTTCCTGATGCCCCGCGAACTGCCGACGCCGGTGCTCGCCTACGCGATCCGCGCCCTCGCCTGCGAGGTGGGCATCATGGTCACCGCCAGCCACAACCCGCCGCAGGACAACGGATACAAGGTCTACCTCGGCGGGCGGGCGGTCGAGGAGGACGCCCGCGGCGTCCAGATCGTGGCCCCGCACGACGCCGGGATCGCCGCCCACATCGCCGCCGTCCGCGACATCCGGCTCGCGGCCTCCGGGTGGACCGTCCTCCCCGAGGCCATCGAGACCGACTACGTGGCCGCGGTCTCGGCCCTCGCCGACCCCGCCCTGACGGACCGGGACCTGAGCATCGTCCTCACGCCGCTGCACGGCGTCGGCGGCCGGACCGCGCAGGCGGTCCTCGCGACGGCAGGATTCGACGACGTCACCGTCGTCGAACGCCAGGCCGAACCGGACCCGGACTTCCCCACCGTCGCGTTCCCCAATCCGGAGGAGCCGGGCGCCCTCGATCTCGCCCTCGGGACCGCGGCGCAGGTCGACGCGGACCTCGTGATCGCCAACGACCCCGACGCCGACCGCGTGGCCCTCGCCGCGCGTGAACCCTCGACCGGCGCATGGCGCATGCTGCGCGGCGACGAGGTCGGCACGCTGCTCGGACTGCACCTCGCGGCCCGGTTCGGCACCGATGCGGCCGCCGCCGGGCAGACCCGCGGCGACGCCGCCGGGCCCGCGGTCTTCGCGAACTCGATCGTCTCCTCCCGCCTGCTCGGCCGGATCGCCGCGGCGTCCGGGATCCGTCACGCGCAGACCCTCACCGGGTTCAAGTGGATCGCCCGCGTCCACGGCCTCACCTTCGGCTACGAGGAGGCCCTCGGCTACTGCGTGGCCCCGGACCTGGTGCGGGACAAGGACGGCATCTCCGCCGGCCTGCTGCTCGCCGAACTCGCCGCCGCGACGAAGGCCGCCGGCCGCACCCTCTTCGACCTGCTCGACGACGCCTCCCTGGAGCACGGGCTGCACGCCGCCGACCAGCTCTCGGTCCGCGTGGAGAGCCTCGGCCTGCTCGGCACCATGATGGGCAGGCTGCGGGAGGACCCGCCGTCGTCCTTCGCCGGCTCCCCCGTCCGCGTCGCCGAGGACCTCGCCGAGGGCTCTGCGCACCTGCCGCCCACGGACGGGCTCCTGTACCTCACGCAGGACGGGACGCGGGTCATCATCCGCCCCAGCGGCACGGAACCGAAGCTCAAGTGCTACCTGGAGGTGGTGGAGCCCGTCGGATCCCCCGCCGGGCTCGGGGACGCCAAGGAGACCGCCCGCGTGCGCCTGGAAGCGGTCAAGCGCGACGTCGCCGGGGCCCTCGGCCTCTGATCTCTCGCCGAGAGGGCGGAGAGGACCGGCAACACGCCGTCCTGCCGGTCTTCTGCGCTCCCTCGACGGCGGGCTCGGACCGGCATGGAAGGATGGGAGCATGCCTAACGACGTATCCCTCGCCTCCTACATCGACCACACGCTCCTCAAGCCCGACGCCGGCCGTGAGCAGATCCTCACGGTGTGCCGCGAGGCGGTCGAGTACTCCTTCAAGTCCGTCTGCGTGAACCCCGTCTGGGTCAGCACCGTGCGCACGGCGGTGAAGGACACCGGTGTCCTCACCTGCTCGGTGATCGGGTTCCCCCTCGGCGCCACCACCACCGAGGTCAAGGTCTTCGAAGCGCAGGGCGCCGTGGCCGACGGCGCCGACGAGATCGACATGGTCATCGACATCGCCGCCGCACGCGCCGGGGACCGGGAGCTCCTGGTGCGGGACATCCTCGCGGTCGCCGAGGCGGTCCACGAGCACGGCGCCATCCTCAAGGTCATCATCGAGACCTCCCTGCTCACGGACGAGCAGAAAGTGCTTGCCTGCGAGGCCGCCGTCGAGGCAGACGCCGACTTCGTGAAGACGTCCACGGGCTTCAACGGCGGCGGCGCCACGGTGGAGGACGTCGCCCTCATGCGGAAGACGGTCGGCCCTGACCTCGGCGTGAAGGCCTCGGGCGGCGTGCGGTCCCTCGCGGACGCACGCGCCATGATCGACGCCGGAGCCACCCGTATCGGGGCCAGCTCCGGAGTCGCTATCGTTAAGGGCGAACAGGGCGCGGCAGGTTACTGACACGACCGCAGCACCCGGCCCCCGCACGACCCCACGGCACGAACGCATTCAAGGAGAACCAATGTCACACGACCTCAGCGCGGAGCGGCAGCCTGCGCATGCCGGCGAAGGCCACCTCATCGGGAACATCGTGGTGTTCGTGATCATCATGGGTGCCTTCCTGCTGGGCATCTACCTGCTCAACTGGCTGACCCTGGACGCCGTCTGGCCGATGGCGGCCATCCTCGTCCTCTCGTTCCTCGTGTTCTTCATCCCGCAGGGGATCCTGGGCCGCGCGGACACCGGGTACAACCTCGCCGAGGGCAGGCAGACCGACGAGAAGGAGACGTCGGCGGGCGTCAGCTCGTAACGACGACGACGGCGTACCCGCCGCTCCCGTTTCTCGCGAGAAGAGGCTGTCCCTGCAGGGGCGGCCTCTTCTCATGTCCCGCCGCCCCTTGATCCCGTCCGACGATCGCCTCACAGTGGATCGCATGGATCGGCGTGGGGGCGCCGGCTGGACGGCCCCGATGCCTGCTCCGGTCCCCGGAACAGTCCGGGGACGACGAGAAAGGAACGGACCCATGACCGGAACGACAGCTGCTCCAGCGCCCGCCCGGGTCATTGCCACCGCCGTAGGCGTGGCGGTCCTCGCGAACCTGGTCCTCTTCCTCGTGGGCGTACTGGCCGGAGCCGGCTACGCGTTCACGTCGCCGGCGGGGCCGGCGACGGTCGACGCCGTCGTCGTCGCCGCGTTCACGATCATCCCGCTGGCGCTCGGCCTCGCCGTGGTCGCCGTCCTGCGTCCCCGGTGGCCGTGGGTGGTGGGCGTCGCCCTGATCGTCGCCCCCGTCCTCGAGATCGGCACGATCTTCGCCCTGACGATCCCCGCCGACTTCGACGGGCGAAGCACGGTCGCGCTGGCCCTGTGCCATCTGGCACTCGTGCCGGTGACGGTGGAGGCCCTTCGCCGGCTGCGCGTCGACCCGCGTGGCGGCGCGGTGGCGGAGCGTCGCAGGAACGGCCGACGAAGCGGGTCAGGCGGCTGACGTCCATGCCGCCTCCTCGCGTGCGGCCGCCGGGGTGACGGCTACGCGGCGAACACGGCGTCGAGCACGTTCCTCGCCCAGTCGAGGATCTCGGCGTCCACGAGGTCGCGCCCGCCGATCCTCGCGGTCTTCGGCTTCGGGACCAGCACGGCGTTGAGCGCGGGCTTCACGGTGGAGCCCGGGTACATCCGGGTGAGGCGCATCTGCTTGGACTCCGGCAGCTCGGCCGGGGCGAACTTGATGAAGTTGCCCTGCAGCGCCACGTCCGTGAGGCCGAGGGCCCGGGCGGACACCCGGAAGCGCGCCACCGAGATGAGGTTGACGACGGCGGCCGGCGGCTCCCCGTAGCGGTCGTCGAGCTCGGCGACGACGGCGTCGATCGCCTCGTCCGTGACCGCCGAGGCGAGCTTCCGGTACGCCTCGAGGCGGAGCCGCTCCCCGGGCACGTAGTCGTGGGGCAGGTGCGCGTTCACGGGCAGCTCGATCTTCATCTCCGCCGCCTTCTCCTCGGCCTCGCCGCGGAAGCTCGCGACGGCCTCGCCGACGAGCCGGATGTAGAGGTCGAACCCGACGCCCTGGATGTGCCCGGACTGCTCGCCGCCGAGCATGTTGCCCGCGCCGCGGATCTCGAGGTCCTTCATGGCCAGCTGCATGCCCGCGCCGAGCTCGTTGTGCGAGGCCACGGCCTTGAGTCGCTCGAGGGCCACCTCGCCCAGCGGCTTCTCCGACGGGTAGAGGAAGTAGGCGTAGGCCCGCTCGCGCCCGCGGCCCACCCGGCCCCGGAGCTGGTGCAGCTGGGACAGCCCGTAGGAGTCGGCGCGGTCCACGATCAGCGTGTTCGCGTTGGAGATGTCGAGGCCCGTCTCGATGATCGTGGTGCAGACCAGGACGTCGAACCGCTTCTCCCAGAAGTCGACGATGATCTGTTCGAGCCGGGACTCGGTCATCTGGCCGTGCGCCACGGCGATGCGGGCCTCGGGTACGAGCTCCCGCAACTGCGCCGCGGTGCGGTCGATCGAGGAGACGCGGTTGTGCACGAAGAACACCTGGCCCTCGCGCATGAGTTCACGCCGGATCGCCGCGGACGCCTGCTTGTCGGTGTAGGGGCCCACGTAGGTGAGGACCGGGTGGCGTTCCTCCGGGGGCGTCGCGAGTGTGGAGGTCTCGCGGATGCCGGTGAGGGACATCTCGAGCGTCCGCGGGATGGGTGTGGCGCTCATCGCGAGGACGTCCACGTTGGTGCGCATCTTCTTCAGCGCCTCCTTGTGCTCGACGCCGAAGCGCTGCTCCTCGTCCACGATCACGAGCCCGAGGTCCTTGAACGAGATCTCCTTCGACAGCAGGCGGTGCGTGCCGATGACGACGTCGACCGCCCCCGAGGTGAGGCCCGCCGCCGTCTCGCGGGATTCCTTGGCGGTCTGGAACCGCGAGAGCGCGCGCACGCGCACCGGGAACCCGGAGAAGCGCTCCGAGAAGGTCTCGAAGTGCTGCTGGACCAGCAGGGTGGTCGGCACGAGCACGGCCACCTGCTTGCCGTCCTGGACGGCCTTGAACGCGGCCCTGACGGCGATCTCCGTCTTGCCGTAGCCGACGTCGCCGGAGACGAGCCGGTCCATGGGGACCTCGCGCTCCATGTCCGCCTTGACCTCGTTGATGGTGGTCAGCTGGTCGGGTGTCTCGACGTACGGGAACGCCTCCTCGAGTTCGCGCTGCCAGGGCGTGTCGGGGCCGAACGCGTACCCCTTCGACGCCATACGCGCGGAGTAGAGGCGGATCAGCTCGCCGGCGATCTCCTTGACGGCCTTGCGTGCCTGGTTCTTGGTCCTGCTCCAGTCGGAGCCGCCCATCTTGCTCAGCGCCGGCGCGTCCCCGCCGACATAGCGCGTCACCTGGTCGAGCTGGTCCGTGGGCACGAACAGCCGGTCCCCGGGGGCCCCGCGCTTGGACGGCGCGTACTCGAGCACGAGGTACTCGCGCGTGGTCCGGGTGGGCCCTGCCCCGGTGGAGCGCTGCAGCAGTTCGACGAACTTCGCGACGCCGTGCTGCTCGTGGACGACGAAGTCGCCCTCCTTGAGCTGGAGGGGGTCGACGGCGTTGCGGCGGCGCGAGGGCATCTTCCGCATGTCGCGCGTCCCCGAAGCGCTCGTGCGGCCGAGGAGGTCGGCCTCGGTGAGCAGTCCGAGCTTGAGCCCGTCCACCACGAAGCCGCGGCCCGCGCACGCCGTGGTGATCTCGATGATGCCCGGCTGCGGGGTGGCCTCGAGGGACTCGACGCGGCTCGTCGGGATGTCGTTGTCGTGGAAGAGTTCCGCGAGGCGCTGCGCAGGGCCGGGGCCCTCCGTGGCGACGACGACGCGCCACTGGTCGCGGACCCGCCCCCCGATGAAGTCCATCATCTCGGCGACGTCGCCCTGGTAGCCGCGCGGCTCCCGGGCGTGCAGGGTGAAGCTGTCGACGTCGGCGAGCTCCTCGTCGGCCCCGAAGGACGTGATGCCCCACCAGGCGACGGAGTGGGCGAGCGCCGTCGCCCGTGTGTCGGCGAGCGAACGGAAGCTCGCCTCCTGCAGGTCGGCGCCCAGGGCGCCACCGAGATCCAGCGGCGCGGCGCCGCCGTCGGACGCCGTGGACCACGCCGCGGCGAGGAACTCCTCGTTCGTGGCCGCGAGGTCGTGGGCCCGGGTACGCACCTTCTCCGGTTCGAGGACGACCGCGATCGAGCCGGGCGGCAGTTCACCCATGAACGGCACCATGGCGTCCACGAGCACGGGCGCGAGCGACTCCATGCCCTCGACGGCGATCCCGCCGGCGATCTTCTCCAGCATGGATGCGGCCGCGGGCAGCTCGGACCGCAGCTTCGCGGCCCGGGACATGACGGACGCGGTGATGAGGATCTCCCGGCAGGGCGGGGCGTAGAGGGCGGTCGGCGGTTCGCCCGAGGTGAGGGACCGCTGGTCGGCGACGGCGAACCAGCGCATCTGGTCCACCTCGTCACCGAAGAAGTCGATGCGGACCGGGTGGTCCTCGGTGGGCGGGAAGACGTCGATGATGCCGCCGCGGACGGCGAACTCCCCGCGGTGCGTGACCATGTCCACGCGCGCGTACGCGGCGTCGGAGAGGGCCCTGACGACGTCGGAGAAGGCAACCTCGTCGCCGACCTTCAGCGACACGGGCTCGAGGTCGCCGAGCCCGGCGACGAGTGGCTGTACGACGGCGCGGACGGGCGCGGTGATGACCCGGACGGGGGAACCCCCGGGGTGGGCCAGGCGGCGCAGCACCGACAGGCGCCGGCCGACGGTGTCGGAGCGCGGTGACAGGCGTTCGTGCGGCAGGGTCTCCCAGCTGGGGAACTCCTCGATGGCGCTCTCCGGCAGGTAGCTGCGCAGCGCCGACGCCAGGTCCTCCGCCTCGCGTCCTGTCGCGGTGATCGCGAGGACCACCGGGACCGCGCCCTGCGCGGTGCCGTCGGTTCCCGGGACGGCGTCGAGGCCGTCCACCATCTCCGCGATCAGGGGTGCGCGCATCCCCGCCGGTGCGCCGATCTGCAGGTCCGCGCTGCGCTCGTCGACACGGCGCGATGCGTTCGTCCGCACGCGTGCGTAGGACGCATCCTCGGCGAGCGCCGCGCGCAATCCGTTCAGGCTCATCTGGTGGGACTCCTCGGGCAGCGGGTGGAAACGGTGTGACGACAGCACGAAAGCCCGAGAACATGGTGCGTTCCCGGGGACGCTTCCACACTACCAATCCCCACCGACGCTCTCCGTGGCCCGTCGTGGGCTCGTATCCGGCACCGCACCGGCGGAGGCCAGGCCGTAGGATTGCGGGAGACCCCAGACCCTGTCGCCCCCGCGGCACCCGCCCTGAATCTCCGGAGGAACCATGGCATTGAACGCGTCCACCACGCTCCCCTACGACACCGGGACGGTGCTCGGCGTCTTCACGGACGAGGGCTTCGTGCGGCACATGAGCGAGTACGTGGGCGGATCCCTCGAGTCCCTCACGGTCGATGGCGACACCTCCGGCCCGTTCGTCCTCACGGCGGTCCGCACCATGCCCACCGACCGCCTCCCCGACATGGCCCGCAAGTTCGTCGGCGAGACCCTCTCCGTCACCCAGACGGAGCACTGGAGCGCACCGTCCGCTGACGGTTCCCGCGAGGCGAAGCTGGAGATGACGGTCGCCGGCGTCCCGCTGAACGTGGCCGCCGTCCAGCGGCTCATCACCCAGGGCTCGGACACCGTCGTCGACCTGCAGGGGAACGTCACCTCCTCCATCCCCTTCCTCGGCGGCAAGATCGCCGGTGCCGCCGAGCCGATGATCGGCAAGGCCCTCAACGTCCAGGCCGTCGAGGCCCGGAAGTGGCTCGAGAAGCGCTGACCGGCCCCGCCCCCCGGCACCACCCCGTCGACCCGAAAGACCCGCGCACGCCATGGACCTCCCCACTCCCCTCGCCCTCGTCCTGATCCTCGCCGGCGTCTGGACGCTCATCGTGTGGCCGCCGTTCCTGCGGCGCATCCTCAAGGACCCGCGCGCCCGCGACGAGAAGGGCGCCGCCACGCGGTTCCTGACGGTGCACGTCATGCTCATCTCGACGTCGATGATCCTGGGCGCCGCGACCGCCGTGATCGGCGTGCGCGCCCTCGTCGCCTAGCGGCGCCCGCCGCAGCCCCCCATCCAGGAGACCCCATGGCCCACGACGAGTCCCCGAAGCCAGCCGGCTCCCACCCGGTGATCCTGCAGCGCTCCAGCTACCCCGAGTACCTGCGCATCTCCGAGATCCTCCGCAAGGAGACCGTGGGCGGCATCCTGCTGCTGATCGCCGCGACCCTCGCGATCATCTGGGCCAATTCCCCGTTCTCCGACTCCTACTTCGCCATCCGCGATTTCGAGTTCGGCTACGAGCCGTGGCACCTGAAGCTCTCCGTGGGCCACTGGGCGTCGGACGGCCTCCTGGCGGTGTTCTTCTTCCTCACGGGACTCGAGCTCAAGCGCGAGTTCGTGGCCGGCGACCTCCGGCGGATCAGCCGCGCGATCGTCCCCGTGGCTGCGGCGTTCGGCGGGGTCGTCGTCCCCGCCCTCATCTACGCCGCCGTCAACCTGTCCTCCCCGGACACCCTGCGCGGCTGGGCCATCCCCACCGCGACGGACATCGCCTTCGCGCTGGCCGTCCTCGCCGTGATCAGCTCACACCTGCCCGGCGCCCTGCGCATCTTCCTGCTGACCCTCGCGGTCGTGGACGATCTCATCGCCATCGCGATCATCGCGTTCTTCTACTCGGAGGACGTCAGCTTCGTCTACCTGCTCTGGATGCTGCTGCCGCTCGGGCTGTTCGCGCTCCTCGCCCAGCGCCGGCCCAGGTTCTTCGGCACCACCACGCGCGGCCCATGGCTGATCCTCCTGCCGCTCGGCATCGCCACCTGGGCCCTCATGCACGCCTCGGGCGTCCACGCGACGGTCGCGGGCGTGCTGCTCGGCTTCTGCGTGCCCGTCCTCCACAAGTCCGACGGGAAGCCGACGCTGCCGACCTCGGACCGGCCCGGCCTGGCCGAGGTCCTGGAACACCGGTTCCGTCCGCTCTCCACGGGCTTCGCCGTCCCGGTCTTCGCCTTCTTCTCAGCGGGCGTGGCGATCGGCGGCGTCGACGGGTTCGCATCAGCGGTCACCGATCCGGTGTTCATCGGGATCGTGCTCGGCCTCGTCCTCGGCAAGCCCCTCGGCGTCCTGCTGACCACGTTCGTCGTCACGAAGTTGACCCGCGCCAACCTCGATCCGGGGCTGAGCTGGTGGGACCTGCTGGGCGTCGGCGTCCTCGCCGGCGTGGGCTTCACGGTCTCGCTGCTGGTCAACGATCTCAGCTTCGGCGCGGGCAGCGAGCACGACGACCACGCGAAGGTCGCCATCCTCGCCGCGTCCGTGCTGGCGGCACTCCTGGCGAGCGTGGTGCTGCGCGCCCGCAACAAGTACTACCGGCGGATCGACGAGGAGGAGAAGATCGACTCCGACGCCGACGGCATTCCCGACGTCTTCGAGGAGCGCGGGAACTAGGATCGGTCCATGACGGACACCGGCTGGCCGCGGGGAGCGGACGACCTCCTGGTCGCCGACGGCAGCTCGGGCCGCACTGCGGGGCGGTCCCGGAACCGCCGCCGTATCATCCTCAGCGAACTCGCCCTCACCATCACCTTCACCCTGGCCGCCGCCCTGGGTCTGTCCCAGCGCGAGGCTCTCAGTTCGACGACCGTCTTCCTCGCCGGGTGGTCCCTGAACCTCGTCGTCCTCGCCCTGTGCTGCACCCTGCCCTGGTCCAGGATCTCAAGCCGCTGGGTCATCCTGGTGCCGCTCCTGGACTTCGTGGCCGTCGGACTGGCCCGGGCGGCGGCAGGCGACGCCCTTGCGGGGGTGGGACTGCTGGCGGCCTTCCCGGTGGTCTGGATCGCGGCATCCCGGGTGCGCACGGCCACCGCCGTCGCCATCACCGTCGTCGCCTCCCTGGCGATCATCTGGTTCCCGCTGATCGCCCGGCCCGAACCGATGACCTTCGACGCCGTGATCGACCCCATCCTCCTCCCGATCATGCTCACCGGCCTCGCCTGGTTCGTCAGCGAGCTGACGAAGGACAATCGGCGGCGGCAGGAAGCCCTGCGTGCCTCGCAGGCCGCCCTGCGGGAGAGCGCCGACGCCGGGCGGGCACGCGAGCGCCTGCTCGGCACCGTCCTGGATACCGTGAGCGTGGGGGTCCTGGCGGTCGACGCCCGGGGCCACGGCATCCTCATGAACGCCCGGCAGCGCGAGGGCCACGCCGCGGCCGCGCCACCCGGCAACGACGACCCGAACGAGGCCGAGCTGCTGCTCTTCGGCGAGGACAGGGTGACGCCGCTCCCGCCGGGCCGGCGGCCGGTGCTCCGCGCGATCGCCGGTGAGGACCTCGAGGGCGAACAGGTGTGGGCGGGGACGGGACGGTCACAGCGTGCCCTCAGTATCTCCTCGCGCTCCATGCACGACGACGACGGCGCGTACGCGGGGACCGTCGTGTCCTTCAACGACGTCACCGAACTGCTGCGGGCCCTGCACGCGAAGGACGATTTCCTCTCCAACGTCTCCCACGAGTTCCGGACGCCCCTGACGTCGATCCTCGGGTACCTCGAACTGACGGCCGAACGGAGAGCCGACCTCCCGGAGGACGTGGCCGGATTCGTCGCGGTGGCGAGGCGCAACGCGGTGCGCCTCGAGAGTCTGGTCGAGGACCTGCTCGCGATCAACGCGGGCACGTTCCAGGTGGACCCCGTCCCCACGGACGTCGGCAGGATCCTGGCGGACGCGACGTCGTCGGGCGCCGTCCGGGCGGCCCGCGCGGGGGTGCGCCTGGTGAACGAGGCGCCGCGGACCCTGGCGGCGGTGGCCGACCCGGTACGGCTGGCGCAGGCCGTGGACAACCTGGTCAGCAACGCGGTCAAGTACAACCGGCGCGGCGGCAGCATCACGCTCGACGCCGCCCTCGGCGAGGACGGGCTGACGGTCCGCGTGGCGGACACGGGGATCGGCATCGAGGCCGAGGAGCTGGACCAGGTCTTCGACCGGTTCTTCCGGTCGTCGTCGGCCCGCTCGTCGTCGGTGGAGGGCGTGGGGCTGGGGCTGCTGATCACCAAGAGCATCGTCAGCGAGCACGGCGGGTCCATCACCGTGACGAGCGAGGCGGGCCGCGGGACGTGCTTCAGCATGCTGATCCCGCAGCCGGCCCCCTGACCGGCGGTCGGCCCGATGGCCGCTGCGCTGCTACGCGTTGGCCGCCAGGAGGGATTCCTCGAGCGCGACCCACGCGAGCATGGCGCACTTCACCCGGGCCGGGAAGCGCGAGACGCCGGAGAACGCCGCGGCGTCGCCGAGGACCTCCTCGTCCGCCTCGATCCTGCCGCGCGAGCGCAGCACCTCGCGGAAGCTGTCCACGAGGCCGATCACCTCGTCCCGGCCGAGGCCCTGCACGAGGTCGGTGAGGACGGAGGCGGAGGCCATGGAGATGGCGCACCCGGCGCCGTCCCAGCTCACGGAGTCCACGGTGCCGTCGGCCACGGCTGCGCGCAGGGTGATCTCGTCGCCGCACACCGGGTTGAGCTGGTGGGATTCGCCCGTGCGGCCGGCGCCGTCGTAGTCCCGCAGCGGGGAGCCGTGCCGCGCCTTCGCGTGGTCGAGGATGATCTGCTGGTACAGCTGTTCGAGGCCCGTGCTCATCGGTGTGCTCCAAAGAAGGGACGGACCAGCGCGACGGCGTCGAGGAACGCGTCCACCTCCTCCGTCGTCGTGTACAGGTAGGTGCTCGCGCGGGTGGTCGCGGTGAGCCCGAAGCGGCGGTGCAGCGGCTGGGCGCAGTGGTGGCCCACGCGCACCGCGATGCCCTTGTCGTCCAGGAACTGCCCGACGTCGTGGGCGTGCACGCCGTCGACGTCGAACGCCGCGAGCCCGATGCGGGGACGGCCTGGCTCCGGCCCCAGGACCCTGATGCCGTCGACGGCGCCGAGTCCCTGCACGAGGCGTGCTCCGAGCGCGGTCTCCCACGCCTCGATGCGCTGCATGCCGGTCTCGGCGAGGTAGTTCGCTGCGGCGCCGAGGGCGATGGCCTGGGAGATGCGCTGCGTACCGGCTTCGAAGCGGTTCGGGGACGGCAGGTACTCCGCGCGCTCCATGGTCACGGTGGTGATCATGGAGCCGCCGGTCAGGAAGGGCGGCAGCGCGTCGAGCAGCTCCCTGCGGCCGTACAGGGCACCGATCCCGGTGGGGCCGAGCATCTTGTGCCCGGAGAACACCAGGAAGTCGACGTCCAGGGCCCTCACGTCGACGGGGAGGTGCGGCACGGACTGGCAGGCGTCCAGGAGGGTGAGCGCGCCGACGCGCTGCGCGAGGCGCACGAGTTCGGCCACCGGGTTGATGGTGCCGAGCACGTTCGACGCGTGGGAGAAGGCGACGAGCTTCGTCGCCGGCGTGATGACGGCCTCCGCCTCCTCGAGGCGCAGCGTCCCGTCCTCGGCGACGGGGATGAAGCGGAGTTCGGCGCCGGTGCGGGCCGCGAGTTCCTGCCAGGGGATGAGGTTGGCGTGGTGTTCCATCTCCGTGACGACGATGCGGTCGCCGGGGCCGAGGGCGAAGCGGCGTGCCGCCTCTCCCCCGCGCCCGAGGGTCGCGTTGGACATCGCGTAGGCGACGAGGTTGATGCCCTCGGTCGCGTTGGAGGTCCAGACGAGCTCGTCGGTGCGGGCGCCGATGAACCGGGCGACGGCGGCGCGGGCGTCCTCGTAGGCATCCGTGGCGTCGACGGCGAGGGCGTGCGACCCGCGGTGCACAGCCGCGTTGCGCTGCTCGTAGAACTCCTGCTCCGCCTCCATCACGCTCACCGGGTTCTGGGAGGTGGCGCCGGAGTCGAGGTAGACCAGCGGCCTGCCGTTGACCTCGGTGCCGAGGATCGGGAAATCGTTGCGGATGCGGTGCACTTCGGCGTCGGACAGCCCGGCCCCGGACGGGGTGAGCGTGACGGGCGTGTCGATCACGGGCACGGCGGGCTCCTCGGGTCGGGTGTCCCCTGCGGCAATTACGCAAGAATTCTCTGCTCTAATCGTGCCACCCCGGACGGCCCGCGGCATCCCAGTGTTGCCTAAGGTGGCCCCGGCGCCCCCTGGCACCGCTACCGATCGGTGCTACCCGGCCGTGCTCGTCCCCGTCCCGGCGATGGACGCGACGACCTCGTCCCGGTACTTCGTCGGAGCATGCTGCTCCTGGGCGCGCAGCCGGTCGTCGACGGCGAGTGCGCTCCAGCGGGACCAGTCGTCGATGATCACTTCCACGGCCGACGCGACCAGGCCGGGGTCATCGGGGTCGACGAACCGGACACTGCCGTAGCCGGTTCCCGCTTCGAGGAGGCCCGGCATGGCCGAGACCACGGCGGGCCGGGCCGCCAGCATGGCCTCGATGACGGTGTTGCCGAAGGATTCGTCGAGCCGCGCGGGGATGAGGACGATGTCGGCGTCCTCGACGATGTCCCAGATGTCCTCCCTGAACCCCAGCATCCGGACGGAGTCCTGGAGGCCCTGACCGGAGATCCGATCGGCGAGGCCGCGCGCGTACTCCTCGTTGCCGCCGAACACCGCTCCCACGACGTCCAGCCGCACCGTCCGTCCTCGCCGGCGGAGTTCCGCGGCAGCGTCGATCGCGACGTCCACGCCCTTCCGGTGGGAGATCCGGCCGATGTACACGAGCTTCACCGGCTCGTCGAGCTGCCCACGGGGGTCCGTCACGGACAGCGGCCCGGCTACTCCGTTGTAGACGAGCTGCGCCCGCGACGCCGTGCCGGGCAGTGACTGGCCGAGGACGCGGATGGTGTACCGGCTGTTGGCGATCACCTCCGAGGAGAAGAGGAGCGGCAGGGCGAGCAGGTGCCGGATGAGGGGACGCACGTGACCTTCCGCTTCATGGACGTGCACCAGGACGCGGCACCCGGCCAGGCGCGCGAGGATGGGCCACCAGGGGATGCTCACGGTATTCACGTAGACGATGTCCGGCCGGTGCCGCGCCAGGAAGCGGGCGATGGCGGCGACCGACCGGGCGCTCTGGACGAGCAGCGACGCGGCCCCCCGCAGCGACAGGAGATTCTTGCGCAGCACCAGGGTCCTGACCACCAGGGGCACCGCACCCCTGGCTCGGACGTGGGACAGCAGTGGCCCGTCCGTCGGGACCACGACGACGACGCCCGCACCCGACCGGACCAGCCCCTCGAGGGTCTCGAGCATCATCCTGTCCGATCCGTACAGGTCGGCCGAGGGGTGCGCGATGACGATCTTCTGTCCGGTCAAGTCCATGGGAACCTTCGGCTAGCCGTTGGGATGACGAATGCGGATGGGTCGGAACACATCCTCCCCTCCGTGGTCCTCATCCTAGGTGGCCTCCCGGCCATCCCGGCGGACCGCACGCGGCGCGGGCCCGGACCGGCATCCATCCGGCCTCTCCCCCCTTCACCTCCCGACGGTTATGCTGTCGAGTGGCGGTACTCACATCGGCGGAACCTGGTCCGATGCCCCGTCGGGTGCCGAAGGGACGTCATGATCGAGCGGAATCGGCGGGTCCGGGGTCGTCGGCTCGGCCGTGCCGTGCTGCTCGGCACCGTCGTCCTGGTGTCGGCAGCCGTTCTCCCCGCGCCGCCCCGGGCAGACGCCCGCGCGGCCGTCGCCGGCGCCGTGGTGGACAGCAGCCCGTCGAGCGGGCGCCCGGGATCGTGGTCCGACTCCGTTCTCGCCGAGTCGCTCGGAGTCCGGCTCCCGCAGCCGGAAGCGGACCCTGCTACCGGAGCGGAGCCCCCCGACCGACGCACCGGTGCCGGCTCCGCCCCTCTGGGGTCCACCGCGTACGCCATCCCCGATGATGCGCTCTTCGTGTCCCGGTCCGGCAGCAACTCGGCACGCGGGACGCGGCATTCCCCGCTGAGGACCATCAAGGCAGCCGTCCGCCGGGCGGTCAGCGGGCAGACCATCGTCGTCCGGGCCGGTTCGTACCACGAACAGGTGAAGATACCGACGACGAAGCGGATCACGCTCCAGTCCTATCCCGGGGAGGAGGTCTGGCTGGACGGGAGTCGACGGGTGCGTGGTTTCGAGCCGGAGGGGCGAACCTTCGTCGCCGAAGGGTGGACCGTCGAGTTCGATGCGAGCCCGACGTACGCGCGCGGCCGGGCGGACGGCACGACGCCGGGCTGGACGTTCGTCAATGACGAGCGTCCGATGGCCTCCCATCCCGACCAGGTGTGGATCGACGGGGAGCCGCAGCGCCAGGTGGGTTCACCCGAGGACGTGGCCCCCGGTTCCTTCTTCGTCGACTACGACAGCGACCGGTTGGTCCTGGGGTCGGATCCGTCCGGGAAGCAGGTGCGGGCGAGCGCCCTGGCCAAGGCGATCTCGATCCAGTCGGGAGGATCCGCCGTCAGAGGCATAGGTGTCCGCCGTTTCGCTCCCTCCGTGCCCAGCATGGGCGCGGTGACGGTGGAGAGCAGCGGCATCTCGATCGAGAACGTCGTCATCGAGCAGACCTCCACGACCGGGCTCGCGGTGTCGGGGCCGGATGCCCGGCTGAAGGGGATCACCCTGACCGGGAACGGCATGCTGGGTGCATCCGCCACCTATGCGGACGGCTTGTCCGTGATCGATCTGAAGGTCACGGACAACAACACCGAGGGCTTCAACCCTTCCCCCGTGGCCGGCGGGTTCAAGATCGGCCGTACCCGGACGGTGCGCGTGCAGGACAGCCTGTTCGAGGCGAACGAAGGCACCGGGCTCTGGTTCGACGAATCGGTGGAGGACATGACCGTGTCGGGGAACGACGTCATCGGCAACAGCGCCCACGGGATCTCCGTCGAGATCTCCGCCCGTGCCGTCATCGCGGACAACGTCGTCGCCGAGAACGAGGGCAGCGGCCTGAAGATCAACAACACCAGCGACGTCGAGATCTGGAACAACTCGTTCATCGGCAACGGGCGTGCGATCAACATCGTGCAGGACTCCCGACGAGCAGCGGACGGCGAGACGCCCGGACACGACCCGAGGCGGCTGCTCCCCGACCCGTCGATGACGTGGATCAACGGACCGGTCGCCGTACGCAACAACGTGCTCGCGGACGCGACGGGCGACTGCCTGCTGTGCGTCGAGGACTACTCGGAGGAATCATCGGCCGAGGACATGGGGGTGACGACGGCGGGGAACGTGTTCCATCGTGTCTCCGGTTCCAGCCCGGCCTGGCTCGTGGTCTGGTCACGGGGGGCCGGTGATCCGGCCGTCTATCCGACCCTCGGGAGTTTCAGGACCGCGACCGGACAAGCGACGCACGACCTGGAGCTCATCGGCGTCGAGGTCGCAGACCCTGTGACCTTCCGCGTGAGCGACGGGGTCGGGTCGTCAGGGGTCGCCCGGCCGCTGCCGGGTCACGTCGCCGCGCTGATGCGCGTCCCGTCGGAGACCCTTCTGGTGGGACCGGTCCGCGGCTGAGGCGCGGGTGGGACGGTGGACGCGAGAGCGACGAAGACCAGGAAGGTGACGCTCGAGTCGAGGAGGCCGGTCTCGAGGAACGACCTGATCAGGAGGAAGACGAGGAGGGCGACCGGCAGCGCATTCCCGCGTCCTCCCCGCAGGTTGGCGATCAGGACCGCGGTGACGACGACGGCGAGGATGGCCGTCCCGATCAGCCCCGTCTGTGCGAGGGCCGAGACCCAGCTGGAATCCAGGACCTGCTCGTTCCAGTACTGTCCTCGCACCTGCACGGTCTTGACGGACAGCCCGCCTCCCACCCACTTCTGCAAGGACCCCACAGGGGTCTGCAGCACGACCTGCCAGGCGATGGTGCGTGAGTTCAGCGTGAGATCGGGTGCGCTCCCTCCCCTGTTGAGCAGGGCCTCGAACAGGGCGGTGTGGACTGCGAGCAGGACGAGGGCGGGCACGGACACGATCATCGCGACGGCGACGGACCGCTGAAGCCTCTGGATACAGAGGACGAGGATGGCGATCGCCACGGCCAGACCGAGCAGGGCTGTCCTGGACTGGGTCGCTACGCACGCCAGGGTGAAGAAGCAGGCGGCGGCGACGGACCCGATCGTCGCACGCCCGGAGACCACGCGGTGGATGGCCGCGAGGGCGGGGAGGGCGCACAGGACCACCAGGCCATTGGGGCTCACCGGGATGATCGTCCCCTCCAGCCGGCCGCCGCCGCCGACCGTGCCGATGCCTGAGACGACGAGGACGGCACCCACTGTTCCTGCGGCAAGGGCCAGCTGCATGAGGACCTCGTCCCGGGGAAACATGGACACGAGCACGACGACCGTCACCAGGAGGAGGACGATCCGCACGGCGAGGACCGCCGAAGCGGCGATGTTCCCGTACTGGATCGCACCGAGCATGGAGACCGCCAGCATTGCGAGCACGGCCAGCAGCGGCCCGCCGACCACCGGGAACGCGGTGGCCGTCGCCCTCCTCAGGAGCAGGGCCGCGACAAGGGCGCCTGCCTGGAGTGCACCTTTGGCGAGGACCACGCCGTCGACGCCGCCCTCGAAGTAGACGCCCTTCCGCCACTCGGTGACGCCGACGATCAGGACGATCCAGAGGACGACGGCGATCGCTGTGCGTGGCCTGGTCTCACCCACGGCCGACGGTCCGGACCTTCACGTGGGCGTGCCCGGCCTCGCGCACCCTCCGCCGGCGCGGTCCGCGGAGAAGCACCACGCCCACCGCCTCGACACCCCCCGCCTGCAGCTCCCGCAGGGCGTCTTCCAGTCTCGTGACAGGGGTGCCGTAGGACACCAGGACCAGCGCGGCCTCGGAGACCGGGGCGACCGTCGACGTCGCCAGCGGATGGGAGTCGGACGACGTCGTGACGAGCGTGACGTCGAAGTCGTCGCCCAGTTCCTTCAGGATGCTCGCTCCCTGCCGCGCCGCCCGGGAGCGGGTGATCCTGTCGGCCGACGACCCGATGGGAATCCGGTACGCCGCGTGGTCCTCGGTGACGGAGACGACGTCGTGCACTGCTGCCTCACCCAGGAGCACCTCCGAGAATCCGGGTTCCGCACCCCCGTTCCCCCCGGAGGGGACGCGCGCCCGCGTCGAATCGATGACGCAGGTGCGGGCTCCGGAATCACCGATGAAGCGCGCGAACTGGGGACCGAATGCCGCCTGGGCATCATCGTGCTGTCCGACCGCCGCCAGCAGGAGGAGTCTGGGCAGGTGCCCGCCGCGCGCGAGGAGAAGCGCGCTCAACAATCTCCGGTACTGGAGCCCGGCCTCCGTGGACGACGCCGCCCGTCCAGGGGCGCGCCGGCTGTCGACGCGGGCGATCACGGGTGTGTTGTACGAACGGGGCACGTCGGCGCTCCCCCGGATCCTCCGACCCGAGTCTCCCAGCAGGATGGCACCGATGAGCCCCACGGCGAGCCCGGCCAGCAGCCCCATGGCGAGGTTCAGCAGGCTGTTGGGAGAGGCAGGCGCGTCAGGGGCGACCGCGGGCACGGTGACGAACGCCTCCACCGCTGCATTCCGTGCGGTGTTGCCCCCCTCCAGCTGTCGGATGACGTCACGCAGGTTCGACGCCACGAGGTTGGCCAGAACGGCTGCCTCGTCGGCGGTCGTGGCAGTCGCCGTGACATTCACGTACACCGTCTCCGTGGGGTTGCTCGCGCTCACACGCTTCATCAGTTCGGGCAGGGTCTCGGAGGAGTCCAGCTCCTGCAGCACCGGCATGAGCACCTCGGGACTGTCGACGAGATCCGGGTAGGACTTCACGCGCTGCAGGACGAACTGCGAATTCTCGTAGCTGGAACTGGCTTCCGAATCCGCCCGGATGAAGAGAGCGGCCTGGGCCTCGAACGTCGGCGTCGTGAGACCGGTTGCGACGACGGCGGCGATCACGCCGCAGAGAGTCGAGACGAGGATCAGGACCCACCGGCGCCGGAAGATCCGCGCGTACTCGTTCAGCTCCACGACTTCACCTCCCTGTACCACTTGGGCAGGGCCAGTGCCAGGAACGCGGCGCTGGCGAGCATGAGGAGGGTGTAGGCCCCGACGAAGACGGGAGGAGCGACGAGGAGCACGAACAGGACGCACAGCAGGCCGAAGTCCGTCGGCAGCACGGCGAGCGAGTAGGCAGCCGACGAGGACCGTCCCGTCGCGGGCACGCTCTGTCCGGACCGGCGGGCCCTGCGCAGGTGGTCGATGAGGAGGGTGGAGAAGAAGTGCACCGTATCCAGCACCTGGAACACGAGCGGAACGATCAGCCAGGCGCTGTCCAGATCGAAGTAGCGCCACCAGCACACGAGGACGCACAGGTGGACGCTCCCCTGCTTGAAGGCATCCACCGTGTGGTCCAGCCACTCCCCCGCCGCCGATCCCTTCCCTGTCAGCCGGGCGAGCTGACCATCCGCGGAGTCGAGCGCATACCCCAGAGCCAGCAGGCCGGCGACGAGAAAGGCGGTGCCCGTCGTCGGATCCGTCAGGACCAGGAACGCCAGTCCGGACAGTGTGGCGGCAGCACTGACGACCGTGACCTGGTTCGGAGTGAGGCCACGGGTGTAGGCGGCTGCCGCGAGGATCCTGCCCAGCCTCCTGTTGATGTAACGGGAATAGGCGGGAGCCCCTTTCGATGTCTTCTGCGCACCGGCGAGAGATTCCAGTGCCTCACGGAATTTCGAGTGCGCCCCAAGTCGCATGGTCATGACTGTCCTTCGTCCTCTGTGGACCTGATAACGGTGTTCAGGTGTCCGTGGTGTCGATCAGGGTTACGGTTCCGTTCTTGCTCCTTTCCGGTCCTCGGGTCGGTGGAGCACCCGATGAGTGGGCGGGCAATCCCACGCGGACGGGCCGCGCGAGGACGACGACACGAAGCACTACGGCGCCGCCCACGGAGCCGAGGGCCGCGCACAGCGGGGCGAGGACGAAGGAATCGGACAGTGCCACGACCCCTCCGGCGAGGGCCAGTGACAGGACGCTCTCACCCAGGCGGACGCCGAACACGGTCGAGGCCCTCCCCCGGACGGCGGCGAGCGAGCCGTAGGGGATGCTCGCGCCGATGCCCAGGGTCAGGCACAGCCAGCCGGTCACGGCCGTGGGATCCGGCGTCCGACCGGTGAGCATGGGCCCCGCCACCGGCAGCAGGAGAAGGGCGACGGCCGAGCCGAGGAGTGTGAAGACGGCGAGGGCGGCCACGGCCCGGTCGGCGCGGGAGACGAGTTCCTGCAGCGGCCTGGACGCATCCCGTGCGTAGGAGGAGAAGAGGAACGACGAGAAACCGCCCACGAGCAGAAGCGCGGGTGCCGCGTACACCCTCGCGACTTCCAGTTCGCCTGCAGCAGCCAGACCGACGAACAGGATGACGACGAAGCGGAGCCCGGTCAGCAGGGTGGGCCTCAGGCCCTGCTGCGCTGCCCGCCAGACACCGAATCGTGCCACCTGGCGAAGGGCCGATCCCCGCAGCGGGACGAGGTACCGCTCCGGCCGGGGAAGCAGGAGGACCCCGGCCAGCGCTCCGGTCACCTGTCCGACGAGGATCGCGTGGACGAAGTCGATGAGGTGCAGGCCGCCCCCGACGGCAGCAAGGAGAGCGAGGCCCGTCCCGACGATCATCGCCAGATCGACGAGGGTGACCCGCCCGAACCTCAGCTCGGCCATCAGCAGGCGCCGGACGACCTCCTCGCTGACGAACGCGAATCCCGCCAGGCCCAGAACCAGCGACTGCACCGGATCGGTGAACCCGGCGAGGAGACCCGCTCCCGCCAGGAACACCGCACCGGAGCCGGCCAGGATGAGGAACCAGGCCTGCAGCGCTCCCCTGACAGGCCGCGCCGCACGGTCCAGCACGGTCAGGCTGTCCCCGACGAAACCGCTGACCAGACCGGAAGCCAGCACGAGGAACCCGTACAGGAGACTGAGGCGACCGAGGCCGGCCAGGTCCATGGTCCTGCTCGCGACGAGGATCAGCAGCAGGCTGCCGGCGGCCTGGGTGCACGGGGCGACTGCCGCCAGGCCGACCGGCAGGATCCGCAGGACGCTACGTCCCATCGGAGCGCACCAGCCGAAGGCGCGGTTGCCGGCCATGAGCGACGTATCGGTGATCCATGTGAGACCAATCTTTCGGTGTGTCCCCGGCGGACGGAAAGCTGTGGAAAGCGTAGAGCCCGCCAGGTGACAGGAAACGAGTAGCGACTACGTGAATTCCCCGGACAGGGTGTGCGAACCACCTGGACGGCGTCGGGACCTCAGGGAAGCGCCGTGGTGAGGGGGAAGGCCCCGGAGCGACGGCCGCGGGCGCCGCGGCGGCCGACGAGCTCACGACAGAGCAGCTCATAGCCCTCCGCTACCCGGTCCCAGTCGTAGGCGAGGGCATCCGCCTGTGACTTCTTCCCACGGAGCCTCGTGTCCGACTCCGAGGCTTCCCCCGCGTGCACGAGTGCGGGGATGCCCGCGGCATCGGCGAAGTACTCGCCGTTGGCACCGAGGACCTCCCGGTTGAAGTTGACGTCGAAGGCGTTGGTCGCGGCGCCGGCGCCCATGGCGCGCAGCAGCGACGGGTTGGTACCGCCGACGGAATGCCCGTGCCAGTAGATCCTCGCGTTGGCGTAGAGCTGATCGAGGAGCTCCTGGTCCCAGATCCCGCCGACGAAGCGCACCCGCGCATCCCCCAGGGACGTGACGAGACGCGTGTACTCGTCGGAGTAGGGGGATGAGCCGACGACGACCAGGGGCAGCTCGGCTTTGCTGCGCACATAGCCGTCGACGATGACGTGGACGTGGTTCTCGGGCTCGAAGCGGGCCACCACGAGGTGGTAGCCCCCCGGTGTGAGATCCAGGTCGGCCAGCCGGTCGGACGCACCGGACTCGAGGATCGGCGCGCCGTAGGCGAGATACGTGCTCTCGACGCCGAACTCCTGCCGGTAGTAGTCCTGGATCCCCGCCGCATCGGCGATCAGCGCATCGGACCAGCGGACGGCGAGGGACTCGGCGACCCGGTAGTAGCGCTTGCCCACGCTCCCCCACTTCGCACGCTTCCACTCCAGCCCGTCGACGTGGGTGGCGACGGGGATTCCTGCTGCGCGGAGCACCGGCAGCCACGGCGAATTCGCGGCGTTGAAGACGATCGCGACGTCCACGCGGCGGAAGAACAGGTGCCACGCCGACAGTCCGGTATGGCTGAGCGTCTCGAGGGAGCGCTTCCTGAGCGCCGGCAGGTGGACGAGCTTCATGCCTTTGTACTCGGTCTCGGCGTGGTTCGTCCCATCCGTCGTCCTGCAGTAGACGACGACCTCGTGCCCCCGCGCAGCGAGCCGCTGCCCCACTTCCTCGATGCAGGTCTCGAAGCCGCCGTAGCGGGCGGGGACCCCGCGGGTCCCGACGAGGGCGATACGGACGGGCGTTGAGTGAGACGACAGCGGATACATCATGGACTCCCAGTCGGTGTGTGCAGGCTCCCCATCGGAGGTGCAGGGGTTCTCGGATCAGAGCGCCGCTTCATGGACCGCAGGAGCATCGAGAAGCTCCAGGGTCCGGCGCAGGACGGTACTCGAGGTATGGACGGTGTACGGGAAGTAGACGACCTCGACGCCCACCCGTGCGAAGGCCTCCTCGAGCCTGAGGCCCTGGGGGGTGCCCTTCCAGTCGTCCCCCTTGAAGAAGACGTTGAACCCGAGCTGCTTCCACATGTCGAGCTTGGTCGGTGCGGTCTCGGCGACGGCTCGGTCGACGAACTGCACGCTCTGGACGATCTCGAGACGTTCGATCAGGGGGATGACCGGTCGCTTTCCCTTGTTCGTCTCGAGCAGTTCATCGGAGACGACGCCCGCGATGAGGAAGTCGCAGTGGTTCTTCGCGTGCCGCAGCAGGTTGAGGTGTCCGACATGGAAGAGGTCGAACGCCCCTGCCGCATATCCGATCCGGATGGTCATCAGTAGGCTCCTACGGGATCGAGGACGACCTTGACGGTGCGCCACAGGATGATCAGGTCTCCCATCACGGACCAGTTCTCCACGTACCAGAGGTCCAGGCGGATGCTTTCGTCCCAGTCGAGGTCCGACCGGCCACTGACCTGCCAGAGGCCTGTGAGCCCGGGCTTGATCAGGAGACGACGGTGCGTGTGCTGCTCGTAGGCGGACACTTCGCTCACGAGCGGTGGTCGGGGCCCGACGAGGGACATGTCGCCGCGCAGGACGTTCCAGAGCTGGGGAAGCTCGTCGAGGGAGTACTTCCTGAGGATCCGCCCGGTCCGGGTGACCCGCGGATCGTCCCGCAGCTTGAACAGCACGCCGTGGCCCTGGTTCTGCTCCTTGAGCAGTTCGAGCTCGTCCTCGGCCGTCGTGACCATGGACCGGAACTTGACCATCCGGAACACTGCCGAGTCCTTGCCGGCCCGTTCCTGGACGAAGAACGCCGGACCCGGGGTGTCGCGTCGGACGGCGATCGTCAGCAGCAGGAACAGCGGCGCCAGGACGGCAAGAGCCGTGGCTGAGACGACGATGTCCATGGCCCTCTTCAGCACGTGGCGTCCGCCGGTGAAGTGGGGCAGTTCGACGTGCATGAGGGGGAGGCCTTCGACCGGCCTCATGGTGATGCGTGGGCCGGCGACGTTGGTGAGCGCGGACGCGAGCACCAGTTCGGTCGAGGACTCCTCGAGGCGCCACCCGAGTTCCCGGATGTAGGAACTGCCCTTGTGCAGGGGTCCGGCGATGATGACGGCGTCCGCACCCGTCTGTGCCACGAAACCCTCGATCTTGCGGAGTCCGCTGATCACGGGGACCAGGCGGTCTCCGGTCCGCAGGGCGGCGGGGCTGGCCTTACCCTCGTAGACGGCCCCCACGACCGTGTACGCCGGACCGGACTTCTTCGCGAGCTGCGCGGCCACGTAGCGGACGTCCGCGGGCTGCCCCACGACGACGACCTTCGAGAGGTAGTGGCCCAGCCGGCTCTGGTGGAGCAGCCACTGGCGCCACATCCACCGGCTCGACAGCAGGAGCAGCGTGCCGGCCGGCAATGCGAGGAGGAGCAGTCCCCGGAAGTGCTCGAGATCCAGGACGACGACGACGACGGCCGTGGCGGCGAAGGTGCCGATACTCGCCCGTACCACCTTCTTGTATTCGACCGCGCCGGTACCGACGACCCGGGAGTCCCGGGTGCGGGCCAGGGACATGGCAGTCATCCATACGGCCGCCACGGCTCCTCCGAGCGTCAGGATGCCCGGCTCCCGCTCGACAGCGGCATCGAGCGCCACCGCGCTGGCGGACAGGACCAGGAGGATCAGGACCGAATCCGTGGTCGCCAGTGAGAGCTGGTACCGCCGCCGCCAGGCCGTCCCGGAGAGCGGGACGGCCTGGTTGAAGGCCTGGATCCCCGGCAGTGCGGTGGACGTGCCGACGGCACTCTGCACCTGCGTCATCGCCGGTCCCATGTCGTCCCGGCGGCGGCTGTGGTGCCCGTCAGGCAGAACCGGGTGACCGACGATGCATCCCGAACGCCCACGGCGCGGGGAAAGGGGAGACGTCGAATATCATGTCGTGTAGCGCGGCAACTGTCGCAAGATGGACGATCCATGGACGAGACCCGATTCTCGAGTGTTCCCCAGCTTTTTCTTCAAGCCCTTTCGGAGATCGTAAGGATCGGGTTTGGTCACCACACGAGTGGTATATACGCGTTCATCGACACTGCTTTACGTTCCGGTCACCCGCACGCCACTCGTACTCAGAGAAGGCGACTACTTATACCTACGGAAGGCTCCCGCAGTATTCGCAGGGCTCGTGCCGCCGGCTACGGGACGAGGTCGGGTTGCTGCAGGACCTCACGCCGGCTGATCCCCAGCTTCGCGAAGATGCGGTACAGGTGTCCTTCGACGGTACGCGTGGAGATCCCGCGGATCTCCGCGATCTCCCGGTTCGTGTGCCCCGCCGCGACGAGCTTCACGATGACTTCCTCCCCGCGCGTCAGTCGGGCCCCGTGCACGGGTGACACCGCGCTGCCGCCGGGCACCACGCGCAGTTCGGCGCGCAGTGCCGCCAGCTGGCGGTCGATGCCCCGGGCCGCTGCCCCGGCCGGTCCGGCCAGCGATGCCTCCTCCAGGCACCGGACGGCGAGGGGCAGGTAGCCCCGCCGCCGGGACGCGTCGCTCTCCGCGAGCAGCGCCTCGCGGTCGCCCGCCGCGGCGGCGGCGGCGAAGCGGTGCAGCGCGCCACCCGCCTCGCCGTCGAACGCGCGGGTCACCTCCGCGAGGGGGCCCAGCGCCGTCCGGTCGCCCAGCACGGCCGCGTGGTCGAGTGCGGTGGCGGCCACCAGGAGCGACTGCCGGCCCTCGGCGCGGGCGGCGATGGACCGGAGGCGGGCCACGGCGCCCTCCTCCCCCAGGTGTCCGCGTGCCGCAGCGAGGTGTGCGTCCCCCATGCGGCGGGCGACGGCGTCGGAGCCGCCCTCCGCCGGTCCGTAGGCGTCGATCAGGGTTTCGGCGCCGCGCGCGTCCCCGGCGCGGGCGCAGGCGTAGGCGGCGGCACCGGAGACCCACTCGAGGAGGTGCAGGCCGTCGCTGTCGCGGAAGGCCTCGACCGCCAGGACCAGGTGTTCCCGGGCGTCGCGGAACTGCCCGGTCCGCAGGCTCCTGCTCCCGTCGATGACGTCGAGCCACCCGCTGAGGAGGAAGGAGCTGCGGGCGTCCGGCGGGTAGCACCGGTGGAAGCGGCCGCGGGCGTGGTCCCAGGCGCCGGTGCCGATGAGGGAGATCAGGTGTTCCCCGGCGACGGCGTCGCGGTAGGTCAGGAGGTGCTCGGGACCATCCTCGAGCAGCTGCTGGGCCTCCTCGAGCGTTCGGGACGCGGCCTGCGGCTTCCCGGACCGGGTCAGGGCATGGGCGAGCAGGGTGAGGTGGCCGAGCCGCACCTCGGCCGGCAGGTCCGGATCGGGCGGCGCTGCCTCGAGGTCCGGCAGTGCGTACAGGTTCCCGTCCAGGATCCCCACGGCGGTGCGGAGCAGGCGGGCCGCGGAGCGGGCAGCGTCGCGGCCCTGCGGGTCGCCGCCGACGTCGCCCGCCGTATCGAGCCGGCGGGCCCAGCGTTCGACGTCCTGGTGCAGCGCGCGCTTCCCCTCCCGCGCATGGCGGCGCAGGTGCAGGGACAGCACTGTCGCGTCCCGCACGACGGCGGGGTCGGCGGCCGTCCGCAATGCCTCGTCGAGGAGCACCCGGGCGAGCTGACGGTTGCCGCCTGCCTCCTGCGCCCAGGCCGTCTCGAGCAGGTAGGTGGGTGTGGGACCGGGCTCGCCGACCGCCCTGAGCACCTCCAGCGCCAGGGCCGGATCGTGGAGCCGGTTCGCCGCCCTCGCGGCCCGCAGCAGCACCGGGTCCGCGACCGGTGCGGACGTCCGGAGAGCCGAGGCGACCCAGTCGGTGAGCCCGTTCGGGTCCCGGGGCGGTTCGGGCACCGCGGCCCGCACCGTCTCGGCATGGGCCAGGGCGCGGGCTGCGGGGACACCGAGGCGCAGCGCCTCGGCGTGCAGGGGGTGCCGGAGGGAGACGGACTGCCCGTTCGTGGGATCGACCTCGATCAGCCGCTCCTGCGCCAGCCGCGCGAGGACGCCGCGCTCCACCTCGGCTTCGAGGGAGGCCAGCGGGATACACCCGTCGACGGCGACGGCTTCGAGGACTGCCAGCTCGTCGCTGCCGCGCTCCCCCAGTCCGTGCAGCAGGAGGTCGGCCAGCGGCGCGGCGATGGCCGGGCGCGGCCCCCGCGTGCGCCACACACCCTGCTCGGCGACGAGGTGACCCTGGTCCCTGAACTGCTCGAGGAGCATGGTCAGGAGCAGGGGATTCCCCCGGGTGGTCGTGGCGAGCATCCGGACGGTGCCGGTGAGGACGGGACCGCCGAGCACCTGCCCGCACAGCTCCCGGACGTCGGCGAGGGTGAGCGGCTCGACGAGGTGGTAGGCCAGCAGGCCGTCCTTCGCGGCGCGGGCGAACTCCCCCACCGGGCCCGGTACCTGGCGTGCGGTGGCCAGGATCCTCACCTTGCGTGCGGTGGCCAGCTGCATGATGAGCAAGGCCGACTCGTTGTCCAGGGTATGGGCGTCGTCGACGAGGATGACGGGCAGCGCCTGGGCCTTCAGCTCCGGTGCGATATGCCTCAGGAAGTGGCGGAGGACCACGGAGGGTGATCCGGTGTCGGCCGGCGACAGCCCCACGAGGTAGCGGGACAGCGCCCCGTAGGGGATCGAGCGCAGGCCCGTCCCGCCCGTCACCGGGATGACCCGGCCCGCGTCCTGCAGCTCGTGCGACACCTGGCGCGCGATGACGGTCTTCCCGATGCCGGCCTCGCCCACGAGCACGACGCCCACGGCGTCCGGCGTCGCAAGCCCACCGGCGACCGTCCGCACGAGGGCAGATCTCCCGCCCAGGATCTGCATCCCCACTCCCTGGCCCCTCATCGCTTCGCGAACACGGAGCGCAGTTGTTTGCGATTGTGGATGCCCAGTTTCGCCATGGCCCGGTGGACGTACCCTTCGGCGGTGCGGATGGACAGGTGCTCGGCCGCGGCGATGTCCCTGTTCGAGGCCCCGCGGGCCACCATCCTCGCTACCGCGCGCTCGCGCTCCGTCAGGGACTGACGGGTCAGGGACCGTCGCCTCTCCACGGACGTCTGGCGGAGGATCTGTTCCGCGCGGACGAAGACCAGGGGGTCGTCCTCGCGCGCGCGCAGCTGCACCGCGAGCAGGGACGACGAACCGGCGAGGTCGTGGTGGCCGGCGGTGAGGGCTGCCTCGGCCGCCTCCAGCAGCAGCGCCGGGTCCTGGGCGAGGACGCCTCTGCTGAAGAGCCGGGACAGGTGGGCGAGCGGGCCCCCGAGCTCGCCCGACCGCACCAGCAGGCGGTGCGCCGACGACGCCTCCCCGAGGCGGACCGCCTGCAGGAGGAAGAGGAGTTCGAGGCCCTTGCTGCCGAGCGCCCGCTCCCGATTCGCGAACTGCAGCATGGCCTGCCCGGCGCCTCCCTGGTCATCGAGCAGGGACGCGGTGAGGACGGCGAAGTAGTCGACGAAGCGCCCCGCGGGCCAGCCGGTAGGGCGGCCGTCCCGCCGCGCGGTGTCGAGGCAGCGCCGGGCCGCCGCGTCCTGACCGTCCAGCGCGTACGCGTACGCCGCACCGGCCTCGGCCGCGGGGAGCATCCCCGAGCGGTCCTCGGTCCCGAGCTCGGCCATCGCGGGCAGGAGCACCGCGAGTGCCTCCCGGCTGCGGCCCGCTCCCGCCAGCAGGATGCCCGTCAGCGCCTCGGCCCACGCCTCGTCCTGCACGTCGCGCCGCGAGGCGGAGAGGCTGTGCATCCGTGCGATCGCCTCGTCGAGGCGTCCCGCCAGGGCGAGGGACAGCACGACGGCCCGGTGGGCCTCCTCGCCGTCCCGGGGGTGGGAGACGGTCTGCAGGTTCTGCGCCAGGACCGTGCCGAGCACGTCGGCGCGCTCATGCTCCCCCGTCGCGGCGAGGGCGACCATGAGCATGCCTTTGGCGCGGATCGCCCTCGACGAGGAGTCGAGGATCGAGGCGCCCAGCTCCGAGGCGTCGCGGACGACTTCACGGTAGCGCCCCTCGATCAGGTCGAGCCCGAGGCGCAGGAGGGTCAGCTCCGCCAGCAGGTGCTCGCGGTCCTGCCCCTGCACGGCCGAGCAGTCGGCCTCGCACCGGTCCAGCACCTCCAGCAGCTCATGGTCCGGGGGTCCGTGGCGAAGGCGCATCCGTGCGTCCTCCAGTCGCAGCTCTGCCCGTTCGGCCGGGGTCAGGAAGGGATCCTCCAGGAGCGTACCGATCGCGGTGCGGGCGACACACGCGCCGGCGTCGTCGAGGGGCAGGCGCGCATACTGGACGACCCCGGCCGGGTGCTGCCGCCAGTCGTCGAGCGCGGAGAGGAGACGCCGCGCCGCGCGGGGACGTGCGAGCTGGTTCGCATGCTTCCCGGCCCGCAGGAGGCGCCGATCCGGGACTGCGGCGCCCGCATCGAGCAGCCATGCGGTGAGGGCTACATCCGCAGCGGGCGGGAGGCTGCCGTTCCGTTCGATCTCGTCGAGGACCTCGAGGACCGCGGGCTCCGGCGAGCGCGCGAGGGCGGCACGGAGTTCGGCTGCGGCGAAGGCGTCCGCGACGGCCGCCGTGGGGTCCTCGCTCCACTCCACGCCGACGACCCCGCGCTGCTGGAGGGCGTCGATCTCCTCCTGGGGGATGTACTGGAGGAGCATCCGTACGGGCATCGCCTCCAGCACCGACAGGAGGGCGAGGGCGAGCCGGGCGGCGCCAGTCGCGGCGTCGAGGGCGCTCGTCCCGAGGACGGCGTCGGGAAGGCCCTCCCCCGTCCGCTCGCTGCACTGCGTCCAGATCCCGTCCCGGCGCTCCATCCGTCCGGACTCCAGTGCCAGCGGGACCAGGTCGCGGAGGGTGCCTGCCTTGCCGCCGCTCGCCCGCCACATGGCGACGGCCAGGGCGCGGGACACCTCCCCGTCGAGGACCTTCCGCAGCAGGTCCCGGGTCTGGTCGAAGGTCAGTGGTTCGATGTCGACCCGCACCAGTACCTGGTTCCGCCACAGCTCGAGGAAGGGCTCAGGGGTGCGCGCGAGCTGCTCGGTGACGACGACGAGCCGCAGGGACCCGGCCGAGGCGAGGAACGCCAGGGCTGTGGCGGACTCCGGGTCCAGGTCCTCCACGTTGTCGACGACGACGACGGGCCGGCCCCCGGGCAGGCGCGTGAACAGCGTCTGGAGTGCTGTGAGCAGGGCCAGCGGATTGCCGGTCACCTCCTCGTCGAGATCGACGAGGAGCACGGTCAGCGCACTATAGGCCACGGGGCCACCGAGGCTGGAACCGCGGATGTACAGGATCTCCTGCTGGGTGGGCAGGGCGTGCACGGCGTGTCGGGCCACCGCCGTCTTGCCCTGGCCGGCGGCCCCCACGAGCAGCACGCCCGAGCACTCCGCGTCGAGGAGGGCGGACGTCACCCGATCCGTCTCGGCGGTGCGGCCCACCAGGGGCCAGGTACCCCCCGCCATGGGCTCATGCATGATCGACGCCGCGTTCGGGCCGTGCGCCAGCACGGCGCGTGACCCCACGGCGTGGGCCCCCGGTGTCTCCTGGCTTCGTCATCGCTCATCCCCATCGACCGTATGACTGGGCATCGACTCCCCCACCCGCCTCGGGAAGGGCCCGCCGCCACTACGTTGGTCTCGCCGAATCATACGCGAGATAACGTCATTGTCTACCCGCACCAATACTTAACGAGTGCTGTATTACCCGCTCGTACCGCGCGAAGCCTGCTCTGTCACAGCGCCTCGTACCCGGTGGACACGCCGCGGCGCCTAGGTAGTGCTCTGCAGCAGGCTCGGCCCCCGCTCCTTCACCTCCCTGATCAGGTCGGCCCGGCCGCTGAGCCCGAGCTTCACGTAGATCCGGTGCAGGTGGCCCTCGATCGTGCGGACGGAGACGCAGAGCGCCTCCGCGACATCCCTGTTGCTCCCCCCGCCCGCGACCAGGCGCGCAACGGCGTTCTCGCTCCTCGTGAGATCCGTCAGCCGCCGTGCGCCGCCTGGCACCTCGAACCATGTTCCCGCGAAGGACTCGCTGTACCGGCCGAGGCGTCGGGTCACGGCGCGGCGGTCGGCACCGGGACCGGACTCCCCCTGGAGCTCCCCCGCCCGCGCCGCGGCAGTCAGGGCGATCAGGGGCAACCCGGCCGCGGCAGCACGATCGGCGACCTCACCCAACAGCGCGCCGTCACCCGCACCCGCGGCCCCGGCGAAGTCCGCGAGGATCAGGGCCTCCTCCCCCTGCAGGTTGCCGGCCGCGCGGGCCAGCCGGCCGGCGGCACCGGCCGCCCCGAGCAGGACGGCGAGCACGAGGACGTCCTTCTCGCAGGCACGGAGCTGCGGGGGCCGGTCCTCGGCGACCAGTGCGGCGACGCGCGCGGGCTGCGGACCTCGCCGCCCCACGGAAGCCGCGGCCGCCGCGAAGGCACGGCCCAGGACCCCGAGGTCGAGGCGACCGCGGGATGGCAGCGCCCGGTGCTCCTCGATCAGCGCTGCGGCCTGCTCCCTCTCGCCGAGCACCGCGGCGCCCCAGGCGGCCACCCCGAGCGCGTAGGGCAGCAGGAGCTGCCGATCCACCCTGCGCAGCCGGGCGAGCGCCGGTACCAGGGCGCGGAGGCCGGCCCCGAAGAACCCCTGCCGGACGAGCACGATGCCCCGCAGGGCGTCCACCGGACCGAAGGGCAGGGCGGCCGTCTCGGCCTCCTCGAGCGCGGCGAGCGCCTGGCCGGCTCCGCCGGCGTGCGCCAGAACGAGGACGTGCCGGGCCAGGACCTCCTCGTGGACGTGGGCGAGCCGGTACGGATCCGCGACGACGGCGTCGAGGGCGCCCTGCGTCCACTGCGCGGCATCGACCGACCGGCCCAGCATCCCCAGGGCCTCGCCGCGCAACGAGAGGGCGACAGCGCGCGACGCCGCAGGGCGCGGGCAGTCCTCGGTCCGCTGCAGGTCCCCGGTCAGGAGCCGGTCCGCAGCGGCGGGCTCCCCCTGGTCGAGGAGGAGCTGCGCCCTCAGGAGGTCCGCTGCGAGCGGCCCGGCGTCGACGGTGCGGTGCGCACCGCGACGGGCGGTCTCGGAGTCGGGCAGGGCCGCGACGTCGACCCGGGTGTCGGTGCGGGCGGTGGCGGAATCGAGCAGGGCCAGGACGGTGGACGGGCATGCACCGGCGAGCCGCAGCGCCGCCCCCTGCGCGATGACGTCCTGATCCCCCGCGTTCCTCCCGGCGAGCAGGTGCACGGCCTCCGCCGGGCGACCCTGTGCGGTGAGGAGGCGTGCGCGCTCGACGGCGGCGCCGTGCCCCGCGGGGACGGCGTGCAGGAACAGGTCCGACGCCTCCAGCCGTCCCAGCTCGGTGGCGACCCTCGCCGCATCGACGAGCACTGCCGCCTCCACCGGCGCCCCCGTCTCCACCGCCCACTCGAGGTGGCGGAGGCGGTGGCACCCGTACGGGGGAAGAACGAACGCAGGGCCGCAGAGCTCCTCGCGCAGCAGGACCTTCCGCCCGAGGGGCAGGGTTGCCCTAAGGGTCTCGCCGTACAGGCCGTGACGCAACGCCAGGTAGCGGGCGTCGGCGGGGTGCGGGACCACGAACCGCTGGTCCACCAGGGAGCGGACGGCCTCGCTCCCGGTCAGGCGCTCGACGTCGGCCGCGGGCACCGCTCCGCCGAGGGCCAGGAGGTCCAGGGCCGTGCGCTGGGCCTCGGACAGTGGCGTGAGGACCGACGCGACGAGATCGGCCGGGGCGCCGCCCGGCGGGTGGCGCCCGACGTCCAGGGACCATGTCCGGTCCTCCACGACCTCCGCGGTCTCCGCGGTCTCCGCGCCCTCCGACGCGCGGTGGTCGAGCACTGCCCTGAGCAGCATCGGGTTGCCGCCGGTTGCCTCCCGGAGGCGCAGGAGGGCGCGGGTTCCCAGCGGACCGGACCCCAGCGCGTGTTCCGCCACCGCGCGCAGGGTGGCATCGGTGAGCGATTCGAGCTGCACCCGGTCGAGGTATCCCTCGGCGGCGAAGCCGTGGAGCCCGGCGGACGAGGGCAGGGAGTGGTCGGCGAAGGCGACCAGCCGGATCACTCCCATGACCACGAGCTGCGTCAGCACGTACGTGCTCTCCTCGTCCAGGAACTGCGCATCATCCACGAGCACCGTGCCGACGTCGCCGCCCTCGGACCCGCGCAGCCGCTGCCGTGCGGCGCGCAGCATGGGCACGGGACCGGCGAGGTCCCGTGCCGGGACACGGGCGAGGACGTCGCCGAGGGCACCGTAGGGCACGGTGCGCAGCGCGCGGGTTGCGCGCACCAGCTGGCGGCGTCCGCCGGAGGGGAGGGAGCGCTCAAGCGCCCGGAGCAGGAACGTCTTGCCCATGCCGGTCTCTCCGAGGACCAGCGCCCCCTGCCGATCCTCCCGCCGCAGGACCTCCAGCAGCGTGTCGACGACGGGTTGCCGGCAGGGCAGCAGGTCGTCGGTGCGGAGGAAGTTCATCGCCCCCCGGCCGGGACGAGGTCGGCGAGCTCGCTGCGGGCGCTGAGGTGGAGCTTCGAGAAGATCTGGTAGAGATGCCCCTCGACGGTCCGGGTGGTGACGCCGATCGCGAGGGCGATGTCCCTGTTGTTCTGCCCGGCGGCGACCAGCTGCGCGACCTCCCGCTCCCGCCGCGTGAGGCGTTCCAGCGCTGCCCCCAGTTCCAGGTCCGAGGTGTCGCCGAAGAGCCCGCGGGCGCGCCGCTGGATGTCCCGCAGGACACCGCGGGCGCCGGAGAGCTGCGCGGTCTGCAACGCCTGGGCCGCGCACTCCCGTGACAGGCCGCTGTCCCCCGCGCGCGCCGCGCCCTCCATCGCCTGGGCGAACAACTCCGCGTCCGAGGCGCCGACCGCTTTCGCGTACAGCTCACAGGCGTCGGCGTAGGCCCCTTCGATACGGGCGGCCGCTGAAGCCAGGGACGTGGCGGCCCGCGTATCGCCCGATCGGACCTCGGCCAGCCGGTGTGTCATCGCCAGCAGGGACGCCCCCCGCGACTCCGCCGCCTGCGCGAGGCGGTCGAGCCGTGCGGAGGTCTCCGCCCGGGGGTCACGGGGCCCCGCCGACACCGCCCGCAGATGGCCGGCCACGGCGGTCACCAGCCACGACGACGGGCGTGCGGCCCGCACCCGGGGCAGAGCGACCGGGCCCTCCCCCGCTCCCACCGGGCCGTCGCTGCCGGTGAGCACCACCGAGGCCAGGGGCAGGAGGCCGTACGGATCCAGCAGCTCGAGCTGACGTGCCACCGGTAGGAGGAGCGCGCGTGCCTCGGCGGGCCGGCCCTGGAGCACCGCGCCCACCCCGGTGACCAGGTCCTGCAGCATGTCGGGGCCGGATGCGGACACACCTGCGCGGGCGGCCGCCGTCGGGCCGGATGAGGATCCGGCCACGGTGTCCGGTCCGCCCGCTCCCGCACGCTCGGCGCTGCCCGCCGCGTACCGGGCGACGGCGATCCGCAGACGCGTGACGTCGTGGACCCACCGGCTGGACGTGGACGCCTCGCGGCGGGCCCGCAGTCCCCGGGCCAGTCCGACGGCGGAGAGCTGCTGGTCCGTCAGCGCGAGGGCCTCGCACAGGAGCCCGTCGCCGAGCACCTCCTGGTCCGGGGTCCACCCGGTGCGGTCGGTGCCCTGCAGCAGCCTGAGGACCGCGGGGTAGTCGCCGTCGAACGCAGCATCCTCCGCACGCTCGACGGTCACGTCGCCGCGGCACGCGAGGAGCTGACGGTCCGGGCGGCCCGACGCGCCGGATCGCCGCTCGGCGCGCACGAGAAGCCCGTCGGCGTCGTCGAGCAGCGCTGTCCGCGTGGCCGCGGGCCCGCCGGTGAGGCGTGAGGCGCGGCTGCGGAGCAGGAGGAGCGCGACCTGCACGGGAACGGACGCGCCGTCCGGCGCCACCGGTCCCTGCGCCAGCAGTGCCTCGGCCTCCTCGCCGTGCCCGAGGGCGAGGGCGGCGCTTGCCGCCACGAGCAGGTGCTCCGGGCCGTCGTCGGAGTGCCGGGAGGCCCAGAACAGTGCCCGTCCGTGGAGGCCGAGCAGGGCGCATCGACGCGCGGCCGCGAGGGACAGGTCCGCGGGGACCGCGAGGCCGGCGGCGAGCAGCCAGTCCGCGTGCAGCACAGGGTCGAGTTCCGCCGGGTCCAGCACCGCCGGCTCGACGGCGGCGGGATCGACGGCGCGGCCCGAAGCGCCGAGCAGGAGCGTGTGGAGCGCCGCGGCCTCCTCCGACCTCGTCTGCTCGCGGATCGCCGCCGCGAAGAGTGCGGAGCGCAGGCTCACCATGGAGGCTCCCCCGCTACCCCCGGTCACGATGAGGGGCTGCAGGGCGTCGAGATGGGCTGCCTCAGCGCCCGTGCCTGTCGTTGCCCTCCACGACTCGTGCGACGGCGGATCCGGCGGTGTATCCGGCCCGCCCGCGAGGTGCCGGACGGCGGCCATGGGAAGCGAGCCGGCGAACGCGAGCGCCAGCACGACCCGCTGCTCGCACTCGTGCAGGGCAGCCAGGGTGGAGCGTGCGCTGTCCCGCACGGCGGAGGGGACGAGGAGCCGGTCCGAGGCGGCGACCCACGCCCCGCCCCGCAGCGTGATGCCCTGCTGCGGCAGGTCCTCGAGGGCGGAGCAGAGGTTGCGGGCGTTGCCCTCGCTCGAGCTCTCCAGCAGCGCGACGCCGTCCGGGGACACGGGGGCCCCCAGCGCCGCCTCGGCGATGGCGCGGATCTGCTGCCGGCCGAGGCGCGGGAGGTCGAAGCACTCGAGGTCGCCGTCGCGCCACAGGTCCGAGAAGGAGGCGTCCACGGTCCGGAGCGATTCGGCGGCGATAAGCAGGGACGCCGTCCCGGCGACCACGAGCCGGCTGACGACCAGCGCGGATTCGGCGTCGAGGTAGGCGGCGTTGTCGATGGCGAGGAGCACAGGGCGTCCGGCGGACTGTTCCTCGAGGAGGGCCCGGACTCCCTGGATGATGGTCAGGGGATGGTGGGTGTCCCCGGACTCGAGCTCCGCGAGCAGGAAGGCGATCGCCCGGTAGGGCTCCGCCGAGGCGCGTCGGGAGGCCCAGATCCGCACCACGTGGTGGGTCCGGGAGGCGCGGTGGGCGACGGCCCGGAGGATCGCCGTCTTGCCGCTGCCCTCCTCGCCCCTGAGCACGGCGCCCCCGTGCCCGGGCCCCTGGATGCGTTCCAGCACGGCGTCGATCAGGTCCGTCCGCACCGCGAAGAAGGCCTGCTCCCCCGGCGAACCGGCCGTGGGCGCAGCGAGGGCGGGCGTATCCGTGCCGATGAAAGCGTGCGTCCGAGACTCCACAGTGGCGCCGTCCTGTCCCCAGAGAATGCAGCGAAAGACCTGCCTTCACCCTAGGAAGAGGGTGGTCCGGGGACACGAGTGGGACCT
This sequence comes from Arthrobacter arabinosi, assembly GCF_054511115.1. NCBI lineage: Bacteria > Bacillati > Actinomycetota > Actinomycetes > Micrococcales > Micrococcaceae > Arthrobacter > Arthrobacter arabinosi. The sequence continues at coordinate 265,526 of NZ_JBTNDF010000002.1, forward strand.
ACCGAGGGTCGGAGGGGTGGTACTCGTCTCACCCGCAGTGCTGGGCGGGGAACTACTCAGAAGCGGTCCGGCCCTACGCGGGCCGGGCTGGCGGAGTCGTGGGCGCCGGTCTCGTGCTCCGGCTACTTCTGGGGGTGGAACTTCTGCTGGGCTTCGAGGAGACCGTCGCGGATGAGGAGCTCGACGGCGTCCGCGGCGTCGTCGAGCAGGAACGGCAGTTCCTTCTTCTCCACCGTGCCGAAGTCCTTCAGCACGAAGTCAGCGGCATCCTGGCGCCCCGGCGGGCGTCCCACACCCACGCGCACCCGATGGTAGTCCTTCGTGCCGAGGGCCTTGCTGATGTCGCGCAGACCGTTGTGGCCGCCTTCCCCGCCGCCGAGCTTGAGCTTCAGCGTGTTGAAGGGGATGTCGATCTCGTCGTGCACGGCGATCACGTGATCGGGCGCGACGTCGTGGAAGCGGGCCAGCGTGGAGACGGGACCGCCGGTGATGTTCATGTAGGTGAGCGGCTTCGCCAGGACAAGGCGCGGGCCGCCGATGTTTAGACGGCCTTCGAGGGTGACGGCCTGCGCCTTAGAGGACGTGAAGCGGCCGCTCATCCGGGAGGCGAGCAGGTCGAGGACCATCTGGCCCACGTTGTGGCGGTTGCCCGCGTAGCCGGGCCCGGGATTCCCGAGCCCGACCACGAGCCAGGTGTCGGTGGACACCGGTCCTTGCTTACTTCTCGTCGGCGTCGGTGACGACGGCGTTCTCGTCGGCGTCGCCGGCGGTCGCGCCTTCGGCGGTGGCCTCGGTGTCGACGTCGGCCTCGTCGGTCTCGCCGAGATCCTGGACGGTGGGCGCCATGACGTTGACGACGAGCGTCTCGGGATCGGTGAGCAGGGTGACGCCGGAGGGCAGAACGATGTCCGAGGCGTGGAGGTGCTCGCCGATCTCGCGACCTTCGACGCTGACCGTGACGGTCTCGGGAAGGTGCGTGGCCTCGGCCTCGACGAGGACAGTGGTCGCCTCGAGGTTGTAGACGACGTCGACGGCGGGCTCGCCCTCGACGTGCACGGCGACGTCGACCTGGACCTTCTCGCCGCGGCGGACGGTCAGGAGGTCGAGGTGCTCGACGATGCGCTTGAGCTGGTTGCGCTGGATGTCCTTGACGAGGGCCAGGTGGTCCTCGCCGTCGATCTCGAGCGTGAGCAGTGCGTTGGGCGTGCGCACGGCCAGGGTGGTGGCCTTGGAGGGCAGGAGCACGTGGATGGGATCCGCGCCGTGGCCGTAGATGACGGCGGGGATCATGTTGGCACGGCGGGCCTGGCGGGCCGAACCCTTGCCGAATTCGGTGCGGACGTGTGCTGCGAGCTTCTGCTCGGACATGGCTTCTCCTGGACGTAGTGCGGCTCCCCGCAGGGTTGCGTGAGCGCTGGGACAAGAGCCGGGGCGGAAGGAACACGCGAGTGGGGCAGTTGTCTAGAAACAAGTCGAGTCGCTAGCCACCGTCGATCACGGAGTACGGCCGGAAATCCTGCGATCCGGCCCGCTCCCTCGCCTAGGCATCGCGGTCTATCCTACAGGAGCGCGAGCGGTGGGCTGCACCCGGCCCCGGTCCGCCATAATGAAGCCTCTCCATCATCGCCGCCCGGCCCGCGCCCGAAGGATTCCCCTGAGTACTGCACCGCTTCCCTCCCCCCGCTACAGGACCGTGACCGCCGCCCTGTGCGTGGTGTGGCTCCTGACGGTGGCGCTGATCGTGCTGTGGCCGACGCCGGTGGACCGAGCCGGCGGAGAGTGGCTGAGCCGCGTTCTCAACGATCTGCACGCCCGCGGCCTGCCGGGCGCCATCACCTACAGGAAGGTCGAATTCGCGTCCAACATCCTGATGTTCGTGCCGTTCGGCCTCTTCTGGTTCATTCTCGCGCCGCGGGGCTGGCGCTGGGCCGGGCCTCTGGCCGGATTCGTGTTGTCGTTCCTGATCGAGTTGACGCAGTTCCTCCTACTTCCCCAGCGCGTTGCGACGCCATCGGACGTGCTCGCCAACACTCTCGGCGCTGTTCTGGGCTGCGGAACGGGCTGGCTGCTGCTCCGTATACGGCCCGCAATCAGTTCTGCGCCGCGGTAGTTCACGGGGTATTTGCCCTTCAGGCGGGCGTGGGGAACGGCCGGGCTTCAACTGCTCCATTAGGATCGTGCTCACTGGGGAACTTCTTTTGGGGGACAAGCACATGCGCATATCCGTGATCGGTTGCGGCTATCTGGGGGCAGTGCACGCAGCGTGCATGGCCAAATTGGGGCATGACGTGGTGGGCATAGACGTCGACGCGCGGAAGATCGACGAATTGCAGTCTGGCCGTGCGCCATTCTTCGAGCCGGGGCTCCCTGAACTCCTCGATGAAGTACTCGCCACTGGTCGGCTGAAATTCAGCTCCAATTTGGACGATGCCAAGGGAGCCGAAGTCCACTTCCTGTGCGTTGGCACCCCTCAACGCAAGGGCGAGTATGCAGCGGACATGCGTTACGTGGATGTTGCCTTTCGGTCCCTGCTGGACTCCCTCGAGCCCGGCAACGTGATCGTAGGCAAGTCGACGGTTCCCGTTGGTACAGCCACCCGCTTGGCCGATGAGCTTGCAGAGTCCCACCCGGACGCAGTCCTCGCCTGGAACCCGGAATTCCTCCGCGAAGGTTTCGCCGTGAAGGACACCCTCTCCCCCGATCGCTTCGTTTACGGAGTACCCGATGGGGATGCGGGCGCCCGCGCGACGACGGCCCTCGATGAGGTGTACAACACTCCCCTCTCAATGGGCACACGGCGGCTCATTGCTGACTACGCCACGGCCGAACTAGTCAAGGCCGCGGCCAACTCCTTCCTGGCGACGAAAATCTCCTTCATCAACGCAATGGCCGAGGTGTGCGAGGTGACCGGCGCCGACGTGACTGTCCTCGCCGATGCCATAGGCATGGACGAGCGCATCGGGCGCAAATTTCTCAACGCAGGCATCGGCTTCGGCGGAGGGTGCTTGCCCAAAGACATCCGAGCATTCATGGCGCGCGCGGGCGAGCTCGGTGCGGATCAAGCACTCACCTTCCTCCGCGAAGTTGACGACATCAACGTCCGCCGCCGCATCCGAGTCGTCGAACTCGCCCGTGTCCTCGTCGGCGGTTCCCTCCTCGGCAAGCGCATCACCGTACTCGGAGCGGCGTTCAAGCCCAATAGCGACGACGTCCGCGACTCCCCCGCGCTCAGCATCGCGGCTCAGCTGCAGCTACAGGGGGCAGACGTGACGGTGACCGACCCGGAAGCCATTGAGGGCGCTCGTAACCGCTTCCCCGAGCTCACTTACGAAGAGGACATGAACCGCGCCATTGAGAAGGCCGATGCACTCCTCCTCCTGACCGAATGGCAGGAATACCGGGACCTCACACCGAAGCAGGTCAACCCCCTCGTGCGCACCAGGAACATCCTCGACGGCCGCAATGTGATGGACCCGTCGATCTGGCGCGCCGCGGGCTGGAACTACAAGGGAATCGGCAGGCCGTAGGCCATGAGAGACATCCGCGCCGAGACACCACGCGGGACATCCCCTTTTCGTATCCTCACGGTGTGTACGGGCAACATCTGCCGGTCCCCAATGGCGGAGCGACTGCTGCAGGCAGGGCTGGACGCGCGTTTCCCGGCTCAGTTCGTTGTCGAGAGCGCGGGTACCAACGCCCTCGTAGGAAACGCGATCGATCCTCGCGTAGCCGGCTTCGTCCGGGTTCTCGGCGGAAATGCGGACCAGTTCGCCGCTCGACAACTGAGCCCGCAGATCCTTCAGGGACAGGATTTGGTACTAGCGCTCACCCGCGAGCATCGCAGCAGGATCGTCGAAATGTCGCCAATAATGCTTCGGAAGACCTTCACCCTCCGCGAGTTGGCACGTCTGCTGCCGAGGATCGCGATAGAGGATGCCCTCCAGGGACCAGACCGATGGAGCGCCACTCCACCTAAGGCACTGCGCGTCCGGTCGATTCACGCAGGCCCCCCCGAGGAAGACGATGTGGTCGATCCCTATGGACGGACCGACGATGTGTACAGGCGGATGCTCGACCAGTTGAATCCCGCGATCCTCGCGCTGACCAACTGGTGAGAGCCATAAACGACGAAGACGACTGTCAGTCGAAAATCGAAGAATGAGGAGCCATGAACGCCATCGGACGGATAATTAGCCTTCGGAATGTTCCACTACTGGGCCGAGTGGCCCGCGGCATTCTCCTCGCCCTGGGTCTAAGTGTTCCGCCCACTGTACAGATCGGCGAGAATCTCAAGCTTCCCCACAACTCATTCGGCCTGGTTCTACACCAAGACAGTGTCATTGGAGATAACGTCACTCTTTATCAAAACGTAACTTTGGGGAGAGCCGACGTACATCTGCCCGAGCACTTGTTGCGGCCCGGCGGAGGAATTTCGATCGGAGACAACGCGATCATTGGAGCTGGCGCGGCCGTACTATTCCGTTCAGGGTCGACGCTTCGAATTGGCCAAGGAGCCATGGTTGGTGCGAATGCCGTCGTTTTAACCGACATTCAGGACCACGAAGTATGGGCCGGGAACCCAGCTCGTCTGGTTGCAACGACCGCCGGGAATGACGGCTCTAACTTTCTACATGGTGAAACTAAGCCGTGAACAGTTCCAGCGAAACCATTTCCGTTCACTTATTCGAACCAGGAGGAGAAGGGGGCGTTTTCCAACACTCACTGGCCTTGGCTGCCCTCCTTTCCGAGAGTGGCCAGAACGTAATTCTCCACACCGCAAGTTCACCCGAAATAAAAGACGCTCGAGTTGATTATTGTCACTGTATCCGATGGGACGAGTATAAAGGATCGAGTCGCGGGATAAAGAGAGCAGCCTGGTACGCATTGCGTACCATACCTCATATCCTTGCTCAGAAGGGAATACTCTGGATTCAAGGGACCTTTCGAACACCTCTCACACTTCTGCTGATAATGCTATCTGCTGCACTGCGGAAAAAAACACTATTCAGCCCGCACAACCTGTTCAGCCGGCACGGGGGGAGGGTGGACCAAATTCTTCTCAATCTGTGTGTGCTGAATTCCCCCGCGGTGATGGCATACAACGACGTCGACTACCAAATTTTGCGGCGTCGGAGCAGAAGGGCGATGCAAACCCATCTTTTCGCTTATGCACCCGTCATACCAGAGGAGATCATGACTAGATGGACCGCCTTGATAGCTCGTCATGGAGTCGGCGTTTGTTCAGTAGGACAGATCAGAACTGACAAGAACTTGCCGATGCTCGCGTTGGCAGCATCAAAGGCAGGAAGCCATGTAGCAATCATGGGTCAGGACACGGGCGGTCTCGCCGATGTGAAAGCTGAGTTGTCCCTCCTCGGACTGGGAGAGGATCTGCTCTTCCCGGGCTACTATCCGATTGAGGAGATGGCCGCTCTTGTATCCTCGTGCGGACTTGTTGCTCTTCCCTACAGCGTCGCGAGTCAATCGGGAGTGGCCGCCCTTGCTCACGCGTATGGAGCGAAAGTGATCGGGCACCGAGTCGGGGGTCTCGGCGAGCAACTTGACTTCGAAGTGGAGAGCCTCGATCCAGCAATTTGGTCGAAAGTTCTCCAGCGCGCAATATTCAAGATGGCGAACCATCAACCGGAACGGATTCCAAGGCCTGGTAGGCCAGAGCACACAGCGAAATTGTTGGAATCGCTTCGAACGATTGCATTTCAGAACTGATGGAAATAGTGGAACGGCAGAATACCCGGGAAAACGAAAGGCAGTATCATCGTTGCCGGAGAGAGGTCAAGACTGAAAGTACAAGCGCCAAATCTGCCCGCACTTTCGCTGACAGGAGTGTAAGAGCATACAGGCCCAGGAAAAGCACTAGTGTGACGTAGGGGGCAACCCCCGTCGGTATGTTCGCGGCAAAAAAAACGGTTGTCACTCGCGCTACGCCATATGCAGCCAAGCCTGCTCCTGCGCCTCTGCAGAAGACCTCGAAACTACGTCTCCCCGATATAGGGAGCTTCACTCCTGCGTAGATTGAGCTAGCAAGCCACACCAGAGCAAGTCCGGCCGAGAAAGCTGCCGCCACCGCTTCGACGCCGATTGATGAGCCCACAACGATGAGACCCATCATTGGGACGCGACCATACATCTCCGCAACGAAAAGTTCTCGGGCTTTGTTTCTTGCCAGAAAACCCCAGTACAGCGCGTAACCTGCGCTTTGGAAGCACCCGCCTACGCAGAGAATCGCTAGAATTGACGCTGCAGTCTCCCAGCCCGGACCGAGTGCCAGCAAGACGATTGGATGTGCCAAGATCGAAATAACGAGGAGTGGAATGCAGAGAACGTAGGTAAGGAGCGTCTGCACTTTGTGAAAACTCTCACGGAAAGCTGCGTCGTCAGACCGGGACAGGAGCGGTAGGGCTACGCGCGTGAGCGGGCCTGCAAACTGCTGAATTGGAAGCATGAGGATTTGAAATGCTCTGGAGAATTGACCAACAGCAGCAGGACTGAAAACGGCTCCCAGAATCCATTGCGGCATATATGTGCTCACGTAATTAACAATCTGCGTTGCAGTTGTAGCCATACTGAAGCCAAAGAACTGTCGAATGCCTGCAGCCCGGCTTGGCGGCGAGGGCACCCAGCGAGATCCCATGTAGTAACCGGCAAGCAATAAAACCGCAATTCCGAGCTCCTGAATTACCAGCGCGAAAACTCCGGCGCCGTTTAGAGCGCAGATGACTCCGATGGTAACCCCGCCTAGCGGAGCTAGCGCCTCACATACTGCCAATGTGCGATAGCTGAGACTCCGTGTCAGGAGCACTCGGTGTTGTACGCCCGCGCTTGTAAGCAAGAAAACGGGCGCTAGCCCCACGATCACAAGCCGTAAGTCATCTCGCCCATATAACTCGGCAACTAATGGCGACATGAACACCATGGCAGTTGCGAGGCAAGCGCCTATTAACAGGTTGCACCAGAAGAGGTTGCTGCTCTGCTTCTGGCTCAAAGCAGGGGCAGCAATAGCTGCCAAAGACAGACCGAAGTCACCGACGATGCCGGCTATGCCGACGATGGCTAATGCGAGAGCTGCGAGTCCCACCTCATCCGGTTCAAGGATGCGACTGATAGCAGCCAGTCCGATGAATTTCACAAGGAACCGGGCGGCCTGGCCACCGATACTCACTGCCGCGTTCCTCGCGTTGGCGCCACTAACCAATTTGCCGCGCCACGCCTCCACCAGCGTCGTTACGGGCGCGGAACACCTCTGAATAGGACCGAATCCATCCTTCAAGGTCTCTAGTCATGGCCCACGCTCGAGCAGCGTCTCGACGCTCCTGTATAACAGTCATTCCCTCGATGGCTCGAGACAACTCCGAAACTGTGGGCCGCGCAACCTTTCCGCCCGCCCGCAGAATTTCCGCGGAGAATCCAGCATCGTCGCAAGCAACCGTCGGAACTGCGCTTGCAGCTGCCTCTAATAGCACGGTGGGGAATCCTTCGCCTTTCCCATTGGAGGTGAACAAATGAAAATTCGCAGCCGAGTAGACGAACCGAAGATCGGCGGTGTGCCCGAGGAAGAGGACGCGTTCATTGTCCCGGTAGCGCTGCTTGAGCGCTTCAGCCATGGCACCATCCCCCGCCAACACGATGGTCGACCTTGAGGCCAGTGCCGCCTCAATAGCCAGGTCGGGCCTCTTTCCCGGATCTAGGCGGCCGACGAAGACGCAGACACGACTGGTGTTACTGATCCCCAGTTCCCGTCTCGCCGCCTCCGCGTCACCTTCGCTAGCTGAGTTCCACCTACTCAGATCGACCGCACTCGCGATCGTGCGGATGGGGGTGCCCCTGGGCACCCTAGGTAAGATGCTCAACGCGACCCGATCCGATACGCACACGATTTCTGAGCAGTTGCGGGCGGCAAACCAGTAAAGAGGACGGATTAGGAATCCGAAAATACCGGAGGGGAAAAGTCCGTGCTCGGTCCACACTACCCGTCCATTACGGGCGAGTACCGAGGTCAGCGCGATCTGCTCACGCTTAAAATGGCAGTTGAATACCTTTGCTTTTGTAGATCTCAATGTACCCTTCAGCCTGCGCCGCTCGCTCAAACTTCTCAGTAGGCCCAAAGGAAGGGTACGCAGGGACCACTTTGATCCGAATCCGGGATCGTCCTGCGGAAGCTCGCACGGCCAACTGCGGAGGCTACCAATAAGGCGCACGTTCATTCCCTCGTTGTGAAGCAACGAGGCTAAACGAGCGATGTAGAGCTCCGCGCCGCCCAAATACTCAGTAGACGCCACGATAGCCACGCTGCCATTAGTTTCTCCCATAAAAACCGGCACCCGCCTGTTCGTGGACTCTTTTGGTCGGCGATGAGATCAAGGCACTTACTCTGCTGCGATAGGCAATTCCCGTGCACGCAAAGAGCAAGAAGGAAACTGCATGCCAGTTCTGCACGTCATAGGACATGAACATAGCTACAAAGAGCACCAACGTTGCCTTTGCCGCATTGTCTCCCCTGCGCCATGCGCCCACCAACAGGAACAAAATCAAGACCAGTCCTACTAAACCACTGGTAATGAGGAAAGTAATGAATGCATTGTCAACAGCGTACGTACCGTGGTTCGGAATAATGCCCGACTGGAATAGAGTCTCATGAGAATCGTAACCCGAGCCGAAAAGTACCTGAGTGAAGTCCAATAGGCGGAAACGTGGTAGAGCTGAAATGACCCCCGCCCGATGCAGCACGGAGATGTCGTCCGCCAGAAAATCTTGGCCTAACGTCAGGACCACGAACGCAGCAGAAGTTGTCACTCCGAGAACCATACTCGCCCTCTTCAATAATGAGTTGCGGGCGAAGGAAAGGGAGGCGTAAACGATGACCGAGAAGATCAGCGCCACAAGCGCCGACCGAGTCCCACTTAGAAGGACGCCGCCGAATAGGAAGAGCGTTAGCAGGCCTGCCGACCTGCTTCGACACCTCACGCTGAATATAAATGAAGCAAGAGCGCCAAGGGCGGCAAAGTGGCCAAAGGCAATCGGATAGCCAAACGTGCCTTGCGCCCTGATGAATGGTAGTCCGAGGATTCGGTTCGACCGGAAAGGATAACCGCGGTCCACTGCTGCAGCGATTGACTGCTGCACCCATCCGGTTTGAAAGACGGATTCAAACACGGCGATCAACACCTGCAGAGCAGCGATTGTAAGTCCCGCACGCAGTAAGAGCTTCAGTTCGGCATTGTTCAAGTTACTGAAGTACAGATTTACTGCGACCCACATGACGGCTTGGGAGGCGGCCACGGCCGTTTTAGACAAATCCCCGTTCAATGCGGTCACCGCAACGTACAGCAGTGAAAATAGAAGAAGCCAGAGCACACTGGGCGGAAGCAACATTGAGAATGCAGCCTTCGCTCCCAAGACTATAAGCGCAACAGACGCCAACAAAGGAGCGTACGCAGTGACTACGCCTGGCGAAAACACTGATCTCGAGATCATTAGCAATATAAACGCGAAAGAGACGGCCGCCATCAAACCAACACGAGGATGCTCGCTCGAATTTACAACCGTTGGACGAAGGCCAGGATTTGTTTCGACTTCTCGCTCCAATCTTCGAGTGCTGCCGCTTTAATTCCCGGCACGTTGTGGTGCGGAAAGGATATTGCCTCACTCGCTGCCGCAATGGCGGAATTTGGGTCAGAATAGAGAAAAACTCCTGGGACGCCCCGCCCACTAAGGGCTGGTGTAGACGTAGCAACGACATATAACCCAGCCGCGAGGTACTCAAAGTACTTCATTGGACTGCGTCCTGCATTGACATCGGCTGGTCCGAGCGGAATGAGCCCTACTCGGTACTGATTTAAAATGCTAGGAATATAGTTGTAACTGATGGGTCCATGCAATGTTGCATTCGACGGTAGGTTTGGATGAGGCACCGACACTCGCCCGTAAAGATCTATTCGCTCGGACGGGAACTTCTCTGCAAGAGTCTTTACTAGCGCCCAGTCGAATCGATAATCTAGCGCCCCAATGTATACAAAGCCCTGCCGTTCATAGGATTCGACCAGACTGAAGCGACTAAGTTCAACACCGTTCTCCACGACCTTATAGGGAAGCGAAGGATCGGCGTCCAGAGCAGCATATACGGGAAGTGAGGTTGCGATGATCCCGCTCGCCCGCTTGAGCAGATGTTCCTGGCGAGACGCCGCCGCACCCTTGCTATATGTATCAGTCGGGCGGTAGACAAGCTTTGCCGTCGGGAAATACTTCCGCGGCAGTCCTGAAAGGAGCGGTTGATCGACGAGAACGACTTCAGGTTTCATGGAGTCGTAGACCCTCTCAATCAGAGTCGGGTGCAACGCCGGTGTCCACTGTGCAGGCAGAAGACTTGTTGGCACAAAGTGCACGGTCCCGTGTTCGTCCGTCCACAGTCCGCGCGTCGAGATGGGGGTCCCTCTCGCAACATTTCTCAGCAGATGTATGACTGATCGCTGCGTGGAAAGGTGAACCACCCTCAGACCTGACTTCGAGAATTCACGGGCCAAGTGATGACTGCCAACTTTGAAGGTGCCGTCATCAGGCGAGTGGCTAAGAAAGAGAACATCAATCGGCTTTGACAAGACTTCAACTATTGACGTAATCACTCAAGAAACCTCCAACTCGCCCGGCCACGGAGGCCCAACTGAATCGCGTTCTGACGTCTTCGACGTTGCCTAAAATGGGCCCGAAGTCATTCAAGATATCCAGGGACTGAGACCATTCTTCCGCGTCGTTCGCACTCGTTAAAGCCAATCCTCTCTCCCCCACAATTTCGGCGATGCTTGAACATCCCTGCCAGTAGCAGACGGGGGTCTGTGTCGCAAGAGCCTCAACCGCTGGCAGTCCAAAACCCTCGAGCGACGAGGGCATCAGGAGAGCGGTCGATCGACGGTAGATAGACGCCAACTCAGGGTCGGAAACGTTGCTGAGTAACTTCACTCGGTTCATGACGCCTGCCTCCAAGAATATCTGCTTTGCCCGCTCTGTATCGCCGATCACGGCGGTAAGTTTTGCGGTGGGGCGGAGCAGTAGCGCGCCGATAAGAGTCGGCACGTTCTTATGTGATTTAAGATTCCCCACATAGAGAAAGGAGTTCTTCTGGCGAACTTCCTCCCTCGCCGGTTGCAAAAATACGTCGGAGCAGCCATTGCCAACGTTCACTACTTCTATGTGGGGATCACCTAGCCACTTTGTGATCGCCTCGGCCGAAGTAGCCGAGACGGTCATGACAGCTCCGGCACGATCGACCGCTGGCCTCACAACATGATCGTAATAACGCCTTTTGAGTCTGCTCGACGTGTCATTGCCCGATAGGTGTATAAGGTCGTGGAGCGTTATGAGTTGCGTGCAACGGGCAATGCCGGCGTTGTACCCAGGGTTGTAAATGATGCTGTTTGCTGCGACTCGCATGCGTCCGGGGCTGAGAACGTCAACAGGTGACGAGGGTGAGATTTTGGAGGTCAACCGGCTGAAGGGGAGCTCGATCCTGCCGAGCACTTCCGTTGAATACCGACCGATCCCGGAGTGCCCAGTCCAGCGGTCGTCAACCACGAACGAACGGGCGCAAGCGAACGATTGTTTGCGCTGGACATCCGACTCTTGGCTCACAGAGTCGCACCGCCCACTACCCAAGAGCGGATTGCGGCTTGAAAAACGGCGACGTCGAAGGTTTCCGCCTGCTTTCTGCATGACTCGGGTCGCACAGCCAAAGCTCCTTCCATCGCCTCTACCATCGCTGACTCGTCGCCAAAATCCTCCAGGAGATAACCGCTTGTTCCATGGAGCACGCTTTCAGCCACGCCGCCTGCGCGTAATCCAATAACGGGGGTGCCCGCGGCCATTGCCTCGACCGGCATGATTCCAAAATCTTCTACCGGTGGAAACACGAGTGCTAGGCTTCTCTGATAGAGGGCATACAAAAGTGGATTGCTCACCCGTCCCAGAAATGTTACCGGCACTGATGATTCATCAGCGAGAGCTTGAAGCCGGGCCGCGTCTGGCCCGGCCCCGGCAATCACTACGGGAGTATCCACAGCATTGCCGAAATTTATAACCGCGTCCAGCCTCTTGTAGGGGACGAGCCTAGAAGCGCCGAGGATAAATTGCTCCGGGAGGTCATGCAGTGCATCTGCCTCACCGTCGGTCAGGTGGATCGTCCAATCTTCGACGCTAGCAATCGCCCTAGCCTCAACTGGAGGGTAGATAACCTGTGATTCCCGTCCCCAGCACCGGCCTATCCGCTCGCTGATGTAATGGCTGTTGGCTACAAGGTGGCTTGCTTTGTCTTGTTGTGCCCCCCGCCTATCAATTCTCCTGAGATGAGGTCGGATGAGCGGACCCAGCGGGTTTCGACCTCGATGGTCGACGCTGGGCTCCCAGACATATCGGGCAGGCGTGTGGACGTACACGAACTTGGGGATGTCCGGTTGATCACCGAGAGTAACGTGGTGCGCGAACGAGTGGGAACTTACTAACATCCACTCGTATTGCTTAGCCAGGCGGGATCGCCTCCACGTCGGAATCAGGAATGGAAGGGCAATAGCCTTGCTTCGGCGAAGCGGCGTGCGCGAAAGCCAAGTCTCCGTGACCTCCACATGCGGAAAGCGGGTCGGGTCGTCGTTCCATAGACAGTACAGTTCGGGGCTCGGAAGTGCTTTTAAAGCAGCTTCAACTACGTTCTCGGAGCCTCCGGCGCTTTCAATCCATTCATGTACTACGAGGCCTGTCATTCCATCCCCATTCCAACTGGTCGAGTTCGGCCCATCCTGAACTTGGTCAGTCGGTCTTGTTCGGTGCAGACAGTACCACTGCCAGGGCCGGAGGAACGGAAGGTGTTGGTTGATCGCGAGTGATTGGCAGTACGCACTGGACCAGACGACCTGAACTCAGTGACACGACCGGGAAGTGCGTATCAGCAAGCCCCTCGCTGAGTAACCGCATGAGCCTAGCTGCTGCGACACGTTCTGGTGTCGGGATAGGAGGACGATGCGCTCGTCTGCGCGGCTCGCCGAGGTGATCATTTGCGGCTCTGCGAGGCGATCATCCGCGGCTGCTGCCGATTGGCGGATACACTCGCTGTCGAGCACAGTCCTGCTGCTCGATACAGCCATCGGTCTCTGTGGCACCGGTCTCAGAAGCAAGTATCTAGAGAGGTCTCCTTTGGAGCTGAGCGACTACCTTCGGATTCTGCGGCGCAATTGGCTGCTGATCACCATTTGCGCCATGACCGGCCTGCTCTTAGGAGCCGCGGCTTCTTTCGCGATTCGGCCCACCTACACCGCCCAGACGAAGCTCTTCGTGGCGACGCAGAACTCCGGAAGCGTGCAGGAGCTCCAGCAGGGCAACACCTTCACACAGGCGCGCGTCCAGTCCTACGTGGAGACCGTCACTGAACCTTTGGTCCTGCAGCCGGTGGTCGACTCCCTCGGACTCGATTTCACCCCTGCACAGCTCTCCGACAAGGTCACTGCCACGGCCGACCTCAACACCGTCATCATCACCATCGTCGTGGAAGACACGTCCCCTGTGCAGGCAGCGGCCATCGCACAGGCCACGGCGGAGAGCCTGGTGCAGTCGGTCGAGAGCCTCGAGAGCACGGGTGACGGCGCGGCCTCCCCCGTCAACCTGACGGTCATCACGCCGGCTACGGCGCCATCGGAGCCTTCCGCCCCGAACACACGGCTCAATCTCGCGTTGGGACTGCTGGTGGGCCTGGCACTCGGCGTCGGCGCCGCCGTCCTGCGAACCACCCTGGACACTCGGGTTCGCAGCGAATCCGATGTACGCCGTATCAGCGATGCGCCTCTGCTGGGCGGTATCTCGTTCGACGCGGACGCGCAGAAGAAGCCCCTCCTGACGCAGGCACCCACGCAGAGCCCTCGCGCCGAGTCCTTCCGTCAGATCCGGACCAATCTCCAGTTCGCACACGTGAGCCACAGGTCCAAGGCCATGCTCGTGACGTCATCCCTTCCCGGTGAAGGGAAGACCACGACCGCCACCAACCTGGCGATCGCCATTGCTCAGGGTGGCCAGTCGGTCGTACTGGTCGACGCCGATCTTCGCCGTCCCCGAGTTGACGAATATTTGGGGCTCGAGCGCAATGCCGGTCTGACCACAGCGCTGATCGGCCGGGCCGATGTCGAAGACCTTCTCCAGCCCTGGGGTACGGACGAGCTGTACATCCTGACGGCCGGGCAGATTCCCCCGAATCCCAGTGAACTTCTCGGGTCCGACGCCATGAAGCAGCTGATCTCCCGGCTCGAGGAGAAGTTCGATGCCGTCATCATCGATGCCCCTCCCCTGCTCCCGGTGACCGATGCGGCGGTTCTCTCGCGGCAGGTGGGCGGGGTGGTCGTGGTCATCGGCTCCTCGAAAGTGAAGCTCCCCGACCTGCAGAAGTCGCTCGGAAACCTGGAGATGGTAGACGCCGACCTGCTCGGAGTGGTGATCAACTTCCTGCCGACCAAGGGCCCGGACGCCTACTCCTACAGCTACCACTCGTACGAGTCCCATCCGGACTCCCACCTCGCTCTGGAGGACCAGGCCGGCGCCCCCGTCACCACGGCGGTTCCCCAGCGGGCTCCCTTCGACGAGGCGCTGGGACTGAGACCACAACCACTACACCGTTCGGCACGCGACTAGTGCTGCACGACGCTCCCGCTGTGGGGAAGGAGCATACCGTGGGACAAGGTCTCACTTGGATGAGGCGCTATCCTCGGCGCCTCGCCGTGATCGACGCCGTCGTGGTCATCTGGGCCACCGCCGGGGCTTTCCTCATCCGGTTCGGTCTCGCCGATGACACGGGGGCCGAACCGCTCCAGACCTATGCCGTGTTCAGCGTGATCCTGAGTCTCGCGTGGTGGGTCATGCTCGGCGCCTGGGACTCGCGCAGTCCCCGCGTGCTGGGATCCGGTGCCGAGGAGTACAAGCGGGTGTTCGGTGCCTCGCTCTGGCTGTTCGGCCTCATCGCCATCCTTTCCTACGCGTTCCGCTACGACACGGCACGCGGATACGTGGGCCTTGCGCTGCCCGCAGGCGTGATCGGATTGCTCGTGGCTCGGTGGATGGTCCGCCAGATTCTCAGCGGCGAGCGCCGGCACGGCAGGAGCTCGTCGCAGGTCCTGATCGTGGGCGGCGCCAACGCCGTCGACCACCTGGCCACCTCGCTGCGCAAGAACCCCCTCGCCGGGTACACCCCGGTCGCCGCCTATGTAACCAGTGGTAGCAGCGGTTCGTTGCGCGCCAACCCGGACATCGCCGTGATCGGATCCGGATCGGATGTCGCGTCGATCATGCACGCCATCGAAGCGTGCCGAGCCGACTCCGTTGCCGTCTCGGCCGGGTCCAATCTCGATCCGGATGTCCTCCGCAGGCTGGGATGGGCCTTGGCCGCACAGGAGACCCGCCTCATCCTCGCCCCCGCATTGACCGACATCGCCGGGCCCCGCATCCACACGCAGCCGGTGGCCGGACTGCCCCTGGTCCATGTCTCGACGCCGAAGCTGACCGGCGGATCGCGTGTCCTCAAGCGCCTGTTCGACATCACCGGCAGCGCCGGCCTGTTGATCGTCTTCTCGCCACTCCTGCTGGTCCTCGCCGTCCTCGTGAAACTGAGCAGCCCCGGCCCCGTCTTCTACACCCAGGAACGCATCGGGGTGGGCGGCGCCACCTTCAGGATGATCAAGTTCCGTTCGATGAAACAGGACGCCGACGCGCAGCTCGCCACGCTCCTGGTTTCCCAGGGCAGTGCGGACACACCCCTGTTCAAGGTGAAGGACGATCCCCGCATCACGCGTGTCGGCAGGGCGCTCCGCAAGTACTCGCTCGACGAGCTCCCCCAACTGTTCAACGTCCTGCGAGGAAGCATGAGCCTCGTCGGTCCGCGGCCCCAGCGAGCAGGCGAAGTGGCACTGTACGACGACGCCGCGCATCGCCGCCTCTACGTCAGCCCGGGGATGAGCGGCCTCTGGCAGGTCAGCGGCCGGTCCAACCTCACGTGGGAGGAGTCCATCAAGCTGGACCTGTACTACGTGGAGAACTGGTCCCTCATGCAGGACATCGTCATCCTCTTCAAGACCTTCAAGGCGGTCTTCGCCGGCCACGGCGCGGCCTGACCGTCAAACCCTCCCCGCACCCTGTGTACCGGCGTGCCGCACGATAGGACCACGAGTGACACCGAGCAGCCCCACGGCAGCAGCACGAGCAGACGAGCGCGCGCCGAGGATTCGCACCCAACGCTCGCCGGGATCCGGCCGTCCGGTGCTTCGGCGGGTCCTGGTGGGCGCAGGTATCGCGCTGCTGGTTCTCGCGATAGTCGGGGGGTGGCTGGCCCACAGGGCCCAGCAGATCCACAGCAACCTCGAGAGCAGCATGGCCCTCATCCCCGAACTGCGGGCGGCCGTCGTCGGGCGTGATACCGACCGGGCCGGCGCGGTGACCTCTCGACTGCAGGACCACACGACCGCAGCACGTGCCGCCGGCACGGACCCGCTGTGGAAAGCCGCCGGCCTCGTCCCCTTCGTCGGGCAGAATTTCCGCGCGGTGTCGGAGGTGACGGCGTCGGCCGACGACGTCGTGCAACGCGCCGTTGCCCCCATGGTCGACAAGACCGCGGCCCTGGACTGGAACTCCCTGGCACCCGTCGACGGCCGCATCGACACCGCTCCCCTGGCGGACATCGCGCCGACCCTGTCCACAGCGGCCACGACCATCGAGCTGTCATACGGCCGCCTCGAAGGAATCGACCGCTCGGACCTGCTCCCGCAGATCGCTGCTCCGCTCGAGGACGCCGTCGAAGCGATCGGCGAGGTGCGCGGCCCCCTCGGCAGCGCCTCCCGGGCCGGCGAGCTGCTGCCCTCCATGCTCGGTGCCGAGGGGACCCGCAACTACCTCGTGCTGGTGCAGAACAGCGCCGAGGTCCGCGCCACGGGCGGCATCTCCGGCGCATTGGTGGTGCTCACCGTCGATGACGGGCGGATAACCCTGACCGATCAGGGCAGCGCCTCCGAGATGGGAAGGTTTGCCCCCGCGGTCCCGGTGGACCCCGGACAGGAACAGATCTACTCCTACCGCATGGCCACCTTCATGCAGAGCGTCAACCTCACACCCGATTTCCCCACCGCCGCGTCGACCGCACGGCAGATGTGGCAGGACCGGCACCCTGACTCCCGGATCGACGGGGTGATCGCCCTGGATCCCGTGGTCCTCGCGAACATCCTCGGGGCAACCGGACCCGTGGAACTCGGGAGCGTCGGCGATCCAGTCGTCGACGCCCTGGTCGCGCAGACCTCCCTGCCCACGGCGCTCGATTCCACCAACGTGGTGCCCACCCTCCTCTCGGACGTCTATGCCGAGATCGAGGAGCCGGCCCTGCAGGACGAGTACTTCGCGGCAGTGGCGGGCAGGGTCTTCGGTGCGCTCACGGACGTGCAGGGCGACGGCACGCAGCTCGTCGACGCCCTGGTGACCAGCGCCGCGCAGGGCCGCCTGTACGTGTGGTCGGCCACCGCGGACGAGCAGGACGTCATCTCCCGGACCGGCCTGGCCGGGGCGGCCCTCGGCGCCACGGTGGGCGGAGCGGCATTCGGGGTGTACTTCAACGACGGCACCGGCGCCAAGATGGACTACTACGTACGCCGGACCGTGCAGCTCGTGAAGAGCTGCCCGGGCGACGGGTACTCCCTGTACACGGCCAAGGTGACGCTGACCAACACGGCCCCTGAGGACGCAGCGATGTCTCTACCGGCGTACGTCACCGGCAACGGAGGCTTCGGGGTGGACCCCGGACGCATCAAGACCAACACGGTCAGCTACGGACCCGCGCAGTCGCTCCTGCAGCAGGCGAGGATCAACGGTGAGGACGTACCGGTCGGGTCCTTCGCACACGGTAACCGGCCCGTCGGCATCCTCACCACGGAAATAGGCCCGGGCGAGACCGTGACCCTCGAGATGGACTTCTCCAAGGTGGTGCAGGAGACGGAACCGGTCCTCGACGTCACGCCCACCGTGCAGGACCCCGCCGACGTCCTCCTACCCTCCGAGGGCCTCAAGTCCTGCGGCTGAGAACGCCGGGCCCGACCGTCGACGCGACCCCCAGATTAACACTGCGTTACATCGCGGCCAGGAGCCATCCAGGTCTTCCGCCACCTAGGGTTCGTTGCTATCTTCTAAGTAGGCGTACTACCAGATCCAAGTAGTAAGCCCTCCTAATTCGAGTAATTGGGGCGGGTCCTATAGGGTGACGGAAGTAGGCGCCGGGCGTTTGGGGAACGACCGCCCGGTCACTCCACGCTTTTCTCGTCTCGAACACCTTTATGGGGACCACATCATGAACAAGACCGCTTCAGTCCTGACCATCGCCGGAACCATCGCACTCCTCGGAGCCGGCGCAGCGCAGGCCGCTCCCGTCTCCACCCCCGCTTACGTCACCGGCGAGACGGGCACCGTCAGCGACGGCACCGTCGCTCCCGGCGAGACCGTCACCTTCAGCAGCACGGACGGCCTCTTCGAGCCCGGCGAAGCCATCCGCATCACCGTCGACCGCACCGCCGGGACGCCCTCGGCCGCCGGCTTCGGCCCCGGCGGTGCTGCTTCGGCCCGCGGAGGCCTGATCGTGCTCAACCAGATCGTCCTGGAGAAGACCATCAACGCCGATGCCAACGGCAACTTCTCCTTCGACGTCCAGCTCACCGAAGAAGGCGACTACACGCTGACCGCCGCTGCACTGGACGGCTCCCCTGTGGTCACCGCCCGTGTGGTCGTCGACTCCGCGAACGCTGTCGGCGGCACGACCGCCGGAACCACCGGCGGCACGTCGTCTTCGTCCAATGGCCTGGCCAACACCGGCGTCGACTCCGCAATGCTTCTCTGGGGAGCTGCCGGCATCGGTGCACTCGGCCTGGGCGCCGGCAGCATCCTCGTGGCACGTCGCCGCTCCGCCGAGGCATAACCCTCGCAATACTGCGTACTCAAGGCCGGGTCGGAGCATCTGCTCCGACCCGGCCTTTGCGTGTCCGGCACAAATGTCAGGGTTAAACGGGAAGAGGCCAGCGGCAGCTGGGGACGGAGTCTTGGTCTCAGGAAGACTCCTTTGCCGCTGGCCCCGATCCGGGACCCGCTCTTCAGGCGAGTAAGGGCCGAAGCCCTGCTGTCGAAGCGTCATCGGTTCAACAAATGCAACCCTACGCAGCGCATGGGAACCGCTCACCAGTGCCGACTACTCGTGTTCTGAGGGAGAATACGCAAGATCGCTCTCGTACTACCTCAACGCGGGATGCTGACTACGTGGACGCCACGACGGAGCTCAATGCTCATCGTTGTAGGCGTTCATCTCGCCCACGAGTTCCTCACGGGTGGTGATCCCGAGCTTCCCGTAGATGCGGTAGAGGTGCCCCTCCACCGTCCGCGTGGACAGGACGAGAGCCTCGGCGATCGCGCGGTTCGAGGCGCCGTCCGCTGCGAGTCGGGCGATCTCCCGCTCCCTGGCCGTCAGTTCGTGGGAACCGCGGAGGTCACCTTCCTCGTGCGGCAGCAACCCCTCGAGCATGGACTGCCGGCGGCGGACCGCCCGCAGGGCCATGCGCCGGGCCCGGCCGTCGCCCCGCACGTCGAAGAGGTGCATGGCCCTCGCCGACGCCTCCGCCGCGAGGGGGACCTTCTGGATACCCTCCGCGCGGTCCGCCGCTGCGAGCAGGGCGTCCGCATCCTGGTCGGCGAGGGCGTGCGCGTACCGGGAGAGGACCTGCGCCTCCGAGCCCTCGAACTGGTCGGCCAGTTCGGCCAGACGCCACGCCGTCGCCGTGTCGCCGAGTACCGCGAGGAGTTCCAGCACGTCCTTCTCGCACGAGCGGAAGGACGCCTCCCGCGCGGACTCGGCCAGTTCTTCGAGCCGGCTGAAATCGCCCGGGCCGTCGGACCCGCCGGTGCTCGCGGCGGCGAGGAACGCCCGGGCGAGGAGGAGCCGCGGGCGGCTCCCGATCGAGGCCACGCCGCTGAACTCCTTCTCGAAGGCCGCAGCAGCCCCGGACTCCCCCAGGGAATGCGCCGCCCACGCCGCGACACCGAGCGTATACGGCAGCAGCATCTCGGAGTCCACCTGGCGCAGGGATGCGAGGGCGGGCTCGAGGAGGTGCAGCGCGGTGCGGAACTTGCCGCGACGCGCCTCGAGGATGGCCTCGAGCGCCGCCAAGGGACCGCCGATGTAGCCGAGGTCCACGACAGGTCGCTGCCGGTACTCCTCCAGCGCCTCACGTGCGGCGGCGAACTCGCCGGCATGGATCAGCGTGCTGACGTACCACGCCACGGCGCGCGGACGCAGGTGCTCCAGGTCTCCGCGGGACCGGTCCACGGCGTCCACGGCCGTCCGGATCTCGGCCAGGGCGGAGTCGTACCGGCCGAGCGCGGCATCGGCTTCGCCACGGAAGAGCAACACGAGCACCGGCAGTGGTGACCCGGTCCCTTCTGCCTCCGCAGGAACGGCGGTGGCGTCGAGGGCGTCCACCTCGGCGCGGGCAGTCTCGAACTCACCCTCGAGGATCCACCCGAGGACATGCAGCAACCCCAGTGCCTGCCGGGCCTGCCCGATCTCGTGGGCATGCCCTGCCTGCTCCTGATCGGACACGGCGGTCGATCGCTCCGCGCACGCGTCGGCGATCGTGTGCACGACGGCCGGATGGTCGCCCCGCTGGAGGCAGGCCAGAGCCTTGAGCGCGGCGGCATCGGCGGCGACGACCGGGCGTGCGGGGCCCGCCAGGACCCGATCGAGCAGTTCCAGGGCGACGGCGTACTCCCCGAGGGTGACGCGGACCCGGGCTTCCTCGACCGCCCCCGCCCACTCCTCCCCGGCTCTCCGTGCAGCGTTCGCGAACCGCAGGGCGGACTCCGGGCGGGAGACGTGCGCGGCGGTCCGGGCAGCCACCAGAAGGACGTCCGGCTGCACCGTCACCCCGCAGTCGAGGGCCCAGTCCAGATAGTCGATCATTCCCTCGTCGACGCCCGGCAGGTGGAAGCCGTCGTCGAGGACGCGGCTGCGCAGGTCCGCGCTGCGCCCGGCGGGGACGAGGGCCCGGACGACGCGCGCCATCATGGGGTGCGCCACCCTGAGGGAGCGAGCGGCCGCACCGGGCGCGCGCAGCAGCCCGCGCCGCACGAGGTGCTGCGCCACGGCGTCCTCCGCGATCGCCGACAGCCGCGCCTGGGCCATCCCGCCGTTGAGCGCCACGACCTCGTAGGCCGTCCGCTCCTGCTCGGTCAGTTCCTGCAGCAGGGTCTTCGCGAGGTCCATGAGGGGCGGCGACGGAGGATGGAACCGCCCGGACAGGCACCACACGCCGCCGCGCTCCACGAGCTCGCCGGTCGCTGCGGCGTGGTCCAGGAGGGCGCGGAGCATGAGGGGGTTCCCCGCGCTCTGCCGGGCGAGGTAATGGCCGGCCCCCTGGGTCAGGCGCCCGCCCTGGATGGCCTCGCACAGCGCGACGGCGTCGGCGTCGGGGAGGCCGAGGAGGTCCACCCTGCTGATGAAGCCGTCCGTGTAGAGGGAGAAGAGGTCACCGGCCCGTGGTGGCAGACCATCGGAGAAGAGGACCACCTTGATGATGCGTGAGATGACGAGCTGGGTGAGGATATGGCTGCTGTCGTCGTCGAGGTGGTGGGCGTCGTCCACGACGACGACGGCGTTGCGGCCTTCGGATGCCGCCCGGAAGTAGGCGACGAGGGCGCGGAGGGCGGAGAGGGAGGAGTTCAGGGTCTGCGGTGTCGCGTGGGAGAGGTAGGGCCCGAGCGCTCCGTACGGCACTTCGGCGAGGTTCGCCGTCGCCCGCACGAGGAAGAACCGCGTCTGCTGCGGGTCGGCGGCGGTCAGGAGTCGCCTGGCGAGCGCACTCTTGCCCGTGCCGAACTCGCCCACCACGAGGGCCCCGTGCAGGTTGGGGTGGGCGAGCGTGTGGGCGATGGCGCTGAGCGTGCCCTGGACCCCTACGAGGGGTACGCGACCGCCGTCGACGTTCATCCGAGGGGCGCCGGGAACAGCTCCGCGAGCTGGGAGCGGGAGGACACGTGCAGTTTCGAGTAGATCTGGTACAGATGCCCCTCGATGGTGCGCACGGACACGCACATGGCTTCGGCGATCTCACGGTTCATGAGGCCGCTGACCGCCAGCTGGGCGATCTCCGCCTCGCGCGGCGTGAGGCTGTCCAGGTGGGAACTGGGGCCGTTGGTGTCCGGGTCGGCGAGGACGCGCCGCGCTCGCTGCTGGACCTCGCGCACGGTCGACCTGTCGCCCAGCGCCCGGGCTGCGTGGAGGGCGGAACGGGCGGCGTCCCGTCCGAAATTCTGGTCCCCGCCGGCGGCGGCGAGGTCCATGGCCTGGAGGAGCACCTCGGCATCGCGGTGGCCGATGCCCTTCGCGAACCTCTCGCACAGCAGGGCGTACGGCCCCTGTACGCGGGCCGCGACGTCGGAGAGTTCCGCCAGGGCGCCGCTGCTGCCCAGCCGGACTGCACTCGTGAACGCGGAGAGCGCGAAGAGGGACGCGCCGCGCTCCCTGTCGCTGCGCCCCAGGGCCTGGAGCTGCTGGCCCGCGTCGGGCTTCGCCTCACGCAGCCCGACGCTGAGGAGCTGCAGCTGGGACGCGATCCGGCGCACCAGCCAGGGATCGCCGGCCGCGGGCTCCGCGTGGACCAGGAACGGGATCGCGGCCCTGATGTTGTCGGTCACCGAGTGGCAGTAGGCGATGGCCGTGGCCGCGAGGGGCAGCACGCGGTGCGGGTCGCCGACGCGCAGCTGGTCGAAGGCCGGGGCGACGAGCGCCAGCGCCTCCTCCGGCGTGCCGTACCGGCCGCGGACCAGGCCCAGGGCCAGCTGCACGGCCGAGCCGAGCTCCGCCGGGGCGCTGTCGCCGTCCGCGAGGCGGAGCTTGCGCGCGCCCTGCTTCCAGGACCCCGTTGCGCTGTAGATCGCGACGAGGCGGAGGTAGGCGAGTTCTCGGGTGCGCGCACTGACGTCGGGCTCCTGCAGGCGGTCCGCCACCGCGTCGGCGAGCTGGAGTGCTTCCAGCTGGTTCTCCAGCATGGTCCACGCCTCGCTCAGCAGGACGTCGGCGGCGATGCCCTGCTCGGCGCCCAGCGGCAGGCCCTCGGAGCGGAGGGCCAGCACGCGGTCCCTGGACTCCGTGTATCTGCCCAGCAGGGACGCGATCTCCGCGCGGGCGATGACGACGTCGGCCCGGAGCCGTGCGCGTTCCTCCGGCGTGGGACCGGCGTCGGATTCCAGCCGCCCGTCGGCGTCGTCGAGGACCGCCTCCACTCCGCCCAGGCCCAGGCGCTGGCGAAGGAACGCCCCGGCGAGGAGCAGCGGCACCGCGTCCGTCGGAGATGCGCCGTCGAGCAGCGGCGCGGTGAGCAGCAGCGCGTTCCCGGCGTCCTGGAACCGCCCGGTGAAGGTGAGGGCGCGGAGGCGTTCGACGGCCGCGGCGGCCGATGACCGGTGGGCGTCGCCGAGCTCGGCGTACGCGGCGGCGGCGCAGTACCGGCCCGCACGGTTCGCGGACCGGGCCGCGGCGAGGGAGAGTTCGGGTGGGACGGGCCGCTGGCACTTCAGCAGCCAGTCCGTGTGCTGCTCCGGGCCGGGCGACCCTCCGAGGGTGGCCCCGTCGACCCATCGTCCGTACAGCGCGCCGGCGTGCTGTACGGACAGGGACGCCGCGACGCCCGAGCCGATCACCGGGTTCCGGAACTCGACGTATCCCTGCTCGCCGTGCCTCACGGCGAGCAGGCCGGCCGTCTGGAGGGCATCGAGGTCCGTGCTGTCCGTGATGGACTGCGCGACGGCGAGGTCCAGCCGTCCCGCCAGTGCGACGACGTGGGCGATCTCCTGCTGCCCGGCGGGCAGGTCCTCGAGGACGAGCTCGACCGCCTCGGCGATCTCGGTCGGCACGGTGACGCTGCCGGGCACCAGCACCCAGGTCTCGCCGTGGAGCACCACGTTGCGTCCGCGGACGGCGCGGATCGAGGCCTGCAGGAACCGCGCGTTGCCGCCGCTCATGCGGTACAGCAGCGCCGCGGCCTCGGCGCTCACCGGCCCCTGCAGCTCGGCCGCCACGAACGCCCGCGCCTCCCGGGCGTCGAAGGGGGCGAGATCGAACCGGCGGAGGGAGCCGTCGCGCCAGAGGGCCGCGAACTGGGGGTCCGCGGCCGCGAAGTCCTGGGCCGTCAGCAGCGCACTGGCCGTCCCGCTGAGCACGAGCTGCCCGATCAGCGCCGCCGACGACGGATCGAGGTACTCGACGTTGTCGACGGCGAGGACCACGCGGCGCCCGCACGCCTGCTGGTTCAGGAACTCGGCCACGGCGCGGAGCACCATCACGGGGTGCTCGACGATGTCGGCCTCGAGCTCGGAGAGGAGGAAGTTGACGGGGCGATAGGCCTGGTGCCTGGCCCCCTTCGACCCGCGGATGCGCAGGACGTACAGGTTCTCCCTGCTGGCGGCCAGCACCTGCTGCATGACGGCGGTCTTGCCGACACCCGCCTCGCCCACCAGCACGGCGCCGACCGATCCCGGGGCCGTCAGGGCGTCCTCGACCGCCTGGAGGACGTCGGCGCGGCCGACGAAGGACGATGCGTCGTCGCCCGGAAGCCCGGAGCCGGTCGCAAGGCTCTCAGCAGGAATGGATGGAGGAGCTGACATGCCCTGGCCGGTCATAACCACGAGACCACATCCTGGATTCGAAGGGGCCGTTCGCCTCCGAGCCTAGGTAGAGTCACGACCGGCTACACGAGTAGCACTTACGGGAGTTGACCTCCACCTACTTGATTTTCGTGTCTTAAACTACCGGGTGGCTACTTAAAACCGTCTCGAGAACTACTTGCCATAGCGAGTATCCCCTGACGGCGGCCGGTACTGCTCAGGAGTTGCCGTCGAACAGGCTCGTGACCGAGCCGTCGTCGAACACCTCGCGGATGGCCCGGGCGATCAGCGGGGCGATCGACAGCACCGTCAGCTGCGGGAACCGCTTCTCCGAGGGGATCGGCAGGGTGTTGGTGACCACGACCTCGCGGGCACCGGACTCCGCGAGCCGCCGGGACGCCGGCTCCGAGAATACCGCATGCGTCGCCGCGATGATGACATCCTTGGCTCCGGCGTTCTTGAGCACCTGCACGGCGCCGGAGATGGTGCCGCCGGTGTCGATCATGTCGTCGATCAGGACGCAGGTGCGGCCCTGCACCTGGCCCACGACCTGCTTGGAGACGGCCTGGTTGGGGACGGTGAGATCGCGGCTCTTGTGCACGAAGGCGAGGGGGGCGCCTCCCAGGCGCTCCGCCCACTGTTCGGCCACGCGGACGCGGCCGGTGTCCGGGGAGACGACGGTGACGTTGTCGGCGTCCACCCGCGAGCGGATGTAGTCCGCCAGCAGCGGGATGGCCATGAGGTGGTCCACGGGGCCGTCGAAGAAGCCCTGGATCTGGGAGGTGTGCAGGTCCACGGACATGAGCCGGTTGGCACCGGCCGTCTTGTAGAGGTCGGCCACGAGGCGCGCCGAGATGGGTTCGCGCCCCCGGCCCTTCTTGTCCTGCCGCGCGTAGGGGTAGAACGGCGAGACGACGGTGATGCGCTTGGCCGAGGCCCGCTTCAGGGAGTCGATCATGATGAGCTGTTCCATCAGCCAGTTGTTCAGCGGGGCCGGGTGCGCCTGGATCACGAAGACGTCGGTGCCGCGGACGCTCTCCCCCGACCGCACGTAGATCTCGCCGTTCGCGAAGTCGTAGGCGGAGACGGGCAGCAGCTCGGTCCCCAGCCAGGAGGCGATCTCCTCCGCCAGTTCCGGGTGTGCGCGCCCCGACGCCAGGACCAGCTTCTTCTCGCCGTGTGCGGTGATCTCGCTCATGCCTGGGTGCTCTTCTCTTCGGTGGGGGTACGGGTGTCTGGGGAGGCGGCCGCGGCAGCCGCGGCGGAGCCGGGACGCTTCGCTGCCACCCAGTCGTCGATGTTCCGCTGGGGGGCGACGCTCAGGGCGAGCGCGCCCGCCGGGACGTCCTTGCGCACGATGGCGCCGGCTCCGGTGTACGCGCCGTCGCCCACGCTCACCGGGGCGACGAAGACCGTGTTGGAGCTCGTGCGCACGTGGGACCCGATGACGGTGCGGTGCTTGTCGACGCCGTCGTAGTTGGCGGTGATGTTGCCGCAGCCGATGTTGGTGTACTCGCCGATCTCGGCGTCGCCGGCGTACCCGAGGTGGGACAGCTTGGAGCCGCGGCCGATCGTCACGTTCTTCGTCTCGTAGAACGCCCCGATCTTCCCCTCCTCGCCGAGGACCGTGCCCGGGCGCAGATAGGCGAAGGGGCCCACGCTGGCGCCGGAGCCGATGCGCGCGCCGCTGCCGTGCGTGCGGACCACGTGCGCACCCTCGCCGATGACGACGTCGGTGAGCGTGGTGTCCGGGCCTACGACGGCGTCGCGCGCCACCACGGTCCCGCCGTGGAGCTGCGTGCCGGGCAGGAGGGTGACGTCCTCCTCGAGGACCACGGTGGCGTCGATCCAGGTGGTCGCCGGGTCCACGACCGTGACCCCGGCCAGCATCCACTGCTCGACGGTGCGGCGGTTGAGTTCGGCGCCGAGCGCGGCGAGCTGCACGCGGTCGTTGGCGCCCTCCACCTGCCAGCGGTCCTCCTGCACGACGGCGGCCACGCGGCCGCCGTCGGCCCGCGCGATGGCGAGGACGTCCGTGAGGTACATCTCCCCCTGCGCGTTGGACGCGTCGACCTGCGTCAGGGCGCGCCGCAGGACGGCGGCGTCGAAGGCGTAGATGCCGGAAT
The DNA here is from genome assembly GCF_054511115.1 of Arthrobacter arabinosi. NCBI lineage: Bacteria > Bacillati > Actinomycetota > Actinomycetes > Micrococcales > Micrococcaceae > Arthrobacter > Arthrobacter arabinosi. The sequence goes on from NZ_JBTNDF010000002.1 coordinate 292,363, forward strand.
TGACCTCGCGGATGGCGCGCTGCTCGGGCGAGGCGTCCTTGTGCTCGACGATCGCGACGACGGTGCCGTCCTCGTGACGCTGGATGCGCCCGTACCCGGTGGGGTCCTCGAGGACCGCGGTGAGGACGGAGACGGCGTTGCCCTCGCCGTCGTGGACGGCCACGAGCTCCTGCAGCGTGTCGGGGGTGAGCAGCGGGACGTCACCGTACGTGACGACGACGGTGCCGGTCACGGGGTCCCCACTGAGCGCGTCGAGCCCGTCGAGGGCCACCTGCACGGCGCGCCCGGTGCCCGGCAGCTCGTCCTGGTCGATCAGGACGGCCGCGGCATCCACGCCGGCGACGTGCTCCGCGACGCGGTCGCGCTCGTGGCGGACGACGACGGCGAGCTCCCGCGGCTGGAGGGCGCGCGCGGCGCGCAGCGCATGGCCGATCATCGAGATCCCACCGATGGGGTGCAGGATCTTGGGGGTCCGGGACTTCATCCGGGTGCCGGCGCCGGCGGCAAGGACGATGACGGCGGCCGGGACCTCGGGGTCCCTGCGGGGCGTGATGGCGTCCTGGTTGCTCACGGGGAAGCGCTCCTACCTGTAGGTGACCGGTGTGTGGCGGGCCGGCCCATCCGGCCGGCACGCCCCCGTTCCGCCCATAGGATTCGAACCTATACTCCACAGCTCCAAAGGCTGGGGTGCTGCCATTACACCAGGGCGGACCGCGACGAGCCCCGGTGAGCCGGGGCAGGTGCGCACGGTTATCTAGTTTGCCATGCCTGCGCAGCTTTGCCATGACGCCCGGAGCGGGCAGCCCCGGGCCGCGGCCGGACGGCCATTGAAGCCCCCGGGCAGCGGCGCTACATTACGACCATGCGTCCTCCCCGGCCAGAGATGTCCAACGCCGTCCCACCCCCCGTGAGCAAGGAGGTGGCCCCTCCCCCGCTGGTCCGGTACGTGGGCGCACTGTGGCTGATGGCCGGCGTCGTCGGGATCGTCGCCCTCGTGTTCGCCGTCCTCGACCGCGACGAGCACCTGGCGGGTCTCCGGGACACCGCGGCGAGCGTCGACGGGACGGCCGACGCCGCGCGGCTGGACCAGGTCGCCGCGCTCGCGCTCTGGGGCACGCTGGCTGCGTTCGCGGTGGTGCTCGTGCTCGAGGCACTCCTGGTCCGGCCCCTCCTGCGCGGCCGCGGCGCCGTGCGCTGGGCGCTCCTGGTGGTGCTCGTGCTCAACGTGGGCGCCGCCCTGCTGGTGTCCGCCTTCCTCGGTGACGACTCCGCGGGGTTCCAGCCCACCCCCCAGCTGGCCGGCGTGCAGCTGGCCGCCGCGACCCTCGCGTTCCTCCTGGGCGTGCTCCCTCCGGCGTCACGGTGGTTCAGGGACGTGCGCCCCCCGCAGTGATCTGCTGACCGGCCGGCACCGGTGCCGGTTCGGCGGCGTGCTTGCCGGGCCTGCCGCGGAGCACGAGCTCCTCGCAGGTGCGCAGCACGATCTGGCACGCTTCGAGGGCTCCCCGACTGGTCAGCGGGTTCTCGGCCAGCACCCGCCACCGGTACAGCCTGCCGAGGGCTTCTGACCGCACCTCCCCGGGCCCGGCGGAGGCGGCGAGGCCGAGGCGATCCGTAGCGGCCGTGCCCGAACCACCCACGAGGCGCTCGGCGTCGGCGACCGCCGGTGCGGGCAACGGGATGGAGCCGGCACGCAGTGCGGACAGGAGCTTCAGTTCGTTCATCTCGTGGGCGGTGGCCGTGACCCGCTCGACACCGGTGTGCAGGCGGGCGGCGGCGTCCCGCGGGTGGGCCCGGAGGATCACCTCGAGCCCGGTCAGCGCCGTCCGGACCCGCAGCGCCGTGGCACGCGCGTCGAACTGCCGGGTCACGAGCATCATCAGCTGGTCGAGCCCGCTGCGCCGTGCCAGCTCGTGCGCCAACGCCGTCGCGTTGCCGGCGCCGCCGCGCACGAGCGCGGCGCCCAGCCGGAGCCCGAACACGCCGAAGCGGTCGAGGAGGCGCGCAGCGTCCTCCGCCGTGATGCCGAGCGTCGCGCTCCCGGCGACGAAGCGGTCCGCGGAGATCAGGATGCGTTCGCGGTCCATCCTCTCGAGCGCTGCCAGCGCCACGAACACCTGGTACTCGGACTGGCGCAGCGTCCGCGCGCTCTGGGCGAGGAGGCCCGCCATGGGCAGCACGTCGAGCACCAGCGACCTGAGGGACGGATCGCTCCGGTAGCGGTCGGCGACGCGGGAGGCGGCGATGAGCGAATCCAGCCGCCCCGCCCCCACCTCGTCCGCCCGGGACAGCACGGCGAGCGCGTTCACGGTGCCCGAGCGGGCGGCACCGGTGTCGTGGAAGGCCTCGAGGAACAGCAGGTCCGAGGCGTGCAGGTGCCGCATCAGGTAGATCACGGCGTCGGCCTCGGACGGGGCGTCCTCCGGGGTGAGGAACCGCGTGCTGCGCCCGGAGACGTCCGTGGAGAGGGACGCGATGCCGGGGGTGTCGATCAGTGTCATCGCGCGCAGGTTCTCGGCCGGCCAGTCGACGACGAGGCGCGCCACGTCCTCCGCGCTGGACGCGCCGAGATCGAACACCAGCCGCCCCTCCACGCGGGCCACGGGCAGCAGGCGCGGCTCTCCCTCCACGGGATGGAGGGTGATGCGGGGCGTCGCCGCGTACCGGTACCAGGTGATGATGCGCGTGCACTCCCCGGTGTCGGTGGGAGCGATCTCCTCGCCGATGATCGCGTTGAGGAGCGTGGACTTGCCCGCCTTCACCATGCCGGCGACGGCGACGCGCAGCGGCTCACGCAGGCGCTGCGCGTACCCCTCGAGCTCGGTCCGGACCGCCGGGTCGTCGTCGTAGACCCGGATGGCGTCCGCGAGGAGGGCTTCGACGGCGCTGCTGTCCCTCACGCCGGCGCTCCCGTCACGACGGGGCGGGTGGGCTCATCCGGTCCGGCCGGGAGGCCGGGGAGGAGGCGCCCGGCCTGGGCATGGAGGCGGTCGATCGCGGCGAGCTGGGCCTTGAGCTCCACGATGCGCGCCTCGCGTTCCTGCCGGAAGGTCGACGCCGTCCGCTGCGCCGCCGCGACGGAGTCCGCCAGGGAACGGTGGTGCTCCTCGGCGATGGTGCCGAAGTGGTCGCGGATCTCGCGCTGGACGAGGCGCAGCCGGTCCTTGAGCTGCTTGCCCACCTGGAACACGACGTCGTCCATCTGGCGCCGCACCAGGGCCTTCGCCTCGCCCTGACGGCGCTTGAGCCGGGCGTCCTTGTCCTCCCGGTACGCCTTGCGCCCGAGGAGGAGCCCCGCGCCGACCGAGAGGGGATTGATGAGCGACATGCCGATGATGCCGGTCAGCAGACCGAACATCAGCACACCGCCGTAGGATCCCCGCATGCCGACCAGGACCTTGGCCGCTGCGCTCATCCGCCCGGGGTCGAGGTACGGCACCTCCTCCACCGGGGCGAGGACGCCATCGGTGGAGGCGACCTCCAGGAGCGGGAGCGGCACCTCGTCGAGCGCGAACAACTCCGCCACCTGCTCGGCGAGCCACTGCGAGCGCTCATTGGTCCAGACGAACGTGTCGGACACCGCGGAGGCCACGCGCTGCTCGAGCCACGCCGCGAACTGGTCCCAGATGGGCCCCGGATCCCCCTCGTCGATCGCGGCCTCGGCTTCCCGCTGGATGGTGCGGAGGCGGTCACGGAGGTCGTGCTCCATGTCGGCGATGAGGTCGGACGCGCCGTCGTTCAGGGTGGTCTGCCAGCGTGAGGACCGTTTGCGGTGCTGGTCCGCCCGCTCCTTGGCCTCCTCGAGTTCGGCGAGGAGGATGGGTACGCCCTCGGGATCCCGGAGTGCCTGCAGTTCGGCTCGGACCGAGAGGCGCAGGTGGTCGGCCGTGGAGAGCAGGTCCTGGGCCACGGATGTCCTGCGCAGGGACTGGGCCTTGCCCACCACCTCGTTGCGGAGATATCCGATCAGTTCGGGGAAGCCCGACTCCCGGTTCAGCTCGGCGTCGCGGGCCTGGGTCGCGAACAGCCGCAGGTCCGAGGACACGGGGATCAGCGGGGCGGAGACGCCGGCCTCCGCGAGGTGGCCGCGGTCGAGGTCCGCGACAGCACGCCACTGCGGGTAGAGATCCGTCTTGGACAGCACGCACGCCACGTTCGGGACGATCCGGGTGGCCTGCTTCAGGAACTGGAGCTCCGGCGCGGTGTACTCCTGGGAGGCGTCCGAGACGAGGAGCATGGCGTCCGCCGTGGGCAGGGCGGTGAGCGTGGTCAGGGCGTGGGCGGATTCGAGGCCCCCCACGCCGGGCGAGTCGATGACCGACAGCCCGTCGGCCAGCAGCCGCCGGGGCAGGCGGACCTCCGCCGAGGCGAGGCCCTGCCGGTTGGACGGATTGCCGCGTTCGGACACGAAACCGGCGATGTCCTCGAGGGCGATGGTTCGGCGCTCGACGGCGGACCCGCCGTCCGGACCGCCGTCCCCGCGGGGAACCAGCACCTCTGCCCCGGGAGGGTCACCGAAGCACACCACCGTGGGCACGGAAGTGGCGATGTCGTCGTCGACGGGGCACACCGGGGCGTTCACGAGGGCGTTGATCAGCTTGCTCTTGCCCTGCTTGAACTCCCCCACCACGATCACGCGGATGTCCGGATGAGCCAGCCGCCCGAGCGTCTGTTCCAGCCGCTGGCGCAGGTCGGCGCGGTCGCCGGCGGCGACCAGCGTGAGGCCGCTCTTCACGAGCGGAACCAGATCATCCATGTGACACTCCCCGGTGAGTTGTTCCGTGAGACAAGGGGCAAGCCCAACGGGGACGGGTCCCCGTTGGGCTTGCCCGGTTCGTGCTGCGATCAGAGGGCGGGATCGGTGACCTCGATCTCGGCTTCGAGCTCGACGTCCACCTCGTTGTCGACGAAGATCGCCGAGTCGTCGATGGAGGTGTACTCGTTCATCGAGTTGTCCGTCACGATCTCGGTCTCGTTGAACGAGTCCTCGATCTCGGTGTTGACCGAGCTGTCCGACGTGAAGGAGTCCTCGATCTCCACCTCGGTGTTGATCGAGTTGTCGGTGGTCGTCGTCGTGTCGGAGTAGTCCGTCACCGAGCTGTCGGAGGTGAACGAGTCCTGGATCTCCACGTCGATGTCGGTGTTGACCGAGTTGTCGGTCGTCGAGTTGTCGGTGGTCGTCGTGGTCTCCGAGTTGTCGTTGTACGAGTCCTCGATCGAGTTATCCGTCGTCGTGGTCGTCGTCGAGCTGTCCGCATTGAACGAGTCGTCGATCTCCACATCGATGTCGGTGTTGGTCGAGTTGTCGGAGTTGTCGGAATTGTCCGAGTTGTCCGAGTTGTCGTTGTACGAGTCCTCGACCGAGTTGTCGTTGTACGAGTCCTCGATGGAGTTGTCCGAGTTGTCCGAGTTGTCGGAATTGTCCGAGTGGTCGGAGTTGTCGGAATTGTCGTTGTACGAGTCCTCGATGGAGTTCTCCGAGCTGTCGTTGTACGAGTCCTCGACCGAGTTGTCCGAGTTGTCGGAATTGTCGGAGTTGTCGTTGTACGAGTCCTCGATGGAGTTGTCCGAGTTGTCGGAGTTGTCCGTGTTACCGATGGCGACGGTCGCGGCGCCGCCGGCCTGGACGTTCGTGGAGTTGTCCTGCGAGTGGTCGTCGGAGTTGTCCACCGAGTTGTCGACCCTGACGTCACCGTCCGCCGCGACCGAGCGGTCGCCGGATGCGATGAAGGCATCGTTGTCGAACATCTGGGTGACGTCGCCGTTGGCCCAGATGTTCTGGTTCACGGACTGGTCAGTGATGGTGTCGCGGTCGTCCACGGACGAGGTGTACGAGTAGTTGTTGACGATGTGCATGAGCTGCTGCACCGCATTGCCGTGGTCGCTGTCGTCGCCGTCGTGCCCGTCGCGACCGGGAGTGCCGGGAGCGGCGGGAGCGCCGGGAGCACCGGGAGCGCCAGGAGCACCGGGAGCACCGGGAGCGCCGGGAGCGCCGGGGGCGCCGGGGCCCCAGGCTGCTCCACCGCCCCCTCCGCCGCCCGGGGCCACGTCGCCGGAGGAGTTCCCGCCGGTGTCGTAGGTGCGGTCGAACGAGCTGTCGTTGCGGCCGCCGAAGCTGACGGGTGCGTAGTCCAGGACCACGGGCATGACGGCGTCGACGTCGTCACCGCACACGTCGCCGAGGCCGGCGCTGGCGAGGACGGCCTCGGGGTTGCTGATGAATTCGCTCGCGGCCTCCTGGTCGTTGAAGAGGTTCATCAGGAAGGCGAGGAGATCTGAAGCAAGAGTGGTCATGAGCTGTTCCTTCGTGAGTGGGTCGATCCGCCGGCGTCCCTGCCGGCTTGGGTCAAATGTAGGAGTGGGGGTGCGGGTGGGGCATCGGTGGTTGCACCCCTAACCCCCGGGATGCATTAGGGGTTTCGCCGGCCCCGATGAGGGGCGCCGAGGGGGTCGGAGCCGGAATCGGCAGGTCGGCGCGGGCCGGGGGTTTCTGCGGTGCTGCCTCCGGTGACGTCGCCGGTGGCGGCGAGTGACACCCGGAGGCGTGCGAGCAGGTCCGAGCGCGAGGACGCACCAACCCGGCGTCGGATGCGTGCCACATGATGCTCCACGGTCCGGGGGGAGATGAAGATCTCCTCGCTGATCTCCCGGTAGGTCCGGCCCTGCAGCACGAGCTGCGCGATCTGCCGCTCCCGTCCGCTGAGGCCGGGGGCGCCGGACCGGCGTCCGGCGGCCCCGGGTGCCCCGGCGCCTGCGCGCGACCGCCCCGAGGCGTGGGTGCGTGGCGTCCGGTCTCCCGGCAGGGTGGGTGTCGCCCGGGGAGGCGCGACGTCGGGAGGCGCGAGCCGCTCGGGCGCCGGCCGCAGGTCGCGGGCGCAGGAGAGCAGCCGCGTCATGTCCCGCCGGTCGTCCGCCCGTGCGGACGCGTGGCCTGCCAGGCGCGCACCCTCCCAGGCGAATCCTGCGGCGGCGAGTTCCCGTGCCGCCGCCTCGACGGCGTCGGTGTCGAAGGCTCCGGCGAGGACGGAGACCCACACCTTGCCGGCGAGCGCGAAGGTCGCGGCCAGGGGGTAGGCGGAGGACTCGTGGACCAGTGCCGCAGCATGCGGGGCGAGGTCGCGGGGGCGCTCGAGGAGGAGGGCGGCCCGGGCGGCGGACCAGTGCAGGGGGACGGACCACAGCGGCGGGCTCCCGAGCGCCGAGAGCAGCCGCCAGGCCTCGTCGACGTGCGGCCTGAGCCCCTCGGTGTCACGGAGCCGGGCCGCGGCGATCACCAGTTCGGTGAGCGGGAGGACGGTGAGGAGGTCCACGGAGACGTGCAGCATCGATTCGCGGGCCCGCTGCCAGGCCTGGACGAGTGCCGCGCTGTCCCCGGCGCGCCGGGCGAGTCCCACCTCGAGAGCCCGCAGCAGCAGGTCGTCCCGGGGCGTGAGGTGATGATCCCGTCCGTGGGCGTCCTCGCAGAAGTCGCGCGCCAGGGCGGGCTGGTCCAGGGACATGGCCGCCCATCCCCCCAGGAGGCACAGCCTCGGGCGCAGCACCCGGCCGCCCTGCCCGCTCGCGAGCGCCGCATCGATCACGGTGAGCGCGGTCCGGTGGCTGCCGGCGAGGAGCGCGACCGTCGCGGCGAGGCTCGCCGGCAGCTCCGGCGCCGGGGACACCCGTCCGGTCGCGTTGAGGGTGTCCGATGCGCGGATGAGGATGGGCACGGCGCCCGACGGATCGGGGCCGAGGGAGTGCAGGGCGCCCTCCGCGAGCAGGAGGTCCGCGACGTCGGCCATGGACGGCGACGAGGGGGCGCTGCCCGCGACCATCCGCCGGGCCCCCTCCGGATCCCCCGTGGCGAGCAGGGCCAGCGCACCGAGGGGTCCCCCGCCCGATCCCGCTCCTGCCGCCCAGCGGTGCACGTCGGCCGCCCGCGACATCATGCCCCTGTGCGCCCAGAGCGAGGAGGCGATGCGGACCGCCCGCGGGGAGTCCGGGAGGGCCGGCTCCGTGTCGGCACCCGAGTGGCCGAAGTAGGTGTCGAGGATGCGGGAGGCGGCGTCGAGGTCTCCGACGCCGAGCGCCGCCTCGGCCCGGCGGGGCGCGACGCCCACGGCGTCCGCTCCGGCGGCAACCGCGCGGTCGAGGAGGTCGAGCGCTGCTGCGGGATCGGTGCCGAGCAGCGTCGTGCCCTCCTGGGCGAGCACGCCGGCGATCCGCTCGTCGACGAGGCCGTCGTCGGCGAGCCGGCGCGCGAGCGGGCCGAGGGGCAGCGACTCCGCGCAGTAGAGGTCCACGAGGGCACGCTGCAACCGGCGCACCTGGTAGGCGTCGGCGTCGCGCAGCATGGTCGTGCGGAGGTCCGGCGACGGCCGGCCGTCCGCCTGCACGAGCCCGGCAGCCCGGGCGCGGGCCGCGAGCTGCTCGGCGGGCACGCCCTCGCTGTACAGCAGTGGCGGGACGAGTCCGGGGATCGAGAATCCCACGCACAGCGCGAGGACCACCTCGTAGGTCGCGGCGTCCACGGAGGGGCCGAGGAGCGGGGTCACACCTGTCCCCACGTCGTGGGCCGTCACGGTCAGGACTCCGGGGTGATGGACGACGGCGCGACGGGCTCGCCGGGGGGCGGCGGGTCGGTCGGCGCCGGCGCTTCGACCGTGGAGGTGGGCTGCGGGCCAGGATCGCCGGGAGTCGCCGGAGGTTCGGGCGCGGGATCGGCCGGAGGTTGCGTGGGCTCCGGGGTGGGCTCAGGCAGGGGCTCGGGAGCAGGCGGCTGCGTGGTGGGATCGGGGACCGACGACGTGGGCGGCGTTATGGGCGACGGTGTGGGCGGCGGTGCGGGCTGGGTCACCGGGGGCTCCTCGGTCACCGGCTGGGAGGGGGGCGGCTGGGAGGGGGGCGGCACAGGGCTCTGTGAGGGGAAGGGGACGGCGGGCGTCGGCGTGCCCGTCGTGGCACCGGGCTTCGAGGAGGACGGGGCGGCGGAGGACGGGGCGGCAGTCTTCGACGGCGACGGTTCGCGGGTGTCTCCCGACGCTGTACCCTCCGGCGACGCGTCACGTGTGGAGTGCCGTCCCGCCGTCTTCGTGGCCGTGCCGGCGCCCCGGCCGTCGTCCCCCCGCGTCGGGGTGACCTCTGCGCCCGTGGACGGGGCCGGTGTGGGCCCGAGCAGCCCCAGTGCGTCGTCCAGGAAGGACTCGCCCGGCGCGGACGGGAGGTCCGCTGCGGCGTCGGGCGCGCCCGCGGCGGTGCTCGTGCTCCCCGCCCCTGCTGCGGGGTCCGGTCCTTCGGCGGCTACTGCCCGTGGGTCGCCGGCCAGGGCCGACAGCGCCGCGAGCGGGTTGGGGGCGTTCGTCGCGGACGCCGTCGCGATGCCCAGGAGCGCCACGGCGGCGGCGACGGCACCGATCCGCACCCCCAGCCGCCTGTTCGGTGCCATGTGCACCGGACCGTGCGCGGGCAGGGGGGCGGCGCGCGGTGCGGGGCGGGCGAAACCGGCCGCGTTGGTCACCGCGGCGGCGTGTTTCTGCGTCCCGGCCTCGGCCTCCTCCCCCGGTGCAGCGCTTCCCTCCCGGGCTGAGGCGTCGTCGAGGGCTGACGTGGCGAACACGGCGCCGAGGGCCACGGAGGCCTTGGGGTCCACGTCGATGGCGAGGGGGCTGCCGAACTCCTCGGACAGGAGCTGGGCGACCAGCGGGATGCGCGAGGAGCCGCCGATCAGCAGGATCGCGGTGAGGTCCTCGGGGCGTACACCGGCGCTCTCGAGGGCGGCGCGCAGTGTGGCGAGCGTCCCGGCGAGGGCCGGGGTGATCATCGCCTCGAACTCCGACCGGACGAGGCGGACCTGCGAGTGCGCTCCCGGCATCATCACGGACACCGTGGCCTCGGAGTCGGAGGACAGCGCCTCCTTGGCCTCGGCGCACTCCTTCCGCAGGCGCGTCAGCGCGGCGAGGACCTCGGGGGTGGGTTCCAGCCCGGACGCGGGCATGTCCGTGCTGTCGAGGACGTGGTCGAAGATCTCCTGGTCGAAGTCCGCCCCGCCGAGCCGCTCCAGGCCTTGGGGCGTGCCGAGGACCTGGAACGTGTCGGCGTCGGTCTTCCGGAGCACGGTGGCGTCGAAGGTCCCGCCGCCGAGGTCGTAGACGGCGAGGGTGCTGCCCGCGGGGACGCGCTCCCGCGAGGCGTACGAGAGAGCCGCCGCCTCGGGTTCGGTCAGCAGGACGACGTCGCCGACGCCGGCCTCGGCCAGTGCCTCCCGCAGCAGGGACGTCCGGTGCCCGCCCCAGCCCGCGGGGTGCGTGAGGGTGACGACGTCGGGCGCTCCGCCTTCCCGCTCGGTCGCGACGCCCACCACCCAGCTGACGACGGCGGCGACGAGCTGCTGCGGCAGGACGTGGTCGCCGCCGACGAGGAGGGGGACGTCGTCGCCCATGCGCCGTTTGAACTCGCGGGCGACGCCTTCGGGCTGCGCGGAGCCCCTGCGTTCCGCGGCCTCGCCGATCAGCCGGGTGCCGTCCGTCCCGAGGAAGACGACGGTGGGGATGGCTGCCGCCCGGCTGCCGAGGGGGAGGATCTGCGGCGTACCGGGCATCTCCCCGTCGGTCCGGATGACGGCTGCCGCGGTGAAACTGGTGCCTACGTCGACGCTGAGACCGTAACCCATAACTCCCCATGCCATGATCGTCCTTGAGCAGTAGGGCCCAGCTAACAGGACGGTCCACGGCAACACGAGAGTAGTTTCACGCACCGGCTACTTGTCTTACGGGAACGGCTACTCGGTCCGCGGGAAGGTGCCCGCGGGGACGCGGGCGGGCGCTACTCGCCGAGGATCTCCGCGGTGTCCATCCACTGCACCTCCAGGTCCCCGATCTCGGCCTCGAGCTCCTGCAGCCTCGCGTTCAGGCCCGCGATGTGCCCGAAGTCGGCGTCGGACCGTGCACCGGCGTCGTTCATCTGCTGCTGCAGCTTGCCCTTCTGGGCGTCCACCTTGGAGATCTGCCGCTCGATGCGCGTGAGGTCCTTGCGGGCCTGCCGCAGCTCGGCCTCGGACACGCTGCCTGCCGAGCCGCCGCTGACGGCCGGCGACGCGGCGCTCCCCGTGGCCGTGAGGGGGCCTGCGGCGTTCCGCAGCTCGAGGTACTGGTCCACGCCGCCGGGCAGGTCGCGGAGATTCCCGTCACCGAGCAGGGCCATCTGGGAATCGGTCACGCGCTCGAGGAGGTAGCGGTCGTGGGAGACCACGACGAGGGTCCCCGGCCAGCCGTCCAGGACGTCCTCGATGGCGGACAGGGTGTCGGTGTCGAGGTCGTTGGTCGGCTCGTCGAGCATCAGCACGTTCGGCTCGCCCACGAGCAGCCGGAGCAGCTGGAGGCGGCGGCGCTCACCGCCGGAGAGCTCACTGACCCTCGTCCACTGCTTCTCGTTGGTGAAGCCGAGCTGCTCCACGAGCTGGCTCGCCGAGACCTCCTTGCCGCCGACGGCGAAGACCCGCTTCTCCGACTCGATGACCTCGATGACGCGGCTGTCGCTGACGTCGTCGAGTTCCCTGACCTCCTGCGAGAGCACGGCGGTCTGGACCGTCTTGCCCCGCTTGAGCTTGCCCGCGGTCGGCTGGATCTCGCCGTTCAGCAGCCGCAGCAGGGTCGTCTTGCCGGAGCCGTTGACCCCCACGAGCCCGAGCCGCTGGCCGGGCGCGAGGCGCAGCGTGACCTTGTCGAACAGCGTTCTCTCGGCGCCCTCGCCGTCGTCGATCGTCAGGCTGACGTCCTCGAGGTCGAGGACGTCCTTGCCGAGCCGGGACATGGCCATCTTGCTGAGCGCGAGCGAGTCACGGGGTTCGGGGACGTCGGCGATGAGCTCGTTGGCGGCCTCGATGCGGAACTTCGGCTTCGCCGTGCGGGCGGGGGCGCCCCGGCGCAGCCAGGCGAGTTCCTTCTTGACGAGCTGCACGCGCTTGGACTCGACGACGGAGGCCATGCGGTCCCGCTCGGCGCGCGCGAGGACGTAGGCCGCGTAGCCGCCGTCGAAGTGGTCGACGACGGCGTCGTGGACCTCCCACGTGTGGTTGCAGACCTCGTCGAGGAACCAGCGGTCGTGGGTGACCACGAGCATGCCGCCCTCGGTGGGACGCCAGCGCTGGCGCAGGTGCCGCGCGAGCCAGGCGACGCCCTCGACGTCGAGATGGTTGGTGGGCTCGTCGAGCATGATGACGTCGTCGTCACCGATCAGCAGCTTCGCGAGGGCCACGCGGCGCTTCTGCCCGCCGGAGAGGGAGGACACCCTCGCGTGCCAGTCCACCTCGGAGACGAGGCCGCCCATGACGTCGCGGATCTTGGGGTTGGACGCCCACTCGTGGTCCGCCTGGTCCCCGACGATCGCCCGCCCCACCTCGAGGTCGCCGTCGAGCACGTCCGACTGGTCGAGGTAGCCGACGGAGACGTCGCGCCGCTTGGTGACGCGGCCGGAGTCGGGGGTGCTGCGCTGCGCGAGGAGGCGCATGAGCGTGGATTTGCCGTCACCGTTGCGGCCCACCACCCCGATGCGGTCGCCGTCCTCGATGCCGAGGGACACGTTGTCCAGGATGGTGCGGGTGACGAAGGCGACGCTGAGGCTTTCAGCGCCGAGAAGGTGTGCCAAGGGACTGCTGCTTTCGGTTGGAACGGTGCGCGGTCAGGACGCGAATTCTGTGACGATCCGGGCCCCGTGGGCCGGGCCGTGGACGGTCATCGCCTGCAGCCCCGCGGTGTCGAGGAGCGACTCCAGTTCGGCCGCGTGGCCGGAGCTCCTGGTGAGGAAGGCGATGGTGGGGCCGGATCCGGACACGATGCCCGCGAGCGCACCGGCGGCCTTCCCCGTCTCAAGGATATCGCCCAGCTCGGGGGCGAGGTGGATCGAGGCCTGCTGGAGGTCGTTGCGCAGCAGCGGGGCCAGCCCGACGGCGTCACCGGACCGCATGGCTCCGAGGATCGAAGGGTCGATGTCCGGCTGCGGGTCGGGGTCGATGCCGTCCCGCAGGCGGATCGCGTCCAGCGTGCGGTACACCTCGGGCGTCGAGAGCCCGTAGTCGGAGGTCACGAGGACCCAGTGCAGGGGTGTCTTGGAGATGGCGGGGGTCAGCCGGTCCCCGACGCCGAGCCCGACGGCGGTCCCGCCGAGCAGTGCGAACGGCACGTCGGCGCCGAGATCGACGGCGATCCTCGCCAGCTCGTCCCGGGAGAAGCCGCTCCCCCAGAGGGCGTCGCAGGCGAGGAGGGCCGCGGCGGCGTCGGCGGAGCCGCCGCCCATGCCGCCGGCGATGGGCACGCGCTTGGTGATGTCGAGGTGCACCCCGGTGCGTCCGGGGCTGACGTCGGCGAGGAGTTCTGCGGCGCGTACGGCCAGGTTGGTGCGGTCCAGGGGGATGGACGCAGCGGGGAGGTTCAGGGTTCCCTGGCCGTTGACGCTCACGCTGATGCCGTCCCCGGCGGTCTCGGTGGCCGTGACCTCCTCGAACAGGGACACGGCGAGGAAGACGCTGGCGACTCCGTGGTAGCCGTCCTCCCGGGGCGGGCCCACCGTTAGGGAGACGTTGATCTTCCCCGGAGCCCTGACACGCACGGACCGGGCGCCGGAGCGCATGTCGACTGTTCTGCCCGGGGCCATACCCACCAACCTAACGCACCCGTGTTCCGTGGATCGCCCTGCGCCCTCTCCTGCGACGTGCGTACGGCGTCAGGGTGTGGTGGCGGGCCCCGGGGCGTGCACGCGGGCCTCCGCGATGCGCGCGAACGCCGTGACGTCGAGGACCTCGCCGCGCGCGGACGGGTCCACCCCGGCCGCCCGCAGGGCCTGTTCGGCCAGGACCGGGCTGCCGGCCCATCCGGCGAGCGCTGCCCGGAGGGTCTTGCGGCGCTGCGCGAAGGCGGCGTCGATGACGGCGAACACCTGCTCCCGGGTGGCCGTCGTCGCGGGCGGTTCACGGCGCGTGAAGCGGACGAGGCCCGAGGCGATCTTCGGTGCCGGCCAGAACACGTTCATGCCGATCACCCCCGCCTTGGCCATGCTCGAGTACCACGCGGCCTTCACGGACGGGACACCGTAGGTCCTGGACCCGGGAGGCGCGGCGAGCCGGTCCGCCACCTCGTCCTGGACCATGACGAGTCCGTGGCGGAGGGACGGGAAGCGCTCGAGCAGGTTCAGGACGACGGGGACGGCCACGTTGTAGGGCAGGTTGGCCACGAGCGAGGTCGGGGGGTGCGGCAGGGTGGTCACGCGCAGGGCGTCCTCGAGGACGACGTCGAGGGCCGCGACGCGGTCGGGCCGCCACTGGGCGACGGTGCCGGGCAGCTTCCCGGCGAGGACGGGATCGATCTCGACGGCGACGACGCGCTGTGCGGCGTCGAGCAGGCCGAGGGTGAGGGAGCCGAGGCCTGGACCCACCTCGAGGACGGTCTCGTCGGGGCCCAGGTGCGCGGCGGCGACGATCCGGCGGATGGTGTTGCCGTCGATCACGAAGTTCTGGCCGAGGGTCTTGGTGGGGCGGATGTCCACCTCCGCCGCCAGGCGCCGGATGTCCGCTGCTCCGAGGAGGGGGGCCGGCTGGTGGGGGGTGGGGGGCGTCGTCACCCTGCCATCGTATCGGTCCGGACGAGGGCCCCGACCGGCGCGCAGCGGGCGCGGGAGCCGGCGGCGCCTGGCGGAACCCCCGGTCTCAGGGGGGCTCCGGGCGCCGCCGACCCGCTGGGCGGTCGCCCGGCTGGGAGGGGACCACCGGTGTGCCGTCGGCTTCCGGTCTCAAGAGAAGGACGGCTCGCAAGGCGTTGCCTGCGCCGGTGCGACGCGGCGGGCAGCTCGGCCTCCCGCTGAACATTACGGACGCGTCCGGACGCCGACACGCGTGCCCACCACCCGAGTGGGCGCCGCGGACACTGGGGCCCGCGTCGCGGGCCACGCGTTCCACGCCGGCCTGCTACGGGAACGGACGGCGTGGGCCCGACGGACGGCGTCGCGGCGGTGCCGTCGGCCGGCCTTACAGGGGCAGTTCGGTGGCGAACACGACCATGTTGCGCGTCCAGTGGTCGCGCGCGGGGTCGTACTCGCCGTCGCACGTGATGAGGCGCAGCTGGGCGTCCGGGGTGGGCCCGTAGATCTCGGCCGTGGGGAAGGAATCGGTGCGTTCCGCGGTGATCGTGCGGTCGACCGCGAACGTGCTGGTGCTGCCGTCGGCCCGCGTCACCGTCACGAGGTCTCCCGGGACCAGGGCGCCGAGATCGATGAAGACGGCGGGCCCGTCGGGAGCGGTGAGATGCCCGGTGATGATCGAGGGGCCCTGGTCGCCCGGCACGGGACTGCTGTCGTACCAGCCTGCGGCGTCCCAGGCCCGGGGCGCCTGGAGCACGTCGCTCTGGTCGAGGGACAGGACCTCGAGGGGGGCCTCGACGCCGATCGCCGGGATGCTGATGCCGGTCGGCGGTCGGCGATCGGCGTCCGGCGTCGGGACCGGGACGGACGGGTCCTGCAGCGGGCGGGCCGATGCCGCCGGGGACGCCGGCTGCCCGGCAGCATCGGGCCGGTTCGTGCCGGCCGGTGCCGGCGCGCAGGCGCTGAGCGAGACGGCTCCGGCGAGCATCAGGGCGGCGATGCTCGCGCGGCGCGCGGGGCGTGGAGAGGACAACGGGTCTACCTTCTGTGGTGATGACGGGGCGGGACGGGGAAATCAGCCCCGGTGGGGAGGACAGCCTCCGAGCGTGTCCGTCTCGAGCATGAGCCGGCCCAGGGCGTTCCAGGCGGCGCCGTAGTAGGTGCCGTACTGCTGCGCCACCCGGCCGGCCCGCTCGATGTCCTCGGAGGCCTGCGCCTGGTCGTCCGCGGACGCGGCGGCCGCGGCACGGGCCAGATACGCGAGGGGGTGCTCGTCGGGATTCAGCGCCGTGCCGCCGAGGTCGAGTGCGGCGGGCAGCCGGTCCTCGCGGTCGAGCGGTTCGAGCAGCTGGGCGGCCAGCCGACGGTCGGCCTCGAGGCACGACTCCGCGAAGCGCAACGCCACGCGGGCGGCGTCGTAGCTGTACCGCACGTCCTCTCCCCCGCCTGCTGCTCCCGCCATGGCGTTGACCTCCCCTGTCGCGGTGATCTGCGCCCAGTCCGGCGGCAGCGGACTCGTCCGCAGCAGGGCCTCCGTGACGGCGGTGCCGCCCGTCGCGAGCTCGGTCCACCGGGCGTCCCCCGTACTCTCCGCCAGGACGACGAAGGACACCGGGGAGGCGTAGGACGGGTTGTAGTGGTGGTCGGGCCCGCCTGCGGCCCATGTGCCCGGCAGGAGGACCCTGCCCAGCGGCGTCTGCGCCGTCATGGACTCCATGACGGCGTCGGCGAGGCGGTTCCCCGCCTCCGTGAGGTCGGGCCGGTCGAAGCGGGCCCCGGCCAGGACCAGCGCCCGCGCGGCGTCGACGTCGGCGTCCGCTGCCGGTTCGTCGTCCACGATCCGCCCGTCCTGCCAGCGCCATGCCAGCAGGCCGTCGGAGCGGACCAGGTTGCTCTCCGTCCACCCCCAGATGGCGTCGAGGCGGGCCTCGTCCCCGGCCCCCAGGGCGAGGAGCAGGCCGTAGGCCTGGCCCTCGCTGACGGTGTCGCCGCCCTGGTCGCGGCGGACCACGCGGCCGTCGTCGTCGACCCACTCGTCGAGGAAGTCGGCGGACGCCTCCTCCGGGGTCAGGGTGTCTTCCGCCGCGGGCCCGTCCTCGGGCGCCGGTGGCGGGGTGCCGCCGAACCGGAGGGTACCCGTGGCCCACAGCGCGACGATCACCGTGGCCGCGAGCACGCCGGTGCCGATGATCCAGGCGAGGGTCCCGCGCTTCACCGGCCGGACCGGTTCCGCGCCGGGAGGACCCCTCGGGGGGCGCGGCGCCCCAGGAGGGCCGCGATGGCGGCTGCGGCGGCGAGCAGCAGCAGGGGCCCGGAAGCCGCCGGGTCGGCGGGACCACCCGAACCGGCGGGCGTGCTCCCGCGCGCACCGGCGTCGGCCGGGGCCGCTCCGGTGTTGGTGCCACCGACGGGCGTGTCGCCCACCGCGCCGACGTCCGCCACGGCCTTGACCGTGAGTCCCCCGGAGGCGTTGTCGAGCACGAGGAGCGTGTTGATGGTGCCGGCGACGAGATCGACCTCCTCGGTGCTGGACAGCGACCCCCCGAAGACCTGCAGGTCCCAGAGCCCGGCCTCCACCGTGGCGTATCCGGTCACCTCGCGGCTCTTCGTGCCGGCGGTGAGCGTCTTCGTGCCCGAGTCGGTCTTGATGTCCACCGTCTCGGTGAGGGTGCTCGCCTGGAGGACCCGGACGCGCGCCTGACCCTCGGCGGGCGGGGTGAGGTCGTCGCGGATGACCTTCGCGGTGAGGTCCTCGTTGGCTCCCAGGACGGCGAGGGTGAGCGGCCGGCCTTCCTCGACGGTGATGAGCTGGTTCAGTTCCGTGACGGCGTCGTCCGTGCTGTCACCGGGTGTCAGGTCGACGGCGTACGCTCCGGCGGGAAGCCGGAGATAGTCGGAGACATCACCGTAGGCGAGGTCCTCGAGATCGATCGGGGCCTGCCCGCCGGCGACGGCGGTCAGGGTCGCATCGAAGGACCCCGTGTCCGGGGACAGGTGCGCCACCCTGGCCCAGCCGTCGGCGGCCGGCGCCTGGTCGGCGGCCTCGGACCGGCCCGCTCCGACGACGGTCACGACCAGGCCGGTGACGAGGGCGACGAGCAGGACCGCCAGCCGGCGGGCAGGGGCCAGGCCGGCGCGGGCCGGACCTGCACGGTGCCGGGGAGGGGTGGTGCCGGATGGTCGAGCAGTCATGGGGATGTCCTGAACAGTAGGTGCGGTCACGGCGTGGGGAGCACGGAGCGGTGCTCGGCGATCGAGAACGTCACCAGGACACCGGCGTCGGTGCGGGTGGCGGATTCGGCGGCGAACGAGCCGCCGAGGTCCTCGAACCAGGTCTCCTGGGCCCTCGCCTCGGCAGTGGCCGGAGCGAGGTCCTCCCCGTTGGCCGCGGTGATCAGCACCTGGCGACGCAGGGACCCGTCCTCCCCGTCCACGGAGGGGAAGGACACGGACAGGGACTCGTCGATCGCCGCGCGACGGCTCAGGGCCGCCACGATCCGCGCGTCCACCTGGCCCGAGCCCAGCTGCGCTTCGGACTCCTCGTCGAGCACGAGGGCGGGATTCCGTGCGAGTTCGGCGCCCACGGACGCCCGGCCTGCGGCCATCCGCTCCTCTTCCTCGCCGAGCGTTCCCGTCCCGTCCGGATAGATGCGCCGGACATCGACCTGCTGGGCACCCGTGCCGAAGGACGCCATGACCTCGGAGTTGGACAGCGCCCCGTTGACCTCCGGGAACTGCTCGGGCGAGGTGCGCATCGAGTCGGTCGTGATGATGTAGTCCGCGTCCTGCCACCCGTTCGGTGAGGCCTCCATGACGTCCGCGTCGGTGTCCATCTTGTAGTACCAGATGACGTTCTCCCGTTCGAAGCCGCTCCGCACGAGGTCCACCCACATGGCGTCGTCGACGATCAGGCGGTCCGATCGCGGGACGTTGGTCTCGACCCAGTCCTGGGCCTGCACGGCGGGCTCGTCGAGGTCGGCGAACAGGACGCCGCGCAGCTGGGCCGTCCACAGGGGGACGGCGGTGACGACGGCCAGGGCCAGCGCCACCAGCACCACGCCGGCACCGACCCGTCCCGTGGCGGCGCCACTCCGCACACGCGTGAACGCCCACGCCGTGACGCCGGCGACCAGGAGCGCGGCGAACGGCAGGAGCATGATGACGTAGGGCACCGGCAGGTAACCGCCCGGACGCAGCATGACGGCGACGAGCACCAGCAGCAGCACGGCGTAGGGCCGCAGCTTCCTGATGAACAGGCCGAGGACCGCGGCGGCGAGGCCCGCGACGATGAACACCGGATCGAGCTGCCACCACATCGCGAGGGTGCGGCTGGTCATGCTCGCGGGATCCGTCAGTGGTCCGCTCGGTTCCCGCGAGGTCAGCTGGAAGGCGATGCCCTCGAGGAGGCTGACCCGGTCCGGGCCCGGCACCAGCTCGCCCTTCACCGTGGCGAACAGGATGTAGCCGGCTCCGACCAGGACGAGCACGCTCGCCGCGACGGACAGGGTGTAGCGCCGGGTGGCGGGCCACCCGGCCCGGTACATGACGAAGGCCACCAGGGGCAGCGCCAGGAGGTACGTCTCCTTGGTCAGCACCGCGACCCCGAACAGGACGGCCGCGCCGACGAACTCTGCGAGCTGGTGCTTGCGGCTCATGGCCAGGATCAGCGCGCCGAGGAGCCACGGGGTGGCGATGTTGTCCAGGTAGACGGTGCGGTGGAACTGCAGGGCCAGTGGGGACAGGGCGAACAGGAGCGCGGCCCCCGTCGCCGTCGTCCGGCTCAGGCCGATCCTGCGTGCCAGCAGCCAGACCAGTGCGGTACTGATGAGGGTGGCCACCAGCACGGCTTCACGACCCGCCATGACGGCGGTGTCCCAGCGCTCGAAGGCGCCCGTGAGCTCGGCGTAGGCCGCCAGCTGGATCCAGCCCAGCGGCGGATGGTCGTACCAGTAGGTGTAGTGGGCGAGCTCCCCGAGGTGGGTGACCGCCCAGGCCTGCGCGACGTACGTCCCCTCGTCGTCGATGCGCTGCGGTGATCCGCTCATGTTCCAGGCCTGGACGAGGCCCGCGACCAGCAGCGTGGGGATCAGGAACAGGGGCGCCCGTCCGTGGACACGACGCCACCGATCCCAGCGGGTTCCCAGTGACCGTCCGGCCGGGGTGTCCTGTCGGGGGGCCTGGACGGGCACGGTCGCGCCCGTCCGCGTCGCTCCGGGGTTGTCGAGGGTGGAGGTCATGAGGAGGCTCCTGACGTGCTCGTCCCGTGGGCCGACGACGTCGCCCCGCCGGCGCCGACGAGTTCACGGTCGGGTGAGGCCGGCTCGAAGACGGTGCGGTGGGCACCGGAGTGCTCGGTCTTCTCCCAGGAGTTCTCGCCCTTCAGCTGGCGGAAGACGGCGCGTACCGCGGCTGCCGCGAGGAAGACCTGGTAGGGGAAGGTCCCCAGCACGAGCCGCACGTAGTCGCGGACCCGTACCTTCTTCCCGTACAGGCGGCCGAACTCGTTCAGGCCCGCCGCTTCGGCTGCGAGGGTGATGAGGGTCGGCCCGAGGGGGAGGAACGTGATGAGCGCGATGCCGACGGGGACCTTGGCGAAGAGCACCAGGACGATCGAGATGGGGATGAGCAGGCCGGTCGCGGCCTGCAGGAAGGGCATCGCCAGGATGTAGCGGGCGAACAGCCGCTGGCGGGCGGTGGGCAGCTTGCGCCACTCGCCCTTGCCGAGCACCTGCAGGAAACCCTGGTTCCACCGCGTCCTCTGCTTGAACAGCGAGGTCAGGGTTCCGGGGGTCTCCTCCCGTGTGACGACCTCGGGGCTGTACGCGACCGCCACGGTGGCCCCCTGGCTCGAGAGCCGGACACCGACCTCGCAGTCCTCGGCGAGGCACTCGGCGTCCCACCCGTCGGACCACTGCAGCCAGGAACGCTTGATGAAGACGGTGTTCCCGCCGAGGGGGATGAACTTCGCGTTGGCGTGGAAGTGCAGCCGTGAGCGGAACCAGAAGTAGTACTCGAGCACGTTGCGCAGGGACCACCACGTGGTGTCGAAGTTCATCAGCTGCACCCCGCCCTGCACCACGTCGGCGCCCGTCTCGGAGAAGCGGGAGTCGACGAGGGAGAGGAGCCGCGGATGGACGTCGTCCTCGGCGTCGAAGACGCCCACCACGGAACCGCGCGCCGACTGCAGGGCGAGATTCAGGGCCTTCGGCTTGTTCTTGGGGACCGAGGAGTCGACGATGACCCTGATGAGGTGCGGGTGGCGGCGTTCGGCGGCGCGCGCCACGGCCTCCGTGCCGGGATCGTCATGGCCCACGATCGCGATGATCTCGAAGTCCGGGTGGTCCTGCTCGGCGAGGCGGTCGAGCGTCTGCCCCATGACCTCCTCCTCGTGCCTGCCGGGCACCAGGAGGGTGAAGGACTGGGCCGCGGGCCGCGGGGTCTGCGAGAAACCGGTGCGCTGGAGGCTGTCGCGGGAACGCCACGCGTGGAGCATCCACCAGAGCGTGGTGACCGCGATGACGGTCAGCAGGACCGCGACGACGATCATCGTGCTGTAGGCGATCCACTCCCCTGCCGACCAGTCCGGCAGGACCGACCCGGCGGGGGCGTCGGTGATCTCTCCGGTGGCCGGGCCACGGTTGGGGGCGATGTCGGGGACGGGGGAACTGTCGGGCACGGGCGTCAGCAGGGGCGCCGGCTCCGCTGCCGACACGTCGGCTGGCTCGCTAGTCGAATTCAAGTAGACCTTCTCGGTGGTGTGGGAGCGTCAGGGGACAGCCCGAACACGGAGAAAGCCCGATCGACATGCAGTCGACCGAGTGTCAGAGGCGCGATGAGATTGCTCCGGTCAGACAGGAGCAGGAAGCCGCCGACCCGTTCGGGGGATCACGCACGGAATGTGGAACGGGTGGGCAGTGCAGGCACGGCTCATCCGCTGCTATCGGCGTTGACGGCTGTGCGTTGACCGGGGAGAACGCCGAGCAGGACCTGCCGGCTTCTTCCCTCACATTCGACTCTACGACGGACGGAAAGGTGACACCTTACCCGTTTCTACTCTTTCGACTACTTGTGACCAAGGCCCCTGTACTCACCTGTGATGACCGGGCCCGGCCACCCCGGAGCGGGTGCGGGCGCCCGTCCTGCTTCCGCGCGCCGTCAGTCCCAGCTGCCGTACACGGCCTCGGTGTTGGCCGTCAGCCGGGCGCACAGGGCGTCGAGGTCGGCGTCGAGGATCGCCGCCATGGCGCGGACGGTGTACGGCACGGCGTAGGAGGCGTTGGGCCGGCCGCGGTACGGGTCCGGGGTGAGGAACGGGGCGTCCGTCTCGGTCAGCACGAGGGCGGGATCGGCGACGAGGAGGGCCTCGCGCAGGGCCCCGGCGTTCTTGAAGGTCACGGTCCCCGCGAAGGACATGTACCATCCGTGCTCGTTGCAGGTCCGCGCCAGGGCCGCGTCGCCGGAGAAGCAGTGCAGCACCACGCGGTCCGGAGCGGTGTCGGAGAGCAGGGTCGCCACGACGTCGTCGTGCGCTTCGCGGTCGTGGATCTGGAGTGCCTTGCCGAGTCTGCGGGCGATGTCGATGTGGCTGCGGAAGGACGCCAGCTGGCTGTCCCGGCCGTCCTCACCGGTACGGAAGTAGTCCAGGCCCGTCTCGCCGAGGGCCCGGATCCGCGGCCCGGCGGCGAGCTGCTCTATCTCCGTGAGCGCGTCGTCGAGCGTGCCCGCCGCCGCGAGCAGCGGGGCGTCGTTCGGGTGCAGGGCGACCGCCCCGAGGAGCCGCCGGTCCTGCTCGACGACGGCGGCGGTGAAGCGCGAGGACGCCAGGTCCGTGCCGACCTGGACGGCGCCGCGGACGCCGGCGGCTTCGGCGGCGTCGAGGGCCTCGCCGACCGACACCTCCACCGCTCCCTCCTGGAAGTCGAAGTGCGTGTGGTTGTCGATCACGGGCACCGGCAGCGGCTCCGGGAGCGGGAGGTAGGCGCCCTTGCGGCGTCGTCGGGCGGCCGGGGTCCCGTCGGCGCCACCCTCGCCGTCGGGTGTTCCGCCGACCTCCGGTTCGCGGTAGGCGGGCGGGATCTCCCCCGCCGCATAGGGGTGGCTGGTGCTCGGGGCGCGGGTACTCATGGATCAAGCCTAGTTCTGGTATGGAACTAATGGCCCGGGGAGCCGGTTGAGCTAGTAACCTGTTGATTCATTCAGCTCGGTCAGACCCGGCCAGCGCCGGAACGGCCGCAGCCGTTCCTCCGTGTCGGGTGGCGCCGGTCCTCCGGTGCCGCCCGGCACGGACGCCGCACGCATGGAGGGTACCCATGGATGTCCAGCACAACATCGCCGAGGTAGCAGCGGACCCGCGGCCTGCGGCGGCACCGGACGTCCCCGGCACCTTCTACGACGTCGCCGCGCGTATCCTCGGCTCCATCCAGACGGTGATCGACGGCAAGCCCGAGGCGGCACGCCTCGCCCTCACGGTCCTCCTCGCCGAGGGCCACCTGCTCCTCGAGGACGTGCCGGGCGTGGGGAAGACCCTGCTCGCGAAGACCCTCGCGCGGACGATCGACTGCTCCGTGAACCGGATCCAGTTCACCCCGGACCTGCTGCCCTCGGACGTGACCGGGGTGTCCATCTTCAGCCAGGAGACGCGCCGGTTCGAGTTCCGGCCCGGCCCGGTCTTCGCGAACATCGTCATCGGCGACGAGATCAACAGGGCCTCGGCCAAGACGCAGTCGTCCCTCCTCGAGTGCATGGAGGAGCACCAGGTCACCGTGGACGGGCACACCCACCTGCTCGGGGAGCCGTTCATGGTGGTGGCCACGCAGAACCCGATCGAGATGGAGGGCACCTACCCGCTCCCCGAGGCGCAGCGGGATCGTTTCATGGCCAGGATCTCGATGGGTTATCCCGACGCCCGTGCGGAGGCGGACATGCTGGAGACCCACCAGTCCGTGTCACCGCTGGCGAGCATCCGCCCCGTGGCCGGCCTGGAGGACATCGCCCGGATGATGCGGCAGGTCCGGGCGGTGTACGTCTCGCCGGCCGTGAAGGACTACACGGTGGCCCTCGGCCGCGCCACCCGGGACCACCCGCGGCTCAGGCTCGGCGCGAGCCCGCGGTCCCTGCTGCAACTGCTGCGGGCCGCGAAGGCGGGCGCCGCGCTGGAGGGCCGCGACTTCGTGCTCCCCGACGACATCGCCGCGATCGCCGACGCCGTCCTCGCCCATCGGCTGCTGCTCGACCGCAAGGCCACCAGCGCCGGCGAGACGGCGTCGACCATCGTGGCGGACGTGCTCGCGCGCGTCCCCGTGGCCCGGGAGGCGCCGCGCCGATGACCCTTCCCCCTCCCCGCACCCCCACCCCCACCCCCTAGCCTTCGGCGGCATCCGATGACACTCACCGAGAAGCTCCCCTCGCGGTTCCTCACAGCGCGCGGCTGGGGATTCGTCCTGACCGCCGTCGTCGCCCTGTTGTCCGCGCAGATCCTCGGCCGCCGGGACCTCCTCTACGTGGGTGTCCTGCTGCTCGCCCTGCCCCTGGCCTCGCTCGCCGTCCTCCGGTTCGTCAAGCCGCGGTTCACGGTGAGCCGCCGCTTCCAGCCGCAGACCATGGAGATCGGCTCCACCACCACCGTCACGCTGTCCCTCTCGGCGGGCGTCGCGGGCGGGGCGAGCATCGCCATGGAGGAGCAGCTCCCCCCGCGCTTCGGTCAGGCGCCCCGCTTCACCTACCCCTCGCGCAACCCCGGCCCCGACGGCGTCTCGCGCTACGAGTACCGGATCCGCTCCATGGCGCGCGGCGTCTACGGGATCGGTCCCGTCACCGCCGAGTTCACGGATCCGTTCGGCCTCGGGAAGTCCCGCCATGTCCTCGGCACGGTGGACCCGCTCGTCGTCACACCCGCGCCCGTCGAGCTGCTCGTCTCCGCGCTCGCCGGCTCCCGCGGCAACGACGGTCTGGCCGCCACGCGGCGCCAGGCCAATCCGAGTGACGACGACGTCATGACGCGGGAGTACCGGCACGGCGATTCCCTGCGGCGGGTGCACTGGGCCGCGACGGCGCGCCACAGCGAACTCATGGTGCGGCAGGAGGAATCGGTCACCACACCGCAGGCCACCCTGCTGCTGGACCAGCGCCACCACAGCTTCAGCTCCGGGTTCAGCGCGGCCTTCGGCCCGGACGGGGGCGGCGGCGTGCTGTCCACGTCGCCGACGTTCGAGTGGGCGGTCACGGCCGCCATGTCCATCAGCGCGCACCTGCTCGAGCGCAGCTACGCGCTGAGGTTCCTCGACCACCAGGGGGCACCCGCACTCCTGCACTCACCCTCGGCACCGTTCCCCTCCGAGGAGGAGCACTACGGGCCGGGCGCCGTCGCGGGCATCGCCGAGGGGCTCGCGGCGCTGGAGCTCGCACCCGAGACCGGGCGCCGCGCCCAGGGCGACGACGAGCACACCGGCAGCACCGCCGTGCGGGCGGGCGAGGCGGCGCTCAGCGCCATTCGCCGGGTGCGCCGGGAGCATCCGGGCGCGGCCGAGACGTCCCGGAAGACCCCCCACGCCAGGACCTCGCACGGCGCGTTCGGCGACGACCTGCTGGACCGGCTCGCCGCGAACCGGCACCGGGGACCGCTGATCGCCGTCCTCGGCCTGATCACCGTCGAGGAGGCACGGGCCCTGGCCTCGGCCTCCGACTACGGGTCGCCCGCCTACGCCGTCCTCGTCACCGAGCGGCCCGCCGAGTCGCAACGCCAGCTCGAGGTCCTGCGGGAGGCCGGGTGGCACGCCACCGCCGCCTCCCCCGCGGCCGCCCTGCCCGTCGTCTGGGCCGGACTCGAACACGCGGTCGGCCGGAAGCCCGCGCAGGCCTCCCCGGCAGCGTACGGCTCGACACCCCGCGCGCGCTCCGGCCGTGTCTCCACCGCAGGAGGACCGACATGACCTCCACCCTCCCGCGGCCCGCGCCGGCGCGGACTCCGGCTCCGCCGGCCCCCCAGCCGGCAGGACCGGCCGACCCCTGGCACTGGGCGGTCACGGGTGCCGTGCTGCTCGCCGTGCTCGCCGCCTCCACCAGCCTCAACGGCGTCGTCGAACCGTGGATATGGTTCCTCCCCGTGCTCCAGACGCTGGTCCCCGTGCTCCTCGCCATGGCGCTGACCCGCACCCTGCGGCTCACCGGCGTGCTCACGGCGCTGGTGGGCGTGCTCGTGCTCGTCGGGGCCCTCACCGCACGGTTCTTCCCGCGGCAGAGCGTCCTCGGTGTCGTCCCCGGCCCGGGGACAGCGCTCGAACTGCAGCGCCTCCTCGCCCAGGCGGAGGAGGCCGTCGTCTCCCAGGTGGCTCCCGTGCTGCCCGGGGCGGGGCTCACCCTCGTGGTCTGCGCCGCCCTCGGGCTCATCGCCATCATCGTGGACCTCTTCTCCACGACCCTGCGCATGCCGGCGGCGAGCGGCCTCGGGCTCTTCGCCGTCCTGGTGACCCCGGCCGTCGTGAAGCCCGACGGTGTGGGCATGCCGGCCTTCCTGGCGACCGTCCTCGCATTCCTGCTGCTCCTCGCCCTGGCGCAGTGGCGGGAGAACCGGCTCGCCTCGGGTGGTGCGCGCGCCTCCTCCGGCTTCGCGGGCCGCGGCGCGATGATCGGCGCGGCGGCGCTCGCCGTGACGGTGGCCCTGCCCATGATCGTCCCGGGATTCAACTCGGGGGCCTTCCCGCAGGGCGCCCGGCTCAACGTGTGGGGCACCGCCACCGGACTGAACCCCGCGGTCACGCTCGGCAACGACCTCCGGAATCCCAGCGGCTTCGGCCGCATCACCTACTCCACCAACTCGGACGCCCCCCTGTACCTCCGCGCCGTCACCCTCGAGGACTTCAGCGGACGGCGGTGGGAGCCCGACCAGCGGATCAACGACCGCGACGCGGGCGTGGCGGAGATCGGCAGGGAGGCGGGCACGCCGGAGGACCCGCCCGAGAGCAGCACGGTGTTCACCCGTGTCACGACGCAGAGCTACGCCAGCCCGTGGCTCCTCTCCCCGTACGCGCCCGTCGGCGTCACGAACCTCTCCGGGACGTGGGCGTGGGATCCGGCGAACCTCTCCATCCTCGCCACCGACGGCGGGTCGACCGCACGCCAGGAATACGTGGTGCAGAGCCGGGCGGCCACCCTCACGCGCGAGGGGCTCGGCGTGATCGGGCCCTCGGATCCCGAGTCCGTGCCCGAGGTCTTCACGCGCCTGCCGGAGGACACCCCGGGGATCGTCCGCGAGAGGACGGCGGAGGTCACGGACGAGTTCGTAAACCCCTACGACAAGGCCATCGCGATCCAGAGCTATCTCCGCGGCCCCGACTTCACCTATTCGGTGGAAGCGCCCGTGGACGGCGGGTACGACGGCAGCGGCATGGACGTCATGGCCCGCTTCCTCGAGGCGAAATCCGGGTACTGCGTGCACTACGCGGGCACCATGGCGGTCATGGCGCGTGCGGCCGGCATCCCCAGCCGCGTCGCGATCGGCTACACGCCCGGCAACCCGACCGGGAACACCTCGCAGGGGCCCGCGAGCACGGAGCTCAGGGAGTTCGTCGTCGACTCCCGCAATGCGCATGCCTGGCCCGAGCTGTACTTCGAGGGCGTGGGCTGGGTGCAGTTCGAACCGACACCGTCCCGCGGCGTGGTTCCCACCTACGCGCAGCAGGCGTTCTCGCCGGTCGGGCCCCGGGCGGACGATTTCGACGCCCTGAACCCCGGCAGCATCCCCGTCGCCCCGGGGTCGTCCGCGTCCGCCACGGACCCCGCCGGGGAGGGTTCCCGGGCCGGGTCCGCGGAGGCCGGGAACGAGGCCCGCTCCGTGGCGGGAACGCTCGGGGCGGTCGGCGTGGTGGTGCTCGTTCTCCTGCCGTTCCTCCTGCGGACGGCGAGGACCCGGGCCCGACGGCGCACCGTCGTCGTGAGCGGAACCGCCGGTGGCACCGGCGGAGGATCCGGCGGCGGCACCGGTGCGGCGACGGCCGCCTGGGCGGAGACGACGGAGATCGCCGGCGACTACGGCCACCGTCTGGAACCCACCGACACACCCCGCACCTTCGCCGGGAGGCTCACCCGGGACGCCGGGTTCGAGGGCGCGCCCGCAATGTCCCTGTCGCGCCTGCGCACGGCCTACGAGTACGCGGAGTACGCGGACCACGGCTCGGGGTCGGGGGCCGCCCCGACACCGACCCTGCGGGCGCATACCGCACCGCGCTGGGACGACGTCGACACCGTGACGCGAGCGCTCCGGACCGGCAGCGCGTGGTCCACGCGGGTCAGGGCCCGCGTGTTCCCGCCGTCGCTCCTCAACCGGTTCCGGAGCCGCGCTCGCCGCTGATGCCCGGCCGCGTCCTGAGGCCTAGGAGGCGTAAGGGTCGGCGATCCCGACGTACTGGGTGTACAGGTACTCCTCGATGCCCTCGGCGCCTCCCTCGCGCCCGAGGCCCGACTGCTTGACGCCGCCGAAGGGCGCGGCGGCGTTGGACACGACGCCGGCGTTGAGGCCCAGCATCCCGGTGTCGAGCCGCTCGCCCATCCGGAGCCCGCGGTTGAGGTCACGCGTGAAGACGTAGGCCACGAGGCCGTACTCGGTGTCGTTCGCCAGCTCCACGGCTTCGTCCTCGGTGCTGAACGTGATGATCGGGGCCACGGGGCCGAAGATCTCCTCCTGCAGGATGCGGGAGGACCGCGGCACGTTCGTCAGGACCGTGGCCTGGTAGAAGTAGCCGTCACCCGTCACGGGGGCGCCCCCGGTGACCGCGATCGCGCCGTCGCCGACGGCCGCGGTGACCAGCTCGTGGACCTTGTCGCGGCTCTTCCGGTCGATCAGCGGGCCGAGCTTCGAGGCGTCCTCCGTGCCACGCGCCGGCGTCATGCCCTCCATCCGCTCGGCCAGGGCCGCGGCGAACCGCTCCGCCACGGCTTCGTGGACGATGAAGCGGTTGGCCGCCGTGCAGGCCTCGCCCATGTTCCTGAGCTTCGCCAGCATCGCGCCGGTCACCGCGGCGTCGAGGTCGGCGTCCTCGAAGACGACGAACGGAGCATTGCCGCCGAGTTCCATGGAGGTCCGCAGCACGTTCTTCGACGCGGCCGCGAGGAGGTTGCGGCCCACCGGGGTGGACCCGGTGAAGGAGAGCTTCCGCAGACGGGCGTCCTCGATGAGCGGCCCGGTGACGTCCCCGGCCGTGGTCGTGTTGACGATGTTCAGCACACCGGCGGGAAGGCCGGCCTCCTGCAGGACGGTGGCGAACAGGGAGGACGTCAGCGGCGTCAGGTTCGCGGGCTTCAGGACCATGGTGCAGCCGGCGGCGATGGCCGGCGCGATCTTCCGCGTCGCCATGGCCAGCGGGAAGTTCCACGGCGTGATGAGCAGGCACGGGCCCACGGGCTTCTTGTTCACGAGCAGGCGTGACTTCCCGTCGGGCGACGTCGAGTACCGGCCCGAGGCCCGCACGGCCTCCTCGGAGAACCAGCGCAGGAACTCCGCGCCGTAGGTGACCTCGCCCCGCGCCTCGGCCAGCGGCTTGCCCATCTCCAGCGTCATCAGGAGGGCGAACTCGTCGGCGCGCGCGGTGACCAGGTCGAAGGCACGCCGCAGGATCTCGCCCCGCTCGCGTGGAGCGGTGCGCGCCCAGTCGGCCTGGGCGGCGACGGCGGCGTCGAGCGCGGCCATGCCGTCCTCGGGCGTGGCGTCGGCCAGGGTGAGCAGGGTGCGGCCGGTGGCCGGGTCCTCGACGGTGAACGTGGCACCGGAGGACGACGCCCGCCACTCCCCGCCGATGAAGAGCCCGGTGGGCACCTTGTCGAGTACTGCCTTCTCCTGGTCGGCGGTGACAGCCATTCCGAGCTCCTTCGTGACGATGCGGGGCGCGCCCCGACGGGGGCATTCCCGCTCACGCTAGACCGGTCGGCGAACGGGTGTCCAGTAAGCCCTGCACCACCGCACGCGCTCCTCCTTGGGCGAGTGCACAGCCACGGGAGGTCCGGTCAGCGTGCCGCGATCACCGCGGCGTACAGCTCCCGCTTGCTGACCCGGGCGTCCGCGGCGACTGCCGCGACGGCGTCCTTGAGGCGCATCCCGCCGGCCAGGAGGGCGTCGACCTGCGCCACGTGGTCCTGGGGCCGGGAGGGCGCAGCCTCCGGGGCACCGGCGAGGACCACGGCGATCTCGCCGCGCACCTCCGTCTCCTGCGCCCACTGGAGGAGTTCGAGGAGGGTCCCGCGGATGACCTGCTCGTGGACCTTCGTCAGTTCGCGGGCCACGGCGGCCTGCCGGTCGGAGCCGAAGGCCTGCTGCAGCGAGCGCAGCATGGCCTCGAGGCGGTGCGGTGCCTCGAAGAACACCATGGTGCGGCGCTCCGCAGCGAGGTCCGCGAGGCGTCCCGCCCGCACGCCGGGCTTGCGGGGCAGGAAGCCCTCGAAGCAGAACCTGTCCGTGGGCAGCCCCGACAGGGTCAGGGCTGCGAGCACCGCGGACGCCCCGGGGACCGCCGTGAGGTCGAGGCCCTCGGCCACGGCGGCCTCGACGAGCCGGTAACCGGGGTCCGAGACGGAGGGCATGCCGGCGTCGGTCACCATCAGGAGCGTCGCGCCGCCACGGACGAGGTCGAGCAGCTCGGGCGTCCTCTCGGCCTCGTTGTGCTCGTGGTAGCTGATCACCCGGCCCGTCACGGTGACGCCGAGTGCCTGCACCAGGCGGTGGAGCCGGCGCGTGTCCTCGGCGGCGACGACGTCGGCGGTGTGGAGGAGGCCGATCAGCCGTTCGGTCGCGTCCCCCATGTTGCCGATGGGCGTCGCCGCGAGGACGATCCGGCCGCGACCGCTCGCGTCACCCGCCGTGCCGCGGTACGCCGTCGAGGGCCGGACCGCGGCGTCGTCGTCGTCGGAGCGGTCCTGCTCCTGCGCGGGGGGGTCCTCCGGGGGTGTGTCGGGGGCGTCGACGTCGAGTGGCTGGTTCACCGCACCAGCCTAGCGCTCCACGGGGCGGCGCACCCCGCCGTGTGGGGGGCCGGCACCCCTGGCGCCGGTAGCATGGCAGGGTGAGTCCCACCGCCGTCCGGCCCCGACGCGACAGCCCGCAGCAGGACGGATCCTGGGTCCTCTCTCCCTCCCTCGCCTTCTCGCGCGACGCCCTGCTGGCCCGCCTCCTCGGCGCCTCGGTTCCCGGCGGGGCCCTGCGCTGGGTCCTCCCGCTGGCCGTGGCCGTGCTCGCCGGGATCCTCCGGTTCGTGCGGCTCTCGGACCCCGGCTCCCTCGTGTTCGACGAGACGTACTACGTCAAGGACGCCTACTCGCTGCTGCAGTCCGGCTATGAGCGTGAATGGCCCGAGACCGCGAACGACTCCTTCAACGACGGCATCCCCGGCGTCCTGCTCGACACCCCCGACTACGTGGTCCACCCGCCGGTCGGCAAGTGGATGATCGCGCTCGGGATGCTGCTGTTCGGCTCGGACAACGCCTTCGGGTGGCGCTTCTCCGCCGCCGCCGTCGGGACCCTCTCGGTGCTCCTGCTCGCCGTCGTCGCCCGGCGGCTGTTCGGTTCGGCGCTGCTGGGGGCCGCGGCCGGGCTGCTCCTCGCCGTCGACGGCCACCACCTGGTGCAGTCGCGCACCTCGCTCCTCGACATCTTCCTCAGCTTCTGGCTCCTCGCCGCGTTCGCGGCGCTCCTTCTGGACCGCGACGACGGACGACGGCGCCTCGCCACACGGCTCGCCGCCCAGGCGCACGGCGACGTCCCCTCCCCCGCGCGGCTCACGTACGGCCCGTTCCTGGGCTTCCGGCCGTGGCGCCTCGCGGCCGGCGTGTGCCTGGGCCTGGCGCTCGGCACGAAATGGTCCGCCCTCCCGTTCATCGCCGCCTTCGGCCTCATGGCCGTCGCCTGGGACATGAACGCGCGGCGCGTCGCCGGGGTGCACCACTGGGTCCTGGGCGCCGGGCTGAAGGACGGGCTGCTCGCCTTCGCCTGCCTCGTCCCCGTGGCCGCGCTCACCTACCTGGGAACGTGGACGGGCTGGTTCCTCTCCTCGGACGCCTACGACCGCACGTGGGCCGAGCAGAACCCGTCGGAGCAGTGGGGCTGGCTGCCCGACGGCCTCCGCTCGCTCGCCGAGTACCACCGCAGTGCCTACGCCTTCCACCAGGGCCTCGGCTCGGACCACCCGTACGAGGCGAGCGCCTGGTCATGGCTCGTGGTGGGCCGGCCGACGTCGTTCTTCTACGAGAAGCCGGCCGGGTGCGGGGCGGAGGCCTGCTCGCAGGCCGTGACCGTCCTCGGGAACCCGCTCATCTGGTGGAGCGGCGCGCTGTCCCTGGTCGTCCTCCTGTTCTTCTGGCTCGGTCGCCGTGACTGGCGCGCAGCGGCCATCCTCACCGGCGTCGCCGCGGGCTACCTGCCCTGGTTCCTCTACCCGGAGCGCACCACCTTCTACTTCTACGCCGTGGCCTTCGAGCCGTTCCTCGTCCTGGCCCTGGTGTACTGCCTCGGCCTCGTCCTCGGCGGCCCCGCGGCGGACGCGGCCCGGCGCCGCAGCGGTATCGTGCTGGTGGGGCTCTTCCTGGCCGCCGCCGTCGCCCTGTCGGCCTACTTCCTGCCCGTCTGGACCGCCGAGGTCATCCCCTACGACCAATGGCGTGCGCGCATGTGGCTGCCGAGCTGGATCTAGGGCCGCGGCCCCCGGACCATCCGGGAGAACCGGTCACCGGCTCCCGCCGATCATCACTGGAACGAAAGCGAGCAATGGTGCGCGAAGCCATCACGGAACTCCTGGTCGACCTGCCGGCCGACAGCAACACCACGGACCTTCTGCTGCGCACGCACGCCGCCGATCCGGGGCGGGTGCTGTACGCGCTGCGGTCGGGGACGCAGTGGCGGGACGTGTCGGCGGCGGAATTCCTGGAGCAGGTGACCCGCCTGGCCAAGGGCCTGGTGGGGCGCGGCGTGCAGCCCGGCGACGCCGTCGCCGTGATGTCGCGGACGCGCTACGAGTGGACGCTCGCCGACGTCGCGATCTGGTTCGCCGGAGCCGTCACCGTGCCCGTCTACGAGACCTCCTCCACCCACCAGGTCGCGTGGATCCTCGAGGACGCCCAGCCCGCGGTCGTGTTCGTCGAGGACGAGCACGAGGCCGGCATCATCCGCGACGCCGCCGCCCGGGCGGGCCGGTCGGGGACGACCTCCGTGGTGCGGCTGAGCGCCGACGGGCCCGGCGGTACCGAGACCCTCGCGACGCTCGGCGAGGCCGGCGCCGCGGTGTCCGACGACGTCCTCGACGCCGCGCGGTCCTCGCGCGGGCTCGGCGACGCGGCGTCCATCGTCTACACCTCGGGCACCACGGGACGGCCGAAGGGCTGCGTCATCACGCACGGCAACTTCGCGCTGTTCGCCGTCAACACGCTGGAATTCCTGCCGGAGTTCCTGCAGCAGGAGAACGCCCGGACCCTCATGTTCCTGCCCCTGGCCCACGTGCTGGCGCGTGCCGTCCAGGTGGTGTGCTTCACCGGCGGCATCACGCTGGCGCACTCCGGCTCCGCCCAGCAGCTGCTCGAGGACCTGCAGACCTTCAGGCCGACGTTCCTGCTCGCCGTCCCCCGCATCTTCGAGAAGATCCACGCCACCGCGGGCCGGCGCGCGGCGGAGTCCGGCAGGGGACGCCTCTTCGCTGCCGGCGAGCGCACCGCCGTCGCCTACTCACGTGCGGTGGACGCCCGCGGCCGGGGCGGACGCGGGCCCTCGCCCGTCCTGCGGGCGTCGCATGCGGTGTTCGACAGGGTCCTGTACCCGCGGCTGCGGAAGGTCTTCGGGGGCGGGGTCACCTACACGGTGTCCGGCGCCAGCCCCCTGAGCGAGCACCTGACCCACTTCTACCGCGGCGCCGGGATCATGGTGCAGGAGGGCTACGGCCTCACCGAGAGCACCGCGCCGTGCACCGTGAACACGGTGGCCCTCACGCGGGTCGGGTCGGTCGGCATCCCCATGCCCGGCACCGGCGTCCGGCTCGACGACGACGGCGAGGTGCAGGTGAAGGGCGCCGGCGTCTTCGCCGGGTACCACCGCAACGACGCCGCGACGGCGGAGGCGTTCACCGGGGACGGCTGGTTCAGGACCGGCGACCTCGGCTCGCTCGACGACGACGGCTTCCTGACGATCACCGGGCGGAAGAAGGACCTGCTCGTGACCGCGGGCGGCAAGAACGTGGCGCCGGGCCCCCTCGAGGAGAAGCTCCGGGAGCACGCGCTCGTCGGCCAGGCCGTCGTCGTCGGCGAGGGCAGGCCGTTCATCGCGGCGCTCATCAGCCTGGACCGTGAGGCCCTGGAGCCCTGGACGGCCGCCCGGGGCAGGCCCGGGCTGACCGCGGAGCAGGCGGCCCTTGATGCCGGCGTCCTCGCCGAGCTGCAGTCCGCCGTCGACGCCGCGAACGCGACCGTCTCGCAGGCGGAGCAGATCCGTAGGTTCACGGTGCTCGACGTCGAGTTCAGTGTGGAGTCCGGGCATCTGACGCCCACCCTCAAGCTGAAGCGGGCCGCGGTCGTCGCCGACCATACGCGGGCGATGGACGATCTCTACGCCCGCCGGTAGCCGTCAGGAGGCGTCCAGCGCCTGTCGTGACCGGGCCTGCGCCGCGTCCTGGGCCATCATGGAGCGGTCGCGGCGGGCCTTCGTGGGCCAGGTGAGGACGAGCGTGAGGATCGTCGCCGCGAGCACCAGGCCGGCGACCGTCACGGCGGAGTCCGTCCAGAACTGCTCGGGGAACAGCCGGATGAGGGTGTCGTCCACGCGGAACGTCCAGGTGCCGTCGGCGAAGAACAGGGCGTGGACCTGCGTGAAGAAGGTCTGCCACGCGAGGACCGCCAGCACCGTCAGGACGACGATACCGACCAGCGTGAGCACCGCGCCCGAGAACAGCGCGCGCCGGATCCCGCCCTTGTAGTGCCGGGCGAGGTAGATGCAGGCGAGGACCGCGAGGACGAAGAGGACGAGGGCGAGGGCGAAGGACAGCCCGAGGACGCCCTTCACATCCGCCATGTGGCCCACCTCCGTCTCGAGGAACAGCGGTTCGCCCTCGGGTGTCACCAGCCCCCCCAGGTAGCGCGGGGGCGCGAAGTTCAGCACGTAGTCGAGCGCGTAGGAGCCGTAGGTCATGCGGTCGTCGAGGGAGAAGCCGAACGGATCGGCGGGGAACCCGGGCCGGTGGTACTCGAACCACAGGAACGACGACGTGGCGACGACCCGGACGGCGGCCGCGACCACGACGACGGGGAAGACGAGGGCGACGGCGACCTGCAGGAACCGGGCGAGGGCCGGTTTCGCGGCGGCCGCCTGGTCCCGGGCCGCAGCCCGGCGGGCGGCTTCGCTGTCCGGGGGGCGGACGGAGAGGGACGCGGTGTCCGTGGACGGTTCGGGCCCCGCATGAGGTCCGCTCCCCGGGCCGGAGACGGCGGTGGCACCGGCAGCGGGCTCCTCGGGCGCGTCCCTCCCGGCACCGGCAGCATCGGGGATCCCCGGCTCCGTCCCGACCGCGGCGGCGCTGTCCGGGTCCGCGGGGGACGCACCGGAAGCGCTCGGACGGGTGCTGTCGGTCTCTGCCACTGCGCTGTCTCCTTGGTCGGTCCGCCGGCGCTTCCACCGGCGACTCCCGACCTTACCGGGCCTTGCCGCGTCCGCCCGGGAGGCTCCCCGCATGCCCGCCGCGGATCAGGCGGTCGCGACGGCGTCCCCCCGGTCGACGGCCTCGAGGTCGCCCCGGTGCCCGGCGGCGACGGCGCGCCGCCCGAGGATCAGCGTGTACGCCCAGTAGGCGGCGAAGACCAGGAATCCGAGGGTGAGGCGCAGCCACGGAGGCAGGCCGCTCGGCGTCACGAACCCCTCGACGAGTCCCGAGACGAGGAGCACCAGCACCAGCCCGAGCGCGACCGTGATCAGCGCGCGGCCCTCCTCCGCGAGGGCCGCGGCGCGTGACCGGCGTCCCGGGGCCACCCACGCCCAGAAGATGCGCAGCCCCGCGGCGGTGGCGACGAAGATGGCGGTCAGTTCCATGAAGCCGTGCGGCAGGATGTAGACGAAGAAGACGTCGAGCCGGTCGTAGGACGCCATCATCCCGGCGGCCATTCCGACACCCTGCGCGTTCTGGTACAGGACGAACGCCGGCCAGATGCCGGTGACGCCGAACGCGACGGCCTGCAGCGCGATCCACGCGTTGTTCGTCCAGACCAGGCCCGCGAAGGACGCCGCGGGGTTCTCCGAGTAGTAGCCCACGAAGTCCTGCTCCACGTAGCGCCGGAGCTCCTCGTCCGTCCCGAGCGCCTGGATCACGCCCGGGGTGCCGACCACCCACAGGGCGTAGAGCCAGGCCACCGCGATGAAGAGCGCCCCGACCGCCGCCGTGAGCCACCGGATGCGGTAGAACGCGGCGGGCAGGGAGATC
Organism: Arthrobacter arabinosi; assembly: GCF_054511115.1. NCBI lineage: Bacteria > Bacillati > Actinomycetota > Actinomycetes > Micrococcales > Micrococcaceae > Arthrobacter > Arthrobacter arabinosi. Next base: position 328,395 of record NZ_JBTNDF010000002.1, read on the forward strand.
ACGAAGAACTGGGCGACGTCCTCCACGGTGTTGGACCTCGCCCCGGTGAACCGGGTCCGGGCGCGGGAGAGCCGGGTGGACAGCGCCCCGGACAGCGCGCTCTCGGGGTCCACGGACCGGATGATGGACAGGTGCGTCGAGACGCGCTGGTAGAGCACCAGCAGTTCGTCCGATCCCGCACCGTCGAGCCGGCGCCGCCCGACGAGCTCGTCCAGCCGCTGCCAGTCGCTGCGGTGCACCGCGATGAAGGCGTCCACGTCCATGGTCCAACCCTATAGTTCCGGCACGGCCGCGGGGCATGAGCGGCACGACGGCGCTACGCTGCAGGGAGGAGCACGGGGCCACCAGACCCGTGACCGACGGGTCAGGGGGACATACGTGAGTTCGGTCGTCACCGGCGAGGCCGTGGTCCTCGAACTGAAGCCGGCCGGGTTCGCCGCCCGCGGCCTGAGCGTCATCATCGACATCATCGCCCAGGCGGTCCTCGCGTTCCTCCTGCTGCTGCTGATCGGGAACGTCTTCGGCGGGGTCTTCGACGAAGCGTTCACCACGGCCCTCGTCCTCGTCGTCGTCGTGCTGCTCCTGCTCGTCCTGCCGGTGACGGTGGAGACCGTGACCCGCGGGAAGTCGCTGGGCCGGCTCGTCATGGGCCTGCGGATCGTGCGCGACGACGGCGGGGCGATCCGCTTCCGCCACGCCTTCATCCGCGGCATGCTGGCGATCCTCGAGATCTACCTGCTCGGCGGGTCGCTCGCGTTCATCGTCTCCCTGTTCAACGAGCGCTCCAAGCGCCTCGGGGACCTGCTGGCCGGGACCTACGCCATGCGGGAGCGGGTCGTCGCCGGGCCCCGTACCGTCGTCGTCATGCCCGAGCGCCTGAAGCCCTGGGCGGCGACGGCGGACATCGGCCGCCTCCCCGACCCCCTGGCCCGCAGGATGTCCCAGTTCCTGGCGCAGGCTCCTCGCCTCACGGCGTCAGCCCGCGCCACGCTCTCCCACGACCTGGCGGGCGAGGCGAGCCACCACGTGTTCCCCGCGCCACCGGCGGACACCCACCCGGAGGAGTTCCTGCACGCGGTCGTCGCCGCGCGGAGGGACCGCGACCACGCCGCGATGATGCGCCAGCGCGAGCGCACGGAGTCGACGGCGAGACGGCTCCACACCCTGCCGTTCGGCTAGGGCTGGCCGACCCACTCGTCCCAGGGCACGTTCCAGTCGCCGAAGCCGTCCCACACGTACATGGGGCCGTAGTCGGTGCCCAGGATCTGCACCACGTCCCCCGGCCCGAAGGTGTTGTAGAAGTACTCGGCGCCCTCGGGCGACATCCCGACGCACCCGTGGGAGACGTTGACGTTGCCGAGGGCCACCTGGGCGGCGGGCAGTGCCTCGTGCACGAACGCGCCGCCGTTGCTCAGCCGGCTCGCGTGGTTCACGACCGTCGGCGGGTAGTAGGCAGGATCGCCGGGTTCGAGGCCGATCGACTCGGCCGTGAAGCGGGTGCTCCTGTAGTGCTCCATCACCACCATGTAGCCCTCGGTGGAGGGCCACTCCTCCGTACCGAGGGTGACCGGGAAGGTGCGGTCGAGCTTCCCGTCGAGGTACACCTTCATGGTCTTCGTCGCATTGTCGACGACGGCGAGACGGGTGTTGTGCGTCTTCACCGTGCTGGTCGTGTCCCCGTTGCCGATCATGCCGTTGCCGAAGTCGACGCCGAACAGCCTGGACTCGATGGTGATCGTGCTGTTGGGGGCCCAGAACGTCTCGGGCCGGTAGCGGGCCGTGGTGTCCGAAACCCAGTAGAAGGCGCCGGGCTGCCCGCTGGTACTCGTCACGGTGATGGCCTTCTCCACGGCGTCGCGGTCGATCACCGGCTCGCTGAAGGTGAACTCGAGCGGCTGGCCGGTGCCGACGGTCGCACCGTCCCGCGGGAACACCGCGACGTCGGCCTCGTTCGCGGGTTCCACGGTCAGGAAGGTGGACGTGCCGCGCTGCGTCCGCCCGGCGGAGTCGCGGACGGTATAGGCGAACTCGTACTCGGTGTCGAAGGCGAGCCGATCGGTCGCGGTCCAGGTCGTGCCGTCGTCGGACAGCGTGCCGGCCACGGGTGTGCCGCCCGCGCGCGGGGCGAGGTCGACGGCGTCGAGCGTGGCCCCGGTGACCGTCACGGCGGCGGCGGTGGCGGGGTTGACCGCGAACGCCCGGTCCGTGGGGGTGAGTCCCACGGTGTACGTGCCGGCCGGCGCGTCGGGTACCGCGGGGGCCGGGGTGGCGGGCGCCGGGGACGCGGGGGCCGGGGACGCGGGTACCGCGGGGGCCGGGGACGCGGCGGACGACGGGCGGGGATCGTTCCAGGGTGACGCCGCCGCGATGCCCACGCCACCGCCGACGGCGACGACCGCCGCGACGCCGATGGCCGCGGTCTTCCAGCCCTGACGGCCCGCTGCGGCCCTGCCCGATCCCTGCCTGCTGCCCATGCGCCCAGCCCTTCGACGTTGCTGCTCCCAGCGACTGTACGTGACGCGACGCAGCCCGCGGCGCAGGCCGGCGGTGGTGTCCCTCACGCCGACGTCCGCCGCCCCGCCCTGCGCGGGGGCGGCGGCCGTCGGGCCGGGGCGGACCGGGTCCTAGTAGCGGTACTGCTCCGACTTGTACGGACCGGCGACGTCGATGTCGAGGTACTCGGCCTGACCCTTGGTCAGCTCCGTGAGTTCGACGCCGAGCGCATCCAGGTGCAGGCGGGCGACCTTCTCGTCGAGGACCTTCGGGAGGACGTACACCTCGTTCTCGTACTCGCGGTTTCCCTCGGCGTCGTCCTGCCCGAACTTCGTGTACAGCTCGATCTGGGCGATCGTCTGGTTGGCGAAGGAGTTGCTCATGACGAACGAGGGGTGGCCCGTGGCGTTGCCGAGGTTCAGCAGGCGACCCTCGGACAGCATGATGATCGAGTGCTGCTCCACGCCGGCTCCCTCGTCGGCCGGGATGACCCACTCGTGGACCTGCGGCTTGATCTCGATCTTCTCGACGCCGGGGATGCGTGCGAGGCCCGCGATGTCGATCTCGTTGTCGAAGTGCCCGATGTTGCCCACGATGGCCTGGTGCTTCATGCCGGCCATGTGGCGCGCCATGACGACGTCCTTGTTGCCGGTGGTCGTGATGAAGATGTCACCCTGCGCGAGCACGGACTCGAGCTTCGCCACCTGGTAGCCGTCCATCGCGGCCTGCAGTGCGCAGATCGGGTCGATCTCGGTGACGATCACGCGGGCACCCTGGCCGCGCAGGGCCTCGGCCGCACCCTTGCCGACGTCGCCGTACCCGCACACCACGGCCACCTTGCCGCCGATCAGCACGTCCGTGGCCCGGTTCAGGCCGTCGGGCAGCGAGTGGCGGATGCCGTACTTGTTGTCGAACTTGGACTTGGTGACGGAGTCGTTGACGTTGATCGCGGGGAAGAGGAGCTTGCCCTGCGCGGCCAGCTGGTAGAGGCGGTGCACGCCCGTGGTGGTCTCCTCGGTGACGCCCCGGATGCCCGCGGCGATCGCGGTCCACTTCTGCGGCTCGGACCCGATGGTGGAGCGGAGGGTGTCGAGGAACACGGTGTACTCGTGCGAGTAGTCGGCGTCGCCCTCCTGCGGGTTCGCGGGCACCGCCCCGAGCGCCTCGAACTCGGCACCCTTGTGCACCAGCATGGTGGCGTCCCCGCCGTCGTCGAGGATCATGTTCGGGCCGAGGCCCTCGGCCTGGCCCGGCCACGTGAGGATCTGCGTGGCGGTCCACCAGTAGTCCTCGAGGGTCTCGTTCTTCCACGCGAACACGGGCACCCCGGCGGGCTCCTCGACGGTGCCGGTGCCGACGACGACGGCCGCGGCGGCCTCGTCCTGGGTGGAGAAGATGTTGCAGGACGCCCAGCGCACCTCGGCGCCGAGGAACGTCAGCGTCTCGATGAGGACGGCGGTCTGCACCGTCATGTGCAGGGACCCGGCGATGCGCGCTCCCGCCAGGGGCTGTGCGTCGGCGTATTCGCGGCGCAGGGCCATGAGCCCGGGCATCTCGTGCTCGGCCAGGCGGATCTGGTGGCGGCCCGCCTCGGCGAGTGAGAGGTCGGCAACTTTGTAGTCGAAGGTCATGGTGTCCTGGTCCTTGGCATGTCGGGGGTGCTGGGCGACGGGCGGTGCGGGCGTCCGGGTCAGGCGCGCACGCCGCCGTCGGGGAGTTCGCGGCGGAGGAGCACGGGGATGCCCTCGTCGAGGAGGTAGGTCAGGGGCCGGCCGTCGGGACCCGCGGTGGAGGACCTGAGGACGCCGCCGTCCTGCACGAGCTTCGACCCGGTGACGGGGCAGCGGAGGACGTCGAGCAGTCTGGATGGAAGGTTCGCCACGGGGGAACCCTTTCGCTCGGGATGGATGGGATTCTGCGCCCCAGTCTACCGCGGGCGCCCGGTCCGTCAGGGGTCGCGCAGGATCCTCAGGTGGCCGCGCCGGGGGCCGCCGACACCGACCGGCGGTTCCATGGGTGCCTTGGCCCCGCGGGGACCGACGGGCGGCGCCTCCTCGGGCTCCGCCGCGGCTTCCCGCACGGCGTCGGCCAGGGCCAGGAGGTCGTCGGAACTGTGCTCCGGCGCGGCATCGGGGAGCGTCAGGCGGACCACCTCCCACCCGCGGGGCACCGTGAGGCGTTCGGCGTGGACCGCGCAGAGGTCGTAGGTGTGGGGCTCGGCGTAGGTCGCGAGGGGGCCGAGGACCGCCGTCGAATCAGCGTAGACATAGGTCAGCGTGGCCATCGCCCGCCGGGAGCAGGCTGATCTCGAGCATTGACGGAGTGATCCCACGATCCGCAAGCCTACCGGGGATCGGCCGGGGGGACCGCCGTGACGCGCCCCGCGCACCGTGGCGCGGCGTGGGCGCTCCCCGCGCCGGTGCCCGGCACGGGGAGTGCGTACGGGGCGGTCGAAGGCTTAGAGTCGTTCCATGCAGGATGCTCCTACCCTTTCGGTGAACCTGATCGATCCGGCGGCCGCGGAAGAGCGTCCGGCGCGGTCGTTCTACGAGCGCCGACGCAACCGTCGCGGGCGCGGTATGCGCGGCGCGCTGCTCCCCCAGTACCTGCCCGGTTCGCGGTCGCGGTCCGAACAGTTCGACGACTGGGTGATGGAGTCCGCGCAGCGCCTCGAACGCCTGTGGGGCGAGCGCATCCAGGACGTGCAGATCGTGGTGCAGGAGATCCCGGACGGCCTCGAGGACATGACACCCGAGATGCTGCGCGGCCTCCTCGGGTCCTGCTCCCCCGCGTCGCCGAACCGGCCGGCCGTCATCACCATCTACCGGCATCCCGTGCTCATGGCGGCGCGCGACGTCCTGTCGGTCAACGAACTGGTGCACGACGTCGTGGTGGAGCAGACTGCCGAACTCATGGGCCTGGCCCCCGAGGCCGTCGATCCCGCCTACGGCCGCTCGCAGGCCTGACCCGGCTGCCCGGACGCCGGGGCCCCGCTAGTACCCGATCTCCACGGGGATGCTCTGCGGAGCCGCGGCACCGGCAGGCACGCCCGCCACGGAGATCCCGCTCCTGTCCGCCGGCAGCGTCATGACCTGCGCGCCGTACACCGCGTCCCCGGTCGCATCGAGGACGACCCCGACCGGCGCGCGGCCGAGGGACGGCGACGGCACCGTGACCGACGTGCCGCCCGCGATGCCGATCACGAGGGGGTCGCCGAGCGCGCCGTCGGCCAGGACGGGCGTCAGGGTGATCTCTCCCCTGCCACCGGGCGCGCCCAGGACCAGAGCGGTGTCGGCGCCCTCCGCCAGGGCCAGGGCGTGGCCGCTGCCCAGGCGGACCGCCGCGGGTGCGCCGGCGAGATCCACCGGCTTGCCGTCGTCCACCCCGCGGGTCACCCGGGCTGCCGCGACCACCGACACGTCGGAGGTGACGGCGACGGTGTAGTTCCCCTCCGGGAGGGTGTCGAGGGGGACGCTGGTGACGGATCCGGCCGGCGCCGTCACGACTCCCCCGCCGGGCAGGTCCACGGCGCCGTCCGGCCCGAACACCCGGACGTCGAGCACCGCGTCGCTCGCGCCGGGCACGAGGACCTGCAGCGCGGGCGACGCGGTGGCGTACCCGTCCTGCTCGCGGATGCGCCGCGCCGTCGCGGCGTCCTGCACGACGACACCGGGCACCACCTGGGTCAGGCCCGCCGGGGCGCCGGGCGAGAGCAGCTCGACGCCCCCGGGGGTCAGGCCCCGCAGGACGCTCTGCTGGATGACGCCCGTGACGCGGCCGCCGTCGCTGCGCACGCGGACGGCCACGTGCTCCTGGTTGCCCGCGAGGGCGGCCAGCACGAGCCGGAGGGTCTCGCCCGGGGCCACCACCCGGCCGCGCGTCCCTGCTGCCTCGATCGGGCCGTCGGACCCGTACAGCTCGAGGGACACGGCGGCGGGCGTCCCGGTGGGGTTGGTCAGGGTGAGGATGGCGGTCTGCCCCACGGTGGTCGCGGCGCCCAGGAGCCAGAAGTCGCTCGACGGCACCTGGCAGCCCGTGGCCGCGAGCCCGCGGAGGTCGCCGTCCGCGGCGGTGTAGGTGGCGGTCGCTGCGGCTACGGGGGTGAGCCCGCCCTGCGGCTGGGCGCGGAGGACGGACGGGGCGTCCACGGCGACGCCCCGGGTGACGCCCGCGACCCGGTTCGTCAGCCCGTCCTCGCCGCTGCTGGCGGGACGCTCCGATGCCGGGGAGGACGGGGGCGCGAAGTCCCGGATCAGCGCCAGCGGCTTCGTCCCGCCGACGGGGAGCAACCCGCTCCCCGTCACGGTGGCGCTCAGGTCGCTCAGGACCATCCCGGACACGGTGGTCCTCGCGCCGGCCGATGCGGGGCTGAACTCGGGATCGGCGCCGTCCCCGGCGGACTCGATCAGCCGCGGCGGCGCGGGGCAGACCGCGGTGTAGTCGCCGGCGGGCACGGCCGCGGCCGGCACCTCCGCGACGGGGGTCGCCGGCAGGGCGGAGGTCACGCTGCCGGAGGCGATCACGCCGGTCACCGCGAGGAGGACGACGCCGGTCGCAGCGCCCACGACCGCGCGAAGGCCCGTGGGCCGGCCGCCGACCGCCCTGTCCCGGGCCACGGCGCGTGCCGCGACCGCCGCGTCCGGGTCCGTCCGGTCGGTCGTCCGTCCGCGTCTCATCTCGACCCGCTTCCACTCGTCACCGGCTGCGGACGCGCGTCGCCGCCCATCGCGTCGCCACGGCTCACGTCGTCGGTCCGGTCGTCCTGCGGGCCGGAGGCGGCGCTGCCGGCGGGCGATGGCGGGGAGACCTGCCGGGGCGGGCGCCCGCTCCCCGGCCGGATCGCGGCGGGCCGGACCGGGATCGGGAGGGCGAGGAGCATCGTCAGCCCGAGGACGAGGGCCTGGAGCGCTTCGGACCAGGGCTGGTAGGCGCTGGTGTAGGAGAGTTCCACCGTGCCGCCCGCGGCGGGCAGGGCGAAGGACTGCTGCCAGCCGTCGGCCACGGGCTCGAGTCTCCGGCCGTCGAGGCTGGCCTGCCACCCGGGATCCGGCTCCTCCGCCAGGACGAGCCGCCGGCCCTCGGCGCCGGCGGGGACCGGCCCTCCGGCACGCAGGTCCGACGACGCCACGAGGGCCCCGGTCCGGCCGTCGGCGTCGACGACACGCACCCGGGCGGTGGGATCGCCGGTGTCCTCGGTGCCGCCGTCGGGCGTTCCCGCGGCGACGCGCCAGAGGCGCCCACCCGTCGTGTCGCCGACCGCGGTGAGGCCGGGCACGGAATCGATGCGGCGGCTGAGGAAGTCCCCGGCGGCGTCGGACTGGCGGAGGACGACGAAGCCGACGCCGAGGTCCCGCAGGTCGCCGCGCGGGTCGGCACCGGTGGCGCCGACGATCACGGCCACGCTCGTGCGCAGGAGGCGCACGGACCCGCCCTCCTCCCCGACGGTCACCGAGCCGATCCCCTGCAGGGCGCGGGCGGCGTAGAGGGGATTGAGTGCGTCGAGGGTCGTCCCGGCGCCGCGCGTGAGGGCGGCCTCGACGTGGTCGTCGTCGTCGACCGTGATGACGAGCGTCCGCGTGCGGTCGGGGCCCGTGCCGTGGTCCGCGGCCGTGGCGGGCAGCGGGCGCTCGGCGACCGGCTCCAGGCCGATCTCCGTGCCGAAGCCCGCGCTCCCCGATCGAGCGGCGGGCACCTCCTCGGCGGGGCTGCCGGGAAGGACCAGCGGAGCGGCGGAGGGAGGGTCGGCCAGTTCGGGGGCGAGCCACAGGCCGAGGCTGAGCAGCGGGCCGACGGCGAGTACCACGCCCGCGGCGACCCGGAGGACCTGCCGCCCGGCGCGGGCCGGCACCGCGGGGGCCGCGGTATCCGGGCGGCCCGGCAGCCCCGACAGGGCGGCGGCGAGCAGGAACAGGGTTGCAGCCGAGACGAGGGGGCCGGGGAAGACCGGGACGAGGGCCGGACCGTCCGTCGCGACGGGCAGCAGCGGGGCCAGCGCGCCCAGCGCGAGCGCGAGGATCGCGAGCAACCAGAACGAGCGCGCCCTGGTGCCGCGGGCGGTCCGCCGGAAGAGCGCGACGGCGGCCAGGGCGATCACGGGGCCGCCGATGACGAGTGCCGCGACGAGCGACCAGGGGCCGGGACCGAGGAGCCCGCCGGCGTCGGGAGCGAGCAGCGGATCGAACCGCACCGGGAACCCGAGGAGCTGCTGCCAGGGCGCGGCCGGGTCGAAGGCGAGCGGGACGCCGGGATCACCGAGGATCCCGCGCGGGTCCGGTACGGCGGAGAGGGCGTAGGGCAGGTACAGCGCGAGGACGGGCAGCAGCGTCCACCAGAGTGTGCGCGCCCGCTTCCCGCCGACGACGAGCGCGACGGCGAGGCCCACGACCGCGAGGGCGCCGACGGACGGCGCCGACGCCGCGACGGCGGCGAGGACGAGCCCGGCGGCGGCGCCGGCGGTCCAGCTGCGTGCCCCGCCGCTTCCCGGTGTCACGAGGCCCTCCGGCGGCGTGCGGGACGTCACCGCGCCCCCGACCGCCCGGACGATTCCCAGCAGCACCAGGGGAAGGAGGATGTGGGCGAGCAGCGCCCCGAGACGGCCCTGGCCGAGCGCGACCTGCAGCGCGGGCGCCGCACCCCAGAAGACCGCGGCCCAGAGGCGCAGTCCCCGGGACCGCGTGAGCGCGCCGGCGGCGAACCACGCCGTGAGACCGGCCAGGGGCAGCGCGCAGACCACCGTGACGACGACGGCCGTGTTCGCCGAGCCGAGGCCCAGCAGGGAGAGGAGCCACAGGACGAACGCGAACGGCGCGCCATGGGCGGGAAAACCCGTTCCCAGTGCGGCCCACCACGTGGTCGCGCCTGCCCAGATGGCGCCGGGCGTCGCGGCGACCGGCAGCAGCGCCCCGCCCGCGAGGGCCGGGGCCCCGAGGAGGCGGTGGAGGCCCAGGACCGCGGCGGCGAGCAGCACCCCGACGGCGAGCACGGCGCCGGAGCCGATCCAGAGCCTCGCCGGGGTGGCGAGGGCGGCGAAGTCGTCGTTGCTGTCCCCGGCGGGGATGAACTCCTCCGCCTGCTGCGGGGCGTCCTGCCCGGCGACGGCGCCGCGCGCGGTGAAGGCGTCGATGACCGACCGGCGGTGGGACCACACGTCGCGGCGGGACGTGACGAGCGGGCTGACGATGGAGCGTGGGCGGCGTCGGCTCCGGGCCGCGCAGCGGCGCGACCGCCAGAGGGAGAACGGCCGGCAGGCGCCGGCGAGGCTGCCGAGCAGCTGGCCCGCACCGTGGGCCGGGTCCTTCGCCAGGAGGCCGAGGAGCAGCCGGCCGATCCCTCCGAGGACGGCGCCGACGGCGAGGAAGGGCACCGACAGGGCGGCCGCGTGCTTGAGCCGGAGGTACACCTCCGCCGCCCGCGCGCCGTGCGGCGTCGACACGGGGTGCGGCCGGGACCGCGCGTGGCGCAGGACGGCTCCCGGCACCACCACCACGCGGTGTCCGGCGAGGCGGTTCCGCCAGCACAGGTCGACGTCGTCGCCCACGCCGTGGAGGGCCGGGTCGAAACCGCCGAGGGTGTCCCACACGTCCCGGCGTACCAGCATGCCCGCGGAGTTGACGGCGAAGACGTCGCTCCGGGCGTCGTACTGGCCCTGGTCGTGCTCGTCCACATCGATCAGCGTGAGGCGCTCCGCCCACCGGCTGATGGACAGTCCGACGTCCACGAGTTCCCGCCGATCGTCCCACGCGACCTGCTTCGCGCCGGCGACGGTGACGGAGGGAGCACGCTCGACGGCGAGGAGCAGTTCGGCGAGGGCCGCGGGCTCGGGGGCGGAGTCGTCGTGGAGGAGCCACAGCCAGTCGTGGCCGCCGCCTTCCCCGGACCCCCGGTACGGGGGTATCTCGGCAAGGGCGGCCCGCACGGCGGCACCGAACCCGGCGCGGGCGGGGGCACCCACCACGGCGCTGCCGGCCGGCAGCCGCTGCCGGAGGATCGACGCCGAATCGTCCGTCGACCCGGCGTCGACGCCGACGCACAGATCGGCCGGGCGTATCTGGCCTCCCAGGGCCTCCAGGGTTGCCGGGAGGTACTCGGCACCGTTGTGGGATACCACGACGGCGGTGATGCGGAGGTGCTGCTGAATCAGACTGCTCGCTTCCGCAGCCTGCGGCGCTCCCGCTCGGAGAGCCCGCCCCAGATGCCGAAGCGCTCGTCGTTCTCCAGCGCGTACTCGAGGCACTCGGACTTCACGATGCAGGAGCCGCACACCTTCTTGGCGTCGCGGGTGGAGCCGCCCTTCTCCGGGAAGAAGGCCTCGGGGTCGGTCTGGGCGCACAGGGCATCCGCCTGCCAGGACAGTTCGCCGTCGTCGTCGACGCCATTGCCCGGAGCCGGCGACTGCCCGATCCAGCTGGGTGGGACCGCGGGCGCCGACTGCGGCCGGGGGTCCTCCTGCACGCCGGGCAGGGACGGGGAGAACTCGGGGGCGAAGCCGGGAAGGACGCGGAGGCTGCTGGGTCCGCCGACGTCGGGGAGCCCGGCGAGGCCCTCGCGGGCGGTGAGGAAGGCAGTAGCCTGATCCTCGAGCGTGGAACGCGTGCTCTCCCGGTACCGCTCGACTGCCGCCGGATCGGCGGGGTCGAGGAACCAGTCCGCGGGAACCCCCCGTGAGCCGTAGCGGGCCGAAGCCTGCGCTGCGATGTCTGGACGTTCCTGAATGCGTTCTGCCTGCCCCATGCTCAGCCTTCCCGGTGTCGCCGTTCCAGCATCAGCAGGGGTCGACCCTCGCGCCCCGGCTGCTGGAACAGATCCGTTGCCCTAATTACATGGGTGTAAGTCCTATTCGTCAAGCGGCCGGAGGGATCTTATAGAGTCGGAGCCTCACAAGCACGAGTGCCACGCCGACCGGACTACCTGACTTTGTCGGCGCGTCGGCAAGTAGTCATCCACCGCGTCGGCGTGAGACCCGACCCCCGAGCCGGAAGAGGCCCATCATGCCACAGACACCCGAAGAGCTCCTGGCGAGGATGAGGGCCGTCAGCCCCACGTCCCCCCGCCTCGTCTGGCACGGCAGGGAAGGGCGGATCGAGCTGTCGGGGCGCGTCTTCGACAACTGGGTCGCGAAGAGCTCGAACCTCCTCGTCGACGAGCTCGACGCGACCGGTGGGACGACCGTCGCCGTCGACCTCCCGGTCCACTGGAAGACCCTCGCCCTCGTGTTCGCCTGCTGGCAGGTGGGGGCCGTCGTCATCCTTGACGACGACGACGACGTCCGGCCGGGCGGCGCGCACGCCGACGCCGACATCCTGCTGTCCTCGCGGGCCGACGCCGCGGCCGATCCGCCGCGGCTGCTGGCCTGCGTGGCCCTCGGCTCGCTGGCGCTCCGCTGGGACGGGCCGCTGCCCCGGGGGGCGCTCGATTTCGCGGCGGAGGTGCGCTCCCACGGCGACGTCTTCCTCGGCGGGGCCCACGGGCCCGGGGCGCAGTCCGCTCCCCTGGTCCGGGTTCAGGGGCGGACGCTGACGGCTGCGGACGTCGCCGGGTCCATCCCCGACGGCGCTGCCGGTGCCGCCCAGCCGCCCACCCTGCTCCTGGAACCCGGTGTGGACCTGCTCCGGGCACTGGCTGCGGCGCTGGCCGTGTGGGAACGGGACGGGGCGCTCGTCCTCGTGGAGGAGGGAGTACCGATCACCGACGGGATGCTCGGCGGAGAGAAGGTCACTGACCGGCTGGGTACTGCCTGACCGGCTCGGCCCCGGCGGTCCGTGCCACGTGGGGGACCGCGCCCGCCTTCGCCCCGTGCGGGTGGACGAGTTCCTGGTCGTGGCTGAACGCCGGGTCCTCGTCGAGTTCGACGTTGAACACCCAGAACCGGTAGGCGACGAAGCGGACGAGGGTGGCGAGCACCGTGCCGAAGATCCCGACCAGGAACAGCGGGCTCGGTTCCACGACGTCGAACATGTACTTCGCGACCCACACGCAGCCGGCGGCGATGCCCATGCCGATCACGTTGATGAACACGAACATGAGGAGTTCGCGGGCCGGGTTGGGCTGGCGGCGGCGACGGAAGGTCCAGTACCGGTTGGCGACCCACGCGAACATCGTGGCGATGCCGGCCGAGACGAAGCGCGCCTTGACCTCGCTGCCGCTCATGGGGCCGTGGATCAGGTACCAGTAGAGGCCGTTGTCGATGACGAAGGCCACACCGCCCACCGCCCCGAATTTGGCCACTTCGCGCCAGAAGATCGAGGCGAGGCCCCTGATCCGGTCCATGAGTCTTGCCACTGTCAACCTCCGCAGTCTGGTTCGATCGCCGGCGCCGCCGGGCATGCTCCCGGCGGACCTGCAGGACAAACCGCGACGGGGCCGGCCAGAGCAAGCAACCCAGGCTGACCTTTGCATGGCGCGTTCCGCCCCATTTTACGGGTTCTGATCCGCGGTCGGGCCCCGAACACCTGACGGCCACCTGACAGCTTCCCGTGAAACGGTCGCCCATCCGCCCGATGCTGCACGGCCGGTGGCCGGGCCGGGCGGCGCCGTGGGTACCCTGTAGTGGTGACTTTTCCCGTGATAGGCGTCGTCGGCGGCGGCCAGCTCGCCCGCATGATGGCCGGTCCCGCCGTCGAACTCGGCCTCGAACTCCGCGTCCTGGCGGAAGGACCCGACGTGTCCGCGGTGGCGGCCGTCGCGCATTCGCAGGTCGGCGACTACCGAGACCGCGACACGCTGCGCGCCTTCGCCGCGGGCGTCGACGTCCTCACGTTCGACCACGAGCACGTGCCCGGTGAGCTCCTCGCCGAACTGGCGGAGGACGGCGTCCGCGTCCACCCCTCGCCCGCGGCACTCCGCCACGCCCAGGACAAACTGGTGATGCGGCGGGCCGTGGACGAGCTGGGCCTGCCCAACCCGTCATGGCGCGCGGTGACGGGCCCGTCCGACGTCGCATCCTTCGCGGCGTCCATCGGCTGGCCGGTGGTCCTCAAGACGCCGCGCGGCGGCTACGACGGCAAGGGCGTCCTCGTGCTGCGCGATGCCGGGGCCCTCGCGTCCGCCCGCGACTGGTTCACGGGCGGCGAGCTGCTCGTGGAGCAGTTCGTCCCGTTCAGCCGTGAACTGTCGGTCCTCGTGGCCCGGCGGCCCTCCGGCGAGACCGTCGCGTGGCCGGTGGTCGAGTCGATCCAGGTGGACAGCGTGTGCGACGAGGTGATCGCCCCCGCTCCCGACCTGCCGGAGGAGGTCGCCCGCGCCGTCACCGCGGCCGCACTGCATCTCGCGGAACGCCTCGACGTCACCGGCGTCATGGCGGTCGAGCTCTTCGAGACCCCGGGCACCGGAGCGGGCTACTTCATCAACGAGCTCGCCATGCGCCCGCACAACTCGGGCCACTGGACCATGGACGGCGCCGTGACCGGCCAGTTCGAGCAGCACCTGCGCGCCGTACTCGACCTCCCCCTCGGGTCGACGGCCCCGGTCGCCCGGCACACCGTCATGAAGAACGTCCTCGGCGGCACGAACACCGACCTCTACACCGCCTACCCCTCGGCCCTGTCCTCAGGACCGTCCGCTAAAGTGCACTTCTACGGCAAGGGCGTCCGCCCCGGCCGGAAGATCGGCCACGTGAACGCGCCGGCAGCCCCGGGGGAACCACTGGCCGACGTCCGCGCCAGGGCCACGAGGGTGGCCGCGATCCTCCGCGACGGCACGGGGACGCCCCCCATCCAGGAATGACCGAAGGGAATGCAGTGACGAACGCCCAGGTAGGCCTCGTGATGGGTTCGGACTCCGACTGGCCCGTCATGGAGGCCGCAGCGGCTGCACTGGCCGAATTCGCCATCCCCTTCGAGGCCGACGTCGTGTCCGCGCACCGCATGCCCGCGGCCATGATCGAGTACGGCAGGACGGCCCACGAACGCGGGCTGCGGGTCATCATCGCCGGGGCCGGCGGCGCCGCGCACCTCCCGGGGATGCTCGCCTCCGTGACGCCGCTGCCCGTGATCGGCGTGCCCGTCCCGCTGCGCTACCTCGACGGCATGGACTCGCTCCTGTCGATCGTGCAGATGCCCGCGGGCGTCCCCGTGGCGACCGTGTCCATCGGCGGCGCCCGCAACGCAGGGCTGCTCGCCGTCCGGATGCTCGCCGCCGGCACGGACGAGCAGGCGGCCACCCTGCGCCGGCAGCTCGTCGAGTTCGCGGGCGCGCTCCGTCAGACCGCGGAGGAGAAGGGCAGCGCCCTCCGGTCCCGCATCGCGGCGTCGACGGCGGACGGCGCATGATCACGGCTTCCCGCGTCGACGGCTCAGGATCCCACGCGACCGGCACCTCCACCGATCCGGTACGGTACCCGGAGTCCGCACCACCCGCGGTCCGCACCAAGCGGGCCCTCCTCCTGCTCGCCATGACGCTCGTCCTGCCCGGCTCCGCGCAGGTGGTCGCCGGGGACCGGCGCCTCGGGCGCAGGGCGCTGCGCACCACGTTCGCCTGCTGGGGGCTCCTGCTCCTCGGCATCCTCCTGGCCCTGACGAACCGCACCGCCGTCGTCGGCATCGTCACCCACCGCTGGTGGTCGCTGCTGCTGATCGCGGTGCTCCTCGCCGTCGCCGTCGCCTGGGCGCTGCTCTTCCTCAACACCCTCCGCCTCATCCGCATGCCCCTGCTCGATCGCGGAGCGCGGCCCCTCGTGGCGGGCACCCTGGCGGTGCTCATGGTGCTCACCAGCGGGTCCCTCGCCTACGGCGCCTACCTCCTGGGCGTGGGCCGGTCGACGGTCGGCTCCATCTTCCAGTCCGGGCCCGCCTTCGACCCCGTGGACGGCCGGTACAACTTCCTCCTCATGGGCGGCGACGCCGGGGAGGACCGCACGGGCCGCCGGCCGGACAGCATCTCGGTGATCAGCGTCGACGCCGAGACGGGCGCCACGGTCACGTTCAGCATCCCGCGCAACCTCCAGAACGCCCCGTTCGCCGAGGATTCCCCCCTCTGGGAGGTCTACCCGGACGGTTACAACTGCGGGGACCCGTGCATCATCAACAGCCTGTACACGGACGTGGCGCAGAACTACACGGACCTGTACCCCGATGCCCAGGACCCGGGCGCCGAGGCGATGATGGATGCCGCGAGCGGCGTGCTCGGGATCGAGGTGCAGTCCTACGTCCTCGTCGACATGAACGGTTTCGAACAGCTGGTCAATGCCATGGGGGGCATCCGGATCGACGCCGGCGGCTGGGTCCCGATCACGTCGGCGGAGATCCCCGGCACCGACCCGATCCGCCACTACCCGCCGGACGGCTGGATCAGGCCGGGCGTGCAGACCCTCGACGGCTACCACGCCCTCTGGTACGCCAGGAGTCGCGAGTTCGTGACGGACTACCACCGCATCTCCCGCCAGCAGTGCGTCCAGCAGGCCATGATCGCGCAGCTGGACCCGGCCACCCTCCTGACGCGGTTCCAGTCGATCGCCGCGGCCGGCACGCAGATCGTCGAGACGGACATCCCGCAGGACCAGCTCGCCGGCTTCGTGGACCTCGGGCTCAAGGCCCAGGGCCAGGAGACCCGCCGCCTGACCATCGGTCCCCCGGACTTCGGCACGCCGGCGGAGAACTTCGTCACCTACCCCGACTTCGACCTCGTCCACACCCGGGTGCAGCAGATGCTCGCGGACGGTGCTGCCGATCCGGCTGCCGCCGGTCTGCTGCCGCTGGAACGTGCGGGCGTCGTCGCGCAGGTCCCCTCGCAGACCTATGACGACGGGACGACCGACGGGACCCTCGAAGACGGCACGACCGACGGGACCCTCGAGGACGGCGCGACCGACGGGACCACCGACGGGACCACCGGCGTGATCACCGAGGAGTACCTGCAGGAACTCGCCACGATCGGCGACGACCTCACCCTCAGCGACCTGCTGGCCGACAACGGCGAGTGCTCCCCCGCCTGACCACCGCCCACCAGCCGAAGGACCGAAGACGATGTACCTCCTCGACAATCCGCTCCGCCCGTACGCCTGGGGGTCCGAGCGTGCGATCGCCGACCTGCTGGGCCGGGAACCGTCGGGTGGGCCGGAGGCGGAACTGTGGGTCGGCGCACACCCCGACTCCCCCTCCGAGGTGGTCTTCGCGGACGGGACCCGGAGCACCCTCGACGAGCTCATCGGGAAGGACCCTGCATCGCTGCTCGGCGACGAGGTGGCCGCGCGCTTCGACGGCAGACTGCCGTTCCTCCTGAAGGTGCTGGCAGCGGGATCGGCGCTGTCCCTGCAGGTCCATCCGAGCCTGGAGCAGGCCGCGGCGGGCTACGACGCCGAGGAGGCCGACGGCGTCCCCCGCGACGCCCCGCACCGCAACTACCGGGACCGGAACCACAAGCCGGAGATGCTCTACGCCCTCAGCCCGTTCGAGGCCCTCTGCGGCTTCCGGCCCCTGGCCGACGCCGCGCGCACCCTCGGGGTCCTCGCGGCCGCCGTCGACCCCGGCTCGACGACCCGCAGCCTCCTCGACGACGCCTCCTCCCACCTCGCCGCAGGCGGCGGGGCGGGGCTGCGCCGGGCGTTCACGCTGCTGCTCGAGGCCCCACCGGAGACGGTCGACGGCGTGGTGGCCGCCGCTCGCGGGCTCGCATCCGCCGACGCGACGGCTTCCGACGACGCGCCCGCCCGGGACCTCGGCACCCTGGCCGAGCTGTCGGCTCAGTACCCGGGCGATCCCGGGGTCCTCGTCGCCCTGCTGCTCAACCGGGTCTCGCTCCGCCCCGGCGAGGCGCTCCACCTGCCGGCCGGGAACATCCATGCCTACCTGGGCGGACTGGGGATCGAGGTCATGGCCTCCTCGGACAACGTGCTGCGCGGCGGCCTGACGCGGAAGCACGTGGACACCGGGGAGCTGCTCTCCACCGTGGTCTTCGAACCCCTCGCGCCGCCCTCGCTCGTACCCGAGTACACGCTGCTCGACCAGGAGCTGTACCGTCCGCCGTTCGACGAGTTCCAGCTGCAGCGGATCGATCTCGCGGATCCGGCGGCCGGCCCTGCGGGTGCACCGGCCGACGCCGCCGGCGACGGCCGCGAGGACGGCCCCCTGACCGACGGCGGGAGCCTCACCCCCGCCCACGTCCCGGTGGTGCAGAACGGGCCCGTCGTCGTCCTGGCCGTCAGCGGCCCGATCCTGCTGGACACGCCCAACGCCACGCTTCTCGTCCCGCGCGGCGGCGCCGCCTTCGTGGCGGCCGGCGAAGCACCCCTCGTGGTCCGTCCGGCCGCGGACGGGCACGGGGCGACGGACGGTCCGGTGCTGGCCTTCGCCGTCACCGTGGGCGGCGGGACGACCACGTTCTAGCCGTACGTGGTCAGGAGGCGCTGCCCGTGCGGGTGCGCCGCGCCTGCCGGACCGCTCCGACGATCCGTCCCGCCTGGCGGCGCGCCAGCTGGGCTCCGCGCTTCGCGACGGGCAGGGCGCGGCTGAACAGCGGGTAGAGGGGCGAGAGCGGGTAGTCCCACGTGCCGGCGAGCTGGTCCTCGTGTTTCGCCCAGCCCATCTTGAAGCGGGAGACGCCGTCGTTGAGGAGGCCGTTGAAGTCGTAGCGGTGCACCCCCCGCGCCTTCATCTCGGAGATGGCGAACCACTTGAGCGCGTAGTTCGCGCGGAGCCGCTCGCCCTCGTCGGTCATCCCGCCGTAGAGCTCGAAGGACGTGGTGTCGGTGGTGGAGAGCCAGAGGAAGGCGACGACGTCGTCCCCCTGGAAGGCGGCGTAGACCGGGGAGGCGTCGCCGAGGTTGTCGAAGATGTCCAGGTAGTAGGAGTCCTCGTGGATGCCGAAGCCGGCGCGCTCGGCGGTCAGCCGGTACACGTCGAGGCAGGCCGCGATCTCGCTGCGGACCACGCGGCGGAGGTCCAGGCCCTCCCGGCCGGACTTGCGGATGTACTGGCGGTGCTTCTTCGTCATGTCGGCCAGCAGGTCCTCCTCCGTGCGCCGGAGGTCCAGGATGAGGGTCCGGCCGATGAGGATGGTGTTCGTGCTCGCCCTCCAGCCCGCCGCGGGCAGGCCGCGGACGGCGTCGCTCTCCGCGTCCCAGTCGGGTTCGATCGACAGCGCGACCGACGGGTGTGCTGCGCGGACGTACCCGGCGAGGGCCGCCAGGGCCTCGGCCTCGCGCCCCGGCAGGACCTGCGGGCCGCGGGGGATGTAGGCGAGGTTCCGGAGCGGGAACGGCAGCGGCCGGCACAGCACCTGCGCGGCGGCGACGACGGCGCCGCCCTCGCGGACGATCACGCGGTCCGCGCTCCAGCCGTGCGCGGCCTTCGTCTCACCCCAGCCCCACAGCTGCTGGGGGTGGCCTCCCAGCTCGTTGACGGTGGTGTCCCAGAGGGCACGATCGAGGCAGGGCGACACGGAAAGGCTCATCCGACCAGCCTATAGGGACGCACCGCCCTCCCCGTCGCCGGCGGCAGGACGGGGAGGGCCGGCGAGCCGGCGCGGGTCCGGTCAGTCGTTGATGCGGGCGTAGGTCTCCCACTTGTGGGCCTGGTGCTCGCCGTCGACCACGCGGATGGTCCCGGACTTCGAACGCATGACGATCGACTGCGTGAGGACCTTGTCCTTGCTGTACCGCACGCCGCGCAGCAGGTCGCCGTCGGTGATGCCCGTGGCGGCGAAGTAGCAGTTGTCGCTCGTCACGAGGTCGTTGGTGGACAGGACGCGGTCGAGGTCGTGCCCGGCGTCCAGCGCCTTCTGCTTCTCCTCGTCGCTCGTCGGCCACAGCCGGCCCTGGATGACGCCGCCGAGGGACTTGATGGCGCAGGCCGCGACGATCCCCTCCGGGGTGCCGCCGATGCCCATCAGGGCGTCGACGTCGGTCCCCTCGCGTGCGGCGGCGATGGCCCCTGCGACGTCGCCGTCCATGATGAACTTGGTGCGCGCGCCGGCGGCGCGGATCTCCTCGACGAGCGGCTTGTGGCGGTCGCGGTCCAGGATCATGACGTTGAGCTGGCTGACCTTCTTGTTGTTGGCCTTCGCGATGAGATGCAGGTTCTGCTTGACGGGCAGCCGCAGGTCCACCATGTCGGCAGCCTCCGGTCCGGTCACGAGCTTCTCCATGTAGAAGACCGCCGACGGGTCGAACATCGAGCCCCGCTCCGCGACCGCGAGCACGGCGAGCGCGTTGTTGATGCCGAGGGCGGTCAGGCGGGTGCCGTCGATCGGGTCGACGGCGACGTCGCACTCGGGTCCGCTGCCGTCACCCACGCGTTCGCCGTTGAACAGCATGGGGGCCTCGTCCTTCTCGCCCTCGCCGATCACCACGATCCCGTTGAAGTGCACGGTCTGCAGGAGCGAGCGCATGGCGTCCACCGCGGCGCCGTCGGCCAGGTTCTTGTCACCGAACCCGACCCAGTGGCCGCCGGCGATGGCCGCGGCCTCCGTGACGCGGACGAGTTCGAGGGCTAGGTTCCGGTCCGGTTCCTTGTCCCCGACGGCCAGGGCCGGCGACAGGGTGGAGTACTGGGCGTTCTGGGCGTTCTGTGCCACGGTTTTCCTCATCGTCGAAGGTCATCGGTCAGTACGCGGGCGTACCTGTTCGGTGCTGTCATCATAGGCGCGCCGGCAGCGCCGCGCCCGGTGAGGCGCAGATGTGTACCGGCGCGGGGCCCGGCCGGTTAGGCGCCGTGGCCGGTATCAGCGAAAATGGAGGGGTGAGCGATCAAGGTGACGAGCGGGCGACCCCCGGGACACGAGCAGGCTCCGGGGACGGCCGGGACGTGACGGTGCACCCCGGGGGGCAGCCGGCAGTGCGACCGCCCGGGCAACCCGTCGGGCACACCCGGCCCGAGGCGGACCCGGACGACGACGCGCCGCCCATCACGCTCACCCCGAACCAGGCCAGGCGCGCCAGTTCCACGGCCCGCGGCATGCTGATCGCCACCGGCGCGACCATCGCCGTCGTCCTCCCCGTCTACTTCCTGAATCCCACCTACACCGCGGAGACCTACAAGCGCGACGTCGACGTCGAGACCGTCGCACGCCAGGCCGCGGGCGACGCCGGCTACCTCCCGGCGTCCCCTGTCGTGCCGGAGGACTGGTCCTCCAACTACGCGCGCTGGGTCACCGGGCGCAGCGACGCCGTCGACTTCTGGGAGGTGGGCTTCCTCACCGCGGACACCGGCTTCATCCAGCTCACCCAGACCGACGACGCCAACCCCACCTGGACGGCCCAGCGGGTCGGCGACGCCCAGGTCTCGGGGACGCGCACCATCGGCGGGCTCGAGTGGGAGCTCCTCGACGCGGCGAACGGGGACACCGTGCTGAGGTCCGAGGTGGACGGCTCCACGGTCATCCTCAACGGGGAGGCGTCGCTCACCGAGTTCGACACCATCGGCGCGGCCGTGATCGAGGACGTCCGGCAGAACGCCGTCGAGGAGGCCGAACGCCTGTCATCTTCGGACACGGACGGCTCGTGACGGGCGAAGACCGTACAGTGGGCGCCGTGACCCAGCAACTGACCCCCGCCGCCGCCTGGCTCCGACTCCAGGAGGGCAACGCGCGATTCGTGGCCTCCGACGTGTCGCATCCCAACCAGGACGCCTCCCGCCGCACCGCCCTCGTGAACGACCAGAACCCGTTCGCCGTCATCTTCGGCTGCTCGGACTCGCGCCTCGCCGCGGAGATCATCTTCGACCTCGGCCTCGGTGACGTCTTCGTGGTCCGGACGGCCGGGCAGGTGATCGACGACGCCGTCCTCGGCTCGCTCGAATACAGCGTGAGCGTGCTCGGCGTCCCCCTGATCGTGATCCTCGGCCACGACAGCTGCGGCGCCGTCACCGCGACCATGAACGCCATCGAGACCGGCGACATGCCCTCGGGCTTCCTCCGTGACCTCGTCGAACGGATCACGCCGTCCGTCCTGACGGCTCGGCGCAACGGCGTCACCGACGTCAACACGACCGTCATCGAACACACGAAGCAGACCGCGCAGCGTCTCGTGGACAGTTCCCGCGTCATCTCGGCCGCCGTCGAGGACGGGTCGGTCGCCGTCATCGGCGTCTCCTACCGCCTCGACGAGGGCAAGGCCGTGCTCGTGTCAGGATTTGGCGCACTGTAGAACCACCGGTGAGAATTGCGGCATGACCCCAACGCCTGCAGCCAGCCCCGAGTACCGCATCGAACACGACACGATGGGCGAGGTGCGTGTCCCCGTGAACGCCCTGTACCGGGCGCAGACCCAGCGTGCCGTCGAGAACTTCCCCATCTCCGGCACCACCCTCGAGCGGGCCCACATCGAGGCGCTCGCCCGCATCAAGAAGGCCGCCGCGACCGCCAACGCCGAGCTCGGCGTGCTCGACGAGGAGCGCGCCCGCGCCATCGAGGCGGCCGCGGAGGACGTCGCGTCCGGCCGGTACGACGGTGACTTCCCCGTGGACATCTACCAGACGGGCTCCGGCACGTCCTCCAACATGAACGCGAACGAGGTCATCGCGACCCTCGCGAGCCGCGCGCTCGAGGCCGCCGGCAGCTCCGCCACCGTGCACCCGAACGACCACGTCAACGCGTCGCAGTCCTCCAACGACGTCTTCCCCACGTCCGTGCACGTCGCCGCGACGTCCGCGCTCGTCAAGGACCTCGTCCCGTCGCTCGCCCATCTCGCGGAGGCGCTCGAGCGCAAGGCCGAGGAGTTCGGGGAGGTCGTCAAGTCCGGCCGCACACACCTCATGGACGCCACGCCCGTCACGCTCGGCCAGGAGTTCGGCGGGTACGCGGCCCAGGTGCGCTACGGCATCGAGCGCATCGAGGCCTCGCTGCCCCGTGTGGCCGAGGTCCCGCTGGGCGGCACCGCCGTCGGCACCGGCATCAACACCCCCGCGGGCTTCTCGGCGCGGGTCATCCAGCTGCTCGCCGAGGACACGGGGCTGCCCCTCACCGAGGCCCGCGACCACTTCGAGGCACAGGCCAACCGCGACTCCCTCGTCGAGGTCTCGGGCATGCTGCGCACCATCGCGGTGTCCCTCACGAAGATCCACAACGATCTCCGCTGGCTCGGGTCCGGCCCCAACACCGGCCTCGGCGAGATCGCCCTCCCCGACCTCCAGCCGGGCTCGTCGATCATGCCCGGCAAGGTGAACCCCGTGATCGCGGAGGCCGTCATCATGGTCTGCGCGCAGGTGGTCGGCAACGACGCCACCGTCGCCTGGTCCGGAACGAACGGTGCCTTCGAGCTCAATGTCGGCATCCCCGTGATCGCCCGGAACGTCCTGGAGTCCATCCGTCTGCTGAGCAATTCCACGCGCGTGTCCGCGGACCGCATGATCGACGGCATCACCGCGAACGTCGAGCGCGCCCGCTTCCTCGCCGAGGCGTCCCCCTCGATCGTCACGCCGCTCAACAAGCACATCGGCTACGAGAACGCCGCGAAGATCGCGAAGAAGGCCGTGGCCGAGGGGCTCACGGTGCGCGAGGCCGTCGTCGCCCTCGGCTTCGTGGAACGCGGCGAGCTGACCGAGGAGCAGCTCGATTCCGCCCTCGACGTGCTCTCGATGACGCGGCCTCCGCAGGCCTGACCCGCCCGCGGCAGGGCGGACGGCTCAGGAGACGAAGCGCGCCACGCCGTCGAAGGACGGCGCCGCCCGCACCAGGGCCAGGTGCCGGGGGTCGAGGTCGGGCAGGGCATCCGGGGTGAACCAGCGGACGTCGGTCGACTCGTCGTCGTTGACCCGGGCGGTGCCGCTGACCCACCGGCAGCGGAAGTCGAGGTTCAGGAACGTGGTGACGTCCCCGTTGGGGAAGGTGATGGGCCCCACGACGTTCGTCCCCAGCAGGTACTCGACCTCGACGATCACCCCGGTCTCCTCCTCGACCTCCCGGCGCAGGGCGACCGCCGGCTCCTCGCCGGGTTCCACCATGCCGGTGATGATGGCCCACGCGCCGTTGTCCGCCCGCCGGCCGAGGAGCACGCGCCCCTCGTCGTCGAGGACCACGCCGCCCACCCCCGGGAGCCAGAGCGGGTCGTGGCCGATGGAGCGGCGCAGGGCGAGAACGAAGTCCGGGGTGGGCATGGGTCTCAGGGTAGTCCTGCGAGACCGAGGGCCGCTCCCGCGATGAGGAACGGCCCGAACGCCACGGCGGAGCGGAGCGTCGCCCTGCGCGCGGCCAGGAGCACCAGGCTCCAGGCGCCGCCGAGCAGGACGGCGAGGAACGGTCCCCACCAGAGCAGCTCCGGCCCGGCGAACCCCAGGTAGAGGCCGAGGAGCCCTGCCAGCTTCACGTCGCCGAGGCCCAGCCCCTGCGGCTGGAGCAGGTGCAGCGCCGCGAAGGCGACCAGCAGGATCACTCCCCCGCCCAGCATCCCCGGGATCCGCTGCCAGTCCCCCGCCGCCCCGGCAGCCGCCCCGAGGAGCAGGCCCGCCGCGGGATACGACGGCAGGACGATGCGGTCCGGGAGCCGGTGGGTGCGCCAGTCGATGACGCTCAGCCGGACACCGACGACGGCGAATCCCGCGAGCGCGACGGCGAGGAGGACGAAGGCGGCCGGCTCCCTCCCCAGGTAATCTGCGAGTACGGCGGTCACGGCTCCACGCTACGGGACGCCTCTGATCGGGCGGCGCAGCGACGGCTACACTGTGGAAATGTCGGCCCAGCACAGCTCCAGCCCCGAGGAGACGTTCCGCTCGCTCTGCCGCTCCTCCCCGTGGCGCTGGGAGACCCTGCGGTTCACCATCACGTGGCGCGCTCCGTCCGAGGCCGGCACCGACACGGCGCCGCCGCTCATGGCGTGGCTGCGCAGGCCCGCGGCACTGCGCGTGGAGGCGGCGGACGGCACGCTCCTCCACTCCACCACCGGCAACGAGGTCTCCCGGGACGCGCTGTATGTGAGCGCCACCCGCAGATCCTGGCTCCTCGCCCCGCGCCTCGTGACCCCCGTGTACGACGACGCCGGGTTCGTGCGACGCCGGCCCGAAGCGGCCTACGGTGAGGCCGTCTTCGGCGATCCGCGCTGGTCCACGATGCTCGATCCCGTGGAGCTCGCCGGGAACGCGCCCGTCGCGCTGGTCTTCCCGGGCGCCAACCGGGTGGAGGTCGAGGATTTCGCGGAGGAGGTGTTCGCCGGCCGTCCGGTGCTCGCCGCGACGCTCACGCCCAACCCCGGCTACACGCCGACCGCGCCCGGCCGGCCCCTCATCGGCGAGGGGCGCACGCGCGTGCTCGTCGACGTCGGCACCGCGGTCTGCGTCTCGACGACGGCGCTCGACGGCCCGTCCCGCGGCGCCGGCCACGACCTGCAGATCCTCGGCGTGGACGAATACCTGACCGACGACTACTTCCGGGCGGCGCCGCCGGAACTGAGCGACGTGAGCCGGCACGTCCCCTGGATCGTGGAATGACCTAGTTCTCGGTGCCCTCCAGCAGGTCCGTCACCAGGGCGGCGATGGGCGAGCGCTCCGACCGCGTGAGGGTGACATGCCCGAACAGCGGGTGCCCCTTGAGGATCTCGACGACGGCCGCGATCCCGTCGTGGCGGCCCACGCGCAGGTTGTCCCGCTGGGCGACGTCGTGCGTGAGGACGATCCTGGAGTTCTGCCCGATGCGGCTCATGACCGTCAGGAGCACGTTCTTCTCGAGGGACTGCGCCTCGTCGACGATCACGTACGAGTCGTGCAGGCTGCGGCCCCGGATGTGGGTGAGCGGCAGCACCTCCAGCATGCCGCGGTCCAGGACCTCCTCGACGACCTCCTGTGACACGAGCGCGCCGAGGGTGTCGAAGACCGCCTGCCCCCACGGGTTCATCTTCTCGTTCTCGCTGCCGGGCAGGTAGCCGAGTTCCTGGCCGCCCACGGCGTAGAGCGGGCGGAAGACCACCACCTTGCGGTGCTCCCGGCGCTCGAGGACCGCCTCGAGGCCCGCGCACAGCGCGAGGGCCGACTTCCCGGTGCCGGCCCGCCCGCCCAGCGACACGATCCCCACCGCGGGATCGAGCAGGAGGTCGATGGCCAGGCGCTGTTCCGCGGACCGCCCGTGCAGTCCGAACACGTCACGATCACCCCGCACGAGGCGGACCTGCTTGTCGACCCCGACCCGCCCCAGCGCGGACCCGCGCGGCGAGACCAGGATGACGCCGGTGTTGACCGGCTGCTCGGCCGCCGCCGGCACGAACACGGCCTCGTGCGCGTACAGGGCGTCGACCTCCTCGACGGCGGCGTCGAGTTCCGCGACGCCGGTCCAGCCGGAGTCCCGGACGAACTCGTTGCGGTACTCCTCGGCGAGGAGCCCCATGGCGGAGGCCTTGACGCGCAGCGGCAGGTCCTTCGAGACCACCGTGACCTCACGCCCCTCGACGGCCAGGCTCTTCGCGACAGCGAGGATCCGCGCATCGTTGTCGCTGCTCCTGAACCCGACGGGGAGCACGTCCGTGGAGACATGGTTCAGTTCGACGCGCAGCGTGCCGCCCTCGTCCCCGAGGGGGACGTCCCGGTCGAGTCCGCCGTGGGCCACCCGCAGGTCGTCCAGCAGCCTGAGTGCCTTGCGTGCGAAGAAACCGAGCTCTGGATCATGCCTCTTCCCCTCGAGTTCGGAGATCACGACGACGGGCAGGACCACCTCGTGTTCCTCGAACCGCAGGATGGCGTGGGGGTCCGACAGCAGGACGGACGTGTCGACGACGTAGCTGCGGCGGCCGGTGCTGCCGGCATCCTGCTCCGCCGTGGTGGGTGTGGCCACATGGACTCCGCTCCGGGGCGCACCCCGACTTCGTAGGGCCGGCGGAGTACGGCTGTGAACTCCGTCGATGGCTCGACCCTACGCCCCCGGACCGGAGGGCTCCCGTTCGTTCCGCCGTGTCGGCCGTGAAGATCCGGTGAACTCTCAGGAGCCGAAGCGGCGCTGGCGTCGGCCGAAGTCACGCAGCGCCCGCAGGAAGTCCACGCGCCGGAAATCGGGCCACAGGGCCTCGCAGAAGTAGAACTCGCTGTACGCGCTCTGCCACATGAGGAAGCCGGAGAGCCGCTGCTCGCCGGAGGTGCGGATGACGAGGTCCGGGTCCTGCTGACCGCGCGTGTAGAGGAAGGAGGAGATGTGCTGGTCCGTCAGCTCCTCGGCGAGCGTCTCCAGCGACATCCCCCTGGCGGCGGCGTCCCGCATGAGTTCCTTGACGGCGTCGACGATCTCCCGCCGCCCTCCGTACCCGACCGCGACGTTGACGTGGATCCCGTCGATCTTCTCGGTCGAGGCGGCGAGGTCCACGAGCTTCGCGCTGAGGTCCTCCGGCAGGAGGTCGAGGGCCCCGACCGGCTGCACGCGGACCCGGTTGCTCTCGCCGAGCCGATCCAGTGTGTTCGCGATGATGTCGAGGAGCTGGTCGATCTCCTCCTGGGGCCTGCCCATGTTGTCGGTGGACAGCATGTAGAGCGTCACGACGTCGACGCCGAGCTCCTCGCACCAGCCCAGGAACTCGTGGATCTTGTCCGCGCCGGCCTGGTGCCCGTGGCTCGTCGGAGCGCCGGCGAGCTTCGCCCACCGCCGGTTCCCGTCCACCATGACGCCGATGTGGTGGGGGATCCGCTCGGGCACGAGGTTGCGCTGCAGCCGGCGCTCGTAGAAGCTG
This sequence comes from Arthrobacter arabinosi, assembly GCF_054511115.1. Taxonomy (NCBI): domain Bacteria; kingdom Bacillati; phylum Actinomycetota; class Actinomycetes; order Micrococcales; family Micrococcaceae; genus Arthrobacter; species Arthrobacter arabinosi. The sequence continues at coordinate 355,453 of NZ_JBTNDF010000002.1, forward strand.
TAGCCGACTTCGGGGAAGTTCCACGTCACGCCGGGCCACACCTTCCGCTGTCCATGCTCCGGCGGGGCCGCAGCGTCGTCCTCTTCTTCTACCGTACCGGCAGTCGCCTTACAACCGCCTGCGGTGCTGTTGTCGAGGGGTTGCGGGCGTCCTCCCGAAGGCCGTCGGCGTGCCCCGCCGTGGGCTAGAATCCGGGCTATGACCTCGTCCCGTCACGCCTCCCGTCCCGGACCTCAGGACCCCCTCGGCAGCGGTGTCACTGCGTTCGAGGACACGGTCGGTGCAGTGGCGGGACCCCTCGCGGACGCGATGGCCACCAAGCCGCTCTGGCGGGGCTGGATCCATGCGGTGGCGACTCCGCTGGCTGTCGCGGCCGGGATCGTCCTCGTGGTGCTGGCGCCGACGCCGGGGCTGAAGATCGCCTCCGCCGTGTACGCCTTCACGGGCGTGCTGCTCTTCGGGGTCAGTGCCGTCTACCACCGCGGCAGCTGGACCCCCCGCGTGAAGGTGGTGCTGAAGCGCCTCGACCACACGAACATCATGCTGGTCATCGCCGGGTCCTACACGCCGCTCGCCTGGGCGCTGCTCGAGCGGGGGAAGGCCGAGACGCTGCTGTGGATCATCTGGGGCGGCGCGATCGCCGGCGTGCTGTTCCGCAATCTCTGGGTCGACGCTCCGCGCTGGCTGTACGTCCCGATCTACGTGGCGCTGGGCCTCGGCTCCGTGTTCTACCTGCCCGACTTCTTCCGGGCGGACGTCACCGCCGCCGTCCTCGTCGTCGTGGGCGGCGCCCTCTACATCGCAGGCGCCGTGTTCTACGCCATCAAGCGCCCCAACTTCTCGCTGCGCGTGTTCGGGTTCCACGAGCTGTTCCACGCCTTCACCGTGGCGGCCTTCGCGGCGCACTTCATCGCGATCATGCTGGCCGTCCTGGACCCGGTCCGGGCCTAGCGGTTGTCCGGTCCGTGCTTCCCTCCGGGCAGCGGGCGCCCGCCGTCGGGCCCCTGCGCATCCCGTGGCCGCGGGTCGGGGCCGGGAGCGCCGTCGGCCGGGGTGCCGGGAACCCCGCGCCGGCCGCGGGCCTCGCCCACCTCCGCGGCGTAGCGGACCCGGCGGATGCGCTTGACCATGTCGCGGATCAGGAAGACGACCACCACGACCACGAAGAGGGTCGCCAGGAACCCGAGGGTCCCGGGCGTCACCGACGCGGGATCCAGCCCTGGTTTCAGCGTCGGATCACCCGACGGCGTCGTCATTGCGGCCAGGCTGAGGTCAAGGAACACGCAGGCACCACTTTCGAAGCTCGCAGCGGGTCACGGTGACCGCCGCCTGCAATTCTACGCGGGCCGCACCGGGCATCTGGACCTGGGGGTGTCCTAGGACGCGGGGGGGAGACCGGCGAAGAAGTCGTCCTCGGGCAGCTGCGACTCCACCCTCGACTCGATGAGCGAGTAGTCCTCCCAGGGCCACACCTTCTGCTGCATCTCGACCGAGACGGCGAAGAAGAAGCCCTCGGGGTCCACCTGGGTCCGATGGGCGAGGAGGGCCCGCTCGCGGTGCCCGAAGAAGTCCCCGCAGTCGATCTGCGTGGTGGTCGGATGGGTCGGGGCGGGTGGCTGGTGGCCCTCGGCATCCGATTCGAGCCACTGGGCGAGGCGCTCGGCGTACGGCGACTGCAGGCCCGCCTCCTCGAGCGCGAAGTGCAGGGCACGGAAACGCTCGGGGTTGAACGCGCGGTCGTAGTAGAGCTTGGACGGGCTCCACGCCTCCCCCGTGCCGGGGTAGCGCCCCGGGTCGGCCGCGGCCCCGAACGCCTCGACGGCCACCCGGTGGGCCATGATGTGGTCGGGGTGCGGGTAGCCGCCGTTCTCGTCGTAGCTGATGATCACGTGCGGGCGGAAGTCGCGCACGAGCTTCACGAGGGGCGCGGCCGCCCGCTCGAGCGGCTGCAGGGCGAAGCACCCGGCGGGCAGCGGTGGCAGGGGGTCGCCCTCGGGCAGCCCCGAGTCCTCGAAGCCGAGCCACCGCTGCTGGACGCCGAGCTCGGCCGCGGCGCGGGCCATCTCGATCCGGCGCAGGCCCGGGAGGTCCCGCTTGCCGTGCGGATCGTCGTTCATCGCCGCGTTGAGGATGTCGCCGCGCTCACCTCCGGTGCAGGTCGCGACCATCACCTCGGCTCCGGCCGCCACGTAGGCGGCCATCGTGGCCGCGCCCTTGCTCGACTCGTCGTCGGGGTGGGCATGGACGGCGAGGAGGCGGAAACCCTCACGGGACTCGCGGGGCTGATCCTGGACTGGCAACACGCGCTCCTGGCTCTGCGGGGGACGTTACGGGAGCGGCCCGAGGGGCCGCCGTCGACGGACGGTAAAATGGGAGGGTGAGCTCCGCCGAAACGCCAACACCCAGAGTAGCCAATCGCTACGGCACCCCCAAGCCGAAGAAGCCGCTGGGCCGGGTGCGGATGCTGGTCGTCGCATTGATCCTCGCCGCCGTGGCGGCGGTCGCCGCCGTCGCCCTCACGACCGGCAGTCCGCCCGTGTCCTCCAAGGACGTCGGATTCTCGCTCTCCGCGGACGATCGCGCGAGCGTCGACTTCGAGGTGACGAAGGACCGTTCGGCGACCGTGCAGTGCGCCGTGCAGGTGCTCAGCGAGAACTATGCGGTGGTCGGCTGGAGGATCGTGACGATCGGGCCGAACAGCCCCGAGGACGGCGTCGACGGCGGCCGCACGACGGCTCACCGCACCGAGCTCCGCACCGATTCGCCCGGGGTGTCCGGCGGCGTGAACACCTGCTGGGTCGTGGAGGACTGAACCGCACCGCGGCACTTCTTGGGTTCTGGCCCCCGCCCCTCTAGGATGGGGGCACACGTATCGCCCCGCTTCGTACCGGCCACCCGGTCCCACGAGGCGGGGTCTTTGCTTGCCGGTGACCGGGCTGAACCGTCGGCCCGTCGGCCCGTCGAGGAACCATGAGCCCCACCGTCCTGGTGGCGGCCGTACCGAAGGAGTTATCCCGTGTCCACCAACAGCGCCCCCGCGGCCTGGCTCACGCAGGAGTCCTACGACCGCCTCAAGAGCGAGCTGGAGCACCTGTCCGGCCCCGGCCGCACAGAGATCGTCGCCCGTATCGAGCAGGCCCGCTCCGAGGGCGACCTCAAGGAGAACGGCGGCTACCATGCCGCCAAGGAGGAGCAGGGCAAGGCCGAAGCCCGGATCCGCCAGCTCACGCACCTGCTGAACAACGCGCACGTGGGCGAGTCCCCCGCGGACGACGGCGTCGTCGAACCGGGCATGATGGTGTCCGCGAAGATCGCCGGCGACGTCGAGAACTTCCTGCTGGGCAGCCGCGAGGTGGCGGGCGATACCGACATCGACGTCTACAGCGAGAAGTCCCCGCTGGGCGCCGCCATCCGCGGGACCAAGGCCGGTGACACCGTCACCTACACGGCGCCCAACGGCAGGCAGATCACGGTCGAGATCATCTCGGCCACCCCGTACGTCGGCTGACGTCCGGCCTCCTGTCGGCTACCGGCCGGCGTCGAAGCGGTCCGCCCTCCCGGGGGCGGGCCGCTTCCGTTTGAGCAGGAACGCGGCGAGGATCCCCCCGAGCGCCCCGAAGAGGTGCGCCTGCCAGGAGATGTTCGAGCCGATCATCGGCAGGACGCCCCACAGGATGGAGCCGTACGTGATGAACAGGGCGACGGCGAGCAGGATCTGCTTCCAGTCCCGGTTGTAGAAGCCCCGCGTGATCAGGTAGGTGAAGAGGCCGAACACCACGCCCGAGGCACCGATCGTGAGGCCGCCGCCGAAGAGCCAGGTGCCGACGCCGGAGGCGAGCCAGCTGATGCCGAGGGCGGCGACGAAGCGCCGTGCGCCCTCGAGGAACGCCAGGAACCCGAGGACCAGCAGGGGCAGGGTGTTGCCGGCCAGGTGCTCGACGCCGCCGTGCAGGAGGGGCGCGAAGATCACGCCGTCGAGCCCGTCCATGCGGCGCGGCGCGATGCCGAGGGTCCTCACGAGCAGGTTGCCGAGCACGGCGTTGAGCAGGAACACCGCCCACATCGCGGCGACCAGGGCCACGACGCTGATCAGCCCGGCCTGCGCGCGCCGGGCGAGGGGCTGCGCCTGGCTGTCCCTCACCCCTGGACGACCACCGGTTGGAAGCCCTCGGCGCGCAGGTTGCTGAGGACCTGCTCGCAGTGCTCGTCGCCCTTGGTCTCCATGTTGATGGTGATCGCCACGTCGCCCATGCTGATCGAGCCGCCCACCCGCGTGTGGTCCACCCCGGTCACGTTCGCGTCCGACTCCGCGATGATCCGTGAGATGGTCGCGAGCGAGCCGGGTCGGTCGTCGAGGAGCATGCGCACCACGAGGTAGCGGCCGGCTGCGGCGAGGCCGCGCTGGATGACCTTCAGCATGAGCATCGGGTCGATGTTGCCGCCGGAGAGCACCACCACCGTGGTGCCGGGGCTGGCGCCGTCCTCGGTCAGCTTGCCGTCGAGCAGGGCGGCCACGCCGACGGCGCCGGCGGGTTCGACGACCATCTTGGAGCGTTCCAGGAGGAAGATGAGCGCCCGGGCGAGGGAGTCCTCGCTCACGGTCACGACGTCGTCGACGAGCTCCCGGATGATCGAGAACGGCAGCTGGCCGGGCCGCCCGACGGCGATGCCGTCCGCCATGGTCGACACCTTGGTGAGGGGCACGAGCGCGTCCGCCGCGAGGGACGGCGGGTAGGCGGCCGCGTTCTCCGCCTGCACGCCGATGATGCGGATGTCCCGGCCGAGCTCCTTCGCGCGCGCCTTGACGGCGACGGCCACGCCGGCGAGGAGCCCTCCCCCGCCCACGCCCATGAGGATGGTGTCGACGTCGGGCACCTGCTCGAGGATCTCCAGGCCCACGGTCCCCTGCCCGGCCACCACGGCCACGTCGTCGAAGGGATGCACGAACACCGCGCCGGTCTCGTCGGCGTATCTCCGGGCCTCGGCGAGCGCCTCATCGACGTTGTGGCCGTGCAGCACCACCTCCGCGCCGTGCCCGCGCGTCGCGGCGAGCTTGGGGAGGGCGACGCCGAGGGGCATGTAGATGCGGGCCGGGATGCCGAGCCGTGCGGCCGCCACCGCGACGCCCTGCGCGTGGTTCCCGGCGGACGCGGCGACGACGCCGCGGGCGCGTTCGGCGGGGGTCAGCTTCACCATCCGGTTGTAGGCCCCGCGCACCTTGAAGGAGCCGGCGCGCTGCAGGTTCTCGCACTTGAAGGACACGGTGGACCCGGTGAGCCGTCCGAGGGCCCGCGACTGCTCGATGGGGGTGCGGGCGATGACGCCCTCGAGGGTCCGGTGTGCGGCCTCGACGTCGGCGAGGGTCACCGCGAGGTCGGTGGCGGGGTCGGCGGCGAAGCCTGTGGTTGCTGCGGTCTGCTCGGTCACTGGGAGGTCTCTTCCTGGAGGGCTGGCGCCGACGGGGCGGCGGGGAGGTCCGGGGTGCTGGCCGGTCCCGGCGGAGACTGTCGCTCCGCCGGGACCGGCCTGCTAATGCCGGATACTCCCCCCTGGGGCCGGGCATGCCGGATCACTCCCCCCTGGGGCCGGGCAGGCCGGATCACGACGTCGTCGTCCTCCCGGGCCCTCTCCGCGAGGGAGCGCACGGAGGAGCCGGGGACAGCCGGGAGCAGGACCGGGAGGAGGACGCCGGGGACCCCGGCGACGGGCGTGCCGCCGGCCGGCGCGACGGCCGGCCACCGCGCCCAGGAGGCCGCGAAGCGTGGGGCGTGGAGGACGTCCGACCGGTCATCCACTGGGAGGGGCGGCGCCGCGGGTGCCGGCGGGCCCTGCAGCGGTCCGGGACGGGTGGCAGCACCACGGCTCACCCCGCGCTGGACGGCGCGCCGCGGTTCCGCTCCGGGGAGACGCTGCATGGCCCAATCCTTCCATAGAACCCGCGTGCGCCCCCTACCCGAGATCCGGCAGTATGCCCCATGACGCCGAGAACGATGCGCCGGGGTCGAGCCAGCGCAGTCCCTCGCCCGAGTTGAACGCATTCGCCGGCGCCGTCATCGGCTCGATGGCCACGGCCTTGTCCACTCCCGGGTAGATGGTGCTGATGTACACGTGGGTGTACGCGAAGGAGGCGTCCGCCCAGAGGGTGACGCTGCGGCCGTCGGGGGCCGCGAGGACGTGCTCGTGGCGCCCGTCGACGGTGCGGAGGGCCGTGAACGCCGTGTCGAACTCGATGTCGCCGATCCGCCGGCCGTTGCGCAGGTCGTGCTGCCCTGCCACGCCGGCCCTGCCGGTGGGGATCGACCGGTCGTCGGACTCGAACATCTCCTCGGCCAGCAGCGTCAGCGTCAACTCCTCCGTGGGGACGTCGGAGATCTTGAGGTAGGGGTGGGCGCCCAGCGCGAAGGGCGCGGCGTCGGAGGACAGGTTCCTCAGCTCCTGGGTGACCGTGAGCTGCTCCTCCGTGAGCTCGTAGGTGGCGCGGTGGAGGAGGTGGAAGGGGTAGCCGTGCTGGGGGAAGATCTCGGCCTCGAGGACGGCATGGGAGGGGCCGACGTCGACGGCCTGGTAGCCCGTGTTGCGCAGGAGTCCATGGATCGCGTTGCCCTTCGACGGCTCCGTGATGTCCAGGCGCTGCTCCGCGCCGTGCAGCGACCAGCGGCCGTCGGCCACGCGGTTCGGCCACGGGGCGAGGAGGATGCCGCCGCCGCCCGCGGGGATGTCGCCGTCGCCCCAGGTCTCGGTGAGCGCGACATCCCCGCACCGGTAGGAGCGCAGGGCCGCCGCGAGGCTGGCGACGACGACCGTCGACGTGCCCGCCCGGAGGGTGTGGTTGATGCCGCTTGCCAGTCGTGGGGTAGCCGATGCCATGCGGCGATGCTACCCGGCGGGCAGTCCCACTCTCTTCCCGTCCCGGGCTGGTGTCGGCCGCTATGATAGGTTTTGTGCGTTTCGGTGCGGACCCGTTCGGTTTCCGCGCCCATCGGTCGACGGGAGGGTCATGCTCGCAGCAGAACGCCACGCGGCGATCCTCGAGCGCCTCTCCGGGCAGCAGGCCGTGCGGGTCAGCGGGCTCGCCGTCGCGCTCGGCGTCTCGGAGATGACGGTACGGCGTGACATCGACACCCTGGAGGCCCGCGGGGCGCTGATCCGCGTCCACGGAGGAGCAGTACGCCCGGGCAGCCCCAGCTCGGTCGAGGCGGGCTTCGACGTCAACCGCACGCGGGCGGGCACCGCGAAGCAGCAGATCGCGGCGACGGCCGCGTCCCTCCTGGCTCCCGGCATGACCGTCTCCATCACGGGCGGCTCCACGACGTTCGCCCTCGCCCCCCTCCTGTCCCGGACCCCGGGGCTCACGGTGATCACCAACTCGCTCCCCCTCGCCGACGAGCTGTTCAGGCTGAGCGCCGCCGCGCTCTCCGACGCCGCTCCCCGCGTGCTGGTCACGGGCGGTGAACTCACCCCGTCCAAGGCCCTCGTCGGCCCGCTCGCGACCGGGACCATCGCCTCCCTCCGCGCGGATCTGTGCTTCATGGGCGCGCACGGGGTGGACGCCGATGCCGGCATAACGACGCCCAACCTCGCCGAGGCGGACACCAACCGGGCGTTCGCGCGCACCTGCGGCCGGCTCGTGGTGCTCGCGGACGCGACCAAGACCGGTGTCGTGAGCCTCGCCCGCGTCGCGACGCTCGACGCCGTGGCCGCCCTGATCACCGACCGGCATCCCGGCGCCGGTTACGCCGCCCTCACCCGCATCCTCTGCGACCCCGTCCCCGACCCCCACCCGGAAGAGCACCCATGACCCTCGTCACCCCCACCCGCCTGTCCGACGGGCGCGAGCTGATCTACTTCGACGCGCACGAGGACAGCGCCGCGCGGCACCGCGACGTCGCCGTCACGCAGGACACCCGCGGGCTGCCGGCGCGCGGACCGGCGGGGACCGCCCGGTACGACGCCCTGACCGGCGAGTGGATCGCCGTCGCCGCGCACCGCCAGTCGCGGACGCACCTGCCGCCCGCCGACCAGTGCCCGCTGTGCCCGACGACGGCCGCGAACCTCTCGGAGATCCCGGTGTCCGACTACGAGGTCGTGGTGTTCGAGAACCGGTTCTCGTCCTTCGGCCCGGACCTCGGCGACCTGCCGACGACCGCCGCCTGGGGTACGACGGCGACCGCGTACGGCCGCTGCGAGGTCGTCGCGTTCGACTCCGCCCACGAGGGCTCCTTCGGGTCCCTGCAGCCGGAGCGTGCACGGACCGTGATCGACGCCTGGGCGCAGCGCACCGAGGCGCTCTCCGCGATGCCCGGCATCAAGCAGGTCTTCTGCTTCGAGAACCGCGGGGCGGACATCGGCGTGACCCTGCTGCACCCGCACGGGCAGATCTACGCCTACCCGTTCATCCCGCCGCGTGCGGCGGTGCTCGCCGCGAAGGCGGCCGAGTTCTTCGAGGCCTCCGGCGGACGGACCACGCTCATGGGGCACGCCCTCACCGCCGAACGCGAGTCCGGTGAGCGCATGGTCATCGAGGGGAAGCACTTCAGCGCCTTCGTGCCCTTCGCCGCCCGCTGGCCGCTCGAGGTCCATCTGGTCCCCCACCGGCAGGTCGCGGACATCGCGGGCCTCACCGGCGAGGAGCGTGACGAGCTCACGACGGTGTACCTCGAGCTCCTCGGCCGGCTCGACGCCCTCTACCCGACGCCCACGCCGTACATCGCGGCCTGGCAGCAGGCACCCATCGACGCCGCGCTCCGGCCGGCGAGCTACCTGCACCTCCAGCTCACCTCCCCCCGCCGCGCAGCCGACAAGCTGAAGTTCCTGGCGGGCTCGGAAGCCGCCATGGGCGCCTTCATCAACGACACCACCCCGGAGAAGGTGGCGGAGGCCCTCCGCAGCGCCTCTCCCGCTCCCGCCCGGAAGGACCAGGCATGAACTCCACCCCTCACGACCTCGCGGCCGCCTTCACCGACCGCTTCGGCACGGAGCCGGACGGCCTGTGGTCCGCCCCCGGCCGCGTCAACGTGATCGGCGAGCACACCGACTACAACGACGGCTTCGTGCTCCCCTTCGCCATCAACCATGCGACGACGGTCGCCGTCGCGGTGCGACCCGACCGGATCGTGCGGGTCGCCTCCACCTTCCCGGACGGCGATCCCGTGACCGCGGACCTCGACACCCTGGAGGAGGGCAGCGTGCAGGGCTGGGCTGCGTACCCCCTCGGCGTGCTGTGGGCCATGGAGCGGTCCGGCTACCGGTGCCCGGGCATGGACATCCTGGTCGACTCCTCCGTCCCGGTGGGAGCGGGACTCTCCTCCTCCGCCGCCCTCGAGTGCGCCGTCGCGGTCGCAGCGAACGACCTCTCCGAGGCCGGGGTGTCCCGCCGGGAGCTGGCCGCGATCGGGCAGCTCGCCGAGAACCGCATGGTCGGTGCCCCGACCGGCATCATGGACCAGTCGGCGTCGCTGTTCGGCGAGGTGGGTCACGCGGTCTTCCTCGACTGCCGGTCCGGGGAGTCCCGGCTCGTGCCCCTCGACCTCGAGGGTGCGGGGCTCGAACTCATGGTCATCGACACCCGCGTCAGCCATTCGCATTCCACCGGGGGTTATGCGGCGCGCCGTCGATCCTGCGAACTCGGCGCCGAGCTCATGGGCGTCCCCGCCCTGCGGGACCTGACCGTCAAGGACCTCGCCGAAGCGGCGGGCGTCCTGGACGAGGAGACGTTCCGGCGCGTACGCCACATCGTCACCGAGAACGCGCGTGTCGAGGACGCCGTCGACGTCCTCTCCCGCAAGGGCCCGGCCGATCTCGGCCCCCTCCTCGTGGCGAGCCACGCCTCGATGCGCGACGACTTCGAGATCTCCTGCCCCGAGCTCGACACCGCGGTGGACACGGCGCTCGACGCCGGCGCGCTCGGCGCCCGGATGACGGGCGGCGGGTTCGGCGGTGCCGCGATCGCCCTGGCGCGGGTGGACGACGTCCCCGGGATCCGCTCCGCGGTCGAGGCGGCATTCTCCGCCGCGGGCTTCCGGGCGCCGGTCATCTTCGGCGTCCTGCCCGGGGCGGGCGCCGCGCGCGTCGCCTGAGCCCCGCGACGCGAAGAGACCCGCAACCGGAAGGCTGCGGGTCTCTTCGCGTCGTGCGGGTCGACGGATGCCGACCGGGTGGTCCTAGTCGTCGCCGCGCAGGATCGCGAGGAGGCGCAGGATCTCGACGTACAGCCACACGAGGGTGACGGTCAGGCCGAAGGCGGCCGTCCACGAGTACTTCTGCGGAGCGCCCTGCCGGACACCCTCGCTGATCGACGTGAAGTCGATGATCAGGGAGAAGGCGGCGAGGCCGATGGCCAGGATGCCGATGATGACGCCGAACGGGATGCCCGTCCCGAGGAAGTCCGCGCCCCGCAGTCCCCACGGGTCGTCGTTGACGCCGAACACCATGAGGCCGAGGTTCAGCAGCGAGAAGGCCGCGTAGCTGATCATCGCGATCATGAAGAACTTCATCGCCTTCGGTGTGGCGCGCACCTTGCCGCTCTTGAAGAGGGCGAGCGTGACGCCGAACACCACGAGCGTGCCGAGCACGGCCTGCGTCGCGATGCCCGGGAACTGCGCTTCGAGGAACATGGTGATCCCACCGAGGAACAGGCCCTCGAGCCCGGCGTAGGCGAGGATCAGCGCGGGCGAGGGCTCCCGCTTGAAGGCGTTGACGAGGCCGAGCACGAAGCCGCCCAGCGCTCCGATGATCATCAGGGGAACCGCGAGCCCCGGCACGACGAACGCCGGGATGGCTGCGCCGACGAGGACGACGCCCAGGCAGAGCAGGGTCTTCACGATCACGTCGTCGAAGGTCATGCGCCCCGTCTGGGCGGGGCCCGCAGACGGCTGGTTGTACATGTGCTCCAGCTGCTGCTGGTTCGCGACGGCCGTGCCGCCGTACGTCATGGTCCCGAGACCCGCGGTCCCGCTGCCCCGGGTAGCGGAACGGAAGCTCTTCCCGTTGAATACCGGATTACCGCCAAGTGCCATTTTCTGTAGTCCTCCCATAGGGGGCCGAGTGTCCTTGAAACCCTACCAAGAGCAACGTCCGGGCCCCGGGTTCGTTCCCTCACAGCGGAGGTGCACCCTCCTCCTCCCGGTGCGGAATTCTCAATACCAAGGACGCTTCGCAAAACTTTCGTTACCGAATTGCTACCTCGCGGGGATGCTTTTGGGAATTGCGGAAACATGCCGCGAGTAACATAATCCACACGTCCGTGACACTCGTCACAACTACTGATCCCGGTGGTCCTCCGCCGGGCTTGCCCCCACCGTGGAGGTTCCCATCTTGATCACCATGTCCCCGCCTGCACGGATCAGGAGGTCGCTGCTCCTGGTGCTCGGCCTGCTGGCACTCGTGCTGCTCGGCGCCCCTGCGGCGCAGGCGTCCCAGCAGCCGTCCGCCGCGTCGGTGCACCAGACGCGGGTCGCCGTCGGCACCCCGGCCCAGCAGTTCGACAACAGGATCGGTGGCGTACTCCGCGGTGCCGACGGGCCCATCGCCGGCGTGCGGGTCACCGCCACGGGCAACGGGTTCGAAGGCGAAGCAACGTCCGGACCCAACGGCGCGTGGAGCATCGGCGTCCCCGAGCCGGGCACCTACGAGGTGGCCGTCGACGAGGACACCCTCCCCGAGGGGGTCGCCCTGGCCGAGGGGCAGGAGAACCCCCGCCAGGTGACGTTCGCCAACACCTCGACCGCGACCACCCTCTTCCTGTTCGGCGAGGGCATCGTCTCGCAGCAGGCGTCCTTCCTCGACACCCTCGCCGAGCGTGCCCTGGCGGGGTTCAGCTTCGGCCTCCTCCTGGCACTGAGCGCCGTCGGGCTCTCCCTGATCTTCGGCACCACGGGCCTCACCAACTTCGCCCACGGCGAGATGGTGACCCTGGGCGCGGTCCTCGCGTTCGCCTTCGCCGGAGCCGGGCTCCCCATCGCCGTCGCCATCGTCCTCGCGGTCATCGGCGGCGGCCTCCTGGGCTACGTGCAGGACGCCGGTCTGTGGAAGCCCCTCCGCAGGCGCGGCACGGGCCTGGTCCCCATGATGATCGTCAGCATCGGCCTCGCCCTCGCCCTGCGGTACATCATCCAGTTCTTCTTCGGCGGGGCCACCCAGCAGCTCCCGGGCTCCCAGGGCGCGATCATCGAAGTCGGCTCGGTGTCCATCTCCCGCAACAATCTGACCTCGCTGATCGTGAGCCTCGTGATCATCCTGGTGGTCGCCTACCTGCTCCTGCGCACGCGCATCGGCAAGGCCACCCGCGCCGTCGCGGACAACCCCGCCCTCGCCGCGGCGTCCGGCATCGACGTGGACCGCGTGATCAGGATCGTCTGGGTGGTCGGCGGCATGCTCGCCGCCCTCGGCGGAATCCTCTGGGCCTACTACCGTCCCGGTGTCTCCTACAACATGGGCCAGCAGATCCTCCTGCTCATCTTCGCGGGAGTCACGCTCGGCGGCCTCGGCACGGTCTTCGGTGCCCTCGTCGGTTCCATCATCGTGGGCCTCTTCGTGGAGATCTCCACGATCTGGCTGGAGGCGGACCTCAAGTACGTCGGCGCTCTGCTGATTCTGATTCTCGTGCTCCTCTTCCGGCCGCAGGGCATCCTCGGTCGCCGCGAGCGCATAGGTTAGGGGCTCTTCATGGACTTCGGAAACATCCTCATCAACGCGTTCGGCGAGATGATCAGCCCGACGACGGCGGCCTACGCCCTCGCGGCCCTCGGCCTCGCGGTGCACTTCGGCTACTCGGGCCTCCTGAACTTCGGCCAGGCGGGCTTCATGGCCGTCGGGGCCTACGGATACGCCATCTCCACCCTCACCTTCGACGCCCCGCTCCCGGTGGCCGTCCTGGTGGCGATCGCCGCCTCCGTGGTGTTCGCGATCGTGCTCGGCATCCCGACACTCCGACTGCGGGCGGACTACCTCGCGATCGTGACCATCGCGGCGGCGGAGATCATCCGCTACATCGTGACCACCAACGGACTGACGGACGTCACGGGATCGGCGAACGGGCTCGCGGCATTCGAGGGCGGGTTCTTCGGGCTCAACCCCTTCCCCGTGGGTACCTACAATGTCGGCCCGCTCGCGATGAACGAGCGTGACCTGTGGATCCGCATCGTCGGCTGGAGCGTCGTCATCATCTCGTGCCTCCTCGTCTGGCTCCTCATGCGCAGCCCCTGGGGCCGCGTCCTGAAGGGCATCCGCGAGGACGAGAACGCGGTGCGCTCGCTCGGCAAGAACGTGTACGCGTACAAGATGCAGGCCCTGATCATCGGCGGTGTCCTCGGCTCGCTCGCGGGCATCATCTTCACGCTCCCCCGCGGCGCCGTCCAGCCCGCGAACTACGCGACGGAGCTGACGTTCTTCCTCTACACGTGCCTGCTCCTGGGCGGCATGGCCACTGTCCTCGGACCGGTCATCGGGGCGATGATCTTCTGGGTGGTGCTCTCGCTGACGCAGGGAATCCTGTACGGCCTGATCGAGGTCGGCGCCATCACGTTCCTGACCAATTCTCAGGCAGGTCAGCTGCGCTACATCCTCGTGGGTGTGGCACTGATGCTGCTCATGGTCTTCAGGCCGCAGGGCGTCCTGGGTAACAAGAAGGAGTTGGCGTTCGCATGACCGGCAGCCACAGCGACAAGAACCACATCGACGGCGCCGACAGCACCGGCGTCGGCACTCCGCAGGGAACGCCCGGCGGCGCTCCCGTCCCGTCCGGCGCACACGCCGCGGGCGTGCCCGCCGAGGGCGTCCAGGGCGGGTCCTCCGCGGGCGCCGCCCCGGCGGGCCAGGACTACATGACGGACTCCGGGCCCATCGCGTCCGGCGAGACCGCGCCGGGGTGCAGCAAGCGCGACCCCATCGTGATCGCCCGGAAGGTGACCCGCAGCTTCGGCGGCATCAACGCCGTGGACGTCGAGCACCTCGAGATCCCGCGGCACAAGATCACCGCCCTGATCGGACCGAACGGTGCCGGCAAGACCACGCTGTTCAACCTGCTCACCGGATTCGACACACCGAACAGCGGTGACTGGGAGTTCGACGGCAAACCGCTCGCGAAGGTCGCCTCGCACAAAGTGGCGCGCATGGGCATGGTGCGCACGTTCCAGCTCACCAAGGTCATGGGCAAGCTGACCGTCATGGAGAACATGCGCCTCGGTGCCGCGGACCAGCCCGGGGAGAGCCTCGCGCGGGCCCTGTTCAAGGGCATCTGGGGTGGCCGGGAACGTGAGATCACCCAGCAGGCCGAGGTGCTGCTGGCGAAGTTCAAGCTGGACGCCAAGCGCGACGACTATGCGGCGTCCCTCTCGGGCGGGCAGCGCAAGCTCCTCGAGATGGCGAGAGCGCTCATGGTCCGGCCCCGGCTCGTGATGCTCGACGAGCCGATGGCGGGCGTCAACCCGGCGCTGACGCAGTCGCTGCTCGAACACATCAAGAACCTGAAGGCGGAGGGCATGACCGTCCTGTTCGTCGAACACGACATGCAGATGGTCCGTCACATCGCCGACTGGGTCGTGGTCATGGCGGAGGGCAAGGTCGTCGCGGAGGGCCCGCCGGCCGTCGTCATGAAGGACCAGGCCGTGATCGACGCCTACCTCGGCGCCCACCACGACGTGGACCTCGGCGATTCCGAAGGCATCGAGCGGCTCGAGGCGGAGCTCGCCCACGACGAGGAGTCGGTGATCGGCACCGAGAACGAGGGCATCCTCGGGCACGGTGTCGTGGAACTCGGAGGCGAGCCGCATGGAGCACACCCGGCACCCCTGACGCACCCGACCCCCAAGGACGAGGAGACGAAGTAATGGCTGAATTCGAGGGCGACTCCGTCGTCAAGGTCACGGATCTCGTCGCGGGATACCTTCCCGGCGTGAACATCCTCAACGGGTGCAGCATCGAGGCCCGCCGCGGCGAGCTCATCGGCATCATCGGCCCCAACGGGGCCGGCAAGTCGACGCTGCTGAAGGCGATGTTCGGGCTCGTGAAGGTGCATTCCGGCACCGTCATCGTGCGCGGCCAGGACCTCACGGGACTGAAGGCGAACAAGCTCGTGAGCCTCGGCGTGGGCTTCGTGCCGCAGAACAACAACGTCTTCTCCACCCTGACCATCGAGGAGAACCTCCAGATGGGCATGTTCCAGCGTCCGAAGGACTTCAGGGAGCGCTTCGACTTCGTCGCGAACCTCTTCCCGGAACTCGCGAAGCGGCGCGCCCAGCGGGCCGGGTCGCTCTCCGGCGGTGAGCGGCAGATGGTCGCGATGGGCCGGGCCCTGATGATGGATCCGGCGGTGCTGCTGCTCGACGAGCCCTCGGCCGGCCTCTCACCCGTGAAGCAGGACGAGACGTTCCTCCGTGTGCACGAGATCAACAGGGCCGGGGTCTCGGTGATCATGGTGGAGCAGAATGCGCGCCGCTGCCTGCAGATCTGCGACCGCGCCTATGTGCTGGACCAGGGCAAGGACGCCTACACGGGCACCGGCCGCGAGCTGATGAAGGACCCGAAGGTCATCCAGCTCTACCTGGGCACCCTCGCCGACACGGCCTGAGGTCCGCACCTCAAGGAGGCGTGAAGCGCAAGCGATGGGCGGAGCCGGAACCGGTTCCGCCCATCGCCGTCTCCGGCCCACTACCTTGGCAGGAGGACGCCGGACGGCATCCGCCCGGGAAGGACGACTCATGGCGGCACGGATCAGCAGCGCGATCGGGAAGGGCTTCGAAGGCGTGTTCCGGGGCATCAAGCGGGTGCGGCGGCACCGCCCCATCCACACGCGCGGGCTGCGGCTCGAGGGGACGGTCGTGGTGCACGGTCCCGGCGAGCCCAGTGGCATCGCGTGGGTCGACCAGCCCGGCGAGTCTCCCGCGACCGCCCGCGTCTCCCGCTCCGCAGGGACCCCGGACGGACTGCCCGACGTCATGGGGCTCGCAGTACGTCTCCATCACCCCGATGAGGGATCGGCGCCCTCCACGTTCTCGGATGTCCTGCTGTCCACGACGGGGTGGTCCGTCCCCGGCCGCTTCGTCCTCGTACCGAGGCTCGGGGTGTCACGCGCACCGTTCAGCACGATGATGCCCTACCGGGGCGATGACGGCCCGGTCCTGCTCGGCGCACGGACCGTCGGCCCCGCCGGGCTCCCCGCCTCACTCCCCCGGTTCGAGCGGGCCCTCGGGTCCTCCTCGTGGCAGCTCGGCCTGTTCGTCGCGACCCCGCTCGGCCCCTGGCAGCGGTTCGGCACCCTCACGCTCGTCCTGGCCCCGGAGGCCGGGGACACCGACCTCCGCTTCGACGCCGTCCTCCACCCCCTCGCAGGGGCCTCGACCTACGAGTGGGCCCGCAGGCTCCGCGAGCCCTCCTACGCCCTGTCGCGGCGCGAACCGGGCGACGGCTGACCCACGGGTCCGGAAAGGGTATACGCGGCACCCGGGGACAGCACGAGGCCCCGGTCGCACCTTCGTCAGAAGGGCGGCCGGGGCCTCGTCGGTCGTGTCACCCACCATGGTGACACCCGGGACAATCCCTAGAGCTTGCCGACCTCGGAACGGCTCGGCTGGGGCTTGTTGTCGGCGTCGTACTTGTAGATACCGATGGCGGCCTCGGTGGGATCGCCGTTCTCGTCGAAGGTGACAGGACCGGAGATGCCGTCGTAGTCGATGTCCTCGCCCTCGCGCAGGAGCGTGACGCAGCCTGCGAAGTCGAAGCACTTGGTACCGTCCTTCGACACTGCTGCGAGCTGCTCGGCGATGGCCTTGCCCTCGACGCTTCCCGCGGCCTCGGAGGCGAGCGAGATGAGGGTGACGGCGTCGTAGCTCTCACCGGAGTAGGCGAAGCTGTTCAGGGCCGGGTCGATCTCGAGCAGCGCCTCCTGGAATCCGGTCCCGGTGAAGGGGCCGGGGATGGTGCCCTGGGCTCCTTCGAGGGTGCCCGGGTCGAGGTCCTTGCTGTAGTCGGTGGTGTTGCCGTCGACCATGAAGATCGAGCTGGCATCGATGCCCTTGGCGACCAGCAGCGGGACGATGCTCTTGGCCTCGTCGAAGCTGATCAGGACGATCGCATCCGGCTTCGCGGCTGCGATGGCGTCCACCTGGCTGGAGAACTGCGAGTCACCGGTGTTGAACATCTCGTTGCCGACGACCTGGCCGCCCGCCCCTTCGACGACCTCCTGGATGGTGCTCTGCAGGCCGGTGCCGTACGCGTCGTTCAGGGTGAGCATGCCGACGGTCTGCGCGCCGCACTCCATGATGTAGTTGCCGAGCGTGCGTCCCTGGAGGATGTCCGAGGGAGCGGTGCGGAAGTACAGGCCGCCGTCGTCCCACGTGGTGAACTCGGCTGCGGTGTTGGCGGGCGAGAACTGCACGACGCCGGCGCCCGTGATCTGGTTGATGACGGTCTTCGAGACACCCGAGGACGCGGCACCGATGATGGCGCTGACGTCCTGCGAGAGGAGGTCGGACACGGACTGCGTCGCGATGTCGGTGGTGGTGTCGCCGGAATCCCGGTGCGTGATCGAGATGTCCTGGCCCAGCACGCCGCCGGCCTCGTTGACCTCCTTGACGGCGAGGTCGACGCCCGCGATCTCGGGCGGGCCGAGGAATGCGAGCGTCCCGGTGGTGGGCAGGATGGATCCGAGCTTCAGGGGCTGGGGGCTCGTGGTCTTGCTGGCGGGGACGGCCGAGGGATCACCCTTCTCGCCCTGCTCCTCCCCTGCTCCGCCCTCGCTCTCGGGACACGCGAGCGCGGATCCGGCCGCGGCTGCCGTGGTCTCCGTGCCGCCGCTGTCGCCGCCGCCCTCGGAACCCGTGCTCCCGCCGCCACCGCAGCCGGAGGCGAAGAGCGCGACGCCCAGGCTCAGGGCAGCGACCTTTGCCGCGCGCGGCGCATGCTCCCCGATGCCGAAACGCGCTGCGTTGCGTGTAGCAGTCATGAATTAGTCTCCTCGACCGAAAGGCGTGTGCTGCCTTTGATACGTGTTGCCAGGTGTTCCTGGCCTGTAGGAAAAACTAATCGAATTTCGTGGCCGACATAAGGAAATCGGGTTACATCCTTGTAACGCTCGTCACAGCGTGCTCATCCGCCTCTTGACAGCGGGCACTGGTCAGCATCCTGCGTATCCGGTGCGGGCGCCTGCGGGGAGGAGCCGAGGAGAGGGTGCCCCAGCAGGGACTCGAACCCTGACTGAACAGATTTTAAGTCTGCTGCCTCTGCCATTGGGCTACTGGGGCCGGCCGGAGCCTTCAGCGTACCGCGGGGACCGGGCGCGCCCGGCCCGGCCCGGAAAGGCAGAACGACGGCGACCCGGTGCGGGTCGCCGTCGTTCCTCCTGCTGGTGCTGATCGATGCTCAGGCGGAGGACTTCGCGGACGCCGCCTGGCCTGCCGGCGTGGGCGGCTGGCTCGGCAGTGCGGTGTCCTTCTTCGCCGGCGGGGTGGCCGCCTCGCGGAACTGGCGCTGCGGGGTCTGCAGGTCCGAGAGCGGAGCGAGGTCGCGGCCGAACAGGAAGCTCATGCTCCAGTTGACGATGACGCGCGCCTTGCGCTCGTACATCGGCATGGCGAAGCCGTGGTACCCGCGGTGCGCGAGCCAGGCCGGGAAGCCCTTCATGCCGAAGCCCATGATGTTCGCGACACCCTTGAACTGGCCGAAGCCCGCCACCGCGCCGAGGTTGGTGTGCCGGTACTCGGCGACCTCGCCGACGCCGTAGTTCGCGGCGAGGATGTTGGCGGCGAGCAGCTTGGCCTGGCGCACGGCGTGCTGGGCGTTGGGGACGCAGAAGCCTCCCACGCCCCCACCCGTGAGGTCGGGGACGGCTGCGACGTCGCCGGCGGTCCACGCGTGCTGGATGGGACCGTCGTCGCCGGTGATGCGGAGTTCGGGGCTGGCACGGACGCGGCCACGCTCGTCGACCGGGAAGTCGGTGGAACGGACCACGGGGTTCGCCTGGACGCCGGCGGTCCAGATGAGCGTGTCCGTCTGGAACTCGTCGGCCGGGGTCTTGTCCGGCATGTTGATGAGCTTGAGCGTGCCGTCGACGGCGCTGGAGAGCGAGGTGTTCAACAGGACCTCGATCTGGCGGGAACGGAGGTGCTCGACGACCCATTCGGCCTGCTCGGCCGTGACCTCGGGCATGATGCGCCCCATGGCCTCGACGAGGACGAAGCGCAGGTCGTCGCGGGTGAGGCGTGCGTTGGCCTTCACGGCGTCGCGGGCTGCGTCCTCCATCTCGGTGATGGTCTCGATGCCGGCGAACCCGCCGCCGACGACGGTGAAGGTGAGTGCGCGGTCCCGCTCGGGGCCCTCGGGGAGGACGGACCCGGTCTCGATGCGCTCGAGCATGCGGTCGCGCAGGGCGACGGCCTCCTCGATGGTCTTGAGGCCGATGCCCTGGTCCTTGAGACCGTCGATCGGGAAGGTGCGCGTGATGGACCCCGCGGCGACGACGACGTCCGTGTAGCCGAGGTCGAAGGACTCGCCGCCGCCGGTGGGGGCGATCGTCGCCGTGCGGGCCGCGTGGTCGATCGACGTGACCTTGCCGGAGATGAGCTCCGTCTTCTTCAGGTGCTTGCGATGGGACACGATCGCGTGACGCGGCTCGATGCTCCCGGCGGCGACCTCGGGGAGGAACGGCTGGTAGGTCATGTAGGGAAGGGGATCCACCAGCGTCACGATGCCGCCGTGGTCCTTGACCTTCTTCTGCAGCCGGTGCGCGACGTACAGGCCGACGTAGCCGCCGCCGACGACGAGGATGCGCGGGCGATCAGAGAAATGTGGGTTCGATGCCATTCCTCGATGCTACCGGACTTTGTGAAAATCTTCACTAGCTCAGGGGGTGCCCTGGGCCCTCACCCGCTCCTCGCCGTCGTCGTCCATGGGACGTCCTCCGCCGGTCTCCTGGCGCCGCCGGACCCGAGCGGCATGCAGGGCTGCCCCCACGAGCACGGCGAGCATCAGACCCGCGAACCCGAGCACCACCACGGCCGGGATGTTGTGGACCGAGACGAGCGGATCCTCCGCCTGCGGGGCCGGCGGGGCGGGGATGACCTCCTGCGCCGGCCGGCTGGGCGGGGCGGGGGCGGGAGTCGGGGTCTCGCCTCCCCGCCGGTACAGCTGGATCCATTCGGCCATGCTCCCGAGACGGTTCTCCTCCGGCACCGCGATGTCGCTGCCCACGGCGGCGGCCACGTCCAGGACCCCGTAGCCGTAGAGGGTGTCGAAGCCCGGGGCCCCGGCGTCCCTCGCCGTGCCGACGATCCGGTTGACCACCTGAGCGGCCGAGAGCTCCGGGTGGCGCGACCGGATCAGGGCTGCCACGCCGGAGACCAGCGGCGCGGCGCCGGACGTCCCGGACCACTCGGCGTAGAACCCGCCCGGCAGTCCTCCCACGAGGTTCTCGGAGGGCGCGGCGACCGCGATGCTGATGCCTTCGCTGGAGGCTTCGGCGCTGGCGACGCCGGACCGGTCGAGGCCGGCCACGGCGAGGACGCCCGGTATGGTGGCGGGCGCACCGACCTGCGTGAGCCCGCCGGCCCGGTTGCCCGCGGCGGCGACGATGACGACGTCATTCTGCTCGGCGTAGAGGAAGGCGTCGTCCCAGCTCTCGGGCCAGGCGGTGCTGGTGCTGCCGAGGGACATGTTGATGACCCCCGCCCCGTGGTCGACGGCCCAGCGCACGGCCCGGGGCACCTGCTCGTCGACGGAGATCCCGGCCGGGTTGGGGCCGCTGGACGGTCCCTCGATCCAGAGGGACACCGCGAGCAGATCGGCCTTCGGCGCCACGCCCACGATCCCGTCCGGGCCCTCCCCGTACTGGGAGAACGGCCCCGACGCCGCGGGGGGTGCCGGGGCGGTGCCCGCCCCGGGGGTCCCGGGGGCCGGCGCGGTAGCGTCGGTGTGGCCGCGGCCCGCCACGAGCGTGCTGACGAGCGTCCCGTGGCTGGGGACCTCGCCGATGCCGAGCAGCCCGCCCGGGTCTCCGGCGCCCGAGGCGTCCGTTCCGCCCACCACCGCGCCGGCGAGATCGGGGTGGGTCGCGTCCACGCCGCTGTCGATCACGGCCACCGTGACGCCCTCGCCCTGCGTGCTCTTCCATGCCTCGGCGATGCCGTAGTCCTCGAGCCAGTACTCCTTGGGGCGCACGGCGTCGGCGGCGGCGGGCAGGGCGGCCTGCAGCAGCACGGTGAGGGCGACGACGGCGGCTGTTCCCGTCCGGACGGCTGCGCGGGCTGGCGTGGACATCAGCTCACGTGCCCCGCCGGGCGAGGCTCAGCGCGATCCCGTCGAGGATGTCGTGCTCGCTGGTGAGGGCGGTGGTGACCCGCCCGCCGGTCAGGGCCGCCACGCGCCCGAGGATCGTCCGCCAGATCAGGGCACCGGCACCGATGACGTCCACGCGGCCGGGATGCATGTAGGGCAGCGCCGCCCGGGCCTCACGCGGCAGGTGCAGGAGGTCCGACGCCGCCGCCGAGATCGCGGCGATGGACAGCTCGGTGCCGTGGATGCGTTCGGGCAGGTACTCGGGGAGGTCGAGGGCGTGCGCCGTCACCGTGGTCACGGTGCCTGCCACGCCGACGATCTTCGTGATGCGCTCCAGCGGCACGTCCTCCCCCGCCTCGTCGATGAGGAGCCGGACGGCGGCCTCCATCGCCGTGATCTGTGCCTCGGAGGGCGGGTCGTCGCGGAGGAAGCGCTCCGTGTACCGCACGCAGCCCATGTCCGTGCTGCGTGCGGCGATCAGGCCGTCGGTGGTGCCGGCCACGAACTCGGTGCTGCCCCCGCCGAGGTCGACCACGAGCACGGTCTCGTGCTCGTCCGTGGCGAGCACGCTGACGGCGCCGTCGAAGGAGAGCCGCGCCTCCTCGTCCCCGGAGATCACCTCGGGCTCGACGCCGAGGCGCGCGCGGATGCCGTCCACGAAGTCCTGCCGGTTCTCGGCGTCGCGGGTTGCCGACGTCGCCACGAACCGCACCGGCGGGTTCCCGTGCTGGGCGATGAGCGCCGCGTACTCCTCCGCGGCGGCGAAGGTGCGCTCGAGGGCCGCCTCGGACAGGCGGCCGGTCGCGTCGACGCCCTCGCCGAGGCGCACGACGCGCATGAGGCGGACGACGTCGGTCAGCACTCCGTCCCCGATGTCGGCGATCAGGAGGCGGATCGAGTTCGTGCCGCAATCGATGGCAGCGGTGCGCATGGCGTCTCCTCGCGGGGGTGCGGTCGTGGACGGGTCGGCCGTGCCGCGCCGGCGTGCCGCCCGTTTCGCGTCGAGCTGCTCCGGGCTGAGGCCCTGGGTCCTGGTGTGGCGGCTGAGGTCTGCGTCGGGCGCCTGGCCCGTCGCGTCCCACGCCCCCGCGCAGTAGCAGCGGTCCGGCGTCCACCACGCAGCGATACCGCGGATCGCCTCGTCGCCGAGGGGGTTGACTCCGGGACCGGCCGCGAGGGCGTGGCCCACGAGCACGTGCAGGCACTTCACGCGCGTCGGCATCCCACCGGCGGACACGCCGTCGATCTCCGGGACCGGGCCGGTGCCGGCACGCTCCCCGACGGCGTCGCGAGCGGCCAGGTAGGCGAGGTGCGCCTGCCGGTAGCGGTCGGCGAGGTCGGCGTCGGCCGTGAGCCGGTCGCTCATGCCGGTCATCACGCCGTCGGCCTCGAGGCGGGAGACGGCCGCCGTGATGACGGGGTGGGTGAGGTAGTAGGTGGTGGGGAACGGGATGCCGTTGGACAGGCGCGGCGCGGTGGTGGCGACGAGGGGGTTCCCGCAGACGCACCGGGCGCCGATCTCGACGACGTCCCGCACGGGACGCCCGAGCTGGCGGCTGAGGACGTCGAGGTCGTGGCCGCTCGGGAGGCGGTCCTCCGCCCGGCGGTCCCCGAGGGCGTCGTGCTGGTCGTGCTCGGTCACGCTGTTCCTTCCTTGGTACGCCCTGCGGGCGTACCGGGCGGGGTGTCGCCCCGGGCGGGGCCCGCCGCTCGTTTCGTCGCTCAGTCCGTCGCGGCGCGCGCGACCGAGCTCCAGAGGGAGTCGACCCAGGGCAGGTCGGCGGGCTCGGCGGTCGAGCCCTCCCCCGTGCCATCCTCGATGCCGCCGCCGCCCTTGACGAGGTAGCGGGTCTCCCCCGGCATCACGAGGAAGATCCGCTCGCGGGCCTGCTGCTTCACGAACGCGGGATCGTCCCAGCGCGCGAGTTCCGACGTGTAGTCGTCCTGTTGCTGCTGCTGCAGGGCGATGTCCGCCCGCAGGGCGTCGAGCTCGTTCTGCTGCTGCAGGTAGCGGCTCACGGACGGGGCGAGCAGCACGATCACGGCGACGAGCACGACGGCGAGGGCCAGCAGGCGCCCCGAGAAGGCCTTCGCCGGGATGGGCGTCGCTTCCTCGGCCGGTTCGATGACCGACTCCGCCCGCCGGGACCCGAGCCGGCCACGGCGGATGTTGCCGGCCAGCTGGGACCGTTCGGCCGCCCTGGCCGCGGACGCCGACGGGACGGACGCGTCGTCCGGCCGCGGGGACCGGGCCGCCGCCGCGCGGGTCGGACCCGTGCCCGGGCGCGGGACGCCGGCCCTGCCGGGGACCGGCACGGACCGCGGGTCCTTCGTCGCCGAGGGACCCGCGGCGCGGGGGGTCGACGGCTTGCGCGGCGACGATCCGGCGGAACGGGGGGCGGCCGGCGCGTGGCCGGCCCCCCGGGATACCGCACCCGGCTGGACCGGAGTCCCGGCGGCCCGGGAACCGGCAGGGGTGTGGCCCTGGACCGTACCGGGACCCGGCCGCTCCTCAGCCGAAGGCGTCGGGCGGCCGGCTCGCGGCACGTTAGGGCGGCGGGCGGTCATGGAACTCCTCGTCAAATGCGTTCGCGCGTGGTCGCGGGGGTTCGTCGCGGAACCCGTCTAACGAGGGTAACCGCCCGCTCGATCAACTGCGGATCACCTAGGCCGTGAAACGCGGGAAGGCGCTGCGGCCGGCGTAGCGTGCGGCGTCGTCGAGCTCCTCCTCGATGCGGAGCAGCTGGTTGTACTTGGCGACGCGCTCGCTCCGGGCGGGTGCACCGGTCTTGATCTGGCCGGCGTTGGTGGCCACGCAGATGTCCGCGATCGTGGTGTCCTCGGTCTCGCCGGAGCGGTGCGAGGTGATCGTCGTGTAGCCGGCGCGCTGCGCCATCGAGATGGCGTCGAGTGTCTCGGTCAGGGTGCCGATCTGGTTGACCTTGACCAGCAGCGAGTTCGCCGTCCGGGTGGAGATGCCCTTCGCGAGGCGCGTCGGGTTGGTGACGAAGAGGTCGTCACCGACGATCTGCACCTTGTCGCCGATCGAGTCGGTGAGGTGCTTCCAGCCCTCCCAGTCGTCCTCGTCGAGGGGGTCCTCGATGGAGACGAGCGGGTAGTCGCGGACGAGCTCCTCGAAGTAGGCGCTCATCTCCTGCGTGCTGAGGGACTTGCCCTCGAACCGGTACGTGCCGTCCTCGTAGAACTCGGAGGCGGCGACGTCGAGCGCGAACGCGATGTCCGTGCCGGGGGTGTAGCCGGCACGCTCGATCGCGGTGGTGATGAGGTCCAGCGCGTCGCGGTTGGAGGGCAGGTTCGGGGCGAAGCCGCCCTCGTCGCCGAGGCCGGTGGCCAGGCCCTTCTCCTTCAGCACGGACTTGAGCTCGTGGTACACCTCGACGCCCCAGCGGAGGCCCTCGGAGTAGGACTGTGCGCCGAGCGGGACGATCATGAACTCCTGGATGTCGACGTCGGAGTCCGCGTGGGAGCCGCCGTTGAGGATGTTCATGAGGGGGACGGGCAGCACGTGCGCGTTCGGGCCGCCGAGGTAGCGGTAGAGCGGCAGGGCCGAGGACTCGGCGGCGGCGCGGGCGATGGCGAGGGAGACGCCGAGCATCGCGTTGGCGCCCAGGTTGGACTTGTTCTCGGTGCCGTCCAGGTCGATCATCGCCTGGTCGATCGCACGCTGGTCGGCGGCGTCGAACCCGAGGAGGGCCGGCTGGATCTGCTCGATCACGGCCTCGACGGCCTGCAGGACGCCCTTCCCGAGGTAGCGGTCCTTCTCGCCGTCGCGGCGCTCGTTCGCTTCGAACGCACCGGTGGACGCACCGGAGGGGACGGCTGCACGCCCGAACGTGTCGTCGTCGAGCAGTACCTCGACCTCGACCGTCGGGTTGCCGCGGGAATCGAGGATTTCCCTCGCGTGGATGGCATCGATGATGGCCATGGATTTGCTCCTCTTCGTTGGAGTACAGGAATTCACATCGTGTTGGGACGTCTTTGTCGGAAGCAACGGAGGTGTTGCTCCCAGCCTAGTTCACGCGCGTCCCGCCCGTGCCGTGGGTCACGCGGTTGTGACGCGCTGCCGGGCCGCCCCGGCTCAGGCTCCGTCGGGGGCGTCCCGCTGGTAGTCGAGGACGGCGCGGCGCAGCGCACGCTCCGGGTCGACTCCGGTGGCGAGCGAACGACGGACCAGGGCGAGCAGGTCGCGTCCGAGCTCCGCCTCGGCTGCGGCGGCTTCGGGGCCGGCTTCGGGGGCGGCTTCCCCGGCCCGCCGGAGGGTCTTCGCGGCGAAGGCCAGGGCGGGGAGGTGGTGCGGGATGCCGTCGAACGGTGAGGTGCGGTCGGGCCGCTCCTGCGCCTTCACAACCTGCCACGCCGCGACGATCCCGTCCAGCGACGTCGGTGTCCCGCCCTGTGCCCCGGTGGACGCCCCGGTCCGGAGGCTCCCGTCCTCCCCGAAGACGTGGGGGTTCCGGCGCACCAGTTTGGCGGTGAGCCCGTCGGCCACCTCGGCGAACCCGAAGGATCCCGCCTCGGCCCGCAGCTGTGCGTGGAGGACCACCTGGAACAGGACGTCGCCGAGCTCCCCCCGCAGTTCGTCGAGGAGTGCCGGAGCAGGGGCCCCGGTGCGGGAGACGTCGTCGACCGCCTCGTAGAGCTCGTACGTCTCCTCCACGAGGTACTCGAGCAGCGCCGCGTGGTCCAGGGCCGCGGTCCACGGGCAGTGGCGGCGCAGCAGGGCCACCACCTCGACGAGGCGCTCGACCGCCGCACCCGGGGGCCTCCCGGGCACGGCGTCGCGTGCTCCTGCCGCGTGGGTCGCGTCACCGCTCACGGACGCGGTCAGGCGGAGGCCTGCCGGGCGGCGTCGTCGAAGCTCTGGGCGATGTGCTCGGTCAGGGCCTCACGGTCCTCGAGGGGCAGGAACGCGGCGTCGACGGCGTTCAGGGTCAGTTCGAGGAGGTCGCCGAGGTCGTAGCCGAAGGTCTCGACGAGCAGCTCGAACTCCCCGGTCAGCGTCACGCCGCTCATGAGGCGGTTGTCGGTGTTGACGGTGACCTTGAAGCCCAGCTGGTAGAGCAGGTCGAAGGGGTGCGCGTCGATCGTGTTCCCGAAGCCGGCGACGGCCCCGGTCTGCAGGTTCGAGGACGGGCACAGCTCGAGCGGGATCCCCCGGTCGCGCACCCACGACGCGAGCCGGCCGAGGTTGGCGATCCCGACCTCCTCGCCGTCGGCTGCCTGCTCGTCCGCCGATTCCTCGATCTCGATGTCCTCGGCGATGCGCACGCCGTGGCCGAGGCGCAGGGCCCGCCCGGCGACCAGCGCGTCGCGGATGCTGTCCGGGCCCGCGGCCTCGCCCGCATGGACGGTCACGGGGAACTGCTCGGAGGCGAGGAACGTGAACGCATCGGCGAAGCGGGACGCCGGGAAGCCGTTCTCGGCACCGGCGATGTCGAAGCCGACGGCCCCGCGGTCGCGGTGGCGGAGTGCCAGCTCGGCGATCTCCTGGCTGCGGTCGGCGTGGCGCATCGCGGTGATGAGCTGGCCCACCTGGATGACGCGGCCGGCGGCGATCGCCGCGGCGGCGCCCGCCTCGAGACCCTCCTGCACGGCCTCGACGGCCTCGTCGAGGCTCAGGCCCTGCTGCGTGTGCTGTTCGGGCGCCCAGCGGACCTCGCCGTAGACGACGCCGTCGGACGCGAGGTCCTCGACGAATTCCCGGGCGACCCGGACGAGCCCGTCGCGGGTCTGCATGACGGCGATGGTGTGGTCGAACGTCTCGAGGTAGCGCTCGAGGGAGCCCGAGTCGGCGGATTCGCGGAACCAGGCGCCGAGGGACTCGGCGTCGGACGCCGGCAGCTCATGGCCGACCGCGGCGGCGAGCTCGAGGATCGTGGCCGGCCGCAGCCCGCCGTCGAGGTGGTCGTGGAGGGAGACCTTGGGGAGGGTCAGGATGTCGATGGCGGCGTCGTTCTGGGTCTGGGTCACGCTGGCAAGCCTACGCGATCAGCCTCGGGGCGGGCTCGTCCCGCGCGCCGGTCGGGGCCGGTCCCGGGCGGCTCCGGCGGGCTCCCCGCGCGTGGCGTGCAGGGGGGTCGAGCCCCGGACGAGCGCGATGCCGCGGTCCACCACGAGGCCGATCAGGACGGCGATCCCGACCGCCACCGCGATCCCGAGCAGGTGGTTGTGCTGGAACCAGGTGCCGGCGACGGCGCCGATCCCCACGGAGTAGCCGGCCCACACCACCCCGGACAGGGCGGTGAGGGCCACGAAGCGACGGCGGGAGTAGCCGGTCGCGCCCGCCGTGAGGTTCACGGCGACCCGGCCGATCGGGATGAAGCGCGCCACGAGGATGAGCGACGCGGCGCGCCGGGCGAGCTCGTGGCCCGCCCGGGTGAAGGAGCGCTGCATCCGGGGCCGCCGCATCCACCGGAAGCGCGTGGTGCCGATGGACCGGCCGATGAGGAACGCGATGTTGTCGCCGAGGAATGCGCCGAGCGCTGCGGCCAGGACGAGGAGCCACGGGTCGGGCATGCCCTGGGTGATGACGAGGGATGCCAGGCCGACGACGACGGACTCGCTGGGGAAGGGCGGGAAGAACCCGTCGACGAGGCAGCAGACGAGGACGAGGAGGTACACCCAGGGCTCTCCGGCTGCGGCGAGGACGACACCGCCGATGCCGTCCGGTGCCCTGGTGATCATGTCCATGCCGGGCTCCTCCGCCGTCGTCCCCGCGCCTGGCATCGACGCTACCGGCGCACCCCGGGCCGGGTCGTCGGCCTTCCGGGCGAGACAGGCGACGGCCGGCCTCACCCCGAGGGATGAGACCGGCCGCGCCTGCCCCTGGGGGTCCCCCTGCCGGGGCCCGGGCGGGAGGGACTAGGCGATGCGGTCGATGATGAGCTGCTGCGCGGGCCGCGAGCCCTCGGGTGCGATCACGACGGCGTCGGCCAGCGCCTCGCGCGCACGCTCGAACCTCTCGGGGGTGTCGGTGAGCAGCGTCATCAGCGGCTCGCCCGCGCGCACCGTGGCGCCGGGCTTGGCGTGCATCCGCACGCCGGCGCCCGCCTGCACCCGGTCCTCCTTGCGGGCGCGGCCGGCGCCGAGGCGCCAGGCGGCGACGCCGACCGCCAGCGCGTCCAGCCCCACGAGGACGCCGTCGGCCGGGGCGAGGACGACCTCGGACTCCTTCGCGACCGGCAGGGCTGCGCGCGGGTCGCCGCCCTGCGCCTCGATCATCCTGTTCCACACGTCCATGGCGCGGCCGTCCTTCAGCGCGGCGGCGGGATCGGCGTCGCGCACGCCGGCGCAGGCGAGCATCTCCTCGGCGAGGCGGACGGTGAGCTCGACGACGTCGGACGGGCCGCCGCCGGCGAGGACCTCGACCGACTCCTCGACCTCGATGGCGTTGCCGGCGGTGAGGCCGAGCGGGGTGCTCATGTCGGTCAGGAGCGCCACGGTGTCGACCCCGGCGTCCTTGCCGAGGGCCACCATGGTCTCGGCGAGCTCGCGTGCCTGGCCGACGTCCTTCATGAAGGCTCCGCTGCCCACCTTGACGTCGAGGACGAGCGAGCCGGTGCCCTCCGCGATCTTCTTGCTCATGATCGAGGACGCGATGAGGGGGATCGCCTCGACGGTGCCGGTGACGTCGCGGAGGGCGTACAGCTTCTTGTCCGCGGGGGCGAGGCCCGTGCCGGCCGCGCAGATGACGGCGCCGACGTCGGCGAGCTGGCGAAGCATGTCCTCGTTGCTGAGGTGCGCCTGCCAGCCGGGGATGGACTCGAGCTTGTCCAGGGTCCCGCCGGTGTGGCCGAGGCCGCGGCCCGACAGCTGCGGCACGGCGACGCCGAACACGGCGACCAGGGGTGCCAGCGGCAGGGTGATCTTGTCCCCCACGCCGCCGGTGGAGTGTTTGTCGCTCGTCGGTCGGCCGAGCGAGGAGAAGTCCATGCGCTCGCCCGAGGCGATCATGGCGGCCGTCCAGCGCGAGATCTCGGCACGGTCCATGCCGTTGAGCAGGATCGCCATGTTGAGGGCCGCCATCTGCTCGTCGGCGATGGCGCCGCGCGTGTAGGCGTCGATGGTCCAGGCGATCTGCTCGGGTGAGAGGGTGCCGCGGTCGCGCTTGATGCGGATGATGTCGACGGCGTCGAAGGCTTCGGTCATGGAGGATCCTCGGATCTGTTCGGCGGGGTGGGCGTGGCGGTCGGGGGTGTTCAGGCGAGGTGCTGGGGGCCGAAGGCGTCCGGCAGGACCTCGTCCATGGTGCGGATGCCGCTGACGGTCATGAGCACCATGTCGGGCGCACGGAACTCGTAGAGCAGCTGCCGGCAGCGGCCGCACGGCATGAGCGTGTTGCCGTCGCCGTCGACGCAGCTGAAGGCCCTGATCCGCCCGCCGCCGCTCATGGCGAGCGCGCTGACGAGCGCGCACTCGGCGCACAGCGTCAGCCCGTAGGACGCGTTCTCCACGTTGCAGCCGGAGATGATCCGGCCGTCGTCGAGCAGTGCCGCCGCTCCGACGGGGAACCTGGAGTAGGGGACGTAGGCGCGTGCCATCGCCTCCCGTGCGGTCGCCGCGAGCTCGTCCCAGGGGATCTCTGTCGGGGTGTCGTTCTCGGTCATCGGTGCTCCTAGCCCTTGATGTACGGGATGCCGCTGGCTCCCGGCGCCCGCGAGCGGCCCACGAGGCCGGCGACGGCGAAGACCGTGACCACGTAGGGCAGCATGCGCAGGAACTGGTCCGGGACCGGGGTGCCGAGCAGGCTGAGCACGTTGGACAGGTTCGTGGCGAAGCCGAACAGCAGCGCCGCGAAGAACGCGCCGATCGGGTTCCACCGGCCGAAGATCATGGCCGCCAGGGCGATGTAGCCCGCGCCTGCCGTCATGTCCCGCCCGAAGCCCGAGACGGCGACGAGCGTGAAGAAGGATCCCCCGACGCCCGCGACGACACCGGCGAGCAGCACGTTCGTGAAGCGCATCCGGTTGACGTTCACGCCGAGGGTGTCCGCGGCCTTGGGGTGCTCGCCGACCGCACGGGTCCGCAGGCCCCACCGGGAGTGGTAGAGCGCCACGTAGATGACGGCGACCGCCGCGTACATCAGGTACCCGACGATGGTCTGCTGGAAGAGGATCGGCCCGATCACGGGGAGGTCCGAGAGCAGCGGGATCTCGATGATGGGAAGACGCGGCGGCGAGTTCCACCGCTCCGAATCCTCGCTGAGGACGGCGGAGAACAGGAAGCCGGTGAGCCCGGAGACCAGGACGTTCAGCACGACGCCGACGATCACCTGGTTGACGACGTAGCGGATGCTGAAGACGGCGAGGACGAGCGACACGAGCACGCCGGCGACGGCCGCGGCGAAGAGGCCGACGAACGCGTTGCCGGACAGGGACGCGGCGACGGCCGCGGCGAAGGCGCCGAACAGCAGCTGCCCCTCGATGGCGATGTTCACGACGCCGGAGCGCTCGCACAGGATGCCCGAGAGCGAACCGAAGATCAGCGGGACCGCGAGGGTCACCGATCCGGCGAGGAGCCCGTAGAGGGCGACGTTCGGCGTGCGGGCGCTGCCCACCACCCAGGTCAGGAAGGCGATGAGGAACAGGACGGCGAACACGGCCGGCACCCAGGTGGGCACCTTCCGGTCGGAGCGCGTCCGCAGGAACGCGATGGCCGCGAGGGCGGCCATCGCGAGGGCAGTGATCCACCCGACGACGGACGCCGACACCACGATCGCGGGCAGGACGATCGCGTCGCCGTCCTCCGAGAGGCGGAACGTGACGTCGTTGTCCGGGGCCCCGAGGGCGAACACCAGGAGGGAGAGGACCGCGACCACGGCGAGGATGATCGGGGTCTTCCAGCTGCGCACTCCGGTGTGGCCGGCGTCGTGGGCGCCGCGCGCGGGCGCGTCGGTCATTGCTGTACTCATGCTGCTGCTCCGGTCGAGGCTGGCGTGGGGGTCGTGGAGCCGCCCCTGCCGATGCGGGAGGCACCGGGTGCGGGGAGGCGGAACAGCGCGCGGACGAGCGGCGGCGCTGCGATGAAGAGGACGATGAGCGACTGCACCACGAGGACGATGTCGATGCTGGTGCCGGTCGACGCCTGCATGCTCACGCCGCCGGCGCGGAACGCGCCGAACAGGATGCCGGCCGCGAAGGTGCCCCACGGCGTGGACCGCCCGAGCAGGGCGACGGTGATCGCGTCGAAGCCGAAGCTCGCCGCGACGCCCGACGTCAGCACCTTCTCGGTACCGGACACCTGCGCCACACCCGCGAGTCCCGCGAGGGCTCCGGCGATGGCCATCGCCAGGATGTAGCCCTTGCTGACGTTGATGCCCGCGGTGCGGGCGGCGCTCGAGTTGGCGCCGATGGCGCGCAGCTCGAAGCCGACCGTCGAGCGGTTGAGCAGCCACGCCACGAAGAACGTCGCCAGCACGGCGACGACGAAGCCCCAGTGCAGGCGGAAGCCCGGGCCGAGCAGCGGCGGGTAGAGCGCCGTCGCGTCGAGCTGCGGGCTGATCGGGTTCGTGGACCCCGGCCGCTGGAACGCGGGGGTGCTCAGGAAGTAGAGGACCAGGTTGACGGCGATGTAGTTGAACATGATGGTCAGGATGACCTCGTGGGCGCCGGTGCGGGCCTTGAGGACTCCGACGAGCCCGGCCCAGATCGCGCCGCCGACCATGCCGGCGAGGATCACCAGGAGCAGGTGGATGCCGGCCGGGAGGTGGAGCGTGAAGCCGACCCAGGCCGCGAAGGTCGCGCCGATGAGGATCTGGCCCTGCGCGCCGATGTTGAACAGGCCCGCACGGAACGCGAGCGCCACACCCAGACCCGCGCAGATGAGCGGCGTGGCGACCGTCAGCGTCTGCGTCAGGGGGTAGATCATCCGGGCGAAGGTCTCCCCCTGGAAGTTGAACACCGCGCCCTGGAAGAGGGCGAAGTATGCGCTCGACGCCGCCGTCCAGCCTGCGGCCAGGGTGTCCTGGGGCCGGCTGAAGAAGTACGACGACGCCCGCGCCACGTTCTCGTCGGTGACCGCGATGAGCAGTCCCCCGAGGATGAGGGAGAGCACCACGGACAGGAAGGCGACGAGCGCGTTCCCGGTCATCACGCGCTGCAGGAGCGTCGACTCCGGCGCGGGTCCGCCACCGGGACTCCCTGCGGAGGCCGGGACGGCGGGAGGGGGCATCGCCCCGCCGGCCGTGCCGACCGCGTTCTCGACCCGCACCTCGTCCTGGCGTGCGGTCTCCTTCGCTTCCCGACGGCTGAGGGGCGCGTCGCCGTCGGTCGCCGGGGTGACCGGCCTGTCGTCCTGCGGGCTCACAGGTTTCCTCCTTGAACGTCGTGTGCCTGGGCCAGTGCTTCGTCGCCGGCCATGCCGGCCATCATCAGGCCGAGGACATCGCGGGACACCGTGCCGGGCAGGATGCCCATCAGGCGTCCGCGGTACAGCACCGCGATCCGGTCGGCGAGTTCCAGGACCTCGTCGAGCTCGGTCGAGACGATGATGACGGGGGTGCCGCCGTCGCGTTCGGCGAGGATGCGGCGGTGCAGGAACTCGATGGATCCGACGTCGACGCCGCGGGTGGGCTGGGAGGCGATGAACAGTTCGAGCGGCCGCGAGAACTCCCGGGCCATGACGACCTTCTGCTGGTTCCCGCCGGACAGCGTGCCCGCCGGTGCGGAGGCGGACTGCGTGCGGATGTCGTACTCCGCGATCTTCTCCTCGGCGTTCTTCTCGATCACCGCGGGCGACATGGACATGTGCCGGGCGAAGGGGGCGTCGTCGTAGCGGTTGAGGACGAGGTTCTCGGCGACCGAGAACGTGCCGACGAGCCCGTCCACGCTGCGGTCCTCGGGGACGAACCCGACACCGGCCCGGATGACGTCCTTGACGCTGCGGCCCAGGAGTTCCTTCCCGCCGAGCGTGATCGAGCCCGTGACGTGGTCCTGGAGCCCCATGATGGCTTCGGTGAGTTCGGTCTGCCCGTTGCCCTGGACGCCGGCGACGGCGAGGATCTCCCCCTGCGCCACCTCGAAGCTGAGGCCGTCCACGACGCGCTGGCCGTTGGCCGCCTGGACCGTGAGGTCGGAGACCCTGAAGGTCACCTCGCCGGGGGTCGCGGGCTTCTTGTCGAGCGTGAGGCTGACCGACCGTCCCACCATGAGGGACGCGAGCTCGGTGGTCGATGCACTCGGGTGGGCGGTGCCGACGACCTTGCCGCGGCGGATGACCGTGATGACGTCGGAGACGGCCTTGACCTCGCGGAGCTTGTGCGAGATGAAGACGATCGACGTCCCGTCGGCCTTGAGCTGGCGCATGATGCCGAGCAGCTCGTCCGTCTCCTTGGGCGTCAGCACGGCGGTCGGCTCGTCCAGGATCAGCACCTGGGCGTCGCGCACGAGGGCCTTGATGATCTCGACACGCTGCTGCACACCGACCGGCAGGTCCTCCACCACGGCATCGGGATCGACGTCGAACCCGTACTGGTCGGAGATCTGCCGGATGCGCGTGCGCGTCTTCTGCAGGTCGAGCATGCCGCCCGCCTTCGTGGCCTCGTTGCCGAGGGCCACGTTCTCCGCCACGGTGAAGACCGGCACGAGCATGAAGTGCTGGTGCACCATGCCGATGCCGGCGGCCATGGCGTCCCCGGGACCCTTGAAGGTCACGGGCTTGTCATCGACGAGGATCTCGCCCTCGGTCGGGTCGTACAGTCCGTACAGCACGTTCATGAGCGTCGACTTGCCGGCCCCGTTCTCACCGAGCAGGCTGTGCACCTGTCCCGGTTCCACGACGAGGTCGATGGAGTCGTTGGCGACGAGCGATCCGAAGCGCTTCGTGATGCCGATCAGTTCGAGTTTCACAACTCATCCAACCTGTTCTGTTCTCTTGTCTTGTCTGGGCCGGGGCGGAAGCCACGGAAAGGATACCGGGCGGGGCAACGGGACACCCACCGGCGTCAAACGCAAACCGCCTTCCTCCCGGCGTGAACCCGCGGGAGGAAGGCGGTCCTGATGCGCTGGCGGACTACTTCGGGCTGGCGGCCGAGTCGACCGTGATCTCGCCCGAGACGATCTGGTCCTTCAGGCCGTCGAGCGTCGACTGCAGGTCGGCGGGGACGTTGGCCTCCTGGTCGTGGAACGGCGCCAGTGCGACGCCACCGTTCTCCAGCGTGCCCACGTACGGGGTGTTGTCGAAGGTGCCCTCGACGTCGGTGCTGATGACGTCCTCGACGGCGTCGCCCATGAGCTTCATGACCGAGGTGAGGATGAACTCCTCGCCCTTGCCCGCGGTCTCGTAGCCGTCGGAGTCGACCCAGATCGCCTTGACGTCCTTGCCTCCCGCGTTCGCCTCGATGACAGCGTCGAGCGTGCCGGAGCCGACCGGACCGGCGACGGGCATGATGATGTCGGCGCCTTCGTTGATGAAGTTCTGCGTGTTGGTCTTGCCTGCCGCCTGGTCCTCGAAGTTGCCCACGAAGGTGCCGTTCTGGCTCTCCTTGTCCCAGCCGAGGAGCTGGACGTCGCCGCCGGTCTCCTCGTTGAAGTGCTTCACGCCGTCGGCGAAGCCGTCCATGAAGATGGTCACGGTCGGGATGTTGATGCCGCCGAACGTGGCCACCTTGCCGGTCTCGCTCGTCGCGGCCGCCGCGTAACCGGCCAGGAATGCAGCCTGCGCCGTGTCGTAGATGATCGGCTTGACGTTGGGCAGGTCGATCGAGTTGTCGTCGACGATCGCGAAGTTCGCCTCGGTGTTGGCTTCCGCGGCGGCCTTGGTGGTGTCGGCGAGCAGGAAGCCCACGGTGACGGTGAGGTTGCAGCCGGCCTGGACCATCTGGTCGACGTTGGGGCCGAAGTCGGTCTCGGCCTGCGACTCGGCCTGGTTGATCTTGATGCCGAGGTCGGCCTCGGCCTTCTTCAGGCCCTCGTAGCTGGACTGGTTGAACGAGCGGTCGTCGAATCCGCCGGAATCGGAGACGATGCAGCCGAGGTAGTCGGCATTCGCTTCGGCGGTCGAGCCGCCACCGGACGCGTCTTCGGCGGGCGGTGCCCCGCAACCGGAGAGGACGAGGGCCGATACGCCGAGAACGGCGGCGGACAGGCCGGTGCCACGCGAAATTTTGCGCAGTGAGTTCTTCAAAATGCCTCCAGGAGAGAAATGCGCCACGGGAAGGAACTCCAGCGAGTGTCCATCCCGGGTCACGATTGATCCGAGGCTCTGTTGTCACTGGAGGACCGTGGCGCTGCGACACCGTCGGTGCAGCACGTATGCGACCATCCTATGGGTCGAGTGACGCGCAACACGGCACGGGCGCCTCGGGGCGCGCCGATCGTTCGGATTTCGTTATGCACAGGGCACTGACCAGTGCCCTGGCGAGGCGCCCCCCCTCCTACCGATCGCCCTCCAGGACGGTCTGCAGGGCGGCGGTCACCATGACGCGCACGCCGTACTCGATGGCGCGCTCGTCGGGCCTGTAGTCCCCACGGTGCAGGTCGTAGGTCTCCCCGCCGGGCGTGCGGGTCCCGAGCCGCATCATGGCGCCGGGCACCTTCTGCGTCATCCAGGCGAAGTCCTCGCCTCCCATGGACTGCGGCGTCAGGACGACGGAGGCGGGGCCCAGCGCGGCGCGGGCCGCCGCTTCGAGCAGGCCGGTCTCGGCCTCCTGGTTCACGACGGGAGGCACGCCTCGGATGTGCTCGAGCTTCACGTCCACGCCGAACGGTGCCGCGACCTCGTGGACGGCGCGGTCGAGCATCTCCCCCGCGGACTCCCAGGCCTCGGCGTCGAGGCAGCGCAGCGTCCCCGACATGAAGCCGTGCGCCGGGATCGCGTTGGGCGCGGATCCGGCGTGGATCTGTCCCCACACCACGGAGACCGCACTGCGCACGTCGATCCGCCGCGAGAGGATCACCGGCACGTTCACGGCGATGGACGCCAGAGCGAACACGAGGTCCTCGGTCAGGTGCGGACGCGAGGTGTGGCCGCCCCGGCCGGTGAGTTCGACGCGCAGGGTGTCCGACGCCGAGGTGATGGCGCCGATGCGCGTGCCGACGAGGCCGACGTCGATCCTCGGGTCGCAGTGCAGCGCGAGGATCCGCGGCAGGCCGGTGAGGGCCCCCTGTGCGATCACGTCGAGCGCGCCGCCGGGCATCATCTCCTCGGCGGGCTGGAAGATGATCCGGACCGTGCCGGGCAGGGACTGCTCGCGGTCGAGGTCCGCGAGGACGAGGGCGACGCCGAGCATGACCGTGGCGTGGATGTCGTGGCCGCAGGCATGCGTCACGCCGGTCGACGCCGACGCATAGGGCAGGCCCGTCTCCTCGATGATCGGCAGGGCGTCGATGTCGGCACGCAGGCCGAGACGGAGGGGGCCGCGGCCGACGTCGACGACGACGCCGGTCCCGTCGAGCCGCCGCGGGACGAGCCCGGCCTGCCGCAGCCGCGCGACGATGAGGTCCGTGGTGCGGTGTTCCTTGAAGGAGAGCTCGGGATGGCGGTGGAGGTCACGCCGGATGTCGGTCAGCTCGTCGAGCAGCAGGTCGAGGGAGGCACCGGCCCGTGAGGCAGGAGGACTCTGGGTGCTGAACGTTTCCACGCCCTCAGCCTACCGACCGGCGGCCCGGGGACGGCATTTCGTTGAGCAGGGCCGGTATCGGCCGGACGCTTGCCCTCCTAGAGCACGTCGGTATCGCCGCTGGCGCGCAGCCGCTCCACCGCCTTCTTGACCTCCTGGGCGTGCTCCTTGGTGGTGACGAGCAGGGCGTCGGGGGTGTCCACGATGACGACGTCGTCGATCCCGATCAGCGCGATCACGCGCTTGGTGTCCGACACGACGATGCCGGAGGCGTTCTCGGAGAAGACGCGCGCGCCCTCCCCCATCACCTTCAGCTCGCTGTTCTCCTCGGCCGGGTTCAGACGGCCGATGGCCGCGAAGTCGCCGACGTCGTCCCAACTGAACTCGCCCGGGATCATGGCGACGTCGCCGGCGGCCGCGGCCGGCTCGGCGACCGCGTAGTCGATGGCGATCTTCGGCAGGGTCGGCCAGACCCGGCGGGCCACCTCGACGCGGGCGGGCGTGTCCCAGGCCTCGGCGATCTCGATGAGGCCCGCGTAGAGCTCGGGCTCGTTGGCGGCCAGGTGCTTGAGCATGAGGTCCACCGGTGCCACGAACATGCCGGCGTTCCACGAGTAGTTCCCGCTCCCGATGTAGCCGTCCGCGACGTCCTGCGACGGCTTCTCCACGAACTCGATGACGGCATGGGCGCTCGGCGCCCTCTCGACGGCGAGCGGCTCGCCGGCCCTGATGTACCCGAAGCCGGTCGACGCGTGGGTCGGTTTGATGCCGATGGTGACGATGTAGCCCTGGGCGGCCGTGTGGATGGCCTCCCGAACGGCGTCCTGGAACACATCGGCCGGGGCGATCACCTGGTCCGCGGCGAAGGACCCCATGATGATCCGCGGGTCCCTCCGGTGCAGGATGGCGGCCGCGAGCCCGATGGCCGCCCCGGAATCCTTCGGCTCCGACTCGAGGACGAGATCCAGGTCCTCGATCTCCGGGATCTGCGCCAGCACCGCACGGCGGTGGACGATCCCGGTGACCACCATGATGCGCCCGTCGCAGACCGGACGGAGGCGGTCGTAGGTGGCACGGATCAGGGTGCTGCCGGACCCGGTGAGGTCGTGGAGGAACTTGGGCGCGGCGGCGCGCGAGAGCGGCCACAGCCGCGTGCCGGTGCCCCCCGCGGGGATCACGCCGTAGAAGCGGTCCAGCGGGGTGTCAGGGGTATGGGCAGCCGCCCTCTCGGTACTCATCGGTTCCACGGTAACCGACACCCGCCGCGCCTGGGGTGCCCCGGACGGACGATGTCCCGACCGGCGGCACCGCCGGTGGCGGGACGGGTGTTAACAAGGTCACAGGTGAGGCGCCCCTAAATTGAACGGGGAGTGTCACCGGCCTAGATTATTCTTATCTGAAGAGTGCTGTCGCACCGGCGTAATCCCTGCGTATATCGCGCTAACGCCCTCGCGATGCAGGGAGGTAATTTCAATGCCGAAGACACTGACACCAGCAGGCACCCTCTACCGTGGCCGGGAAGGCCAATGGTCCTGGGTGGCACACCGCATCACCGGGGTCGTGATTTTCTTCTTCCTCCTCGTTCATGTCCTGGACACGTCGCTCGTGCGGGTGTCGCCGGAGGCCTACGACGCCGTCATCGCCTCCTACAAGAACCCGATCATGGGCCTCGGGGAGCTCGGCCTCGTGGCCGCGATCGTCTTCCACGCCTTCAACGGCATCCGCCTCATCCTCGTGGATTTCTGGAAGAAGGGTCCCCGGTACCACCGCCAGATGCTCTGGAGCGTCGTAGGCCTGTGGGCGGTCGTCATGATCGCCTTCTCGATCCGCCATCTCTCGCACGTCTTCGGAGGTTAGTACCCCATGGCTACGCCAACCATTGAAAGCCCCCGCTCCGGCCGCGTGTCCCCGAGCTACTCCCGCACCACCGGCTCGAGGGGCAACTTCGAGATGATCG
The DNA here is from genome assembly GCF_054511115.1 of Arthrobacter arabinosi. Lineage (NCBI taxonomy): Bacteria > Bacillati > Actinomycetota > Actinomycetes > Micrococcales > Micrococcaceae > Arthrobacter > Arthrobacter arabinosi. Next base: position 394,251 of record NZ_JBTNDF010000002.1, read on the forward strand.
CCTGGCTGTTCATGCGGCTCTCCGGGGCGATCCTCGTGGTGCTGATCTTCGTGCACCTCTACGTGAACCTCGTCGCCGGCGACGGCATCTCCGGCATCGACTTCGGGTTCGTGGCCGGGAAGTGGGCGAGCCCCTTCTGGCAGATCTGGGACCTGACGATGCTGTGGCTGGCCATGCTGCACGGCACCAACGGCATCCGGGTGATCATCAACGACTACGCGGAGAAGAACCGCACGCGCATGGTGCTGAAGGGTGTCCTGTACACGGCGACCGTCGTCATCGTGGTCCTCGGCACGCTCGTGATCTACACGTTCGACCCCTGCCCCGTCATCGACGGCGTGGCCCACGTCGCGGACTACTGCCCCGCCCCGTAGCACCTGCCGCAGGCGGCAGCCCCCAAACGCGGGCCCACCGGGCACGCTCGTGCATCTATAACGGCTTCAACAGAAAGAGCGACCAGCATGCAGGTCCACAAGTACGACGTCGTCATCGTCGGCGCGGGTGGCGCAGGAATGCGCGCAGCCATCGAATCCGGCCAGCGTGCCCGCACCGCCGTCCTGACGAAGCTCTACCCCACCCGTTCCCACACGGGCGCGGCGCAGGGCGGCATGTGCGCCGCCCTCGCCAATGTCGAGGAGGACAACTGGGAGTGGCACACCTTCGACACCGTCAAGGGCGGTGACTACCTCGTCGACCAGGACGCCGCCGAGGTCATGGCGAAGGAAGCCATCGAGGCCGTCCTCGACCTCGAGAAGATGGGACTGCCCTTCAACCGCACGCCCGAGGGGCGCATCGACCAGCGGCGCTTCGGCGGTCATACGCGCGACCACGGCAAGGCGCCCGTCCGCCGGTCCTGCTACGCGGCCGACCGCACCGGACACATGATCCTCCAGACCCTCTACCAGAACTGCGTCAAGCACAACGTCGAGTTCTACAACGAGTACTACGTCCTGGACCTCCTCATGGTCGACCAGGAAGTCACGGTGGACGGCGTAACGCGCATCGAGAAGCGCGTCGCCGGCGTCGTCTCGTACGACCTCGCCTCGGGCGAGCTGCACATCTTCCAGGCGAAGTCCGTCGTCTTCGCCTCGGGCGGCGTCGGGAAGGTCTACAAGACCACCTCGAACGCGCACACCCTGACGGGCGACGGCATGGGCATCGCGTTCCGCCGCGGTATCCCCCTCGAGGACATGGAGTTCTTCCAGTTCCACCCGACGGGCCTCGCCGGCCTGGGCATCCTCCTCTCGGAGGCCGCCCGCGGTGAGGGCGCGATCCTCCGCAACTCCGAGGGCGAGCGGTTCATGGAACGCTACGCCCCCACCATCAAGGACCTCGCGCCGCGTGACATCGTCGCGCGGTCCATGGCCAACGAGGTCCGTGAGGGCCGCGGTGCCGGGCCGAACAAGGACTACGTCCTCCTCGACCTGACGCACCTGGAGCCGGCGCACATCGATGCCAAGCTCCCGGACATCACGGAGTTCGCCCGCACCTACCTCGGTGTGGAGCCCTACACGGAGCCCGTCCCGGTCTTCCCGACCGCGCACTACGCGATGGGCGGCATCCCGACCAACGTCAAGGCCGAGGTCCTCGCGGACAACGACACCGTGGTGCCGGGCCTGTACGCGGCGGGCGAGGTGGCGTGCGTCTCCGTCCACGGATCGAACCGCCTCGGCACCAACTCGCTGCTCGACATCAACGTGTTCGGGAAGCGGGCCGGCCTCGCGGCCGCCGAGTACGCCCTGACCGCCGATTTCGTCGAGATCCCGGAGAATCCCACGGCCGAGACCGAGGAGCTCCTGAACCGGGCGCGCAGCTCGGAGGGTGGTGAACGCGTGGCGCTGATCCGCAAGGAACTGCAGGACATCATGGACGCCAACGTCCAGGTGTTCCGCACCGAGCAGACCCTGCTCGAGGCCTTGCGCGTCATCGATATGCTGGAGGAGCGCTACACGCGCATCACGGTGCAGGACAAGGGCAAGCGGTTCAACCTCGACCTGCTCGAAGCCGTGGAGCTCGGGTTCCTCCTCGACATGGCGAAGGTCATGACGGCGGCGGCCCTGCACCGCCGGGAGTCCCGCGGCGGACACTTCCGGGAGGACTTCCCGGAGCGTGACGACGAGAATTTCATGACCCATTCCATGGCCTACAAGGATCCGAGCGCCACCGAGACCAGTGGCGTCCGCCTTGAGACCAAACCGGTGATCTTCACCCGATACCAGCCCATGGAGCGTAAGTACTGATGAGTACCGAAACGATCGAGAAGGAGCCGGCCTCCAAGGTCGAGCTCGCGCCCGGCGTCGGCGGCGGAGGAGAGATCCCCACCTTCGACATCACCCTGAAGGTGCGCCGCTACAATCCCGAGGTGTCCGACGAGGCGCACTGGGACGAATGGCAGCTCACCATGTACGGCACCGACCGCGTGCTGGACGCCCTGCACAAGGTCAAGTGGGAGCACGACGGTTCCGTGTCCTTCCGCCGCTCCTGCGCCCACGGCGTCTGCGGCTCGGACGCGATGCGCATCAACGGCCGCAACCGTCTCGCCTGCAAGACGCTGCTGAAGGACCTCGACACGTCCAAGCCCATCCTCGTGGAACCCATCAAGGGGCTCCCCGTGGAGAAGGACCTGATCGTGGACATGGAGCCCTTCTTCCAGTCCTACCGCGAGATCATGCCGTTCCTGGTCAGCAAGGGCCACGAGCCGAGCAAGGAACGCCTGCAGTCCGCGGAGCAGCGCGAGCGCTACGACGACACCACCAAGTGCATCCTGTGCGCTGCGTGCACGTCGTCGTGCCCCGTGTTCTGGACCGACGGCCAGTACTTCGGTCCGGCCGCGATCGTCAACGCCCACCGGTTCATCTTCGACTCGCGGGACGACGCCGGGGACATGCGCCTGGAGATCCTCAACGACAAGGAAGGCGTCTGGCGCTGCCGGACCACCTTCAACTGTTCCGAGGCGTGCCCGCGCGGCATCCAGGTCACGAAGGCCATCTCCGAGGTCAAACAGGCGATCCTGACGCGCAAGATCTGAGCACTGCCGGGTCCGGCCCGGCGCAGCAGGTGAAAGGGCGGTCCGTCTCGACGGACCGCCCTTTCCCGTGCGGGGCGGGCGCCGCCCCTGGGCTCGCCGGTGGGCTAGGCGCGGTTCTTCCGCCGGCTCCGCTGCCGAAGCGATCCGGCCTTCGCGTGGTGCCGGCGCGCCGCTTCGACGGCCGCGTCCGCCACGCCGACGGCGCACCAGGCCGTCACCAGCAGGTACACCTGGCTGAGCAGGTAGAACCAGACGAACAGGGCGATGACCACCGCGACGGACAGCAGGAGCGCATTATTGCCGAAGAGTCCGACGATCTGCGTCGAGAAGAAGCGGAGCACCGAGGTCCCGAGGCCCGCGATGAGCGCCCCCTGCAGGAGGATCCGCTTCGGCATGGTGATCGCCGAGGAGAACCGGAGGAGGACGACGACGACGAAGGTGTCCAGGAGGATCATGACCGTGAAGCCCGCGGCCTGGGTCAGCCACTGGGTGGCGCCACTCAGCCGGAGGAAGGACAGCAGCGCGCCCAGGGTGTCGGTGGCGATCACCCCCAACGCCGTCGTCACGAGCATCACGACCCCGAGCAGGGCGAGGGTGCCGAGGTCCCTGATCCAGAGCGCGACCGGGTGGGTGACCACCGGGGGCAGCGCGAAGATCCCGCGCATCGCCTGGCGCATCCCGGCGATCCACCCGAGGGAGGTCACCACCATCACGCCCGCGGAGACGACGATCGTCCAGCCGAGGCCGCTCGTGGCTGCGAACAGGGCGTCCGGCGTCAGGAGGCCGGGGTGCCCCTCGCCCTTGTCGATCAGCCCCGGGACGGCCTGGTCGAGCACGTCGACGGCGAGGTCCTGCAGGTTCTCGTTCCCCGCGATGACGATGCCGAGGGCCGCGAACGCCACCACGAGCAGCGCCGAGATGGCTAGGAAGAGGCGATACGCGAGCCCTGCTGCCATGAGCGGCCCGCGCCGCCGGAGATAGAGCTGGAAGACCCGCACCCCGCGGAGGGTGTAGAGGCGGGAGAGGGCGAGATCCGTCCGCGCGAGGAAGAGCTCGGGACCGCCACGTCCCGAGCGGTTGAGACGGCCCAGCCGGATCCGCGCCTCGGCGACCCGGCGCTGCAGCTCGGGCAGGTCGGCCGGGGAGGGCGGGTCACCCTGCGGCGGCCTCGGAGCCGTCAGTGCCTTGGCCAAAATGCAGCTCCTCCCTCAGCTTCCAGAGCCCCGACGGAACGTGCTCATAGAGTCCCATGGATCGGACCTCGAACGAAGCCTCGAAGGTCCGCAGCTCCTCGACGGCGGCGTCCATCCCCGCATCCGAGACGTCGTGCGCCACGGTGACGTGCGGATGGAACGGGAAGTCGAGGACGCGCTCGAGCGGACCGGCCTGCAGTCTGCCATGGAGGTCCACGCACTCGTCGAAACCGTCCGCGAGCCTGAGGAACACCACCGGGGAGACCGGCCGGAAGGACCCGGTGCCGCGGAGCCGAACGGTGAACGGGTCCTGGGCGCGGGCCACGGCACGCACGTGGTCGATCGTCTCGTCCCAGTCCGTGGCGGGCGTCGTCGTGATGAGGGTGATGTGCGGCGGGACGAGCGCCGCCATCGGGTCCCCGAAGGACGACCTCCACAGCTCCAGGGTGCCGGCGAGGGGCTCGGGGATCGGGATGGTGATCCCCACGGAGCTACCGGTCACGCCGGATCCTGGTGTCGCACCCGCTCCGCGGGGCTGGATGATCGAGGCGCACATGGGTCAGAGGGACCCCGCACCCGGGAGGAAACCGACGCGCGCATACACGTCGGCGAGGGTGGGGGCAGCGAGGCTGCGGGCCTTCGCGGCACCCTTGGCGAGAAGGCGGTCGAGTTCGGCAGGGTCTGCGAGCAGTTCCTCCGCCCGGCTGCGGACGGGCGTCAGGGCCTCCACCACCACCTCGGCGAGATCCACCTTCAGGTGGCCGTACATGCGCCCCTCGTACTCGGTTTCGAGCTCCGCGACGGACCGGCCGGAGAGCCCCGAGTAGATCGCGAGGAGGTTGGAGATGCCGGGCTTCCCGGTCCTGTCGAAGCGGATCTCCGTCCCGGCGTCCGTGACCGCCGACCTGATCCGCTTCGCGGTGACCTTCGGATCGTCGAGGAGGTTGATGAGGCCTGCAGGGGACGAGGCGGACTTCGACATCTTCGCCGTCGGATTCTGCAGGTCGTAGATCTTGGCGGAGTCCTTCTGGATGAAGGGCTCCGGCACCACGAAGGTCTCGCCGAACCGCGTGTTGAAACGCTGCGCCAGGTCCCGGCTGAGCTCCACGTGCTGGCGCTGGTCCTCCCCGACCGGCACGCCGTCGGGCTGGTACAGGAGGATGTCCGCGGCCTGCAGGACCGGGTAGGTGAAGAGGCCCACGCTCGCGGCGTCCGTCCCCTGCTTCGACGCCTTGTCCTTGAACTGCGTCATGCGTGACGCCTCGCCGAAACCGGTGATGCAGTTCAGCACCCAGGCGAGCTGGGTGTGCTCAGGGACGTGCGACTGCACGAAGAGCGTCGCCCGGTCCGGGTCGACACCGCCGGCGATGTACTGGGCCGCGGTGATCCGCGTGCGGCGCGCCAGTTCCTGCGGGTCCTGCGGCACGGTGATCGCGTGCAGGTCGGGGATGAAGAAGACGGCATCGTAGGTCTCCTGCAGGCGGACCCACTGCACGAGCGCGCCGAGGTAGTTGCCGAGGTGCAGCGATCCCGCGGAGGGCTGCATCCCCGAGAGGATGCGCTGCCGGCGTCCCGGATGGGCGGCGGGCGTGGGGTCTGTCATGAAGGCTGTCCTGACTCTAGATCTGGTAGTCGACGACGAGCGGTGCGTGGTCCGAGAACCGCGTGTCCCAGCTCGGCGCCCTGTCGACGTCGGAACGCACCGCGCTCTTGGCGAGGGCCTGGGTGGCCAGCTGGTAGTCGATCCGCCAGCCGGTGTCGTTGTCGAACGCCTTGCCGCGCCAGGACCACCAGGTGTAGGGGCCGTCGACGTCCCCCGCGAGGAGGCGTGCCACGTCCAGGAAGCCGCACTGGTCCGACAGGAACCGGTCGAAGTACGCACGTTCCTCGGGCAGGAAGCCCGCGCTCTTCACGTTGCCCTTCCAGTTCCTGATGTCGAGCATGGTGTGGCCGACGTTCAGGTCCCCCATGACCACGACGTGGTCGGCGGCGTCCCTCAGCCGGGGCAGCCGGGCGGCCATGGCGTCGAGGAAGCGGTACTTGTCGTCCTGTTTCTGCGTCCCGACCTCGCCGGAGTGGACATACGCGCTGACGACGGTGAGGCTCGTGCCGTCGAGGTCGAAGTCGGCCTCCACCCAGCGTCCGGACGTGTCGAAGTAGGGGTCGCCGATCGTCGTCCGCGTCGCCACCGGCTGCTGCCGGGAGGCGACGGCCACGCCGGCGCGCCCCTTGGCCTCGGCCTCGGTGTGGAGGATGTGCCAGTCCTCGCCCAGCAGGGTACGGACGACGGCGTCGGGGGCCCGGACCTCCTGCAGGCAGAGGATGTCGACGTCCCGCCCGTCGAGCCATTCCTGCATGCCGCGCTTGTAGGCGGCGCGGATCCCGTTGACGTTCACGGAGGCGATACGCAGTGGTTTCTGTGGGGGATCAGGGGCCGGACTCACTCGATCCACTGTACCGCGCAGGGCCGGCCCGTCCCCCCGGAGCGAGAACCCCTCAGTCGACAACGGTGCCCTCGACGGGCCCTTCGGTGGAGCCCTTCATCATGGAGCGCGCATTGTGCGAGGTGATCTCGATCGTCTCGAGGGCACGCTCGACCATGCCCTCGTCCTTGCCGAGGTAGTCCCTGACGACACCGACCTGCACCTGGACGATCTTGAAGCTGTGATCGAGCTTCATATCCCGGGCCCTGTCGACGGCGACGGGCGCGGCCGCCCCCTGGCCCGGCGACGAATGCCCGACGGGCCCGAACGCGCCCTGCGCCTGCAGGCGCGCCGTCGCCTTGCGGGCCGCTCCGCGAAGGCTGAGGACCACGTAGCTGAAGATGAGGAGCCAGCCGAGCGAGACGATCACGACCAGCCAGCCGACGACGTCGTTCTGGTTCGCCGCGAACACCACGGCGACCAGGAACACGATCAGCATGACGGCCATGCCGGCGCTCCCCATCCGCATGCTCACGCCCCGGCCCGAAGGCCTGCCACTACTCCCTAATGACTGCATCTGACCATTCTTGCGCATCGGGGGGCACGCCCCCCGTGCTTCCACCGCGGGCGAACTGTCAGGCTTTGATAAGTTTCCTTCCAGTTTTCCCATCCGTGATGGTGCTCACCCCGAAGTACAGCCATGCGCGCCTCTCGGTGCGCTTCATTCGCACTATGGAGGAACACCCATGAACAAGAAGATGCGTCTCCTGGCAGTACCCGCCCTCGCACTCGGCGCCGTCGCCATGGCAGGATCCCCCGCCATGGCCGCGGACGCGAGCTACTCGTCGACCCTCGGCCAGCTCAACGGCACCACGGGTACCGGCAGCATCACGGTCGATGTCACCGGCGACACCGCGATGGTCAACCTGCAGGTCTCGGGCCTGGCCCAGACCTTCATGGATGCCCCGTACCCGCACGTCCAGCACATCCACGGCGGCGCCAAGGGCGTCTGCCCCACCCCCGCCGACGACGCGAACGGTGACGGCATCGTCAACGTCGCCGAAGGTGCGCCGGGATACGGCGACATCGTCACCACGCTCACCACCTCGGGCGCCACCACGCCCGCCGAGGGCCTGAACCTCGCGCTCGGCGGCCAGGGCGGTACCTACAACATCAAGCGCGAGATCACCCTCGATGCCGCGACCAAGGCCTCCCTCGAAGCCGGCACCGCCGTCGTCGTCGTGCACGGTCTCGATCCCGCCACGGCCGGCGTCCCCGCCGAGGTGTTCAACAGCCCCTCCGAGCTCAAGCCCGAGCTCCCCCTCGGCGCCACCTCGCCCGCACTGTGCGGCACCCTCGTGAAGGGCCAGATGGGCGCCATGCCGTCCGGCGGAGCCGACACGGGCGTCGCGATGGAGTCCTCCTCCAACACCGAAGGCATGATCGCCCTCGGCGGTGGCCTGCTCCTCGCCGCAGCAGCCGGTGGCACCTACGTCGTCCGTCGCCGTACGGCCGACAACGCGTAGTCCTGATCCCCTTCGATGATCAGTAGAGAGATCGGCCACCGCTGGGGCTTCACGGCCCCGGCGGTGGCCGCCCTTTTCCTCCTCGCCGGCTGCGGATCCGCGGCCCCCGTGGCCGCGCCGGCCCCCACCGCCTCCTCGAGCGCCTCCCCGGACGCCTCCCCGGACGCACCGGCGACAGCGGCGCCGACGCCCGCACACTCTGCGGCGCCTGCCACCCCCGCGCCGTCGGCCACCCCCGCCCCGTCGGCCACCCCGACGCCCTCCCAGCCCCCCGTGCTCCCGGCTTCGACGCCCGTCACACTCGACATCCCCTCCATCGGTGTCCGGACGGACCTGCTGAGCCTCGGGCTGCGCGAGAACCGGAGCCTCGAGGTCCCACCCGACGGCCCGGGAGCGCCCGCGAGCTGGTACGACCAGTCGCCCACGCCCGGCGACCGTGGTCCGGCCGTCCTGCTCGGCCACGTGAACGCGACCGACGGCGGCAAGGGCGTCTTCGCCGACCTCCGCGCACTCAGGGCCGGTGACCGCATGAACGTCACGCGCGAGGACGGCACGACGGCGGTCTTCGAGTTCCGGCGCGGCGAGGCCTACGGGAAGGACGAGTTCCCCACCCTCGAGGTGTACGGGAACACCCCGGGATCCGAGCTGCGCCTCATCACCTGCGACGGCTACAACCCCGACACGGGCGAGTTCGACGACAACTACGTCGTCTACGCCACGCTCGTCCTCTAGGCTCCGGCCCTCCGCCACGGACCGCTCCCCCTCACGGGACTACCGGAGGAAGAGCTTCCGCAGCCGCAGGGTCGTCAGCAGCATGCCCACGACGATCATCGCCAGGAAGTAGCCGACGTGGAGGAGCGTCGACGACGTGAACGAGGCGACGCTGATCTGGCGCAGCAGTTCCACCCCGTGCCAGAGCGGCAGCGCCTGGATGAACCACTGGACGCCCTGCGGGTACACGCTGAGCGGGTAGAAGGTCGCCGAGAACAGGAACATCGGCAGCATCACGAAGTTGACCCACTCCATCTGCTGGAACGTCTTCATGAAGCTGGTGATCCCCATGCCGAAGGACGCGAAGCCGAACGCGATCACCACGGACGCCGGGATCACCAGCAGGGCGATGGGGGTCGTGATGAGGCCCATGAGCGCCATGACCGCGGTGAACCCGGTGGCGTACAGGGCCCCGCGCAGCAGGGCCAGGAAGATCTCGCCGATCGCGACGTCCAGCGGACCGAGCGAGGTGTAGAGCATGCCCTGGTACAGCTTCGCGAAGTTCATCTTGAAGAAGACGTTCCACGTGCTGTCGTACACGGCCCCGTTCATGGCGGAGACCGCCAGTAGGGCGGGGGCGATGTAGGCCGCATAGCTGATGGGGCGGCCGTCGGGCCCCTCCACCGTCCCGACGAGGGCGCCGAGGCCCACGCCCATGGACACCAGGTAGAGCACCGGTTCGAAGAAGCCGGACACCATGATGAGCCAGTTGCTGCTGCGGGTCGCCAGGAGCCCGCGCGCGATGACAGCTCTCGCGTTGCGTGAGTACAGGGCGGCCAGGCGGCGCTTCGAGCCGGCCAGCGCGTAGTCCTGCGCGGTGAGCTGGGCGCTCATCGCCCGAGCCTTCTCGCGTAGACGGAGCGTGCCAGGCGCAGGCCGACGACGGCGAGGACCACCAGGTACAGCACGTGGACGACGGCGAGCCAGGCGGGCAGGACCTGCCCGTAGGTGAGGCTCCGGCCCAGTTCGGTCCCGTGCCACAGTGGCGAGATCCACCCGATCCACTGCAGGAGGACCGGCAGGGTGTCGAGCGGGAAGAAGGTGCCGGAGAACAGGAACAGCGGGGTCACGATGAAACGCATGACGAGCGCGAACTGTCCCTTGTCCTCCTCGATGCTCGCCGAGTAGGCCATCAGCGGGAGTCCGAACGCCAGGCCGCTGAGGACGGCGACGGGGACGACAGCGACCCCCGAGGCGGACGGCGACGCCCCGAACGCGGCGACGATGAGGAAGTAGACCAGACTGGTCGCGCCCAGCCGGGCCGTGATCGCGAGGACATGGCCGTGGACGATCTGGTCGGTGGTGAGCGGCGAGGCGTGGGGGCCGTAGTAGACCCGCCGCCACTTGAACCCGTCCATGACGGGATAGGTGAACTCGGTGGCCGCCGTCATGATGGCGGCGGACGCCAGCAGGGCCGGGGCGAGGAAGGCGAGATAGCTGACGCCACCGAAGGCGTCGGCGGAGTTCCGGTCCACGAGCGTGGCCAGGCCCACCCCCATCGCGACGAGGTACATGACCGGCGTGCCGATGCTGGACGCGAGGAGCGTCCAGCGGTAGCCCTGCATGGCGCGCAGCACGTGCTCCGCGTAGTACCAGGAGCCGAAGGCACGGGCGCGGCGCGCGGAGACCTCCGGAGGGTGGGCGTGGAGGCGGTACGGCGGACCGGCGGGCGCTTCCCGGACGGCGGGGTCGCGGTCACTCAACGAGGCTCCTGCCGGTCAGGCGGAGGAACACGTCCTCGAGGGAGGACCGCCGCACGAGGGACGTGATGGGCTTCAGGCCCCGGGACGTGACCTGCTCCAGGGCTGCCTCGCCGTCCCGGGCGTAGATGAGCACGCGGTCCGGCAACGACTCGAGGCGTTCCCCGATGCCCTGCAGCTCACCCGCCACCGTGGTGTTGCGTTCCGAACCGAACCGGAGTTCGAGCACCTCGCGCGTCGAGTAGTCGCGAATGAGCTGGGCCGGCGAGCCCTCCGCCATGATCCGGCCCTTGTCGACGACGACGAGCCGGTCGCAGAGCTGCTCCGCCTCGTCCATGTAGTGCGTGGTGAGGATCAGCGTCACACCCGATTCCTTGAGGCGGAACAGGCGGTCCCAGAGGATGTGCCGGGCCTGCGGGTCGAGGCCCGTGGTGGGTTCGTCCAGCAGCAGGATCTTCGGTTCGTTGATGAGCGAGCGCGCGATCGTGAGGCGGCGCTTCATGCCGCCCGAGAGCGCGTCGACCTTCGCCCCCGCCTTGTCGGTGAGCTGCGCGAACTCCAGCAGCTCGTCGGCCTTCGGCCTGAGGTAGCTCAGCGGGAGCCCGAAGTAGCGGCCGTAGACGATGAGGTTGTCCTTCACCCTCAGTTCCTCGTCGAGGTTGTCCTGCTGGGGGACGACCCCGAGGTGGGCGCGGACCTCGGGCCCGTGGTCCTCGGGGTCCAGGCCCATGATCGTGAGGCGTCCGGAGGTGCGCTGGGAGACCCCTCCGATCATGCGCATGGTCGTCGACTTCCCCGCCCCGTTCGGGCCGAGCAGGCCGAAGGACTCCCCCGCCGGGACCTCGAAGGAGATGCCGTCGACGGCCTTGAACTCGCCGTAGTGCTTGCTGAGCTGCTGCGCGGAGATGACCGGTGGTCCGGCGGGAGGGGTGGGCACCCGCCCAGCCTAGGCGATACTACGCCTGGGCGGCGCGGCGCTCGGCGGCCTCGACGACGTTCGTCAGGAGCATCGCCCGGGTCATGGGGCCCACTCCCCCGGGGTTCGGCGACAGCCAGCTCACCACCGACGCCGCGGCAGGGTCGACGTCGCCCGTGAGCCTGCCCTTGCCGGTCTGCGGGTCCTCGACGCGGCTCACGCCGACGTCGAGCACGATCGCGTCGGGCTTGAGCTGGTCCGCGGTGATCATGTGCGGGATCCCGGCGGCCGCCACGACGACGTCGGCACGGCCGAGGTGGTCGGCGAGGTCGACCGTCCCGGTGTGGGCCAGGGTGACGGTCGCATTGATCTGCTTGCGGGTCAGCAGCAGCCCGAGCGGCCGGCCGACCGTGACGCCACGTCCCACGACGAGCACGTTCAGCCCCCTGAGGGCGACGTCGTGCCGGAGGAGGAGCTCGACGATCCCGTGCGGCGTGCACGGCAGGGGCGAATCCATCGCACCGCTGACGTTGAGGACGAGCCTGCCGAGGTTCATGGGGTGCAGGCCGTCGGCGTCCTTCGCGGGGTCGATGCGCTCGAGGATCGCGTTGGTGTCGATGTGCGGGGGCAGCGGGAGCTGCACGATGTATCCGGTGGTGGCGTCGTCGCCGTTCAGCTCGTCGAGGACCGCCTCGAGCTCCTCCTGCGTGATGGACGCCGGCAGGTCGCGGCGCACCGAGGTGATCCCCACCTGCGCGCAGTCGCGGTGCTTGCCCGCCACGTACGAATGGCTGCCGGGATCGTCCCCGACGAGCACCGTGCCGAGGCCGGGAGTCACACCGCGCTCCCGGAGGGCCGCCACGCGCTCGGCGAGTTCCTCCTTGATGCGGGCGGCGGTCGCCTTCCCGTCGAGGATGCGTGCTGTCGTATTCATGCCGATCGTCCTTCGCGGGTGTCCAGTTGCTCGAGCAGGAAGGCCTTGCCGCGGTCGCAGCAGCCGGTGAAGCAGCAGTCCCGAGCGGGGATGTCGTAGTCGGTCGACGCCGCGGCCCTCGCAGGTGAGGTCCCGGGCGGGAGCTCGGTTACCACTCCTCCTGGCCCGGGTACAGCGGGAAGTTGGCGGCGAGCGCGGACACCCGGGCGCGGAGTGCCTCGACGTCGGGTGAGGGCTTGAGTGCCGCGGCGATGATCTCGCCGACCTCGGTGAACTCGGTGGCACCGAAACCGCGGGTCGCGAGCGCGGGCGTGCCGATCCGCAGCCCGGAGGTGACCATCGGCGGACGGGGGTCGAACGGCACGGCGTTGCGGTTGACGGTGATCCCGACCGAGTGCAGCACGTCCTCGGCCTGCTGCCCGTCGAGCGACGAGTTGCGCAGGTCCACGAGGACGAGGTGGACATCGGTGCCACCGGTGAGCACCGAGACCCCGTGCTCGGAGACGTCCGGTGCCGTGAGGCGGTCGGCGATGATGCGCGCGCCCTCGAGGACGCGTTCCTGGCGTTCCCTGAACTCCGGCGAGCCGGCGATCCTGAAGGCCGTGGCCTTGCCGGCGATGACGTGCATGAGCGGGCCGCCCTGCTGGCCGGGGAAGACGCTCGAGTTGAGCTTCTTGGCCCATTCCTGCTTGGCGAGGATCACGCCGGAGCGCGGCCCGGCGAGGGTCTTGTGGACCGTGGAGGTGACGACGTCCGAGTGGGGCACCGGGCTGGGGTGGACACCGGCGGCGACGAGGCCCGCGAAGTGCGCCATGTCGGTCCACAGCAGCGCGCCGACCTCGTCGGCGATCGCGCGGAACGCGGCGAAGTCGAGCTGGCGGGGGTAGGCCGACCAGCCGGCGATGATGACCTGCGGCTTCTCGGCGAGGGCCTGCTCGCGGACGCGCTCCATGTCCAGGCGGTGGGTGTCCTCCTCGACGCCGTAGGCCGCGACCTCGTAGAGCTTGCCCGAGAAGTTGAGCTTCATGCCGTGCGTGAGGTGGCCGCCGTGCGCGAGGGACAGTCCCATGATCTTCTCGCCGGGCTTGATCATGGCCGAGAGCGCCGCCGCGTTGGCCTGCGCGCCGGAGTGCGGCTGGACGTTCGCGAACTCCGCGCCGAACAGCGCCTTGACGCGTTCGATCGCGAGGTTCTCGGCGACGTCGACGTGCTCGCAGCCTCCGTAGTAGCGGCGCCCGGGGTAGCCCTCCGCGTACTTGTTGGTGAGCACGCTTCCCTGGGCTTCCAGGACGGCGCGGGGGGCGAAGTTCTCCGATGCGATCATCTCGAGGGTGTCCCGCTGCCGCGCGAGCTCGTCCCTGAGGACGGCGGCGATCTCCGGGTCCACCTCGGACAGCGGCGCGTTGGTGACGGAGTCGGCGCCGGTGGAGGACGGAGCCATGGGCGAAGTGGTCATCGGTTGATCCTTCTCTGGGTCTCGCAAGGGGTCGGCGTGGAGGGTAGGCGGGGTCGGGACCACAGTCCGCGCCCGGCCGCTCATGGAAAGAGACCCGCGGCTCAGGCATGCCCTACGCCAGTCGCGACGCTCCCATGCTAGCCGCACCCCGCAGTGCGTCGCCACCGGCGGTGGGCCGGAATACGACGCCGGCGGGACGGGTTCCGTATCAGTGGAACGGCGCCCGATCGGCGGCGCCGCAGCGGGAAGGCCTTCGTCATGCACGGTCCGGCACGGGAAGCGGAGGAACCGGGACGCCGTGTCCGTGTCGTCGTGATCGGCGCCGGCCAGGCGGGGCTGAGCAGCGCCTACCACCTGGCGCGGCGCGGGCTCAGGCCGCACCGGGACTTCGTGGTCCTCGACGCCAACCCCGCACCCGGTGGCGCCTGGCTGCACCGCTGGCCGGCCCTCACCTTCGACGCCGCCCACGCCCTGCACGACCTCCCGGGGCTGGGCCTCGGGACACCGGACCCGACGGAGCCCGCCTCCGAGGTGGTCCGCCGGTACTACGGCGCCTACGAGCGGAGGTTCGGCCTGCCCGTGCTCCGTCCGGTCTCCGTCCTCCGCGTGGAGGCCCACGACGACGACGGCCCCCTCCGTGTCGCCACGACCGACGGCACCTGGCAGGCCGACGTCGTCATCAGCGCGACCGGCACCTGGGACCGCCCCTACTGGCCCTACTACCGCGGGCGCGACGTCTTCGCCGGACTCCAGCTGCATACGCACGACTACCGGTCGGCCGGCGAGTTCGCGGGCCGGCGCGTCCTCGTGGTCGGCGGCGGGACCTCCGCCGTGCAGTTCGTCCTCCAGCTCCACGCGGCGGGGGCCACGCCCCTCTGGTCGACCCGGCGGCCGCCGTCGTTCACGCGCCGCCCGTTCGACGCCGCATGGGGCCGGGAGGTCGAGGCCGCGGTCTCCGCCCGGACGCGCGCGGGTCTCCCCCCGGCCAGTGTCGTATCGGCGACGGGCCTGCCGCTCACGGCGGAGTACGGGGCCGGCATCGACGCCGGCATCCTCGTCTCCCGCGGACCGCTGGCCGAGCTGCGCGAGCGCTCCGCCGTGTTCGCGGACGGCACCGAAGAGCCCGTCGACGCGGTGCTCTGGGCCACCGGGTTCCGGGCCGCCCTGGACCACCTGGCGCCCCTGCGCCTGAGGGAGCCCGGCGGCGGCATCGTCACGGAGGGTGTACATGTACTGAAGGAACCGCGGCTCCTGCTCGTCGGCTACGGCGCCTCGGCGTCGACGCTCGGCGCGTCGCGGGCGGGACGGGCGGCTGCCGGGGCCGCCGCAGCCCGGCTGCGCGGGATCGCGTCACAATCAGTGGCCGCCGGTAATCTGGCGTAGGTGACCTCCACCGATACCGCACGCTCCTTCTCGCTGACGCTGTCCTGCCCCGACCGGCCCGGGATCGTCCACGGCGTCTCCGGCGCCCTGGTGGGGGTGGGTGCCAACATCACCGAGTCGCAGCAGTACGGCAGCCCGGACACGGGCACCTTCTTCATGCGCGTGGCGCTGGACACCGCTGCGTCCGAGGAGGACCTCCGCGCGGCCCTCGGGCCCGTGGCCGGGGAGTTCGGGATGGAGTGGTCGCTGACTCCGGCGGGCCGCCGCACGCGGACGCTCATCATGGTGTCCAGGGCCGCCCACTGCCTCAACGACCTCCTGTTCCAGCACCGCTCCGGCACGCTCGCCATCGACATCCCCGTGATCGTGTCCAACCACCGCGACCTCGAGGGGCTCGCGGCGTTCTACGGCGTCGAGTTCCACCACATCCCGGTGACCCCCGGGACCAAGGACGACGCCGAGGACAGGCTGCGTGCGCTGATGGACGAGCACGACATCGAACTCGTGGTCCTCGCGCGCTACATGCAGATCCTCAGCGACCGCCTCTGCGAGGACCTGCTCGGCCGGGCCATCAACATCCACCACTCGTTCCTGCCGTCCTTCAAGGGCGCCCGCCCCTACCACCAGGCCCACGCGCGCGGCGTGAAGCTGATCGGCGCCACCGCCCACTACGTCACGGGAGCCCTCGACGAGGGACCGATCATCGAGCAGGAGGTCATCCGCGTGGACCACGCGCGCACGGCCGACCAGCTGACCTCCATCGGCCGGGAGCTGGAGGGGCGGGCGCTGGTGCAGGCGGTGCAGTGGCACGCGGAGCGGCGGGTCCTCCTCGACGGCCGCCGCACCATCGTCTTCAACTGACACCCCTGTCGGGCCTGCGGCGCGTCGCCTAGGCTGACGCCATGGCACACCTCATCACCTTCCGCGGCAGGACGCCCGTTCTCGGCGACTCGGCCTTCACGGCGCCGACCGCCTCGCTCATCGGGGAGGTGACGCTCGGGGACTTCGCCAGCGTCTTCTACGGTGCCAGCGTCCGCGCGGACACCGCCCCGATCACCATCGGGGCGGGGACCAACCTGCAGGACAACGTGGTGGTCCACGCCGATCCCGGCTACCCGACCGTGATCGGCGACCGCGTCAGCGTCGGACACAGCGCCGTGGTGCACGGGTGCACGATCGGCGACGACTGCCTCATCGGCATGAGCGCCACGGTCATGAACGGCGCCGTGATCGGCGCGGAGTCCCTCGTCGCAGCCGGCGCGGTCGTGCTCGAAGGGACGGTCGTCCCTCCCCGATCGCTCGTCGCCGGCGTCCCGGCGAAGGTCCGCAGGGAGCTGGACGACGACGAGGTGCGGGCCATCCGAGCCAACGCCGATCGGTACAAGATCCTCGCGCAGGAGCACGACCGCGCGTTAACTTCTTGACGACAGGGAGCAGGTGCGGCAGCCTTGACAGCATGTCCGCAGAATCCCCCTCGACGGCGAGGACCAGCCTGAGCGGCCCGCCTCCGAAGCCGGGCTCCCAGTCCGCCCTGCGCGAGCGGAACCAGCAGCGCGTCATCGCGGCCCTGATGAGCGGCGGACCCCGGACGCAGGCGGAGCTCGCACGACAGACCGGCCTCTCGACGGCGACGGTCTCCAACATCGTGAAGGTCATGGCCCTGACCGGGGTCGTGAGCACCGCGCCGACCACCAGCTCGGGGCGCCGGGCCCTGTCCGTCACCCTCAACGACAACGGGCAGGTCGTGGCCGGCATCGACATCGGCCGCAGGCACCTCCGCGTGGTCCTCGCCAGCCCCAACTACCGGCTCCTGCAGGAAGCCGCGGTCCCCCTCCCGCTCGGCCACAGCGCCTTCGACGGACTGGAGGCCGCCTCGGACCTCCTGGACACGCTGCTCGAGAACGGCGGCATCTCCAGGGGTGCACTCCTGGGTGCCGGAATCGGCATCCCCGGCCCGATCGACCGGCGCAGCGGGACGGTGGTGCAGGGGGCCATCCTGCCCGAATGGGTGGGCATCAACATCCACGAGACGTTCAGTGAACGGCTGCGCATCCCCGTGTTCATCGACAACGACGCCAATCTGGGCGCCCTCGCCCAGGTGACCTGGGGGCCCCACAGCGAGGTCGAGAACCTGATGTTCATCAAGGTGGGCTCCGGCATCGGCGCCGGGCTCGTGCTCAATGGTGCACTGTTCTACGGCAACGTGGGGATCACCGGGGAACTGGGGCACACCACCATCGACGAGCACGGCCTCATCTGCCGCTGCGGCAACCGCGGCTGCCTCGAGACCGTCGCCTCGACCTCGACCATGATCGAGCTGCTCAGCCGCGGGAGCAGCGAGCCCGTCGACACCCAGCGCATCATCGACCGCGCGCTCACCGGCGACACCGCGACCCTCCGCGTGATCGACGACGCCGGCCTTGCCATCGGCCGGGCGCTCGCGCATATGGCCAACCTGATCAACCCCGAGACCATCGTCGTCGGGGGTCCGCTCACCGGCCTCGGCGAGATCCTCCTCGAGCCGATCCGACGTGGACTGGCCCGGCATGCCGTGCCCATCATCGGCGAGACCACGAGCGTCTGCATGTCCTCGCTCGGCGACCGCGCCGAGGCCCTCGGAGGTGCCGCCGTCGTGCTCGCGCAATCCGGGCTCTCTGCCGCGCTGGTGGATTCCAGCTAAAGATTTCCTCTGTTTTCCGGGAGCTTTGCGTTCAACAGTTGACGGCAAGGGTCCCGAGCAGGTTCAATTCTTTCGGGTCGTGCTTGGGCCTGCACGAAGACAACGCCGTCACTGCGGGAGAATCCATGAAGAATCACATCATCCTCGAGATGCGCTCCATCACCAAGGAGTTCCCAGGCGTCAAGGCCCTGTCGGACGTCTCGATCGAAGTCCGTGCCGGCGAGATCCACGCCATCTGCGGCGAGAACGGTGCCGGCAAGTCGACCCTGATGAAGGTCCTCTCGGGCCTCTACCCGTACGGCGACTACTCGGGCGAGATCGTCTTCCAGGGCGAAGAGGTCCGGTTCAAGGACATCCGCTCCAGTGAGGCCGCGGGGATCGTCATCATCCACCAGGAACTCGCGCTGATCCCGGAGCTCTCGATCGCGGAGAACATCTTCCTGGGCAACGAGCCGGCCCGCTTCGGCGTCATCGACTGGGACCACGTCAATCGGGCCACCCTGGAGCTCATGGCCCGCGTGGGCCTGAGTGAGGACCCGACCACCAAGATCAAGGACATCGGCGTCGGCAAGCAGCAGCTCGTCGAGATCGCCAAGGCGCTCAGCAAGTCGGTGAAGCTGCTCATCCTGGACGAGCCGACCGCCGCGCTGAACGAGTCCGACTCGCAGCACCTCCTGGACCTGATGGCCGGCCTGCGCTCCAAGGGCATCAGTTGCATCATGATCTCCCACAAGCTCAACGAGATCGAGCAGATCGCCGACTCCATCACGATCATCCGCGACGGCAAGTCCATCGAGACGCTGCACGTCAAGGAGGACGGCGTCGACGAGGACCGCATCATCCGCGGGATGGTGGGCCGCTCCCTCGAATCCCGTTTCCCGGACCACACCCCGAAGATCGGGGAGACCTTCTTCGAGGTGCGGAACTGGACCGTCGGACACCCCACGGTGCCCGACCGCCTGGTGTGCAAGAACTCGAGCTTCAAGGTGCGGCGCGGCGAGATCGTCGGGTTCGCCGGCCTGATGGGTGCCGGCCGCACGGAGCTTGCGCGCTCGGTCTTCGGCCGCTCCTACGGCACCTTCAAATCGGGCCAGATCGTCATGGACGGCAAGGAGATCACACTCCGCTCCGTGCCGCAGGCGATCGACGCGGGCCTCGCCTACGTCACCGAGGACCGGAAGTCGCTCGGCCTGAACCTGCTGGACGACATCAAGACCACCACGGTCTCCGCGAACCTGAAGAAGATTACCCAGGGGCTCGTCGTCGACAGGGACGAGGAGTACCGGGTTGCCGAGGAGTACCGGAAGTCACTGCGCACCAAGACGCCGAGCGTCAACGAGGGCGTCGCGAAACTCTCGGGCGGCAACCAGCAGAAGGTCGTCCTCGCGAAGTGGATGTTCACGGATCCCGAGCTGCTGATCCTCGACGAGCCCACCCGTGGCATCGACGTCGGGGCCAAGTACGAGATCTACGGCATCATCCAGAAGCTCGCCGACCAGGGGAAGGGCGTCATCGTCATCTCCTCGGAACTGCCCGAGCTACTCGGCCTCTCGGACCGGATCTACACGATCTTCGAGGGCGCCATCACCGGGGAAGTGGACCGCGAACACGCGAACCAGGAATCCCTGATGAAACTCATGACCGCCAGCAGGAAATCCGCCTGACCCGTAGCCCCCTAGGAAAGACACCATGAATTCCCTCAAACAAATCTTCGGCGGGAACACCCGCCAGTTCGGGATGATCTTCGCCCTGGTCGCGCTCGTCCTGTTCTTCCAGTGGCGCACGGGCGGCAAGATGCTCACGTCCGTCAACATGATGAACCTGTTCAACGGCAACTCGTACATCCTCATCCTCGCCATCGGGATGGTGCTGGTCATCATCGCCGGGCACATCGACCTCTCCGTCGGCTCCGTCGCCGCGTTCGTCGGCATCGTCGTCGCCATCGCGATGCGCGACTGGGGCATCCCCTGGTACCTCGGCGTGCTCCTGGGCCTGGCGCTCGGCGCACTCATCGGCATGTGGCACGGCTTCTGGGTGGCGTACGTCGGCATACCCGCGTTCATCGTCACCCTGTCAGGGATGCTCCTGTTCCGCGGCGCCAACCAGTCCGTGGGCAACTCCCTCACCGTCCCGGTCCCCGAGGGCTTCCGCTACCTCGGCGCCGGTTACCTGCCGGAGGTCGGTCCCAACATCGGCTACAACAACCTGACCTTGCTGATGGGCTTCGCCCTCGTGGCCTTCGTCATCTACAACGAGTTCCGGGGACGCCGCAAGCTGGAGA
Organism: Arthrobacter arabinosi; assembly: GCF_054511115.1. Lineage (NCBI taxonomy): Bacteria > Bacillati > Actinomycetota > Actinomycetes > Micrococcales > Micrococcaceae > Arthrobacter > Arthrobacter arabinosi. Next base: position 414,542 of record NZ_JBTNDF010000002.1, read on the forward strand.
AGATCAACGCCGAGGTGCCCCCCATGTGGGTTCCCATCACCAAGGTGGTCCTGCTCTCCGCGGTCATCCTCTACGCGACCTACCTCTTCGCGACCGGGCGTCCCGGCACGTCCTTCCCCGTCCCCGGCCTGATCCTCGGTGTCCTCGTCATCATCTACGCGTTCATCTCCAACAAGACCATCGCCGGCCGCCACGTGTACGCCGTCGGTGGCAACCGTCACGCGGCCGAGCTGTCCGGTGTGCAGGGCAGGCGCGTGAATTTCATGGTCATGATGAACATGTCCATCCTCGCGGCCCTCGCCGGCATGATCTTCGTCGGCCGTTCCACCGCCTCCGGTCCGTCGGACGGCGTGGGCTGGGAGCTCGACGCGATCGCTGCCGTGTTCATCGGCGGCGCAGCCGTCACCGGCGGCGTCGGCACCGTGGTCGGATCCATCATCGGGGGCCTCGTCATGGCTGTCCTGAACAACGGACTGCAGCTCCTCGGCGCCGGCGCCGACGACACCCAGATCATCAAGGGCCTGGTCCTGCTCATCGCCGTCGCCTTCGACGTCTACAGCAAGAGCCAGGGCAAGCCGTCCATCACCGGCCTGCTCACCCGGAGATTCGGCGGAGGCGACGGCGGCAAGAAGGCCGAGGACCGGCTCCCGCAGCCCTCGCCGACCGAGCAGGCCGTCGGCACGAAGGAAGTCATCTCCCACGACGTCTAGGACCGGCCCCGGTTCCCGACACCGAAGCTTTCCCCGTCCACCAGAGCAAGAGAAAGAGAAGAAGAATGCGTACTTTCGCAAAATCCCTCGCAGCGATCGCTGCAGTATCAGCGCTGACGCTGACCGGCTGCGGCCGTGAGGAAGCGGCACCGTCCGCCGACGGCGAGACCGCCGCTGCAGGATTCGAAGCAGGATCGGCCATCGGCGTCGCGCTCCCGCAGAAGACGTCGGAGAACTGGGTCCTCGCCGAGAAGCTCTTCAATGACGGTCTGACCGAGGCCGGCTACGAGGCCGATGTACAGTTCGCCAACGGTGGCGTCTCCGAGCAGCAGAACCAGATCAGCTCCATGATCACCAATGGTGTGAAGGTCCTGGTCGTCGGTGCGATCGATGGCGCCCAGCTCGGCACCCAGCTCCAGCAGGCCAAGGATGCCGGCATCACCGTCGTCGCCTACGACCGCCTCCTGACCAACACGGAGAACGTGGACTACTACGTGGCCTACGACAACTTCCAGGTCGGCGAGCTCCAGGGCCAAGCCCTGCTGGACGGCATGAAGGCCGCGAAGCCCGAGGGCCCGTACAACGTCGAGCTGTTCGCCGGTTCGCCGGACGACGCCAACGCGAAGGTCTTCTTCGACGGCGCCATGAGCATCCTCCAGCCCGAGATCGACAACGGCAACCTCGTCGTCGTGTCCGGTCAGGAGACCTTCGACCAGGTCGTCACCCAGGGCTGGAAGGCGGAGAACGCCCAGAAGCGCATGGACACCCTGCTCTCCGGCAGCTACAGCTCGGAAGAGCTCGACGGCGTCCTCTCCCCCAATGACACGCTCGCACGTGCGATCCTGACCGCGGTCAAGGGTGCCGGCAAGCCTATCCCGGTCGTCACCGGCCAGGACTCCGAGGTCGAGTCCGTGAAGTCGATCATGGCGGGCGAGCAGTACTCCACCATCAACAAGGACACCCGCGCCCTCGTGGAACACGCCATCGTAATGGTCAATGACCTGCAGGCCGGGAAGGAACTCGAGATCAACGATCCCGACTCCTACGACAACGGCGTGAAGACGGTTCCCGCGTACCTCCTCGAGCCGCAGATCGTCACCAAGGAGAACGCAGCGGAGGCGTACGCCAACGACGAGACGCTGGGTCCCCTCACGAAGTAGCACCCACCCGGACACCGTCCGGCAGCAGAACCTGAAGCGCCCCGGCTCCGGCCGGGGCGCTTCGTCGTCCCGCGGTGATGGACGCAGCCCGGGCCAGCGGCGAAGATGGGTCCATGAACCCACAACGCCGCATCGACGTCCCTCCCTGCGCAGAACCAGGAGCGCCCAGCCCGGTCGTCGCCACCGGCAGGCCTCTGAAATGGGGCGTGATCGCCACGGGCGGGATCGCGTCCAAGGTCACGCAGGACATCGCCCTGCTCGAGGACGCCGTGCTCCATGCGGTGAGCTCCCGCAGCGCGGACAGCGCGGCCGCATTCGCGGACCGCTTCGGCTTCGTCACCAGCTACGGAAGCGACGGCGGGGTGGCCGGGTACCAGCGCCTCGTGGACGACCCCGAGGTCGACGTCGTCTACATCACCACTCCGCACGGCCAGCACTACGACGTCGCGAAGGCCGCCCTGACGGCGGGAAAGCACGTCCTGTGCGAGAAGCCCTTCACCATCAACGCCGTCGAGGCCGAGGAACTCGCGGCGATCGCCGCCGATCACGGCCTGTTCCTCATGGAAGCCGTGTGGACGCGCTTCCTGCCCAGCGTGAACCGCGCCTGGGAGATCATCCACTCCGGCGAGTTGGGTGAGATCCGGTGGGTTCAGGCGGACCTCGGGTTCACCGCGCCGGAGGATCCGTCCAGCCGGCTCTGGGACCCGGCGGCCGGTGGTGGCGCCCTGCTGGACCTCACCGTCTACCCCCTCACGTGGGCGCTGGGGTCCCTCGGTTTCCCCGATTCCGTGTCCGCCATCGGCACGCTCAACAGCGACGGCGTCGACCTGCAGAACGCCGTGACCCTGAGTTACGGGAGCGGCGCGTACGCGCAGCTGTCGTCGTCGTTCATCGCCTCCTGCCCGGGCCAGGCGACGGTGTGCGGGTCGAAGGGCTGGCTGAAGACCGGCGGCGGGAACCTGCACAACCCGACGGAACTCACTATCAAGGCCGGTGACGCCGATGCCCGCGTGGAGCATTTCGATCAGGTGGGCGCCGGCTACACGTATGAACTGCGCGAGGTGACCCGCTGCATCCAGGAGGGCCTCACAGAGAGCCCGACCATGCCGATCGGCGACACGGTGAGGACGATGCGCCTGCTCGACGGCGTGCGCGCCCAGATCGGGCTCCGCTACGCGAACGACGCGCACTGACCGGTTCGGGACGGAAGGACGGAGCCCGCAGCAGATGCTGCGGGCCCCGTCCGTCGACGGACCGGTGGAACTCAGGCGTCCGGTGTCAGGGCCTTCGATCGCCGTGCCGCCACGATGCCTGCGGCTCCGCTGAGCAGGAGCAGCGCACCGAGCTGAAGGACCTGCTGTCCCCCGAAGCCGGTGGACGCGAGAGCCGGCAGGCTGCCGGCCGCCGCAGTCGTCGGCGCGGCTGCGGGTGCGGTGGTGATCCCTCCGTCCGACGCGACCACCACGGTGCCGGGTGTGCTCGCGGTGACGGGCGTGCTCGCGATAATGACAGTGGTGGACGTGCCGGGTGTCGTGCCGGTGGTCAGTCCATCCTGGCCATCACCTTCGTTCGCCGGACCGCCGGGGGTAGTCGGCGTGGCCGGGTCACTAGGCGTCACCGGGTTGGACGGCGTGGCCGGGTTACCGGGCGTCACCGGGTTCGACGGCGTAGCCGGGTTGGACGGCGTGGCCGGGGTACCGGGCGTCGCCGGAGCTTCGACAGCCGCACCGCAGTCGGAGCTGGTGTCACCGATCACCGACACGTTGTTGCAGCCGACGTTCACGGGCACGACCACCTCCGGGGCGATCACGTTCCCGGTGGCAGTCCCGCCGTTCAGGAGCACGCCGTCCAGGATCCCGCCGTCCAGCAGCCCCCCATCGAGGACGCCGTTCGACGAATCATCCGACGGAGCCGGGGCGGCACCCGCGCCGCCGGTCGTGCCGCCGGTGCTGCCACTGGCCGTCCCGCCGGTCGACCCCGCGGCACAGTCCGAAGCACTGTCACCGATCACCGACACATCCGTGCAGCCGACGTTCACGGGCACGACCACCTCCGGGGCGATCACATTCCCGGTGGCAGTCCCGCCGTTCAGGATCCCGCCGTCCAGGATCCCGCCGTCCAGCAGCCCCCCATCGAGGACGCCGTTCGACGAACCATCCGACGGAGCCGGGGCGGCACCCGGGGAACCCCCGGTGGTGCCGCCGGTGCTGCCACCGGCCGTCCCGCCGGTCGACCCCGCGGCACAGTCGGAGCTGGTGTCACCGATCACCGACACGTTGGTGCAGCCGACGTTCACGGGCACGACCACCTCCGGGGCGATCACGTTCCCGGTGGCAGTCCCGCCGTTCAGGAGCCCGCCGTCCAGGATCCCGCCGTCCAGCAGCCCCCCATCGAGGACGCCGTTCGACGAATCATCCGACGGAGCCGGGGCGGCACCCGGGGGAA
>NZ_JBTNDF010000002.1:418944-784501 GCF_054511115.1 Arthrobacter arabinosi
GGTGCAGCCGACGTTCACGGGCACGACCACCTCCGGGGCGATCACATTCCCGGTGGCAGTCCCGCCGTTCAGGATCCCGCCGTCCAGGATCCCGCCGTCCAGCAGCCCCCCATCGAGGACGCCGCCGGAGGAAGGGAGGTCGACGGATCCGCCCAGCACTGCGACGGTCTCCCCGATGATCGAGCTGCTCGTGGTTCCGGCCGAGAGCGGTGCCGTGACGGCGGCGCCCAGGCCGGCGTCGACCGTCGTGGTTCCGGTGGACTGGTCCGCCGCTGTCGCGGCTCCTGCTCCGAGGACGACGACGCCCCCGGCTAGGAGGACCCCGTAGAGCCCTCGCTGAATGCATGTACGCATGATGTTCTCCTGTAGATCGACGTGGCATGAAGGCGCGCGCTGGCGCCGTTGGCATCGGTCGCGCGGGAACGCGCGGCGAGGCCGCCACTAATCAGGAGATGAACCGGGATCGAAGCTCGGGCCCGAGGGAAGCCCGGAAGACATGGAAAGCCGGCCGGCCCGGCCCAGGACCGGCAGGACCAGGAAGAACGCCCCGCCGAGCGCGGCGAGCGGCGCCGCAGACCCGGCGCCGGTCATGGAGGACGGAGGAGCCGCGGAGGGCGACGGCGGTGCCGCCGGCAGCGCTGGGACCTCCGGGACGGCCCGCACCATCCCGCCGTCGGCGGGAAGGGCGACGTCGACGACGTCGATCTGCTGATCCGGAGCGGGAAGACCGGCTCCGGCCGACCCTGCGGGCGAGACCGGAGCAGCCGCAGCAGTCCCGCGGAGCGTGCCCGCGTCCGCGTCCGCGACGTCTGCACCGGAGGCGGCGCGGCCGTCGGCGGATGCTTCCGGCGTCGCCGGCCCAGGCGTGATCGGCTCCGCACCGGCTTCAGGCAGGACCCCGTCCGCCGGAGCCGACGGCATGATCGGCACGGGGATCGGAGTCGGCGCCTGGGGACCGGACACCACGGGAGGCAGGACACCCTGATCCGGGACAGGCACGACGACGTCGACGACCGGGTCGATGATCCCGGTGACGGGCGCAACCACCTCGAGCACCGGACCGGTGACCCCGCCCACGGCCCCGTCGACGACACCCACCACAGGAGCCGTCACTCCGGCAACCGTCCCCGCGGGGACCACCGACTGGACGATCGGCACCTCGGCGAGCACACCATCGACCAGGGTCGTGACGGGTACGAGGACCGTGCCTGCCGGCGCGCTGACGACGTCGGGGACGCGTGCCACGAGATCGGGCAGTACGGGAGCATCGTGAAGGAGTGATGGCGATCCCGACGCCGGTACAGCGTGGGCGGCGACGTTGTGCAGCGGATCGGTGACCGCGGACAGCCCTGCGGCCGCTCCCGTGGAATCGAGGGCCCCGGTGACCGAACCGAGGAGACCGGGGCCGGGAGGTGCATCGGCCGCAGTCGCAGCGGATGCACCGACGGCCATCAGGCCGAGAGCACCGGCTGCGGCAAGGAGGAAGGTGCGCGCGCTGGAAGGACGAGACCGACGCTCATGAGCGTTCATCGCACTACCCCCCAGGCTGAGACCTAGGAGAAACCCTAAACCGACCGAGGATCTCCTGTAAACCCTCCGGACACGCAGGAGCCGGTGTACCGCGGACGCGGTACACCGGCTGGGGTGCGGAAGTGGGACCTACTTCGCGAGGATCGCCAGGACCTCCGACAGCTTCGCCGAAGGACGCATCACCTGGGTCACCTTCGTGACGTCGGGGTGGTAGTACCCGCCGATATCCGCAGGTGACCCCTGGACGGCGAGCAGCTCGGACACGATGGTGTCCTCGTTGCCCGTCAGCGCCTCGGCCACCCGGGCGAAGCTCTCCGCGAGCTCGGCATCCTGCTCCTGCTTGGCCAGTTCCTCGGCCCAGTAGCGGGCGAGGAAGTAGTGGCTCCCGCGGTTGTCGATCTCGCCGACCCGTCGGCTGGGCGACTTGTTCTCGAGCAGGAAGGTGCCCGTCGCCCGGTCGAGCGTGTCGGCGAGGATCTGCGCGCGGGCGTTGCCCGTCGTCGTCGCCAGGTGTTCGAAGCTGACAGCCAGGGCGAGGAACTCGCCGAGGCTGTCCCAGCGGAGGTGGTTCTCCTGCACGAGCTGCTGAACGTGCTTGGGAGCCGACCCACCGGCCCCGGTCTCGAAGAGCCCGCCGCCGTTCATGAGGGGGACCACGGAGAGCATCTTGGCGCTGGTGCCCAGTTCGAGGATCGGGAACAGGTCCGTCAGGTAGTCGCGGAGCACGTTGCCGGTGACGGAGATGGTGTCCTCGCCCTGGCGGATGCGCTTGAGGGTGAAGGCCGTGGCGTCGACGGGCGTCATGATCTCGAGTGTGACGTCATCCGTACCGTGCTCGGCCAGGTACTCCTTGACCTTCGTGATGAGGTTGGCGTCGTGGGCGCGGTCCTTGTCGAGCCAGAACACCGCCGGCGTTGCCGAGGCTCGTGCACGGGTCACGGCGAGCTTCACCCAGTCGAGGATCGCGGCGTCCTTCGTCTGGCAGGCCCGCCAGATGTCGCCGGGCTCGACGTCGTGCTCGATCAGCACCGTGCCCTCGCCGTCGACCAGCTGGACCGTACCGGCGGACTGGACCTCGAAGGTCTTGTCGTGGCTGCCGTACTCCTCGGCGGCCTGGGCCATGAGGCCCACGTTCGGGACGGTTCCCATCGTGGTGGGGTCGAAGGCGCCGTGGGCGCGGCAGTCGTCGAGGACCACCTGGTAGATGCCGGCGTAGCTGCTGTCCGGCAGGACGGCGAGCGTGTCGGCTTCCTTGCCGTCCGGTCCCCACATGTGACCGGAGCTGCGGATCATGGCGGGCATGGACGCGTCGACGATCACGTCGCTGGGCACGTGGAGGTTGGTGATGCCCTTGTCGGAGTCCACCATCGCGATCGCTGGACCGTCCTCCATGCCCTGCGCGATGGCCTGCCGGACGCCCTCGCGGACATCCTCGGGCAGCTTGTCGAGGCCGCCGAGGATGGAGGCCAGGCCGTTGTTCGGGCTCAGTCCCGCGGCGGTGAGCTCGGCACCGTACTTCTCGAACAGCTCGGGCAGGAACGCGCGGACCACGTGACCGAAGATGATGGGGTCGGACACCTTCATCATGGTGGCCTTGAGGTGCGCCGAGAAGAGCACACCCTCCTGCTTGGCCCGGGCGACCTGCGCCGTCAGGAAGTCGTTGAGGGCGGCGGCCCGCATCACGGTGCCGTCGACGACCTCGCCGGCGAGCACGGGGAACGAGTCCTTGAGCACGCTGACCGTGCCGTCGGCGGCGACGTGCCGGATCGAGACGGTGCCGTCGGCCGGGATGACGACGGACTTCTCGTTGGAGCGGAAGTCGTCGCCCGTCATGTGCGCGACGTTCGTCTTCGACTCCGGCGACCAGGCACCCATGCTGTGCGGGTTCTGCCGCGCGTAGTTCTTGACGGACGCGGGGGCGCGGCGATCCGAGTTGCCCTCGCGGAGCACGGGATTCACGGCGCTGCCCTTGACCTTGTCGTATCGCGCGCGGACGTCCTTCTCCTCGTCCGTCGTCGGGTGGTCAGGGTAGTCCGGCAGGGCGTAGCCCTGGCCCTGGAGCTCGGCGATGACCGCCTTGAGCTGCGGGATGGACGCGCTGATGTTCGGCAGCTTGATGATGTTCGCTTCCGGCGTCTTCGCCAGTGCGCCGAGCTCGGCGAGTGCATCCTCCATCCGCTGGTCCTCGGTGAGGTGGTCACCGAAGAGGGCGATGATGCGCCCCGACAGCGAGATGTCCCGGGTCTCCACCTCGACGCCCGCTGTGGACGCGAACGCCTCGACGATCGGCAGGAACGAGTAGGTGGCGAGCATCGGCGCTTCGTCGGTGTGGGTGTAGATGATCTTGGCCATGGGTTGGCGTCTCCCTGGAGCTCTTGCGGTGTGCGGGTGGTTGGGGTTGCCCATCGGCTCTAACCTACCGAGCTTCGTCGGGCTCCGCCTAACGGCGGATAGCGGGTGGCGTCAGTGGAAGAAGTGGCGCGCGCCCGTCAGGTACAGCGTCACGCCGGCGGCATTCGCGGCGTCGATCACTTCCTGGTCGCGCACCGATCCGCCCGGCTGCACGACCGCCCGGACTCCGGCGTCGAGCAGGATCTGGAGGCCGTCGGCGAAGGGGAAGAAGGCGTCGGACGCCGCCACCGACCCGCGGGCGCGCTCGGTACTGCCCAGGGTGTTGGCGCGTTCGACGGCGAGCCGGCACGAGTCGACGCGGTTGACCTGACCCATGCCGACGCCGACGGAGGCGCCGCCGGCGGCGAGCAGGATCGCGTTCGACTTGGCGGCGCGGCAGGCCTTCCAGGCAAAGGCGAGGTCGGCGAGCGTAGCCTCGTCGGCGGCCTCACCGGCGGCGAGGGTCCAGCCTGCGGGGTCGTCGCCCTCCGCGTCGAGGGCGTCGGCGACCTGCATGAGCACTCCCCCGGAGACCTGGCGGAACTCCACCGGGTTCCGTCCGTAGCCGTCCGGCAGGGTCAGGAGCCGGATGTTCTTCTTCTGGGAGAGGATCTCGACGGCTTCGGCGGAGAAGGACGGCGCGATCACGACCTCCGTGAAGATCTCCTTCACGGTCCGGGCCATGCCCGCGGTGACCTCGCGGTTCGCGGCGATGACGCCGCCGAACGCGGAGACCGGGTCGCAGGCGTGGGCCTTCGCGTGCGCATCGGCGATGGGGTCCTCGGCGTCGGCGGATCCGACGGCGACGCCGCACGGATTGGCGTGCTTGATGATCGCGACGGCGGGCTCGTCGAAGTCGAAGGCCGCGCGCAGGGCGGCGTCCGCATCGACGAAGTTGTTGTAGCTCATGGCCTTGCCGTGGAGCTGGTCGGCCTGCGCGATGCCCGGCGTGGCACCCTTCTCCACGTACAGCGCGGCCTGCTGGTGCGGGTTCTCGCCGTAGCGCAGCACCTCGGACCGCTCGAGGGCGAGGCCCGCGTAGCCGGGCCAGGCGGCGTCGTCGTCGTCGATCTCGAACTGCTCGGCGGTCCAGGACGCAACGGCGGTGTCGTACGCGGCGGTGTGCGCGAAGGCGAGCGCGGCGAGCCGGCGTCGTGCCCTCAGGTCGAAGCCGCCCTCCGCGGCGGCAGTGACGACGTCGCCGTACCGCGCGGGATCGACGACGACGGCGACCGACGGGTGGTTCTTCGCCGCGGACCGGACCATCGCCGGCCCGCCGATGTCGATCTGCTCGACGACGTCGTCGGGCTCAGCGCCCGAGCGGACGGTCTCGACGAAGGGGTAGAGGTTGACGACCACGAGGTCGAACGCCTCGATGTCGAGCTCGGCGAGCTGGTCGATGTGCTCCTGGCGACGCCGGTCGGCGAGGATGCCGGCGTGGACCTTGGGGTGGAGGGTCTTCACGCGGCCGTCGAGGGTCTCGGAGAAGCCGGTCACCTCGGAGACCTCGGTGACGGGGACGCCCGCTGCGGCGATGCGCTGCGCCGTCGAGCCCGTGGAGACGATGGCGACACCCGCGCGGTGCAGTCCCTGCGCCAGCTCCTCCAGTCCGGTCTTGTCGAACACCGAGATGAGTGCTCGGCGGATGGGGACACGGTCGAGGTGGGGCAGGCTCACGCAGATCTCCGTAGGTCGCTTTGCTGGGTCATCCTCCAGTCTATAGGCGTGCCCTTCCGGCGGCGCCGTGCCCGAAAGGGCGGAGAAGACCGCGGAAGGGGCCTTGATCCGGTCTTTCCTGCCTTCCGGCGGAGAAAAGGTGCGTACAGTTCTCGCAGTACCCGTACCCTCCCCGAAGGCACCATGAGCATCGAGACGCACCTCCCCACCGGCGACCAGGTCGTGCAGGATCTCCCCTGGCGCTGGAAGGTCCAGGGGAAGATCTTCCTCATCGGCGGCCTCGGCTTCATGTTCGATGCCTGGGACGTGACCCTGAACGCCTACCTGATCCCGCTGCTCATCGGTGACTGGGGGCTCACCTCGGGCCAGGCGGCGTGGATCGCGACGTCGAACCTGATCGGCATGGCGGTCGGCGCCTTCGCGTGGGGATCCGTCGCGGACATCATCGGCCGCCAGAAGGCGTTCACCCTCACGCTGCTCGTCTTCGCGCTCTTCACGGTGCTCGGGGCGTTCTCCCCGGACATCGTGTGGTTCTGCGTGTTCCGGTTCCTGGCCGGCTTCGGCCTCGGCGGCTGCATCCCCGTGGACTACGCGCTCGTCGGCGAGTTCACGCCGCGGCGCCAGCGCGGCCGGGTCCTGACGGCGATGGACGCCTGGTGGCCGATCGGTGCCTTCCTCTGCGGCGTGGTGACGACGGCGATCGTCGCGCAGACCGGCGACTGGCGGTACGCCATGCTCGTCATGGTGCTGCCGGCGCTGCTGGTGTTCTGGGTGCGGCGCAGCGTGCCCGAGTCGCCGCTGTACCTCGTGCAGCGGGGGCGGCGCGAGGAAGCCCGCGCCGTCATCGACGACCTCGTGGCGAGGACCGGCGCCGAGGAGCGTCCGTGGCGCCTGCCGGAGCCCGAGGACACACCCCGGCTCTCGCTCGGCAGCATCTCCGGACAGCTCACGGGTCTCTGGCGCTTCGACTGGCGCATCACCCTGACGGCCTGGAGCCTGTTCCTGACCATCCTGCTCGTCTACTATGGGGCCCTCACGTGGATGCCGCGCATCCTCATCAGTTCCGGCTACGCGCAGTCCGTCGCGTTCATCACCACCACGTTCATGACCGGCGTCGGCTTCCTCGGCGTGATCGCCGCGGCCCTGCTGGTGGAGCGTGTGGGCCGCAAGTGGCTGCTGGCGATCACCGGCCCGGGCTCGGCGGCACTCCTCGTGGCCTTCGCGCTGACCCTGGACCTGCCGGCGGTCGCCACGGCGTGGCTGCTGGCCTTCGGCTTCGTGGTGCAGGTGGCGATCCCCGTGCTGTACACCTACGTCTCCGAGCTCTACCCCACCGAGCTGCGGGGCAGCGGGTTCGGCTGGGCGTCGACCATCTCCCGTATCGGGGCGGGCCTCGTGCCGCTGATCTTCGGCACCCTGCTGTGGCCCCTGCTCGGCCTGCCCCTCACGTTCGCGCTCATCGGCGGCCTCGTGGTCCTCGCCGTCGTGTTCATGGCCTTCAACGCGCCCGAGACGAAGGCCGCCGGGCTGCGCTGAGCCGCGCCGGCTAGGACTCGGGCAGCTCAGCGTCCGGGGTCTCCTCGAGCGAGACGACCTTCCAGGCATCGTCGGCGAAGCGGACGGTCGCACTGTAGACGGTGCCCTCGGGCGAGAACGGGCGCTGTGTGGTGATCGAGCCGTCCTCCGCGAACTCGGTGTACGCGTCCGGGTTGACGGGGATCAGGGCGGTGACATCAGCACCCTCCACCACGTCCTCCTCCGGCGTGGTGAGGTACACGTTCTCCACCTTGGGCTGCCCACCCAGCACCCAGCCGCCGTCGGCGTAGACGGCGTTCAGGCGCTCGGCCTCGGCCTGCTCGGCCGCGGCGCCGTCCAGGTGGGCGAGGAGTGCGGTGTCGTCCCCGGTCTGGAGGACGTAGGCCTTCACGTCGAAGTAGTAGTAGAGGAACGCGCGTGCGCCGCCGGCGCTCGCCTCCCCCGCGAGCTCGTTGGTCGCGGGCGCCTGGATGTTCACCGCGGCGGCCGACGAACTGGCCGGCGACGGCGACGCGTCCGCCGGTGCGGCCGGCGCCGTTCCGGAGGGGGCGGCGCAGGCCGTGAGGGCCAGCAGGGTGAGGGCGGCGGTGGCCGCATGGCGGGGGAAGGTCATGGTGGTCCCAACGGTGCTCGACGGATCAGTAGTGGCCTAAGGCCACTACTAGCCTAGCGGGGTGCGAAATAGTTTTCACGTAAATTGCGCGGGGAGGATTGACTCGCCGTGTGACGTCAGACACGCTGGTGCCTGACCCCCGAAGGAGACCCCGTGAGACCACGCCACGCCACCGTCGTCGTGCTGACCGCCCTTGTTGCCGGTTCAGTCGCCGCACCCCCCGCCTTTTCCGCTCCGAAGAACCCGGCAGACTCCCCCGCCGCGTCGGCCCAGCACTCGCTGCGCTCCGCCGTGACGGACGAGAACTTCTACTTCGTCATGGCCGACCGCTTCAAGAACGGCAGCACGGCCAACGACGACGGCGGCCTCGGCGCCGACCCGTCGGTGTCCGGTTTCGACCCCACCCGGAAGGGCTACTACAACGGCGGCGACCTCAAGGGCCTGCTCCAGGAACTGGACTACATCCAGGGCACGGGCACCACCTCCATCTGGCTCACCCCGAGCTTCAAGAACCGCGCGGTGCAGCCCGAGGACAACTCGGCCGGCTACCACGGCTACTGGATCACCGACTTCACGCAGATCGACCCGCACCTCGGCACCAACGAGGACCTGAAGGCCCTGATCGACGCCGCGCACGCGCGTGGGATGAAGGTCTACTTCGACATCATCACCAACCACACCGCGGACGTGATCGGCTACGACGCCGGCGAGCGCGCCCCCTACATCTCCAAGGACGAGGAGCCGTACCGCGACGCCGCCGGCACGGCGTTCGACGACCGCGACTACGCGGGCACCGACACCTTCCCCGCGCTCGACGCCGAGACCTCCTTCCCGTACGTCCCGGTGGTGCCGGAGGCCGACAAGGACCTGAAGGTCCCCGAATGGCTGAACGATCCCACGCTGTACCACAACCGCGGCGACACGACCTTCGCCGGCGAGGACGCCTACTACGGCGACTTCTTCGGCCTCGACGACCTCTCCACCGAGCACCCCCGGGTGGTGGACGGCATGATCGACATCTACAAGACGTGGATCGCCGACTTCGGCGTGGACGGCTTCCGGATCGACACCATGAAGCACGTCAACGACGAGTTCTGGCAGGAGTTCGGCCCCGAGGTGCTCTCCTACGCGCAGGCGCAGGGCAAGGACGAGTTCTTCATGTTCGGCGAGGTCTTCGACACCACCAAGTCCTTCACCTCGCAGTTCACGACCCGCAACAGGATGCAGTCCGTCCTCGACTTCCCGTTCCAGGCCGCGGCCCGCGGCTACGCGTCGCAGGGCGCCCCGGCGAGCGATCTCCAGCGCTTCTTCGCCGGCGACGACTGGTACACGGACGCCGACTCCAACGCCTACAGCCTCCCGACCTTCCTCGGGAACCACGACATGGGCCGGATCGGCAGCTTCATCGCGAGCGACAACCCCGGTGCCGCCGACGACGAGCTGGTGGCCCGTGACACCCTCGCGCACGAACTGATGTACTTCTCGCGCGGCAACCCGGTGATCTACTACGGCGACGAGCAGGGCTTCACGGGCCCGGGCGGCGACCAGGACGCGCGGCAGACGCTGTTCGCGAGCCAGGTCCCCGAATACCTCGACGACGACCTGCTGGGCACCGACGCGACCCACGCCACGGACAACTTCGACACGACCCACCCCCTGTACCAGGGCATCGCGACCCTGGCCGACGTCACCTCGGAGCACCCGGCCCTGCGCAACGGCGCCCACCAGCACCGGTACGCCTCCGAGGGCCCCGGCATCTACGCGTTCTCCCGCACCGACGCGAAGGACCAGCGCGAGTACGTGGTGGCGCTGAACAACAGCACCGAGCCGCAAACCGCGGCCATCCCCACCTACGCCGGCAAGCGCGCCTTCGGCCTCGTCTACGGGGACGCCCCGAAGCACGCGACGTCGGCGGCCGACGGCACCCTCACCGTGACGGTCCCCGCACTGTCCACCGTGGTCTACGAGCTGGCCGGGAGAATCCCGCACTCCAAGGCCGCCCCGGTGATCGGCCTGCAGCAGCCGGCACCCGCCGCCGAGGACAACAGCCGCATGAAGGTGGCCGCCGACGTCGCCGGCTCCTCGTTCTACGAGGTCACCTTCGAGGCCCGCACCCCGGGCTCCGCGTGGACGAGCATCGGCACGGACGACAACGCGCCCTACAGCGTCTACCACGACACGAGCGCCCTGCCCGCCGGGACGGCCGTGGACTACCGCGCCGTGGTCCTCGACAACGCCCGCCACACCCGGACCTCCGCGGCGGTGTCCGCAGCCGTGCCGCAGCCGCGGCTGACCATGGGCCTCCCCGCCGAGGGCACTCAGGTGCAGGGTGAGGTCACGGTCACCGCCACGGCCAGTCCGGAGGACTCCGAGTACGCCGTCACCCTCGAGCGCAGCATCGACGGTGGGGCGTGGACGGCCATCGGCTCGGACGACTCGTCGCCGACCTACACGGCCGTCGACGACCTCACGGCCCTCGGCCTCGCCGAGGGCACCCAGGTGCGGTACCGGGCCGTGATCGGTACCTCGGTGAGTGACATCAGGACCGTGACGGTCGGGTCGGTCATCGAACAGCCCGGCACCGTGGCCGTGGCCGGCAGCCTCGACTCCGAACTGGGCTGCGGCGGGGACTGGGATCCGGCGTGCGACCAGGCACAGATGACGTTCGACGCCGCGTCGCAGACCTGGATCCTCGAGGTCGCCGACCTGCCCGCGGGCAGCTACGAGTACAAGGCGGCCCTCAACCGCAGCTGGGCCGAGAACTACGGTGCCGGCGGCGGACGTGACGGCAGCAACATCGCCCTCAAGCACGCGGGCGGTCCCGTGACCTTCGTGTACGACCACAGGACGCACGTGATCAGCACGCGCTGACCCGCCGGAAGCACCGCACGCGGCGACGGCCGGGACCACGGGGTCCCGGCCGTCGTCGTGTGCGGCGCCGTACGCCTAGAGCCAGTCGTTGCGCTTGAAGGCCCAGTACAGGCCCGCGCCCATCGCGACCATGAGCACGAGCGCGAACGGGTAGCCGAGACTCCAGTGCAGCTCGGGCATGGCATCGAAGTTCATGCCGTAGATCGAGGCGATGAGGGTCGGCGCGAAGAGGATCGCAGCCCAGGAGGAGATCTTCTTGACCTCCTCGCCCTGCGTCAGCGAGGTCTCCGTCATCCGCGTCATCTCCTCGTTCTGCCGCTGGGCCACGAGGGTGGAGTGCACCGTCAGGGCGTTCTGCAGCAGGGTGCGGAACGTCGTGATGCGCTCGACGACCCGGATCACGTGGTCCTGCACGTCGCGGAGGTTCCGCGTGAGTTCGTCGTCCATCCGGTACTTCTCGGACCCCCGGAGCAGGGCGTCCATCATCGCGTCGAGGGGCTGCGCTGCGCGCTGGAACTCGATGACCTCCCGGTGCAGCTCGTAGATCCTCCGCGAGACGTCAGGGGCTCCCCCGAACAGTTCGTTCTCGATCTCGTCGATGTCGTTCTCCAGACCCTGCACCACGGGTCCGTACTCGTCCACCACCTGGTCGAGCAGCGCGTAGAGGACGGCCTGCGGCCCCGCGCGGAGGAGCTCCGGATCCGCCTCGAGCCGCCGGCGCACCACCCCGAGGTCCGGCGACTCCGCGTGCCGGATGGTCACGACGAAGTCCTGCCCGACGAAGATGTGCAGCTCGCCGAACTCGACCTTCTCCTCGGCGTCGAGGTAGCGGGCGGGCCGCAGCACCAGGAAGAGGGTGTCGCCGTACCGTTCCAGCTTCGCCCGCTGGTGCCCGTTGGTGGCGTCCTCGACGGCGAGCGCATGGAGGCCGAACTCCGCCTCGACGGCGCTGATCTCCTCACGGTCGGGACGGTACAGGCCGATCCAGCCCATGCCGCCACTCTCCCGCATGATCTCGAACGTCTGGTCCAGGGTGTCGGGGCTGATGTGCCTCTTCCCGCCGACGTAGACGGCGTTGGCGACCAGGGGCATCTCAGGCCCCGATCCGCGCGGAGACCGCAGGTCCGCCGGCAAGCGCGGCGAGGGTCTCGATCAGGAGCCGGCGCTCCTCCACCTTGATCCGCTCGTGGAGTGTCTCCTCGGTGTCGCCGGGCAGGACGGCCACGGCGGCCTGGGCGAGGATGGGTCCGGTGTCCACGCCGGCGTCGGCGATCATGACGGTGCAGCCCGTCACCTTCACGCCGTAGGCGAGGGCGTCACGGACGCCGTGGGCTCCGGGGAAGCTCGGCAGGAGCGCCGGGTGGGTGTTGAGGTAGCGATCGGGGAACGCGTCGAGGAAGTGCTGGTCGACGATCCGCATGAACCCCGAGGACACCACGTAGTCCGGCCGGTGCGCCGCGACGGCGTCGGTGAGGGCGCGGTTCCAGTCCGTCCGCTCCCCGTACTGCCGGAAGTCCACCTCGAACGTCGGGATACCTGCCGCGGCGGCACGCCGGACGCCGCCCGTGCCGGGACGGTCGGCCCCGACGGCGGCGACGGTCACGGGGAGGCGGCCCTCCGCGACGGCGTCGATCACGGCCTGGAGGTTCGATCCGGAGCCGGAGACGAGGACTACGATGCGCATGACTCAACCTTAAGGTCTTCCCTCGCCTAGGGTTGAACCATGGCGAGGCGAGGACCCACGAGGCAGCAGGACACCGATCAGGCCCGTCCGCGGGGATCCGGGACGGGGCGGAAAGCGCCGGAGGACCCCGCAGCAGCGCGTGCCGCATCGGCCCGCCGCTGGCTGCGCCTGTTCCTCGCGGCACTCCTCGGGGCATCGCTGACGAGCGGACTCGTGCTCCCGTGGAAGGTGCTCGCGCTCGTCCTGGCGCTGCTCGCCCTGGCCGCCGGCGTCGTCGGGCTCGTCAGGGCCGTCGGTGCGAAACTCCCCCGGATCGTGGTGCTCGCGACCTCCCTCGGCCTGGCCGCCGCCCTGTTCCTCACGGCGGGCACCGCCGCGTCGATCGTCCTCTGGCCCCTCACCCGGACCTACGAGGACTGCATGTCACGCGCCCTCACCCTCCAGGCGCAGAAGGACTGCCAGGACGGCCTGCGGAACCTCGACGGGATCGGCGGGGCGTAGGGCCGCCTGCCGCGCGCGTTGCTCAGCGCCGCCGCGGCTCCCGCTCGAGCAGGGGCCCGAGGGCGTGCCCGAGCAGAGCGCCGACGGCCACCTCCAGGGCGAGCCACAGGGCGACCGCCAGAGGGTCGGGCCCCAGGTCCGTGAAGCGGCCCAGGCCGAGCGAGGCGCGCGAGAGGAGGGCGACGGCGGCGCCGCCCAGTCCGGCGGTGATGCCGATGAGCCCGGCGAGCGCGAGGGTCGACGCCGTGGCGGTGAGCCACCGCCGGCTGCTGCGCAGCACGAGCCACTCGTCGAAGTGGTTCTCACCCTCACGGAAGAACCACCAGCCGGCGAGGAGTCCGGCGAGGACCGGGATGGCCAGCGCGGCGTACCCGTACGCGAGCTGGCCCGCCGGAAGTGCGCCGAGGACGGGCAGGGCGGGAAGCGGCCCGACGGTGCTGGCCAGCGGCGTGAGGGAGCTTCCCGTACCCAGGGCGAAGCCGGCACCCGTGGACCAGGACATCGTCCACACGGCGAGGTTGGGCAGGAGCCCGAGCTGCAGCAGGGTGATGACGGACGCTCCGGCGATCCCGCCGTCGAGCCGTTCGTAGATCGCGGCGATGCCCGCCCAGTTCAGCCCGATGGCGACGGCGAGGAGGGCGGCCGACAGGCCCGCGGCGATCAGGACGGCGATGAATCCGGAACGGACGATCGACCAGGCGTAGGACCCCGCCCAGCGGGAGTGCTGGCTGGTGCGGCCCACCCAGGCCGCGAAGTCCACGCCGACCAGCCGGCTCCAGGCGCCCGCCTCACGGTAGGCGCCGGTGATCAGCCCGATCCCGGCGGACACGGGAGGGATCAGGGCTCCCGCCACCAGGGATGCGGAGGCGTCCGGTGTCGTCGAGACGTACGCGATGCCCGCGCCGATCGCCGCATAGGTGACGAGGGCGCCGAGCAGCGCCTGCCAGAGCTGGTCGGTGTAGGAGGCCCGGGCGAGGCGGCGCCCCGCACGCCAGGCGAGGAACAGCGGCACCAGGACCAGGCCGAGGGGGACGACGTGCAGCAGCCCCGACACCGCCTCGGCCCCGACGAGCCCCGGCGGGAAGTGCAGGACGAGGGGCACCCCGTGCATGACCAGCCAGCCCTGGCCGGCCAGGCGCGCGGCGGACTCCGCGGTCCGGTCCGCGAAGCCCCCGGTGAGCCAGACGGCGGCGACCGGGAGCACCACGAGCAGGGCCGAGATCACGGCGGCCTGCCCGAGCTCGAACACCCCCTGGAGCCACAGGGGCATGGGAAGGGCACGGGGCTTGGTGGGGATTTTCATCCCTTCCATGGTGCCACCGGCAGGAGCCCCGGGCGCCCACCGACGCGGAGCGGATCACGCACGGGGACGGCGTGGCACCGGTCACCCGTGGAGGTCGAGGAGTCCCTTGACGACGGCGAGGCCCGCACCGATGAACGCGATCACGATGACGAACAGGCGGGCCTGGTGGTCCCGGACGAAGCGGCCGAGCTTCTCGCCGATGATGATGCCGGCCACGATGGTCAAGCCGATCGCGGCCCACATCCACGGCGCGAGGACGGGCGCCTGGGCCGGGTCGAGGAGGAGCTTGGTGACGAGCGTGACCGAGCCGATGCAGACGAAGAAGGGCTGGAGCGTCGCGGCGAAGGGTCGCTGCGGCCAGCGTGAGAGGACGGCGTACGCGCTGACGGCCGGGCCGCCGACCCCGGCCATGGAGTTCGTGACACCGGCCGTGAAGCCCGCGATCACCTTCGGCGCGTTGCCGCGCACCACGACGTCGGAGCGCTGGAGTACCAGGGAGACGGTCAGCGCCACGAGGACCACGGCGCCCACCGTGACCGACAGCGGGGCCGCCGGGACCACGACGGCGAGGAACGAGCCCGGGACGGACCCGAACAGGGAAGGGACGACGAGCCACCGGAACATGCTCCAGTCGATGTCCTTCCACACCCGGCCCACGATGATGGCGGAGGAGACCACACCGCAGAGATTCACGAGGAGGACCCCTGCGTGCGGGCCGAGGATGATCACGAGGAACGGCGAGATCAGCAGCGCGAAGCCGAGACCGGCGATACGCTGCGCGATGGCCCCCAGGAGGATCGAGGCGAGCACGATGCAGAAGATGCCGAGAGTCACCCAGCCACAGTACGCGCAGGCAACCATCAGGTCCGCCGGGATCCCGCCGGTACGCTGGGCCCATGACGGCCCTCACCACCGCCCTGGCCACCGCGGACTGGCGCCGGCGCGTCTTCCGCCTGTACGACGACGTCCGGGAGCGGGCCGCGTCGGAGTCGCCGGAGGCCTCCCACGCGGTGTGGCGGGAAGGCCGCGACGCCCTGTTCCGCACGCATCCGGCGTCGGCCCTCTCGGACCGCGCGAAGGAGTCCTTCCCGGGGCTCGCAGTGGCTCCCTACGACCCGGCCTTCCGGTTCGAGGCGGCACTGGACGACGACGGCGCCGGACAGGTGATGGACGTCGCCACCGCGACGGACGGCGTCGTGCCATTCCGCCGCCTCGGCAGCGTCGTGCTGCCCGGGCTCGGGACGCTCGCCCTCTGGAAGCTCGGATCCTACGGCGGCGGGCTGTTCCTGCCCCTCCGCGACGGCACGTCGGGCAGGCCCGGCGGCGCGTACGGCGGCGGGCGCTACGTCCTGGACACCGTCAAGGGCGCGCACCTCGGCGAGGGCCGGGAGCCGGGGCGCCTCGTGGTGGACCTCAACTTCGCCTACAACCCGTCCTGCGCCTACGACGAGGCATGGGCCTGCCCCCTCCCCGGCCCGGACAATCGGCTCGCCGTGGACGTCCCCGTGGGCGAGCTGTATCGCGAGTACGGACGATGAGCGGGGACCAGTCGACGATGCAGGCGCAGTGGCGTCGCCGCTCCGAGCTCCCCATGGTCGCCGCCGCGGTCCTCTACCTCGTGGCGTACACGCTCCAGGTCACGGGAGACCCGGATCCCGCCGAGGCCCGGCTCCTCGAGGCCGTCGTCTGGGGCGTGTGGGGGCTCTTCCTCGCCGATTACCTCGTGAGCCTCCTGCTGGCGCCCGCGCGGGGCCGGTGGTTCGTCCGCCACCTGCACGAACTCGTGATCCTGCTGCTGCCCATGCTGCGTCCGCTGCGCCTGCTCCGGCTCATCCCCCTGCTGCGCGTCCTCAACCGGTCCGGCGGTGACGCCCTGCGCGGGCATCTGGTCCTCTACGTCGTCACGGCCATGACGGTGCTCGGCTACGCGGGCGCACTCGCGGTGCTCGACGTCGAGCAGGACGCCCCCGACGCCACGATCGTGACCCTGCCCGACGCCCTCTGGTGGGCCCTGACCACCGTCACCTCGGTGGGCTACGGCGACTACTACCCCGTCACCGGGACGGGGCGCCTGGTGGCGGCCGGCCTCATGATCGGCGGGATCGGGGTGCTCAGCGCGGTCACGGCGGCGTTCGCCTCCTGGCTCGTGGAGACCGTCGCGAAGGCCGGCGCGCAGCCCGGGGAGGCGGACGCGCAGGTCCAGGAGCAGCTCGCGAGCGTCAGCCTCCAGATCGACACCCTGACCCGGCAACTCGCCCACGGCGCCCACCGCGAGCCTTCCGGACGGGACTAGGTTCGGGGCGACAGGAGAGTTCCCGGGCACGGAGGGGTGGACGCCGCTCGGCGGACGCGGTATGGTGCGCAGTCGCACGTGCCGGGTCCACGCAGGCCCTATCATGAGAGCAAACCCGCACGCACTCTCCGGAGGTTCCGATTACCGACACGGCCGCCCAACACGACATCTACTTCGGCGCGCCCGAGCCCGAGAACGAAGCCGAGATCCTCGAGTCGGCGTCACGCGCGGCGGTGGCCCGGCTCGAGGGACGTCCCGACATCACGACCGTCAAGCGGCGCTTCACCCTGATCAACCAGGACCGCACGCCGCACCAGGCGATGGTCGAGGACCTGCTGTTCATCCGCCGGGCACTCGACGACGCCGGCATCGGGTTCCTGCTGGTGCGCGGCAACGACGAGCGGCCCGTGATCGCCGTCGACCTCGTCAACCGGGACAGGCTGCGCGCCGCGCTCGTCGAGGCGTGCCGGGACGAGCCGTTCTACTCGCGCACCGTGGACACGAAACGCCGCACCACCCTCCTGGTCGGTGACGGCCAGCTCTCCAGCAGCGGGAAGGCACGCATCTTCCGCCTGTTCCGGCCGCGCATCGAGCCCCTGGGCGGGCTCGCGTACGGCCCGTCGGCCGGCGTGCAGATCGAACTGTGGGCGCTCGGGGAGAGCGCCATCGAACTTCCCGTGGAGAACTCCCTCACCCGCCGCACCCTGCCCGCCGCCGAGGTGGTGCGCGGCGAGGTGGAACGCCACGGCCTGACCTGGCCGACGATCGACAACATGTTCGCCGATCACGCCACGGACATCGACTTCGACATCGACCTCGTCTTCTCCTGGGTGGACGGCAGCAGCCCCGAGTACCGGGCCGCACGCGCCGCCCGCATGGAGGGCGTGGTGGTCGGTGAGGGCGATGACCACGAGGCCCGCTTCCGGCAGATCAATGAGCTCAAGTACGCCCTGCGCTCCGTCTACATGTTCGCGCCGTGGGTCCGCAGGATCTTCATCGCCACCGACTCGGACCGGCCCGCCTGGCTCGCCGACCACCCGTCGGTCACGCTGGTGCGCTCCGAGGAGCACTTCAGGGACCCGTCCGTCCTCCCGACCCACAACTCGCAGGCCGTCGAGGCGCAGCTCCAGCACATCCCGGGGCTCTCCGAGTACTTCCTGTACTCCAACGACGACATGTTCTTCGGACGCCCCGTCGCCCCGGACATGTTCTTCTCCCCCGGAGGCGTCACGAAGTTCATCCAGGCGGACACGCGCATCGGCCTGGGCGACAACGACGCCGAACGCAGCGGCTTCGAGAACGCCGCCCGCGTGAACCGGCGCCTCCTGCACGAGCGCTTCGGACGGATCACCACGCGGCACCTCGAACACACCGCCGCTCCCCTGCGGAAGAGCGTCCTGCTGGAGATGGAGGCGGAGTTCGCCGCGGAGTTCGCAGCGACGGCGGCATCACGCTTCCGCGCCAAGGACAACATCTCGGTCACCAACTCGCTGTACCACTACTACGCGCTGCTGACGGGGCGCGCCGTCACGCAGGAGATGGCGAAGGTGAAGTACGTGGACACCACGCTGCGGTCCGGGCTGAAGAGCCTCAACAAGATGCTGGACAAGCGCAACCAGGACTTCTTCTGCCTCAACGACGGCAGCTTCCCCGAGGTCGCCGCCGAGGAGCGGGCCCACCTGGTGACGGACTTCCTCGAGAAGTACTTCCCGGTCAAGGCCCCCTGGGAGATCTAGGGTGCGCCCCAGGGTGCCGGGCGCGCGTGCCAGACTGACGCGATGCAGACCTTCCTGCCGTACGCCGACTTCGAGGCCAGCGCCCGGGTGCTGGACCAGGCGAGGCTCGGCAAGCAGCGGGTCGAGACCCTGCAGGTGCTGCGCGCCCTCGTCATCCCCGACTACGGGTGGCGGCAGCATCCGGCCATCCGCATGTGGATGGGCTACGTCCCGGCCCTGACCGTGTACGGACTGGCCATGGTGGCCGAATGGGTGTCCCGCGGCCACGCCGATGCGACGCACCGGCAGATCCTCGAGTTCGCCCCGTCCGTGCTGGACGAGCCCGACGTACCGCTGCCGCCGTGGTTCGGGGACCCGGCGCTGCATGCCAGCCACCGGTCCAATCTGGTCCAGAAGGCGCCGGAGATCTACCGGAGCCGGTTCCCCGGCGTCCCCGAGGACCTCCCCTACGTCTGGCCCGCACCGGAGCGTGAACGCGTGCCCACGGAGCCCGCAGGCCGGCGCCTGTGGATCTGGCGCAGCGGGGACGCCGTGCGCGCGCACGACGACGGGACGGCCGTGCTGCTCATGCCGCCCGTCCCGGCCGGCGGACATGCCTCCCCGAAGTGGGAGCGGCAGCTGCACGCGTTCGAGGAATCACTGGAGGAGGGCGACGCCGTCGCGCTGGCCGACGCGGAGGGCCGGCGCTTCCGGACCGGGCACGTGGGCCGGGTCTTCATGCACGAGGACGGGCTGGTCCGCACCGTACGGCTGGACGGCTGGCTGGAGCGCTCCGAGGTCGATCCGCCCGCGCTGCTGCAGGATCCGCGGACGCTCTTCGCCGTCGGCCTCCCCGACGCGTTGCGCACCTGACGACGCTGCCCCCGCCCGGGCGGTCTCAGGCCGAGGTGAGCACGCGGGCGCGCCCGCCCCCGGGGATGGTCACGCCGGAGGCCTCGAGCCGGCGCTGCGTCTCCTGGTGGGGGACCACCTCCCCCACCGTGGCGTGGCGCCCCGCGGGGACCACCGAGTGGACGATCGTCTCCTCGTAGACGTGGACGAGGTTGTAGGACTGCGCGCCGTCCCGGCCGCGCGTGCCGCCGCCGTCGAACATCAGGTCCTGGGTGTAGCACGTGGCGCTGGCCACCGAGACGGGGACTCCGGCGAACATCGCCGTCGTCGAGTAGTGCAGGTGCCCGGCGAGGACGGTCCGCACGTCCGAACCGCGGACGACGTCGGCGAGGGAGCGCTGGTCCCGCAGCTCCACGAGGACCGCGAGGTCCTGGACGCTCGGCACGGGTGGGTGGTGCAGGGCGAGGATGGTCCCGTGCGGCGCGGGCACCTCCAGCTGCGCGGCGAGCCAGCGCAGCTGCCCGGCCGCGAGCTCGCCGTGGTGGTGCCCCGGCACGGTGGAGTCCAGGGTGATGATGCGCAGGCCGTCGACGAAGTGCACGGCGTCCACCGGGGCGTCGGACCGTCCCGCCGGGACGCCGTCGAGGAGCCCTGCTCGGAAGGCCGCGCGGTCGTCGTGGTTCCCCATGGCCCAGATGACGGTCGCCCCCAGCCGTTCCGCGGCGGGGTCCACGATCGCCCGGAGCTTCGCGTAGGCGCCCGGCTCCCCCTTGTCGGCGAGGTCCCCGGTGAAGACGATCGCGTCCGGGCGGGCACCGGACACCTCGAGGTCCTCGAACACCTCCCGGAGCCGCTGCTCGCTGTCCACCGCCCCGTACAGCGGGGCATCGCCGCCGAGCAGGTGCGTGTCGCTCATGTGCAGGACGAAGTGCTGGGGCCGGGGGTGTTCTGCTGTCCGGGGGACCATGAGACCTTCTCCGATGGCTGGTGGGCACGCTGGCTTGCTTGCCATCAAAGCAGAAGGCCCCACCCGTGTCCGTGAACTCCCGACGGCACGGCGCGAAACAGTCAGGAAACATGCGCCGCCGCGCTCGGGCCTTCCGCGCGTCGCTGATGCCGTGCAGGCCGGGCTGGCGGGGCGGCACCGCGGCCCGTAGGCTCACAGGCGACCGATCATCCGCGCAGAAAGGCACTCCCATGGGATTCCGTCCGACCCACATCCCCCTCCGCCTGGTGACCGGCGCCTACATCCTGAACTCGGGGCTCGGGAAGACCGACCTGGACGAGGGCACCGCCGCCTATCTCCGGTCCGCGGCGTCCAGGGCGTTCCCCCAGGTCGGCCAACTCGAGGCGCAGCAGTTCGGCAAGTTCCTCGCTGCGTCGGAGATCGGGATCGGCTCGGCGCTCCTCGCGCCGTTCGTTCCCAGCCGGCTGGCCGGGCTCGCGCTGCTCGCCTTCTCGGCAGGGATGCTGACCATGTACCTCCGGACCCCCGAGATGACCATGGAGGACGGCATCCGCCCGAGCCCGGACGGCATGGCCCTCGCGAAGGACAGCTGGATGACGGGCATCGCCCTGGCCCTCATCCTGGACCGCCGGAAGAAGTAGCACGGCGGCCAGGACGCGAGCACAGGAGGCCCCGGCATGTGCGGACGATTCGTCATCGCAGGGAACAAGGCGGACCTCGTCGACGCGTTCGACGTCGACGAGGCCGTCGAGGACGAGGTGCGGCCGTCGTGGAACGTGGCGCCGACCGACACCGTGCAGCTCGTCGTCGAGCGGTTGGACCCGCACACGGGCGAGCTCACGCGCCGGCTGGAACCGGCGCGCTGGGGGCTCATCCCCTCCTGGGCGAAGTCGGCGTCCGTGGGATCACGGATGATCAATGCCCGCAGCGAGACCGTGCTGGAGAAGCCGTCCTTCCGGTCCGCCGCGCTCAAGCGCCGCGCGATCGTTCCCGCGGATGGGTACTACGAGTGGCGGAAGAACGCCGACGGTTCGAAGACCCCCGTCTACCTGCACGGTGCCGACGGGTCCCTCCTGGGCTTCGCCGGGCTCTACGAGTTCTGGCGCGACCCGGCGACGGCGTCCGCCGGCCACCCCGAGGGGGAATGGGTGGTGAGCTGCACCATCATCACCCGCCCGGCGAGCGACGCCCTCGGCGAGATCCACGACCGCACACCGGTGATCGTGTCACCGGGGCTGCGGAGTGACTGGCTGGATCCACGCAACGACACCCGGCCGGCGGTGCAGGAACTCCTGGACGCCATCCCCGACCCGCACCTGGTGCCCCGCCTGGTCGGACCACGCGTCGGGTCGGTGCGCAACAACGGCCCCGACCTCATCGAGCCCCTCCCCGAGCAGGCGCCTGCCCCCTAGGGTCGGAGCATGACGACGAGCGGAACAGACGCATGATCAGGACGGACATCGCCCCGGGGGTCCATTACCTCGAGCACGCCAGGACGAACGTCTACCTCGTGGAGGACGACGACGGCCTCCTCCTGGTCGACACCGGGCTGCCCCGGTCGAAGAGGGTGCTCGTCGAGGCACTGACCCGGATCGGGCGCACGGTCGAGGAGATCCGGGGCATCGTGCTCACCCACGGGCACTTCGACCACGTGGGGACCGCCGAGCACCTGCGCTCCCACTACGGCATCCCGGTCTACTGCCACCCCGACGACGCCCGGATCGCCGCGCACCCCTACAGCTACGACCGGGAGCGGAGTCCGTTCCTGTATCCGCTGCGCTATCCACGCGCCGTGCCGGGGCTGCTGCGCATGACCATCGCCGGCGCCGTCGCGGTCCGTGGCGTGCGGAACACCCTGCCGCTCACCCCCGAGGTGGCCGCAGCGCTGCCCGGCTCGCCCCTCCTCGTCCCGACGCCGGGGCATACCAGGGGCCACTGCGCCCTGCACTTCCCCGACCGCGACGCCGTCATCAGCGGCGACGCCCTCGTCACGCTCGACCCCTACACGGGCCACCCCGGCCCGCAGGTCGTCGCCCGTGCCGCCACCGCCGACATGGCGACCGCGCTGCACTCCCTCGAGGCGCTGCGCTCCACCGCCGCGGCGACGGTCCTGCCCGGCCACGGGTTCCCCTGGCTCGCGGGCGTGGAGTCGGCGGTCGTGCAGGCGCTCGAGGTCGGCGGGCACTAGGCGCGGGCCGGCCTCCGCCGTCCGGCCGGGCGACACGATACGCTGACGGCATGGGCTGGTTGAGGCGTCAGACGATGGTGGGCTTCGCGCGCGGCACGGTGAAGCGCGGGGTGCTCACCATGGTCACGGCGCAGGCGGTGGTCATCGCCGGCGTCGTCGCCGTCGACGTGTACCAGAGGAGCCGGCGCACCAGGCGCCCGGCCTTCCCGCAGCCGGGCACGTTCCACACCACGATCGCCGAGACCGAGACCACCGTCTACACGTACGGCGAGGACCTCTTCGACGCGATGATCACCGCCATCGACGGCGCCCGGGAGCAGATCCTGCTCGAGACCTACATCTGGAAGGGCGACGAGGTGGGCCGGCGCTTCCGCGACGCCGTGAACCGGGCCGCGGACCGCGGCGTGGACGTCTTCGTCATCTACGACGGCTTCGCGAACCTGGTGGTCAATCCGTTCTTCTACGAC
The DNA here is from genome assembly GCF_054511115.1 of Arthrobacter arabinosi. NCBI lineage: Bacteria > Bacillati > Actinomycetota > Actinomycetes > Micrococcales > Micrococcaceae > Arthrobacter > Arthrobacter arabinosi. The sequence goes on from NZ_JBTNDF010000002.1 coordinate 441,533, forward strand.
TTCCACCCCGCCGTCAACGCCTACCGCTTCCCGGTCATCCGCCCGTCGATCGTCTTCACGAACATCCGCGGCACGGGCCTCGACCATCGCAAGGTCCTCGTGGTGGACGGCGAGGTCGGGTTCGTGGGCGGCTACAACCTGGGCACGGTGTACGCGACGAAATGGCGGGACACGCACCTGGAGATCCGCGGGCCGTCCGTCTGGGAGCTCCGCGAGGCCTTCGTCAGCTTCTGGAACCTCCGGGCCATCCCCAAGCGGCCCGAACTGCCGGACCTCAGCGCCACCTACTGGGAGCCTCGCATCCGCGCGGTCAACAACGTCCCGGCCATGCTGGTCTATCCCATCCGGGGGGTCTACCTGGATGCGATCAACCGCGCGCACAAGCACGTCTTCATCACCACCGCGTACTTCATCCCCGACCGGCAGATCCTCGACGCCCTGCTGCGCGCCAGCCGTCGCGGCGTGGACGTCCGGGTGATCCTCCCCGAGGATTCCAACCACGTGGTCTCCGACTGGCTGTCCCGCGGGTTCTACTCCTCCCTCATCAACGCTGGCGTGCGGATCCTGCTCTACCAGAACTCGATGATCCATGCGAAGACCGCGACGGTCGACGGCGAGTGGAGCACGGTCGGCACGGCCAACATCGACCGCCTCAGCCTCACGGGCAACTACGAGATCAACCTCGAGATCTTCGACCGGGACCTCGCGGCGACGATGGAGAAGATCTTCGCGGTGGACTCCTCCAACAGCCGCGAGCTGACCCGCGAGGAGTGGGAGAGCCGCCACCTGGTGGCCCGCGCCAGCGAGATCATCCTCGCTCCGCTGCGTCCGTTCCTCTGACCCTGGACGGCCCTCCGGATGCCCGTCCGGATGCCTGTCCGGACGCGGCGAAGCGCTCCAGGTAGCCGCGTTTCGAGGACTCCACGTGCCCGGCCATCAGGGCCTCGGCCTCCGCCCCGTTGCCGGCGTCGATCGCGGCGATGATGAGCCGGTGCTCGCCCCAGGACTGCTTCCCGCGATGGTCGACGTCGGCCGCGTACAGCCACTCGATCTTGCCGGAGATCTGCCGGAGCAGGGCGGCGAGCGATGAGCTGCCGCTGAGCTCGGCGACACCCAGGTGGAAGCGGATGTTCAGTTCGGGGAGCTCCGCGAGGGCGTCGGCCGCCACCGCGCGGTCGCCGTCGCCGAGGATGTCCGTGAGGGCCCGCCGGGCGGACCACCAGGCATGGTCCGGTGCGTCGGCGCCGAACTGGGCGGCGGCCCGGCGCGCCGCGCGCCGTGCGATCGTCGCCTCGATGACCCCGCGCACCGCGAAGAGGTCCTCGGCGTCGTCGAGCGGGATCGCCGCCACCGTGGAGCCGGCGTAGGGCCGGGATTCGACGAACCCCTCCGCCTCGAGCGCCCGCAGCGCCTCCCGCACGGGCACGCGGGAGACGCCGTACGTCGCCGCGAGTGCGGCCTCGATGATCCGGGTGCCGGGCGCCAGCACCCCGAAGATGATGTCGTGGCGGACGGCGCCGAGGACGCGCTGGGCTGCCCCGGCATCCTGGTCAGGCCGCACCGGCGTCGACCCTCCGGCTCGTCACGTCGCGCGCGGGGACGTCGCGCCCGGCTTCAGCGTCCTGCGGCATAGCCCTGGGCGCCGCGCGGATTGGCGGCGGCGGACAGCACGCCGGTCGCTGGGTCCCGGGTGACGGAGGAGAGCCGGCCCAGCGACCAGTCCCCCGCCCGCGTGACGACGTGCCCGCGGCGTTCGAGGTCCGCGATGACGTCCTCGCCCAGCCGGTCCTCGACCACGGCGCCGCCCGGCTCCCACGTGCGGGGCCAGAACGATCCCGGGATGGAGGTGGTGTGCAGGGACGGCGCGTCGATGGCCTGCTGCGGCGTGTAGCCGCCCACGATGGTGCGCAGGATGTAGAGCAGCTGCCACTGGTCCTGCTGGTCTCCGCCGGGTGAGCCGAGGGCGACGACGGGCGCGCCGTCCTTCAGGATGAGCGTGGGCGTGAGGGTGGTGCGCGGCCGCTTGCCGGGCTCGAGGCCGGACGGTGCGCCCTCCTCGAGCCACGTCATCTGGAGCCGCGACCCGAGGCAGAACCCGAGCTCGGGGATGGTCGGGGAGGACTGCAGCCAGCCGCCGCTCGGCGTCGCGGAGACCATGTTGCCGGCGGCGTCGACGACGTCGATGTGGCACGTGTCGCCGCGCGTCTCACCGCTGCGGGACACCGTGGGTTCGCCCACCCCGGCGAAGCCGCCTCCCCCGACCAGGGCGGGCGGGATGTAGTCGGTGCGCAGCGGCGGGGTGAAGGCGGTGAGGCCGGGCACGGTCCCGGGTCGGAACTCCAGGGACGCCTCATCGCCGATCAGCGCCCGCCGCGCGGCGGCGTACTCCGGGGACAGCAGCTGGTCCAGCGGGACGTCGGCGTCCCCGTAGTAGGCCTCGCGGTCCGCGATGGCGAGTTTCTGCGCCTCGAGGATGGTGTGGGCACCGATCGCGGTGGACGGATCGAGCCGCTCGTCGTCGAACCCGTCGAGGATGGCGAGCGTCTGCAGCAGGGCCGGGCCCTGGCCCCACGGTCCGGTCTTCGCGATGGTGTGGCCGCGGAACTCGAGGGTCGTGGCGTCCTCGTAGCCGGCCTCGAAGCCCGCGAAGTCCTCGAGCTCCAGGACGCCGGCGTGGTCGAGCCCGGAGGAGTGCCGGTGCGGTGTCCGGCTGAAGGCGACGGCGGCCCGCGCCACGAGCCCGGTGCGCCACTCGAGGCGTGCGGCGTCGATCCGCTCGGTCCTCGTTCCGACGTCCGCCCCGGCGTCGACGAGGGAGCCGAGCACGCGGGCGTAGGCCTCGTTGCGGATCAGCTCGCCTTCCCGTGGCGGCCTGCCCTCGGGCATCCACAGGGCGGCGGAGGTGGGCCAGTGCTCGGTGAAGAGGTCGGCGACGGCGGCGATGGTCGCCCCGACGCGGGCGAGGACCGGGTGGCCGTCACGGGCGTACCGAAGCGCGAAGGCGAGGACGTCCTCGAGTTCCCACGTGCCGTGGTCGCGCAGCAGGAGGAGCCAGGCGTCGACGGCGGCGGGCACCGCGGCAGCCAGGGCGCCGGCGCCCGGGACGAGTTCGAGGCCCTCGGCGCGGTAGTGCTCCCGTGTCGCGGCGGCCGGGGCGGGCCCCTGGCCCATGAGGACGACCGGCCGGTCGGGAGCCTCCGCGGTGGCGAAGACACCCGTCATGTCCCCGCCGGGTCCGTTGAGGTGGGGCTCGACGACGTGGAGCACGAACGCCCCGGCGACGGCGGCGTCGAACGCGTTGCCGCCGCGCTCCAGCACGGCCTGCGCCGAGGCTGTCGCCAGCCAGTGCGTCGAGGCGCTCATGCCGAACGTGCCCTGCAGCGTGGGTCGGGTGGTGAAGGAGGGAGGGGGTGTGTACGTCATCGGGTCACTTTCCGCTGGAGAACCTCGTGCGACTGCATTGAATACAATCACCCGTACGACGATAAGCTTCGTATACATTCACGGCAAGGCTGGAACCAAAGGACATCATCGTGACGAAGCATCGGGTGGCGACGGACCGCCTTCATCTGTGGCTCATGCTCGCCCTGACCTTCTCCACCGGGGTGATCGACGCCGTCGGCTACCTGGGGCTCGACCGCGTCTTCACGGGCAACATGACCGGCAACGTGGTGCTCCTCGGCATGGCGTTCGCCGGCGGCGCCGATCTGCCGGTCCTCCGGCCCGCACTGGCCCTGGTCTTCTTCATGGTGGGTGCGGCTCTGGCCGGCCGGGCGCTGCGGAAAGGGCCCGAGGGGTGGTCCGGTCACACCTCGAGCACCCTCCTGACGGTGACGGCGGGCCTGACCCTCCTCGCCGTGTACACGGCCGTGGTCGATGTGAGGGCCGAGGAGATCCTGGGCAGCATCACGACGTCGGTGCTCGCGACCGTGATGGGCATCCAGGCCGCGACGGCCAAGCGCCTGAAGGTCGCCGAGATCACCACCGTCGTCGTCACATCCACCATGACCGGCCTCGCCTCGGACTCGCGTCTCGCCGGCGGGAAGAGCCCCTTCTGGGCCCGCCGGGCCTCCGCGATCGCCCTCATCATGGCCGGCGCCGTCGTCGGTGCCCTGACCCTGGAGGTCGGCCTCTGGCTCGGCATCGCCGTGTCGGCGCTCCTCTCCGCCGTCGTCACCCTCCTCGGGCACATCCGGCACCGCCAGGAGGTGTCCGGACGCACTGCAGGGAACGTCGAGGAAGCCGCACTACGGTAGGGGGATGGAACACCTCGAGCGGCAGTACGCATTCCACCGGCTGGCGCGTTCCTGGCCGCAGTACCGCTGGTGGAAGCCGCTGATCACCGCCCTCCTCGGCGGCGTGTTCTACCTCGTTCTCGTGCTGCTGGCCCTGGTCACGGGCCTCGCCCTCGCGAGCCTCTCGTCCGGTGGCGTGGGGTCCTACTTCGAGTCCCTGTCGGTGCTGGATCTCACCGACCCCGTGATGTTCGCCTTCACCCTCGCCTCCCTGATCCTGATGATCCCGGCGCTCGCCCTCGCCGCCCTGATCATGGGACCCCGACCGATCGGCCTCCTCTCGTCCGTGGCCGGCCGCATCCGGTGGCGGTGGCTCGCCACCTGCGCGGCCGTCGCCGTCGCCGTGTTCCTCGTGAACCTCGCGGTCTCCTTCGGCATCGGAGCGCTCTTCCCCGCGGAGGCGGAGCTTCTGCCCCCTCCGCCGGAGACCTCCACCCTGCTGATCCTGCTGGCCCTGTCCGTCCTCGCCGTCCCGTTCCAGGCCGCAGCCGAGGAGTACGTGTTCCGCGGGTTCCTCATGCAGGCCATCGGCAGCTGGCTCAGGCACCCAGCGTTCGCGATCCTGCTCCCCGTGCCGCTCTTCGTCCTCGGCCACGGCTACGACCCGCTCGGGCAGGTCGACGTGGCGGTCTTCGCGATCTTCGCGGGCTGGATCACCTGGCGGACGGGTGGGCTGGAGGCGGCGATCGCGGTCCATGCGGTCAACAACATGACCATCTTCCTCCTCGGGGCCTTCGGCCTCGTGGATGTGAACTCCACCGAGGGGTCCGTGAGCGGGCTCGCCCTGTCCGCGGCGACCATGGCCGTCACGGCGGTAACCATCGTCCGGCTCGCGGACCGGCGGGGCATCGCCCGGACGCGGACCGTCCCCGCGTGGCCCGTGCCGGAACCGGCGAACGGGGTGCCGGGCCCGCCCCTCCCCCCGCGACAGATGATCGAGGACTGACCGCTGACGACCGACCGCCCGGGGGCTGACGGAGATCAGGCCTCGACCCGCAGCCCCATGCCCTCCGCGAGGACGGGGGCCAGCAGGAGCAGCTGGTGCTCGTCGATCGTGGCGCCCCGCAACCCGTCGAGACCGTTGATGCCGCGGAAGCTGCTGGTGCGGAGGTCGGTGTCCTCCAGCCGGGCGCCGTCGAGCGTGAGGGTGCCGATGGTGCAGTCCCGCAACGCCAGGCGGGTGGCCCGGGCCCCCGTGAGGTCCAGTTCGCCGATGATGCAGCCGCTCACCAGGACGTCCGTCAGCTGGGCGGCACGCAGGTTCACGTAGTCGAGCTTGCCGCCGTCGAGGTGGACGCCGTCTAGCCTGGTGTCGTACAGCTCCGCGGAACCCCACCGGGTGCGGCGCAGCGAGGTCCGGCGCCAGATGCTGCGCGGGGCCCGCAGGACCGGCGCGAAGAGGTCCTCGAAGGAGCAGCCGAGGAAGCGGGCGCCACGCAGTTCGGTGTCGTTCAGGGACACCGCCCCGAGCACGCACTCCTGCAGCGTGATCCCGGCGAGGTCCTCGCCGTCGAGCACGACCCGCTCGTAGTGCTCGCCCTCCCGGTGATCGCCGTCGAGGAGCTGCGGCGCGTCGACGCGCGTGAGCCCCGTCGGCGGCTGCAGGGACAGGCGTGGTGCGGGGGTGCTGCGCGGGGGGCGCGGTGGCATCGGTGGGTCCGTTCGTCGTTCGGCCGGGCCTCCATCCAATCACCGCACGGCCGGACGCAACACGCCGCACCCGTAGTGTGGAGGACATGGAATCCCCGATCGAGAGCTACCTGAAGACCATCCACCGGGAGATCTCCGATCTCAGGGACGGCAAGCCCTACAGCACCATCCCTGCCATGGCGAACGTGGATCCCGACAACTTCGGGATCTGCCTGACCACCGTGGACGGCTACATGTACGAGGTGGGCGACACCCGCGAGGAGTTCACCATCCAGTCCATCTCGAAGCCCTTCACGTACGGGCTGGCGCTGGCCGACCTCGGCATGGAGGCCGTGGACGCCAAGGTGGACGTCGAGCCTTCCGGGGACACGTTCAACGAGATCTCCCTCGCGCCCGGCAGCGGCCGTCCCTCGAACGCGATGATCAACGCCGGTGCGCTCACGGCCACCTCCCTCGTCCGGTCACGGGGCGGCAACAAGCGGTTCAAGCGCATCCTCAGCACCTACTCGCAGTTCGCGGGCCGCCAGCTGGGCGTCGACGAGGAGATCTTCCGCTCGGAGCTCGAGCACGGGCACCGGAACCGCGCGCTCGCCTACATGCTGCGGTCCTTCGACATCATCGAGGACGATCCCACGCCCGTCATCGAGGACTACTTCCGGCAGTGCTCGGTCATGGTCAACTGCATGGACCTCGCGGTGATGGCGGCCACCCTCGCGAACGCGGGCCGCAACCCGCTGACAGGCGTCGAGGTGCTGGACCTGCTCGCCGTCGAGCGCGTCCTGTCCGTCATGACGACGTGCGGCATGTACGACGACGCCGGCTCGTGGATCAGCACGGTGGGCATGCCCGCCAAGAGCGGCGTGGGCGGCGGGACGATCGCCGTCCTGCCGGGCCAGGTGGGGCTCGCCATCTACTCGCCTCCCCTCGACGAGCACGGCAGCAGCGTCCGCGGCATGGCGACGAGCCAGCGCCTCTCCCGCGACATGGAGCTGCACTTCGTGCGGGCCGCGCGGGCCGGGAAGTCGGCCATCCGGGCCCGCTACGACATCCTGGCGTCGCCGTCCGGTATCCGCCGGACCGACGAGGCGATGGACGTCCTCCGGGAGCACGGACACCAGGCCATGGTGATCGAGCTCAACGGCGACCTCCTGTTCGCCGGCACGGAGTCCATGGTGCGTGAACTGAGCGGGCTCGACGACGACGTCGACTTCGTGGTCCTCGACCTCCGCCGCGTCGACGAGGTCGCCGACGTCTCCCTCCGCCTGCTCGGCGAGGTGCGCGAGAACCTCGCGAAGGTCGGGTGCGACCTGGTGCTCATCGACGGCGAGGGAACCCTCGCGGAGACCTTCAAGGACGTGGACCGGCCCGTCCCCACGTTCGACACCCGCACCGCCGCGGTCGAGTGGTGCGAGAACGAACTGATCACGCGGTACGGCGGGGACCTCCTGCTGCCGTCGAGGGTCGAGGTGGCCCAGTGTCCGGCGCTGAGCCCCCTCACGGACGACGACGTCGAGTCCCTCACGGGCCGGATGGAGGACCGCGCGTACGAGAAGGGGCACGTGGTCCGGCGCGTGGGCCAGTCCTTCGGCGGCGTCTACTTCATCCTCTCCGGCAGGATCGTCACCTCGGTGCCCGGGCCCAGCGGCGAACGGCTCAAACTGACGACGCTCAGCGCCGGCATGACCTTCGGCGAACTGGCCCTCGGCAGCGACAACCGCCAGGAGACCACGGTGAAGGCGCTGGAGGACGTGCACGTCAAGGTCCTGACGGCGCAGGCCATCCGGGACATCGAGAAGGAGGACCCGCGCCTCGCCGTGGAACTCTGGAAGGCGCTGACCCGCGACGCGTACACCCGCGTGGACCTGTACCTGCGCGAGAGCGCGGTGCGGATCCGGGACTGAGTCCCGCCCGGGGCCGTGTGGAATACTTCTACCTCACACGCGGCTCCTGCCACCCGTCGGGACCCGCCGAGGGAGTGCCTGATGACCACCGTATCCCGAGCCCTTGTGGCGTCATTCCTCGCGGCGGTGACGGTGGGGGCCTTCCTCCTGCTCGCCGGAATGGTCGGCAGTGACTCCGCACCGGTTGTCGCGCCCCCCGCGTCCCTTCCCGCCCGGGAGGAGACGACGGCAGCCGCCGCCCAGGGCTGGGGTCCGGTGGTCGCCGGTGACGAGTTCGACTACACCGGGGCGCCGGACGCCGGCAAGTGGGACGTCTACGACTCCCCCGGCCACGCCGGTCACGGCATCCGCAGCCCCCGGCAGGTCACCGTGGACGGGACGGCGGCGGTCCTCAGCGGGACCGCCGACGGCACGACGGCGGGGATGTCCGCGAAGTTCGCCCGGCAGAAGTACGGTCGGTGGGAGATCCGGGCGGCGGGCTCCGGCGACGACGAATACCACATGGTGTCGATCCTCTGGCCCGACTCCGGGAACTGGCCGTGCGACGGCGAAGTGAATTTCGCGGAGACGACCGGCGACTGGAACGTCATCAAGTTCTTCCTTCACTACTCCTGCGCGGACTCGCAGGTCTCCGTGTCGAGAGCCCTCGACGTGTCCCGGTTCCACAACTACGCGGTGGACTGGTCGCCCGCGGGGGTGGTCGGGTACGTGGACGGCGTGAAGTGGTTCGAGGACGCGACGCCCGCCCGCCAGCCTCCGGGGCCCATGCATCAGACCCTCCAACTCGACTGGTTCCCCGACAGCACGGCGGACGGTACCGCGGAGATGCGGGTCGACTGGGTGCGGGTGTACGCCGCCGCAGACGCCCCCGCCGCCGCCGGGACGCGGACCACCGGCGCGTGGGACGCGCAGCCGTCGGGGACGTGAACCCCTCGAGCGCACGTGCCCGATGGACAACGGCGCCCGGTGACGCGACGGCCGCCTAGACTGGCGACGTGCGTGGCCGTCGGGGCCGGCGGCACGGGGAAGGCTGACACGCGATGACGGTGCTGATAGCGGGCTGCGGGGATCTCGGGACCGAGGTGGGGCTGCGGCTGGCCGCCCGGGGCGAGCGCGTGGTCGGCTGGCGCCGCTCCGCCGGGCTCCTCCCCGCCCCGATCGAGGGTGTGTCCGTCGACCTCACGCGGCACCTGCCGCCGATCCCCGCGGACACCGACGTCGTCGTTCTCGCCACGGCCGCAGGGGGCCGCACCGAGGCCGCCTACCGCAGCGCCTATGTCGACTCGACCCGGAACGTCCTGGCCGCCCTCGAGCGCGACGGCGTCACGCCCCGGCGGGTCCTCTTCGTGTCCTCCACCGCGGTGTACGGGGACTTCGACGGCGCTCTCGTCACCGAGGACACACCCGCGGAGAGCACGGCCCCCACGGCCCGCCTGATCAGGGAGGCCGAGCAGCTGCTCCTCGAGGGCACGGACCACGGGACGGTGCTCCGGCTCTCGGGTATCTACGGCCCCGGCCGCACGCGCCTGATCGACCAGGTGCGGAGCGGGAGCGCGGTGCTTCCCGCAGCGCCGCAGTGGACCAACCGGATCCACCGCGACGACGCCGCGGCGGCCATCGTGCACCTGGTCGCCGAGGTCGCGTCCCCCGCACCGGTCTACCTCGGCAGCGACGAACTGCCCGTGGACCTCGGCGAGGTGCTGCGGTTCCTGGCCGCCGAACTGGACCTGCCGGAACCGCCGCCGGGTGCGTCGGCACCGAGCCGGGGCGGTGCCCGCCGCGTGGACAGCAGCCTGCTCCGGTCCACCGGCTTCACCTTCACGTATCCGACCTACCGCGAGGGCTACCGGGCGGTACTCGCCGGGGAGGGCGTCAGGCACCCCTAGGCGAGGCGGCCTCCGCCGCCGACCGCGCCCGCGCGGTGAGGCGCCCCAGCCGGACGAGGGACCACCCGAAGATGCTCACCACGAGCAGGTTCCGCAGCGTCAGCAGGACGGCGACGGCGGGATCCAGGTCGTAGCGCAGGGCGTCGTAGAACACGGGATAGACGAGCGTCGTCAGCGCGGCGGTCACGAGCATCGCGATCGCCGGGTAGCGCCACTCGGCCGCCCGGTCGAGCACGAGGGCCGCGGCGATCGTCGCCGCGATCCACAGCATGAACTGCGGCGACCCCACCTTGTTGAACACGACGAGCGTGCTGACGAGGGCCAGTGACCCGGTGGCGAGCAGCGCCCCCGGCTCGGCACCCCGGTGCAGCGCGACCCCGAGGAACACCGCGACCAGGACCACCGTGAGCGCGAGCAGCGGCGACATCAGGTCCCCCACGAGTCCGCTCAGGGCACCCCGGACCTCCATGGTGTTGATGACCTCGTCCTCGAAGAAGTAGGCACCGGAGGCCCCCGTGATCGCCTGCCACACGCCCGGCGTGCTGAGCGGCGCCTCGAGCTGCATGCCCCGGGCGCCCTGCGCGCTCAGGAACCCGGTGAGGTTGCGGACGTCGCCGAACACCGCGACGACGACGGCGATGCCCGCCGTGAGCGCCACCCCCGCAGCGAGGATCCGGAGCCGGCCCTCCCGGACGACCACGAGCGCCGCGAGCACCACCGCGGCAGGCCACACCTTCATCCAGGTGGCGGCGCTGAGCACCAGGGAGGCGAGGAACGGTCGGGTGGCGACGATCAGCAGCGCGGTGATGACCAGCGGCGCGGTCAGCCCGTCGATCCTGCCCACGGCCACGGGTCCGAGGAGCGCGGTGGCGGTGAGCCACCAGTAGGCCGCGGTGAACGACGACGGCGTGCCCCGCCGGATCAGGGCGGCGACGCCGACGGCGTTGAGGCCCGCGAACAGCACGAACCAGGCGAACTGGTACAGGTAGGGCCCGAACACCGCGGCGGCGAGCATCGGGGCGAGTGCGCCGACGGGGTAGACCCACGCCGTGTCGATGCCCTGCCACACGCCGTCGCCCAGGGCCTGGTACGCCCACTGCCGGTAGAAGCGGATGTCGCTGAGCACTCCCCCGGCGAGGATGAAGGGCAGCAGCCGGGCGAGGAATCCGAGGTGGATGAGGCCGAAGAACAACCACACCGAACGGGCGCTGTTGCGGGTCTCCGGACGGGGCGGGCGGATGCGCACGGGTGGCTCCTGATCGGCGGGTGGCGGCAGCGGTAATCGTCTCACCCGCCGCGTGGCCCGCGCGAATCCCCGACGGCCCGGACCGTCACCTGCGTACGGACCCGGTCACCGCCTCGAGGGCACGTACCCGAGCGCCTTGTCGACGACGCCGGGCAGCGGCCGGCCCTCTAGCCACAGCAGGAAGTTCCGCTCGAACTGCGCGGCGAGGTCGTCCAGCCAGGAATCGGCGTTGCTCGCCATGTGCGGGGTGACGAGGACCGTCGGCAGGGACCACAGCGGGTGGCCGGGCGGCAGCGGCTCGACGGCGACCGTGTCCAGCACCGCACCCGCGAGCGCCCCGCTCGTGAGCGCGCGGACCAGCGCCCCCTCGTCCACGAGCCGGCCCCGGCCCACGTTGATGAGGACGGCGGAGGACGGCAGCGCTGCGATGACCTCCGCGCTGACGAGGTGCTCGGTGGCCGGGGTCAGGGGTGCCACGAGGACGAGCCAGTCGACGTCGCCCACGACGTGCGCCAGGTCGGCGGAGGCATGGATGCGGCCGAAGTCGTCGTCGTGCCCGACGGCGGTGCGGCCCGCCCCCTCGACCTGCACCCCGACGGCGCGGAGGAGCCGCGCCGTGCGGCGGCCGATGCTGCCCGTACCGACGACGAGCGCACGGGTCCCGGCGATGTTCCGGCCCTCGCGCCACCTCCACTGCCCGGCCCGCTGCTGGTCGCGCAGCGGGCCGAAGCCCTTCGCGGAGTGGAGCATGGCGCCGAGGACGTACTCGGCCATCGGCTGGTCGAAGACGCCGTGCGCGTTGGTCACGACGACGTCGGAGGCCACGAGCCCGGGGAACAGGAGCTTGTCCACGCCGGCTGCGGCGACGTGCAGCCACCGCAGGGATCCGGCGGCATGCCAGGCGGCGGGCAGCGCCCCCGAGAAGTAGTCCCACAGGTAGAGCACGTCGGCGCCGTCGAGCGCCCGGTCGAGCCCGGCAGCCCGGGTGATCCTCACCTCGGCCAGGTCGGCGACGCGCTCGAGCCCCCGTACGGGCCGCGCCCCCTCGAGGACTGCCACCACCGGGCGCCTAGTCACCGGCGGCCGCCCCGGTCTCCGGCCTGTTCTCGATGGACAGGTCGCGGAGGTAGCGGAGCACCACGATCGCGACCGCCGTCGTCGGGACCGCGAGGAACGCGCCGATGATGCCGAACAGGGTCCCTCCCACGGTGACGGAGGCGAGGACGACGGCGGGATGGATCTCGAGCGTGCGGCCCACCAGCAGCGGCTGGATGAAGTTGCTCTCGAGCTGCTGCACCAGCACCACCACCCCGAGCACGGCCAGCGCGCTCACCCACCCGTACGCGAGGAAGGCGACGAGCGTCGCGACGAGCCCGGACACGATCGCCCCGACCACGGGGATGAAGGCGGAGAAGAACACGAGCACGGCCAGCGGGATGGCGAGCGGGATGTCCAGGAGCAGGAGGCCCAGCCCGATGAAGACGGCGTCGACGAGCGCGACGGTGGCCTGGGCGAAGATGTAGGCGGACAGGGTCTTCCAGGTCCCGCTCGCGATCGTCGAGGCGTGGCCGAAGGCGGCGGAGTTCGTCCAGCGGGACGCCCACGGCATGAAGCGGTCGCCGTCCTTGAGGCAGAAGAACGTGAAGACGAGCGCCAGCAGGACGACGACGGTCAGCGACGTCAGCTCGCTCAGCCCCGTCGTGATCCCGGAGACCACGTTCCCGACGTTCGCCTGGAGCTGGGTCAGGGCGGTGTCGACGAGGTCGTCGAGGCTGGCCACGTCGAGGTTCAGCGGCGGTCCGGCGGCGAAGTCCACGAGGTCGGCGATGTTGTCGCGGGCCAGGACGGAGAGCTCGGAGACGCCGCTCGCGATCGCGGGGAGGGTCGCCGCGCCGATGCCGACGACGATCCCCAGGAATCCGAGCAGTGTCACGAGGGCGGCCAGGATCTTCGGCAGGCCGCGGCGCAGGAACCTGTTGACCGGCCAGAGCACGGAGGACAGGAGCAGCGCGAAGAGAGTGGGCAGCACGATCGACCACAGCGCCCCGGTCACGTACCAGAGGACCACGAGGCCGGCGAGGACGATCAGGGCGCGGGCCGTCCAGGCCGCACTGATGCGCAGCCCGTCCCCGAGCGCGCGGGGGCGGAAGCGGCGGGCCACGGTGGAGCCGTGCGGCTCGCCCACCGGGCCGGCGGCAGCCGGGATTCCGGGACCGGCGGGGGTGCCGCTCCCGCCGCTGTGGCTCTCGGGATTCTCGCGTGTCACACAGCCATCCTGCCCTACCACCCCGGGGTCGTGGTGCCGGAGCGGCAGGAGCAGGTCCCGCGCGGACATCGCAGGGTCTCCTTCGCAGCCCGGGGGCCGCCCGAACTAGGCTGGGAGGACATCTCCCACGCCAGCAAAGGTGACGCATGCGCTACGTGAAGCTCGGGTCGACCGGCCTCGACATCTCCCCCCTCGCCCTCGGCTGCATGAGCTACGGCTCCCCCGACCGCGGGAACCATGCCTGGACCCTGCCGGAGGAGCAGAGCCGTCCCCTCATCCGCGCCGCCGTGGAGGCGGGCATCAACTTCTTCGACACCGCGAACGTGTACTCGGACGGGTCGAGCGAGGAGATCGTGGGCAGGGCACTGGCCGAGTTCACGCGGCGCGAGGACACCGTGATCGCCACGAAGGTGCACGGGCGCATGCACGAGGGGCCGAACGGCGCGGGGCTGTCACGCAAAGCGATCCTGGCGGAACTGGACAACAGCCTGCGACGCCTCGGCACCGACTACGTGGACCTCTACCAGATCCACCGGTTCGATCCCGCAACGCCCCTCGAGGAGACCCTCGAAGCCCTGCACGACGTCGTGAAGGCGGGCAAGGTGCGCTACCTCGGGGCGTCCTCGATGTACGCGTGGCAGTTCTCCAAGGCCCTCTACCTGCAGCGCATCAACGGCTGGACCCGCTTCGTCACCATGCAGGACCACTACAACCTGATCAACCGCGAGGAGGAGCGCGAGATGTACGGACTGTGCGCCGACCAGGGCATCGGCGTCCTGCCGTGGAGCCCCCTCGCACGCGGGAAGCTCACCCGCCCGTGGGACGAGACGACGTCGCGGTCCGAGTCCGACGAGTTCGGCAGGACCCTCTACGGCACCCTCGACGCCGACCGCCGCGTCGCGGAGGCCGTCGGCAGGGTCGCGGAGGCCCGCGGCGTCACCCGCGCCCAGGTGGCCCTCGCCTGGGTGTCCCGCAATCCGGTGGTGTCGGCGCCGATCGTCGGGGTCGGCAGGCCGCAGCACCTCGAGGACGCCCTGGCTTCCCTCGACCTCGACCTGACGGACGACGAGGTGCTCGCGCTGGAGGAGCACTACGTGCCCCATCCCCTCGTCGGCTTCTGATGCCCGCCGACCTCGTCCTCCACAGCGGCCGCGTGTTCGACGGCGTGTCCCTCCACCCCTCCGCGACGGCGGTCACCGTCACCGGCGGAACCATCACGCTGGTCGGGACGGACGCCGACGCCCTGGCCGCCGCGGGCCCCGGCACCGACGTCGTCGACCTCCGTGGACGCCTCCTCACGCCCGGCTTCACGGACGCCCACGCGCACACCTTCATGGGCGGCATCGAAGCGCTCGCCTGCAATCTGGCGGAACACCGGGGCGCCGCCGGGGTGCAGCATGCCGTGGCCGCCTACGCCGACGCGACGGTCCTGGCCGCGCGGCAGGGCCAGGACTGGATCACCGGGGCCGGCTGGTACAAGGGCGATTACGACGGCGGCTTCCCCGACGCCCGCGTGCTCGACGCCGTCGTGCCGCACCGGCCGGTCTACCTCATCAACCGCGACCACCACAGCGCCTGGGTCAACACGGCTGCGCTCGAGCGGGCCGGCATCGACGGACACACGCCCGACCCACCGGACGGGCGGATCGAGCGCCGGGCCGACGGGTCACCGAGCGGCGTCCTCCACGAGGGGGCGATGTCCCTCGTCGCCCGGCTGCTGCCGCCGCTCACCCAGGACGCCGTCGAGGCCGGGATCCTCCACGGGCAGCGGCACCTCAACGCCCTCGGCGTCACGGGCTGGCAGGAGGCGATCATCGGCGACTACGCCGGCTACCCCGACGCCGCCCCCGCCTACCGCTCGCTCGCGGCCTCGGGTCGGCTCACGGGCCGGGCCACCGGTGCCCTCTGGGTCCCCCGGGGGCTCACCCTGCAGGACGTCCCGGACCTCGTCGGGGACTTCCGCGAGCGTCGACGCATCAACGCGGAGGCGGGGTTCCCCACGTCGAGCGCCAAGATCATGATCGACGGCGTGCCCGAGAACAGGACCGCCGCGCTCCTGGACCCCTACGAGCCCGCCGGCTGCGGCTGCGTCCCTCCGTCCGCGTCCGACACCGACCGCGGCCCCACCTACCTGCAGCCGGAGGTGCTCGACGCCGTCGTCGCCGCCCTGCACGCCGCGCGGTTCGACCTCCACCTGCACGCCATCGGCGACCGCGCCGTCCGCACGGGCCTCGACGCCGTGGCGCACGCCCGGGCCGTGGTGCCGTCCGACGGCCACTGGCGGCCGCGGCACACCATGGCCCACGTGCAGCTCGTGCACCCCGATGACGTCCCGCGCTTCGGGGAGCTGGAGGTGACCGTCAACGCGCAGGCGCTCTGGGCGTGCAGCGACGAGCAGATGCGGTCCCTCACTGTGCCCCTCATCGGCGAGGACCGGGCGCAGTGGCAGTACCCGTTCGCGTCCATGGTGTCCGGTGGTGCGCCGCTCGCGATGGGCTCGGACTGGTCCGTGTCCGACGCCGATCCGTGGCAGGCCATCCACGTGGCGGTCAACCGGACGCACCCCGACCACCCGGGCATCCCGCCCCTGGTGCCCGGCGAGGCACTGACCCTGGCGACGGCGCTGTCCGCCTACACGGCGGGGTCCGCCCGTGTCACGCGGTCGACGGCGGGCGAGATCCGGGAAGGCTCCCGCGCGGACCTCGTGGTTCTCGGCGTCGACCCGTTCGACATCCCAGCCCCGGAGCTGCACACGGTGGCGGTGGACCTGACGATCGTGGGCGGCCGGATGGTCTTCGAACGGTAGGAATCCGTCACCAGCGGGTCACCAGCGGGTCACCAGCGGCGGAACCCGCCCTCGGTGCTGAGCACCTGGCCCACCATCCAGCGGCCCTCGTCGCTCAGAAGCCACGCGATGAGCCGTGCCGGATCGTCCGGCTCGCCGAAGCGCCCGGACGGGCAGTGCGCGAGGACGTCCTGCAGGACCTCCGAGGGGCGATCGGCGGTGTCCTCGTCCAGATAGCCGGTGTTCACCGGTCCCGGGTTGACGGTGTTGAGCAGGATGCGCCGGTCCACGAGGTCATCGGCGACCGACGCCGTCAACCCGGCGAGCGCCGCTTTGGACGCCGCATAGGCGATCTCCCCGGACATGGGACCGGCCACCTGGCCGGACGTCATCCAGATGACGCGGCCGCCGTCCCGTCCGTCGTGCTGGTCGGCGAAGTGCTTCGTCGCCAGGATGGTGGACCGGGTGTTCACCTGCCAGTGCGCGTCCAGGTCCTGCCAGGAGATCTCGCCGAGCCGCCCGTCGCCCCCGCTCCTCGCGTGGTTGCAGACGAGGCCGTCGAGATGGCCGAGGGCACTTGCCGCTGCCGCGATGAGCCGCTCGCCGCCGTCGGGCTCGGCGAGGTCGATCCCCGCATGGGCGAGCTCCGCTCCGTCCCGCATCCGGCCGCGGATGCCTGCCACGACGTCGTCGATGCTGTCGGCACCCCAGGGCTGCTCGTCGTCGTGCGGTGCGAAGTGGTGGAGGAACAGGCTGGCGCCCATCCCGGCGAGGCGGGAGGCGACGGCGTAGCCGATGCCCTTGCGCCGGCTCACCCCGGTGACCACGACGGTGCGTCCTGCCAGGGTATTGCTCGAGTCCATGGCCCCAGCCTAGGCGGCGTCTGCTTCGCTAGGCTGGAGGGACCCACTGTTCCGCCCGCCGAGGAGATGCATGCGTCCGACCACGAGAACCCGCGTCCTGGCTGCGGCCACGTGCGCGGTACTGGGGCTGTCCGGGTGCGCGGG
Source organism: Arthrobacter arabinosi (assembly GCF_054511115.1). NCBI lineage: Bacteria > Bacillati > Actinomycetota > Actinomycetes > Micrococcales > Micrococcaceae > Arthrobacter > Arthrobacter arabinosi. The sequence goes on from NZ_JBTNDF010000002.1 coordinate 458,569, forward strand.
AGGGCCGGTGCTCGGTGTCCTGGAGCAGGATCAGGCGGAGCAGGACGTCCTGACCATCCAGACGGACCTCGACGGCGTCGACCTCGTGACCACGCGGTTCCTGGCCGAGCGCGACGGCGTCGAATACTTCGCTGCCCGGCCGACTGCCGGCGGCGCGAGCGAGGACACCGTCTGCCTGCTGGCGGAGGAAGGCATCGGGGTGGGCCTGGAGTGTGCGCCGCTCGAGCGCGGCACGGCCGGAGCCGTGATGCGTGACAGCAGGGTCACGGTGGTGCTGCTGCCGGACGACATCGACCGCAATGCCCTCACGGACGACGGCTTCGAGCTGCTGCACCCGAACCTCGCGATCCGTCCCGCCGGCGCAGGATAGCCCGGCGGCGGAGGGCACGGGCCGCCATCACCAGCGGGAAGTGGTGGACACGCCTGTCCCGTGCGCGCCTAGCATAGGAGCAGCAGGCACGGATGACGAAGGAGGAGCCATGGCGGTCGCGGGTGATGACGGTGGCGAGCTGATCGTCGGTGACGTGACGCACACGGGCGGCCGGGCGCTGGCGGTCGGCCTGTCCTCCTCGGCCGACGGCGAGAGCCGCCCGACGGTCGGCATCGGCTGGGTGGAGCAGGGCGAGCGCCTCGAGCTCTCCCTCGAGGAAGCCACCGCCCTGCGGGACGAGCTCACCCGGATCATCGACGACGCCGCGGGCGTGTGATCGGGTACAGCCGTGCGATCGGGTACGGCTAGGCCCCCACCTGGCTCTGCCCCACGGTGATCCTGTGGTTCTGCTCGCACTGGAACACGGCGAGCGTGCCGGGTGGTACCGGCCCTTCCGCCGGCCACTGGTCCTCACCGAGTGCGGTGAGCGTGGAATTGCAGCTGGGGCATCGGGCATCCATCAGGGTTTCTCCTCCCAGGGGGTGGGCGTCTCGTGTGGTTCGTCGGCGGTGAACCGCGTGGTCCGGTCCCTTCCCGCGCGCATGACCGGTAGCCGTTCCGTCAGGGCGGAGAGCTTCACGTGGTCCCGCCTCGGCCGGACGAGCACGCCGAGCGGCCCGCCGAGCTGGTCGGTGGTCTGGTCTGCGATCGAGGAATGCACTGTTCTCCTGGCGACTGTCGGTTCGGTGGCGGACCGTGGTCCCTCCATCTCTACCCGCAGGCCGACACCGCGGGGAGGAGCAATTCCCGCTGGAGGGCGCGGGTGCGGATGCCTATAATCGGGCGTTCTCACCGGCGGCGTGGATCCGGCAGCAGGATCGACAGGGACCGCCCGCCCGCACGCCCTCGGCCTGACAGACCCGGTGCCGCCTGAGTATCGGGAGCAGGCGCGCCGGGAAGGGTGGATCGCCCTTCCCGTGGGACGGTTGGAGGATCCCGCGCCCGACGACGGGCCGCATACGGAACCGACAGAGGAGGCAGCCGCCATGGACCTCGCCGAATGGGCCGGCACCCTGTACGCCCTTCCGCTCGACCGTTTCACCGCGGCGCGCAATGCCGCGGCGAAGGAGGCGGCGTCGGACGACAGGGAGCTCGCGGCTGCCCTGCGCAGGCTGCCCAAGCCTGCGGCGGCTGCGTGGCTCGTCAATGTGCTCGTCGATCGCCGGCGCGGCGAGGTGGAGCAGGTGCTGGACCTCGCGGCGTCGCTCAAGGAGGCGCAGGCGAGCCTGGATCGGGCGCAGCTGCACGCGCTGGGCCAGCAGCGGCAGCGCCTCCTCGCCGCCGTCGCGCGCCGGTCGCTGGACGCCGCCGCCGAGGTGGGGCACGACGTCGGGCCTGCGGCGCTCCCCGCCGTCGAGCAGACCCTGCGCGCAGCCCTCGCCGATCCCGCAGCGGCGGCCGCCGTCCTGACCGGGAGGCTCGTGCGTCCCCTGGAGGCGAGCGGGTGGGATCCGGTGGACCTCGACGGCGCGGTCGCGGGCCCCTTCACGCCCCCCGGCTCGGCGGAGCAGACTCCGGATGCCTCACCGCGCCGGCGGAAGGACGCGGAGGAGGCGCTGGCCGCGGCACGTGAGACCCTCACCGACGCCCAGGAGAGACTGGCGACGGCGACCAGGGCATCGGCCCGGATCGGCGTGCGGCGCGACGGCCTGACCGCCTCGATCGAGGACCTCGAGGAACGCCTCGGCGCACTACGCCGGGAACTGGCCGACGTCGACGATCAGGGAGCGGCACTGTCCCGCGAGACGGACGCGGCAGGGCAGGCCGTGGCGGACGCGGAGGCGGCGGAGAAATCGGCCCGGGCGCTCCTGGAGGAGTGAGCCGGCCTGGTCGGGGTAGGCGGCGTCAGTGGTAGGCGGCGTCAGGACTCGACGGCGGCGGGCGGCGCCGCGCCGCCGCTGGGGTGCTGCCTCACCTCGCGCTGCGCACGGCGGGCGAACCCGTGGAAGACCTCGCGTTCATGGGCGGAGAAGCCGTGGGGACGCTGGTCGAGGATGCAGAAGGTCCCGATATTCCACCCGCCGGGTCCGCGCAGCGGATACGCGGCGTAGAACCGCAGGCACGGCTCATCCACCACCAGCGGGTGGGAGCGGAAGCGTTCGTCGCCCAGGGTGTCCGGAAGCACGAGGGGCTCGGACGAGCGGATGGCCTCGTTGCAGAAGCTCTCCCGCCGGGGCAGGAGCTGGCGGAGCGGGCCGACCGACGCCTTGAGGTACTGGTGGTCCGCGCCGATCAGGGAGACGCTCGCAGAGCTCACGCCGAACGCGTCGCGCGCCTCGACCACGAGGGCGTCGAGCGCTTCGGCCGGGCCGGAGGCCAGCAGGCCGCTTGCGGTGAGACTGAGCAGACGTTCGGCTTCGGCTTCCTCCTCGGTGAGCAGCCACGCGGCGGCGGCGCTGATGCTCGGGCCGTCGGTGGCCCGGGCGGCACCGGTCGAGTCGAGGAGGTAGGGAACGTGACTGGCCAGGCGTTGGTCCCAGAGCAGCTCGTTGATGGCGTGCGCGAGGACGTCCCGCTCGAATTCCGTCATGCCCGGGTCGCTCTGGTTCGCGACACCCTGGTTCGGGCCACCCTGGCTCGGGTCGCTTCGCAGGAAGCGCTCGACCTGGGGCGCGGTCTGCTGCCCGCCGATCGCGCAGTAGCGCAGCCACACCCGCTCGGGAGCGAGGTTGCCCAGGGAGAGCGCGTCGTGCATCAGCTCCAGCTGGACCTGATGCACGGCGTCTCCTCGGGGTTCCCTGTCATGCTGTCCCCCAATAAGGTCAGCATGCTTATTGTTCTACCGTAGCGGAGGTTCGCGTCGGTGAGAAGCATCTGGACCGGCAATCAGCGCAACCCCGCCCCAGGAGCCACCAGTTTCACGATGTTTCCGAGGAGCGCCGCATTGAAATCCACGCCGAGCTGGTTCGGGATCGTCACGAGGAGCGTGTCCGCGGACTGCACCGCGGCATCGGCGGCGAGCTCCTCGGCGATCACATCCGGTGCACCGATGTAACTGCGGCCGAACCGCGACCGGGCGCCGTCGAGGATCCCCACCTGATCCCTCGACTCCCGCTGGGCGCGGACGCCGAAGTAGTACTCGTCGGCCTCGCTGACGATCGGCAGGATGCTGCGGCTCACGGAGACCCGCGGGGTCCAGCCATGGCCGGCCTCCGCCCACGCCTTGCGGAAGATGCCGATCTGCTCGGCCTGCAGCTCGTCGAAGGGGACACCCGTGTCCTCCGTGAGCAGGGTCGAACTCATCAGGTTCATGCCCTGCTCCCCCGCCCACTGCGCCGTCGAGCGGGTTCCCGAGCCCCACCAGATGCGCTCGGACAGCCCGACCGAGACCGGATCGATCGGGAGTCTGCCGGCGCTGCCGGACATCCGAGGGTTGGGGTCGGCGATCCCGTGGCCGGCGATCGCCTGGCGGAAGAGTGCGGCTTTCTCGCGCGCCAGGTCCGCATCGCTGCTCCCCTGGACGGGGGCGTAGCCGAACGTGCGCCAGCCGTCGAGTGCGGTCTCGGGTGATCCGCGACTGATCCCGAGCTGCAGGCGCCGGTTGCTGATCAGATCGGTGACCGCGGCCTCCTCCGCCATGTACAGCGGGTTCTCGTAGCGCATGTCGATCACGCCGGTACCGAGTTCGATGGTCTTCGTCCGGGCAGCCATGGCGGCGAGCAACGGGAAGGGAGCCGAGTACTGCGGTGCGAAGTGGTGCACGCGCACGTAGGCGCCGTCGACACCGAGCTCCTCGGCCGCCACGGCAAGCTCGACGGCCTGGACGAGGGCCTCCTGCGCGGTGGGCACGAGCGAGCCCCGCACGTCCTGGTAGTGGCCGAAGGACAGGAACCCGATCTTCTTCATACCCGGTGCAGCGCACCGGTGCTGTCCCGCATTCCCGCGGGACGACGTCGGGCTCCTGACTCCCGTTGTACGGCACCGCCTTCGGGCTGCCCGTCGCCCTCGAGGCGCCGGAGGACGCGGATGAGGAGACGCGCGAGCAGGAACAGGGACGCGCCGGAAGACTAGGTGGCGCCGTTCACCTCGAGCTCGGCCTGGTCGGCGAGGCGGCGGAGCTGCAGGAGCCCCCGGCGGTCGAGATGCCGGGGCTCGGTGTCGAGGATGCACAGGCTGCCCACGAACCAGCCACCGGGTCCGCGCAGCGGGACACCGGCGTAGAACCGGATGAAGGGCGGGCCCACCACGAGCGGACTGTTCCGGAACCGCCCGTCCTCCAGGAGGTCGGGCACCACCAGGAGCTCCTCGCCCTCGATGGTCACGTTGCAGAACGCTGCGCTCCTCGGCAAGGTGCGGGGGAAGGATCCCACGGACGACTTGAGGTACTGGCGGTCCTCCGCGATGAGCGAGATGACCGCCGTCGCCACCCCGAAGAGGCCCTGCGCGTGACGCGTCAGGCGGTCGAAGCGCTCCTCGTCGCCGCTGTCGAGGAGGTTCGAACGGTGGAGGGAGCGCAGCCTCTGACGTTCCGCTTCACGGGCCGCGAGCGACGTCGGCAGGTCCGACGGGATCGGTGCGGAAAGGGACAGGGGGATCGGCAACAGGAAGTCCGCTCGGGTGGGGGTTGGGAAGACCATCCGTTCACTAGGGCAACGGATATACCCATAGTGGCTGACGAATCTCAAGTCCACGACCAGGAACGGCAGCACACAGCGAAAGCTTCGGCGAACTTTTCCCCTGGCGTCGTGACGCGCACCTCGGGCCGGCTGCGCAACGGGAGTACTGCGCGCCGGACCCTGGAACCATCCGCTCGCGGCACCATAGGGGGACACCTTGCCGGGAGTGTCATCGGGCAACAACCGCGCCAACCCCCGACGACGGCCATCGAGCACGGGACGCGAGGTGCTGCGGAGGATTCCGGGCTCGAGCAGTTCCGCGACGCGAAGGTCGAGAAGCAGCACCCACGGACAGAAATAGTTATTATGTTCTATTGTTAAAGTAATAAAATAGTACACATGTTCGATGATGGCAGCGGCGAAGGATTCACGCTCAGCCCCTACAGGCCGAGCGTGAGCACATCCGTGGTGCGTGGCTGGATCACGAGCCTTGCATCCTCGGTCGGGTCCACCTCGTTGTGGCCCACTGGCTCCACCCTGGCTACTGGCTCCTCCCTGGTTGCTGACTCCTCGGTGGGCGATGATGCAGGAGGCGATCGCACTGTCGCCTGCCCCTCCTGTGGCAGGCCGCCTGCAGCCGACATGCCCGACGCGGTCCCTGAGGGCTACGAGGAGTCGTTGGTCTCCCGCATACGAGCGATCGAGGACCTGAAGAGTGTGCTGGCGGCCGACCAGGCCCGCGCAGCCCTGGCGCTGGACACCGCTCGACGGCGAACGGAGGCGGCCGCGGGTGTGCCGGCGGATCAGCGCGGCCGGGGTGTGGGCGCCGAAATCGCGCTGGCGCGGCGGGAGTCCCCGCACCAGGGTTCGCGGCTGCTGGGCTTCGCTCGGACACTGCTGAACGACATGCCGCACACTCTCGCGGCCCTGGAATCCGGCCGGCTCAACGAGTGGCGCACCACCGTGGTCGTCCGCGAGACCGTCTGCCTGAGCGCCGAGAACCGTCAGGCAGTGGACACGGAACTGGCGGCCGACACCGGCGCTCTCGAAGGTGTCGGCACGCAGGGGCTGAAGAACAGGACGCGCAAGATCGCCTACCGGCTCGAGCCGGAGGCCGCCGTGGCGAGAGCCCGCAAGGCGGTCGGTGAACGCCATGTCAGCTGCCGGCCCGCTCCGGACACCATGGCCTACCTGACCGCCCTGCTTCCCGCAGCGGAAGCCATCGGTGCGTACTCCGCGCTTTCGCGTCACGCCGACACGCAGGTCAGCACCGGGGAGAGCCATGGGCGCGGACGTGGGCAGTTGATGGCCGACGCCTTCGTCGACCGTCTCACCGGCTCGCCTGCCGGAGCGGTACAGGCAGAAGTCCAGCTGATCATGACCGACCGGACCCTGCTCCAGGGGGACAGCGAGCCCGCATACCTGCCGGGCTACGGGTGCGTCCCGGCTCAGTACGCCCGGGATCTGATCCGGGGCGGCCTCGACACCTGTGGCACCGCGCGCAGGAATGCCGCGGGCAGGCGGAACACCGTCCCTGGCACCGCGGCCCCCAGCAACACCACGACCGTCCCTGGCAGCGATGGCGCCCGCGAGACGGGTGACTCCGCTGCCCGGGTCTGGCTGCGACGGCTCTACACCGCTCCGGACACCGGCCAACTGGTGGCGATGGAGTCACGGGCCCGCCTCTTCCCGCCCGGTCTTCGACGCCTGATCGCAGCAAGGGACGCGACCTGCCGCACCCCGTACTGTGACGCGCCGATCCGGCATAGCGACCACATCATTCCGTGGCGCCTCTCCGGTACGACGAACGCCGACGGCGGGCAGGGGTTGTGCGAGAGCTGCAACTACATCAAGGAATCCCTCGGCTGGTCGTCGCATCCACTGCCCGGACCACGGCACGCGATCGAGCGGCGCACCCCCACCGGCCACTCCTACGTCTCGGAAGCGCCGCCCCTGCCGGGGGCTCCCCCTCCGGGGAGGACTCGGCCGGGGAGAGCGCTCCGGCCGGTGCACTCGGTGGTCGACCTCATCATCCATCCAGCCGCGGCCTGACTCCCGGCGCCCGGTGCCCGGTGGCCCGTGGGAGACCTCGGCTTCCCAGGCGTCGCGCAGTCGCGTGGTCGACGATGGACAGCTCCCCCCTGCCATCCGTTGCTCCGGACGAGCCCTTCGCGCTGCCGGAAGGACTTCCGACCCTGTGCAGCCACCCCTCGCGGGTCTAGCGTCCTGCATCGTGGATGAGTCGTCGCTTCCCCAGCACATCGCCCGGTCCGTGGGCGCGAGCCCCCTCTCGGAGAAGGTGGCGCGGGCACAGGAGGTCATCTATGGACCGGTGATCGACTGGGCGCGGCGCAGCCCCTTCCACACCGGTGTCCTCGGGCACTCGATCCATCCGCTACTCACCGACGTGACGCTCGGATGCTGGCTCAGCGCATCGATCCTCGACCTGGGCGGTGGAGCGCAATCCCGCAGCGGCGCCACGCTTCTGGTCGGCACCGGGGTGGTGGCCGCCGTGCCGACGGCGATCTCGGGTGCCGGTGACTGGGCCGGCATGGAGGGACCCGAACGCCGTATCGCGGCGGTGCATGCACTGGGCACCGACATCGCCGTCTTCCTGCACCTCGGCTCGCTGATCGCCCGCCGGCGCGGCCGCTTCGCCCTGGGTACCGGGCTCGGCCTGGCCGGGAATGTCGTCGTGGCAGGGTCCGGATTCCTCGGGGGCCACCTCGCACTCGATCGCGGAACCGCCCGCCGGACGGGCTCCCACGACGATGAGGGCCTGGCCGGAGCAGGGGCGGACAGCCCGGCTCGGATCGGTGGAACGCCGCACGAGGGAAGCCGCACTGATGGCGACGGGAACACCTCGGGCGTCGGAGGGCGGGGACCCCTGGAACCGGCGCAGCGAGGCCGGAACCGGCGTGGCAGACGACAACGGCGGGTCACCCGTTGGGGTGACCCGCCGCCGTCGTCGTAGCCAGTAGCCACCCGTCAGGGCAGTTTCACCGCCAGGACGTTGCAACGCGCCGACAGCAGGATGGCCTGCGCCGTCGACCCCATGATCAGCTTGCCCACGGGCGTCCGGTGCCGTAGCCCGATGACGATCAGTTCGGCGTCCAGTTCCTCCGCCGTATCCACGACCTCCTCCGCCGCGGTCGCCTCGGAGATACTGTGGCGGACCGAGAACGGGACGCCCGTAGCCTGGAGCAGGGTGTCGAGCTTCGAGACGTCGTCGTCGTCGGCATAGGCCGGGTTCACGAGGCGGTCGGCGCGCGTGGTGTTGATGACCACCAGCTCCGACCCCCGGCGTCGAGCCTCCTCGACGGCCTCGGAGACTGCAGCCTCCCCCAGTGCATTGGGTACGTAACCCACCACGATCGTGCTCATCGGTCGGTGTCCTCTCGGTCGGGCGAGCCCGCCGGCGTCGCGGTGGTGGAAGCGGTGGTGGAAGCGGTCGTGGAAGCGGTGGTGGGAACTGCTGCCTCGGAGCCGGCTGCGGTCCCCCGCACGACGGCGGGGGCGTCGGCGTTCGCGGCGACCATCGCCTCGAACCGAGCCTGCCGACGCTTGAGCAGGAAGGACAGCGCGAGAATGACGATCAGGACCACGTAGATCGTCGCCGCGACCGGTGACTGCACGAGCGCCACGGGATCGCCCTGCGAGATCGCGAGCGACCGCCGCAGCTGGCTCTCGAAGATCGGCCCCAGGATCAGGCCCACCACCATCGGCGCGATCGGGTAGCCGAAGCGCCGCATGAAGAACCCGAGGATGCCCACGATCAGCAGGATGATCACGTCGATGGGCGTGAAGTTCACCGAGAACGCGCCCAGCACCGCGAACACCAGGATCCCCGCGTACAGGTAGGGCCTGGGGATCTGGAGGATCTTGACCCAGATACCCACGAGCGGCAGGTTCAGCACGAGCAGCATCAGGTTGCCGACGTACAGGCTCGCGATGAGCGCCCACACGAGCGTGCTGTTCGATTCGAACAGCTGCGGTCCCACAGGGATCTGGTACCGCTGGAAAGCGACGAGCATCATGGCGGCGGTCGCCGTCGTCGGGATGCCCAGCGTCAGCAGCGGGACGAGGACACCGGCGGCCGCGGCGTTGTTCGCCGCCTCCGGACCGGCCACGCCCTCGATGGCGCCCTTGCCGAACTGCTGCTTGTTCTCGCCCTTCGCGAGCTTGCGCTCGGAGGCGTAGGAGAGGAACGTCGCGACATCGGCGCCGCCCGCGGGGATGGTGCCCACGGGGAACCCGATCATCGTGCCGCGGAGCCACGGCTTCCACGACCGGCGGAGGTCCTCCTTACGGAGCCAGCTCGTCCAGCCCCCGGTGACCGGGATGACCTTGATGGGCCCGTGCCGGAGCCGGGACCCCACGTAGAGCGCCTCGCCGACCGCGAACAGCGCGACGGCGACGAGGACGACGTCGATCCCGTCCGCCAGGAACGGGCTGCCGAAGGTGTAGCGCTGCTGGGCGGTGAGGGAATCGAAGCCGACGAGCGCGATGAACAGGCCCAGCCCCAGGGAGGCCAGGCCGCGCAGCACGGAGGACCCGAGGAGCGCGCCGACGGTCAGGAACGCCACGATCATCAGGGCCACGTACTCGACGGGGCCGATCTGCACCGCGAAGGCGGCGACATACGGTGCCACGAAGCTGAGCAGGACGGTCGCGATGGTGCCGGCCACGAACGAGCCGACCGCCGCCGTCGCCAGCGCCGCTGCTCCCCTGCCGGCCTTGGCCATCTTGTTGCCCTCGAGCGCCGTGACGATCGAGGAGGATTCCCCCGGGGTGTTCAGCAGGATCGAGGTCGTGGACCCGCCGTACATGCCGCCGTAGTAGATCCCGGCGAAGACGATGATCGCAGCGGTCGGTTCGAGGCTGTAGGTGATGGGCATGAGCAGCGCGACGGTCATGGCGGGCCCGATGCCCGGCAGGACGCCGACCGCGGTGCCGACGAGCACGCCACCGAGCGCGAAGAGCAGGTACATGGGCTGCATCGCCGTGGCGAAGCCGTCCATCAGCAGGAAGAAGTTATCCACCGAACACACCGAACCCTTCGAGGAAGCCCGGAGGCAGCGAGACGCCGAGGAGCCCGGCGAAGACGAACTGCAGCACCAGCGCCAGGACGACGGCGGTCACCAGGTTGCGCCACCACGGGCGGGCCCCGAGGGACCAGGCAGCACCGAAGAACAGGATCGCGGCGGCGACGGGCCAGCCGAGCGGGACGATGAGGAACGCGTGCAGCAGCATGAACGCCGCGAGCTTCCCGACGGTCAGCCAGTCGGTCGTCGCGTCGAGGTCGACGTCCTCGCCCTCGTCGGCGGCCCCCCGGTGGCCGCGGAGCACCTGGAACACCAGTCCCAGTCCGACGGCGAGGAGCAGCGCCGAGACGGCGAAGGGGAACGCCCGCGGCCCGATGTCGCTGGCCGACGGCGGCGTCTGGATGCCGGCGCCCGCCACGAAGCCGACGACGCCGATGCTCACGATGACGAGCGCGAAGACCAGCTCACCGATCGGCTTGCCGGGAGCGGCAGCCGTGCCGCTCCCGGCGTTCTGCACGGAGGTACTCATGGTCTAGAGCAGCCCGATGTCGGTGAGGGTCGTCTTGACGCTCGCGATGTCCTCGTCGAGGAACGTCTCGAACTCCTCGCCGGCCAGGAACGCGTCCGCCCAGTTGTTCTCCTCGAGGGTCGCCTTCCAGGTGTCGGTCGCGTGCAGGTCGGTGACGAGCTGCGTGAGCGCGTCCGCCTGGGCGTCGTCGATGCTGCCGGGGGCGACGACGCCGCGCCAGTTGGTGAGCACGAGGTCGATGCCCTCCTCGGTGAGGGTCGGCGTGTCGGGCAGCTGCGGTGCGGCGTCCTCGCCGGAGACCGCGAGGGCCCGGAGCTTCCCCGCGTTCACCTGCTCGGCGTACTCACCGACGCCCGAGATGCCGGCGTTGACCTTGTTGCCCAGCAGGGCCGCCAGGGACTCGCCGCCGCCCGAGTACGGGATGTAGTTCAGGTTCTCGGGCGCGATGCCGGCCTCCTTCAGGACGGAACCGGCGAGGATGTGGTCCGCGCCTCCGGCCGAGCCGCCCGTGATGGAGACGCCCTGCCCCTTGGCCTCGATGTCGTCGAGAAGGTCCTGCACGGTCTGGTAGGGCGAATCCGCGGGCACCACGATCACGAGGGGTTCCTCCGTGAGGCGTGCGATGGGCGTCGTGTCCTCGATGCGGTTGGCCGCATTGTTGGTCTCGACAGCCCCCACCATCACATAGCCCATGACCATGAGGGTGTTCGGGTCCGTCTCGGTGGCGAGCTTGGCGAGGCCGTTGGTGCCGCCGGCGCCGCCGACGTTGACGACCGAGGCGCTGCCCACGAGGTCGTTCTCCTTGAGGTCGGTCTCCATGGCCCGGCCCGTCTGGTCCCACCCTCCCCCGGGATCGGCGGGGACCACGATGTTGAGCTTCTCGATGGTTCCTTCCGCCTCCCCGGCGGTGGTGCTCTCCGTCATGGAGCCGCAGGCCGAGAGGGCGAGCGCGGAGGCGAGGGCGAGGGCGGTGAGGCTCGAACGGCGCGCCGTTGTGCGATCGATCGTCATGGTTGTTCTCTTCCTTGAGATGTACTGCGGATGGACTGCCAGATGTGATGCGGGTCACCACTGCTGATCTCAGGCTAGGAAGGCTTCCGAGCGGGGGTAAAGCATGCGGTCGTAGTGCTCGTATTGGTCTTTGTGGTCATCGCCGTCCGACGGGAACGGACGATTGTGACGTGAGGGGGCGTGTCACACTATGGGGATGATCAGGACGATGCCGCTTCGATCGCAGCTGTTCCTGCTGCAACTGGCCATCGTGCTCGTCATCGTCGCCGTCGCCGGTTCCACCGCCGTCGCGATGCAGCGGCTGCAGATCCGGGAGCAGTACCAGGACCGCATGGTCGGTGTCGCCCAGTCCGTGGCGCAACTGCCCTCCGTGATCGAGGCGTTCGGCGAGGCGGATCCCAGCGCGACCATCCAGCCGATCGCCGACCTCATCCGCCAGTCCACCGGGGTGACGTACGTCGTCGTCACCGATGCCGAGGGCATCCGGTACTCCCACCCGAACCCGGAACTGATCGGCAAGCCCGTCTCCACCGATCCCTCCGTGCCGCTCTCGGGGCAGATCTTCGTGGGTACGCAGACCGGGACGCTCGGCGAGTCCTGGCGCGTGAAGGTCCCGGTCCACGGAAGCGACGGCGCCATCATCGGCACCGCATCGGTGGGAGTCCTCGAGTCCGAGCTGGACGCCGTCCTCCACGAGGACCTCCCCCGCCTGCTCGTGTGGCTGATCGTCGCAGCGCTGGTCGGCTCGGCCGGCGCCATCTGGATCTCGCGGCTCGTCTGGCGCCGCATCCACCGGCTCGAACCCGAACAGATCGCGTCCCTCCTCAAGACCCGCGACGCCATGATCCACGGCATCAGCGAGGGCATGGTCGCGGTCGACGCCGACCACCGCATCGCGCTCCTCAACGACGAGGCGAAGAGACTGCTCGGGCTCGACGACGACGCCACCGGACGGCCCGCCGCCGATGTCATGGAACCGGCCCTCGCCCGTCTCCTCTCCGATCCCTCGGACACCGACGAGACGGTGCTGTCCGGGGAGCGCGTGCTGCTCGCCCGGACCTCCGATGCACTGGTGGACGGCGTCCGCGTGGGACGCGTCATGATCCTCCGTGACCGCACCGAGCTCTACCAGCTGCTCACCGACCTCGACGGCGAGCGCGACGCCACGCAGGCCCTCCGCGCGCAGGCGCACGAGTTCGCGAACCGCATGCACACCATCTCCGGCCTGCTCGAACTCGGCCGCACCGAGCAGGCCGTCGACTTCATCTCGCGGTCCGGGCACGGCGGCTCGCTGGTCTCCGGCTCGATCGCCCCGGGTATCCGGGACCCGGACGCCGCGAGCCTGCTCATGACCAAGAGCACCATCGCCGCAGAGAAGGGCATCACGCTGTCCATCGACGACACCTCGACGCTGGAGTCCGACGGCACCACCGACGTCGTCACCGTCCTCGGCATCCTCATCGACAACGCCCTGGAGGCCGTGGCCGACCGCGGCCAGGGGCAGGTCATGGTGCACCTGGAAACGACGGACGACGGCGTCCGCATCACGGTCTCCGACGACGGACCCGGCGTCCCGCCCGAGGACGTCGCCGGGATCTTCTCCTCCGGGTACTCGACCAAGGACGGCGGCCGGACCGGTACGCGCGGCTTCGGCCTCGCGCTCGTGGACCGGATCGCGCGCCGGCGCGCCGGGCAGGTCGTCGTCGACGGGTCCGAGCTGGGCGGCGCCGAGTTCACGGTCTGGCTCGCGCCGTCGCTCGCCGCCGTGCCCCGGTCCACCCTGCAGGTGCCGTGAGCACGCCCGCGCTGGTCCCCACGCTGGTGGTCGACGACGACCGCGAGGTCGCCGGCATCCACACCGGGTTCCTGCTGGCCCACGGTGCATTCGACGTCGTCGGGGCCGCGCACACCGGCGCACGGGCCCTCGACCTCGTGCAGGAGCTGCACCCCCGGCTGGTGCTGCTGGACATCCACCTCCCGGACATGTCGGGCATCGAGGTGCTCCGCGCGCTGCGGAACCGGCCCGGCGAACCCGTCGACGTCATCGCGATCACCGCCGCCCGCGAACTCGACACCGTACGGGCCGCAGTGGCCGGCGGAGTGCTGCACTACCTCGTGAAGCCCTTCAGCGCGGCGGTCCTGAACCAGCGGCTCGACCACTACGTCGCGTACCGGCGCGAGCTCGACGCCCACGCCGGGGAGACCTCCCCGGCGCTGGACCAGCACCGGATCGACCAGCTCCTCGGCACGACGGCGGCAGCGGGCGGCAGGACCGCGACGCCGGGGACGCCGGGGACGCCGGGGACCACGACACTCGCGACGCCGAAGGGCCTCTCGGCCCCGACGCTCGACGCCGTCGTGCTGGACCTGCGCGGGCAGGGCGGAGGGACGTCGGCATCGGAGGTCGCCGGCCGGCTCGGCATGGCCCGCGTGAGCGCCCGGCGGTACCTCGAATTCCTGGTCGCGCGCGGGCAGGCGAGGATCGTCCCGCAATACGGGTCCGCGGGCCGGCCCGAGAAGTTCTACGTGTGGACGGACGACACCCCGCGCGGATGACACATCGGGTCCCAGCCGGCCCGCCCCGCCGTCGCCCGGCCGTCGGTCGTGGAGCTCCCCGACGAGTCCGGCTTCGACGTCCACGGCCTGCGCGACGCCCTCGGCCGGGCCGGGCGCTACGCCGACACGTAGGAACGCGCAACCCGGCCGGTCGACGGCGGCACCTCGGGTACCTTGGTTCCAGTGCTTCATGGCCCCCGAGGCCCGGTGAGCGTCTCAGTGCGGCCGGCCCGGCGCACATAAGTCACCGAAGGTGCCTCCGTGCACGGAAGCAGAAGTGGAGTGTGCTGCGGCATGGGGACAGTGACAACCGATCTCTCCGTGGATCCTGCGGGCCGGGAGGGCTCCTTCGGCGGGCGCACCCTGCTGATCCGGGCCATCGTGCTCGTGACGGCGGTCCTCGGCCTGAACTACATCGTCTGGCGGTGGCTCTTCTCGATCAACTGGGACGCCTGGTGGATCGCGATCCCCCTCGTCCTGGCCGAGACGTACTCCCTGATCGACTCCCTGCTGTTCGGCTTCACCGTGTGGAAGCTCAGGAGGCGCGAGCCCCCGGAGGCCCCCGCCGGCCTCACGGTGGACGTCTTCATCACCACCTACAACGAGCCGCTCGACCTCGTCCTGACCACGGCGCGGGCCGCGAAGGCCATCCGCTACCCGCACAAGACGTGGATCCTCGACGACGGCAACCGCGCCGACGTCCGGGCGGCCGCCGAGGCGGAGGGCATCGGATGGATCACGCGCTCGGCGGACTGGAAGGACATGCCGCGCCATGCCAAGGCCGGCAACCTCAACAATGCGCTCATGTCCACGGACGGCGAGTTCCTCGTCATCCTCGACGCGGACCAGATCCCGGATCCCCTGATCCTCGACCGGACCCTCGGGTACTTCACCAACGAGAAGATGGCCCTCGTCCAGACACCGCAGGTCTTCGTCAACGTCCCGGACTCGGACCCCCTGGGCAGCCAGGCGCCGCTCTTCTACGGCCCGATCCAGCAGGGCAAGGACGGCTGGAACGCCGCCTTCTTCTGCGGCTCGAACGCGATCATCCGCCGCGAGGCGCTCATGCAGCTCGGGGTCACGCGCTACGTCACGGAGATCGAACTCGCCCTCCACAAGGCGCTCAAGACCTCCGACAGGGTCATCGCGAAGGCCAAGAAGAACCTCGGCGCGGACAACGAACGCGTGGCCGAGGCGCTGGACCTCGTCGCGAAGGACCTCCGCCGGGTCCGCCGCCGCCTGCAGAAGGGCCACGGCATCTCCGAGGTGACCTACGAATTCCAGCAGCGCGTCCTGGCGGTGACCCGCACCCTGGTCGCCGGGGACATCGCCGCCTTCCACGATGATCTCGCGTCCCTGGCCGACCTCACCGACCTCGGCATCGAGGGACTCGAGGGCGGCCTGCAGGGCGCGTCGGCGAGCACTCCGGTCCTCGCCGTCGTCGACGACACCGCCCTCGACCAGCTGGCACAGCGCTCCTGGTCCCCGCTCGGGGCGATCGACGCCGTCCGCGTCCTCATCGAGTCGGTCAACGCCGAGCGGGCCGGCGAGGCGCAGGCCGTCATGCCCATGGCCACGATCTCCGTCACCGAGGACATGGCCACGTGCATGCGGCTGCACTCCCTCGGCTGGGAGTCCGCCTACCACCACGAGAAACTCGCCGACGGCCTGGCGCCCGAGGACCTCAACTCGATGCTGACCCAGCGCCTGCGCTGGGCGCAGGGAACCATCCAGGTGCTGTTCCGCGAGAACCCCTTCGCGCAGAAGGGCCTGACCTTCGCCCAGAAGCTCATGTACGGGGCCACGATGTGGAGCTACCTCTCCGGGTTCGCCGCAGTCGTCTACCTCGCTGCGCCCATCATCTACCTGGTCTTCGGCATCCTCCCGGTGAACTCCATCAGCACCGAGTTCTTCCTGCGGCTGATACCGTTCCTGCTGGTCAACCAGCTCCTGTTCGCCGTCGTCGGCAAGGGCGTGAAGACCTGGCGCGGCCAGCAGTACTCCCTCGCGCTGTTCCCCGTCTGGATCCGCTCCATCACCTCGGCGTTCGGCAACGTCTACCTCGGCCGCGACCTGGACTTCGCGGTCACGCCGAAGACCCTGCAGCAGGGCAGCACGCTGCGCTGGGACCTCGTGAAGCCGCAGCTCTGGGCGATGGGACTGCTGGTGGGGGCGATGATCATCGGCATCATCCGCATGATCGTAGGGCAGGCCGACATCCTCGGGACGTCGGTCAACATCGTCTGGGTGATCTTCGACCTCGTCATCTTCAGCGTCATCATCGAAGCCGTCCGCTACCGCGGGTACGAGCACTACCAGGCGGACATCGCGAAGGCGAAGGCCCGCCAAGACGCGAAGGGATGAGCCCCCTCCCCACGGGACGGAAACGGCGATGGAGGGCCGGCCTGACCCTGATGGCACTGGTCGGAGGGCTCCTGGCCGGTGCCGGACCCGCGCAGGCGACACCCGGCACCCTGCCCGCCTCCGATGCCGCCACGGCGCCCGCCGGAAGTCCGACGGCGCCGGCCGAGGGCCGCTACTTCGGCCCCGAACTGGACTGGTCGTCCGACAACGCCCGCGCCTACGCGGACCGTACCGGGATCACGCCCTCGCTCTTCAGCCGGCCGCTCGCCTACCCGCTCGACGCCGACGCCGAGCGTGACCTCCTCGACCTGGCCCGGCAGGAGGCACCCCTGGGTTCCCTCGCCGTCGTGACCCTCGAACCGTCGAAACCGCTCGACGAGCTCACGGACGCCGACGCCGCGCACCTCGCGGGCACCCTCGCCCGCATCAGCGACCAGTTCCGCACCGGATTCTTCCTCCGCTTCGCGCCGGAGATGAACGGCACATGGTACGGCTGGGGCCAGCAGCCCGACGCCTACACCAGGGCCTTCCGCACCGTCGCCGACAGGGTGCACGAGGAGGTGCCGGGCGCCGCCATGGTCTGGGCGCCGTCGTACGCGGCCGGCTACCCGTTCACCGAGGCCTACGGTGCCGTGGACGACCTCGACTCCGCCGCCGCACTCGACACGAACGGCAACGGCCTGATCGACGGCGGCGACGACCCCTACGAGCCCTACTATCCGGGCGACGACGCCGTGGACTGGGTGGGCCTGTCCCTGTACCACTTCGGCAGCTACGAGCAGGGCGCCACCACGAGCACCGATGGCACGAGGCAGTATTCCGGCGCGATCACCACGTCGGTGGTCCCCGAGCCGGACAAGTTCGCCGACCAGCTCGCCGGCACCTACGGCGCGGCGCCAGGGGCCCCGCGGATCGACTTCGCGAAGGAGTACGCGGCGGCGAAGGGCAAGAGGTTCTTCATCCAGACGGCCGCCCTGCACGATCCCGAGGACGCCGGCAGCGCTCCCGAGGCCGAGATCAAACAGGCGTGGCTGGATCAGCTGTTCGACCCGACGACCGCCGAGGAGTACCCCGAGATCGGCATGATCTCGTGGCTCGAAGCGTCGCGCCCCGAGCCCGAGGCCCAGGACCACACGGTGGACTGGGGCCTCAGCGCGGACGAGGCGACGGCCGCGGCGCTCCGCGACACCCTGGACGCGGCACCCGGAGTGCGGCTCGGGCCGATCACCGACGTGGTCGGCCGTGACGATGCGAACGCGTCGACCCGGCAGGTGTGGCAGGCCGGCGCACCGGTCAGCGCGGTGATGGGCTGGCTGGTCCTGTGCGTCGTGGGGCTCTTCGCGCTGGTCCTCCTGGCGGGAGTGGCCCGACGCGTGGTCCCCCAGTGGCGCTACCCGGACGAGCACGCGCCGCGTGACGCCCGGCTCGACCTGCTCCGTGGCTGGATCATCACGTCGGTGGTCGTCACCCACATCGAGGTCGCCGGGCCCTGGTCCTTCGTCTCACGCAACCTGATCGGGACGATCACCGGTGCCGAACTGTTCGTCCTGCTGTCCGGCGTCGTGCTCGGGATGGTGCACCCCATCGCGGTCGAGCGGCGCGGAGCCGTGGAGGCGGCGAAGGGAACCACCAGAAGGGCGGTCAAGCTCTACGTCACGGCCCTGGTGGTGGTCGTCACCGTCTATCTGCTGTCACTCGTCCCGTTCATCGACGGGTCCGTGCTGACCACCTTCACGGACCGGGGAACGGGCGGGACCGGACCCGAGGCGGCGGGCCGCGTGTACGACCTCTACCCGAACGTCACGCGCCTCCTCGACTACCCGCCACCCGGCTATGCCGTCCGGGACTTCCTGCTCCTCGCCATGGGTCCGTGGGCCTTCAACATCATGGGCCTCTACGTGGTGCTGACGCTGACGGTCCCGCTGCTCGTCCTGATGCTGCGGAAGAGGCTGTGGTGGCTGCTGCTCACCCTGAGCTGGGCGCTGTACGTCGTGGACAGCATCCTCCACGTGCACGTCCTCCCCTCGCAGTTCCAGGATGTCTTCCCGCTGCTCACCTGGCAGGTCGTCTTCGTCCACGGCGCCGTCCTCGGGTACCACCGCCGGGCCATCATCGAGGCCCTCAGCACCCGCCGGGGAAAGGTCTTCGTGGGCGCCGCCACCGGCGCCTACGCGCTCGCGCTCGGGACCCTCTGGCTCAACCACGCGCTGGCACTCGGCCTCCCGTTCATCCCTCCGGGCTTCTACGAGACCCTGTACGAATCCGAGTACGTGAGGGTGATCC
This sequence comes from Arthrobacter arabinosi, assembly GCF_054511115.1. NCBI lineage: Bacteria > Bacillati > Actinomycetota > Actinomycetes > Micrococcales > Micrococcaceae > Arthrobacter > Arthrobacter arabinosi. The sequence goes on from NZ_JBTNDF010000002.1 coordinate 477,343, forward strand.
TCCAACCCGGCAGGCTCATCAACCTGGCCTTCTTCATCCTGGCCGCCCACGTGATCCTGACGGCGTTCTGGCACCCCATCAGCAGGCTGACGGGCTGGCTGTACATCCCCCTCGGGCGCGCGAGCCTGTACGTGTTCATCGTCCACGTGTTCTTCGTGCTCGCGGTCGCCAACACCCCCGGGCTGGATCCGGACAGCATCTGGCAGGGGCTCGTCGTCCACGCCGTCGTGACACTGGCCATCTGGTGCATGGTGAAGAAGAAGGTGCTGTTCGGGGTCGTCCCGAACTAGCTCCTGCCCCGCCAGAGACGCCGCCAGAACGAGCCCTCGCGCGGTGCGGGAGGTGCGGCAGCCTCGGCTGCACGGCGGGCCGCCGCCCGGCGGTCGCGCCAGCGCTGCACCTCGGCGTCGACGTCGCGCAGCGGGGTGACCACGGGCGGGCCGCCCAGGAGCTGGCGCCTGGCGTCGATCACCCGGTAGTTGAAGTCCTCGAGGACCTCGCGGACCTGCCGCTCGCTGTACTGGCGGTCGAGCCGGGCGTCCAGCTCTGCGTCCTCCGTACGCAGCAGGATCGCGCGGGGGCCGAGGCCGGTGATGTTCTCGCGCTGGATCAACCCCTTGACCCACCAGTCCGGGTCGTGGGCCTCCCCCAGCCCGGGGATCGGCTTGCCCGCGAGCGCCAGGTCGTCGAAGTCGCCGGCCGCCACGGCGCGGTCGACGATGAGGCGGGCGCGCTTCACCTCGTCCTCACCCCGGCGCAGCGGCGCCATCTCCCCGTCGGCCGGGGCACCGTCGTCGTCCTGGCGGTCCGGTTCGGCCATGGCGTCACCGGCGTGGCCCTGGGCGGCGCGGTACTGGGCCGCCCTGCGCAGCCTCTCCTCGTGCTCCTGTGACCTGCCGATGCCGCTGCCCTCCCCCTCGCGTGTGTCCCTCCAGTATTCCGAGGTGCGGAATCGGGCCGCAACCGATTCCCCTCCGGACGAACGCGCTTCCGCGGGCAGCAACGACGACGGCGGGCCACCCCCGGAAGGGCGACCCGCCGTCGCGTGGAGCGGAAGTCCTCCTAGACGAGCCAGGCCGTCGTGTCGCCCGGCAGCCTGCCGTCCGCGAGGGGCGAGCTGCTCAGCAGTACCGTGCCCCCGGGGAGGTCCACCGGCGTCGACCCGAAGTTGGTCACGGAGTGCCAGCCGTCCGGGCGCGTGAAGTGGAGGACGTCGGCCGAGGGCTCGTCGACCCACGCGAGGTCCTCCCCGCCCTGCAGCTCCCGGCGCAGCGCCAGGGCGCGGCGGTAGAAGCCGAGGTTGGAGGCCGGGTCTGCTTCCTGCACCTCGACGGCGTACTCGCCGAACCAGGCCGGCTGCGGCAGGTGCGCACCCCGGAAGCCGAAGCCGAAGGACTCGCCGTCGCGCGTCCACGGCAGCGGGACGCGGCAGCCGTCGCGGCCCACGTCCACGCCCTTGTTGCGGAAGAACGTCGGGTCCTGCCGGTCCGCGTCGGGGATGTCCGCGACCTCGTGCAGGCCGAGCTCCTCCCCCTGGTACAGGTACGCGGAGCCGGGCAGGGCGAGCATGAGCTGGGAGACGGCGCGTGCACGGCGCTCGCCGAGCTCGCGGTCCAGCGCGGGCTCGGTGCCGCCGCTCATGAGCCAGGCCGAGCCGTCCTGGCCGTCCTCGCTGTCGGCGCCGGCGGGCGGCAGGCCGTAGCGCGTGGCGTGCCGCACGACGTCGTGGTTGGAGAAGACCCAGGTCGACGACGCCCCCGAGGAGGTCGCCTCGTCGAGGTTCTTGGTGATGATGTCCCGGAACTGGGCGGGGTTCCAGTCCGCCTTGAGGAGGTCGAAGTTGAACGCCTGGCCGAGCCCCTCGGGGCTCGCGTAGCGGGCGCGGCGGTCGGCGTGGACCCACGCTTCGGCGACGGCGGTGCGCGGCGGCGTGTACTCGTTGAACACCTGGCGCCATTCGGCGAAGACCTCGTGGACCTCGTCACGGTCCCAGAAGGGGTGCCTGCCCTGGTTGTTGCCGCCCTCGGGGCCGAGCTCGGCCTTGGACGGCAGGGGCTCGGTCATGTCCTTGGTGAGGGCGTGGGCCACGTCCACCCGGAAGCCGTCGACGCCCCGGTCCGACCAGAAGCGGAGGGTCTTCAGGAAGTCATCGCGGACCTCGCGGTTGTCCCAGTTCAGGTCCGGCTGTTCGCGCGCGAAGATGTGCATGTACCACTGCCCGTCCTCAGTGCGCTCCCAGGCGGGACCGCCGAACACGGAGTCCCAGTCCGACGGCGGCTCGTCACCGTCGGGGCCCTTGCCGTCGTGGAAGATGTAGCGGTTGCGGGCGGCGGATCCCTTCGGGGAGGCGAGGGCCTCCTGGAACCACTCGTGGCGGTTCGAGGTGTGGTTCGGGACGATGTCCGCGACGAGCTTGATGCCCGCCGCGTGCAGGGCGGCGACCATCTCGTCGAAGTCCTCGAGCGTGCCGAGCTTGGGGTCGACGTCGCGGTAGTCGTCGACGTCGTACCCCCCGTCCGCGAGCGCGGACGGGTAGAACGGGCTGAGCCAGACGGCGTCCACCCCGAGCGACCTCAGGTACGGGATGCGCGACGTGATGCCCTTCAGATCACCGATGCCGTCACCGTCGGAGTCGGCGAAGCTGCGGGGATAGATCTGGTAGACGGCGGCCTGGCGCCACCAGTCGGGATCCTGCATGCGCTCCGCGAGCGCCTCGGGCGAGAGTCCGGGGGCGTCGGCGGCGGACTCGATGTCGGGATTGACCGTAGAAGTCATAGTGTGCCTCTCGTAGGGGGACGTGGGGGACGGACGGTCGGGCGCCGCGCGCGCCGGACCCGGTCGGTACTCCACTCCCGATTATTTTTGCGATAGAAAATAAGAGATGTCAAAGATCCGGCGAGTGCAGGGAGGTGTTGCGGTGGACGCCGTCACCTCGCTCGCCACGTCCAGCCCGGCCCGCGCCCTGGCACGTGAGGTCCTCATCCGGGGGCCCATCTCCCGTGCGGACCTCGCGGCGCGCCTCAACCTGTCGGTCGCCAGCCTCACCCGCCTCAGCAGGCCGCTGCTCGACGCCGGCGTCCTCCGCGAATCCGGGGAGGCCGGAGCAGCGGGGGCGGCCTCGATCGGCCGGCCCGTCCGTCCCCTCGAGGTCAGCCCGGACGCGCACCGGTTCGTCGGCGTCAAAGTCACCGGCGACACCGCCTCGGCGGTCGCCACGAACCTCAAGGCCGACGTCGTCGGGTCGGGTGAGCGCGCGCTGCCGGGCCATGCCGTGGAGGACGTGGTCGGCGCGGTCGTCGACGCCGTCGCCGGCCTCGGCGCGGTCGGCCGGATCAGCGGCATCGGCATCAGCATCGGCGGCAGGGTCGACGCCGATTCCTCCGTGCTCCGGGCCCCGTTCCTCGGGAGGCGCGACGTCCCCCTCGCCGACCTCGTACAGCAGCGGACGGGCCTGCCCGTCGTCGTCGAGAACGACGTCGTCGCCCTCACCATCGCGGAGCAGTGGTTCGGCGCCGGACGCGGGGAGAAGGACTTCGCCGTCCTGACGGTCGGCGCCGGCGTGGGCTACGGGCTCGTCATCAACGACGCCGTCATCGCCCCGCCCGACGCGGGCCTGGGCCTCGTGGGGCACTATCCGCTCGGCCCCGACGGCCCGCGCTGCCCGGAGGGCCACCGCGGCTGCGCGTCGGCCGTCCTCACCATCCCGGCGATCCGCGCCCGGTTCGCCGCGTCCACGGGCGAGCAGCGTTCCTACGAGGAGATCCTCGCGCTCGCACGCGAGGGCCATCCCGCGGCGCTCGGCGTCGCGCAGGCGGCCGGTGCCGGTCTCGGCCTGCTGGTGTCCGCCGTCGCGAACCTGACGATGGTGGACCTCGTCATCCTCTCCGGCGAGGGCATGGACCTCGCCGACGTCGCGGGCACGTCCCTGCAGGCCGCGATCGGCGATCACCGGGACCCGGAGGCGTCCCCCATCCGGCTGAGCCGGCAGCCGACCGACTTCGCGCAGTGGGCCCGCGGGGCCGCCGCCGTCGTCATCCAGCGCACCATCCTCGGGACGCTCCGCTGACGTCTGGTCCGCCGACACGGAATTATTCAGCAGGCTGATGAATTGCACCCGGTATGACTACTATCGCGATCATCGGAGCAGGACGCGGCCTCGGAGCCGCCGTGGCACGCCGGTTCGGAGCCGAGGGCTTCTCGGTGGCCCTCATCTCCCGGAGCCAGGGCAAGCTCGACGCCCTCGCCGAAGACCTCGGCAAGGAGGGCATCCAGGCCCGCGGCTTCGCCGCGGACGTCCGCAACCCAGCCTCGGTCGCCGCCGCCCTCGAAGCGGCGACCGAGACGCTCGGGCCCATCGAGGTGCTGCAGTACAGCCCCCTCCCGCAGAAGGACTTCATGCGGCCCGTCCTGGAGACCACCCCGGCGGACCTCGTGGGGCCGGTCGAGTTCTCCATCTACGGGCCCGTCGCCGCCGTGCACCAGGTCCTGCCCGGCATGCGGTTCCTCGGCGAGAACCGCGGCACCATCCTCTTCGTCAACGGAGGCTCGGCCGTGAAACCGGGCCGCTCCGTGACCGGCACATCGGTGGCCTTCGCGGGCCAGGCGGCCTACGCCCAGCTGCTGCACGAGGTACTCGGCGAGGAGGGCATCCACGTCTCGCAGCTCATCATCGGCGGCCGCATCATCGAGGGCGATCCCGAGAAGGACCCCAACGTCCTCGCGGACCTCATCTGGGGCCTCCACGCCCGCCGGGACACCTTCCGCCACCAGGTCAGCGCCGACTGACACCCCACCCGGACACACGGACCGTCAACCGAAGGACCACCATGAAGATCGCACTGCTCGGCGTCGGACGCATGGGCCACGAACTCGGCGCACACCTGCTGCGGGCCGGCCACGACGTCACGGCCTGGAACCGGACCGCGAGCGCCGTCGACGCCCTGCGGAACGCCGGGGCCACCCGGGCGGACTCCGCCCAGGAGGCGGTGCAGGGTGCCGACGTCGTAATGACGGTGCTCTTCGGCCCGGACACGGTCCGCGAGGTGGTGCTCTCGGGTCTCGGGATCCCGGCGGAGGCCGTCTGGCTGGACGTGACCACGGTCTCCCCGGAGGACGCCCGCGAGTTCGCCGACTACGCGACGGCCGCCGGCGTCCGCTACGTCCACGGGCCCGTGATCGGGAGCCTCGCCCCCGCCCGGGCGGGCACACTCGGCGTCCTGCTCGGCGGCACCGAGGGTGATGTCGACGTCGTCGAGCCCCTCGCCGCGCTGTGGGGCGACGCCGGGCGCCTGCGCCGCGTCGCGACGCCGGCCGACGCCGCCACCGGGAAGCTGCTCGCGAACCTCGCGCTGGGCGTCACGCTCCAGGGACTCGTGGAGGCGCTGCGCCTCGGCAGGGCCAACGGGCTCGACGCCGCCGCGGTCCTGGACCTGCTCGAGGGCACCGGCCTCGCTCCCATCGCCGGCATGAAGGGGCCGGTCATCACCGGAGGCACGTTCAGCGATACCCAGTTCTCGGCCGACCTGCTCGCCAAGGACGCCCGGCTCATGCTGCGCGCCACCCCCGATCCCCTGCCCGCCGTGACGGCGGTCCTGCAGTCCCTCACCGACGCCCAGCGTGCGGGAGCGGGCGACGACGACATCGCCGTGGTCGCGAAGCCCGAGCTGGGCTAGCAGCCGGGCCGCCCCGCCGGCCGGAGACGTACTGTCTGGACGGGGGTGGATCTGGGTACCGTACGAGGTATGGCTACCCCAGACACCCCCGGTCCCGATACCAACCACCAGCGTCCCGACGGCGTCTCCGACATCACCGTCGAGGCACTCGGCAAGCTCTCCGAAGCCCTCGAGGTCGTCGAACACGCGCGCGGCTATCTCTACGGCTTCCACCGCCTCACCGGCAAGGCGGACCTCAACCTCTCCGAGGCCGAGGAGCTGTTCCGCAAGGCCGGCCACACGGACATCGCCGACAGGCTCGCCACCGAGATCATCGGCCGCAACGTGATCGAGGGCCGCTGGACCTTCCAGATCATGGAGGACTACGACGACAACTACTACTCGGAGTTCAAGTCCTTCGAGAAGGAGGCCCGGGACTCCCTCGTCGACGGCAAGCGCCACCTCTTCGAAGCGGAGATGAAGGAGGAGCGGCGCACCAAGGGTCAGCCACACCACGAGGCGCTGCCGCCCGAGGCCTGAGCGTCAGTAGACTGCGGATATGCTGCGCTCCGAGACCCCGCACGCCGGTGCGCACCCGCTGGACGTCCTCGCCGACCGCGTCGACGCCGCCCGGGGCTCCCTCCCGCGCACCCTGGCCCTCGCCGGCGAACTCGGCGCCGTCGTGCCCCTGCCGGGATCGGGCAGGACGGTCCTCACCTGGCAGCTCCTCGCCGGCCTCGCCGAAGCCGACCTGACCGTGGCGCGCGTCGTCGAACCCCACCTCGATGCCCTGGCCATCCTCGACCAGGCCGGGATGAGCCCGCAGGACCTGCCCGGCGCATCACCGGGTGGCGCCGGGACGTGGGGCGTGTTCGCAGCCGAAGGGCCCGGCGTCGCACTCTCCGCGGTGGAAGGGCCGGACGGCTCCTGGACGCTGACGGGCACCAAGCCCTGGTGCTCCCTCGCCGACCACCTCGACGCCGCGATCGTCACCGCGCACGTGGGCGAGGGGAAGCGCAGGGCCTTCGCCGTCGACCTGCACGCCCACGGCGTCGCCCCGGAGTCCGCGGGCGCCTGGGTCAGCCGCGGCCTCCCGGCGGTGACCAGCTGCCCGGTCCGCTTCGACGCCGCTCCGGCCCTCCCGGTCGGAGCCGGCGACTGGTACCTCGCACGGGACGGTTTCGCCTGGGGCGGGATCGGCGTGGCGGCGTGCTGGTTCGGCGGTGCCCTCGGCATCGCACGCACCCTCCTCGATGCCTCCCATCGGCGCGCCCCGGACCAGATCGCCCTGATGCACCTCGGCAGGGTGGATGCCGCCCTGCACGGGACCCGGACCGTACTGGCCGCCGCGGCGGACGCCGTCGACGACGGCCGCGCCGGCGGGCAGGAGGGCGCACTGCTCGCAGCCCGTGTGCGGTCCCTGGCGTTCGACTGCGCCGAACTCGTCCTCGAGGCGGCGGCCCACGGGCTCGGCCCCGCGCCCCTGGCCTTCGACGAGCGCCACGCCGCCCGCGTCGCCGACCTGCACCTGTACCTGCGGCAGCACCACGCGCAGCGCGACGACGCCGCCCTCGGCCGGCGCGTGCTCGACGGCTCCGAGCAGGCCGGCACGGCATGGTGAGCTTCACGCACGACGGCGAGGGGACGCCGGAGAGCCACTGGCGCACCTGGGAGCAGGACCGCGGACCGGGTGACGACCTGCAGATCGAGGAGCTCTTCGACGGACGGCTGCCCTCCCGGTTCATCCTCCTCGCCGCACACCCCGACGACGAGACGCTCGGCGCCGGCGGCCTGCTGTCCCGGCTCGCGCGCGACGGCGTGCAGTGCGACGTCGTCGTCCTCACCGACGGCGAGGCGTCCCACCCGTCCTCCCCCACCTACTCGCCCGGGCAGCTCGCGGAGCTGCGGCGCAGCGAAGTGGCGAACGCGCTGCAGGTGCTGGCCCCGGCCGTGCACCTGACCTTCGAGGGCCTGCCCGACGGCGGGATCACCGCCGGGGACGTCGTGACGGTCCTGGCCCGCGAGCTCGGCGACGGCGAGACCACCCGCACACTGGTGGCCGCACCCTGGCGCCATGACGGCCATACGGACCACGACGCCGTCGGCCTCGCGGCGGCGCAGGTGTGCCGCGAGCGCGGCATCGCGCTGCTCGAGTACCCGATCTGGCTCTGGCACTGGGGCACGGCGGAGGAGCAGGCGGAGCAGCTCGCCGGCCTGGCCCTGTACCAGCTCGACGCCGGAGACCACGCCCGCAAGGGCTCCGCCCTCGCCACCCATGTCTCCCAGACACTGCCGCTGTCGGACGCGCCGGGCGACGAGGTCCTGCTGACACCGGGCGTCCTCGAACACTTCGGCAGGACCTTCGAGTCCTTCTTCGTCAGCGGTGGGCAGTCGGCCTTCGAGCGCCTGCACCGCGACCGGGCGGACCCGTGGGAGGTCGCCGAGCGGTTCTACGAGCAGCGGAAGCGCGCCCTCACCATCGCCAGCCTGCCGCGGCACCGCTTCCGCCGGACCCTGGAGATCGGGTCCTCGGTGGGCGCGCTCACGAAGGACCTCGCGGCCGTCTCCGACACCCTGCTGGCGCTCGACACCAGCGAGACCGCGGTGCGCCGTACCAACGAGGCGGTCATCATGCACGCCGCCGCCGGCGCCAGGCTCGCCACGGTCCCCCGGGACTGGCCGCGTGAGGACGGGCCCTTCGACCTGATCGTGCTCTCCGAGACGGGCTACTTCCTCGCATCGGACCAGCTCGACGAGGTGATCCGGCTCATCGGCCGATCCCTCGACGACGACGGCGTGCTGGTCCTGTGCCACTGGCGCCACCCCATCGAGGGCTGGGAACTGGACGGGGACACCGTCCACCGTCGGGTCCGCGAGCGGTCGGGCCTCGCCACCCTCGCCCTGCACACCGAGGAGGACTTCCTCCTCGAAGTCCTCGTGCCCCCTCCCGCCGCCTCGGTCGCCCGGCGGGAGGGCCTGGTGTGATCCCCGGCCAGCTGGCCGTCGTCGTTCCGGCCCGTGACGAGGAGGAGCGGATCGCCGCGTGCCTGGCCTCGCTCGACGCCGCCCGGATGCACCTGCTCCGCACCGTCCCGCGGATCCTCGTCTCCGTGACCGTGGTCCTCGACCGCTGCACCGACCACTCCGCGGTCGAGGCGCGCAGGGTGCCGGGTGTGTCCGTCATCTCGGGCAGCTTCGGTTCCGTCGGCGCGGCCCGCGACGCCGGTGTCAGGTTCGCGCTCGCCAAGTCCCGCAGCCTGCCCGTCCGCACCTGGATCGCGAACACCGACGCCGACACCACGGTGCCGCGGAACTGGCTCGTCCAGCACCACCGCCTCGGCAGCAGCCACGACCTCGTCCTCGGGACGGTCCGGCCCACGGTGACGCCGGGCAACGCCGAGCGGCTCCAGCTGTGGTCCGACGCCTACCTCCCCGACGACGGACACCCCCACGTGCACGGCGCGAACCTGGGCATCAGGGGAAGTACCTATGAGGCGCTCGGCGGCTTCGGCCCGATGGAACAGGACGAGGACGTCCGCCTGGCGGAACGGGCGAAGACGGCTGGCGTGCGGTGGACCGCCTCCGGGGCACTGACGGTGACGACGTCGTCGCGCACCGTCGGCCGCGTACCGGCCGGCTTCTCCACCTACCTCAGGATGCTCGGCTGACCGCGGGTGTCGGCGCTTTTCCTGATTGTCCGAAGCATCTGTTAGACAGGGGATGCCACGGAGTGAGCCCGCAGGGACGCGGGCCGGCGTGGCCGCATCTTCTGGGGGACTGAATATCATGCGATTCGGGGACATGCTGCGCCAGGCGCGCGACGCCGCAGGGCTGTCACAGGCGGAACTGTGCGACGGCGTCTATTCGCCCCACTTCGTCTCCCTCCTCGAACGGAATCTGCGCCAGCCGACGCCGGAGATGGTGCAGCACTTCGCGGCACGCCTCGGCATGGACGTCCGGACGCTGGGCTGGTGGGTGGAGCAGCGACCTGTCGACGACGATCCCGGCCTGACCACGGCGATGCTGGCGGCCAACTATGCGCGCGATCTCCGGGATGACGCCCTCGCGGCATCCGAGGCGGAGCACGCGGCGAGCATCGCCCACGGGCAGGGCAACGCGCCGGCCTGGTGGGACATGTCGTTGCTCCAGGCGCAGAAACTCATCGATCTGCGCCGCCTGGAGGACGCCGAGACCGTCCTTCTGCGACTGGCGTCGTCGTCCCTCATGGTGCCCACACCGGAATTGCGGTGTGTGGTCCTCATGCGGCTTTCGACGGTCGCTCGCAACACGGGCCGTCTTCCCGAGGCGATCGATCTCGCACGACGGTCCCTGGAGGCAGCGGCCGAACTACCCTCACATGCGCCGACCCGCCTGCAGGCTGCGTTCATCCTCATCGCCGGTCTCTCGGTGAAGGGCGATCTCGACGAGGCGTGGGACGTGGCGATGAGTCTGGATATCGCTGGAGGGGTACCGGCCGTCCCCTCCCTCCTCATTGCCCGCGGGGCGTGGACCATCGGCAACGTGGCGTTCCGTCGGGGCGAGGTGCAGGTGGGATGCGAGCAGCACGCCCTCGCCGCCAGGCTCCTCCTGCCTCAGACAGATGTCGAGACGTGGGCCGAGTTCCACAAGGCGAGCGCCAACCTGAAGCTCCAGGCAGGCCTCGTCGACGACTCCGTCCGTGCATCGCTGCACCATGCCGACCTCGGACTGCAGCTCGTGGGAACCCCGGACAAGCGACTGGAGCTGGTGCTCACGCGGGCCCGGCTCGCCCTCCTGACCGCTGACCTCGGGACTGCCGAACAACTGCTGAACCGCGTGGTCGACCAGCGCGACCTGCTCGATTTCGAAGCGGAGACCGAGCTCGAGGAGAGCCTCGGCCTGTACCATGCCGGGCGGAAGTCCCCCAGGCAGGCGGCCCACCACCTGGCCAATGCGGCACGGCTGTACTCCGAGGCCGGCGCCGAGGAGAAGGCACGCGAGCTGACGGACAGGGCGCAGGCCCTCCCCGGCTGACCGGCACCTCCCTCGCCCTCGACACTCCCGCGGAGCGGTCCTACCATGACAGGAGCGCGGATCCCCCTCGACATCAGGGCCGCGCTCGTCGGAAAGCGGCCTCCCGCCGCTTCTCGGTGCTGGGGCCGGTCACAGCGTCTCGTGATGACTCGCACCCAAGGACAACCATCATGAAGGGTAGAAGCACGCCCATAGCCGCGGCGGCACTCGCCGTCGCCCTCCTGACCACCGCCGGCACCGCCACGGCCGCGCCGCTCACCATCTCCGCACACCGCAGCGGAACCGTGACGGCCGGCGACACGACCGAGCTCGCCACCGGACTCCTCGGCCCCCTCCGCGTGGGGATAGGCCGCGGCGACGCCGCCTACGTCTCACAGAACTTCGCCGGCCAACTCACCCGCGTGAAGCACAACGGCAAGATCACCACACTGCTCGACCGTCCCGGCATCGAGATCGGTGGAGTGTCCACCCGTCACGGCGAGGTGTACTACACCGAGAGCGTCGGCGACAGCACCGAAGGGTTCGAGGCCAACCTCAGCGTCCTCGAGGACGGTGAGACGCACGTGCTCGCGGACTTCGCTGCACTCGAGACCGCGAACAACTACGACGGCGGCAACGAGTACGGGTTCCAGGACCTCACACCGGAGTGCACGAAACAGCTTCCGGAAGAGCTGGGCTCCTTCCTGCTGCCGCGTGGCGGCGAGGTCTACTCGCACCCGTATGCGACGGCGGTCTCCGACTCTGGTCGCTACGCGTACGTCGCCGATGCCGGGGCCAATGTGATCTGGACCGTCGACACGCGGCGCGGGACGGTCGATGCGACGGTCCTCGAACCCGTTCCGACGCCGGCCACGCCGGAACTCCTCGCCGGCCTCGCGGAGCAGGGCATCGTGCTGCCCGAGTGTGTCCTCGGGGCGACGTTCAACTCGGAACCCGTCCCCACGGACATCGAGTTCGGGCCCGACGGCCTGCTGTACCTGACGTCGCTGCCGGGGGTTCCGGAGGATCCGACGCTCGGGTCGGTGCGCAGTCTCGATCCGGAGTCCGGCGACGTCGAGCTCGTCGCCTCCGGTCTGACCTCTCCCACCGGACTGGCCTTCGACCGGCGCGGCAACCTGTTCGTCGCCGAGCTCTTCGCCAACAGGATCTCGGTCATCGCGGCGGGATCCGAGGAGGCAGTGCCCTTCCGCGAGGTCACACTGCCGGCGGACGTCGAGGTCGACGGCAGGTACCTCTACGCGACCACCAACGCCCTGCCGCCCGAGCCCGGGGGCGCGGAGCCGGCGCCCGAGCCGCAGGGCACGCTGGAGCGCACCCGCCTGGAGTACGGCCGCAGGTAGCCCCTCCGGCACGTCCCTCCAGCGACGACGCGCCCCGCCCGGGGCGCGTCGTCGTGCGGCCTTCCCGGGACCGCGCCCCACTCAGCCCGCGGCGCCGTCCGCGGCAGCCGCCTGGCCGGCCGACGCCTTCTGCCACGGCCAGCGACCGCTGATCTCGAGTTCGAGGGACCAGCTCAGGAAGGTCCGGATCAGCACGATCACGGCCAGGACACCCACCGATTCGAACGTCGGGGTCACCGCGACGGTGCGGATGATATCGGCGGCCACGAGCAGTTCGAGGCCGAGCAGGATCGACCGCCCGAGGCGCTGTCGGAAGCGGTGGTAGATCCCGTCATCGCTACGCCGCCGAAGCAGTGCCGCCCCGGCGACGAGGGCGGCGATCACCGCTCCGATGACGATCGCGGCCACCCCTGCGGCGTCGACCGCCTTGCCGACGCCCTCCATCGCCTCCTGGAAGGTCATCGGCGCATCCCCCCGACGGCCCTCATCGCTGCGGCCGGAAGCGGCGGATGCTGTACACGATGAAGAGGGCCGCGAGCACGCCGGACACGACGAGGCCCGAACCGACGCTCCAGCCACCCGGGATCCACCATCTCTCGCTCACCGGCCACCATCCCGGGACCGGTGGCTGGAGGCCCCAGAGGACCCCGAGCAGGATGAGAACAAGGGCACCCGCGAAGCTGAGGACGATGTTGCGCTTGGTCTCCACGCCTTTCGCGGCCGCCGCGAAGGCCTTCCGCTTCACCGGCTGCAGCCACCGCCGCGCCCACTCGTACTGCTGGGCGAGCACGGCGAGGCCTGCGACCAGCGCGAGGAGGCCCGGCCCGGGGAGGACGAGGGCAGCGAGGCCGACCAGCACCAGCAGCCAGCCGACCACGAGGCCGATGACCCGGCTGGCGCCCTGCGGCGTCGTCCGCCCGGCGAAACTCGAACCGTGCGAGGTCCTCCGATGGCTACGTCGACGCATCGTGATTACTCAGTAAGCTTCGCATTCGACTATCCTTGAACCGATCGATGCCCGTGGCAAGACCCACGGCTGCATACGCCGAGCTTGCCACACCGTTCAGCGCGCAGCCGCAGGGTGCCCGACCGGCAGGACACCATGCTTCCCGCGCAGCGCGGGTTCCCAGAAGGAGATTCATCATGATCGGATTCATCATCGCCGGCCTCATCATCGGCGCCCTCGCCCGACTCATCAAGCCCGGCCGGCAGAACCTCGGCCTGATCGCCACGCTCCTGCTCGGGATCGTCGGCTCCCTCATCGGCGGCACCATCGCGAGCTTCCTCGGCACCGGACAGGTCATGGAACTGAACGTCATCGGCTTCATCGTCTCGGTCATCGCGGCCGTGCTCCTGATCGGCGTCGCCGAGAGCCTCTCGGGCCGCCGCCGCGTCACCCGCTAGTTCGTCCGAGCACCACTGAAGGGGCGGCTCCGGCCGCCCCTTTTTCGTGCCCGGCACGTGCCGGCTCGTCCACTCGTTCTTCCTATGCCCGTGCCCACGGAACGTCCAGCTTGCAGGTGTAGCGTTGACAGCAGATGGGGCACAGATTCGTTCGGAAGGCTCAGTCATGAACAAGAACTGGCGCTGGCTCCCCGCCGGCATCGTCCCGGTCGTCATCGTCACCGCCGCGGTGAGTGGCTCCGCGGTCGCGGAAGCCCAACCGCAGCTCCCCGCGAAGACCGCGCAGGAACTGCTCGAGTTCGTGGCCACCAGCTCCGACGACGCCTACTCCGGCACGGTCGAGCAGTCCTCGGATCTCGGCCTGCCCGACATCGGCATGGCGACACCTCCGGGCCGTACCTCCAGCTCGGATCCCACCTCCACGGCGCTGGAGCTCCTCACCGCCGACCACACCGCCAAGGTGTACGTCGACGGGCCGGACCGGGCACGCGTCCAGGTCCTCGACCAGCTGGCCCAGCGCGACGTCGTCGTCAACCGGGACGACGCCTGGTTCTACGATTCCAGAGCCAACGAGGCCATCCACGCCGTCCTGCCCGACCGCGAATCCGCGAAGGCAGAGCTCGAGGCGACACTGCAGGAGAAGGCCGTCGAGTACCCCGAACTGCAGAACGTCCCCCGCACCCCCGCGGAGCTCGCCGAGGTGTTCCTCTCGACGATCGACCCGACCACCGAGGTGACCGTCGACGGCACGAGCCGCGTGGCCGGCCGCAGCGCGTACGAGCTGCTGCTGACCCCCGAGGACACCGCGACCCTGATCGGTTCCATCGCCGTGTCCGTGGACTCCGAGACCGGTGTCCCGCTCAGCGTCACCGTCCTGGCCAAGGGCCAGGAGGACGCCGCGTTCTCCGCCGGCTTCAGCGCCGTGGACTTCAGCACCCCCGACCCCGGCATCTTCGAGTTCACCCCGCCCGCCGACGCCACCGTCACCGAGGCACCCACGGCGGACGACGCCAAGGCCCGCATGGAGGCGAAGGACGAGCCCGTCGCAACGGATGAGCCCGTGGTCCTCGGCGAAGGCTGGAGCACCATCGTGGAACTGCCCGCGGGAACCGCCGCGAAGCTCGGGTTCGCCCCGCGCAGCGGTGAGGCCGCCGGGATGGGCGACATCATGGACATCAAGCCCGGCATGGACCCCCAGGAGGTTGCCGGAGCGCAGGCCATGCTGGAGCAGGCCCTGACCGAGGTCGACGGCGGCAGCGCCCTGCAGACCTCCCTGGTCTCGGTGCTCGTCACCGACGACGGCCGCATCCTCGCGGGCGCCGTCGGCGTGGACCAGCTCGTCGCCGCAGCCCGGCGGTGACGGGCCAGGACCCCGCGGACCCCGCACGTCCGGTGCAGGTCCGCGGGTGAGCGACGGCAGCTTCGCGATCGAGACCCGCGGCCTGACGAAGGAGTTCGGCCGCCAGAAAGCCGTGAACGCCGTCGATCTCGCCGTCCCGCGCGGCACCGTCTTCGGCTTCCTCGGCCCCAACGGGTCGGGGAAGACCACCACCATCCGCATGCTCCTGGGCCTCGCCGCCGCGTCGAGCGGCGGGATCCGGCTGCTCGACGGCGACATGCCGAAGGACGCGCGCGCCGTCCTGCCGCGCGTCGGCGCCCTCGTCGAAGGTCCCGCCATCTACCCCTTCCTCTCCGGGCGGGCCAACCTCCAGCGGTTCGACGCCGCCGACCGCCACACCTCCCCCGCCACGCGCAACCTGCGCGTGGACGCCGCCCTCGAGCGCGTGGGCCTCAGCCATGCGGCGAAGAAGCGGGCGCACGCCTACTCGCTCGGCATGAAGCAGCGCCTCGGCATCGCCAACGCGCTGCTCGCCCCGCGGGACCTGCTGATCCTCGACGAACCCACCAACGGCCTCGACCCGCAGGGCACCCGCGAGGTGCGCAGCCTCATCCGGTCCCTGTCCGACGACGGCACCACCATCTTCGTCTCCAGCCACCTGCTCGCCGAGGTGGAGCAGATGTGCACGATGGTCGCCGTGATGAGCGCGGGCAGGCTCGTGGCGCAGGGCTCGCTGGACGAGCTGCGGTCCGGGGGCGCCGCCCGCGTCCGCGTCACCACGCCCGACGTCACCGATGCCCGCGGCGTCCTCGCGAGCCTCGGCCTCCACCCCGAACCCCACGGGCGCGACGACGTCGTCGCCGCCGAACTGGCCGTCCCCGGGCTCCTGCCGGAGGCTGTGAACGCCGCCCTGGTCCGCGCCGACGTGCGGGTCCGCGGCTTCGAGGTCAGCGGCGCCTCGCTCGAGGACCGCTTCGTCGCACTCACCGGAGAGGGGTTCGACGTTGCCGGCTGAACGCTCCCTCGGCCTCCCACTCGTCGTGTCCGAGATCACCGTCCTGTTCCGGCGGCTCCGCACCTGGGCGATGATCGGGGCGCTGGCGCTGATCCCCGTCCTCATCGCCGTCGTCGTGCGGGTCTCCTCCGGCGGGTCGGCCAGCGGACGCGGCCCGGCGTTCCTCGACAGCATCACCCAGAACGGCCTGTTCGTCTCGCTCACGGCGATCACCGTGGCCATCCCACTGTTCCTGCCGCTCACCATCGGCGTCGTCGCGGGAGACACGATCGCCGGTGAGGCCAACCTCGGCACCCTCCGGTACCTGCTCGTCGCCCCCGCCGGGCGGATCCGGCTGCTGCTCGTGAAGTACGCGGGCGCCGCCCTGTTCTGCCTCGTCGCCACCCTGACGGTCGTGGTCACCGGCGCGGTCATCGGGGCGCTGCTGTTCCCGGTGGGCCCGGTGACGCTCCTCTCCGGGGACACCGTGGGCGTCGTCGGCTATCTGGGCCGCCTCCTGCTGCTCGCGCTGTACGTGACGGTGTCGCTCATGGGACTCAGCGCCATCGGACTGTTCATCTCGACGCTGACGACCATCCCCGTGGGGGCGATGGCCGCGACGGCCGCGCTGGCCGCCGTCGCGCAGATCCTCGGCGCGCTCCCCCAGCTCGAATGGCTGCACCCGTGGCTGTTCACCAACTACTGGCTGGGATTCGCCGACTTCCTGCGGCAACCGATCGTGTGGGACAGCTTCCTCGACAACGCCCTCCTGCAGCTCGGCTACATCGCCGTGTTCGGGACCCTGGCCTACGGACGGTTCAGCACCAAGGACATCCTGAGCTGACAACCGTCCACCGAATGGCAGCTCCTACTTAGATTAGGCTACCCTTGCCTATGAGGGCCGCGTGCTCTCCCCACCACTTCCCCCTGCGTGAGATGAGACCCGGATGCACCCGCGCCCCCTGACGACCACCCTCGTCGGCCTGACCGCCCTGACCTCGATCCTCACGGGCTGCAGCGCCATCGGCGGCGGCTCGGCCGACCTGCAGATCTACTCGGCGCGGCACTACGACCTCGAAGGCGCCTTCGGGCAGTTCACGGACGAGACCGGGATCACCGTCGAGTTCATCAGCGGCGACGACGCCGAACTCCTCGAGCGCCTCAAGGCCGAGGGCGACGACACCCCGGCCGACGTCTTCATGACGGTCGACGCCGGCAACCTGTGGAACGGTGCGCGCCAGGGCGAACTCGCAGGGATCGATTCCCCGGTCCTCGACGAGGCCGTCCCCGACGATCTGCGCGACGCCGAGGGCCGCTGGTACGGGCTCGCCCTGCGTGCGCGGACCGTCACGTACAACCCCGGCGCCGTCGACCCCGCCGAGTTCGACGCGACCGACACCTACGCAGGACTCGCCGACCCGAAGTGGAAGGACCGCCTGTGCATGCGGGACGCGACCTCCGCCTACACGCAGTCCCTCGTGGCCGGCCTGATCGACCTCCACGGCCGGGAGCGGGCCCTCGAGATCGTCGAGGGCTGGGTGGCCAACAACGTCGACATCCTGAGCAACGACATCCTGCTGCTCGAAGCCATCGATGCCGGGACCTGCGACGTCGGCATCAACAACCACTACTACCTGGCCCGGACCCTCGAGGAGAACCCCGATCTCGACGTAGACCTGTTCTGGGCGAGCCAGGAGGGTGCCGGAACGCACGTCAACATCTCCGGCGCGGGCGTGGTCGAGGGATCGGACAATGCGGAGGACGCACAGAAGCTCATCGAGTGGCTCGCCACCGACGGGCAGAACGCCTTCGTCGACGCCAACCACGAGTACCCCGTGAACCCGACCGTGGAGCCCGAACCGCTCATCGCCGGCTTCGGTGATTTCGAGCGCATGCCGCTCAACGCCGAGGCCTACGGGACGCTCAACGCCGACGCCGTCGACCTGCTCGCCGAGGCCGGATACAAGTGACGGACACGGCGACACTCGCCGAGCCGCGGCCTCCTCGCCGGCGCTACCGGACGTACGGCGTCGGCCGTCCCGCCTGGTCCACGCTGGTCGTCGCCGTGGCCGTCGTCGTCGCCACCCCCGTCCTCGCCGTCATCATCGACGGCCTCGGCAGCCTCGGCAGCACCACCCCGCCGCGCGATCTGATCCCGATGATCCTCACCACCCTCGCCCTGATGCTCGGCGTCGGCGCCGGGGCGCTCGTGGTGGGCGGAGGGCTGGCGTGGCTCGTGACCGCCTACCGGTTCCCGCTCCGGAACCTGCTGGTGTGGCTGCTCGTCCTGCCGCTGGCCGTGCCGGCCTACGTCCTCGGGTTCGTCTTCCTGTCCGTCTTCGACGTCGCCGGACCCGTGCAGTCCCTCCTGCGGGCCGTCTTCGGGACCGATGTGTGGGTGCCCGAGGTCCGGTCGCTGCCCGCCGCGATCCTCGTGATGACGCTGTCCCTCTACCCGTACGTCTACCTCATGGCGCGCTCGGCCCTGATCGAGCAGTCCTCCGGGACGTACGACGCCGCCCGCACCCTGGGCGCCAACCGCGGGCAGGCCCTGCGGCGCGTGGTGCTGCCGCTGGCCCGGCCGTCCCTCGCCGCCGGCCTGGCCCTGGTGATGATGGAGACGCTCACCGACTTCGCCACCGTCCAGTACTTCAACGTGCAGACCGTCTCGGTGGGCGTGTACCTCGTCTGGAAGGGCACGTTCGACTTCCACGCCGCGACGCAGCTCGCCGTCCTCGTCCTGCTGTTCGCGGTGGCCGTGCTGGCCGCCGAGCGGGGCCTGCGCGGCCGGGCGCGCTACCACCAGCACGGCGGGCGCCGCCAGGGCTTCCAGCCCGAACACCTCCGGGGTGTCCGCGCCTGGACCGCGACGGCCCTCTGCGTGGCGGCGCTGTCCGCCGGGTTCCTCATCCCCGTCGCCCAACTGCTGATCTGGGCGGCCGGGCAGATCGTCGCGGATTCCGCCTTCCTCGCGGACCCGCGTTTCGCCGAATACCTGGCCAACAGCCTCCTGGTCGCACTGATCACCGCAATCGCCTGCGTCGCCGTCTCCATGGGCGTCGGCCACGCGATCCGCATGGGCGGCGGCCGCGTCGTCTCCTTCGCGGCGCAGCTGACCACGTTCGGGTACGCGGTGCCAGGCGCCGTCATCGGCATCGGGGTCCTGCTGTCCTTCGCGGGTCTCGACCGCGCCCTGGAGGGCGCAGGGATCCCCGGGGGCACCGGGCTGATCGTCACGGGATCGGTGGCCGGCATCCTCTACGCCTACGTGATCCGGTTCCTCGCCCCCGCCTACCAGTCCGTCAGCGCGAGCCTCGAGAAGATCGCCCCGACCGTCACGTCCTCCGCGCTGAGCCTCGGAGCCGCGCCGCGCCGCATCCTCCGCCGGGTGCATCTGCCGCTCGCCCGCCCCGGCGTCGCGGTCGCCCTGATGCTCGTGGTGATCGACGCCGTCAAGGAGCTGCCCATCGTCCTGCTCCTGCGGCCCTTCGGCTTCACCACGGCCTCGGTGTGGGTGTACGAGCTCGCGAGGGAGAACTTCTGGGAGAAGGCGTCCCTCCCGGCCCTGGTCATCGTGGCCGTCGCCATCATCCCCGTCTTCGTCCTCGTCCGCCAGACCCGGCGACGCGACGTGCACGGGACCGTTCCCGGAAAGGCAGGACAGTGACGGCACAGATGGAGAGCGCGCCGCCCACCGGCCCCGCCACGGCAGGCGCCCCGCCCGCGCTCACCCTCGAGGGGGTGACCAAGCGCTACGGCTCGTCCCGCGGCGTGGAGTCGCTCGACCTCACCATCCCCGCAGGTGAACTCGTCACGCTGATCGGGCCTTCCGGGTGCGGCAAGTCGACGACCCTGCGGCTCGTGGCGGGTCTGGAACGGCCGGACGCCGGCACGATCACCGTTGCCGGCGACGTCGTCGCGGACCGGACCCGGTTCGTGAACCCGGAGAACCGCCGCGTGGGGCTCGTGTTCCAGGACCACGCCCTCTTCCCGCATCTGAGCGTCGCCCGGAACGTGGAGTTCGGGCTCGACCGGCTGCCGCGGAGCGAGCGCCGGAAGCGCGTCGGCGACCTCCTGGACCTCGTCCAGCTCGCCCACCTCGCGGAGCGGTACCCGCACGAGCTCTCCGGCGGAGAGCAGCAGCGTGTGGCACTCGCCCGTGCGCTGGCGCCACGCCCCGCCGTCGTCCTCCTCGACGAGCCGTTCTCCAGCCTCGACGAGTCCCTGCGCGCCCAGGTGCGCCGTGACACCGTGGCGACGCTGCGGGAGACCGGCACCACCGGCGTCCTCGTCACCCACGACCAGACCGAGGCGCTGTCGGTCGGGACCCGCGTGGTCGTCATGCACGACGGCGTGATCGAGCAGGCCGATGTGCCCGAGAAGGTCTTCGAGCAGCCCGCCACGCGCTTCGTCGCCTCGTTCATGGGCGACGCCGACTTCCTGCCCGCCCACGTGCACCGCGCGCTGCTGACCTGTGAGATCGGCGTCGTCTCCACGGTCCCGGGGTGGGCGGACAGCGACGTGGACGTCGACGTCGTCCTCCGGCCCCACGAGGTGGCCCTGCGCGCGTCCCCGGAAGCCACCGCCCACGTCTCGGCCGTCGAGTACCACGGGGCGTTCGTCCTGCACCACGTCACGCTCGCCTCGGGGCGGACGCTGCGCTCCTGGCAACCCCATGACGTGCGCCACCCGGTCGGCACGCCGGTCGTCGTGACCGTGGCCGCCGGTACCCACCCCACACTCCTCGTCGGAGACCGGGCGGTCACCACGCCGCCCCGCAACGCCCCGAGGCCGGTGACCCCGTGAGCATCGACCCCATGCGCATCGACCCGGATCTCTCCGAAGCCACCTTCACCGACCTCGCCCGCCACGGCGGCCGGCCCGCGATCCTCACCGCCGACGGCGTGCTGTCGTACCGGGAGCTCGCGGCGCGGGTCGACGACGTCGTGGTGCGCCTCGGCGCGGAGCGACGGCTCGTGCTGCTCGCCGCGCGCAACGACCTCGACACCCTCGTCGCCTACCTCGCGGCGATCTCGGCCGGCCACCCGCTGCTGCTGGTCCCGGCGGACAAGCCCGCCGCCGTGGAGTCCCTCGTCGCCGCCTACGAGCCCGACGTGCTGATGGGAACCGCCGACGGCTCCCTCCACGTCGTCGAACGCCGGCCCGGCACGCTGCACGACCTCCACCCCGACCTCGCGCTGCTCGTCAGCACCTCGGGATCCACGGGTTCCCCGAAGCTGGTCCGGCTGTCCCGGGCGAACCTCGAGGAGAACGCGCGGTCCATCGCCGAGTACCTGGGCATCGGCCCCGACGACCGCGCCGCGACGACCCTGCCGTTCTCCTACTGCTACGGCCTGTCCGTGATCAACAGCCATCTGGCGCAGGGCGCCGGGCTGGTGCTCACGGACCTGTCCGTCGTCGACCCCTGCTTCTGGGACGTGTTCCGCGAGCGCGGTGCCACGTCCTTCGCCGCCGTCCCCTACAGCTTCGACCTGCTGGACCGCGTGGGCTTCGCTGACATGGACCTCCCGAACCTGCGCTACGTCACGCAGGCCGGCGGGCGGCTCGCCCCGGAGAAGGTCAGGTCCTGGGCGGAGACGGGCCAGCGCCGGGGCTGGGACCTGTTCGTCATGTACGGCGCCACGGAGGCCACCGCTCGCATGGCGTATCTCCCGCCCGATCTGGCTGCGGAGAATCCCGGGACCATCGGAGTCCCGATCCCCGGCGGCTCCTTCCGCATCGACCCCGTCGAGGGCCTGCCGCACGGTGAACTGGTCTACACCGGCCCCAACGTCATGCTCGGCTACGCCGAGAGGCCCGAGGACTTCGCGCTCGGACGGGAAGTGCACGAGCTGCGGACCGGCGACCTCGCCCGGCGGCACCCGGACGGCCTCTACGAGGTGGTGGGCCGCCGCAGCCGCTTCGTGAAGATCGCCGGGCTGCGGGTGGATCTCGGACAGGTGGAGCGGATCCTCGCCGACCTGGGCGCCGCCGCCGCCGTCGCAGGCTCCGACGACGACGGCCTGGTGATCGCGGTCGAGGGCGAGCACGAGGGCGGCATGCTGGCGAAGGTCCTCGCCGCCGACCTCGGGCTCCCCCGCACCTCCATCGCGCTGCACGCCGTGGAGAGCCTGCCCCGGCTGGGCACCGGCAAGATCGACTATCCCGCGGTCCTCCGCCTCGCGGCCCCCGCGGCCGTCCCCGCCCCGGACGCCCGTGAGGACCGGGAAGGGCCCGCCGACGTCGCACGCATCTTCGCGGAGTGCCTGGACCGTGCCGACGTGAAGGACACGGACACGTTCGTCACGCTCGACGGCGATTCGCTCTCCTACGTGGCGCTGTCGGTCCGGCTGGAAGCCGCCCTCGGCCTGCTGCCTGCCGGCTGGCATCTTCGGACCGTCGGGGAGCTGTCCGGCCGCAGGAAGCCGCGGCGCCGTCGGCTCGTCTCGTTCCTGGAGCCGTCGATCGTCCTGCGGGCCGTCGCGACCGTCTGCATCGTCGCGGCCCACGTGGAGCTGTTCACGTTCCACACCGCGCACCTGCTCTTCGTCATCGCGGGCTTCAACTTCGCGCGGTTCCAGCTGACCGGGCCGCGGTCCACCCGGCTGCGGCGCCAGGCACGGAGCCTGGCGAGGATCGTCGTCCCGTCCGTCGCGTTCATCGGCGTGGCCTACGTCCTCACGAGCGACTACAGCGTGGCCAACATCTTCCTGCTCAACGGCATGATCGGGCCGCAGGAGGTGACCAGCGAGTGGCACTTCTGGTTCGTGGAGAT
Source organism: Arthrobacter arabinosi (assembly GCF_054511115.1). Taxonomy (NCBI): domain Bacteria; kingdom Bacillati; phylum Actinomycetota; class Actinomycetes; order Micrococcales; family Micrococcaceae; genus Arthrobacter; species Arthrobacter arabinosi. Next base: position 499,859 of record NZ_JBTNDF010000002.1, read on the forward strand.
GCTCGTCTACGTGCTCATCGCCGTCATGGCCCTGCTGGCCATCCCCTGGCTGGACCGCCTCGAGCGCCGCGTACCGTTCGGCTTCGCGCTCGGGCTCCTGGCGGTCACCCTGCTCAGCCGGTACGACATCGTCGATCCCGGCCTGCCCAAGCCCCTGCCGGTGTTCTGGCTGTTCATGCTCGGGTGGGCGGTCGCGCGGGCGGACGACACCCGCCGTCGCCTGCTGGTGTCAGCCCTTGCCGCGCTGACCGTGCCGGGCTCCTTCGACGATCCGCTGCGCGAGGTGACCATCGTGATGGGGCTGCTGCTCATCACGTGGGTGCCGGCGCTGCCCGTGCCCTCGGTCCTCCGCCGCGTGACGGGCTGGCTCGCCGCCGCGTCCCTGTACATCTACCTGACGCACTGGTTGGTCTACCCGGTGCTGATGCCCTTCGGGCAGGTCGTCGCGGTGGTCGGGTGCCTTCCCGTCGGGGTGGGCTACTGGGCGCTGTGCCGGTGGCTGCCGAGTGCTGTGGCGCGCCTGCGGACGGGTTCCCGGGCCTGAGCTGCCGGCCACAGGACATCCAGCGAGTGCAGGGCGTGCTTCCGCGCGATGGCGACGACGGCGGCCGCGCAGATCTCGGCGTCGCTCCCGGCATCGTGATGCCGGAAGGCGCCCAGGCCGAGGGCTTTCGCGACGTGCGGGAGCTTGTTCACCTCGAGGCCCAGGAGTCGGCGGGCGAGGACGACCGAACAGTGGAACGGATTCTCCGGCGCTGCCAGCTCCGACTCCGCGCACGCACCGCGCAGCACGGAGCGGTCGAAGGGCGCGTTGTGGGCGACGAACGCATCGTCTCCCGCGAAGCCCATGATGCGCTGCAGGCTCTCCGGCCACCCCGGGGCCGAGCGGACGTCCGCGGGACGGATGCCGTGGACGGCGACATTGATCGGGGAGAACTCACTGACGGAGCGCGGCGGCCGGATCAGCCAGGACGCGGATTCGACGACGACGCCGTCCATCACTCTCGCCAGACCCACGGCGCACACCGAGCCTCGCTTGCTGTTCGCGGTCTCGAAGTCGATCGCGGTGAAGTTGAGACCGTGCACTGTTCTCCCTGACGCCGTCGCCACCGGTTCGGGGGCCCCGGTCAGCTTAGCCGCCGTCGAACCCGCCGCCCCGCACCCCCCGCGGCGCCGCCTGCGGGAATGCTGACGCAATCCTGACGACAAACCGCGCATCGACGCGACCCGCCGTCGAGCTGTGGCCGATAGGTTCGTGGTGACCGGGGCGGGACTCAGCCCGCCCCGGTCCCGTATGCGTGAGCGAGGCGGCAGCCGGATGGGGACCCAGATGAGCACGAGGACGACGCCATGAGTGCTGCCGAGCCGCTGGAGAGCGACGTCCGGCACACCGAACCGGAGGGCCTCGGTCTTCTGCGGCGGCGAGCCCCGGGACAGTCAGTGATGGAGGAACTGCTCGAGGTCCGCGGCTGCCGTGATCCGCGTGGTCCCGTCGCGCGGGCGTTCGGCGTCCGCCTGCTCGACGCCGCGAGCCTCCCCTGGTACTGGGGTGCGCTCGGCGAGCGCGCGGTGGGCCGCACCCTCGCCGCCCTGGGCCCGGAGTGGACCGTCCTGCACGCCGTACCGGTCGGTGAGAAGTCGGCCGACATAGACCACGTGGTGATCGGCCCCACGGGCGTCTTCACCCTCAACACGAAGCGGCACCCGGGTCAGAGGATCTGGACGGCGAAGGGCACCTTCCTGGTCGCCGGGACGCGCCACCCGTACATCCGGAACTCCGAGCATGAGGCCGTACGGGCGGGAAAGCTGCTCTCGGCGGCGGTCCGCCACCCGGTCACCGCCGAGGCGGCGATCGTCGTCGTCGGCGCACAGCAGGTCACCGTCAAGGAGAAGCACAGGTCCGTCGCCGTGCTCACCGAACGCCAGCTCCTGCGTTGGCTGATGAGGCGCCCGGTCATCCACACCCCACAGCAGGTCGCCCTGCTGGCCGCGGCCGCCGCGCAGCCCTCGACCTGGCGGCGAGCACCGTCGGCGCTCCGCGATCCCGTGGAGGTCGCCGGCTCCTTCGACGCACTGCACCGGCTGGTGGAGCAGGCACGACGACGGCGGATCGGCTGGCTGCTCGCTGCACCCGCGATCCTTGTGTCCGCGGTGGGCGTCCTGCCGTTCTGACCCCCCTGAAGCCCGATCCTGCCGTCCGCATGGCGGCGATCCACCGCGAACTGGCGGCGCTGCACGTCGAGCTGGCGTCGCTGCTCGAAAGTCCCGCTCCCGCTCCCGCTCCAACTCCGACTCCGACGACGGCTCCGGTGCCAGTCACGAAACCCTCCAAGACTCCTGCTGCGGGTCACCTCAAGGGGCACGTGACGCGCCTCGTACCTGCGTCCGAACCCAGCTCGGAGCATCTCCGGGATGCTTTACTCGCTGCACTGCAGGACGCCCACTTGCGGTCGAGCGGCGTACACATCGGCCTGTTCGGCTCGTTCGTGGGTCAGCACCTGAAGGGTGGAGTCACGTTGGCCGATCTCGCCCCTGGTGGATTGAGCAAATGGTGCCATGCCCAGGCCGAGTCGGCAGGAATGCAGCTGACAAAGGACGCCCACGACCCGGCCGTCGTCCGAGCGGCCACGATGTCCGAACAGTAGACGGCGGACCGGGCGCCAGTGCTATTTTGGGCGCAGTGACATTCTTCTTCTCTCCGTGATCCAGAGCCCCTGCAGCGGTTCCCGCTCGCTTCCCATGGAAGCGGTGGTTCCTTGTGCCCTCGATGGGAACTCCCTGGCGAGTTCCCCAGGCACCCGGCCCCTCACCGAACCCAGACGAAGAGAACCCATGCCCTCCACATCACGCGACTCCGCGCCCTCCACCCAGACCCTGATCAGGGAGACCCTACGCCCGGACTGCAGCAGCTGCTTCGCCCTCTGCTGTACGGCCCTCGGATTCTCGCGCTCAGCAGACTTCGCCGTCGACAAGCCGGCAGGAACTCCCTGCCGGAATCTGGACTCCGACTTCTCCTGCACCATCCACGACCGCCTGCGGCCCCGCGGCTTCCGCGGGTGCACCGTCTTCGACTGTTTCGGTGCCGGCCAGAACGTCTCGCAGAACCTCTTCCGCGGGGTCAGCTGGACAGAAGAACCCGGGACGGCGCAGGAGATGTTCGCGGCGTTCACGGTGGTCCGGCAGCTCCACGAGATGCTCTGGTATCTGGCCGAAGCCGGCACCAGGACCTTCGATCCGGATACCTCGCACACGGTCGACCACCTCAGGTCGACCCTTGAGCGCGCGATGGGTGGAGGGGCCCAGCAGGTCCTCGCGCTGGACCTGGGTTCTCTCCACGCGCGCGTGCGATCGACGCTCATGGACGTCAGCGAGGAGATCAGGGCGTCCTACCTCGCAACCGGCGACGACCACCTGGACACGGCCCTCGTTCCGGGAGCGGACCTCATGGGCCGGACCTTCAGGTCCCGGCCGCTGCACGGGGCGAACCTTCGGGGCGCCTACCTCATCGCCGCCGATCTGCGGGAATGCGACCTCTCCGGGGCGGACCTCCTCGGCACCGATCTCAGGGATGCCCGGCTCGGTGGGGCGGATCTCTCCAAGGCCCTCTACGTGACGCAGTCCCAGCTCGACGCCGCCCACGGCGACGCGGGCACGCTCATCCCCGGGGACCTGGCCGCTCCCAGTCACTGGCATGGGTGAGCTCCGGCTCCCGCTTGGCCCAGAACGTCGCCTGCTCGAACGCGTAGGCCACCTGCAGCAGCTCCACGTCGCTGCCGTGCGGCATCACGATCTGCAGCCCCACCGGCAGGCCGTCCGCGCTGAACCCTGCCGGGACCGACACCGCGGGCAGGCCCGTTGCGGAGACCAGACAGGCCGAGCGCATCCAGTCGAGGTACGTCTCGAACGCGACGCCGTTCAGCGACGTCGGATACCGCTCGGCGGCGTCGAACGGGAGGACCTGCGCCGCCGGACTCACGAACACGTCGTACCGTCCGAAATAGCGGCGCACACCGGCGTCGAGGCGGGTCCGGGCGAGGGCGGCGTCGACCAGGTCCTGCGCCGTCAACTGCTGCCCCTGCTCCACGTTCCAGCGGATCTCGGGCTTGATGGCGTCCCCGTGCTTCGCGACGAGGTCGCCCAGGCCGAGCACGAAGTCGAACGCCCTCGTGGTGCCGAATACCTGGTCGGCGTCGCGCAGGTCGGGTGCTGCCTCCTCGACGATCGCGCCGAGGCGCTCGAAGACCCGCAGCTCTCGCTCGAGGACGCGCAGCACCTCGTAGTCGACGGGCACGTCGAGTCCGAAGTCGGGCGACCATCCGATCCGCAGACCGGTCAGGTCCCGCTGGAGCCCGGCGCCGAACGAACCCTGCACGGGGTAGGCGTACGGGACGGCGGGGTCGGGGCCGGCGATCGCCGTCATGCCCAGCGCGATGTCCTCCACGTCCCGTGCCATCAGTCCGGTGCGGCTCAGCCACGCCCACGCGTTGCGCGTCGGCACGGAGGGCACGACGCCGATGGACGGCCGGTACCCGACGACGTTGCAGAACGACGCCGGGACCCGCAGCGAGCCGCCCATGTCGCTGCCGTCACCCAGCGGCTGGATGCGGGCGGCGATCGACGCCGCCACTCCCCCGCTGCTGCCGCCGGCGCTGCGGCTCGTGTCGTACGGGTTGACGGTGGTCCCGAACACCTCGTTGAAGGTGTGCGATCCGGCGGCGAACTCCGGCACATTCGTCTTGCCGGTCGTGACCACGCCGGCACCCTTCAGTCGCCCGATGATCAGGTCGTCGAACGTCGGCACGAAGTCCCTGAAGATCGTCGAGCCCTGCGTGGTGCGCAGACCCCGCGTGTTGTGGGTGTCCTTGTGCGTCATCGGCAGGCCGTGCAGCGGCGGCAGGTCCGCGCCCGACGCCGTCAGCTCGTCGGCGGCGGCGGCCAGCGCGACGGCGCCCTCCCGGTCTTCGGTGATCACCGCGTTGATGCGGCCGTTGACGGCGTCGATCCGGTCGAAGTGCGCCTCGAGCGCCTCCCGTGCGGACACGTCACGACGGCGGATGGCCGCCGTCAGGTCGACGGCGGAGAGCTCGTGCAGCGCACCGGTCACGCGGCCGTCCCCACCTTCGAGAGCAGCGCCGTCATGGCGGCCCGCACGCCGGTGGTCAGGGTCGGCTCGATCGCCGGCGCGAAGAACGGCGAGTGGTTGCCCGGGACGGGATCGTCGCCGTCGAGCACGCCCTGCGGGTGCCCGCCGAAGAACCAGTAGACGCTCGGCACGCCGATGGCCTCGGCGAGGAGACCGAAGTCCTCGCTGCCCATCACGGGCGGGGACTCGATGACGGCGTCCTCGCCGAGCACCCCGCCGAGCGCGGCCATGAGGTCCTCGGTGGAGGCGGGGTCGTTATAGCACTGGGGGAAGCTCGTGATCTCGTCGATCACGGGCTCCGGAGCACCCGACGCGGCGGCCTCGGCGCTGATGATGCGCCGCAGCGCACCGAGCACGCGCTCCCGCACGTCGACGTCGAACGTGCGCACGTTGACGGTGAACTCCGCCGACGCCGGGATGATGTTCTCCTTCAGGCCGCCGTGGAACGTGCCGACCGTGACGACCGCCGACTTCATGGGGTGCACCTCGCGGGCAACGATGGTCTGGATCCGGACCACCATGTGCGCGCCGAGCACGATCGGGTCGATGGACTGGTCCGGCTGCGAACCGTGCGCCTGCTGGCCGTGGACGGTGACCTTCCAGGAATCGGCCATGGCCATGGCCGTGCCCTTGCTGATGTTCACGGTGCCGGCGACACCCGGCCACACGTGCTGCCCGTAGATGATCGACGGCATGGGCGCCTTGTCCCACAGACCGTCCTCCACCATGGCTTCGGCGCCCTCGCCGGTCTCCTCGCCGGGCTGGAAGACGAAGACCACCGTGCCGGACCAGGCGTCACGGTTCTCCGTGAGGAGCTGTGCGGCGGTGAGACCCACGGTCACGTGGGTGTCGTGGCCGCAGCCGTGCATCACGGGGACCTCGGTGCCGTCGGCGAGGTGTCCCGTCGTCGTGCTCGCGTAGTCCAGGCCGGTGTCCTCGGCGATGGGCAGGCCGTCGGTGTCGGCGCGGTAACCGACCACGGGCCCGTCGCCGTTGCGGAGGATCCCGACGACGCCGGTGCCGCCGCACATGAACGCCTCGAGCCCGAGGTGGTTCAGCTTCTCGAGGATGAACGCGGCCGTGTGCGTCTCCTGCATGGACAGCTCGGGGTGGGCGTGGAGGTGCCGGTAGAGCTCGTGCATGGCGGTGGTGGCGGCGTCGGAGAGCTCGAAGACGGCGGTGTCGATGGTCATGGTGTCCTTCCGGGAAGCGGCTGGCGTTGTCACGAGTACATCAGGTGTGACCGACGCAACGCGAGGGCGGGGCCCGGGCTCCCGTGGTACGACGGAAGACCGGCCACCGCGCGGTGGCCGGTCTTCCGTCATGCCGTGCGGCGTCCCGGTCGGGACGGGGCGGTCAGCCGATGGCGTCGCGCAGGTCCTTCGCGGCCTGGGCGGGATCGTCGGCGCTGTAGATGCCACCGCCGACGACGGCGACGTCGGCGCCCGAGGCCTGCACGTCCTTGAGGGTGGCGAGCTTCACGCCGCCGGCGACCGAGAAGGCGACGCCTGACTCCTTGCCCGCGGTGAGCAGGGTGTTCAGGTCGTAGCCCTCCTGGGCCTGCTCGTCGAGGCCCGCGTGGAACTCCACGAACTCGGCGCCGAGGTCGGTGACCTCCTTGGCGCGGGCCGCCTTGTCGTCGACACCGATGAGGTCCACGACCACGCCCTTGCCGTGGGCTTTGCCGGCCTTGATGGCTCCGGCGATGGTGGAGTCGTCGGCGACGCCGAGCACGGTCACGAGGTCGGCGCCGGCCTTGAAGGCGACGTCGGCTTCGAGCTCGCCGGCGTCCATGGTCTTGAGGTCCGCGAAGACGATCTTGTCCGGGTGGGCTTCCTTGATGGCGGTCACGGCGGTCATGCCGGCGTTCTTGACCAGCGGGGTGCCGAGCTCGATGATGTCGACGTACTCGGCGACCTTCCCGGAGAGCTCGAGGGCGTCGTCGACGGTCAGTACGTCCATGGCGAGTTGCAGTTTCATGAGGTGTCCTTTGTTGGCTGGGATGAGGAGTGAGGGTGGCGCGCGCTATTCGAGGTTCGCGTGCCGGGGCCAGAGGTCTTCGGCGGGGGTGCCGTCGGCCTGCCAGAGGGTGTGGAAGGTGGCGTCGAGCACCAGGAGCAGGGCCTGCTCGAACAGGCTCCCGGAGTACTGGCGCGAGGCCGTGCCACCGTGGTCCGTCTTCTGCGCGGCGGGGATGACCACCACGCTGTCCGCCAGGTTCGCGAGCTTCGACTCGCCGTCGGTGGTCACCGCTGCGACGCGGGCGCCGACGCTGCCCGCGGTCTCGGCTGCGGCGACGGCCCCCGCCGTCGTGCCGGAACCCGATGCGACGAGGAGCAGGTCGCCGTCGCCGATGGCCGGCGTCGTCGTCTCGCCCACCACATGGACCGTCAGGCCGAGGTGCATGAGGCGCATGGCGTGCATGCGCAGGGCGAGCCCGCTGCGCCCTCCGCCGGTGACGAAGACGCGCCGCGCCTGCTGGATCTCGGTGACGAGCGCGGAGAGCTGATCGTCCTGCAGGCCCTCCGCCGCACCCACGAGCTCCTCGTGGAGCAGGCGCAGGCCGGCGGGCACCGAGTGGTGCTCGGGTGCTTGGGTCATCGGTGGGGCTCCTGCCGTTAGGGTTTCGTCCGGACTTCAGTCCATCACCCCCGGAGGGTCCGTCAGGGCGCGAGCCCTACCCCGCTGAACCTAGGTTGCGCAGGGCTAGGCGAATCCGTGAGCCAGACCACAGGAAGTGCTGCCGGGCAGGCGCGTTCAGGCGGGCGTCGGGGCCGACGTCGTCGCCCGGGCCAGGCGCGCGAGCGCCGCTTCACTGCCGGACCCCGGCGCCCCGTAGTAGGTGCAGACGCTCTGGTCCGCTTCGCCGGGGACGAGCAGGGTCTGGTAGTGCAGCGTGACGTCGCCGACCACCGGGTGATGGAAGCGGATCTCGCCCTGGTCCTTCTCGTGCACGTTCTGGTCGTCCCAGAAGCGCGGGAATTCGGGGCAGCCCTCACGGAGGTCCCTGATGAGGTCGGCGAGTCGTCGGTCGTCCGGGAAGCGTCCGACGTCGAGATGGAGCATCGCCGTGGTCTGCTCGCTGACCTGCTCCCAGTCCTCGTACAGCTCACGCGCCTTCGGGTCCAGCAGGATGAAGCGGGCGTAGTTGCGGTGGGAGGCTGGGAGGGCCTCGAAATCGGTCATCAGGGCCCGCGCCAGGCGGTTGCTGGCGAGCACGTCCGTGCGGCGGCCGAGGATGATCGCGGGGACGGACTCCATGACGGACAGCAGGTCGTACAGCCCGGGCCGCACCCGCTGCGGCTCGTACGTGGGCGTATGGTGCGGGGTCGGGGTGCCGCAGAGGTTGAGGAGGTGGTTCCGCTCCACGGTGTCGAGGCGGAGGGCCTGGGCGATGGCGTCGATGATCTCGAGGGACACCGCGCCGCCCCGGCCCTGCTCGATCCGCATGTAGTAGTCGGCGCTCATCCCGGCGAGGCGGGCCACTTCCTCGCGGCGGAGCCCGGGAACGCGGCGCACCCGGCCGTCGAACGGGGCGCCGAGGTCGGCGGGTGAGAGCCGTGCGCGTCGCGAGCGCAGGAAAGCGGAGATCTCTGCGGCCCGGTCCATGGCTTCCATTCTGCCGCACCTTCTCCTCCCGTCCCGGCAGGCTTCCGTCCGCGGACGCCTCCCGCCGATAGCCTGAGGCAATAAAACCTCTGACAGACCTCCCCCCGTTCATCTACGGCACCACGCGGCTCGGGCACGACGACGTCCCCCGCGAGCAGCAGGCACACATGGCCCGCACGGCGATCGACGCCGGACTCTGGCTCCATACCTCCCGCCAGTACGACCACGCCCTCGAGGTGCTCGGCGCGGCCTTCGAGGAGGACCGCACCAAGGTCCCGCCGGTCATCGTGAAGCTGGGCGGCGGAACGGCCGACGACGTCCGCGCCACGATCGCCGAGAACATCGAGCCACTGGGCATCAGCTCCATCGACATCGGGCAGCTCACCGGCATCGGCGCATTCGCGGACGACATGCCGTCCGGTGGGCCCACCCTCGCGGAGCTGCAGCGCATCAAGGACGAGGGCCTCGTGCGGCGCTTCGTCCTCGAGATCTTCCCGTGGACCTCCGAGGCCCCGCTCACGGCGCTGCGGGCCGGACACCTGGACGGGCTGATCGACGGCTACATCTTCTACCTCAACCCGCTGCAGCGCTTCGCGTCGAACGAACTGTGGGACGAACTGCTGGCACAGGACAAGGCCATCATCTCGATGCGCACCGTGGCCGGCGCTCCCGTGCATGAGCTGCGCGACGTGCCGGGTGCCGCGTGGAAGCCGTACCTGCAGGAGCGGGCCGTCGAGGTGGTGCCCATCTTCGAGCGCTCCGGCATCGAGAGCTGGGCCGAGTTCTGCATCCGCTTCGCGCACAGCACACCCCAGGTCGTGTCCACGGTCGGCTCGGCGAGCCGCGAGGAGAACCTGCGCGAGCTGCTCACGTACAGCCGGGACATCACGCCGCTGCCGCAGGACATCGTGGACGAACTGTTCGCCCTGCACCGGCGGTGGTCGGACGAGACGGACATCCACGCGGAGCTGTGGAGCATGTAGGTCCACCCGGAAAGACGACGGCGGGGCAGTCACGTGACGTGACTGCCCCGCCGTCATTCGTTGTGGCGCATCCGGTCAGCCGTCGCAGCCCCACCCGTCCTTGTCACGGTCGAACTTCGGCTGGAAGCCGGGCGAGCCTGCCGCGATCGGGGCGGCTCCTGCTGCTCGGACGGCGTCGCAGTTCTCGTAGTAGACGCCCGGAGCCGGAGCCACCGGTGCTGGCGCAACAGGTGCAGGAGCCGGCGCAACGGGCGCAGGTGCCACTGGAGCCGGGGCCGGCGCAGGCACGACTGGCGCAGGCACGACGACGGGCGCGGGTTCCGGCGTCTCGACCGGTGCCGCGGGTGCTGCGACCGACGGCGCCACCTGGTTCGTCGGAGCGAGCATGTCGGCACAGTCGGACAGGATGGTCGCCATAGCGTCGTGCTCGGCCTGCGTGACCCAGAGGGTGTAGGTCGCCTTGACGGACACCTGCCGTGCCACGTACTCGCAGCGGTAGCCCTTGTTCGGCGGCAGCCAGGTGGCGGCGTCGCCGTCGCCCTTCTGCTGGTTGGTGGGGCCGTCCGTGGACTGCAGGTTCAGCGGGTCGTTCGCGAACGCGACGCGCTGGTCGAAGGTCAGCTGCTGGGCACCCTTCTGCCACGCGTCGGAGAGCGCGACGACGTGGTCGATCTGCACGTCGCTGCTTGTCGCCTGGCCGCGAAGGAACGGGATCTGGGTCCCGGTGTACGGGTCGTCCAGCATGCCGGACTGCACTTTGCAGGGTACCGAGTTGGCGTGGACGATCTCCGTCAGGTCGCGGTTCAGCATGTCGTTGCGGGTGTCGCACCCGTTGTGGTCGACGTCGGCCCACGCCTGCCCGAACTGCTCGCGGTCGTACCCGGTCTTGGGCGCGCGACCCTTGATGGGCAGCGTCTCCAGCACGGCGAGCGCGGTGGTGTCGAAAGCCGGCTGGTCCGACGGCGCGCGGGGCGTGCCCGTCACGTCCGCGGGGGTGTCGGAGTCGAGCGGGGCGACGTCCGACGGCGTCGGGCTGGGTGTGGGTGACGGCGTCGGCTTCGTGGACGGTGTCGGCTTCGCCGAGGGCGTCGGCTTTGCTGACGGCGTCGCGCTCCCGGTGGGAGCACTGGTGCTGGGGGCGGTGGTCGGCTCGGCCGATTCGGTCGCCTGCTCGGCGACGGCGGTCGGTACGGTCTCCGATGCCGGCGCCATCGCGCCTCCGGCGAGCATGGCGACGACGGCGGCACCGGCGGTGATCGCGCCGGCTTTGCGGCCTCCGAGGCGCGCCCAGGACGGCCGGTTGGTCAGGAGGGTGTAGAGCCCGGTGAAGAGGGCGAACGTGGCGGCCATGATGAGTGCCCCACTGAGGCCGCTGGTGATGAGGCCGATGATGACCAGGAACAGGGCGAGTCCGGCGACGATCGCAGTCGAGGTCCGCACCTTTGGCCTGGTCGGCGATGACGTGTTGCGGGCGGGCGGACGTGAAAAGAAACTGATGGAAACTCCCGGAGGTGTCGACGCCGCCGCATGAGTGGGCGGTCATCGTAGTGAGACGAGTGATCGAAGAATACCGCGCGCCTCAGCATTGCAGTTGCTCCAGCCCAGCATTCCCGTGGAACCTCAACTTCTGCACAAAATCCTCGGCGCTGGCAGTCGGGAGCCGCTATTTCCGCCTCGCTCGTCACAACCGTCTTGAAGTCCGTCAACCTTGTGAACGTGACGCGATCCGACTTTCTCGTTGCGGCAGCACTTCCTGGTCGGCGAGTCGATCGGTGCCTTCGTGCGATGGTGATCGAAGCTCAGTTTCTGCTCAGCATTGCCGAGCAACTGGCGAAAGCTCCCAGGAGCAGAACTTCGAATCTATGCTAGATCTTTGATGTCGCCCTCCGTGGCAGTAATACCTCGGGATATCTGAATCCGGATAACGGACCAACTCTCGGGGCGACAGGCAGAATCCTCATTCCCACCTGCAGAAGAAGATCGATGAAGCATGCTCGTTTCCGCCGGCTCGCGCCAGCGACCCTTTTGACCGTCGCGGTTCTCGCCTCGACACTGACTGCCTGTGACGGTTCCGACCCATCCGCCGCATCGGCGGTCGACTACGAGCCCGGCACTGTGGTGCGCGTGATCGACGGAGACACCCTCGTCATCAACTTCGACGGCGATGACCAGACCGTCCGTCTGTTGAACGTGGACACCCCGGAGACCAAGCATCCGGACAAGCCGGTCGAGTGCCTCGGCCCCGAGGCTACCCAGAAGCTCGAAGCGCTGACGCCGCCCGGTACGCGGGTCGGGCTGGACTTCGACGTCGAGCGGACGGACAGGTACGACCGCGTACTGGCCGCCGTGTTCATCGAGGACAAAACGTTTGTCAACGCAGAACTTGCTCGGGTGGGCCTGGGTGTGCCAATTCTCATCGAGCCGAACAAGAAGTACTACGACGAGGTGCAGGCCGCCTACAGCGAGGCCTCCGCCCAGGGCGTCGGGCTACTGGACGATGCTGCGGGCTGCACGGTGCCGGCAGAAGTGGCCGACGCTGTGGAAGCCCTGACGGCGGCCACGGCGGCGCCCGTCGGCGACACCGAATCAGCGGCCGTTGCAACCGCCGCTGGCATCCTCACTGCCCTGACCGCGGCCAAGGCAGCCCGAGGAGCACTGGAAGCAGGCAAGGACACGGTCCGTGTCCTTGCACTCGGAGCCGATCGCACTGCCGCATTGGTCCGTGACCTCGACACCCAGATCAGCAAGGGTGAGCGGTCATTCGCCGCAGCCAACACGAAGGCCGCCTCCCTCAAGGAAGCTGAGAAGGTGGCTCAGGCTGCAGCCGCGAGGGAGAAGGCAGCCCAGGCAGCCGAAGCGGCACGCGTCGAAGCAGAACGCATCAAGGCGGAAGCAGCAGAAGCCGCACGCGTCGAGGCGGAACGCCTTCAGGCGGAGGCTGCAGAAGCTGCTCGCATCGAGGCAGAACGCGTGCAAGCCGAGGACATCGCTCGCGCCGAAGCTGACCGGTTGGCAGCCGAAGCCGCGGCAGCCGCTGAACAGGAGCGCATCCGGAACCTGCCCCCCGTACCCGAGCCATATATCACGCCCGCACCGCCGTACGTCCCTCCTGCTCCCCCTGCGGCTGCGGATCCCTACCCCGGCTACACCGGCCCCCGCTGCTATGCACCCGGCGGTAAGACCTACCGGCCCTGCTGAACGAGGAGGGCCTTTCCTCGGACGGAGCTGAGCCAGGAACGGTGAAGTTACGACGGCCCAAGCGGGCAGAGTCCTGACCCTCGTGGGAATGGTTCGGAATGAGCACTCCTTGTAAAGGCATCACTGGTTAGATGAGTCCATGGAGCAACAAAGCGAAGAACTGGCACTAGTCATCACTGGTGGCGAAGTCGCCCTCGTTGGTACTACTGACATTGTGCAGAAGTTCATGCAGGAGTTGGCGATACGCCCTGAACTGGGCCAGAAAGCCAGACGCGCAACGATTGATGCCGTTGCGGCAGCCGCCGGCCTCAGCGCTGTGCATGGGTCACCCGTCGTCGGTACTACATTTACGATGGCATCCGACTCCGCTGGGCTCCTCAAGAAGTACGCTGAATTCAATCAGGACGGCCCGGTTGCCGGCGTCATTCGAGGCGCGAAAGGGCGTATCGTTTCGACGGCAAAATTCGAGCCGGCTCAGATGAACCCGATGGTCATGTCCAACGTCGCTGCACTCAGCGCGGCGGCTGCGCTCAAGGCCGCTCTCGCGGATTTGGAACAGCTCGTCGAAGCCATGGACATCAAGCTCGACCGGTTGATGTCGGACAACAGAGCGCAGGCACTAGGGGACGTCCAGGGCGTCACTCTGGTTCTCGAAAAAGCGTATGCCTTGTACGAAGAGACCGGACGGGTCAGCGAAACGACCTGGGCACAGGTATCCGGCCACAGCACATCACTGGCCCAGTCGACCTCGTACGCTCTCAACCAACTCGACGTCATCGTCGAATCTTTGGCTGCCGGGAGTGTGTCGGAACGTGCGGATGCGATCAAGCATGCAAGTCGTACTGATCTCCAGTCTTGGTTGGTCCTTCTCGCCGCATGCCAGGCGAACCAAGACCGCTTTGACGCCCTCGAAGTCGCCCATGTCGCGAAGAACGAGCCACTGGAAGTCGAGCACCACGTTCGAGCGATCGAGACCTCAGCTGCGCGCCGACGCGAGTTCACTGCTCAACGTCTTCAGAAGCTGAATGACGCTGTAAGCAGCACAGCAACCATCAATGACTTTTCCCGAGTAATCAGTCCACTACGAAGCAAGTCCACCCTGGACTCCGCCGAAACAATCCAGGCGACAGTCGCCAAGTTCGCAACGATCTATGGGCTTGAGACCCTTGTCTATGGTGTCGTGGAACGCGAGTCCTGGCGGAAGTCCCTGACCGACCTGACCGCCCAGACTCGCCAGCTCGTCGGTACTGCCGCGAGTTCTGTACCTGGGGCCGTTGGCAAGGCAAAGCCCCAGGTACAGAAGCTCCGAGAGATCGAGTTCTCGCGGCCGAAGTGGGCCAGACGAACGAGGGACGAGAATTCCGAGGGACTCAGCACCCTAGAGGAGCAGCGAGCGATCAGCCCACTGTCAGATACGCCCTGACGCTTGAGCGGAGCGCATCCGCGTGCTCGTAGATCTCGTCGAGCGAAGTGATCGGGATGCGTTGCTCGATCTTCTGCTCGTCGAAAACGCCTAGGTACTTCTGAACGCGGTTGAAGTGCAACCTGGCGATCGGCTTTCGGTTGTTGTCATCGAGCAACACCGCGAAGTAGGACTTTGCATCACGCTGGACCACGCGAGCTGGTTTCACTTCATTGCAGACGATGGCTCGCACAATTTGGTACCCCTCGAGCTCCTCGAGCGTGGTTTCTACACCTGTCTCGTTCAGGTCGTCCTCTACCACTTGCTCGCTGGTCACGGTCGCGGCAATCACGGAATCGCTGGCCATTGGGAAGTTGGGAGCACCAAGGGCTGTCTTGAGACGTTCGTTCACCTGCTCGTTCAGGAACTGCTTGGTAGCTTTCGTTACGAGCGTGGTGAACTGGTCACGCACCTTCTGTGTGTAGGCACCCCCGTCGTACACACGCATGGTCAATGACTTGATCCACTCCGCATCCGGCTCTTTGAACTGAGCCGCGAGCGTTCGTTTGATTTGGCCGATGTACTTCAGTTCACCCGCCGCGTTGATGATCGAATCGAGATCGAAGATCTCCTTCGTCAGCTTCATCAGCTCAGGTATCAGGGTCTCGTCGATGTCGTTGAGGTCCAGTACCAGGAAGGGCTTCGCGTCCATCCGGTTCGGTGCGTCCAGATCCGTGAAGAACTCGTATACCTCCCCGTTGGTGAGGATGGCAATCCGAGCGTTGGTGACGGCGAAGTACCGGTACAGCTGGGAGGCGTGCTCGATCTTCAGCGGTTCCTTCGACTTCTTACACTCGATAAGTATTTGAACGGTGCCGCCGTGCATGATCGCGTAATCAATCTTCTCCCCCTTCTTCACTCCGACGTCTGCGGTGAACTCGGGGACGACCTCGAGTGGGTTGAAGACGTCGTATCCGAGAATGGTCGAGATGAACGGCATGATGAAGGCGTTCTTCGTCGCTTCTTCGGTTTCTATCTGAGACCTTTGCTGCCGCACCTTCGCGGCGAGCGCTGTCAATCGTTCTGCAAAATCCACAAATCCCCCTGCGTTGAATGGTTGTCTCTCACCCTAATCCTGGGTCGAGACATTCCTCGTGAACAATCACCGGTGATCGTCCAATCGAGTCGCGCCGGAGGAGTCGGACCCTGGCTAGGAGTGCCAAGCGATCGCGCTCGTCAGCTGATTCCCCAGCCGCAGGACAGCAGCCTCGGTACTGGCGTCGCCGCAGGAGAATGACCTTGTCTGCGTGCTTAGGGAGGTAGCCAAGGTGTCCCACGAGATCCAGCACACGACGTCGTCGAGCCTTGCCATCAGCTCCTCCTCCGAAACGCCGATGCCGCCCGCTCGCTCCAGAACTGCGGGAAGGTGTAGTCGTATCGCGTCATGCAGTGGCATCTTGCCATGCCTCTGCACGGATACGGGCGGCTCGACTCCAAGCAGGAACAGTATTGGCATCCGTTCACCCGCGTTGCTCATCACTGCTACGTACTCCCGCGCGAGTTGTTCGGGCTGGAAGGAGCTGGACTTGATGCGCTTTGCCTCGACGAAAGTGAAAACGTCCGGCGACTGGATGATCGCGTCAGGCTGCACGATGAAGTTCTTGCTCGCAACTCCATCAGGGTTGATGGACATGTCCCCGGGAAGCAGCGACATCTCGGCCAGTTCGACGTGCTCGATCAACCGGGCCCGCGCCTCAACCGCTCCCGAGCATGATCGGACCACCTGCGCGAAGAAGTGGTCCCGTGGCAGGAGGTCCAGCCCCATCATCACTTCCGCAGTGAGCACGTTCTCCATGCCACGGCCACCCGCACGGTACTTGACAGCCTTCTCCCACGAAATTTCCTCCAAGAGCCGCGCAATCATGGAAGGTTGCAATACATCGTTGTCCATGGCTACATCCTCTCCCACCTTCAGTTGCACTGAGGGCGGCCATTCAAAATCACACATCGGCCGGACCATTGTGTGGCGTGAGGGCGGTGCTTATGATTTTCCCTGGCGGGGGCGGGCTCTGGTCTCGATCGATACCATCGGGGGCGATCCCATGACCGACTTCTTCACCGTGAAACCCGGCGAGACAGCGCCGCCGGTACCCGTAGGGCCCGTCCTCTGCACCGGGACCGCAGGCATGCGACGCATTCACCGTTTCTTCCTCTGGGCGTACGACGAGGCGCCCGGCCTGGTGCAGTCCGTCGAGCCGGGCGACACGGCCCGCGCCGCCTACGTCGGGGAGGTGCTGGGGAACTTCGACAACGTGCTCCACGTCCATCATGAAGGCGAGGATCTCCTCATGTATCCGCAATTGGCGGAAAGGGCACCCGTGTGCGCACTGCATGTGGAGCAGATGCTCGAGCACCATCGACAGGTCACGCAGCGGCTCGAAAGCATAGAGCCCGTCCGCCTGCGCTGGATGGAGACGGCGGACGCCAGCACGGGAATGAACCTCGCCGAACGGTACAGGGACCTCTCGTCAGTCCTTCAGGTGCACCTGCGCCGGGAGGTCACGGAAGTGATGCCCGTCGTGGACCGGGTGATGACCGAGAAGGAAATAGACGCGGTCGGGCAGCACGGTCTCGACACATTCGACAAGAAGTTCCTGGTCGGTTATCTCGGCATGGTGCTCGCCACCAATCCCCCCGGCGACCGGGAGGAACTGTTCAAGGAAATCCCCCTTCCAGTCCGCCTCGCCTACCGCCTCATCGGGCGCAGGCTGTATCGGAAGCAGTACGCCACACTCTTCCCGGGACGCCCCATTCCCGACACTCTCTGAACCAGCCTTCACCATCGGCAGCCCGCTCCGCGCCCACACGGGGGACGAAAGCCTCTGACCACCGGCCATGAACGGGGCTGAGGATCGAATCCCACGCAGGCGCGATGGTGCGGTCGTCACCCGAGGAGAAGAGCGTGCAGAGGAAACAGTCCACGACCTTCCGGGACAGGACCGACGCCGGCCGGCAGTTGGGACAGAGGCTCGCAGGGTTGCGGGGTCAGGACGTGGTGGTGCTGGGTCTGCCCCGTGGAGGTGTTCCGGTGGCCTTCGAGGTGGCGAAAGCCCTCGGCGCGCCCCTGGACGTGATCATGGTGCGGAAGCTGGGGGTGCCGTTCCAGCCGGAACTCGCCATGGGCGCCATCGGGGAGGGCGGCACCCGGGTTCTCGACACGTACGTCCTCTCGCTGACCAAGGTCACTGATGAGGATCTGCAAACGGTGGAGACGAAGGAGCGCCGGCTCCTGGAGGCTCGGCGCACCCGCTACCGGCGGGGAAGGAGCCGGGTGGACCTTCAGGGGCGCATCGCCGTCGTGGTGGACGACGGTGTTGCCACCGGCTCCACTGCGCGGGTGGCGTGCCAGGCGGCCAGGCAGCTCGGCGCGGCACGGGTGATCCTGGCAGTGCCTGTCGCGCCGGCCCGGACCGTGGCCTCGTTCAAGGAAGCGGACGAGCTCGTGAGCCTGGTGTCACCGTCGAAGTTCCGGGCTGTGGGCTACTACTACCAGGACTTCTCATCCACCGAGGACGACGAAGTGGTCAGGCTGCTCGATCTGCCGACCGCGAATCTGAGCTCGACGCCGAACCCACCGGCTTCCAAGCCGGCCTGAAGACCGTTCCAGGCCCAGGGCTCCGGGGCTTGGAACTCCACCAGCGGAGCCGACAACACCGAAGGAGCATCACATGGAACGAGTCATCGACAAGGTAGCCCTCGTCACCGGGGGTGCACGCGGCATCGGCGCTGCTGTCGCCTTGCGGCTGCATGGCGAAGGGGCGAGGGTCGTCATCGCTGACATCCTGGACGAGGACGGACAGGAAACCGCGGAGCGAATCGGCTCTGGCTCTGTCTACGTCCACCTCGATGTGACCGATCCGCAGGACTGGCAGGCTGCCGTCGCCACCGCCGTCGAGGAATTCGGCGGTCTGGACATCCTGGTGAACAATGCCGGCATCGTAAACTTCGCCCCCATCGGGGAGTACACCCTGGAACAGTGGAACGCTGTCATCGCCGTGAACCTGACCGGCACGTTCAACGGGATCAAAGCCGCACTTCCGGCACTCACACAGTCCAGAGGCGGGTCGATCATCAACATCTCCTCGATCGCCGGCATGCGCGGCTACGAACAGATCCCGGGATACACGGCATCGAAGTTCGGCGTGCGTGGACTCACCAAGAGCGCTGCCCTGGACCTGGGACCTCAGCGCATCAGGGTCAACTCGGTCCATCCCGGGGTCATCTCCACCCCCATGACGGCCGACATCCAGTCGGACATGAGCCACGTGGCACTCGGGCGCGAAGGCCATCCAGGGGAAGTCGCGAACCTCGTCCTTTATCTGGCGTCCGACGAGTCGTCGTTCGTCACCGGAGCCGAGTTCGTCATCGACGGCGGTGATACGGCGGGCACGGTGACCCGCCGCGAGGAGACCTAGAACGCCTGCAGCAGACGAAGGGAGCGACCCCGGCTCAGCCTCCGGGTGTCGGCCGCGGCCCCACGCCGGCGACTGCATGTGCCCCGGACGGTGCTGCAGACGGCGCCGACGTGGGGTACCCGGCTGCGATCTGCCGCTTGACCTGCTCGAGCTCGTCCCTGAGCGCATCGACAGTGGCGCGGTACGTCGTGAACTCCGCCTTCCGGCGTCGGGCTCGTGCGAAGGCCACACACGCGGCGAGAACGGCCACCGGCACCGCCACCAGCAGGGCCCACCCGGACGTAGCGAGGAAATCCAGCGTCACGGGGAGGGCCTGCTGGAATGCCCGGAAGTCGTTCACGCCGCCCACGACTCCTTCCAGTGCGGAGTCGAGGGGTTCCAGGTACTCCCCCACCAGCGGCGTCCCGGAGAGCGACGGAGCACTCAGCGCCGCCCTTCCCTCGGGGGACCACCGCGCATCATCGAAGTGGTTCAGGACGTAGATCCCGGCAGCGGCGTTCAGTGCTGCGAAGAGGAGAACGGCACCGAGGGCGATCCAGTGAAGACTGCGTCGGAGCAGGACGCCGGCCACCAGCGCGACGACGGCGGGCACGATCCAGGTGAGGAGGTGAAACAGGTCGAGGCTCGCGCCACCCAGTAGATCCAAGGAATGTCCCCTAAAAAGTGAAGTCGATGCGCGCTCAGGCTATCTGTTCTCACTGACCGTAGCGGACAGCAACATCATGGACGACGCAGAACGGCGGCCGCCCACCGAAAGGTGAGCGGCCCGCCGTCGTGCGGGGTGACTCGAGAACGCCGTGGATCTAGAAGACGCGGATGGGGATCTCCGCCGGGTCCATGAGCAGACCCTCGATCTCGTCGTCGAGCTTCACCAGCGTGATGGACGCACCCGCCATGTCCAGGGACGTGCAGTACTCCCCCACATAGCTGCGGCCCACGCTGATCCCCTGCTCCGCGAGGCGCTTGTGCGCCTGCCCGTACAGCAGGTACAGCTCGCTGATCGGGGTGCCGCCGAGGCCGTTGATCATGAGCGCCACGCGGTCGCCCTCCGTGAAGGGCAGGTCCTTCACGATGGGGACGAGCATCTCCTCGACGATCTCGTTGGCTGGCATCATCTTCGCCCGACGGCGGCCCGGCTCACCGTGGATGCCGACGCCCATCTCGATCTCGTCGTCGCCCAGCTCGAACAGCGGGCTCCCCTTCGCCGGCGGCGTGCACGCGGTGAGCGCGACGCCCATGGTCCGTGTCACCGAGTTCACCTTCTCCCCGATCCGGATGACCTCGCCCAGGTCCGCGCCCCGCTCGGCGGCGGCCGCGACGGCCTTGATGACGAAGAAGTTGCCCGCCACCCCGCGGCGCCCGATCGTGTAGGTGGAGTCCTCCACGGAGACGTCGTCGTTGATGAACAGCGTCTTCACCTCGATGCCGTCCGCCGAGGACATCTCCTGCGCCATCTCGAAGACCATCTTGTCGCCCGTGTAGTTGTTCACCAGCAGCAGCACGCCCTTGGGCGATGCCATCATCTTGGTTGTCTCGTACACGTAGTCGAACGGCGGGGCCGCGAACACGTCACCCGGGCACGCGGCGTCGAGCATGCCCTTGCCCACGATCATCACGTGCGCCGGCTCGTGGCCGGAGCCGGAGCCCTGCACGATCGACACCTTGCTCTGGTCCGGGCCGTCAGCGCGCATGATCAGGTTGTACTCGGGCACGTACTTCAGGGTGTCCGGGTTGGCGAGCGCCAGGCCCTCGAGCATCTCGGGGACGAACTGCTGCGGATCATTGACGAACTTCTTCATGGAGGCTCCACATCGTTGTGAGGGTTGGACGGGTGGGAAGGAAGAGTCAGGGCCAGTCGGCCACGATGCGCTCGACGATCACGGCCACGGCTACCGCCCCGGCGTCGGGCGAACCGATGCTGCGGGTGCCGCTGTAGCTGGCGCGGCCGCGCTTGGCCTCCATGGTCGACGTCGCATCAGCGCACTCGCGCACCTTCGCCGCGAAGGCAGCGCGGCACTCCTCCGGCGAGGCCCCCGCGGCGAGCTGGCGTTCGAGCTCGTCGGTGGCTGGGATGAGGGCGTCGAGCAGGGTCTTGTCGCCGAGGTCCGAGTTGCCGCGCGCCTTGATGCCGTCGGTGGCACCGCGGAGCATGGCGACGACGGCGGCCCCGTCGATCGCGTCGACGGTCTTCGCGGCGGCGGACGCCCGCAGGAACGCCGTCCCCCACAGCGGCCCGGAGGTCCCGCCGATCCTGCTGGAGATGGCGAGGGCTATCTGCTGCAGGAAGGTGGCAGCGTCGTCGCGCTTGAGGGTGTCCCAGTCGGCCAGGACCTTCTCAAACCCGCGGGCGAGGGAGTAGCCGAGATCGCCGTCGCCCACCACGGCGTCGAGGTCGCCGAACTCCTTCTCCTTCTCGACGGCGGTCTGCGCCAGGGAGCGGACGACGTATTCGACGTCGTCGATCTTGGTGGTGCTCATGGTGTCTCCGTTCCGGTGGACGGTGCAGGGGAAGTCGAGGGCGCTGTCGACGAAGCGTCGAGGAGGGCTTGGAGCGTGGCGAGGGTGACGGCGCCGCTGCCGCCGACGCCGTGTGGATCGGCGAGGACCTCGACGGGCTCACCGTCCGGGTCGCCGAGCGAGCTGACGACGAGCGCCGCGCCCGTGAAGTCCTCCTCGCGGGTGAACCCGCTGACGGTCACCACGGTGGTGAGGCCGGCGGCGACGGCGGCGCGCAACCCGTTCCCGCTGTCCTCGACGACGATCGCCTCCCGCGGTGAAACACCGAGCTCCCGCAGAGCGAGCAGGTAGATGTCCGGCGCAGGCTTCTTCGCGGGCACCACATCGCCGGCGAACACCGCGAAGTGCACGGCCAACTCCTCTCCGACTGCGTGCGTCAGGACGGCGCGCACCGCGGGTTCCGCGGAGGTGGAGGCGACGGCGAGTGTCCACCCGGCGTCGTGCGCTTCCTGCACGATGCGGGCGATGCCTGGCCGGGCGGGCATGACGCCGCTCTCGACGAGCCCCTTGTAGATCTCGGTCTTCCGCTTGTGCCAGGCGAGGATCGCGGCGTCGGTGGCGGCGTCGTCGTGCAGGCCGAGCGACGAGGCGACCGACGGCGTGAGGATGCTGCGCATGCGCTCCTTGCCGCCGCCGATCCTCACCTTCTCGGCGTACTCGTCCACGCTCCACTGCACGGGGACGCCGAACTCGGAGAAGGTCTGGTTGAACGCGGGCAGGTGGCCGTACTGTTCGGTGTCGGCGAGCACGCCGTCGCAGTCGAAGATGAGGGCGGGCATGCTCAGCGGCCGCCCTTGCCGGCGCTGCCGAACTGCGTGCAGAGATCCGTGGTGAGGGCGACGACGTCGGCCCGCGTGTGCTTGAACAGCGACGGCGGATCCCACTTGTTGTTCTGCTCGGCCTGCTTGAGGAACGCCAGGCTGGACTGCATGTACGTCTCCTTGAGCGCCGTCGAGATGTTGACCTTCGCGCAGCCACGGGCGATGAGGTCGGCGAACTGGTCGGCGCTCAGCCCGCTACCGCCGTGCAGGGCGATGGGCACGTTGCGGGCCTCGACGAGCTGGGTGACGCGGTCGACGTCGAGCACGGGTGCTGCCTTGTAGCTGCCGTGGGCGTTGCCGATAGACGGGGCGAAGACGTCGATCCCGGTGGCGTCGATGAACGCGAGCGCCACCTCGAGGCTCTGCTGCTTGGAGACCTCGTCGGACCCGTGGTCGTCCTCGACGCCGGTGATGGCCTCGATCTCTCCCTCCACCTGGGCGCCGTAACTGCGGGCCTCCGCGAC
Source organism: Arthrobacter arabinosi (assembly GCF_054511115.1). NCBI lineage: Bacteria > Bacillati > Actinomycetota > Actinomycetes > Micrococcales > Micrococcaceae > Arthrobacter > Arthrobacter arabinosi. The sequence continues at coordinate 522,471 of NZ_JBTNDF010000002.1, forward strand.
GACCTCGACGGTCTGGCGCTGGTTCTCCTCGACCGGGAGGTTGGAGGCGTCGAAGAGCACCGAGTTCCAGCCGGCCTTGAGGCATTCGGTGACGACGTCGCGGTCCGGGCAGTGGTCCAGGTGCAGGGTGACGGGCACCTCGATGCCGCGTGTCATCGACTGCCACATGTCGAAGAGCACGCGGGAGCCGATGCTGCGCACGGTCTTCACCGAGGTCTGCAGGATCACCGGGGAGTTGGCCTCCACGGCGCCGGCGAGCACGCCCTCCATGGTGAGGTCGTTGAAGATGTTGATGGCGGGCACGCCGTAGCGTGCCGCGAATGCCGGGTCCACGATGTCCTTCAGGGGTACTACGGCCACAATGATTCCTCCTGGTCAGGCTGCCCTTCACGCTAGGTGTGCTCCCCTGCGTTGGGTATGGGGGTTCTCCCGCCCCCGGCCTGGGGGGAATCACCACCCCGGGTAATCACCACCTCGCCAGCAGCGGATGCGGATGGTTGAGTGGGCCGCGGCCGCACGGCCTCCCACTTCAACGACGAAGGACACCATGACACCCGGATCAGTACTCGAAACCATCACGTCGGAAGAAGCCCGCATCGTCATCGACGCCGCGGCAGCGAAGGCCACGGAGATCGGCCAGCCCATGGACATCGCCGTGGTCGACGCCGGCGGGAACCTGAAGGCGCACGTGCGCATGGATGGCGCGAACATCGGCAGCATCACCATCGCGATCAACAAGGCCTACACGGCCATCGCCTTCCAGTGCGAGACCGGCGACCTGCAGGAACTCACTCGTCCCCACGGCCCTATCCACGGGCTGAGCGACGCCCATGGCGGACGCCTCGTGGTGTTCCCCGGCGGAATCCCGCTGGTGCGGAACGGCAGTATCATCGGTGCGATCGGCGTCTCCACCGGCACCATCGAGCAGGACCAGGAAGTCGCCTCCGCCGGCGCCGCAGCCTATCTGGAGTTCGCGGTCGCGTGATTCTGGTACTGCAGGGTCACGGTCTTAGGGCCGATCACCCTCGCGGCTGGACTCGGCGATCCGCTTGATCGCGGCGAGTGTCTGCGGAATGCCGTCGAGCGCCTGCCGGGTGCGGTCGGCGATCTGGGCGGGCGCATCGTCGCCGAACTTCTCCTTGAACATGGCGATGCCGCCCGGCAGGAAATCCCAGGATTCGGTGAGAGTGGTCCCGGTGCCGGCCGGAGTCAGCGTGTAGCCCCAGCGGACTCTGTCGCCGCCGACCGCCCAAGCGAACTCGCGGCCGCGCTCGGCAGCCACAACCTGTGACCGGGTCTCCCAGGTGCGGTGCGGGAGTTCGTTGTGCCCGGTGAACCAGGAACCCACCTGGCCTGCAACGGCGTCGTCGTCCCACCAGCACCGCGTGCAGACCGGACTCCACTCGCCGGTTCGGGTGATTTCGGAGACGAGGTAGTAGAGGCTGTCCGCCGACGCCTGAATGGTGATGGACTCCCGATGATGAAGGGTGCGTGTCTGACTCATGGGCTCATTCTCACAGAGCGGTTCTCCTGCGCCATAGCCACCGCGGGATCGGCTGCAGCGCTCCGTGCCTGCATAGACTGGGCTCCCGCGCCGGCTACGAAAGGCTCCGCACATGTTGAATACCGAACGAACCGGCACCGGAAGGCCACTTGTCCTCGTGCATGGGCTCGGCTCGAGCGTCCGCACCTGGGACCCCGTCCTCCCCCTGCTGCGGGAACAGCGTGAAGTCATCGCCATCGACCTCCCCGGATTCGGCGGCAGCGAGCCGCTCGCGGGCGAGGTGACCATCGCAACCCTCACGGACGCCGTCGAGCAGTTCCTCGAGCAGGAGAACCTGCGCGATGTGGATGTCGTCGGAAGCTCGATGGGTGGGCGGATCGTGGTCGAGCTGGCGCGGCGGGGGCACGCCGGCAACGTCGTCGCCCTCGATCCGGGAGGATTCTGGAGCGACACCCAGGTGCGCATCTTCAACGGCAGCATCACCGCGTCCATTGCGCTGGTACGGCGCCTCCAGTCCGTCCTGCCGTCACTCGTCCAGCAGGCTGCGGGCCGGACGGCGTTGCTCGCCCAGTTCTCCGCGGCCCCCTGGAAGCTCGACCCGGACCTCGTCCTGACCGAGCTTCGCGGATTCGCCACCTCGCCCAGTCTTGACGAGGCGCGCAAGTCGCTCGCGCACGGACCGCGCCAGGCAGGAGCGCCCCAGGGGACGATCAAGGGCACTCTGGCGTTCGGCTGGGGCCGGGCGGACAGGGTCACCCCGCTCAGCGAGGCCGCCGTTGCCATGTCCCTCTATCCGGACGCCACCCTGCACGTCTTCGAGGACTGCGGGCACTTCCCGCACTGGGACCAGCCGCAGGAGACGGCCCGGTTCATCCTCAACGCCACCGCCGCTCGGTCTTCGTGACTATCCTCTGAGCTTGCCCCGCTGAAAAACTTGTCTGCGTCTCGCACGGCTACCTGTGCCGGGTGGGATGCTCACGCAAGCGGTACGACGCTTCGCCTCTGGATTGACCGATTGGCTGCGCAGTTCCGTTTCGGCTGGTGACTGTACTGTCCGCCGTTCTCTTGGCAAGGCTCTCAAGGCCGGCTTGCGCGGCATATTCTCGCTCCGCTTGCGGTATTCCACGGACCGACCTCTTCACCGTGCCAATTCACCTCGCGTCCAAGTGTTGACGGCGTTGCCGAAAGGAACGCAGGGCAAAGATGAAAGAGGGCCTCAGGGTGGGCACAATGATGGCACCGAAGGACGTGCCCGCGCTGTACAGCGTCACAAACCGAGAGCATGCTCAATGGCGCCGAGCAAACATCGGACCGCCCTACTTCACGCTGGGACGAAACACAGCCCGATACGACCCAGATAACATCGAGGATGGGTTCAATGGTCCTGCCAACGGGTACCTCAACGGCTAGCCTGCCGGCTGATGGAAGCTGCGCTTAGTGACGCACATCCGTGCCGACATTAGGGTGATGAGCATGGCTACCATCAACCTCGAAACCATCGAAAACCAGGCATGCAAATTCCTCAACTCCCGCATCGCATCCGTCACCGATCCGGTGCTTGCAAGCAAGCGCGTAGACGAGCCAGCTCGCGGAAGCCGAGCGTGAGGACAAGAAGGCATACGCTGGAGCAGCTGGGGACAGATGGAGCGAGGACGACTTGAAGAAGCTGGGACTCGACAGCGATGCAGCAGCGAAGCGTCGCACACGGCAGAACTTCAGTGAATCAGCTGCCCGAGGATCCGAGGATTTGTGAGCGGCGAAGAATATTTCCTTCTGGGTGCCGGTTTCTCTCGTGCTATTAGCGAGAGGATGCCAACTCTGGCAGATTTGCGCAAAGAGGTGCTGCAGCAACTGGAGGTTGCAGACGACATACTCCGTCCGTTCGGTGATGACCTTGAGCGATGGATGTCGTACCTCTCCGTCGATCAACCGTGGTTATCGCTTCAAAAGAATCTGAGAAACAAGGCCACTTTCAGTGACGCTAGTGCTGCCGTTGCGTGCCATCGAGCGAACCGAAAGGCTGGCCCTTGAAGACCCGTTACCCGTGTGGCTCGAACGGCTCGTGGCGACCTGGTTCGACACAGAGGCAACTCTCGTCACGTTCAACTACGACACCCTTATTGAGCGAGCAGCATCTGCACAACGCAGGCTCGACAACTGGGGGGAGATCTATGAGATACCCCTGAACAGGCGGAGTCCTATTAGTCATGGCTTGTCCACGGGCGCTGCGATGTACACAGAGCTCATACCTGAGCTGTTCAAGCTCCACGGTTCGACCAACTGGGGTTTTCCAGGTCTCGATTCGTCCCCATCAGATCCTGTAACCATCATGCGAAATGACGGCAGATGGAGCACCAACACTAGCCCTTCAGAAGTAGCTCGTGGGCAGCAGGCTGCCCGCTACGCCGATTTGAAGCAACTCATCATCCCGCCGACGGGCACCAAGGGTGCGTTTTACTCAAACCACGCTCTAAAAGCACAGTGGAAGACTGCGTTCGATCGCCTCCAATCAGCAACGAGTCTTACGATCATTGGATACTCCTTCCCCCTAGCGACCTAAGCGCCCGCCACTTCGTTGCAACCGCACTTCGCGCAGGACTTCCCGTAACTGTCGTGGACTACAGTCCCAAAACCGTGGCCCGCATCAAGCAGTTCCTCGGGCCCAGCCACTCGGTGAAGCAGTTCAGCGGGGAACAGGCTGTCCAGAAGTACGTGAACGAAACTTGCGGCGACGTCTTCACATGGGGGGTTGAGCGCCGGGAGGACGGCTATTATTGTCCGCGCCTCCTAGTCAATCGCGTCGAACACGAGGATGGTGGACGCTTCCTAGGCAAGAGATTTGATTCACCCGATTCACTCATCAGCGAACTTGACACTTACGTTGACACCAACTGCCCAGGGCTCTTGGATCGATCGTTGCAGGACTGGACTGACGGGACCATCTACCACCTGCCGAGGTCTGCGATCACGTTGATTGACCTATAGCTGCGCGGATAGGTAAGACCACTCCTTGCATCGAAACAACCGTGCGTAGGACTGAGTTGCCTGACTTACTGCGGGTGGAAGATGGTCGCGCTCGAGCTGGTCGAAAGCCGACATGACAATGAGTATGGCCTGAGGAGCTTAGGCTGAACAGAACCAATCACCTCGTGCCCGTGCTAAGCATCTGTTTACGGGATGCGCGATGCCTCGGTCTCGCGACTTAAGAACACGCCCAGACAAGCCATAGGTTGCAGCATCGCGTGCCACTAGCCTTAGTGCTGTGACAACTCCATCGCCAAGAAAGCGTCTGCTAAGCCCTCTCATATTGCTCTGCCTCGGTCTTGTGGCAGGCGCCGCGACTGCAGTGGCAGCCTTCCTTGCCCCGAACGCCGTTGCTGTTGCCCTCGGTGCTGTCACCGCAGTAATCGCAATTTGGTTGACCTTCCTCATCGCTAGCCGACAAGCGGAGGAATCAGGTGCCCTACAAGCAACCGTCTCAAGCGTAAACGAGGCGGTGCTACAGATGCGCGAGCTGCTGCTTGGGATGGCTGAGCAAGAGTCCGCTCAGGAATATGAGGCGCCCGATGAGGCCGAGCCAGAAAAGGACGCCGACCAGCCGGACTACAGCGACGAGGTCATTCAGAGGTTACGCAAGGACGGGGTGCCAATCACAGCCGACTCTGCAATCTGGCGAAGGAAGCAGCCCGAGCCCTCTCTCCCCGGTAACCATGGATGGTTCGTAGAGACCTCCGATCCGACAACACCGGGGCGCTGGTACGTCCGTAATGCACGCGGCTTGACGGTGCGGAGGGCGATGCCTCGTGATTTCCTAGAAGCACTTGAACAAAGGAAGTCCGTTGATCCCCGCACTATCAAGCTCGATTTTCAGCTTAAGGAGCATGGGCTCGCTGCTTGGTATGCAAGGACCTACAACGGCGATCTATGGAAGGTGTGGCGCCCGGCCCGCACCTGGGCGGATGGAATCAAGGTTGAGCGAGTGGACGAAGGGCTGTCATCATCATTATCCACCGATTGAGTACGGCATGTGGGGCCCGTGCCAAGACTGGAACTGCCTGCACTCGGCGCCGACATGTCCGGTCATTAGTTGTCATCGGGTGTTCCTCCTGCGAACACGATGCACGGCACAAGCCCTCTATGCTCCGCTTGTTGGGCGTGCGGACCCTTTCGCCAGGAGTCGAATTTGGCCACAAACTTCAAGAACCGTTGGGCTCGTCTTCGACGGGAGTTATTGGACTCCGTCGCCTCGCTGAACGCGGATTTCCCCCAAACAAGCCTCCCGCTCACTGTTCGAAAGATCTAAAGCATTACAAGGCACTTGCAACGGCCCAGCCCATGCCAAATACTCTCCCGAGATTTCAGGCCTCTTCATGTCTTGGGAACTTGTCTCGCCATATTTCGTCTAAGAAGTGCTCGTGGTCGGGGTCTGTACGTCAGATTGGCTGTAGATGCGTTCTGGATTCATATGATTCAGCACCATAAAATCCGCGAGTTTTCGCCTCATGCGGGTACTTCACCCGTCCTGCTCGAACTTGTGGGAGTAGTATCTGGGCTAGCCAGGGATCGCCCTTGGGCGCGGAATCATGACAGAGCAGTCGGTTCTAAGACAGTTTCTGACCTACCAACGCAGAGGAGCTCGTTGTGTTAGGTACTTGCTCTCTGTCGTTCCCGTCCACGAGGGCAACAACCCACTGGGGTGGTGCTTCCGTACATAGGCTGAGGACGGGCGCCGCCGCCTATCTGGAGTTCGCGATTGCCTGACCCTGGTGCTGCAGACCCACCAGCATGGTGCGGTTACGTGCCCCGGTCTTCCGCAGCATGGCACTCACGTGCTTCTCGACGGTCTTCACCGAGATGGCGAGCCGCGTGGCGATCTGTTTGTCCGCCAGCCCCTCGGCCAGGAGGTTCCGCACCTCGAGTTCGCGGGCCGTCAGTGATATCGCCTCACCTGTATCCGCCGCGCGACTCTCCGTGAGCCGCGTGAACATCGCCCCGTCCAGCAGGGCGTCGCCGCGGGCGGCGGCGACGACGACGCGCGCCACCTCGGCCGGCGCGGAAGAGGGTGAGAGGAAGCCCCGCACTCCAGACGACGCGGCGGCTGCCAGGAGTTCGTCCGCGAAATGGTCGACGACGGCGACCACCGGCCGCTCGACGGTGTCCGTATCCGCCACCCGGGCTTCGGCATACCGGGACAGCAGGTGCTCGTCGAGGACGATCATGTCCGGCTGCAGGAGGGACACCGACTCGGTGAGGTCCTCGAGCGTCCCGAACTCGCCGAGGACCTGCACAGACGGCTCGGACGTCTCGAGCAGCCGGACGAGCCCTGCGCGGAGAAGCGGTTGGGTGCAGGCGACGAGGACCTTCCACCGTTCGCGGAAAGTGTCGCCGTTCGAGGAGTACGGCACCTGTGCCCGGATGCTCGTCCCCCAGCCCAGCGTCGACTCCACATGAAGTTCGCCCCGGAGGTAGTGGGCCCGGGCGGCCATGCCGTGCAGGCCGAGCCTGCTGCCCTTCAGGTCCGTGCTCTCCTGGCCCTCGAACCCGCGGCCGTTGTCCTCGACGACGGCCGTGATGCCGGTGGTGCCGTAGAAGATACCCACCCGGCACGCCGTGGCGCAGGCATGTGCCACCGCGTTGGCCACGGCCTCCTGGATGATCATGAAGAGCTGATGGGCGACGACAGGCACCAGCTCGTGGGGATTGCCGGTCACGAGGAGCGTCACGTCCATCGGATCGTTCGAGCTCACCCGGTCGAGTTCCTGGCGGACCGCTTCCTCGAGCGTGCGGTTGGCCAGGCTGGAGGGCCCAAGTCCCAGCACGGTGCGGCGGGTTTCGAAGAGCGCCTCGTGGGCGAGCACCCGGGCGGAGTCGATGTGCTGGGTGGAGGGCGATCCCCCCGGTGTCGCCTTATCTGCGCGGTCAAGGTGCAGCAGGAGTACGCCGAGGGACCGGCCGATGGTCTCGTGAACCTCCTGTACGGCGCGCTCACGTTCGCTCGCGACGGCAGCTTCCCGTTCCTTTGCAGCGGCGGCCTGATGGAGCCGGGAGTTCATGATGGCAATGGCGGCGTGGTTCGCGAAGAGTTCCATGAGGGATGCGTCGCCGGGGCTGAAGACCCGGCCGGGACCGTCACTGAAGATGGCAAAGGTGCCGATGATAGTGCCGGCCCATGTGATGGGGACGCCGATGACGGCGCTCCCCCACCGTGGGTCCGCCGGGTCGATGTGGCCCGAGGGTACGGACGCGTAGCGGTTGAGAATGACCGTGCCGCGGGTCTTGACTATCTGCCCGGTCAGGCCTTCGGTCAGCGGGAAGGTCTGGCCCTCGCGGCAGCCGACGCCCTGGTCCACTTCCTTGCGGTAGTAGCCCTCGGTTTCGTGGACGATCGAGATGGAGCCGCTCTCGCACCCGAGGAGGGCGGCGGCGTGCCCGAGGACGCGTTCGAGGAGCGGCACCAGTTCGAACTGTCCGGCGAGGTCACCGGCGAGTTCCGTGATGCGATCGAGCTGGGAGGGCGGAGGGTTCTGCTCGTTCTGGGTGTTGCTGGGCGTGGGAACCTGCGGCATGTACGGCACCTGTCTCCTGCAACCCGGCGCGACGCTGCGCACGGGCCTTCAGGATAGCTTCACGCCACGGAATGACCACCCTCGAAGCGGACGTCGCACCGCCGCTCGAAGGAAATTACTGGACTGGTTGGCGGAGCAGGGCAACTCTCTAACGGCATCCGCAAGACGTAGCAATGAGGGAGACACCAGATGATCCAGGCCTAGTATTCCCCACGGCGCGTTGAGTTGATAGGACCGCCACCATCGGAACGACCGGGCCGTCGCTCGTTCGCCGAAGCGGAATAAATAGTGCTGTGGCAGCGTCGCGTACTGGTATACGAGCTCACAAACCCTAAGCTGAGGCGAAGCAGATTCATCTACGCCTCACACTAATCGGAGATTCGTATGCCCCTGACTGGACAAGGTTTTAGTCTTCTTGGAATCAGTCTTTTCGGACCAAACCCTCTCAACGCTGTTCACCTCGACTTTGACGAGGGTCTGTCAGCCCTGTACGGACTCAACGGGACCGGAAAAACTACCATTCTCCAGGAGGCTGAAGCTGTTCTCAGAGGCATCGGGCCCAATCACGCCGGTGGTCCTTCGTCCAGTCGGTCTTGCCTCCACGTGCAGCTGACCTCTCTCTCCGAGCCCTTCACTGGATTCGACGTATCTAGGTTCGAAGAATCGATTGAGCAGTCGTTCTTCAACCAGAAAGAGGACTCAAGTGCTCCGGTCGGCGCGACACGGTTCGAACGCTGGCAATGGATGCTGAACCACCTACTACGCAAGGAGCTGGATTCTGAGTGGATCTGGAGTGACCCACCACTGTCTCAGCAAAAAGCAATCTTCTTCTGCCTCGTTCCGATTGGTTCCCCAAGTCGGCCCGCCTGGCGCTCATACCTTAGTATCGCGCTAGAAGGTGATCAACTGGAAGCTCTCAGCAATAGCCTCCAACGACACCGGCACCAGATCACAGACATCCTCTCCGGGGCGATGGGCACAGAGTTCAACTTTGATGCTCTCCAGGGGGAGGCAAGTCCTGTCGCAGCGTTCGGAGAAACCCCTTGGACGACCATCTCGGCGGAAACGGGAGGATTGGAACGGGATTTCATTACCGGGTGGCCCAGCAACTTCCCTTTGCCCGTTTCGCCCATCGGCAATATAACAGCCCTGCCGGTGCACGTGATTTCCGACAACGGGACCATCGAGTCGATTCGCGATACGACAAATAACCAACTCGTTTTTCTAGCGGACGAGTTTGGGGACTTGATTGATATCGCGGACGCCGAAAATACTCAACTGAACCCTCAGTTTCTGGCAGCTGTGTCGAAGCTTGAAAACGAGGCCAACGAGTTTCTAGAGGTTACGGGACCTCATTACTTTGAGCTAAGACTTGAGCTGAAGTCGCCCCATGAATGGTTTGTAGGAGAGATTCCCGAGTGGTATGCATCATCTAGCGGTGCAGAGCTGGGGCTTGGCCGCTTGTCGGGAGCCGAACTCCGTTGGGCTCTTGCTGCTCTCCAATGGGCGACATCAGGTCTCGATACGACCCGGCCCCAGGTATTCCTGATTGATGAGCCTGAACGAGGGTTGCATCGTGCACGTGAGCAGGAGTTGCCCCGCATGCTCAGTAAATTATGCGGACGATCGCCGAATCTGATGATCCTTGCTGCATCACATGCCCCATCATTCTTAGATGTGCGCCATGGAGTGAGGCTTCAGCACGTAACTCGGTTGCGTGGCTTCCCGACAATGATTCGTCCGGTTGACCTAGGGTCAAGTGCTTTGGTCGCGGGTTCGGCTGAAGAGCTGGGGCTTACACCTGGTGACCTCCTTCAACTAACGCGGGTTTTTGTGCTCGTTGAAGGAGCGCACGACGAGATAGTGCTTAAGGCGGCCCTGGGTAAGGAGATCCAGGACGCTGGTGGACGACTCATACCGATTAACGGAGCAACCCACGCCCGCTCCATCGCCGATGCCAGGATACTGTTCGATGCCTCGGCGGCCTCGGTCGTGTTCGTACTCGACAATGTTAGGGGCCCTGATGCTCTGAGAATCTGGGAGCAGGCAACTCAACAATATGCAGTTGGTCAGCGGAAGGCCGCAAGGTCAACGCTCGCGCAACTCAGCAAATTAGGCTCCGGTGGGGAAGTTGTTTGGCTTCAAGAACTCGGAGAACGCGCAATCGATACCAATCTGATTCATAGGATCAAGCCCTTCGGGTTGTCGAAAAGGGATATTCTTTGTTACCTTTCTCCTGCAGCTTTCAAGCTGGAGAACACGACATGGGACGATTTATCGAAGGAGTATGAACACGCCCGAAGAAATGGATTTTCGAAGGAGAACTTCAAGTCGTGGTTGAAACACATGCGCGGAGCGAACTTTTCCCGCGAGACCGTATGTGAAGCAGCTCAGGGAACCGATCTGACGGGGCAAAGTGAATTTACAGCGTTATCCCTGATGATTCAAGAAATAGGGCTCCACGGCCCCATCGACGACCTGGAACGATCGGTAGGGACCTAGATTGTATTCCTTTATCCTTCTAATCAATTACTCATCACTTAGGTTTGGGGGCTACTTATGAGGTCACTGTCCGAGCTCACCCTCACGTCGGCTGTCGCTCAGGCTGCCGAAGAGTTTCGCGCGATGGGAAGGGATGCGTTCCTTGCGAAGTACGGGCACCGTCCGTCCTCCAGGTACTTCGCGGAGGTTGATGGTCTGCGGATTGATTCGAAGCCGTTGCTGTCGGTCGCCTACGGATACCAGTACCCAGACCGGGGCCCGCTGGCGGTGGCTGAATTTTCCGGAGGCGGCGAGACGAGGCGGGCGTTAAGGCGGTTCGGCTACGAACTCATCGAGGTGCCGAGTCCCTCAACGACAGGTATCTACTATGGGGAGGTTCCGGACTGCCCGGCTGGGACAGTCTTCAAGGACCGTCGGGAAGCCTACGATGCTGGCGTCCACCGAACCACCCAGGCTGGCATCGCCGGGCAAGCGCAAGGAACCCAGTCCATCTGCCTGTCGGATGGGTATTCAGACGACAGGGTTCAAGGTGACCTGATCACCTACACAGGGTTCGGCGGCAGGGACGCGAACACCGGCCGGCACATCGCTGATCAACAACTGGAAAAAGGGAACCTTGGACTCGTCGAGAACTACAAGCTCGGACGCCCGGTCCGAGTTCTCGTCAAAGAATCCGTGCTCACCGGCAAAAGACCGGACACCGACTACCTATATTTAGGCCTGTTTACCGTTTCCGGCTGGAGCTGGGGCACACGAGACGGGTACAAAATTCTGATCTACCAACTCCGAGCCCTAGCTGGCGAGAGCCTTATCCCCGGAGAAGTTACCGCAGCCCTGACCCGCGGCGAGGACCTTCCAACACAACGCCGCACCTCAAGTGTCAACCGCATCGTGCGAAACTACGAGGTCGCAGCATCCGTCAAACGGCTGTACGACAACACCTGCCAAATCTGCCGAACTCGCCTGATAACAGCAGCAGGACCATACTCCGAAGGCGCTCACATCCGACCCCTCGGCATCCCACACAACGGCCCTGACACCCTCGAAAACATCCTGTGTTTATGCCCGAACTGCCACGCACTATTCGACGGCCACGCACTAACCGTGCTACCCGACCGCACCGTGTTGAAGCTTGGTGAACCTGCCGGGAAACTCACTATCACCGCTGAACATCAGCTGAACTTCGACCATCTGGCATACCAGTTTGAGATTTCTAGGGGGAAGTCGAATCACACCCGAATTCGCGACGAACAAAAGGATCGATAATGCCCCCTAAGCGCGGCACTGTTCGAAGCAGTAAGCAGGCCCACCAGCGGCTTGCCGAACTAGGAGAGCTGCAGCCCGTGGAGCACGCCAGTCGCCGCTATGACGCTGAGCGCCCTTTGATCCGACTCAGAGTGCCGCCCGAGGCTGGTTCAGCGGGACCGGCCTCGGCACGAGATTGCGTACGGGGCTAGGCATGTTGATCAAGCCCGTGTCCCTCTCTCGGGATCTACATTTGTTGGACACGCCCGTGGCCTTCATTCGCCGATCTGATATCCACCTGCTCACCGCCAGGCGGAACGCCTGGAACAGCACAACTCTTAATCACTACAGTATCAACGCACCGGCTTACTCCACCGTTATGTCCGCATGGATATCGGCGGAGCAAAAAAGAAAACCTGGAACGTACTTCGAGATTGATGAAATACCGTCGCTCATTTTCGATCTTGGTGGGCTTAGCCTAGTTGTGATTCATCTCAATGCTCGTTCACGGTTCGGCTCCTGGAGGATTCCTGTAGCGCTGACCGACCGCGATTTCCCACTCAGTGGACTTGAGGTCTTTAACATGTTTGCCGCCAGTCGGTACAGGGAGGCAACGTCGGGCTGGTCGGTTTCTCGCGGAGAGCCCGACGTTCTTGTCGGAATTGTGGAAAGCGCTGCCTTGGAGACTTCCTTCGGGCAGAATCCGGTCCTTTTGAGGCGCTCATCAATTCAGTCAGGCGGAACGATGAAATTTAGCATTGTGCAAACGAATGACGGCAGCGACGCTCATATAGAACGCATCATCGAAGGGCTGAGCCACCTGACGGAACAGAAATATCCCATTCACGAAATTTATCTGTGGGCTGGCGAGTACTTTTGCAAGAAAGACTACGACAAGCTTTATCACTCCGAACTGCAACGCGTATTCGACCATGGCTGGCCGGTCAGGCTCATCGAAGCCCCCGACTCTTCGATATTCTGCTCAGTTTGCCTTCGCTGGTTCAGCGGTGCGCGCCCCGATGGTGCCGAGTAAGTCCTTCGTCCGGCATTGGTGCCGATATTCCGGGCTGTGACTACACTGTCTGTCTTCAGGTATGGGGGTTCTTAGATGCGTCCGGACGACGAACTATCAGCGTTGTTACGTCAGGCGTACCTTCCCTGCAGCAATTTCGGCAACTGCCGGGAGGCACGGTGGTCCCCGGAATCGGGACACATACCGCGCGGTTTCCTGGGCGCAACGGGTGCGCTCGAGGACGTAGAGGTCGTGATGGTCTTCGCGGAACCGGGGCATCCTCATCCCATGGAGGTCTATGACCCTCAGGACGGTCCGGATACGCTGCTTGAGCATGGGATCCGTCATGCTCATCAGTCCTTCGCGGCGGGAACGGATCTGTTCCATCGCAATGTCCGCTGGTTCATGGATCAGCTGTACCCCGATCTCACATTCGATGAGCAGCTTCGGCACGTGTGGCTCACCGAGGGCCGCCTGTGTTCAATCGATAACGAGATCGGCGGCCAGAAGGACCACAGATGCGCTCAGCGCTACCTTCGGGCTCAACTGGCGATGCTCCCGAACGCGACAGTCGTCGCCTTCGGGGGCAAGGCACGTGATTATGTTAGGCGTTTGAATGTCGAACCTGAACACGTAGAGGCGTACGCGTTGGCGCCTCCCGGGGCCAACCACAAGCCAGCGCGGCCGAGCTGGGAAAGAGCGCTCGAAATCGTCAAGTCCCGTCGAGATCGGGGCTGAGGGAGGCACCCCATGCCTTGTCCTGCAGTGCGGTTCGGTGTCGCGGGCTGTTGTCGTGTTGGTAGTGATCAGCGGATACTGATCCAAAGTTTTGCCTGTTCTGCGGAGATGCCAACGTACAGCTGATCGGACACCTTCAAATAACGACCTGGGATGGCCACCAGCGGCCACATGGGCGCCCCGGCGATGGGTTCGTGTTCCCACTTGGGCACTTCTGGGTAGTGCTTCCTGAGGTGAGCTCTGATTTTTCGGCATGCGTCGCGCCAGGCACTGACCGGGATACCCGTCTTCGCTGACACCTCCTTGGTCGAAAAGATCGCTTCCGGGTTCCGTGCACAGAAGTCCATGACGGCGGCCCACCGTTGCGCTGTAAGCGTCGACCCTTCGGACAGACGCTTCAGCGCAGGAACGGGCCAGGCCTCATGCTTGTCGAAGGCGGCGCGCTGCACCATATCGACGGCCAATTTTCCTCGCTTAGCTCCTCCATCGATGGGGAGGGCTCCTCGCCTCGCTGCAGCTGTCGGTGCGCAACCAGTTGCTTTAACTCCGCATGATCCTCTTCCGGTACCGGAAGCAAAATCCATTCGATTGCCACTCGACCAAACCTTTCCCATCGTCTTTCCTGGTTACTGTCCCACTAGATAACCCCACCACTCGAAATATGTACAGTAAATAGTCCTGCCAGCTGTCCTGCCCATGTCGCCTCGCACCCCAAAAAGTCTTGCAACCCATGGGTTGCAAGACAGTGGGACAAGACACAGCTTATCTCCCGCCATTACTACTCCTCCTATGTCTTGATACCCTGTCTCATAAGCAGGGGCGGGAAATTGTGACAGATGCATCGGTTGCAAGACAGTTTTGACGGTGCATGCGATGTTGAGGAGTGGCGTGGGCAAGTTGATCGGGTACGCGAGGGTGTCGACGCGGGCGCAGGTCACCGATCGGCAAATCGTTGATCTGCTTGCCGCCGGCGTTCGGCGTGATGACCTCTATGTCGATCACGGCGTGAGTGGCGCTCACGCCCGACGCCCTCAGTTCGATAAGACACTCAAGGCAGTACACGCTGATCGTCACGACCCTCGACCGGCTCGGTCGCTCGACGTCGAACATGCTCGCCCTGGCCGACGAGCTCCGAGCGCAGAGGGTAAATCTCCGGGTGCTGAACCTCGGCGGGGGAAACGTCGACACGGGTACCCCAATGGGGTCCATGGTCTTCACCGTCATGGCGGCCCTGGCCCAGATGGAACTCGAGATCAAGCGCGAACGCGTCAACGACTCCAATATCAAGCGCCGGAACGCAGGCCTGGATCTCGGCGGCCGACTGCCCATCTTCTCCGACAGCCAGATCGCCAACGCCCGCCGGCTCATTGAACAGGGACAACCCGCCTCCCACGTCGCCCGCGATCTCGGCATGTCCCGTGCCACCCTCTACCGGCGCATCGCGAACCTCGACGCCCAGCAATGGGTCACCACCCACCAGGGACAGACTCGTGCGTGAATCCAAGCAGGTGCCCCATGCCAATGTTGGAGATAGCCAGGCCGACGAAGGGAGTGACGGCTCGAGCACCGCTCGGTCGCAGCTCGTTGTTCTCCCCGACTCCCCCGACACCCGACTCCTGGTAGCGCTCACGAGTCATGCCAACGACCTATCGGAGGCTGCGCACTCGTTGGGCAAAGCGCTGGACAGTGGAGAGGGCTCCGAGGTGTGGGAGCCGCTGACGTCCCACGCGGTCACGGCCTACATCCGCCCCTTCATCCATTCCAACGTCCGCACCCGCCTCGACCAGATGCTTGAGTTCCCTGGCATACCGGCCGAGCTCGTCGCAACGCACGACACGATTCGGAAGTACCGGAACACGACCGTCGCGCACTCCCAGTCCGACCTGGTCATGCCCCTGCCCGTCGCTTTTCTGGGCGAGACCGATCAAGTTATCCAGGTATGGGGCATGAGCGTCATCCACCCGATGCCAGCAGCGATCGCCGTACGGTTCGCCGACCTCCTGACGACAATGAAAACGATCGTCGACGCAGCCATGCAGCCCGTGACTGAGCGCCTTCGCACCTGGGTCCAAGCCCAAGCACCAGCTTCGGTTCGTCAGTGGCAAGGACCTGAGGTCACTTTTTCAACCGACGGCGCCTTCCACGGTTCCCGCAAAAGGTCCCGGATTCCCCGTTTCACCAGTTACATGCGCATAGAGCAAGATCCAGGCGGCACTGACAGCCCTACCAAATGAGCGACGGTTCATGTGGGCTACCACCCGCTACTGGTACGTTCTGGCGGCGAACGCGATCTTGCCTGACCCGCACCCACTCCCCTCCCTAAGCCCTTTTTGACTGGCTGGGCTTCGGTGAGCAGTTCCTTGGCCAGCGCGCACCCGGGTTGGCGCAGCGACACTGCATAGTGGCCGATCGTCGAAAACGAACTGCCCGATTTCACGAAGCCTGCTGATGTGCAGCCAGCTCTAATGGCAAGAAGGGGATCTAGTACTGGAATTAGCGGTCGTGACCGTTACCATCTTGCTTACAACCACTATTCAGTACGCAACGACACGAGATCGATGAACCCGGCTGTCCAAAGAGACCCTGGGCGGAGTGATGGACGGTCCCAGCGCTTGGATAGCACCATCCATTGCCTTTAGGGGAACCTTGAAAAAGTACGTCGCGATCCCTGCGCTCGTTTTGATTCTTGTCACTGGCTGCGGCGCACCTCAAGCCGCACCTGAATCATCAGAAAGCCCGTCTTCCAGCGCTCTTCCTCAGACGCCGAAGTCTTCGGCTACCACGGAGCCCGCCAAAGCGGCGTTCCAAGTTTCGGAAGAGACGACGTGTACGCAGCTTCTCGGCACTGATTCTGACGGCCCACTCTTTGGAGCCATCTCCCTGGTAACAGAACTCAGCGAGGAGAGTGACGGGGCTGCCGTACTCGACAGCGCCCGCCTTCTGAAAGAGGAAGTATCGGGAATCGCTGAGCATGCCTCGGGTGAGATGGTGCCCCTCCTGTCGGAACTCTTGGCCCCTATGGATGACATCATCGGGTTGGCTGACGGGACGCAAGCGTCCTCGGACATGGACATGACTGCGTGGAAAGCAGCAGCCACCGAACTACTGACCGTTTGTGGACCATACGACACTGGGTCGGGAAGTCAGGCTGTTCCAACGCCTACGACCTCTAAGGCAGACGAGGTCAGCGCCGCCTATCCCGGCTACCCGCTCATCGTGAATGTTGCCTCACTCGACTGGCGAGTGGCGAACTCTCTTGAAGGCCGACTCGTTGACGGTCAAGTTGTTGCTCTCGCCCCAGGGCTTTATACGCCGTTCAACCCCAACGTGCCTGACCTCAAGTCCTACTACGAATCCGGCGGTGTCACTGGGGATTCCGCCATGAAGAACGCAGTGCTTCCCAACTCGGGGGGCTCGACGTGGTCCGGCGTCCTGCCTGGAGCAGAGGAACCACAGTAAGGATCTGGATGGGTCGATCTAGAGTCACTGATTATCGAACCCGAAGCAACAAAATTCTGTCCTAAGAATCCTGCCTAGCAATGCCATGTACCCGGTTGTGAGGCGAGACATGGCTAGCTCCGCGTCGTCTCTCAGATGAGTGACCGGATCGTCCGACTGGCGTATCCCAGCGTCTCGTCGATAGCTTTCTCCATCTCGCGAAGAGGTTCGGGATCTGCTGTCAAGAGAGCACTGATGTTAATGCTGCTCACGGCGAGGAGGCATCCCGCCGTGGTTAGGAACTCCTTGTACCGTTCCTGACCTTCATGCCCCAGTGTTGCCCAGTCTCGTGGCTCCGGGGGCAAATTCGATCTCCACTTCTCGAGGGCGTGGGTACCATGGATGCTGACGTATTCCATGATTTCTGCGGCACGTTCCAGCACGTCGATCATCACGTTGAACCCTTGCTGTGACTGGTCTAGAGCTTTCTCAGCAGCTTCGATCTCAGTGCGCAGCCGCTCCTCCTCCTGTTTGCTGCGACGCTGCTTTAGGACGTAGAAGCCGGCGGCGGCCATCGCGGCCAACGGGGCTGCGACCATGCCTGTGAGTAGAAGAGCTCCCCCGGCCATACCGGCGCCGCCGGCGGCCAGGGTCCCCCCGCCAAGGAATGCGAGGGTTGCATTGCTCGCAGCCACTCCGGAGAGGGTTGAAATGGCTGTTCCAGTGGAAGCGGTTCCGAACATTGCGACGGCAGTGAAAGCACCATAGGCTGCAGCGCCGCCGGCAGCTGCCCCGACCGCGCCACCGGCCGCTGCACCACGGATTGCATTGGCGATCCCCGCCGACATGGCTCCGATATGGATTGCGGCAGGTATCTCGCGCCTGCTCTCGACCTCCTGGTCATTTGGCTTTTCGGGTCCGGGTGCCCCATTGATGCTCTCGGCCAGCTTGACGAACGTCATGAAGAACTTGTCGCGCGCGTCGTCGTGAACCTTATTGAATGCTTCCCCTAGCTCTTGGGTCATTCTGGACCGCTCGGCTACGTTGTCATTGAT
The DNA here is from genome assembly GCF_054511115.1 of Arthrobacter arabinosi. Taxonomy (NCBI): domain Bacteria; kingdom Bacillati; phylum Actinomycetota; class Actinomycetes; order Micrococcales; family Micrococcaceae; genus Arthrobacter; species Arthrobacter arabinosi. Next base: position 540,531 of record NZ_JBTNDF010000002.1, read on the forward strand.
TTTGGCGTGGCGTTCTCTTGTTTCCGCCACCTGTTCACGCAGCTTTTCCGGCCGCTGTCCTCGCTGATCAGCGAGAGAAATGGTCAGATCTTTTGCCTCCTGGCGAAGTTGCTCAGGCGTCAAGTGCAGTGCGAGGGCTACGGCGATCAGACGGTGCTCACCGGGACTTACTAGCCCGCTTTCAGTCCGGGAAATTGAGACGGCACCGCCTTTGCCGTACTCAGCGCGCTTTGCCAACTCATCTTGAGTCATTGGAGGTGCTTGAGCCTGGCGGTGCTTGCGAATCACGAGACCCATAGCCTCCGCGCTGAAGCCGCTCATCGGTTTTCTCGCCAGTGGCTGTGTCGATCCCAAGATGACCGAGCCTCGCGAAGCAGGGCCTGCCCCGAGCGGCCGGCTTGGATGCCGTCTTTCGCGAACTGTTTGGCTGCTTTGACGACAGCGGGGTCGCGACGGACGTCATTCGCGGTCTGGATGTTCTGTGCAGCAGTGAGGGTCAAGCTGGTGAGATCGAGACGAGGCATGGCATTGAGCCTTTCAGTTAACTTTACTGTCTAGACCGACTTAATCTAGGTCACTAAGTGTCTGAGGTCTAGGACTTAGTGACACTAAGTTTCACCTCAGCATGCTACGAAGGAAATCGACGTCACAATTAGCCCTCAACCGAAACCCGTCCGAGTGCGTCCGGGTGGTGCTCGCATCCTCAGATAGCGGCGCACCGTCCCCAGCTCGCACCAATGACTTTTCCGATGCCCGCCGATGCGCCCTCTCTTGCCCTCAACCCCAGGGCCCGTCTACCTTCGCGTGATCGGCGGTGACCTTTCGGTATCAGTACTACCGCCCATATTCAGCAATCACAGCCATGCTCGCCTTGGTGCGCCCAGCGAGCTGGTTGCACTGCAGGTCGGCGTTCTGGTTCAGTGTGCCGTCCGCAACATACCTAGACTGTTGAACTCGACCCCCCTGCACTCTTCAAAGGTCCTTTTCCCTCCCAGTGAGAATGCGCCGCGTGAGACACGTTGCTGGGACGCGACGCGGCTACGCACTTCCCCGCCGATGCTGAAGCTTGCCGATCCGGCGTCAGGGTCTGCCGGCGGTCCGGTCAAAGGATGGCGGTCTCAACCGGTCAGTGCACCACTCCTTGGCAGGATGAGTGGTGGAGGTGCGTGTGGAGTTCACGACGGAGCAGCAGCAGACTATTTGGGAGGGGTGGCGGGACGGCGAGTCGTTCCGTCAGGTCGGTGACCGGGTGGGGCAGCCGGCGCACGTGGTCCAGTACTTTCTTCGGGGCTACGGCGGCATCAAGCCGAGCGTTCCTCGGCGGAACTGCCGGCACCTGACTCATCAGGAGCGTGAGGAAATCTCTCGCGGTGTTGCAACAGGGTTGTCGCTGCGCCGTATCTCCGTGGCCCTGGGGAGGTCTCACTCGAGCATTTCGAGAGAGCTCGCGCGAAACGGCGGACGAGCCGCTTACCGGGCAACGGCTGCTGAGCAGGCGGCTCACTCTCGAATGAAGCGGCCCAAGCCGACCCGGCTCAAGCAACAACCGGCGCTGCTGCAGGTCGTGAAGGCGAAGCTCATCCTGGGGTGGTCACCTCAGCAAATCGCCGCCTGGCTGAAACTGACCTATCCCGAGGACTCGGCGATGCGCCTGTCCCACGAAGGGATCTACCGGTCGATCTACTACGTCTACCGCCGTGAACTCGACCGGGGCATGTCCCAGCATCTGCGCTCAGGGAGCACCATCCGCCGGCCACGGAAGGCCAAGCAATCGTTGGGCCGAGGCCGGTTGAAGAACATGGTGCCCATCACCGCCCGGCCGGCATCGATCGAGGACCGTGTCGAGGTCGGCCACTGGGAAGGCGACCTCGTCATGGGAAAGAGACCGTCCGCGGTGGCGACGCTGGTCGAGCGCACGACCCGGGCCGTCAAAGTCGTCCATCTTCCCGACGGATACAAGGCGGAGGCCGTTCGTGTCGCCTTGACCAATGCGTTCAAGGCAATTCCCGAGCCGTTGCGCCGGTCGCTGACCTGGGACCGTGGTCGGGAAATGGCAGAGCACCAGCAGCTCTCCACGGACCTGAGCATGAATGTCTACTTCTGCGCCCCGGGAAGCCCCTGGCAGCGCGGGACGAACGAGAACACGAACAGGATGCTCCGCCAGTACCTCACAAAAGGCTCCGACCTTCGACGGTTCACAGCCAAAGACCTCGATGACATCGCGAACCTCATCAACGACCGTCCCCGGCAGGTTCTGAAATGGGCCAGTTCCAACGACCTCTACCAAACCCACCTCACCTCCAGCCAGTCCGCGATACCCTCAAAATCCCAGGTGGTGCATTGACCGGTTGAGGTCGCCATCCTTTGGCGAGACGCTCCTCGTCGGTGTGGTTCTCGTCTGCGGCACCGTTTTAGATTGGTTAACAATGTTAACCTTGACAGCCCGGGCCTTGGTGCTGTAACGTTCTGGGTATGAACACTAACCCAGCAACCTCCTCTAGGAGGACACCGGCCCCAGAAACCACCGAACAACTCACAAGTAAGGACGCGGGCCGACAGGCTTTGCGGCAGCAGACTCCCGGGCGAACCCTGTTCGTCATTGACATCGAAAACATGGTTGGTAGCGGCACCGCGCTCACTGCACCTCAGGTCGGTAAAGTACAAATTCGCATCAACGCCGCCGTCACCTTCATGGCCGGCGACCACACCGTTATCGCCTCCAACCAGAACAACGCCGCAGTAGTGTGCTTCACCTGGAAGGGTCCCGCATGCCGCAAGATCCGCTCCGGCAAGGATGGAGCTGATCAAGCACTGCTTGAGGATTTGAATGACCCAACCTGGGTCGCTAGTCATTACGATCACGTCGTCATCGCCTCGGGTGACCACGCCTTCGCGAACACCGTTGCCGCAATCAAGTCTGCTGGCTGCCCGGTTACCGTCATCGCCCCCAATGTCGGCCTGTCCAAGCGCATGCGTTTGGCGGCCGGCCCCGATTTGGTCCCTTTGGGTTCGCCATTCCCCACCAGCATCACCACCACACTTCGCACCGTTCAGGAGACCGCATGATTACCACCGGCTTGAGCCTGAATAAGGCACAAATCGCTGAGCTCGGCGGTGTGAGCCGTCCCGCGGCCACCAAATGGGCCAGCGCTGAGGACTTCCCCAAGCCCGTGCCAGGTATAGGTACACCCAACAGTCCCCGCTACAGAGCGGACGAAGTCCGTGCCTGGATGAAAGCGAACGGCAAAAAGATTGCCGGCGACGACGCATACCGGGCCCTATGGGCTGCAATGAATGCTTGGCGAGACCATGGGCTCGACTACCGTGGCGGCGTCAGCGTAGTGACTTCCCTCATCGCGTGGCGTTACGTATCCGATCCAGCCTCCCCTGGTTTCTGCAGGGACCTGCCTGCGGAGTTCCGTTGGCAGTCCTGGCGCAACTGGACGACCAACAGTCCGTTGGAAGAAATTCAGCGCGGCATGGAGTACTTCGAGCGTGAGACAGACAAGCGGGGCCTCTTCGACTCCCTCAAGGACAGCACTGTGGTACGCAATCCGCGTGACCTGAGGGAATCCCTCTACCCGGTACTGGATGCCCTCGGCATGATCGGACCCGACGCCTTCGGCGAGACTTTCGAAGCCTTTTATGACCGTGTGACCGAAGCCACGGGCAAATCAGCCGGAGAGTTCGCAACCAGCAAAGATTTGGTCGAACTAGCAGCCCACGCTATGGCTGATATCCCTGGCCCTGTCCATGACCCAGTGGCCGGCACTGGAAGACTGCTGCTAACCGCTGCAAAAGAAGGCACCCACCGCGTTCACGTGACCGGTCAGGAAATTAATGGGTCCAGCCGCTCCATGGCACTGCAGCGCGCCCTGCTCTCCGGCGTGGACAACTTCGACGTGTACCTGGGCGACACCCTATCCAACGACGCGTTTGCCGAAGGCCACGCACAAGTCGTGGTGATGAACCCGCCATACGGCCTACGTAACCCCGCACGAGACCTGACCTGGGACCAACGGTTCATTTTTGGCGCTCCGAAGCGAGTACTGGATCTTGCCTGGCCCCAAATTGGTATCTGGCACCTGGGCCCCGGCGGACGCTGTGCCTGCTACCTGCCCACCGGCAGCCTCTTCCGCGGCGGAGAAGAAGCTCAAATCCGCCAGAACATGCTCAAATCCGGTAGCGTCGAAGCAATCGTAGCCCTTCCCGCAGGCATGGCAATCGCTACCTCGATTCCACTGACCCTTTGGATCCTGGCCCGACCGGGCGAGGCCGCTGATCCTGAACGGGTACTGCTCATCGACCAAACAGACCACGGCGATCGACTGGATCGGACAACGGTTACGGTCGATATTCCTGCAATCGCTGAAGCACTTCAGGCCTGGCGGCGGGAGCAAACAGTGCCCGCAAGTATGCCTGCGACCGCGATAAGCGTAAAGGACATTCTGGTTGCTGGAGGCGACCTCACACCACACCGGTGGATGAAATCACCTGCGGAGGCACCAGAGGCCACCAACGTGCGCGATCAGCTCGCAGCACTAAGCCAAGCCACCCGTGCGCTATCTGATCTGCAACTGCAGACCAGTGTCGAGATCAAAACCCGCACAGCACCTGTCGCTCAAACGACGGTGGGTCAGCTGATAAAAGACGGCCGTATCGAGCAGCTTCGCCCCAAGTACCGCGTCCCCGAATCAGACCTATCTAATACCGAAGGCACCCCCGTGGTCACCGGAAACTGGATACGCCGGTCGGGGCCAGTCGAAAGCTTCGTCGACACTGCACTTGTCGAACAGCCGGTATTCACCAAACCCGGGGACGTCTTGGTGCAGACCCTCGGTGGTCTGGCATCACGCGTGGACGAGGAGGGCGGCAAAATTCTTCACGCCCCCACATACCAGTTGCTTCGTGTGCTCGACGAGAACCTGATCCCGGGCTATCTTGCCGAGATCATCTCCACCGAGCACAACCTGAACTCTCACTCCCAAGGTGTTTCTCAGCGACGGGTCAAGATTACTGACCTGCCAGTTCCGCTTCTTCCACGCGCCGAGCAGGATGCCCTCGTAGCACTGCTAACCGAAACCCGCGCGCTAACCGAAACGGCGAAGACACTAGCAGCCAGGGCGCAAGCAACACGCAATATCTTGGCGGAAGCAGTCGCCGCCGGAGCCGTTCATGTCACCAAAATCTAATCCGCAGACACGATATCTGGGCGCGCTTTCAACCGAAGCTCCGCAACGGCGCGCCCTGGAACCAACGGCTGGCGGCAGAACAGCCGTTCCGCAGAGGCAACCCATGATTAAGTATTCAGTGCAGCAAGCCGCCATCCGAGGGGAAACCAAATGACCAAGCCCGACGCCAACTTCGTCTGGGGAATCGCCGACCTACTCCGCGGCCCATTCAAACCCAATGAGTATGGAACTGTGATCCTGCCGTTCACCGTACTTGCCCGTCTGGACGCAGTCCTAGCCCCCACCAAAGACAAGGTGCTAGCGGTCCTGCCCTCAACGCAAGGACAGCCCGATCTGCTACGGGACCGGATCTTGACACGTGCCTCAGGCCAAAAGTTCTACAACACTTCCCAATACACGCTTACCGACCTTGGTGACCCCAACAACCTGGCGGATAACCTCGAGAATTATGTTGAGGGGTTCGACGAAGACACGCGGGAAATCTTTACCGACCCCGATATGTTCCGGTTCCAAGAAGTCATTGACAAGCTCGCCAAGCATGAGCTTCTCGGCGTGGTTATAGACCGGTTCTCCCAGGTGGACGTCCACCCGGACACCGTCTCAAACTTCGAAATGGGGCAGTTGTTCGAGGATTTGATCCGCCGGTTCATGGAATCCTCCAAGGAGGAGGCGGGCGAGTTCTTCACCCCCAGAGAGGTCATTCAACTAATGGTCAACCTGCTGTTGACCCCGGATTCAGAGGACCTATCGAACCCGCGCAATCTCCGCCAAGTCTACGACCCAACCTGCGGCACCGGCGGAATGCTCTCCGTAGCCGACGAATGGGTGCACAAACACAACCCGGACGCCCGGCTGGTACTCGCTGGTCAGGAGATCAACGGCCGCACGTACGCAATTGCCAAAGCCGACATGCTGATCAAAGGCCAAGACGTTTCCAACATCAAACACGGCAACACCCTGACCAACGACCTGCTGGAGGGCCGCACGTTCTCCTATGCTCTGTCCAACCCTCCGTTTGGTGTCGATTGGAAGCAGAACGAGGCCGCTGTACGTGCCGAGAAGGAGCGGGACGGCGACGACTCCCGGTTCGCAGCAGGTCTACCGCCCGTCTCGGACGGCGCCATGCTGTTTCTTCAACATTTGGTACACAAGCTGCGCTCAGCCGAAGAGGGCGGTGGCCGCGGTGCCATCGTTCTGAATGGCTCCCCGTTGTTCACCGGCGGCGCTGGATCCGCTCCATCAGAGATCCGCCGCTGGCTTATCAAGTCCGACATGGTCGAGGCGATTGTCGGCCTGCCTACCGACATGTTTTACAACACCGGCATCGCTACTTATGTCTGGGTTCTGACAACCAAAAAGGAACCGGAGCGAAAGGGTCGCGTTCAATTGATCGACGCGAGCGGCATGTGGGTGAAGATGCGCAAGGCGCTCGGCTCAAAGCGACGCATGCTTTCCGAAGAAGACATCAAGACCATCACTCGCCTCTACGGGGAGTACGACGAAGCAGACCCAGTTGTTTCCAAGGTCTTCGCTAACGATGACTTCGGTTATCGGACCATCACCATCGAACGTCCCCTCCGGAAGATTTTCCAAGCCACCCCGGAGAACATCGCCGCCGCCATGGCAGCCAAGCCGATCGCGAAGCTTCAAGATGACGAGAGGGGCAACGTTTGTTCCATCTTGGAGCGGCTCCCGCCGGAAACGGTTTACACCAATGAGAACGCCTTCAAGCTTTCGCTCCAGGCCTCCGAACGATCCGTGGGCGTAACCTTGTCGACCCCTGTTAGCAACGCCATAACGAAATCCTTCGCCGTGTCCGACCCCGCCGGCGACTTGGTCAACGACCGCAAAGGCAAGCCCCTATCGGACCCGAAGCTGAGTCACACTGAATCGATACCTTTGGATGAGGACCTCGAGGCCTACATGGCGCGGGAAGTGCTGCCTTGGGCACCCGACGCTTGGGTGGCAAACCCGCACGGCACCATCGGTTACGAAGTCCCCTTTACCCGGTTGTTTTATACCTATGAGCCGCCCCGGCCCTTGGCCGAAATCGATGCCGACGTCCAGGCCTCGATCGCCAAGATCGAAGCACTTTTCGCCGAGGTGAAAGCATGAATCAGAAGGTTCCAGCAGGACCTCCGTGGCAGGTACAGCTTCCTGAGGGGTGGTCGGTAGCGCCACTTCGCGTCCTGGGCTGTGAGGTCAAAAAGCCGAATGAGGGAATGGCTGAAGCCAATTTACTCTCGCTGTCGTACGGAAAGTTGAAGCAGAAAGACATTGAGTCCCCAGACGGGCTAGTGCCCGCAAGCTACGTGACGTACAACATTGTTGAACCAGGTGATGTCGTATTCCGTTTTACCGATCTGCAGAATGACAAGCGAAGTCTCCGATCGGCCTTGGCAGATCAGGCCGGCATCATCACTTCTGCATACGTGACGTTCAGGCCACAAAGCGTACAGCCACGATTTTTCGCATACCTCATGCGGTGCTACGACCAGGCGAAGGTCTTCTATTCGTTCGGCGGAGGTGTCCGGCAGTCTTTGACATTCGAGGACGTTAAGAACCTTCCGTGCGTCGTTTCACCTCTGCCCATGCAAACTGTCATTGCGGACTTCTTGGATAGGGAGACCGCTCAAATGGACGCCATGATCGCCGCCCAAGAGGCTCTTGTCGGCGGCCTTCTTGAGCGCCGCCGCGCGTTGATACGGCATGCAGTTACCGAAGGCGTGCAAGGGGAACCGCTTATCGATTCCGGTTATGCGACTCTTGGCCCCATGCCAGCATCATGGGCCGTTCGGCCTGTCCGGTCTGTACTAAAGTCCTTGGACAGCCGACGGATTCCGCTGAGTACAACCGAACGAGCAGATTTTGGCGGTGATTACCCCTACTACGGGGCTTCTGGGATCATCGATTACGTCGCTGACTACCTCTTTGATGAGTCGCTGCTGCTGGTTTCCGAAGACGGGGCCAATCTCCGGATGCGGACCTACCCCATCGCCTTCCCGGCCTCTGGCAGGTACTGGGTGAACAACCACGCACATGTCCTAAGGCCTGTCTTCGGGCCGGTCGAATTTTGGGCCTACAGGATTGACTCGATGGACTTGTCTCCATACATCACCGGGGCAGCGCAGCCGAAGCTCACGGCGGAGGCTTTGATGAATCTTCGCATCACGTGCCCGCGCGACGAAGGCGAGCTTCAGCGCGTAATCGATAGCATCCATGATTCCGTGCATCGGATGGACCGCATGATCGCCGCTGCTCAGGAGTCGATTGAACTGCTTCACGAACGACGAGCCGCTGTCATCGCCGCGGCTGTCACCGGGCGCTTGGACCCGACCACCGGCATCGAAGTTCCCGCCACCGAATTGGAGTTTGCATGAGCACTGCGGCCCACCTGGAAAAGTCAATGGAGGACGGGATTTGCGAGTCCCTCTCCGCCCAAGGATGGTTGTACTCGCCGACCGATGCCGGATACGACCGGGAGCGCGCCCTCTTCCCAGAGGACTTCCTCGCTTGGTTCGCCGACACCCATCCGGACGTGCTGACAAAGGTCTTGGGCGAGCCAGGTTCCACCGGATACGCGGCCCGGCGGGATACCTTCCTCGACGATGCCGTCAAGCGCATGTCCATGCCGGTCGAACAGGGCGGCGGCACACTGAATTTCCTGAAGAACCCGTTCAGGCACGGACAGGGAAAGTTCACCGTCTGCGTGGCACGCCCGGCCGAAGACAAGAACCCGGACCTAGTCGCCAAGTTCGCAGCCATAAGGCTGCGCGTGATGCGCCAGGTGCACTACTCGACATCTCGCCCGAACCGGTCCCTCGACCTGGTGCTGTTCTGCAACGGCATTCCTGTGGGGACCATCGAATTGAAGACTGATTTCACCCAGTCCGTCCAACACGGGGAACTGCAATACGCCCACTCCCGCAAGCCCACAGACCCGGGACGAGACAAGGGCGAGCCACTGCTGACATGGGGCCGGGGCGCCCTCGTGCATTTCGTGGTTACCAATTCGGTGGTATCCATGACCACGAAACTGGACGGCGACAAGACCACCTTCCTCCCGTTCAACAAGGGCTACCAGGAAGGCCCGGGCAACCCGCCATCCACGGACGGCGACGCGACGGCGTACTTCTGGCAGGACATCTTGGACAGGGACATGTTCATTAAGATCCTGATGCGCTACATGCTGGTCGTCACAGAGGACAAGATCGACCCGGCGACCGCGAAGGTCCGGAAATCCACATCCATCCGGTTCCCCCGCTTCCACCAGCTCGACGCCGTGGAGAGGATCGTCGAGGACGTAACGGCCGTTGGCCCCGGTGGCAAGTACCTGATCGAGCATTCAGCGGGCTCCGGCAAGACCTCTACCATTGTGTGGACCGCCCAACGCTTGGCGGCCCTTCATGACACCGATGGCAGAAAGGTTTTTTCCTCGGTCATCGTGGTCACGGATCGCAACGTCCTTGATGGACAAATGACCCGTGCCCTACGCCAACTGGACATGATCTCGTCCCAAATCGCTTCCATCTCGGACGACGACGGGGACTCGAAATCGGTCAAGTTCGTCGACGCACTGAAAAAGCGGACGCCAATCATCGTTGTAACCATCCAGACCGCGCCATTCGCACTGGACCGGCTTCAGGACGAGGCAGCCAAATTCGGCGGCAACTTCGCCGTCATCGCCGACGAGGCTCACTCCTCCCAGTCGGGCAATGCCGCGGCGAAGTTGCGCGAGGTCCTCACGCCTGAAGAGGGCGAAGACCTTGGCGAGGGTGCTGAGATCGGCGCCGATGACATCCTTGCAGCGACCATGGCCCAACGTGCCGAAGCGGCCAACATCTCCTACCTGGCGTTCACCGCCACCCCGAAGGCGAAGACCATTGAACTTTTCGGCCGTGCCACCACCCCCGGCGCTGCCCCGGCTCCCTTCCACCGATACTCGATGCGACAGGCCATCCACGAGGGCTTCATCCTGGATGTGCTACAGAACTATACGCCCTACGACATCGCCGTCCGTTTGATCAAGGATGGACACGACTCGGGCGAAGTCGATGAGGCAACCGCTAAAAAGCAGGTGGGCCGCTGGGTGACCCTGCACCAGCACAACATCACCCAAAAGGTTGGCATCATCGTCGAGCACTTCCGCGACCACGTCGCCGGCCGACTCGCAGGCAACGCGAAGGCCATGGTCGTGTGCTCCTCCCGCAAGGAGGCCGTCCGGTTCCACAAACTACTGTCCAAGTACATCACCGACCGCGGGTACACCGACCTAGCCGCCCTCGTAGCGTTCTCCGGATCCGTCGTGGACGATGAGGTCCTCGGTGACGATGTGCCGGTCACCGAATCGTCGATGAACCCTGGCACCCGCGGGAAGGCGCTGGACGCGGCGTTCAATGGCCCCGATTACCAGGTGATGATCGTAGCCAACAAGTATCAGGTCGGCTTCGACCAGCCCCTGCTGTGTGCAATGTACGTCAACAAGAAGCTCGGTGGCGTCATGGCCGTACAGACTCTGTCCCGGCTTAACCGGACTTACCCTGGTAAAAGCGCCGAGGACGTGTTCGTTCTGGACTTCGTCAACGAAACCGCCCAGATCCTCGAAGCCTTCGACCCGTATTACCGTGGCTCCACTCTCTCTGAGGTGACCGACCTGAACCAAGTCCACATCCTCGCCATGAAGCTCGACGCCGCCCGCCTGTACGACCCCGACGTGTTTGACCGGGCTACTGAAGCCTCCCTTGCCCGCTCCAATAGCCAGATGTATGGCGTCGTCAACCCCATCGCCCACGACTGGAACACACGACACCATCACGCTTCCACCAGCGGAGACGAGACCGGGCAAGAGGTCTTGGAAGCTTTTCGTGCTGATCTTGGAAAGTACGTCAGAACCTATCGGTTCCTCTCCCAGATCGTCGACTACAAGGATCCTGAGCTGGAGAAACGGTCAATCCTCTACGCAGCCCTCGATCGAATCCTCACGGCCCCGCCATCGGCGATCTCCGTGGACCTCTCCGGTCTCGAGATGACCCACTACCGGATCGAAGAGGAGGGAAGCCAGAAGCTGGATCTAGAGACCGGTGAAACGACTCCGCTGACGCCACTCGTGGGTGCGGGCGCGCCCGGACTCAAAGACCCCAAGTATTCCCTGTGGGAGGAGATCGTAGCCTCGATCAACGAGTTCTTTTCCGGGACCGACCTCAGCGACGAGGATGCCATCAAGTACCTGGATGAAACCCTTCGCGCGGCCAAGGGAGATGAGGAGCAGGTCGAGTTGGCGAAGGCCAACACGGATGCCGACTTCTACGGATCCCCCGATGTCCAGGACAGCTTCCTCAATATCGTCCTTGACACCGATTCCCGGCAACAGAAGTTCACTTCGGCGCTGCTCTCCAACAAGGACCGCAACGCTCTTGCCAGGCTTCTGGCGGCTATCCGGTACCGCCGGTACCTTGCTGGTGAAACGGATGAGGATTCGGCGGCATAGGAAGCTCAAAGGGGCGGGCATCCGCTGCCCGCCCCTTTGGGTTACCACACCCAGCCTGACGCCTCCACCAGGCCGTCACCAATGTCATGACACAGAACAACTAGTCAGGAGTTGTTGTGGATGTAGCCGCTTTTGTCATCGCGTGCTTTGGTGCCGTGCTCGCAGTCTTGTCGCTGGGTTGGCAGATTGCTGCATGGATGCTTGAGGGGCGACGGGTGCGGGTTGTTCTTAGCCATGGTGCCTTTGGTGCCCACGGTGCCGCTGTCGGCGCCGTTGAGCGCGACGGACAGCCAAAAGACCTACGCAACGTAAGAGCGCAGGGCTTCACCGACGAGGAAGTTGTTGGCATCACTGTCACGAACATTGGGCGGGCTCCGGTAACTGTCAGCAAATACTCGGTGGTCCTGCTTGGCGGCGCCCTTTCCTTCAGTCCCTTGGCTGATCGTCTTGGGCCCTCGTTCCCGCACCGACTCGAGCCTGGCGACTCGGATTCCTGGTATGCGCGAATGTCCGATGTGCACGCCCTAGTTAGTGCGGCCAATACTCTAAAACCGGTGTCCCGTCCACGGATTGCGATGGAAGTAGAACTAGGCACTGGGGACAAAAAACGAACGGCAAGAGCCCTGTCCGTCTCGTCCTAAGAGGAGCGCCGGCACCATGCCGGCGATCTTCAGCCCTAGTGGCGACCGATGCGTACGGGCACTCAGCCCAGGCCGTGAAACGGGCAGGGCCTGTTTCATCAGTTACGGCGCCCACTCGATCAGCGGTGCATTGGCAGGCACGTAAAGCGGCCCTTCGCATTTAGGCGTGGTTGGTTCGTTTGGCGCGGTAGGGGCGGTGGCCGCCGGCGGCGAGTAGGCAGCGGAGTCTGTAGTTGGTGAAGTTGCGGAAGCCGCGGGCGATCCGGCGGGTGGTTTCGATGACGCCGTTGATGGCCTCGGTGGGTCCGTTGGACGCGCCGTTGGTGTCGAAGTAGGCCAGGATCGCGGTCTTCCAGTGCCGCAGGGTCCGGCCCAGGCGGGCAATCTCGGGGATGGGACAGCTCGGGAATGCGGTGAGGATTCCGGCGACCAGGGCCCGGCCCGTCTCGGGCTTGGCATGATAGATGGAGCGCAGCTGCTGGTAGCACTGCCAGGCGAGGGTCACCTCGTGGTCCGGGTCCCCGAGGACGAGCTTGGTATCCAAGCGGGCGATTTGCTTGTCGGTGAGGTGCTCGGCGCCGCATTGCAGGGTCCGGCGGATCCCGTAGAGCGGATCACCTCTGCGTCCGCGGTGTCCCAGGGTGTCCTGCTGGACGCGGCGGCGGACCTCATCGACCATGGCCGAGCCGAGCTTCACGACGTGGATCGCGTCCAAAACCGTGATGGCCGCCGGGAGTTCATCGCGGATCGCATTGGCGTAGCCGCGGAACGGATCCAAGGCTGCGGTCCAGATGTTGGCCGTGAAGTCGACGCCCTGGCCTGTGAGCCAGTTTGCGTAGGCCTTCCCGGAGCGTCCCGGAACAAGATCCAGCAGCCTGGCGTGAACAGCGCCGTCCGCGTCGAGGGTGTGATCCACGATGCCGGTGACCATGCCCGTGCCGGGCGGGCCGGTATGGCACCAGACGTGCTCGTCCACGCCGAGCGCATTGACCCCGCTGAGCCGGCCGGTGGCCGTGGTGCGGCGGGTCGCTTCGGGTCTGATCGCGTTCCAAAGCGTGTGCCAGGAGACGCCGAGCTGGTGAGCCAGCGCCGAGACCGACGTGTCATAGCGCGAGAGTGCGTCGACCGCCCAGCCGACGGCCCGCGTCGTTAGTCTGGCGCGGGGACTAGCCAACGCGTGCTCCTCGGTGAACGTTGTTTTCGGGCAGCCCGGGTCAGGGCACCGCCAGATGCATTTGGCCCAGATCAGGCGTACCGGCCGAAGCACGGGGTGTCGTGGAGCCGGACCGGGCGGCACCCGTGCCCGACCGCGACGACGCCGCACTCGGGGCAACCGGTGACGTTCTCCCCGGTTTTGACGTCCAGCATCAGGCCGGCCGGCGTTGCCACGACGGAGGTGACGTGAACACCACTGACACCGAGCAACAGGTCAACGCGCGTGCACCAGCGGCTATCGGAACACGACATAGAGTGATTCATGTCAGGGTCTCTTCTGAATTTTGGTTGCTTGGTCGCTACCAATTCAAAGAGGCCCTGACCTCTTTCCTCCCGCACCACGCCGCGCCAGCGATGGCCCAGCCCGCCGCGTCGGCCTCCGACCGTCCTAACCACGCTCATCTACGAAGAGCCGTGTTACCGACTCAATATTTGGCATTCGCGTGTGAGTGCACCGCCGTCGCACGTCTAGAGACCTGAACGGTTCGGCCTAGGAGAAGCTGGCTGCGTCAAACGAACGAGATGAGCGATACCGTGTGACGAAGAACATCGTTATCTGGAAGGCATACATAGTGGAATCTCACCCCCGCAGCCCCCGAGACCTTTTCGAGGGTCGTCGTCACTACGAAATTCCCGCATTCCAGCGCCCCTACGTGTGGGACGAAGAAAGCCAATGGGCACCGCTGTGGGACGATGTGGTCCGAGTCGCCGAGAGCTACCTCCTCGATAACAGTAAGCCCCCAATCCCCAATCACTTCTTGGGTGCGGTGGTTTACGAGTCGAAAAAGGCCTCGTCCGGTGACGTGACGCGACACGACGTCATCGACGGTCAACAGCGCATGACAACGCTTCAGCTACTCCTCGACGCCACACATGAGGTTGTCACCGAGCGAGGACACGCGAATGAAGCGGAGAAGCTTGAGGAATTGATCCTGAACAAAGCAGCAGCTTTCAAAGGTCGCGTCGAGCGCTTCAAACTGTGGCCGTCCCAGGCAGACCGAGCACCGTTCGCCCATGTAATGGATCCAACCGAACCCTGGAGTGGCGAGCACCGCGTCCTAGAGGCACATCAATTTTTCCGTCGTGAAGCAGAACGCTGGCTGATTGGAGTGGCCGACGAAGAAGGGATCGTTCCGCCCAGCAGCGAGGAACAACGCGCTGAGGAACTATGCGCCACCCTCGAGCATCGACTAGTCGTCGTTGCCATAGATCTGTCGGGTCATGAGAACTCCCAATTGATCTTCGAAACGCTGAACGACCGAGGCACGCCACTGCTAAAGGCCGACCTCATCAAGAACTGGGTTTTCCGCAAAGCTGAAAAGGTTGGCGTTGACGTGGACAAGTGGTCTAGTACTTACTGGGCTGACTTCGACACCGTATGGTGGCGTGACGAGATCTCCCAGGGCAGGCAGAGCCGTTCCCGCGTAGACATCTTCTTACAGTACTGGCTGACAATGCGCCTCCAAGAGGAAGTCAAAGCAGAGCTGGTGTTCAGGGTCTTCGCCGATTACGCAGATTCGAGAATGACGTCTCCCGACGGCGCAGAAGCGTTGATGGCGGAGCTGCGCAAAGACGCTGATACCTACCGGGGTTTAAGCGAGCTCGACAAAACGACACCTGAGGGGCGGTTCCGCTCCCGCGTCATCGAAACCATGGAACTGGCCGCCACGACACCAGTCTTCCTCTGGCTCCTGTCCGATAATCATGCAGTTCCTCGTGATCAGCTTCGGATTGCACTCGATGCTATCGAGAGTTGGGTCATCCGCCGCACGCTCCTGCGGAAGACCGCGAAAGACGTGAACCGCTTCATGGTCGCTATCTTGAAAGCGCTGGGCGGAATCGAGGCGAACGAGGCTGGAACTGCTATCCAGCGCTTCCTCTCGGAACAAACCGCCGAGACCCGCTACTGGCCCTCCGACCAAGAGATGCTTACCGCCCTTCCCGATGTAAAGCTGTACGGGAATATCCGCCAATGGCGGCTCCGAGTGGTACTTGGTGCGGTGGAGCAGCAACTTCGAGGCCAAAGCCACAAACATGAATCGGTGAGCGTCCCCAGTGGATTAGAAATAGAACACATCATGCCTCAGGGATGGCGCACCCATTGGGACTCAACGCCCAAGCTGACCCCTGAGGAAGCAGCTCGCCGCGATCGGCTCGTCAACACAATCGGGAACCTCACACTAGTCACTAAATCGTTGAACGGTTCATTGTCCAACCGTCCTTGGACAGATAATCAAGCAACCGGACTAGTTGACGGCGGTCAGCCAGGTAAGGGCAAGCGAACGCTGCTTGACGCCTTCAGCCTTCTAGTGCTCAATAAAGAAATCGTCCAAAACCACCCTGCGATGTGGACCGAGGAAGACGTTAGAAAGCGCTCAGGGCTGATCACTATAGCGATCACTAGTACTTGGAGTGGGCCCTCAATGGAGGTTCAGGACGCCGCTTTTGAAGCTGCAAGATCCTAGACAGAAATCTGTTCGCCAAGAGATATCGGCGGCTCGAAAGCAATCAGTGCGATAAGGTGAGTAGCTGGGATTAACTAATCCACATCGAGCGCCTCGGGAGTAATAACGGCACAGCATGTACAGGTTCAATTGCTTGATGATCTGAACGGTGAAGAAGCACAGGAAACAGTCCGTTTCGGTGTCGACGGCACCGACTACGAGATCGATCTGACGACGGAGAACACTGAAAAGCTGCGGTCCGTCCTGTCGGAGTATGCGGACAAGGCGCGTAAGGCACGCGGCGGTCGGAAGGGTCAGGGCGGCCAGCATTCGGCATCGACCAGCCGGTCCAAGCGTGAGGACACGCAGCAGATTCGCCAGTGGGCGCAGGACAACGGGTACAGCTCAAGCTCCAGGGGCCGGATCACCCGGTCCATCGTCGACGCGTACAGCGAAGGCCCGAAGTAGGTCGGCCTCCTCACGGTCGCCTGAACGATCAGGGCCGGGACGCCCCGATGAGCGATGCTCATCGGGGCGCTGCTCGTTCTAGTTCTTCTCGAGTTCGACCGTTGTCGTCGTTCCGAGCGCGCTGACCTTATAGTTGATGGCTTCTCCCTCGAACATGAAGTCCTTGCTGTCCTCGGTGGATGCCAATAAGGCAGAGTCGGTTGCCTCTTTATCCCGCACGGACGTGAAGGAACCGTTTTCCTCCGTCGGTGCTTCGAAGGTCCCGACCCAGTAGATCGACGTCGTGTTACCGCCGTCGGCGACCCATTCGATCGTGATGGTGTCCGCGGTGACCGTGGCCTGCTGGTAGTTCTCTTCGCTGTTCGGGTTGCTCTGCTTCCACGACCCGACCAGATCTGGAACCTGGGGTGCATCCTCCGTTACCGGGGCAGCCGACTCCACTGTCTCAGTCGTGGGTGCGTCCGCTCCCCCGCATCCCGACAGGGCAAGGGCAGCAGCAAATGTAAGGGCGACTGATGTCGTGAGTTTCTTCATGACTTCACCCTGACATATCGCTCCGACGACGCAGGATGAGTCAGCCGAGCTGATCGAATGATGAAGGTGCAGGACTCGGATAGCGCGCCTAGTTCTTCTGCTCGCGGAAGGACGCAATGATCTTCTGGATCTTCCGGTGCTCGTCCGATCCTGCATAGTCCTGTGCTTCCTGCAGCGTGTTGAAGTCCCGGGTTGAGATGAAGAGGATGGTTCGACTAGTCACCCCGTTGGAAGCTACGACGCCCGTCTCGACCTGGCCCAGCCCATACATGTATCGAGGCGCCATGGTCTGCGAGGGTGCCCCTGTATTGGAGCTCAGGGAGGTAACCACCTGAACGTTCGTCGGCCAATCATTCACCTCGCGCTCTCGCGGAAAGGCCGACAGATCCATCGCGACGCTTCGGACAAGGAAGGGGCCGGACTTCGACAACGGCGCCCCGCCCGCCCAATCCCCCAGGTAGGTAGCAGGACGGTCAACACAACTGTCAGGCGAGCACTCCGCCCCCCATGCCACAAGGATGCTAAGACTTGCTACACGAACGCTCTGCGAATTGATGACGTACACTCCAGCGGGCCCGGAAGGGTCATCCACAACAGCCCAACCTGACGGCAGATCGAATGCATAGTCCACGTCCTCCCACGTTCCCGAGAAGGTCTTAAGCGCGTCACCGGACAGCTCATCGTCAGTGATGAAAGTAGGAGAAGGCGAAGCTGTACTCGACGGGCTACCCGAGTTCGTCGACGGAGGTGATGACGGAACCGTGGACGTTGGCTCAGAGGTAGGTGTCCCCAACATCGTTTCAACAGCCGTCTCAGCAGGTGTTCCAGCCGGTGCGTCCGTTGGTCCCTCACCTGAAGTGAAGCCGGTCGTGCAGGAGGCAAGCGACAACGCAGCACTAAGAACGACCGTGAGAAATCCCAAGCGGGCCGGGTGGAGGATAACCATGCTGCCGTCCTCATGTCGCGTGATGAGCTTCGCTCGATAGTAGTCCGCGGAGGCTGCGAACCGAAGAGAAGCAGCAACCTGAGCGAATCTCAGATACGCGCCGGGTCTGCTGCACCGTTATCCTGATCCACCTACCCCTTATAGGGCTGTTTTGACTGCCGCACGTCCTTGCTCGCTGCTTTATAACCACGATCCACGAGCAGTCCTCGAATAGTCCGCTCCACACCCTCGCGGGATGCGGGCGAGCATCGAATTCCCTTAATTGGGAGCGGTTTTGCTTCATCTTCCGATGCCGTTCGAACGTGCAGGACTGGCACGATGCCTTGAGGAGTGTGTTCGTAATGCACCACAGAGCCTCGAGGCATCACCTCGACAGGCATCCAGTTCGTTGTGATCCACCTGACTTCGTTCTCATCTTTGAAGGCAATGTGCTTCATCGTCGACGCCAAAATTAGGATGTGTTTGCGCTGCTCCCGCAACAACTGTGATCGGTTGGAAGGCAGAGCCTTCTTCATGTCCTCAAGTGCATTAGCGGCGAAGTGCTGCGCTAGGTGCCTCTTCTGCTTCTCCCCATAAGCCACCTTGTACCATCCACGGATCGGAGGAACAGCGTCCCTAGCGTCTGCCTGGTTGGCCTCTGGACTCTCAGATATACCGTCCGCCGACAGTGTCACACCCGAACGGATCCCGATGGCGAACCCATCTCCGCCCGAGTAGTTGCGCCATAGGGTGAGGCTGTCCTGGCTCGCGGAAGCCGAGATGATGTAAATCTCATTTAGAACCTCATTCAAAAATCTCTCATTAAATATTCTATCGACGGCTTGCCTGAAGGAGTCCAACCCCTTGTCAACATACTTCGGGTTTCTTGCGAGTTCTGCCAGTCCCTGATCGAAAGCCCGCCGAATGATGTCCAACCCATGCTTGACTTCTGATGAGTCGTTTAAGTTATGCGGGATTGACGCCCACAGGTAGTCCTTACTTAAGACCTGCATCAGGACGTATCCGCTCGTATAGTGCCAGACGGTCCTGCCGGAGCCATACCTTAAATCTTCAGTTGTCGCTAGGAAGCGTTGGGTGCCAGTTGCAAAACCGGGCCTGTTGAGAATCCCCTCTAGTGCGCCGATGCTCCGGCGCGCTTCGCTTATCGCCCCAAATGCGTTGAAGAATGACCTTGCAACCTGCTGATTCTGTCGTCCAATTAACTCGGCCACCGATTTGCTGAGCCCGAGATGTCCGGTCATGGACGCGCGAACAGCATCCATGGGAGCAATAGCCGATAATAATTCCGAGTTCTGAGCCTGCCAGGAAGAGAACATTCCGCTGATACTCGAAGCTAGGTCTTTGGTGGGATGGAGCTGCGCCCAAGGTTTTGAGTCCTGCACCAGGGCATCAATCGATCGCTTGTTCTCGTTCGCTTGCTTGATGATGTCTTCAAGCCGGACAACGACACCCTCTGTTACGCCCTCCTCGGCTGGCGCTTCTCTCTCTACACCTGGGTCGGGCTGGGGATCTGGGGACTCGCTTTCGTCGCTCACCCTTGGATTGTTGCAGCATGCAGAGGTGAACGGTTTGATCGTCCTGAATGATTGCTGCACTTCCTGCGCACATGGGCACGGCAAAAGCTCCCTCCGATCCGCTGCTTTTCCCGCACACATGCTGCACAGCAGGAACCAAGGGCCCGTCTGCATACAACCACCTGCGTCACCGACATGGGATAGCTCACCTCGAGCGAGCAGTGGCCGTGCACAGCCTCCATGGATGCGAGGTGGGGCTAGAGCAGGAGAAACGATCGAAGTCCGATTGCCTGCGCTGCCTCGTACTGTCCGCAGGGTGGGCCAGAGTAAGCGGTACGCAGCCTCAACCACGACAACTTTGATTCAACGAGAACTAAACGTGGCGCAACGGATACCAGCCGGGCAGGGCCTGGTCGAGTTGCTGAAGTCGATCGGGTCGTAGCCGGTTCTTGCGGTGCCAGGTGCGTTGCCGGACAAGCCAGATGGCGAGTGTTCGCTCCTCGGGGTACCGATCCTGGTCCGAGTACGGGAATCGGCCCTTCTCGGCCCTGAACTGCCGAACTTCGTCGAGGCGCCGCGCCCACAGCGCGTCGGCGTTGCCTCTCCGGGTGCCTATCCACTCTCCCAGCCTGTTGAGGGCTTCGGTCCGGTCGGGGGTGAGGGTGCCGGCGTCGTGGTTCCTGCGCTGGTTCTCCACCCATCGATACAGCACGCGAGCCTCCTGGCTGTCGTTCTGCGCCGGGATCCTCCCGTGCTCGCGCACATGCGCTGTCAGGCGGGCATAGTGCTCCCACCACGCCTGCTCCCGGGTCCGGCGGCAATGCTTCCCGTTCGCCGGCCACGCGGGTTGATCATGGATCAGCCAGCACCGGTCGAACCATGCCGGGTCGCGTTCGATCTGCCGGTCGACGGCCCGGACCACGCGCTTCACGGCGACCCTGCACCAGTCGGCGATCACCAGCACGGGGATACCGCGGGAGTACATGAGCAGCCACTCCTGCCGGCTTTCACACGCCTCCCACAGGCACTCGTCCCCGGACAGGATCGGCTCATCCACGCCCGCGGGAGCTTTCGTCAGGTCGTCTCGACGTTCCGACGGCGTCTCCGTCGAGTCAGAAGAGGCTTGGATGGGGGTCTGCATCGGCGTCAGGTCGCCCAGTCCGGGTTGTAGGCGGGGTGCGCGGCCCAGGGTAGGGCGAGCAGCTCGAGGACCGTCCGCATGTAGTCCTGATCCCCGGCCGGCTCATACGCCCAATCGATGCTCTGGACGTGTCCGACCAGGCTACGCTTGACCTCACACTCGGCCAGCAGCCGCTCGCCCACCTGGACAGGCATCACCCCGGCCCCGGCGAGCACTTCCAGATCGTCGGTGACACGCGCGAGGATGAATGCGGCCAGCTCATCCATCGGATCAGCAGTACCGTCTGATCCCATGTCATCAACCGGGTTCGCCTGGTCCGCCTGACCTGTGCGGTCTGTCTGGTCCGTACTGTTCGTGCGGTTCATGGTGTCGAGGGTAACCAGAGGACACGCGGGACGGGGTGCGGCGCTCCCACCTGGGGACGGCTTTGAGCTCCACCCTTCGGGCTCCACCCGACCACACGTGGATGCCCCACACCCCTCGTGTCAGCAACCGGGTTCGGTGGTCAGGTTCGAACTTCCCATATAATCGAACCTGTGTTCTATTTTAAGGAACCTGTTCGAGGGACGGCAGGCAGGATCAGGAGACACACCCATGGCGACCACGACAACCCACCGCAGGAACACGACCCACCAGCACACCCCCGCACAGGGCGGTAAGGCAGGCGGCAGGACGGGTGGTGGGGCCAAAGGTGCAACGAAAGGTGGGCCGGACGTCGATCTGGTGCTCGATGAGACTGCGGCCGTCCGGTTCCTGCCCTCAGGGCTCCCGCTGGCGCTGCGCTGGCGGGGCGGGCTCTGGCAGGTCATCGGCACCCCTGCTTCCTGGTCCAGTCCGGACAACCGACCCGGGCCCGCCTCTGCCCCTACTCCCCTACCCATGCCTGGGGGTAGTGCTGGTACCCGGTTTTGGCGGTTTCAAGCACAGACCGGGCCGGCGTCCCCGGTCCTGGAATTCGAGATGAGCGCGGACCCCCGTTCGACGGACTGGCGGCTGCGCCGCGTCACCACCGTCGACGGCTTCTAACCGGACACCAGCCACTGTCAGGACTTCTGACCGATCCCTGATCGGCTCACGATCAATGTGTTTATCGGGTTTCGATCGGGTGTAAACGGTTCGTGCCGGGTCGATACACACCGGAGATAGCGAAGCACGTAGCGAATTATGGGTCAGAACCGCAGGTACAAGGCCTTTTACGCCCGGGCGATGGAAAAGCGGATCGAGGAGTTCGTGATGCGCGAGGAACTCATCATGCTCACCGCGGCCGAGCTCGACCTCGAGAACACTCCTGCCACCGATTTTCCGGAGCCTAGCCGGGCGTACGCGTGGATCCGCTACCCCTCCAAAGCCATCCGGGTCCAGGCCCATGCCCTCTCCTACACCCGCACCGCGGTCAAGATCCGCTTCCTCGAACCCATGATCGACATCCAGCGTGAGGGCTGGGTGTGGTTGAGTGCGGTCACCCCCGCACGTGACGGACAAGACGACCGTCCGTCGTAGGTCGTCCTGAGCGGTCTACCGATGCTCCCTGAGCTGTCGAATGATGATCAGGGTCAGCTCCCCGCGGTCGACCTCGGGGTGAGAGTCGGCCCAGGCCTGCAACGCGTCGTTATACTCGGCGAGGGGCCCGCCCGCGTCCGGAATGGCACGCGCTTCCGCCAGTAGCGCTTCACGCTGCTGAGCGTCCACCTTTAAATCTCACCCTTCGCGATGTCGGCGCGAACTCTGGTGTAAGCGGCGGTGATGTATTCCTCGAGCTTGGACCGTTCGATACGCCATTGGCCGCGGCCGCCGATCTGGATGGCCGGCACCTCCCCCGAGGCAATGAGTGCCCGGATGGTGCTCGGGGTGGTGTTCAATTCCTCGGCGACCTGCTGCAGGGTCAGGAACCGCAGCGGCCTGGGCTGCCCGTCGTCCGGGGGTTGGACTGTCATGTACCCAGCATCCCAGCCGCCACACACCACGCTGCTGATCAACGCCCTCAATCAACGCCCTAAGTCGACGCATGAAGGGGTGGAGACGAAAACCGCATGACATGGTTCCGTCTCCGGGTTTCCCTCGTGATGAGGACATCTGTTGAGACCCAGTAGGGCTTGGAGCGTCTCTCAAACTACCGGCAGCTCCCATATCAATTGATGCCTGCGAGATCTATCGGTGCTCCCACATCAAGCGGTCGATGATGGGCTTTAGCCTTCTATAGGGCAGCTCGGGGCGCGTGGCAGCCCACGCTTCCAGCGCGTCCGAGTAGTTGCTCAGGGGCCCGCCGGGGTCGGGGACACGCCTGGCTTCGGCCTCCAATTTCTGCACTTGCAGATCGACCATGCCCACAGGATGACACACCGGCGCTGACGGGGACGGCAGGTCCTCCCTGCCGTGCCACCCCGTCGCTCCCCTACTCGGCCGGCTCGCTGGTCATGTCGGTTGTGGTGTCCTTCATGGCGTGCTTGGCGATCAAAGCCTCGCCTCGCTGAGCGTGCACCCCCAACTCCTCGAGCTGAGACACGTAGAAATGCGGGTCTACTACTCCGAGTTCCTCGATCCCGTCGCGCGAGAATGGGTCTCCCAACAGGAATTACTCGCCGGAAGACCGGCGTGATCGAACGCTCACCTGGTGCGGAAGGACGCCCTGAGCGCGTCGGCCCGCAATCGGGTTCGTGGAACAACACGGCACCTTCCCTCGGAGAGCGGCAAGACGACCTTGCAGCACGCCTGAGCGCCCCATACACGAACCGAGTTCAACGTTCCATGCGAGCAGCACTTGGTCGCGCAGGCTCTGAGAGTGCGCGCGAAACAACAGGCCATATTGCTTTCGTCGCGAACCAGTACGGCCTCACGGTTTCTCAGCCACCGATTCCGCTACGGCCTGTCGATATCGAGGACATCTACCTAGTCTGCTGCACTGCAATTAGCCCAACACCGCTCTACCGAGGGAACCTCCGCGCTTGGACAAGGTGTGAATCTTCCCATCGCTTCCGCAGGACAGTCGCCTGTTTCGGCTAGACGCGTTGCCGCAATTTCAGGCTTTCCGTTCTATGCTTCGTCCTGCCGCCCAAGGTGCTTTCGTGTAATGGTCTCGCACCGGTCGATGATAAGCGGGTGGTCGCTCGCGGCGCGGAACGCGCGGCAGGTTCGAACCCCGCCACATGATAGCGGAGTCGAAACCTAGCACCTTCGCCTGCGAGGTCAGGAGCCGACGGGCGCGCTGAGGGTGTCGGCCATCTCCCACCAGAGCCGGTTCACCTCGACGTACCGGTCAGCGGGGTCGAGCGGCTTCGCCCATGGCTTGTCGATGATGTAGTGGATGTTCTTCACCGCCGCCGGGTCCCACACGGACGGGTGCTGGTGCGGCAGGGTCTTCAGCGCGTTGTAGACGTAGGGCAGCGGACGCCAGCGGTCGCGGTAGAACTCGTTGAGGAAGTCCTGTTCGGCGAACGGGTAGTGCGACAGGTCGTCCACGCTGGCCAGCCGGTCCACCATGTCGGCGAGGACCGCCTCGTCGGGCGACAGCACGAGGAAGCCGCCGTTCAGGTAGTTGTCCGTCGTCCCCGGTTCGGTGACGTGGTCCCCGCCCCGGCAGTGCGTGTAGAAGCAGGTCTCGGGTGTCCAGCTCGGCGGATAGCTCGCGATCCGGTTGGGGTTGCACCGGCAGGCGTGGCAGGCGGCGATGCCGCCGTCGGGTAGGTCCAGCGAGAACAGCTCGTCCATGTTCCGGGTCACCAGCATGTCGGCGTCCAGGAAGACGACGTGCTCGAACTCAGTGAGGCCCCAGACGGCCAGCTTGGTCCACACCTCGGCAAACCGGGCGTTGGCGTAGCTGTCCGCCGATCCCCCGGCCGGCCGCAACGGTGCCACGTCGCGCAAGAGGCAGCCGTCGTCCTGCAGGAGGCGCCGGGCCTGCTCGTCTATCCCCTCGGTCACCATGACGACGAGAGGGGCGGTGCTGCCGGAGCGCTCGAGCGAGGCACGCAGCGTCCGGACCCCGATCAGGTAGTCGGGTTGGGTCAGCAAGGTCACCCAGGCGTTCATCAGTAGTGTTCCTGTCCTAGTGGCGGGGTCGGGTCAGTCGAGTAGAGCGACAGTGAATGCATTCGCGAACCGGTGCTCCGGGTCCAGCGTCTCGCGCACCCGGCGGAAGGCTTCCCACTGGGGGTAGAGCGCCGGCCAGTCGTAGAGCGACTCGTCGAAGTACTTGCCCCAGTGGGGCCGGCCACCCTCCTCGGCCAGGGCCCGCTCCACGGCTCGAAGGAAGCTGCTTCCCTCCTCGGACAGCGAACCGTCGGCCGCGTAGTAGACCACGAAGCCGAAGTAGCAGGTGTCCTGGCCATGAGACGGGCTCAGCCATCCGTCGGACGCGCCGGTGCAGCGGAGGATCACCGGGTAGTGCATCGTGGGACGCGTCTCCGCGTGCCAGTCCTTGATCTTCCTGATGACGGCTCCGGCTTGCGCGAGCGGGATGCCGATCTCGACGTTGATCTGGGGGGTCGCGATCCCCCGGCAGAACACCTGGTAGATGTCACCCGTGACGTCCGTGAAGTCCCGGAAGCGTGACACCGTGCGAAGCGACCTGCCGTTGTCGGCGAGACCCTTGCTGTCATCGCGCAGCTGCTGCAGCGTGGACTCCACGGTGCTGTTCATGGACGCATTGGTCGTCGCGTATTCCACGAGCTGACTGCCGCCGGCGCGGTACCGGGAGATCTCGCCCTCGGTCGCCTCGTTGGCGGTCCACACCTGGACCTGGTTCTCCCGAGGGAACCACCACGCCTTGACCAGGATGTTCTCCCGGTTCCAGATCTCCAGATCCGTTTCCAGGGTGCCGGCGTCGACGGCCTTCTTGACGCAGGTGTAGATCATCGACTCCCGTGCACGCAACGTCACGGCGGTGATCACGCCCAGTGAGCCGAGGCCGAGCTGGACGGCGGGGAAGTCCGGGTGGTCATGGTCGAACTCCGCGACCGTGCCGTCGGCCAGCACCATGCGGATGGCCAGCGCGGCGCCGGCGATCGAGCTCTGTTGCAGGCCCTGACCGTGGGTTCCGGTGGACAGGGCGCCGGCCAGCGTCTGCTCGGCGATCACCCCGGGTGAGGCGTCCAGCATCTGCCCCCGCGCGGTGAGGAACGCGTACACCTCGGCCAGGGAAGTCGAGCCGGCGAAGGTCGCCGTGTCCTCCGTGCTGGAGATCAGGCCGCTCAGCCTGCTCAGGTCCAGCAGCGTGCCGGCCCCGTCCGCGACCTCGATCATCCGGCCGGGCGACATCCGGTTCCCGATCATCCGGACCGGGCCGTCACTGGAGGACAGGAAGTCGCACAGCTCCGCCTCGGTGGCCGGCGCGACGACCGAGCCGGGCGGGCCCAGCCGGGAGTTCCTGGCCCAGTTGCGGAGCCGGGTGTCCTCGCCGGTGAGCTCCGGCTCCTGATGGGGGTAGGTGAGCTGTGTGATGGCCATGACGCGTCTCCTGTGGAAGTTCGGTTCTGCCTTCGAAGCCGCACCGACAGGCGCGGCTGATTTATCGGGCACGGGTGTTTCCCGCCAGCGTGGGTGAATTTCTCAGCTCTGTAGAAGTCCTGTTGACACGATAGCCCTGCCTCGTCGGAGGAATGTTTAGACTGACGAAATGACTGTCATCTGTGTACCCGATTCGAATGCCCGTGATCTCCTCGGAGCCCTCCCCGAGGGGGTCGAGGTGATCGTCTGGGACGGCGAGGGAGAGAAGCCCGAGCGCCTGGCGGAGACCGTCTTCTGGGTGCCGCAGGTCGAGGACTCCACCAACCTCGCCGGGAAGTTCGCCGCCATGCCGAAGCTCGAGGTCACGCAGCTGACAAGTGCGGGCGTCGAGGACATCCTCGAGCACGTCCCGGACGGTGTGACCCTGTGCAGCGCGCGTGGGGTGCACGGCTCGGCCGTCGCCGAACTGGTGCTGGCCGTCGTCCTGGCGACGCTGAGGCAACTGCCCCACTTCGGTGAAGCGCAGCGACAGGGCCGATGGGATCCGATGGAGGCCGACGACCTGCGCGACAAGCGCGTGCTGATCATCGGCGCCGGCGACCTCGGCGAGCAGACCGCGCGCCGGCTGCGGAGCTTCGACGCCGTTCCCGTGCTCGTGGCGCACACGGCACGGGACGGCATCCACGCCACCTCCGAGCTGCCGGACCTGCTGCCCAAGGCTGACGTGGTGGTGCTGACCGTTCCGCTCACCGCGGATACGACAGGGCTCGTGGACGCGGAGTTCCTGTCCCGGATGCCCGACGGCGCCCTGCTGGTCAACGTGGCGCGCGGCAAGGTCGTGGACACCCCGGCGCTGCTCGCGGAACTGACGTCCGGGCGGCTGCGCGCCGCCCTGGACGTGATGGAGCCGGAGCCCCTGCCTGCCGACCACCCGCTGTGGAACGCGCCGAACCTGATCATCACCCCGCACGCCGCCGGCTCGATTGCGCAGTCCGGCCCACGAGCCTTCGCGCTGGTCAACGCGCAGGTTCGCCGCTACGTGGCCGGCGAGGACCTCGTCAACGTCGTGAAGGGCGCCCACTGAACCCTCACGCATACGCTGTGAAGTTCGGACCGAGGGTGTCGAGCCAGGCGACCGGATGCACGGCCACGGCGTCGGCGCCGGGCCGGGCCCACGCGGCCGCGACCGCCTCCTGCAGTGCAGCGCCGGTCCGGGCGAACGGATAGCGGTCGAGCACCCAGCGGCGGTTCGCCGCGCGGACCGGCGCCAGAGCGTCGAGGTCCTGGATCAGGGACGCCACCCGGTCGCGGACCAGCAGCGGTCGCTGATCCGGCACCCGCCACGCGCCGGGTGCCTCGAACAATTCGTGCCCGCCACCGCCGTCGTACCCGACCACGAGACAGCCTGAGGCCAGCGCCTCGGCGACCGGCAGACCGAAGCTCTCGGTGTGCCCGAGGGCGACGAAGACCGCCGAGCCCGCCAGGGTGGCGGCCACCTCCGCCCGTGGGGCCTGGACCAGTTCCACCAGCTCAACTCCCGAGAGCCGTGGGTCGTCGGCCAGCAGCCGCTTCAGCAGCGAAGCCTCCCGCGGCCGCTTCTTGGGGAACCAGCTCACCCGGAGCTGCCCGGCCGCGCCGGGGGCGAACAGCTCGCCGTCGACCGGGTTGGGCACCACGCTCACCGGAAGGCCGGGCAGCGCGGCGGACAGCACGTCACGGCTCTCCGCGGACACCACCCAGATGGCGGGCGCCGGCGACCACCCGGGGAAGTCGTCGCCGGGGGCGCCGGCGGCGAAGGTGTAGAAGTGGTTCTGGTTGAAGATGACCTTGCGGGCTCCGGGGGCCGGATCGCGGCCCTGGACGGTCGGCGTCTCCGGCAGCACCAGGAGGTCGTCGGCGCCGATCGGCGTGGTGGCGCCGAACAGCATCGGCACGTCGTCGGCGATCCAGTCGGTGCGGTCGTCCTCGTCGGGCAGCCACAACCAGGCCTCGTGGCCGAGCTCACGCAGCAGCCGGACGTGCTGGGTCATCACGTGCACGCCGCCGCTGTGGTGGCGCGTGGCGAAACCGGCGTAGACGATCCGACCCGGGGATCGTCCGGGACGGCTCACCATGCCGGAGGGGTCAGGTACCACGACGCCCCGCTCCCGGTGTTGTGGGCGGGGAACGAGTCCGGGCCGAGCCCGACGTCCGCCCGCCACCCGGCGCCCCACTTGGCGTCCAGACCGTGGAGGATCTCCGCCCGGTTCCCCTCGGAGCTCTGACCGGTCCGGTTCATCGTCTGCCGCCTCAGGTGCGAGACGTAGGCGCCTTCAGTGACCACGCACCGCAGGCCGGCCGCCCGCACGCGGATCGCCAGGTCGATGTCCGCCCCGTAGCCGTGCCGCGGGAAGGTGACCTCGTCCAGACCCCCCAGTTCGACGACGGAGGGCACCGCGAACGCTATGGCGGTGCCGTCACAGAAATCGACGTCGCGCAGCACGTCGCGCGGGACGTACTCCGCGGCGGTGCCCGGGATCGCGGAGGCCCGCTGGTGGAGCCAGAAATCGTCGTAGCAGGCCGCGGCGAGCGCGATGTCGTCCGCGGTCGAGAAGGGCGCGAGCAAGCCGTCGAGGAACCCCCGCGACAGCCGGATGTCATTGTTCAGCACCACGCAGACCGCCTGTCCATCGCGCGACGCCGTCTGCAGGGCCC
Source organism: Arthrobacter arabinosi (assembly GCF_054511115.1). Lineage (NCBI taxonomy): Bacteria > Bacillati > Actinomycetota > Actinomycetes > Micrococcales > Micrococcaceae > Arthrobacter > Arthrobacter arabinosi. The sequence continues at coordinate 569,249 of NZ_JBTNDF010000002.1, forward strand.
AGTTCGCGGCGCCGATCCACCGCAGGTTGCGCCCCGGACGGTGGACCTCGATGCGCCCCTCGGGGAGAACGTAGTCACCGGCGTTGTCGACCACCACGATGCGCAGGGCCGGGTCGAGGTCGCTCCCGTCGCGGACCAGGTCACGCACCACCGCATCGGTCAGCTCCGGCGAACCGAACGCGGGAATGACCACCAGTGCCGACGCGGCGGTCGTCGAGGGGGTCACTGCTCGGCGCGGGCGGCGCGGCACCCACGGTCGCCGTTCAAGGTGATGATCAACATCGGTTCCCGTCAGGTCAGGTGGACGTGTGCCACGACAGTGAAGACTCCGAAGTACTTCTGCCAGGCCCGGCGAACGGATGGCTCTTTCTTGTGTGACGTGCCCCACGCGTCTTACAGTAGGTACATCGTGTCCGTACTAGTTGTACGCACTCTCCCGTCCGCACAGACCTCCCGCACAGAGAGAAGATTCGCCAATGGCAGCCGAATCGCTTCCGAAATCCCGCATCCCCCTCTTCGACGGCATGAACCGCATCCCCGGCGGCCTCATGCTCATCCCCCTGATCCTCGGCTCGATCGTCGGGACGTTCACCCCCGGCTTCCTCGAACTCGGCAGCTTCACCACCGCCCTGTTCGCCGAGTCAGCTCTCCCCCTCATCGCCGTCCTGATCTTCGCCACCGGCATGCAGATCACCGCGAAGGCCTCGGGCCCCGTGCTCGCCACCACCGGCGTCGTCCTGCTGTTCAAGACGATCATCCCCGCCGCCCTCGTCGCGGGCCTCGGCCTCGTCGTCGGCATCGACGGCATCCTGGGCATCTCGATCCTCGCCCTGCTGGCCAGCTTCGACAACAGCAACGGCGGCCTCTGGCTCGCCTTCACCGGCCGCTACGGCGACTACCGCGACCGCGGCGCCTACATGGCCTCCGCCATCAACGACGGCCCCTTCTTCACCCTGCTCTTCCTCGGCATCTCAGGCCTCGGCAACATCCCGTTCCTCACCCTCCTCGCCGCCGTCATCCCGCTGATCCTCGGTTTCATCGTCGGCAACCTCGACGCGAAGTGGACCGAGGTCATGCGGCCCGTGCCGAACATCGTCATCCCGTTCTTCGCCTTCGCGCTCGGCACCGGCATCGACCTCCGCAACGTCATCACCGGTGGCCTCAGCGGCATCTTCGTCGGTATCGCCGCCACCCTGATCACCGGCACCCTCGTCTACTTCGGTTACCGGTTCATCCTCCGGCGCGGCATCAAGTCCGGCATCGGCATCGCCTCCGCGACGACGGCGGGCAACTCCATCGCCACGCCGGCCATCGTCGCTGCCGCGGATCCGAGCTTCTCCCCCTTCGTGGAGGTCGCGACAGCGCAGGTCGCCTCGGCCGTCCTGGTCACCGCGATCTTCGCGCCGCTCCTCGCCACCTGGGTGCTCAAGCGCCAGGGCGGACTCGACACGGACGACGCCGTCGGCGTCGTCCCTACCTCCGCCTCCGAACTCCCGCCCGCAGGCGACCCGTCCGCGCCCACCACCCGCCGCCGCCGGGCCGGGGACAACGAGTGACGACACCCACCGCACCTATCGTCGGCATTGCCGCCGACGACGTCACCGGCGCCACCGACTCCGTGGTCCAGTTCTCCCGCGCAGGCTGGTCCTCCCGGCTGCTCCTCGGCGAGCTGATCCCGAGGTCGGCAGTTCCGGGCAGTGCCCTGGCCATGAACTCCGATGCCCGGGCGATGGACACGGCGAGCGCCCGGACGGCGACGGCGGGGGCGGTGGCCGACCTCGTCACCGCCGGCGCGAACCGCCTCTACCTGAAGATCGACTCCACCATGCGCGGCAGCGTCCCGGCGCAGGTGTCCGGCGCCCTCGACGCGTGGCAGGAGCGGCACCCCGGCTGCTTCGCGGTCGTGTGCCCGGCCTACCCGGCGATGGGAAGGACCGTCCAGGACGGCCTGCTGCGCGTCCACGGCGGACCCGTCGAGGACTCCCCAGCGGGCCGCGACCCGGTCACTCCGGTTCCGACGAGCGAGTTCTCGCACCTCCTGCCAGGCACCACGACCATCAGCCTCAGTGGCCGGCCGGAGCAGGACGCGCTGGCCCTCCGGGAGGCCGCGAACGGCCGGATGGTCGTGGTGAATGCCACGTCCGACGACGACCTGCGCACCCTCGCGGCGGCTCTCGTCCTGGCCGGCTCCACGGCGGTACCCGCCGGGTCCGCCGGACTCGCGGCTGCGATGGCCGCAGCATGGGCGGATGCCGGAGCTGTGCGGGGTCGTGCGGAATCCGCTCCTGCTGCCCAGGGGCAGCGGATCGTCGTCGTCGTCAGTTCCCTGCACGACGTCGCCCGCGCCCAGACGGACCACCTGCGCACGCACCTGGACCCTGCCGATGTGCACGTGCTCCAGCCCGACGCCGCCCTCCTCGACCAGCCGGACCGGCTCGCGCAGTGGGCCACCGGGGAATTGGCGGCACGGGACGCCCTACCGCGCGTCGTCGTCGTCCTCTCCCCCGAGGCCACGGGCACCGGACTGCCGCTGAGCGGAGCGGCCATCGCACGCAGCCTCGCCTCGGTGGTGCAGCAGACGCTCGACTCCACCGAGGTCGGTGCCCTCGTGCTCGTCGGTGGGGACGGCGCCCGCGCCGTCCTCGACGCCACCCGCGCCCGGGCGCTGCGCATCACCGGCGCCATTCAGGAGGGCATCCCGGTCGGCGTCGTCGAAGGCGGCACCGCGGCTGGGAAGATCGTCGTGACGAAGGCTGGCGGCTTCGGCCCGGTCCATGCCCTGCTCGACACCATCACCGAACTCACCACCACTCTCGCCCACTCCACGGAGGCATACTCATGAGCATCCCCACCCTCGCCGTCACCCTCGGCGACGTCGCCGGCATCGGGCCGGAGATCACCGCGAAGTCCCTCCTCGGGCACGACGACGTCCGGCAGGAGTGCGTGCCCGTCGTCATCGGCGACGAGGCCGCCATGCGCCAGGGCGTCAAGAACATCGGCGGCGACCCGGACACGGTCCGCGTCCTGACCTCGATCGAGGACGCGACGAACGAGCCCGGCATCATCGAACTCCTGCAGACCGGCCCGTCCCTGGCGGACGTGAAGCTCGGCGAGCTGAGTCCCGCCGCGGGTGACGGCTCCTACCGCTTCGTCGTCGAGGCCTGCCGCCTCGCCCGCGAGGGCAAGGTACAGGGCATCGTCACCGCTCCGCTCAACAAGGCCGCGATGCACGCCGGCGGGCACAAGTGGCCCGGCCACACGGAGCTGCTCGCGCACGAGTTCGGCGTGGAGAACTTCAGCCTCGTCCTCTCGGCGGGCGACCTTTACTTCTTCCACCTCACCACCCATGTCTCCCTGCGCCAGGCCATCGAGGACGTGACCCCGCAGCGCACCACCAACGTCATCGAGCTCGTCAGCGCGTTCACGAAAGCGCTCGGCAAACCGGACGAGCCCATCGGCCTCGCCGGACTGAACCCGCATGCCGGCGAGAACCGCCTGTTCGGCGACGAGGACGCCGACATCCTCGCCCCCGCCGTCGCCGCCGCGCGTGAGAAGGGCGTCAACGTGCACGGGCCCATCCCCGCGGACGCGCTCATCCCCGCGGCGGTCAAGGGGAAGTGGAACATGGTCATCGCCTGCTACCACGACCAGGGCCACGCACCGTTCAAGGCGGTCTACGGTGACGACGGCGTGAACATCACCGTCGGCCTACCGGTCGTCCGTGTCTCGGTGGACCACGGGACGGCGTTCGACATCGCGGGTCAGGGGATCGCGCGCGAGGCGAGCCTGGTGCTGTCGATGCGCCGCGCCGCTGCGCTGGCGCCGGGCTGGGACCACGTCTGGCAGACCGCGCAGAAGAAGTAGCGGGTTGGCACCTAGGATCGGAATCATGACAAGCGACGAAGACCTCGACCCGCCCGTGCCCAGCTACCTCGAGGGCATCGAGCTCAACCGGGTCCACGACGGGAAGGTCATCGAGGAGGAGGACGACGCGTCGTCCTCCTCGGACGGCTCCGATAGCTAGGTCCTCGATCACCCTGAGCCGGAGCAGATCATCATGACTGGACCAGACGCCCCCGATTCCCTGGAGCGTCCGCTGGACGCCGGGAGCAGCGAGCCCTTGCACCTGCAGCTGCGCGGGCATCTGCGTGCGCAGATCCTGAACCACTCGCTGCCGCCGGGCACGTCCCTGCCCAGTGAGGCGCAGTTGCAGGTACGGTACGGGGTGTCCCGGTCCGTCGTCCGTCAGGCCCTCGGTGCGTTGACCGATGAAGGTCTGATCGAGCGTGGCCGTGGACGTGGCAGCACCGTGGCGCCCCGGCAGGAACACCACCGGCTGGTGCATAGCACCTCCGGATTGTCGGCCCAGCTGGGCAGCGCCGGAGCGACCGTCGGCACGGAGGTGCTGTCTCTGTCTCTGCAGGACGCCGATGCATCCACTGCGCTCCTCGGGACGCAGCAAGTGCTCTCGCTGGAGCGGCTTCGGACAGCCGATGGCGTGCCGATCGCCGTCATCCACACGTGGTTGCCTGCTCCGACATTCGCCGATCTGACCGCCGAGGATCTCCGGGATGCATCGCTGCATGCGGTGCTCAGCAAGAAGTACGGGGTACAGATCACCTCAGGCAAGCGGCAGATCCGGGCCGTGCCGGGCGACCGGGAGCTACTGCGGCTGCTGCGGTTGGGGGCGTCATCGCCCGTCCTTCTGCTCGAGGGCACCAGTTTCGATCAGCACGGGCGGCCTGTGGAGGTCTTCTCGACCTGGCACCACCCGGACCACGTGGTGTTCGACATCGACATCCAGCGGGACGCTTCGGCAGCGTCAATCGTGGCAACCGACCTGTCCCCGTCGCCGAGGCCCAGGGGTGGCTCTGATGCGATCGCTGATCGTGCACGCCGGCTAAGCGTCGACCTGCGGCACTTAGCTGATGAGCTATCTTCTGTGGATCATCGAGGCACTTAACGGGGTCAGTCCATAAATTGTTTGCTGGCCCTGCGTACGCTGCCAGTGATGGCTTCCACAACGAGCAAGGTGACCTACTGTGTCTGATCCACAACCTACAGTGATCGAATCAATGCCGAAGTGGCACGAATTCATGCGGCCGGTGTTGAGGGTTCTCTCGGACGGTAGGACAAGGACCCGCCGCGAACTGATTGCTGATGTGCTCGATGAAGAAGAAATTCCTGAAGACCAACGGGCCATCCTTCTCGCCTCTGGGCAATCGAGCGCTGAGAACCGGATCGGCTGGGCCATGTCCGCTCTGACCCGGGCGACGGCGGTTGCGAAACCAGAACGTGGACGCTTCACAATCACCGATGTTGGCAGAGAGCTACTTGCCGCTAATGGTGCCAGAATCACGAAGAACACTCTCCGAGCCATACCTGCTTACAACGACTACGAGCCGCGGCCCCAGAATCTCTCAGCGAGCAACGCCGCTCAAGGGCAGATAGATGAGGACTCCGAGCTCGATCCCACCGAGCAGATCGAGAGCGGCATCGAACTTTTGCGGGCCGACGTTGCAACGGACCTGCTGAAGCGGCTTCAGGACCGCCACCCCGACTTCTTCGAGGAAGCGGTCGTGAAGCTGCTTCTCGCGATGGGTTACGGCGGCGCAGAAAACCGGGGCCGCCGTATTGGTGGCACGGGAGACGGCGGTGTGGACGGAGTCATCGATCAGGACGCGCTCGGTCTGGATCAGATCTACATTCAGGCGAAACGATACGCTGCCGATTCAACCGTTGGACGAGAGGCGATTCAGTCGTTCGTGGGAGCACTCGCTGGACGTGGAGCGACGCGAGGAGTCTTCATAACGACCAGCCGGTTCTCGGCTCAAGCCCTCGACTACGCCCGCGCCATTCCTACACGCATCATTTTGATCGACGGCAAACAGCTCACCGATCTGATGATTCGTCATTCGGTCGGCGTACAGGTGGCCAAGACTTACACCGTCGTGGAAGTTGATGAGGACTTCTTCGAATAGTGACCTCATGTTATTTACACGCCGACTGCCTCCATATGGAAACGAAGGACTGCCCGGCCCGCGGCCGCTAGGACGGTGTCGACATCCCTTCTGAGGCCGCCATACGGTGAACTATCCGGGCACATGCTGCTGCACGACGCCCGGTGATGGCTGCGAGGGCGGTGCTGACAGCGATTCGGCGATCTGCTGGAGCGCTCCTGCCCCGATCCAGAGCACCAGGGCCAAGAGCACCAGGCGCCACATGGCACCGAGCCAACCGGTTTCGTTCTTGCGGCGTCGTCGATTCATAGGCCTCACAGCGCGAATTTGGGGGGTCGCTCCAGGCCGACCTGCGGAAACAGAACGCGTGGCTGCTGCCCGCCGGGCAGCGAGCAGTGGTGACTCAGCTGTGGATCGATCGAGCAAAGCGGTTGACGCCACCGCCGGGCTCACCGGCCCTGCCAGTAGCCCTTTCAGGTACTCGTAAATGGCGTTGACGAACGGCTCCTCGAGGACCGACGGTAGCGCAAGCACCGCATCCACCAGCTGATCAATGCCCACGATCCTCGTGCCTGTAACCGTCGAACCCTCGAGGTCGGACTGTCCCACCAGACAGATCCAGCCCTGCGCCATCCTTCGATGCTGCGGCTCGAGCAGAACGGCAACGGCGCTGCATTGCTCGAGCAGGGACGCCGTCTCCCGCTTCCGCGCGTAGCCGTTCTGGCACAGCTCACCGTTGCGCAGGCGCACATCGCCCGACCAGTTCTTGGCATCGATGATCAGGATCCCACCGGGTCCAATCGCGATGTGGTCGATGTTCGCCCTCGGCCGGCCCGGCCAATGCACGTCGTGGAGGACTCTCCAGCCGTGCGGTTCCAGCCGGCGCAGCTGCTCACCCACACGGGCTTCGCCCTCGGCCCCGGCGAGCCACGCCTGCTGGGCCTTACGCGCCTGCTCGAGTTCCGCCTCCAGCCGGGAGACCCGTTCCCCCATCTGCCGCGCCTGTTCGGCGGCACCCTGACCTGCTTCCACGTTCTCCCCCTATGCCTGCCGCCCAAGCCTAGGAGTGCTTGAATGCCGGGAAGCGAAGGAAAGCCCTAGGAGAACGGCAGGATTCCGGTGTGCGCTCTCGTCCCTTTCCCGGTCTCGCGCCCGGCCGTGGCGACATAGGGACGACGGGTCGCACGGCCCTTGCTACCCCGGACCAGGGCCACGACACTCGAGCGATGGAACAGCGAAGCCCAGAGGAAACCCTGAAGGAGTCCTACCCCGGCATCGGGATCGCCCTCGGCTCGGGGGCCGGATGCGCGATCGGGGTGGCGATCGCCGGCGGACCCGGAATCGCGATCGGAGCCGCCATCGGGGCGAGTGTCGGTCTCGTGGTCGGCGCGATCGCCCGGTCAGCATCCAAGCCGTCGCCGGGGTCGTCGTCGGAGTCGCCGTCGGGAAAACACGACGCCTGATCTCCAACGCTGAACCCGGACGCGAACGACGGCAGTCTCCGCCTGGGTTCGCCCCGACCCAGAACCGGGAGTCCGCCCGTCACTCCCCCAGGAACGGCCAGTCTTTCCGGGCTGCCCAGATCAGGAAGGCGAGCGCCGGGACGCTCCACAGCCAGAAGCCCCAGCCGAACAGCATGAGTCCCAGGTGGAAGGCGATGACGCCGATCCAGCCGGCCTTCGCCCACTGACCGCCGCGCAGGAGCAGGACCCCCAAAGTGGCCTCACCCGCTGACAGCGCGAGACCCCACCGCGCCGGAGCGGCCATGAAGATGCTGTCCCAGGCCTTCTCCACGAGCGGGATGAACGATTCCTGCGCGAAGGGCGCATACAGCTGCGGATCGGCCATGACGATCCCGAGGTGCACTCCTCCCGTGAACAGGAAGAATCCGCCCACGATCTTCCGGGCGAGACCCGTTCGCTTCCGATCCTCGCGCTGATCGGGAATGGAGGGCTTGTCCTTCGTGATCTTCAGCATGTCGCCTCGGCTTCCGGGTGGGCCGCAGCACGGGCGGCGGAATCGTGTCCTTTCCCATTGTTGTGTCCGCGACGACGGAGCACAGGGCCATTGGTCCTCGGACAGAGCCCCGCTGGACGGCTCGCCCACGCCGCCCCGTGGACGTTCGGCCCTATCAGGGCTGGGACCGTTCAGTGATGCTGGACGAGGATCCCGGCCGCCACATCCGGAAGGCAAACGACACCAAGTGCCCACCCGGACCACGTGGTGTTCGACATCGACATCCAGAGCAAACCCGCCGGGCTGGCCCCCGCCGTCGTCGCCTGCTGCCGACGCCCCTGATGCGCTCGCCGACCGGGCCCGCCGGCTCGGCGCGGATCTTTTCCGATTCACCGACGACCTGTCGCACGACGGTTCGTGATGACGGTGGAAAGCAAGCCGTGCTAATCCCTGGCGTCTTGGGTTGGTGAGCCACCGGTTGCCGCGAGATCCCGCAGCATACGATCGTGCAACTCGCGGGTGGCCGTGGCCAGACCGACTCCGGAATAGATCGAATCGAGTCCCCCGAAGTCGGTGAAGATCCCCCCGGCCTCTCGCATGATGACCGGCATAGGAGCCACGTCGAAGGGCGAGACCGTGAAGTCGATCATCGCGTCCGCTTGTCCGGCCGCTACGAGCGCGTAGCCGAACCCATCTCCCCACGTACGGATGACGCCGTCCTGGTTCTGAATCCGGTCGATCAGCTCGGTCGGCCAGTCCTCGAGCCACGTCGAGAGGATATAGGCTCCCTGCACGTCGCGGCGGCTCGACGTTTCCAATCGCCTGCCCTGCCCATCGAAGCATCCACGGCCTGACTGGGCGTAGACCAAACGATTCAGACTGGGTAGGGCAATGGCGCCGAACTCGATGCCCCGGGCCGATTCGTACGCCAGGAGCGTGGAGTACAGCGGCACACCATGGATGAAGGACTTGGTGCCATCGATCGGGTCCATGATCCATCGGCCGCCGGATGTCCCCTCCACCTCCGGGAATTCCTCACCCAGGAGGCCGTCGTCCGGGAAGTGACGTGAGAGCTCGTCGCGGAGGTGTCGCTCCACGCTGCGGTCGGCCTCCGTAACGGGAGTTCCGTCGTCTTTCTGTTCAACGCGGAAATGTGCTTCGTCGAACCAGGACCGGGCCATGTCCGAGCCCGCCTCGAGGATACTCAGAGCATTTTCGAACCGTGCATCAATGGTCATAATGCGTCCCTCGTTGAAGATGGTTGATTGTGGCTCAGCGCTACCTGCACACCGACGGGGATCCCGCTCGGCGAGAGCCCCACGCCCCGGATCCGCCCGAACTGACCGGTCCTGCCATGCCGGCGCGGCAGACCATCACCAGGGTCGAAGAAAGAGCGCCTGGACAGCCGGTGTGATCCAGATCATATACTGGGCGCTAATTCCGCGAAGCCTGCCGGCGAGAGAATTCGATGGTCCATTCAGATGTACCAATGAGGATAGACGTCACCGTCGATCGTCTCTTGATGCTGATGGCTGATCTGAATGACCGCGGGGAGTCAAGGCTCCCCGCCGAGCGACTCTTGGCGTCGCAACTCGGCGTGGCCCGCGGAACCCTGCGCAAGGCCCTGGAGTGGCTGCAGGGCGAGGGAATCGTGGAACGTCGGGTGGGCCGCAACGGCGGAACCCTTGTCCGGCAGGAGCATCCCGCCATGCAGTTGGGAGGACTGGACCCACATGCTTCACTCAAGGTGCACCGCCCGTTGCACCGAGTTCAAGGCATCCCGGCGCTACTGAGCGAGCAGGGGATGCTGTCGACCACTCGCGTACTCAGGACCGAGGAACGTGGGGCCAACACCACAGAGACCGCCACCCTCGGCCTTGGTCGTGGAGCGCGGGTCCTGGTCATCCTGCGCCTTCGCCTGGCGGATTCCGAGCCGCTCTCGTTGGAGCAGATGACGTTGCCGGCCGCGCGTTTTCCGCACCTGCTCGATCGCTCGTTGAACTCGTTGTACGAGATGTTCGAGCGGGAGTACGGCGTCAACTTGGCGTCCGTGGACGAAACCATCAACATTTCCCTGGCCAGCGCGAGCGTCGCCCAGCTGCTGAAGGTCACCATTGGGACTCCACTGTTCGACATCGACCGGATCTCGCGGGACGAAACAGGTGTACCCGTTGAGCTGTCGCACGATCTCTTCAACGCCACCCTCACCACCCTTACCCACACCGCGAACCGCTGCGCGGATGACGCCGGCCTGGACCATCAGCGTCCTCTCATGATGGAGCCAGTTTCCACCGTAGAACGACGGCTGAGGAGCCACGCCTAACCATCAAAGGAGAAGTTTCATGCCTGTTCAGGAACGGCTTTCGGAGTTCACACGGATGCGCGATCTCAAAGAGATCCAATGGTTCGGCCCCATTCCCCAGCTGCCCTCCCCTAGCTGGTGGGCCTCCGACAACACGCTTGTCCGTGGCCTAAGCGAGGAACACGGCCGGGTCATCGCCAAGGTGATGAGTCGCCATGCGTGGTCCTGGCGCAACCGCCACAGCATGATCCAGGCAGCGGTGGCGGCCGGCGAGAACGGAATCGGCCCCAGAGTCCACGCCTACGACCAGGAAATCGGCATCCTCCTCGTGGAGGAATTGGCGGACGACTGGCGCGTGGTGCGCCTGGACTACTACGCGGACCCTCAGTTCCGCTCGAACCTTCTCAGCACGCGTAGAGCCTTTGCTGCACTCGATCTGAACCTGGCCCCACGCAGTCCCATCGCCGACCTTATCCAGCTCGAGGAGGAGTGCCGCGATCGAGGAGTAGCCCTCGATCCACGGGTTACAACCGGCGTCGAGCACCTGCTGCGCTTCAGGGAGGTACTGCTCGAGTACCGCAGAGGCGTCGAGCTGCGACCCTCGCAGGGCGAAGCGACCTCGTCCAATCTGATGGTCCATCGGGACGGCCAGGTGAGGATCGTCGGCTGGGGCTCAGCCGCACAGCTGTCCCAGGTCCATGACACGGCCCTCCTGGTCTCCGAGGCATGCCCCACGGTGCTCAGCGCGGAGGCACTGATTCGGGAGGTGATGCCGGAGGCCTCATCGAAGGACATCGCCGTCGTGCAGGTCATCTCGCTCATCGAGCACCTGCGGTGGTCCCTGCTCACCTCCCTGCGCGCGGCCACCGACCCGGACGAGAACCTCGACTCCATCAAGTACGGACTCTGGCACATGACCCTCGCCGAAATCGCCCTCGCCGACCGTCACTTCATGACCGAACTAGAGAAGGAACTGTCCTGATGACTACCCAGACCGACATCGACACACTCTCGGACAGCTCCGGCCGCAACCCGGAATGGGCAGGGTCCACACCGGTCGTCAATCCGGTCCCAGGGGGCCTGACGAACCACAACTTCCGGCTCACCATGACCGGGATCGACCACGAGATATTCGCCAAGATCCCCGGCCCGGGCACGGAGGCGTTCATCGACCGCTCGGTGGCCAACGCAGCCGCCCGTCAGGCAGCAGAGGTCGGCATCAGCCCGCGCGTCCTGTTCTTCGACGCCGAGACCGGGATCGAGTATTCCGAGTTCCTTGGGGAGGGTTACCGAACCGCGACGACTCTCGACTTCCAGAGCATGGAACTTCTGGAGAAGATCATCGACATCTATCAGGCGTGGCACAAGACGCCGCCACTACCCCAGACCAAGACGATGTTGGACATGGTGGACGAGCACCTGGATCAGGTCCGCGGTTCTGCGATCGCCCTACCCTCCTGGGCTGACGACGTCGTCGAGGCGTATGGTCGCGCGGCCGAGCGCTTTCGCGCCTCCGGGCTGACCCTTGTCCCCGCGCACAACGATCCGATGCCGGGCAATTTCCTGCTGGGAGACGACGGGTCAGTGAAGCTGGTTGATTTCGACTACGCAGCCAACAACGAAGTGACCTACGAGCTTGCTCTTCTTTTCACGGAGATGTTCACCAGCGTGGACGATACCCGGGTACTCGTCCGTCGCTACCGGGGCAAGGACGACGAGCCGTTCTTCGCTCGTGTCATGGTGTGCCGCATGATCTGTGATACCAAGTGGGGGCTGTGGGGCCTGATCAACAATGCGGTCCGGGATGAGGAGTTCGACTACTACAAATACGGCACCTGGAAGCTCTACCGCAGCTTCCTCGTCTCGAAGCACCCACAGTTCGAAGAGTGGCTGGATCTGATCTGATGGTCGGCGCTGACGACCGGGACGGGCTCCTGCGTACCTTCAGTGCATTCTCCGAGATCGGAGCGAAGAACGGTGGCCTCCATCGCCTGACCGGCACACCGGCGGATGGTGCAGCCCGGAGCCTTCTGACGTCCAGCTTCCGGGAACGCGGCTACACAGTGGCACGTGACGCGGTCGGGAACCTTTTCGGGTTCGTGCTCCCCCCGGACGAACGGCCCACGATCCTCCTCGGCTCGCACCTGGACTCGCAGCCGGACGGCGGACGATTCGACGGACAGACCGGTGTGGTGATCGCACTGTGGGCAGCACGCATTCTCGAGCCGAAGATCCGGTCAGGTGAGCTGCCGTTCAACCTGGGCGTGGTGAACTGGACCAACGAGGAAGGCGCCCGGTTCCAGCCGAGCGTGCTCGGTAGCAGCGTCTTCACCGGCCGCATCCCGGTCCACGCTGCTCTTGGCGCGACAGATTCTTGCGGTGCCACGCTCGGAGAAAGCCTGGCCAAGATCGATGCTCTGGGAACCGACGAGGTCCCCCTGCCCGCCGCCTACCTCGAGGTCCACGTGGAGCAAGGCGGCATACTCGAACGCGAACGTGTGGACATCGGCGTCGTGGAGGGCGCGTGGGGTGCTCTGAAACTGGACGTCCAGGTCACGGGCTTGCAGACACATACTGGTCCACCCCCCATGGCCGAGCGCGTTGATGCGCTGTACGCGACCGCACTGTTGGTCACCGCGGTGCGGGACATGGGCCTCGATCAGCCCGATGGTCGACTCCACACGACGGTCGGTTCTCTCCGGATCACTCCCGAGTCCCCGAACTGCACCCCGTCCGAAGTCCGCTCCAAGGTCGAGCTGCGGTCCGACGACCCCGCCATCCTGACCGCTTCGAGGACCAAGCTCGACATGGTCCTCGAAGAGATCGGCCGGTTGACAGGGGCGAGTCTGGAAGTCTCTGCCGAGTCGCTGCGTGAGACTACGCGCATGTGGCCACAAGGCGTCGAAATCCTCGAACGAGCAGCGACCGGCTGTCAGTTGTCGAGCCGCCCCATGAAGACTGTCGCCGGACACGATGCCCTGGTCATGAACGCCGCAGTACCGAGCATGCTCTTCTTTCTTCCCAGCGTGGGTGGACAAACTCACAACTGCCGTGAAATGACCGAGGATAAGGACCTGTTGAATGGGCTCAGCTTGATGGTGAAGGCGGTGGAGACCCTGGGAGAAACGTACGCAAGTAGCCCCGAAGACGACAGAAATCCAGCTTCCTAGGACGGCGATCAATCTGCCGACACCGACGACTGCGCGCGTGAGGTCGTCACGAGGGCCGAGGCCTGCTGGAACTGAAGGAGCGCCGCGTGGACCTTCGGCCCTATCTGGGCCGGGGCCGTCCCGGAATGCTGGAGGAGGATCCCGGCCCGCCACCTCCGGAAGGCAGCTGACGCACGATGGCCACCCAACTCGACGCAGACCCCACTCCCTCCACGCGCGCGCGAACACTGATGGAGCCCGTCTGGGCCGACCGCCGCGTGGGCGCTGCCGTGGCACTGGCCGTCGCCGTCGGCTGCGGCCTCCTGCTGGGTTGGTGGACTCCCCGCGGCCCCCTCACCACCGCGGAGTCGCTCGGGACGATGCTCCTCTGCCTGCTGGTCGGCGTCGCCGCCGGCTTCATCCTCCGGTCGCGGTGGGTGATGCTGGCCGCCCCCGTCGTGGTCGTCGTCGTCTTCGAACTCACGCGCATCGGCACCGACGGACCCACCGTCGATGAAATCGCCACCAGCCCCTACGGCATCCTCGCGTTCATCGTCGGGCGCGGCTTCCACGCCCTCCTTGCCCTGCCCGCGATGATCCTGGGCGCAGCGCTCGGCGCCGGAGTGGCGCGACGATTCACGCGCTCCCCCGACCAAACCCACCGGACGGGTGCCGGCGTCGTCGTCCGCCGTGCTGTTGCCGCCCTTGCGGCGGTGGCGCTCATCGCGCTCGCGGTGGTTCTCGCCCGGCCGGCCGGCACCGATCCCATCCAGGCCGCCGACGGCGAACCCGTGACCGGCAGCATCGCCGAGCTCACCACGGTGGAGACCGGAGGCAAGGACCTCGGCCTCATGCTGCGCGGCGTCGACGTCGAGAAGCCGGTCCTGCTGTTCCTCGCCGGCGGCCCGGGCGGATCCGAGCTGGGCGCCATGCGCAACCATCTGCAGGAGCTGGAGGAGCACTTCGTCGTCGCCACCCTGGACCAGCGGGGCACCGGGACGTCCTACCCGGAGCTGGACCCGGCCTCCACTCTCACCCTCGAGAGCTCCGTCGAGGACGCGATCACCGTCACGAACGTCCTGCGGGAGCGCTTCGGCGAGGACAAGATCTACCTGTCGGGACAGTCGGGCGGGACGATCTACGGCATCCTCGCCGTCCAGCAGGAGCCGCAGCTCTACCACGCGTACATCGGCACCGGGCAGATGGTGGACCCGCTCGAGACCGACACCATCTTCTACCAGGACACCCTCGCCTGGGCCGAGCGGTCCGGCGATACTGCGCTGGTGGAGGAGCTGGAACGGATCGGCCCGCCACCCTACGAGGACATGCTGGACTACGAGACCGCACTGGCCTACGAACACCAGGTGTACCCCTACGACCACACCGGCAATTCGGAGGGCGAGGGCGGGTTCTCGGAGAACTTCCTCGTCCCCGAGTACACGCTCACCGACCAGATCCACCTGCTCGGCGCGTTCATGGACACCTTCTCCGTCATCTACCCCCAGCTCCAGGACACCGACTTCCGCACCGACGTCACCAGCCTCGAGGTCCCCGTCTACTTCGTGCAGGGCGCTCACGAGGCCGGCGGCCGCGCCGAGCCGTTCGCCGAATGGTTCGAGCTGCTCGAGGCCCCGGTCAAGGAGTCCACGGAACTTGCGACCTCAGGACACCGTCCGCTGTTCGAACAGCCCGACGCGTTCGTGGCCTATCTGCGCGACACCGTGCTCGTCCGGACGCCGCCGTCCTGAGCGTTGCCACGGGCCGAGCGTCAGGCGTCCGCCGTGCGGGCCCGGTCCGCAGGAGACAGCTGCCGGTCACGGAGGAACTCGACGACGCCGAACACCAGGAGCGCCGCGACGGTGAACCATGCTCCCACCAGCGACCACTCGGGTGTCACCACCGCGATCAGCACGCCGACGACGATCAGCGGCAGGGCGAGCAGCAGGAACGAGCTCATGCCGTAGAGAAACACGAACGGAAGATAGTGGGCCCCCACGAGCACCATCGCCGCAGGGAAGAAACGGCCCGGTTGGGGTGCGGTGAGGGCGAGAATCACGAGGACGCCGAGGGGGATCTGCATGGCCAGCTGGAACGCCAGCGCGGACATCGGGTGACCCTTCGGCAAGGAGGATGGACCGCCGAGGATCCGCAGCCCGAGGGTCGTCAGCGGAAAGATCAGGATTCCCCCGAGGAACAGGGCCCACGCGGCGCTCATCAAGGAACCCTGTGAGGCGACGATAACGGCCGCTGCCCACACGAGCGCCGTCACGAGCTGCCCGACCGATCCTCGACGGTAGACCCGGCGTACGTCCTCCTGAGCTACGGCAATGAGCATGCGTCGACCCTCCCGGTCACACCGGGTGCGATGGTCGACCGCGCCCTGGTTGTTCGCTGACCCTAGCCCTTATGCCGTCGACCGGGTCGACGAACCGTGCCGACGGGACGACCCACGGTCAGGAGCGTACCGGCAGCAGCGTCTCGAGGTACCCGATGATCGCCGCCACGCCCGCCTCGAAGCCGAGGTCCGAGCGTTTCCCGTCCAGGGAGGCGCCGGCGAAGGCACCGTGCAGCGCGGGCTGGCCCTCGGCGTCGGCGAGCCAGGACAGCTCGGGGGACGCCATGTCCAGCGCGGACCCCAGCATGAAGCTGTCGAGGACGGTCACGGCCACCACGACGTCGTTCGGCGCGAAGCCCTGCTCCACGAACACCGCGGCGAGGTGCTCGTAGATGTCCAGCGTCGCGGTGTCCGTCACGGCCTCCCCCACGAGCAGCGGGATGGCCTTCGCATGCTGGCCGAGTGCGCTGCGGTAGCTCCTCGCCCACGCGGCGGCCCGGTCCCGCCAATCAGGACCCGCCGTGAAGAAGTCCCCCGCCGCCAGGGCGTCGGAGCCGATGACGGACCGGATCCCGTTGATGATCTCCGGGCGTCCCTGGACGTGGTGGTAGATCGAGGACGGGCTGACGGACAGCTTCTTCGCCAGCCCCGGCAGCGTGAAATCGCCGAACTCGTCCACCAGCTCCAGTGCTGCCCGATAGATCTTCTCCGGCGACAGAATCGCCTGGCGTGGCCGCCCCATGCTCCCCCTTGTACCGGCGGCTGAGCCGCCCTCTGCTGTCCCGGTTCGGCGAGGCTCCCGCCGTCGTCGTCGCCGTCGTCGTCGTCCCCCTCGTCGTCGTCAGAACACGATGACGCTGCGCGCCCGCTCGCCCCGGCGCATCGCGTCGAAGGCCTCGTTGACCTCGTCCAGCCTAATCCGGTGCGAGATGAGCCGGTCCACGGGCAGCCGCCCCGCGAGGTACAGCGCGGCGAGGCGCGGGAAGTCCCGCCCCGGCACGGTGGAGCCGTAGTTGGAGCCGATGAGAGACTTCCCGCTCTCCGCGAGCATCAGCGCGTCGATGGAGACCGGGCTGTCCTCCGGCGGCAGTCCCACGAGAACGGCCTTGCCTCCGGGGGCGATGAGCGAGGGAAGGGACTCGATGGTCTGCACCCGGCCGATCGCCTCGAACGCGTAGGCGGCGCCTCCCTGCGTGATCGCGGCGACCTCCTCCGCGAGCCCGTCGGACGGCACGAGGGTGTGGGTGGCGCCGAACTCCCGCGCCGCCGCGAGCTTCTCCTCGCTGAGGTCGACGGCGATGATCGGGTTCGCGCCCACGAGCCGCAGCGCCATGATGATCGAGAGCCCCACGCCGCCGGTCCCGACGACGACGGCGGACGTGCCGGCCTCGACACCGGCGTCGTTCACGACCGCTCCGAAGCCGGTGGCGACGGAGCAGCCGATGAGGCTGGCGACGTCGAACGGGACCTCGTCGGGGATGCGGATGGCGCCGGCTTCGGGGACGACCGCGTATTCGCTCATGGACCCGACGGTCAGGTACGGGAACACGCGGTCGCCGTCGAGGGTGAGCGGGCTGCTGCCGTCGGGCAGGAGGCACTCCTCGGACCGGCTGCCCGTGCACACATACGACTTCCCCGACAGGCACGCGGTGCAGCGCCGGCAGGGGTAGAACCAGGAGAGGATCACGTGGTCGCCCGCCGCGACGTCCGTGACGCCGTCGCCGATCGCCTCGACGGTCCCCGCGCCCTCGTGGCCCATCACCGTGGGCGAGGGCAGCGTCCAGTCGCCGTCGAGCACGTGCCGGTCCGATCCGCACACGCCCGAGGCGCCCATGCGGACGAGGACGGTGCCCGGGGCGGGATCGGCGACGTCGACGGCGGTCAGGTCGAGGTCCTGCGAACCGCGGCGGTGGACGGCGGCGCGGGAGGTGCGGCTCATGCGCGACCCTCGACTTCCTGCTCGGGACCGGTCGCGTAGCCGCCGAGGCCGCGGCGGACGTAGAGGACGCGGGCGAGGGCGTAGTAGACGACGCCGCCGACGATGGCGGCGGGGAAGGACGCGGTGATGTAGCCGAAGACGGGCAGTGCGGTCAGTGTGACCGGGTTGTAGATGACGAGGTAGAAGGCGGCCCCGGCGACGACGGCGGCCATGCCGGCCCAGTTGACGCCACCGTGGAAGTGGTAGGCGCTTGTCTGGCGGTGGCGGTAGAGGTCCTGGAGGACGACGCGCTGGCGACGCAGCAGGAAGTAGTCGGCGATGATCGCCCCGCACATCGGAGCCAGGAACGCGCCGCTGAGGGTCACGAACACCATGAACCGCTGGTACATGAACCCCGGGAAGAACGCGAGGACGGCCGGCAGGACGAAGAACGCCGCACACAGCCACGCCCACCGGACCCCGGAGAGCAGAGTACCGCTCGCCTGCCGGATGGCGAGCACCGTCGAGTAGACGATCGACGACGTGCTCGTGATGTTCGCGAACGCGATGAACAGCAGGATGAACGCGCCGAGGACGGGGCCGCCGAACGGCAGCATCCAGACGGTCGGATCGGAATCCCCGAGCGTCAGGGCGGCGGCCATGCCGACGACCTGCGCGATCAGGGTGGCACCGAACAGCCCGAGGTAGGACGGCCAGAGGGCGGCCGTCGGGGTCTTGGTCAGCCGGGCGAGGGACCCCATGACCGGGTACCAGGACACGCCGACGCCCACGTTGAACTCGACGGCGAGGGCGAAGTTGAGGCGCTCGTCCTCGAACGGGGCCAGCGGCGCGGCGCTGAACAGCGTGCCCCAGGAGGTGTTGAGGACCAGGAAGACCATGAGGAAGACGGTCACGACGATCAGGCCCGGGGCGATGAACTTGTTGAACCGGCCGATGGTCACGGGTCCGCGGGAGAGGATCCACCAGGAGACTGCGATCGCGAGGAGGGCGAAGACCGTGACCATGACGCTCTCGGGCCCGAAGTCTGTGCTGAACGTGGAGTTGGAGACCTGGGTGACGGCCCGGCCGACCATGATGGCCAGCAGCGAGGACCAGCCCATCTCGGTGATCAGGATGACAGTGAAGACGAGGATCCCCACCCCGACGAGCCCGAAGACGGGCCGGAGGATGGTGTACTGCTCCACGCCGTAGCGCTGGCTGGCGACGACGCTGGCCAGGATCATGAACCCGAGGCCGATCGCGTTGCCGATG
Organism: Arthrobacter arabinosi; assembly: GCF_054511115.1. Lineage (NCBI taxonomy): Bacteria > Bacillati > Actinomycetota > Actinomycetes > Micrococcales > Micrococcaceae > Arthrobacter > Arthrobacter arabinosi. The sequence goes on from NZ_JBTNDF010000002.1 coordinate 588,141, forward strand.
ATCATGGCGGCGATGCCCTGCTGGAAACCGACGAGCAGCGCCGTCGACCCGCCGACGAGGAACGCCCAGGTGGCGATGGCGAGGCTGATGTTGACGCCGGTGAAGTCGGCGCCGTTCCAGATCCGTTCCCTGCGGAGCAGGGGCAGCGAGCCGAGCGATCCGCCGTTGCCGACGTCGTTCGTGTTCATCTGGGTGCTGCCGGTGCTCTGCGGGTTCTTCGTGCTCACAGCGCCAGCACCAGGAAGCCCAGCAGGGTGATCCCGAGGGTCACGAGGGCGTACAGGCCGAGGTGCCGTCCCGAGAGTGCGGCGCGGGAGGCGTCGTCCTCCTCGTGGGCGGCGATCTCGCCGAGCCTGGACTGCAGATCGCTTGCCGTGGTGGCGTCAGCTGGATCCATGATGCGCTTCTCCAATAATCGAATGTCATTCGGTTCTGGTACATCGTTGTGCCTATCATGAGGGCTGTCAATGGATCGGCCGTCGAAATCTGCCCGGCGGAACCCCGCATCCCCGGCCTCCCGGAAGGAGCAGCGGTGCCCGCTCTCGCTGTGCTCCAGGCCGCCGGGACGGTTGGCGCCGTGGAGGAGAACCTCCGCCGCCTCGACGGGCATGCCGCCCGCGCGGCCGCCCAGGGCGCGGAGATCCTCGTGACCCCGGAGCTCTTCGCCACCGGCTACGCTCCCGCGCTCGTCGCGGAGTCGGACGGGCAGGCGGTACGGGACGCGCTCGCCTGCATCGCCCGGCGGTACCGGATCGCGCTCGTCGGATCCTCCGTCGAGGCCACCGCGGACGCCCGGCACATCACCGCGTCCCTCTTCGACCACCAGGGCGCGGAGCTGACCCGGTACCGGAAGGCGCACCTGTTCGGGGCCGAGGAGCAGTCCGTCTTCGTCCCCGGCGACGAGCTTCCCGAGGTGGTCCCGCTGCTGGGCATGGGCGTGGCGCTCGGCATCTGCTACGACGTCGAGTTCCCGGAATTCGTGCGCAGCGCCGCCCAGCGTGGCGCCGATCTGCTCCTCGTCCCCACCGCGGTGCCGGCCACGGGCGACGTCGGGAACCGGCCGCCGGTGCACACCTACAACGCCGAGCGCATCTCGACGCTGCTGGTGCCCGCGCGGGCCCTCGAGAACGGGGTGTACATCGCCTACGCGAACCACACGGCGCCGGGCTTCACCGGGCTGAGCTGCATCACAGGCCCCTACGGGACGTTCCTCGGGCTCGCCGGCGACGGTGAGGAACTGCTCTTCGCCGGCGTGGACCAGGCAGAGGTGCGCCGGGCCCGGGAGCTCAACACCTACCTGACCTGCCGTCGTCCGGGGCTCTTCGCCTGACGCCTCCCGATTGCTTTGTGCCGTACGTGGGACACCGCGTCGTCGGCCGTCCGGACGGGTCACCTGTACACGTGCAGTGCCCCGCCGTACCCGAGGGGTATGCCGTGCCCGCGCAGCCAGGAATCCAGCACCTCGGTGACGGCCGCAAAGCCGAGCTGTTGGATCGGTGCGACGGCGGCGTGAGGCTTGTTCCCGGCGTCGTCCGCCTCCGCGCCCAGTCCGATCCGCCAGTTGTGGGTCCCTGCGTCATCGCAGTAGGCGACCTCCACGAGGTAGCCGCTTCCCGTGTTCATGACCTGGGCGTATCGTCCCGACGGACCGCGGTCGAGGTTCTTGGACTGGATGATCAGCCAGTCACCACTGGCGGCGATCAGCCGGATCAGACGGACCACCCGGGCCCGCGACCCCAGGTCCCGCCAGTCGCTGCAACAGCCATCGACGCTGGCCATCCACTGGAACGCTTCCTCAGCGGCCGGGTGCAGGAGGAGGTCCAGAAAGGCGTCGTCGACGGGCGCACAGTCGATCTCAGTAGCGGTCAGCTCGCCAACGGAAGTTCCGATCATCCGGGCTCCTTTCAGACGGTGGCGTCGATCCATGATTTCCCGCACCACTGACATTCCACATCGTGCGTGATCCCGGAACGACCCGCGTCGACAACCGCCCAGGCTCATCGTCCGACGACTTGCGTGATCCGACGGAAGAGGTCCGCCACGAAAGGCGCTCGCTCGCGGGCTTAGTCTGGGTCTGACCACCAGCCAGCACGCACCGGGAGAACCATGACCTACGAACTCCGCACCTACACCGCGAACCCCGGCAAGATGGACGCCCTCGTGGAGCGCTTCCGCTCCTCGACCATCGACCTGTTCACCGAACACAACATGAGGAGCCTCGGCTACTGGACGCCGGTCGGCAGCGACGACGTCCTCGTCTACCTCCTCGAACACGACGGCGATCCGAAGGCGAACTGGGCGGCGTTCGGCGCCGACCCCCGCTGGACCGAGGCGAAGGCGGCGTCGGAGACGGACGGTGCCCTGGCGGCGAGCATCGAATCCGTGATGCTCGAGGCGACCGACCTGTACCCCATCGCTGTGGCGCGCTGAGCCTGTACCCGGGAGCGAGGTCCTCTGTACGATCAGGCTGAGCTCCAACGAGGGAGCCCCGGCGAAGGGAGCAATGTCATGGAGCATAGGCTTTTCGACCTGGGGGATTTCACCCTTCAGAAGGGCTCAGTCCTTCCGTCCGCCCAGCTGGGGTACACGACGTTGGGCGAGCTGAACGACGCCAAGGACAACGTCGTGATCTGCCCGACCTGGTTCACTGCTACTCCGACGGATACGGCAACGTGGATGACCGGTGAGGACCGCGCCCTGAAGCCGAGCAGGTACTTCATCATCGTGCCGAACCACTTCGGCGCAGCCGTCTCCTCCTCGCCGAGCAACACGCCTCCCCCGTTCGGCCGGGGCACCTTCCCACGGGTCACCGCCTATGACAACATCAATGCCCAGCACCGGCTCGTGACCGAGCAGTTCGGTATCGAGACGATCCGGCTCGTCTCGAGCTGGTCCATGGGTGCGTGCCAGACCTACGCGTGGGCGGCACTGCATCCGGAGATGGTGCAGGCCATAGCGCCGATCTCCGGCTCCGCCCGCACAGCGCAGTACAACAAGGTATTCCTGCACGCGCTCGTGCGTGCCATCACCGCCGACCCTGACTGGAATGACGGCTTCTACGGTGACAAGCCCCCGGTCCGAGGCCTCCGGACCTTCGCATCGATCTACGCCGGATGGGGCTTCTCGGAGGCGTTCTACCGCGAAGAGGTATACCGCGGCTTCGGTGCGAGCAGTATCGAGGAGTTCATCGAGATCTTCTGGGAACCGTTCTTCCTCAAGTGCGACGCGAACGACCTCCTTGCTCAGATCCAGACGTGGACCCACAACGATCTCGGCGACCACCCGACCTTCGGCGGTGACTTCGACGCGGCACTCGGGGCCATCCGCGCGAAGACGATCATCATGAACGCCGACACGGACCGGTATTTTCCGCCGATCGACAGCGAGTACGAAGCAAGCCGCATACCGGACGCCACCGCCAGACCTATTCCGACCATCTGGGGGCATCTGGCTCCCTTCAATCCCGCGGACCAGCAGTTCATCGATCAAGGAATCACTGAACTACTGAGCAACTGATCGAAGACCCCAGGACGATGCCCTGCACTACGCGTGCCGGGCATCGTCGTGTCAGGCGACCGACTGATGCCCGGGTCGCGCATCGATGGTGCCGCGGCTACCGGCAGGCTGCGACGGGCTGCGGTATCGGGGCAGATGGGGCGAACGGTCGATAGGTCCGGGGTGGCTCAGCGTGCCCAGGGCGGCACGACATGCACCCCCTGCCCTCGAAGACCCGGGAACCGGTACGGGGGCGTGCTGCCCCGACGCCTCCGTACCGGGCCCCGGGGTACGCCGTCAGCCCGCGTTGGGCAGCGACACCTCGACCAGTCCGGCCATGACGCGGGTCCTGAACGACGGCTGCGGTGACGTCGCAGGGCCCTGCCTGACCTCGCCGTTCTTCAGCGAGAACGTGCTGTTGTGCCACGGGCAGACCACGCAGGCGCCGTCGTCGTACGTCACTGTGCCCTCGTTGAGCGGTCCCGAGAGGTGGCTGCAGGTGTCCGAGAGGACGGACACCTCGTTGCCCTGACGGAAGACGACGAGCGGGACCTCGCCGAGCATCTTCCGCTCGAGCTTGCCGTCGGGGAGGTCGGTGAGCGCGCCGATCGGGTGCCAGCCGGGCTCGACACGGTGCGGCACGTCCTCGGCGTGGTTGGCGCCGAGCGACTGCCGGTAGGACATGTGCCCACCGAGGAAACCGCCGGCGGAGACGACGACGAGCCCGGTGTAGGAGAGCACCTTGCCGGACTTGCCGCGCAGTCGCTGGACGAGGGAGAGCGCGTACAGCCCGACGGCGATGATGTTCGCGCCGGCGTGCACGATACCGACGCGCTGCTGCTGTTCGTGTCCCTCCGACCAGTCGGTCCAGCCGGCCACGGCGGTGGGGCCGGCCGTGACCACGCCGGTGCCGATCAGGATGGCCGAGGCCTTCTTCGACCCGGGGATCGCATCGAGGATGGCCGCGGAGAACCAGGTGCCCGTCGGCACGAGGATCATCAGCGGGTGCAGCGGGTGGCCGATCGGCACGCCGTGCAGGATGTCGCGCAGGGCGCCGGGCTTGATCACGGCCTGCACGACGCCGCGCATCGTGGTCACGATCGGGTCGAGCCCGGTGGCGTTCTCGAGCTTCTCGACGGATTGCAGGGGGCGGAGGGTCTTCATGGTGTCTCCTCGAGGTGCGGGTGGGCAGAAGCGGAGCTATCGCCTGATTTACGAAGCATACTGAGGATTGCCGACGTGTGGCGCTCTAATCCGGCGGTGCGTATCGACGTCGACCCTCACCGAGCAGTGTCCGGCGATCCCGCCACGCTCCCGTGGACCACAGCGCCCACACCACGAGCACGGGCTGGAAGAACAGGCGGGTGAGGCGGGCAGCGTCGGTCTCGAGCCCGAACGCGCTGACGCCGTCGACGTACTGGGCGATGTTGCCGGGGAAGATCGCGACGAAGAAAGCTGCAACCACCCAGCCCACGACCACCCGGTACCGGCCTAGGCCCACGAGCGCGGCGCCGAGCACCAGTTCGACGACGCCCGACGCGACCACCACGACGTCCGTGTCGAGCGGCAGCCAGCCCGGGACCTGTGCGGCGAACTCCGCTCGGGCGAACGCCAGGTGGGCCGTGCCCGCGAACAGGAGGAAGGCGCCGAGCACGATGCGTGCCGTCGTCCGCACGGTGGACGTGCGCCGGGGAGCTGCGAGGGACGCCATCCAGCGCACGATAGCACCCGGGCGCGCACAGCCCTCCCGCTGTCCTCCCGGTGCCGGCAGGTAGCCGACGGAGCAGAATCGGGTAGTCGCGAGGTTCTGCTCGCCCGACGTCGTCTCCTACTCTGGGACCTGGTCGGCGTCGTCCGTCTCATGCGCACCGGTCCGTCAGATGACGGGATATGGCGGTCCGCGCTCCCCGGCACGAAGAAGCGCCGTCCTGACGATAAAATCAGTGTGCTGTCGTCGTCGGCCCTTGCGCCACGGAGCGCGCCGCGGTAGGAATGCCCCGGAACGTCCACCGCGCGGCTGGTCGGTCCCGACGAACGGCAGTCAGCCGCAGGAACACCATGAAGGAGATCGCCATCGCCCCCCGCAACCGCACCAACGCCCGTCTGCGCACCACCCTCGCCCTGCTAGCCGACCACCAGGCGTCCGGCTCCGTCATCGCGCCCAGTGAGCTGATGGCCAAGTCCGTCGCGGAAGTACCGTTCGATGACAAGGAGGCGGAGCTCCTCTCCGGCGGCGTCCCCCGCGGCTTCAAGGCGCTGACGACGGCGACGTCGAAGCTCGTGAAGGCCGGGTGGCTCGTCAAGGGCCGCAACGGCTGGACCGCCACCGACGAGGGCGTCCGTGCCGTCGCGGCGTTCACCGACCCGGAGCAGTTCGTCAACGCCATGATCAGTGGCGCTCCCGTGCCCGAGCAGGCCGAGGCCGTCGTCCATGCACCCCAGGCACCCGAGCAGCTGGGCGAGGAGGCGCAGGCGTCCGGGTCCGAGGATCCGACGCCGCCGGACGTCACCCCGACCCTCGAGATCTCGCCCGACGCTGTGGCCGAGGAGCCTCCGGCCGACCTCGTCGCCTCCGCCGCCGAGGCGCTCGCCGCGTCGCCGACCGATGAGACCCCCGACGCAACTCCCGGCGCGACCCCCGATTCGACCGCCGACCTCGCGTGGCAGGACCAGCCGCAGTCGGTGGCCCTGTCCGGCGACTTCGCCCCGCTCTTCGGCGACGCCGGCCACTGGAGCACCGATCTCCGCGAGCTGCAGTTCGACTGGGAGCCGACCGAGAACCTCTGGCTGCACACCCTGCAGCTGCCTGCCGGGACCTACCAGTTCAAGATCCTCGTCAACGGCTCGTGGGAGGAGAACTACGGCCGGTTCGGCACGCGTGACGGCGCCAACCACGAACTGCACCTGATCACCGACACCACGGTGACCTTCCGGTTCGACTACGACACGAAGGACATCCGGACCTCCTAGGCCCTCATCGACCAAGGCCCTGTCCGCTGCCTCCGGGTGGCGGGCGGGGCCGTCGTCGCTCCCGGGGCGCGACCGCTGCTAGCGGCGATCGATCAGGGACGCCGCCGTGTGCGACGCCGGCGGCCCCGAGCGCAGGATCTGCAGCGCCAGAAGGCAGGTGGCCTGCCCGTCGAGCGATGTCAGCGACACGCGGAGCAGGGCCTCGAGCTTCCCGAGGCGCTGGGCCAGCGTATTGCGGTGGATGAACAGCTTCCGCGCGGTGCGCCCCGGCTGTGCGTCGTGCTCGAGGAACGCCTCCAGCGTGCCGAGCAGATCCACCGCGTGCGCGGCGTCGTACTCGATGACCGGCGCCAGGAGCTTGTGCGCGCCGGCGCGGGCACCGGACGAGGCCGTGGAGGCGATCAGCGAGCGGATCCCCAGATCCGGGGCGCGCACGGGCGCGCGGACCTCCCCCACCATCATCCCCGCCTGGTGGATGCCCAGGCGCAGCTCGTCGATGGTCCGGCAGGCACCCTTGAGCACGAGGGGCTGGCCGGGGAGCTCCCGGACACACGCGGCGAGCAATTCAGTCGCGGCATCCTCCACGTCAGCGCCGTCCAGGGGCCCCTGGGCGAAGGCGTAGAGGATGCCCGACCGGACCTGCACCCGCACGTCGTCGAACCGGGACTGCAGCAGGAGGCGGATGCGCCAGGCGTTGGAGAGGTTGCGGCGCCCCGCGGTCGCGGCCAGCACGAGCGTGGGCCGGTGGACGTCCAGGCCGGTGGACCGGAAAGTCCCGGCGAACTCCTCCAGGGCGACGCCTGACCAGTCGGGCACCTGGTCGAGGAGGGTCTCCAGTTCGCGTTCCTTGTGCGTCGTGGTGTGGAGCGCGGTCTGCAGTTGCACGGCGATGATCGAGGCTGCCGGTGCGAGCAGCGTCGCCACGGGGTGGTCCGACGTCGCCTCCCGCACCACCAGCTGGAACGAGTCACCGCTGCCCATGGGCAGCGGGATGCTGCCCTGCCCGGCAGCCGGCTGGTCCGTGAGGTCCGCCTGGGTCCAGACCGAGGCCGACGGCGAGCGCGCGATGACCACGCCGGCTGCGTCCACGATGGCGAGCCGGCCCATGGCCGCGAGCGCGGCGGCGTCGAGCACTGCCTGCAGGTGGGAGCCGGAGGCGGCGAGCTGCGCGCACTCCTGCGCCAGCTCCCAGGACCGGTTCACGGCCGTGAAGCGCTCCACCTCCAGGACGTTCGTCACGTGGCGGTGGACCTGCAGGAAAGGGACGGTCTGCGGGATCTCCAGCAGCGGCACGTCGAGGTCCGTCGCCGCCCGCACCAGCCCCGGCGGGACGAGCCGGTGCGCCGTCCCGGTCCCGAAGGCGATGGCCGCCACCCGGACCCGGACGAGCCGTTCCACATAGGCGGTCCACGTGCGTTGGTCCTCGATGTTCAGCCCGATCCCGTTGGTCAGCAGGACGACGTTGTCGCTGAGGAACGGCGTCGGGTCGATGGTCTCCGCCGGCGCACACCAGCTGATGTCCCAGCCCAGCCGCTCCACGGACGACGGCGTATGGAGGCGCAGCTGAAGCGCATCCGCTGCCAGCAGATCAGCGACGATCATGGAGGCCTCCTGTGTGCATCCGCCCTCCGGCGAGGGAGAACCGAGGGCAAGCGCCCACTATATAGGCACCGGAACCGTCTCTATGGTTGTCGCATGACGGACGTTGCAGACCGGCGCGGGACGCCGACGATCAATTCGGACATGGGCGAGTCCCTCGGCCTCCACTCCTTCGGGAACGATCCCGCCCTCCTCGAGACCGTGGACGCCATCAATGTGGCCTGCGGTTTCCACTCCGGGGATCCGGACACGATGGCGGAGACCGTCGCCGCGGCGAAGGAGAAGGGCGTACTGATCGGGGCCCATCCCGGACTGCCGGACCTCGTGGGCTTCGGGCGTCGGGAGATGAAGCTGTCCCCCCAGGAGGTGGAGCACATCATGCTCTACCAGGTGGGTGCGCTCAGCGCCTTCCTGCGGCGGGAGGGCTCGAGCCTCAGCCACATCAAACCCCACGGGTCCCTCTACGGCATGCTGGCACGGGACGCGGACCTCATGAGGGGCGCCGCACGGGTGGCGCAGCTCTTCGACGTCCCCGTCTACGGCATCGCCGGGACCGCACACCAGACAGTCTGCGAGGAACTCGGGGTGCCCTTCGTGGCCGAGCTCTACGTGGACCTCAACTACGGGCCGGCCGGCGAGCTCCTCATCCAGCGCCGCCCGGAGCCGACCGACCCTGCCGCCGCCGCTCGTCGCGTGGCGCGCGCCCTGACGGACGGGGTCGTCGAAGCCTCCGATGGCACGTGGCTCACCATCCCGTTCGACAGCGTCTGCGTCCACTCGGACGCCCCCAACTCCCCCGAGGTGGCGGCAGCGGTCCGCTCCGCCCTCGACGCCCTCTGATATCCCACCTGCCCCCGAAAGGACCACCATGGCCGACATCGTCTCCCCACTGCCCGGCATCTTCTACCGCAAACCCGGTCCGGACAAGGACCCGTACGCGAACGAGGGCGATGCCATCGAGGCGGGCCAGACCATCGGGGTGGTGGAGATCATGAAGCAGTTCTCCGAGATCCGCAGCGATGTGGCCGGCACCCTCGAGAGCTTCGCCGTCGAGGACTCCGGGACCGTCAATCCCGGCGACGTCATCGCCACGGTGTCCGAGGGCTAGCGGATGGAACGCCTCCTGATCGCGAACCGCGGCGAGATCGCCGTCCGCGTCATCCGTGCGGCACGGGAACTGGGATTCGGGACCGTCCTCGCCGCGAGCGAACCGGACGCAGGTTCCTACGCGGCGTCGCTCGCCGACGACGTCCGGGTGATCGGTCCGGCACCGGCCGCGAAGAGCTACCTCGACGGCGCCGCGGTGCTCGCGGCCGCCGAGGCTTCCGGGTGCGACGCGCTCCATCCCGGGTACGGCTTCCTGTCGGAGAACGCCCGCTTCGCCCGTTCCGTCCTCGACGCCGGCATCACGTGGGTGGGTCCCTCACCCGACGCCATCGAACTGATGGGCAACAAGTCCCGTGCACGGCAGGCCGCGCAGGACGCGGGCGTGCCGACGCTGCCCGGCAGTGACGGCGCCCTGGACCCCGACGTCGACCCCCTGCCCATCGCGCGGGAGATCGGGTATCCCCTGGTGGTCAAGGCGTCCGCCGGCGGCGGAGGGCGGGGCATCCGCCTCGTGACCGAGGAGGGCGACCTCCTCCAGACCCTCGACGTCGCCCGGGCGGAGGCACAGGCCGCCTTCGGCGATCCGACGGTGTACCTCGAGCAATTCGTCTCCCGTGCGCGCCACGTCGAGGTGCAGATCCTCGGCGACGGCGAGCGCGTCATCCACCTCGGTGACCGCGACTGCTCGCTGCAGCGCCGCCAGCAGAAGATCATCGAGGAGGCCCCCGCCCCGCTCCTGTCCGACGACGTCCGCGACACCATCCGTGCCTCCTCCATCGAGCTCGGCCGCCAGTGCGGCTACGCCGGTCTGGGAACCGTCGAGTTCCTCTACGACCCGGACCGGGAGCAGGCGGCCTTCATCGAGATGAACACCCGGCTCCAGGTGGAGCATCCGGTCACCGAGATGGTGACCGGCATCGACCTCATCCGGGAACAGCTCCTGGTCGCCGCCACGGGCCGCCTTCGGCTCAGGCAGGAGGACGTCACCTTCCGGGGCCATGCCTTCGAGTTCCGCATCAACGCCGAGGACCCGTCGCAGGGCTTCCTGCCCAGCCCCGGCACCCTGACGCGCCTCGACTGGCCGGGCGGCCCCGGGGTGAGGATCGACTCCGGCGTCGTCGCGGGGTCCGCCGTCGCACCGTTCTACGACTCCCTGCTCGCCAAGCTCGTGGTGTGGGACGAGACCCGCACCGAGGCCATCCGGCGCTCCGCGCGAGCACTGGCGGAGGTGAGGATCGAGGGCGTCAGGACCACCCTCCCACTCCTGTCGACGGTCCTCCACCGCCCCGAGGTACGGGACATGACCCACCATTCGAAGTTCATCGAATCGACCCCGGACCTCCTCGGAGAGAACGCATGAGCCACGCACCCACACACCTCGACGCTGCCCGCTACACGTGGGGTGGTGACGAATTCCTCTTCGTCGAGATCTCCGAGAGCATGAGCCTCGCGGCGAATTTCAAGGCGAACGCGATGGCGGCCCGGCTCACCGCGCGGGGAATCGGCGGCGTGGTGGACATCTGCCCCGCCAACGCCTCCCTGCTGCTGCGCTTCGACCCCGACACGGTGCCGCCGGACGACCTGGAGTCACTCGTGCGGGAGGTCGAGGAGGAGGTCGCGCACCTGAGCGAACAGACCCTCGAAACGCGCATCATCGAGGTCCCCGTCTGGTACGACGACCCCTACACCCGGGAGACCGGCGCACGCTTCCGCAAGGGCCACCAGCGGCCCGACGGCACGGACCTGGACTTCGCGGCGGAGGAGAACGGCCTGTCCTCGCCGCAGGAGTTCATCCGGAAGCACCACGAGTCGCCGTGGCTGGTGTCCATGGTGGGGTTCGTCGCCGGGCTGCCGTTCATGTTCCAGATCGTCCCGCAGGAGGAGCAGCTCGAGGTCCCGAAGTACCTCAGTCCGCGCACGGACACCCCGCCGCTGACGGTGGGCCACGGAGGATGCTTCGCCTGCATCTACTCGGTGCGGGGCGCCGGCGGGTATCAGATGTTCGGGATCGCCGCGGCCCCGATCTTCGACCCCGCCCAGAAGCTCGCCGACTTCTCGGACTTCATGATCTTCTTCCGCCCCGGGGACATCGTGAAGTTCAAGCCGGTCGACGAGGACGAATACAGGGCGATCCAGGCCGAGGTGGACGCGGGAACCTTCACCTACCGCCAGACGCCCGTGACCTTCGACCTGCAGAAGGCCCTGACCGACCCCTCCGCGCACAACCGGGACATTCTGGAGAAGCTCGATGGCATTTGACATCCTCGAACCCGGCCTTGCCACCTCGGTCCAGGACCGGGGCCGGTTCGGTCACTACAACGTGGGCATCCCGCAGGGCGGCGCCATGGACCAGCTGTCCGCATCCATGGCGAATGCGCTGGTGGGCAACACGGCCGGTGATGCCGTCCTCGAATGCGCGTACCTCGGGCCACGCTTCACCACGGACACCGACGCCGTCATCGCGGTCACGGGCGCGCCCGTCGAGGTGCGCGTGAACGGGACGCCGGTGGACGAGTGGAGCCGCCTGTCGCTGGCCGCCGGCGACGAGGTGTCCTTCGGGATGCTCTCGGGCGGGACGCGCTACTACGTCGCTGCACGGGGCGGGATCGACGTGCCCGAGGTCCTCGGGAGCCGCAGCACCTACACGCTGGGTGCCCTCGGCGGCCTGCAGGGCCGCACGCTCAAGGCCGGTGACACCGTGCCCGTGGGCGTCGCTTCGGGCTCGTTACCATCGATGGATGCGATTCCCGAGGAGCTGCGCCCCGGATATCCGAAGGAGGTGACGGTCCGGATCATGCCCGGCCTCTACGACCACCGCCTGACCGCGGAGGGCATGGAGACCCTCGTCAGCGCAGCGTGGACGTTGACTCCCGTGGCCGACCGCACCGGGCTGCGCTACTCCGGTCCGGACCTCGAATGGAAGCCTCGCACGCAGCCCTTCGGGGCAGGATCGGATCCCTCGAACATCGTGGACGCGGGCTATGCCATCGGATCGATCCAGGTGCCGGGCGGCAAGGAACCGATCGTGCTACACAGGGACGCCGTGTCCGGCGGCGGATACGCGATGGTGGCGACGGTCATCAGCGCGGACATGGACGTCGTCGCCCGCAGCGCACCAGGGACGCTGACCCACTTCGAGCCCGTGACGATGGACCAGGCCCTCGCAGCGCGGGCCGACGCGGCGAAGGTCCGGCGCGCCGTCTGGGGGTAGAGCAGCGCGTCAGCCGATCCGGGAGCCCTCGGCCTCCCGGATGGCGACGGACGCGCTGCTCTCCCGCACGAAGAGTTCCGGTGTGTGGCGCACCGAGGCGACATCCTCGCCGGCCATGACGCGCCGGAGCATGCCGACGGCGGCCCTGCCGATCTCGAGCATCGGTGACCGCACCGAGGTGAGCGGGATGGGCAGCTGCGCGGCCAGGGACGTGTCGTTGAAGCCGACGACGGCGATGTCCTGGCCCACGACGAGCCCTGCGGCACGGAACGCACCCATGGCTCCGATGGCGGCGAAGTCGTTGACGGCGAACACGGCCGTCGGGGCCGGACCGGCCTGTTGCAGCAGTTCCTCACCCGCTCGGCGGCCTCCCTCCGTGTCGAAACGTGACGGCACGATCCTGTCCCCCGGTACCTCGCCTCCCAGGTCGCGCCACCGTTCGACGAAGCCCGCGGTCCGGTCCATTCCCGTGCTCGCATACGGTTCACCGGCGATGATCGCGACGGAGCGGTGCCCCGTGTCCCACAGATGATCCGCGACCAGGCGACCTCCGCCCGTGTCGTCGCAGGTGGAGGAGGGGAATCCGGGATAGCGGCGGTTCATGAGGACGAAGGGCACGTGCCGCTTAGTGAGGTCGTCCACGAGGCTGCTGCCCGCATGGACATCACCGAGGATCAAGCCGTCCACCCGCCGTGCCAGCATGATCTCCGCCTTGCGGCGCTGCTCGTCGAGGTCGTCGTGGGAGTTCATCACGAACGTCGAGTGCTTGCTCTCGGCAGCTGCCTCCTCGACTCCCTCGTACATGGTCGCGAGGACGATGTCGGAGAGTCGGGGCACGATGACGCCGATGGCCCGCGTGCGTCGGGTGCGCAGGCTGGTCGCCTGCGGGTCGGGTGAGTAGCCCCTCAGCTTCGCGAGGTCGCGCACCCTCCGGGCGGTCTCCTTCGAGGCCGCACCCCGCGCCACCTCGGTATCCGAGTGCAGCACGCGCGAGACCGTCGAGACGTGGATCCCCAGTTCTGCGGCGAGGTCCTTCAGGGTCACTGCTGCCCGCCCCCTGCCTGCTGCATTCACGCGTCCTCCTCCCGCCCCGCCCGTGGGTGTGTTTCCGTCCTGTGAAATCTCCGCCGATCCATTGACGAGACCCAGGTCACATCCTATGGTTTTCCTCAGTTAACCCAAACGTTTGGGTTTCGTCCAGTTCCCCCGCTGGTCCACGCCGCATCACCTCTCGAACCACCTCATGGACCTGCGTTCCGCAGCACTCACCCAAACGATTGGGTAAGGAGAGAGCACCGATGGAATCACTCACCGGGCACGTCGTACTCCTGGCGACGGGTGGCACGATCGCCTCCCGTGCCGACGACGCCGGAGGTGCCACCGTGGCCGCCGACGCGGGCAGCGCGGTTCTCGCTACGGCCGGTTCCGGAGCCGTTGCGGTCGAGGTGGTGGACCTCATGCAGAAGGGCTCCTACCTGCTCACCTTCGACGACATGCTGGCGGTCTGCGCAGGCATCCGGGCCGCACTGGAATCCCCGGTTGCGCTCGGCGTCGTCGTCACGCACGGCACGGACACCATGGAGGAGACCGCCTACCTCGCCGACCTCCTCCACGACGACCCACGGCCGGTCATCTTCACAGGTGCCCAGCGCGCAGCCGACAGCCCGGACCCGGACGGCCCGGAGAACCTGCGTGCCGCCATCACCCTCGCAGCGTCACCCGAGGCTCGGGGCCGGGGCGCGCTGATCGTGTTCGACGGCGAGATCTTCACCCTCCCTGCGACCCGGAAGACCGAGACGACGAGACTCCGCGCGTTCAGCAATCCGGAGCTGGGACCGGCGGGATCGATCACGACCACCGGCGAGATCCTGTTGCGGCCTGCGCCGGGCCGTCCCGCGCCGCTCGGCACTCCCCCGCCGGGGGCCGGCCTCCGGGTGGACGTCGTCGCCTGCTACCCGGGGGCCGATGCAGCCCTGTTCGGCGCAGCGGTGGCCGCCGGTGCCCGCGGCATCGTGCTCGAGGCCACCGGCCTGGGGAACGCGAACGCGCAGCTGTGCGACGCCGTGCGCGACGCCGTGCAGGGCGGCGTGGTCGTCGTCACCAGCACCCGCGTGCACGCGGGACCGGTGCAGGGCGTGTACGGAGCGGGCGGCGGCAGGACGCTCGAGGACGCCGGAGCCGTTCCCTCCGGGCTGCTCCGTCCACCCCAGGCCCGCACGCTCCTGCAGGCCCTGCTCTCGCTCGGGCTGCCCACCGCGCAGGTGGGCTACGAGATCCGCCGCCGGGGCGACCTGGATTCCCTGAACCTCCCTGAACCTCCGCTGTCCAGTTACGACCCATCCGCACCAGGAAAGGCCACCCCATGACGAAAGACATCCAGATCGCCTTCGGCGTCGACGTCGATGCAGTTGCCGGAATGCTCGGCTCCTACGGCGGCGAGGATTCACCCTGCGACATCTCCCGCGGGCTCTTCAGCGGGGACGTCGGCGGCCCCCGGATCCTCCGGCTCTTCGAGAAGTACTCGCTACCCTCCACCTGGTTCGTCCCGGGCCACTCGCTCGAGACCTTCCCGGACCTCACCCGCATGATCGTCGACGCCGGACACGAGATCGGTGTCCACGGCTACTCCCACGAGAACCCGATCGCCATGACCCGCGAGCAGGAGACGGCGATCCTCGACAGGTCCATCGAGCTCATCGAGAAGGTCTCGGGGCGTCGCCCCACCGGTTATGTCGCACCGTGGTGGGAGTTCTCGCCCATCACCAACGAGATCCTGCTCGAGCGCGGCATCAAGTACGACCACTCCCTCATGCACAACGACTTCGAGCCCTACTACGTGAGGGTCGGTGACAGCTGGACGAAGATCGACTACTCCAAGCCCGCCGAGGCCTGGATGAAGCCGCTCGTCCGTGGGCAGGAGACCGACCTCGTGGAGATCCCGGCGAACTGGTACCTCGACGACCTGCCTCCGATGATGTTCATCAAGGCCGCACCCAACTCCCACGGCTTCGTCAACCCGCGGGACATCGAGCAGATGTGGCGGGACCAGTTCGACTGGGTCTACGCCGAGATGGACTCCGCCGTCTTCACCATGACGATCCACCCCGACGTCTCGGGCCGGCCGCAGGTCCTCCTCATGCTCGAGCGCCTCATCCAGCACTTCAACTCCCACGAGGGCGTCACCTGGCACACGTTCGACCAGATCGCCGACTCGTTCCTGGCACGAAACCCCCGAAAGGAAGGCAACTGATGTCCATCAAAGAGGCGGGCGTCGATCTCTCGACGCCGACAGGGAACGAGCAACGGCAGTTCCCCGTGTTCTCCAAGAAGAAGACCAGCACGGCGACCGTCCTCGCCCTGTGTGCCTGGACCGTCGCGGTCTTCGACTACGGCCTGTTCGGCACGCTCCTGCCGGCCATGCAGTCGGAGTTCGGCTGGACCGCCCCCGAGGCGTACGCCATCAACACCTGGATCGCCGTCGGAACGGCGATCGTCTGCTTCGGCATCGGCCCCGTGATCGACCGCCTGGGCCGCCGGAAGGGCATGATGGTCACCGTTGGCGGCACCGCCGTCGTCTCGGGCGTCACCGCCTTCATCCCTGCCGGCCTCGGCGTCATCAGCAACTCGCTCCTCGTCGTCGTGCGTTCCTTCGGCGGGCTGGGCTTCTCGGAGCAGGCCGTCAACGCCACCTACATGAACGAGGTCTACCAGGTCACCGAGGACGAGCGGAAGCGGAAGCGTCCGGGCTTCCACTACTCCTTCATCCAGGGCGGCTGGCCGCTGGGCTTCCTGCTCGCCAGCGCCCTCGCCCTCGTGTTCCTGCCCCTTCTCGGGTGGCGTGCGCTGTACCTCATGGCGACCATCCCCGCGATCATCATCGTGCTGCTCATCAGCAAGAAGCTGAAGGAGACCCCGCAGTTCGAGCTCCACCACAAGCTGACCGAACTCGAGAAGGGCGGCCGGACCGACGAGGCGCATGCGCTGGCCGCCGCCTACGGCGTCGAGCACTCCTCCACCTCCCCCCTCAAGCGCATCTGGGAGCCGGAGTTCCGCCGCAACACGATCGTCTTCTCGCTGGCGTGGATCCTCAACTTCTTCGGCATCGCCATCTTCAGCGTCCTCGGAACCTCGGTGCTCGCCAACGCCAAGGGCGTCGAACTGTCGGATGCCTTCTGGATGCTGATCGTCATCAACCTCCTCGCCTACTTCGGCTACGTGTTCCACGGCTGGATCGGCGACAAGGTGGGCCGGAAGCGCACCATCATCGTGGGCTGGATCATCTCGGGCCTGTCCTTCGCCGTGATGCTCAGCCCGCTCGTGTCCAGCCCGTTCCTGATCATCGTCACGTACGGGACCGGCCTGTTCTTCCTGGTGGGGCCGTATGCCGCGATCCAGTACTTCATGGCCGAGTGCTACCCCGTGAGCTGCCGTGCCACGGGCGTCGCGTTCATCGGCGCCATGAGCCAGCCCGGGACGATTCTCGGCGGAGCCCTGTTCACGATCGTCGCCGCACAGGCGGGCACCGGCGCCGGCGCCCTCTGGGTGGGAGCATTGGGCACGCTGCTCTCCGGTGTCCTCATGATCGCGGCACGGCCCGTCGCGGCCGTGGCCCTCGAGGAACCACATGCAGCAGTCTGAGGTAGCCATCGTCACGGGTGCCGCCAGCGGGATCGGCCGCGCCCTGGCCGTCCATTACGCAGGCAGGAACGTCCGCACCGTCATCGGCACCTTCCCCGGCGACCCGCACGATCCGGAGGAGACCCTCTCCGGTGTGCGTGCCGCCGGCGGTGACGCCGTCATCCACGAGGTGGACGTACGGTCCACGAACTCCGTGGACGCCTTCGCGCAGCGCGCACTGGACGAGTACGGGCGCCTCGACTACGCCGTCGCCAACGCGGGCATCCTGCGCAACGCCCCTCTGAACGAGCTGACGGACGACCTCTGGAACGCGATGCTCGACGTCGACCTGACCGGGGTGCTCCGCACGCTCCGCTCGGCGTCCCAGCGGATGACGGGCCCCGGGGCGCTCGTGGCGGTGTCCTCGATCGCCGGGGGTATCTACGGCTGGGAGGAACACGCGCACTATGCCGCGGCGAAGTCGGGCGTCCTCGGGCTCATCCGCAGTGTCGCATCCGAGCTCGGGCCCCGGGAGATCCGTGCCAATGCGGTGATCCCGGGTCTGATCGAGACCCCGCAGTCCCTGGACCCCGTCAACTCCCTCGGCCCGGAAGGGCTCGAGCGGGCGGGGAAGGACATCCCGTGGGGTCGCGTCGGCCGGCCGGAGGAAGTCGCGGATGTGATCGGGTTCCTGACGTCCGACGCTTCGCGCTATGTCACAGGACAGTCGCTCGTCGTCGACGGCGGCCTGACCATCAAGATGCGCGCGTGACGGCGGGCCCTGACGGTCGCCGCACGGGGCCCCGGGCCGTCGTCGTGACCGGCGGTGGCAGCGGCATCGGGG
The DNA here is from genome assembly GCF_054511115.1 of Arthrobacter arabinosi. NCBI lineage: Bacteria > Bacillati > Actinomycetota > Actinomycetes > Micrococcales > Micrococcaceae > Arthrobacter > Arthrobacter arabinosi. The sequence goes on from NZ_JBTNDF010000002.1 coordinate 605,984, forward strand.
CGGCGATCGCCGAGGCGTTCGCCGCCCAGGGGGACCGGGTGGTGGTGATGGATCGGGTCGCGGGCCCGGGGATCATCGAGGTCGACGTCGCGCACGAGGAGAGCGTGCGGGACGCCTTCGCGGAGGCGCGGGACGGGATCGGAACCGTCGACGTCCTGGTCAACAGTGCCGGACTGCTCACCGAGTCCCCACTCGAGGACATGACGCTCGCGCTGTGGACGGAGACCATCGCGGTGGATCTCACCGGGGTGTTCCTCTGCTGCCGTGAGGTCGTCGGACCTATGCGGCGCCGGCGGTGGGGGCGGATCATCAACATCTCGTCGCAGCTCGGCATCAAGGGCGGGATGGGGCTGGGTCACTACAGCGCGGCGAAGGCGGGAGTGATCGGCATGACCAAGGCACTCGCCCTCGAGGTCTCGGCGGACAACGTGCTCGCCAACTGCATCGCCCCGGGGCCGATCGAGACACCGCTCGTCGACGGCATCTCCGAGGACTGGAAAGTGGCGAAACGGAAGGAATTACCGCTGAGGAGGTTCGGCGTGCCGGCGGAGGTCGCACCGACGGCCCTGCTCCTCGCGAGCGATCCCGGTGGGAACCTCTTCGTCGGTCAGACCCTCGGGCCCAACTCGGGAGACGTGATGCCATGACGGCGCAGGGCACGGAAGGCGCACCGGCCTGATGTGCGGTGCATGCGGCCGCGCCGTCGTCGCCGATCCGGTGCTCGGGCCGGTCCGGACGACACGGGACCTGCTGCTCGTCGCCCAGCTCGTCAATGCCGTCGCCGCCGGCCTGCCCGGCGCACCCGTCGTCCGGGTGACCGGAGAACGGTGGATCGTTGCGGGGAGCACGGGACGGACGAGCGCGTGCGACACCGTCCGTGAGCTGTGGGACGCGGTGGTCGAGCACTCCGAGCGGACGGGCGCGGCCTCCTGCATCGTCGAGCGGGTGGCCCGGATCCTGCCCGGCGCGTCCCCGCTCGCCGATCGGGTGCTGCGTGAAGGCATGGCAGCAGTACGAGACGTCCGCAGGGGCGCTGCCGTCTCCTAGGTTCGGCCCCGTCCGCTGCCTCCGGCTGGCGGGTGGGGCCGTCGTCGTTCCTGGGGCTTCCGTCCTGGGCGGGGCCGTCGTCGTTTCCTGGGCTTCCCCGGCTGCGGGGAGGCCCGCGCCGTCGTGCACGGGTTCGACGTGTCGGAGCGCGTGTCGACCTGCGACACGCCGTCTGTTGCGCCGTTGGCCCCGCGACGGCAGGCACGACGCCGCGGCTGCAGCACCGTGCCGAGCCCAGTCTTCCCTCAGGTTTCCCCAAGGACTCGCGACACGCCCCCCATCCTGCGGCAACAGCACAGCAGGATGGGACGGACATCAGTCGGCGGGGGGAAGCGCGGGGCGCATGGGGGCAATGGATCGTGAGTGGTACCACGAGGGCCGCGACGCACGGCTGGAGGCCGTCCGGCGGTCGCCGTCGGGCAGGATCCCGCAGTGGTCGCTCGACGACGCCCTCGGCACGCCGTCCGCCCCCCCACCCTGGCGGGCCGCACCGGTGTACGGGCCGCCCCGGAAGCACTCGTCGCCCGGTCGAAGGCGCCGGAAGCGGCGCTTCGGCACGGTGGCCGCCCTGCTCCTGATCGCAGCCCTGTACGCGACGCCGCCGCTGTTCGACCGCTTCGTCCTGCCGGTCGCGCTGCCCTACGTGCCGGGCGCCGACGTCCCGCCGCGCGGAGTCGAGGCCAGCGACATTCCGCTGGGGACGCCCCCACCCGCACCGGCGTCGACGGCGTTCACGCTGATGGACTCGCCCGTCGAGGACCAGCCATGGGTGGCCTACGATCCGTGCCGGCCCGTGCACTACGTCGTCCGGCCGGACAACGCCCCGATCGGGTCGGAGGGGCTGGTACAGGAGGCCGTGGCGGCGGTGTCGGCCGCCACGGGCCTGCGGTTCGTCGACGACGGCACGACGACGGAGGCGCCCAGCGAGGAGCGCGACCTCTACCAGCCGGAGCTGTACGGGAAGGCGTGGGTGCCGGTGCTCTTCACCTGGACCAGTGAGGCGGAGATCCCGGGCCTGGCCGGGGACGTCGCCGGGCTGGGCGGCAGCGACTACGCCCAGGCACCCGGGCAACCGCTGGTGTACGTGGGCGGGCAGGTGCAGCTCGACACGACCGACGCGGCCACCTCCCTCGGTTACCCGGACGGGCGCGCGTACCTGCGGGCGACGATCATGCATGAGCTCGCGCACGTCGTCGGGCTCGATCATGTGGATGACCCCGGTCAGCTGATGTATGCGGAGAACGTCGGACAGCTCTCCTTCGGGGAGGGCGATCTCGCCGGTCTCGCGCTTCTCGGCACGGGTCCCTGCGCACCCGGACTCTGACGTCGACCAGGGTGACTGGCACACGTGGTACCCGCACCGCATCCCCGGAAAAATTGCTCGCCGACCGAGGAAAAACCCGCCACGTCCCGTGAACCACGTAAATTAGGGAGATGAGCAATGACGCCCTCCCTTCTGCCGTCCAGTCGTTCGATCCCGACGGCGGCAGCAACCAGTCTGCCGAGGCGCTCGAAGCGCTGATCGAGACGGTCGAGAGGGAAGTCGCCGAACTCCAGTTCACCCGCTTCACGAACGACGACGCCGTCGCCCTGGGGCAGTTGCTCGTCCAGCTCGGGGTAGGACGCAACCTGCCGATCGCGGTCTGCATCCGGCGGCCGGACCACATCCTGTTCCGTGCCGCGCTCGACGGCACCACGCCCGACAACGACTACTGGCTCGACGCCAAGAGCCTCACGGCCGAACGCTATCTCGTTCCCTCCCTGCTCGTCGGCCTCCGCGGGCGGCGGAACGGAGGGCGCGTGGAGGACGATCCCCTGTTCGACACGACGATCTACGCAGCGCATGGCGGCTCGTTCCCCCTGTACATCAAGGACGTCGGCCCCGTTGCCACCGTGACCGTCTCCGGCCTTCCGCAGCTCGAGGACCACAGGCTCGTCGTCGAGGCGCTGCGCACCTTCCACGCGGCCGACGGACTGTAAGCCGCTCGACGGCGCTCTGGCGCGGATCACGGCGGCGCGGTGTGGCCCTGTGCCTCCTCCCGTAACGCTGCGTGACCGATTGTGACGGGGGCCTCTGGCGTCCCCGCCGTCCCGTGCGCTTAGCTGGACCCATAACCATCCCGAGCGGCCGAGAGACCTGGATCGACGACGCCGCAGCAACCCTCCCCGTGTAGCAACGGGGAACGGTGCTACTGCCAGGACCGATGGAGAAGCTACTCGCTTTCGTTGGTCTGTCCCTCCGTGCTCCTGCATGCCCGGGGCGCCTGCCGGCGACCTGTATCAGCCCTCCATCGGGCGATGATTCAGGAGCACCGCGTGAGAACAGCAAGTCCCAGCACCGCCACTCCCCGGCCCACCCGCCGATCCCCCCGCCCGCCTGCACCCCACCCCTCCGCACCCCGCAGCATCGCCCTGCTCGCCGCGGCGGCGGGACTGGTCCTCACCACGAGCGGCTGCGGGGGGTCAGCGGCCGCCGGCGAGGACGACACCTTCGTGTTCGCCACGGGCAAGGACATCTCCTGCCTGGACCCCCACGTCAACGGCGACATGCCACAGGCATCCATCGCGGCGAACTACCTCGACTCACTGGTCTCCCAGGACAGCGAGGGCGCCATCCACCCATGGCTGGCCGCGGACTGGTCGGTCTCCGAGGACGGCCTCACCTACACCTTCACCATGCGCGACGACGTCTGGTTCACCGACGGCACCAAGCTCACCGCGGAGGCGGTCAAGGCCAACCTCGACCACATGATCGATCCCGACACGCAGTCCGGGACGGCCGGCGGCTACCTCACGCCGTACGTGGGCACGGAGGTCGTGGACGAGACCACGGCCGTCGTCACCCTCAACCGCCCGTACGCGGCGTTCCTCGAGGTGCTCGCGCAGCCGTTCCTCGGCATAGAATCACCGGCGGCGCTCGAGCGCCCCCAGGCCGAGAACTGCAACGCTCCCGTGGGGACCGGACCCTACAGGATCGTGGACTACGTACCCCAGTCCAGGGTCAGCCTGGTCCGGAACGAGGACTACAACTCGGCCCCGCCGTACGCGCAGCACGAGGGTCCCGCGCACATCGAGAAGATCGAATGGAGGATCGTCCCGGAGGACTCCACGCGCTACGGACTCCTGCGGGCCGGTCAGGTCGATGCCCTGGACCTCATGCCGTCCGTCCATGTCGACGAGGCCGGGGCGGACCCGAACGTCGAGCTGATCCTGCAGGACAGGCCGGGCAATCCGACCAACCTGATCCTCAACACGACGCGTGCACCGTTCGACGACATCGACGTCCGCAAGGCGTTCCTGCGCAGCGCGTACGTCGACGCCGGCATCACCAGCGTCTACTTCGGCACCGTGACGCGGGCCGGCGGGCCGCTGAGCTCCGCCACCGGCTTCTACTCCCCCGACTTCGAGCACGTCTACGATCCCGACCCGGAGGAGGCCTCGCGCCTGCTCGACGAGGCCGGCTGGACGGAGCGCGACGACGAAGGCTACCGCGTGAAGAACGGCGAGCGCCTGACCGTCCACTTCCCCTACACACCCGGCGCGTGGCCCGCCGCGCATCAGGCCCTCGTCACGCAGATCCAGGCGACGGCGAAGAAGGCCGGGTTCGAGGTACTCATCGAGAACGGGGACGGCGCGACCGTCAGCGAACTCGGCAACACCTTCGACTACGACCTCCGTGCCGACTACTGGAACACCAACACGGCCGACGTCCTGCGGATCGTGTTCTCCTCCGAGTACACGGAATCAGCGGGCTTCGTACCCAACGGATCGGGCTTCCGCAACCCGGAGCTGGACGGCATCCTCAACGACGCCCTCGCCACGGACGATCCCACGCAACGCGCGGACCTGTACTACCGGGCGCAGCAGATCGTGAGCGACAACGCCCTGCAGCTGCCCCTCTACAACCAGGCCAGCCAGGTGGCACTCCGGAGCGACCGCTACCGGAACCTCGCCCTCGAGCCGAGCCTGTCCCTCCCCTACCTCTACGACGTCACGACGGTGGATTCCGAATGAGCACCCAGTCCCTCGATTCCCTCACTGCAGCACCCCGCACGACGGCGACCGCCGGTACCGCCGGAAAGGTCATCGCGAGGCGGGCGGCCGGTAGCCTGTTCGTCCTCTGGGCGGCGGTGACCCTCACGTTCTTCGTCCTGCGCCTGACTCCGGGCGATCCGATCACGGCGATCCTCGGCGGTGCGGGCTCCTCGCCGTCCGCGGACACGGTCGCGGCGGTCCGCGCCGAGTACGGGCTCGACCAGCCCGTCCCCGTCCAGTACCTCTCCTATCTCGGCGACCTCGTCACGGGCGACTTCGGCGTCTCGTACATCTTCAAGGTCCCTGTCCTGGAGATCATCGGGCCGCAGATCCTGCCGACGCTGCAGCTCGCCGGGCTCGCCCTTCTCTTCGCCTGGGTGATCGCCCTCGCGTGCACCCTCCTGACGGTCGGCCGGGGGCGCGCGCTCGACGGCGCCGGCCGTGCCGTCGAGGTGTTCTTCGCCTCCCTCCCCCAGTTCTGGGTGGGCATCATGCTCGCCGTGGTCTTCGCGGTCACCCTCGGCTGGTTCCCTGTGGCCGGCAACGACGGCTTCCGGTCGCTCGTGCTCCCGGCGCTCTCCCTCGCGATCCCCCTGGCCGGGTTCATCGCCCAGGTCACCCGGTCCTCGTTCGAGGACGCCCTCGCCCAGCCGTTCGTCCTGAGCGCCCGGGCCCGCGGCCTGAGCGACACCGCCGTCCGGCTGACCCACGCCCTCCGCCACGCGATCCTGCCCGGCATCACCCTCTCCGCCTGGGCCGTGGGCTCCCTCGTGAGTTCCGCGGTCGTCGCGGAGATCATCTTCGCCCGGCCCGGGCTGGGCCGGTCCCTCGTGGACGCCATCGTGAACCGCGACCTGCCCGTCACCCTCGCCGTGGTGGTCATCATCGCCGCGGTCTACATCCTCGTGAACCTCGTGGTGGACGTCCTCTACCGCGTGGTCGACCCCCGCACGAACCCGAAGGGATCCGCAGCATGAGCCTCACCCTCGACCCCACGACGACGGCGGAGGGCGGCGCCCATGTCCCCGCCGCGCCGCCCGCTCCATCCCGCGCCCGACGCCTCGTCCGCACCACCCCGATCGGGGTCTGGATCGCTGCCGCACTGCTCACCTTCCTCGTGCTCGCCGCCGTCGTACCGTCCGTCTTCCTGCGGCAGGACCCGTTCGAGATCGATCCCGCCGACGCCTTCCAGTCCCCGGGCGGCGCGCACCTGTTCGGCACCGACCAGAACGGGCGGGACGTCTTCTCCCGCGTGATCGCCGGCACGGGGCAGTCCCTGCTGCTCGGGCTCGCCGCCACGGCGATCGGCCTGGTCCTCGGGGGCGCACTCGGCATCACCGCCGGCGTCTCCGGCAAGTGGCTGGACTCGGCGATCTGCCGTTTCGTCGAGATCCTGTTCGCCTTCCCGGGCCTGCTCCTGGCCCTGATCGTCATCGCGGTGTCCGGCACGGGCGTCGTCACCGCCGCCGTCGCCGTCGGGGTCGGTTCTGCCCCCGGTTATGCAAGGATGCTGCGCACGCAGACCCTGCAGGTGGTCGCGGCCCCGTATGTGGAAACAGCCCTGGCGCTCGGCCGGTCGAGGTCCCACATCCTCTGGCACACGGTGGTCCCCAATGTGGCGCGGCCCCTCTTCGTGCTCGTCACGCTCGGGATCGGGCAGGCGATCGTCTGGGCGTCGTCACTCAGCTTCCTCGGCCTAGGTGCGCAGCCTCCGGCCGCCGAGTGGGGCGCCATGCTCGCCGACGGCCGCAACTACCTCCAGGTCGCCTGGTGGATCGCGGCCTTCCCCGGCATCTTCATCACCCTCGCCGCGCTGACCACCACCGTGGTGGGACACCACCTGCAGCGCCGACTCGAAGCAGAGGTCTGACCGTGAGCGACACCAGGAACACCGACATCAGGACCATCGCCGAGCAGCCGCTGCTCGCGATCGACAACCTCAACGTCTCCTTCACCACGCCGCGGGGCACGGTCGACGTCGTGCGCGACGTCTCGCTGGCCCTCGCGCCAGGACGGGCGCTCGCCCTCGTGGGCGAATCGGGCTCGGGCAAGAGCGTCACGGCACGCTCGCTCGTGGGCCTGAACGCTCCCAACGCGCGCGTCTCGGCGGACCGGCTCGACGTCCTCGGCCGGGACGCCACCCGCCTTTCCGAACGGCAGTGGCGGGGACTCCGCGGCAAGGACATCGGCTATGTGCTGCAGGACGCCCTCGTCTCCCTCGATCCGCTCCGCACGGTCGGCCAGGAGATCGACGAAGCGCTCCGCGCCCACGGCGTCCGCGGCCGGGACGAGCGGAGGGACCGCGTCCACGCCGCACTGCGCGACGCCGGGATCCCCGACCCCGAGGTCCGTGCCCGCCAGCGTTCCGGCGAGCTGTCGGGCGGGCTCCGGCAGCGGGCACTGATCGCGCAGGCCACGGTGCTCAACCCGCGGCTCGTGATCGCGGACGAACCCACCACCGCGCTCGACGCCACGGTGCAGGCGCAGATCCTCGAGTTGCTCGCGGGGCTCAAGGAGCAGGGCCGCGGGCTCATCGTCATCTCGCACGATCTCGCCCTCGTGAGTCACCTCGCCGACGAGATCGCCGTCATGCAGCACGGGCGGATCGTCGAGTCCGGACGGGCGTCCGAGGTGCTCGGCGACCCGCGCCACGCATACACACGTCAACTGATCGACGCCGTCCCGTCCGCGGCCGGCAAGGGCACCCGGCTCTCGGCGGTCCCCCGGGTGTCCGTTGCGTCAAGGCCCACACGGCCCTCCGCGTTCTCCGCCGACGCCCCGGCGCTCGAGGCACGCAACCTCGTGAAGACCTATGCTGCGCCGGGCGGCACACGCCGTACCGTCGTCGACGACGTCTCCTTCACACTTGCGGCGGGGAAGACCCTCGGTATCGTCGGTGAGTCGGGGTCCGGCAAGTCGACGACGGCGCGCATCGCGCTCGGCCTCACCGAGCCCGACGCCGGGACCGTCACCCTCGGTGGTCTGCCGTGGGTGGGGAGCGCCGTGCGGACCGAGGCCCTCCGCCGCCCCCACCGGCCGGATATCCAGCTCGTCAACCAGGATCCGCTGAGTTCGTTCGACCCCCGCTTCAGCGTGGGCCGCGTCATCACCGACGCGCTCGACGCCGGCTCCATCGGGTTCCCCGGGGAGCGACGGGACCGCGCGGCAGAGCTCCTCGGGCAGGTGGGTCTCCCCCTGGACCTCGTCGACCGGCGACCGCTCACCCTGTCCGGCGGTCAGCGGCAGCGCGTCGCGATCGCCCGGGCCCTGGCGCTGCAGCCACGGGTCCTGCTGCTCGACGAACCCGTCTCGGCGCTCGACGTCTCCATCCAGGCTCAGGTCCTCGACCTTCTCGCGGATCTCCAGGAGCAGCTCGCACTCAGCTACCTGTTCATCAGCCACGATCTCGGCGTGATCCACCACGTGAGCGACGACGTCCTCGTGTTGAAGGACGGCCGCGTGGTCGAGTCGGGTACGGCGTCCTCGATCTTCACGGCACCGGCCACCGATTACACGCGTGCACTGCTCGACGCCGTACCCGACATGCCTGCCCGCGTACCTGCCGGCGTCGTTCCGGGTGCTCCCGGTGCTGTATCCGGTGCTGCACCCGGCAAACCCGGCGCGCCCACCTCCACCCCCGACCACGATCCGGCAGGAGCCGACCGATGACCACCGACACCCTCTCGACCACAGCCGACGCCCGTTCCGCCGACGCTCCGTCCACCTACGTACGGCTTGCCGAGCGCTTCCGTCCGCTGTTCGACGAGATCGCTGCCGGTGCGGCGAAGCGTGAGGACGAGCGGATCCTCCTGCACGCCCAGGTGCGGCAACTCGCGGACGCAGGATTCACGGCGCTGCGGGTGCCGGTCGAGTACGGCGGGAGCGGGGTGAGCGCCCCGCAGTTCTTCCGGCTGCTGATCGAACTGGCAGCCGCGGAGTCGAACCTGGCGCAGGCCCTCCGCTGCCATGTCGCGTTCGTCGAGGACCGCCTGTACGCCGACGATCCGGTCTGGCTGCGCCGCGTCGCCCAGGGCGCGGTGCTCGGAAACGCGTGGACGGAGACCGGGCCGGTGCCGGTCGGCGGTGTCAGTACCACCATCACGCGCGACGGTGACTCCTACCGCGTGAACGGCACCAAGTACTACACCACCGGGAGCCTGTACGCGGACTGGATCCAAACGGGTGCACGGACGGCCGACGGCGTCGACGTCATCGCGCTCGTGCAGCGGGACGCGCCCGGGGTCGAGGTGATTGACGACTGGGACGGCTTCGGCCAGCGCCTCACGGCCAGCGGCACGTCGATCTTCCGCGACGTCGTCGTGTCCGGGGCGGACGTGATCACGGAGACGGAGCATCCACCGTACGACACCGGCGTGTACCAGCTCGTCCACGTGGCGACCCTTGCCGGGATCGCGCGTGCGGCTGTCCGCGACGTGGCTGCGGAGGTCCGGGGGCGGAGCCGCACCTTCAGCCACGGGAACGGTACGAGACCCAGTGAGGACATCCAGGTGCAGCAGGTCGTGGGAGAAGTGTCGGCGCTTGCCTTCGCGTCCGAGGCTGCAGCACTGCGAGTGGCCCAACTGGTGCAGGAGGCCTACGAGGCACACCTCGACCTCCCACGTGCAGACGCGGACTCCGCCGCAGTTGCGGTGGAGTTCGCGTCGTCGCAGGCGCAGATCGTGGTGACGGACCAGGTTCAGCGGGCGGCGGCGACCATCTTCAACGCGCTCGGGGCGTCATCGACCCGCCGGGGCCTCCAGCTCGATCGGCACTGGCGGAACGCCCGCACCATCTCGTCGCACAATCCGGTCATCTACAAGTCGAGGATCGTGGGTGATTGGGAGATCAACGGGACGGTGCCGGAATTCGTGTGGCGGGCGGGCGACGCACCTGGGGCCTCATCGGCGGACTCACCGGAGGACGACGGCGGTAGCGTGCCCGCGCCGGGGTGACCCGGGGCACGGCGGGACGACGGCGGTGGGCTGCCTGGTGAAGCTCGCTCAGCCGCCGACGGGCGCGTGGCCGTATCGTCCGAACAACCGCTCACGCAGTTCCGACGGGACCGAGCCGTCGGACCCAGGCGAGAACGGGGCCGGTGCATGGGCCGGCGCCGTCGTCACGCACCTTGGCGGGGCGGCGACGCCGTAGCAGGGACCAACCGGGTCAGGGCGGCATTCAAGTGCTCGACAGTGCCCTGCCGCACCATATTCACAGCAGCCGGGGTATGTGGACGGAGGAGGCCACTCTTATCCACATAACACTTCTGTCCGCCGAAATAGTAGGTGTGTTCGATAAAATTCAGGTATGGCAATCGCACCGATCGAGCCCGTCAACGCGACGCCGAGTCCTCTGGACTGGGCGTGCGACGCGCTTGGCGAGTGCGCACGAGGCGTGAGTCAAGAGCACCGAGTCATGACGAGGAAGGAGGCCGTGCGGTTCATCGTCGATGTCGAAAACGCCTCGAAGCTCGTCGACTACCTGCAGGTCCTGGCAGCCAGGCTGGCCGAGGAGCACAACCTCGCTGACCCCGATGGTGATCGATTGGCCGGCGGTTCGCTCCTGGCGCGGGCAGAGCGGTCCGTCAGCACAGACGACCCTGGCAGGGATGCCGAAGAGGGACGCACCTCATCCGCCAACGGATTCAGGAACTGTGCCGACTTCCTTCGCGCCACACTGGGTATCAGCCGGGCGGAAGCAAAGCGACGGTTGACCCTGGCAGACCTGGTTCTCCCCCGCGTGTCGCCGACCGGAGCGACGATTCCACCGCGGCTCACGACACTCGGGGCAGCAATGGCCTCAGGTCGCATGAGTGGGCGTGCCGCGATCATCGTCGCACAAGCGGTGCAGCGGGTGGACCCGTTCGCGACACCAGAGCAGCTCGAGTCGACGGAGCAGCACCTGACACGGCAGGCGATCGAAGCCGACGAAGACATCCTTCGCGTGATCGCGCGCAGTTGGGAGAGCGCCTTCGATCAGGACGGGCAGGAACCAACGGACAAGGTGCTGCGCGCACGGCAGGGCGTCTTCCTCAAGGGCAGACGCCACGGACTCCACTTCCTCGAGATCGGCGCAACGGACGAGCAGTTCGAACATCTGGCAACGGTCATGAATTCGACCGCCAACCCGCGCGGTGCATCGGGCAGGACGGACGATGCCACGCACGGCCAAACCCCGAATATCGCCGGTGGCTCGACCGGCTCGACCGGCTCGACCGGCTCGACCGGCTTTGACGGCTTTGACGGCCAGGGCGTGGACGAGTCCCATAGTGCTTTCGTCGATCCTCCACCTCAGACGAGGGCCCAGGCACTCCTGGAAGGACTCGTTGCCGCCTGTAGAGTCGCCTTGAGCACTGCGGCCCTTCCATCGACGGGTGGCCATCGTCCGCAGGTGATGGTGACGATCGATTACAACGATCTCCTCGGCGCGACTCAGCGGGCCGGCTACTCCGTGTTCTCCGAGCAGATCAGCGCAAGGAACATCAGGAAGCTGGCGTGCGACGCGGACATCATCCCGCTGGTTTTGGGCAGCAGCGGTCAGATACTCGACATCGGACGGGCGCAGCGCCTTTTTCCGCCACACCTTCGGCGAGCGCTCGTGGCCAGGGACAAGGGCTGCGCTTTTCCTGACTGCTCCATCCCGGCCAGTTGGTGCGAAGCCCATCATCTGGAGCCGTGGTCGGCAGGTGGCACGACGAGCATCGACAACGGCGTCCTCCTGTGTTCCCGTCATCACCACGTCATCCATCAGGATGCATGGAGCGTCCAGTCCCGACATGGCATTCCGTGGTTCACTGCGCCTCGGACTCTGGGTCCTCCGGGAATCGCGCGCCGGAACCGGTACTGGCAGGCCGGGCGAGTGGTCAACGGAGCACTGATCGACGGCGATGCCCGGCCGAGCCGAAGCTTCTAGAACGCACCCCGGACGTCTCGGAGCACAGCGCCTGATGTTCGCTGTTCTTGGTGCTTACAGTGCGTCCCGGCGCAGTTCGTCCCCGCACCGTTCGACCCCGCGTGGTCCGGCCCAGTCCGGCTCGATTCGTCCAGAGCGGTGCCCGCAATACCGCGCAATACTGCGCGTTGCGGCCGGTGCGGCCGGTACGGCCGGTGCGATCGGTGCGACCGGTGCCGGTTCAGGACCGACCACCCACACAGGAGCGCTGATCGCCCGACGCACAGAAGGCGGCACCCCACCGGAGGGCGCCGCCTTCGTACCGCCGTCGTCGGACTACAGTGCGGCCTCGATGGCCTCCGCGACCGGCGTCTCACCGCTGTTGAACTGGATGGTCTTGTCCACCGTACCGAGGTTGCCGAGCACGACTGCGGCTACGAGAGCCACGTCCTCACGGGCCACCGAGTCCTGCTGCGGCTTCGCGGACACCTCGATCTTCCCGGTCCCGGGATCCGTGGTCAGGGACCCGGGCTGGAGGATGGTCCACGCGAGTTCCGTGTTCCGCAGGTACTCGTCAGCAGCAGCCTTCGACTCCGCATAGGAGAAGAAACCGTTGTCCTCCGGAACGCCATGGTCCTTGCGTGCACCGAGGTAGGACACCATCACGTATCGACCGACCGAGGCCTCCTGTGCCGCATCCATCGAACGGATGGCCGCATCGCGGTCCACCGCATACGTGGCTTCCGGGCTCGAGCCACCAGCGCCGGCAGACCATACGACCGCGTCATGACCACGGAAGACGTCGGCCATCTGCGCCACCGACAGCTCGGAGACGTCGGCGACGACGGGGGTCCCGCCGGCCTGCTCGACATCGCCCGCGTGGTCCTTGTTGCGGAAGATCGAACTGACCTGGTGACCCTGGCTGGTCAGGATCTTGGTGAGGTGCAGTGCTACTTTTCCGTGCCCACCGATGATGGCTACGCGTGACATGGGAACTCCTTCTGTCGTTTGACGTGTCGTCGGATGCCTTGTCTTCGACGCTAGTCCTCGCACCGTCGAGCTGGCCACCTTCGTGCAGGTGTTCCGCCGCCAGCGGAGGCCTATTCCCGCGTACCGTCATCGATGGTCACCGCACGCCACGCGCGCTCCCCCAACGACTCGAGAACCGGACAGCCGCACCCTACGGGCGGACGGGCTGGAGCCGATACTGCGCACCGCGGTGCTCGTCGGGCAGCTTGTCACCCTTGCCGAACAGCTTCTGGCGCAGTGTGCCCTCCGTGTACTCCGTCGGATACGCACCCCGCTTCTGCAGTTCCGGCACGACGAACTCGATGACGTCCTCGAAGGTCCCCGGCGTGATCGCGTAGGCCAGGTTGAAACCGTCAATATCGGTCTCCTCGACCCACGCCTGGAGCTCATCGGCGACCTGCGCACCGGAGCCGACGATGCGCGGGCCGAGCCCACCGATACCCGCAGACTCGGCGATGTCCCGCACAGTCCACGGCGACCCGTCGTCGTTCACCTTCTGGAAGTTCGCGACAGCGGACTGGATGGCATTGGACTTCACGTTGCCGAGCGGTTCATCCGGATCGTAGGCGGAAAGATCCACGCCGAGCCACCCCGAGACGAGCACGAGGGCTCCCTCGTAGCTGACGTACTGCTGGTAATCGGCGTGCTTCGCCTGGGCCTTCTCCTCCGTCTCGTCCGTGATGACGGTGAGCAGCGTGTAGATCCGCACCGAGTAGCGATCCCGACCCTCGGCCTCCACCGCATCGCGGATCTTCTGGACGACGTCCTTCAGCCTCTCCTTTGTGGGTGCAGCGACGAACACCGCCTCGGCGTTGCCGGCCGCGAAAGCGATGCCACGGGAGGACGCTCCGGCCTGGTAGATGACCGGCGTCCGCTGGGGCGAGGGCTCACTGAGGTGGATCCCCGGGACCGTGAAGTACGTTCCGTCGTGGTCGATGTCGTGGACCTTGGCCGGGTCGGTGAAGACACCGGTCTCGCGGTCGCGGACCACGGCATCGTCCTCCCACGACCCTTCGAGCAGCTTGTAGAGGACCTCGAGGTACTCGTCCGCGTGGTCGTACCGGGCATCGTGCTCGAGCTGGTCCTCGTTGCCCATGTTCCGTGCCGCAGAGGGCAGGTAGCCCGTGACCACGTTCCAGCCGACACGTCCCCCGGTGAGGTGGTCCAGCGTGGAGAGCCTCCGCGCGAAGGGGTAGGGGTGCTCGTACGCGGTGCCCGCGGTGACACCGAACCCGAGGTGTTCGGTGACGAGCGCCATCGCGGAGACGAGCAGGAACGGGTCATTGACCGGCGTCTGCGTGCCCTGCCTCAACGTGGCCTCGTTGGACCCGCCGTAGACGTCATAGGTGCCGAGGACGTCGGCGATGAAGATGCCGTCGAAGAGGCCCTTCTCGAGGGTCCTCGCGAGGTCGGCCCAGTAACTCAGGTCCTTGTAGCGCCACGACTGGTCGTCCGGGTGACGCCAGAGCCCCGGCGACTGGTGGCCCACGCAGTTCATGTCGAAGGCATTGAAACGGATACGGCGCGGTGGTGTGGGCATGCGGAGTCCTCATGTCGGGGCACCACCGAGGCGGAAGCGCCATACTTGCCCGCACTGCCTGTGCCGGGCCGAATCCTCACCTGGGGCACCCCGCTACAGCGAGAGGGTTGCCGTCCAACGAACCAGGGTTTTGCGTTGGAGCTCTTGATTCTGGTGTCGAGCGTAGGTGCACGGGTGCGCCGTCGTCCACCTGCCAGCGTCATCGCGCGTCACGCACCAGACGTCCCGCGGTGCCCGGGATGGCCCGACGACGGCGGCAGGCACCCGCCGACGAAGAGACCGGAAAAGTGCAAAGAAAGTATTGCAAACACTTCTTTGTAAGTGCACGCTGGTCGCATGGAAGAGACCATGGGCACAGCAGGACACGCTTCCGATGACGGCAACCGCGTCCTCGACGGGGAAGCACTCAAGGCCCTCACGCATCCCCTCAGGGTCCAGCTACTGGAGGTCCTGTCCAGCTACGGTCCGCAGACCGCGTGCAGCATCGCCAAGCGGGTCGGCGAATCGAGCGGGGCGACGAGCTACCACCTGAGGCAGCTGGCCCGTTACGGGCTCGTCCGCGAGGTGGAGAATCGCGGTACCGCCCGCGAGCGCTGGTGGGAACGCCCCCGCGGGTCACTGACGCTCAGCACCCCCGAACTGGAACAGGACCCCACCACCCGGGAAGCGACCCGGCAGGTGAACCGCCGGTTCGAACGCGGCCGGGCTGAGGCGCTCGCGACCTTCATGGCCAGTGGCTGCGAGGCCGTCCCGTCGGAATGGGCGGACGCCGCCATGATCGCGACGATGAACGCCCACCTGACAGCGGACCAGCTCGCAGCGCTCACCCATGAGCTGAGCGGGATCCTGCGCGAGAGGCTCGACGCCTACCGCGCCGAGCCGGGCACCCCGGGCACCCGGCCCGTCCAGCTGCACTTCAACGCATTCCCCCTCATCGACACCCAGGAGACGTCATGACCAGCGCAACCCTTCACGCCGGATACCCGGCACTCACGGCACCATCCCACGCAGGACTCGCGTCGCGGACACTCTTCCGCCTCGGCACCGCGTTCATCGCGGCAAGCTCATCCCTCGCCTCCGCGGAGGGCTCCGACGTCGAGCTCTTCCGCCGCCACCTCGAGCGACGGACGGACCTGCGAGCCCTCGCCCACAGCGGGATCCATCTCCTCTAGGCACCCCTCCCCCGGCCACAGCGTCTCACCTACCGCAGGTAGGACGCCCCGTTGACGTCCACCACGGTGCCGCTGACCCAGAGCGGAGCATCGGTGGCGAGCCAGGCGACGGTCTGCGCCACCTCCTCCGGCGTCGCGACGCGGTTGAACGGGCTCTGCGCCCGCACCGCGTCGCCCTTCGGACCGTCGAGCACGGTCCTGCCCATGTCGGTCTCGACGAACCCCGGCGCGACGGCGGCGGTCAGGATCCCGTGGGGCGCGAGCGCCACGGCGAGGGACTGGGTCATCGCGTGCAGCGCAGCCTTGCTCGCGCCGTACGCAGGGGTGACGGGCTCTCCGCGATAGGCACCGCGTGATCCGACACTGACCAGCCGACCGCCTTCCGGGCCCGCCGGCCGGTCCAGCAAATGCCGTGCGACGAGCCACGCCAGGTTGGCAGGGCCGAGGAGATTGACGTCGAGCGTGCTGCGCCACGCCGCCTGCCAGTCGTCGAAGGACACGGTGTCGATGGGATGCGCCTCGAAGATGCCGGCGTTGTTCACCAGGACGTCGAGCCCGCCCAGCGCGCCGACGGCCTCGTCGACGATGCGCCTGCAGGCGTCGGGGTCGCCGACGTCGCCGACGACCACCGCGTGCCCGTCGCCCGGAAGCGCGTCCCGGACGGCGGTGGCGGCGCGCCCGTCCCGGCCGGCATGGACGGCGATACGGTGCCCGCGTCCCGCCAGGTCATGGGCGATGGCTGCGCCGATGCCCCTGCTCGCACCGGTCACCAGGATGTTGGGAGTCATGGCTCCGACCGTACCTGCTGAACCGCCCAGCAGCGGTAAGGATCGATCGGAGCGCCGCGACCCGACGACCCGATACGGAAAACGGGCTGCCTCCATCCCGGACAGGCACGTTGACCCGGACCGGAGCGGATGCGAGGGTGGGCGGATGAGCACCGACACCACAGGAGTCCGGATCAGCAACGACGACACCCAGAGCCGCTATGTGGCAACCCTCGACGGCAGCGCCGTCGGGACCGCCGCCTACGAACGGTCCGGTGACTCGATCACCTTCACCCACACGGTCGTGGATCCGGACGTCGAGGGTCACGGCGTCGGCAGCACCCTCATCCGATATGCGCTCGACGACGCCCGCGCACGGCATCTCGCGGTCGTCCCGCAGTGCGCATTCGTGGCGGCCTTCATCGAGGACCACCCGGACTACCAGGACCTGACCGGCTAAGCCGCTCCCCGCATCCCCTCGCGGAGGGCCGCGTCGATGAGCACTTCGGCGGCCCGGCGCGCCTGGCCTGCCGCCTCGGAGGAGCCGGCGATCGCCGCCGTCGTCTGGGCGCCCTCGGCGAGGATGGACAGCTGCGGCGCCAGGTACACCGGCGCTCCCGCCGCCTCGGCCAGATCCCCCACGTAGTCCTGGAACGATTCCTTGTGCTTCCTGGCGTAGTCGGCGACCTCGGGGCTCACGGCGCCGAGCTCCGCGAAACTGTTGATGAAGCCGCAGCCGCGGAAGGAGTCCTCGCCGAACCACTGCGCGAGGTAGTCGAAGATCGCCAGGAGGCGTGCCCGCGGACCATTGGCGGCACGGACCTGCCCATCGAGTCCCTCCGTCCATGAGCGGTGCCGGCGCTCGAGGACGGCCATGACGATGCTGCTCTTGGACGGGAACTCCTGATAGACCCGCTTGAGCGAGACATGCGCGGCAGCACGCAGCTCATCCATGCCGACGGCCTGGATGCCCTTCGCGTTGTAGAGCGCGTCCGCGGTCTCCACGATGCGACGTCGGACCTCGGTGTCTGTCATATTGCCATTCTACTTGAATTGAGAACGATGGTTCTCTATATTGGCGACCGAGGGAGAACGAACGTTCTCCCCGCTCGAGACAAGGACCACACCTATGGGTTTCATCAAGGTCGGCACCGAGAACAGCACGGACATCGAGCTCTACTACGAGGACCACGGTGCAGGCCGCCCGGTCGTCCTCATCCATGGCTATCCCCTCGACGGCGGCTCGTGGGAGAAGCAGACAGCTGCACTCCTCACGGCGGGCTATCGCGTCATCACCTATGACCGGCGCGGCTTCGGCCGGTCCAGCAAGCCCACGACGGGCTACGACTACGACACCTTCGCGGCGGACCTGAACACGGTCCTGGAGACCCTCGACCTGAACGATGCCGTGCTCGTCGGCTTCTCGATGGGTACCGGCGAGGTGGGCCGCTACATCGGCACCTACGGCGAAGCACGCGTGGCGAAGGCCGTCTTCCTGGCCTCGCTCGAGCCGTTCCTCCTCCAGACCGACGACAACCCCTCCGGCGTCCCGGCGTCGGTGTTCGACGGCATCCGGGGCGCCGCTGTCGAGGATCGCTACGCCTGGTTCACGACCTTCTACAAGGACTTCTTCAACACGGACGACTTCCTCGGCAACCGCCTCAGCGAGGAAGCACTGCGCAACGCCTGGAACATCGCCTCGGGGGCGTCCTGGTACGCGTCGTTCGCCGTCGTCGACTCCTGGCTGACCGACTTCCGGAGCGACGTCGAGAAGATCACCGTCCCCTCCCTGATCGTGCACGGGACCGGCGACCGCATCCTGCCCATCGACTTCACCGGCCGCGAGTTCACCAAGCGCCTCCCCTCCGCCGAGTACGTGGAGATCGAGGACGCCCCGCACGGGATGCTCTGGACCCACGGCGCCGAGATCAACGAGATCCTGCTCCGCTTCCTGTCAGAGTAGCTTCCTGCCGGAGTAGCTTCCTGCCGGAGTAGCTTCCTGTCGGAGTAGGCACGCGCGGCGGGGTGCCGGCTGGTCCGGCGCCCCCGTCGTGGCGCCCGTCGTGGCGCTCGTCGGGAATGGCCGGGCTTGGGCCGCCCGGGATGGAACCGCCCGGATCAGAACTGGATGCCGCGCGTGAGTGCGCCGTCGATCAGGAGGTTCGCGCCCGTGGTGCGGCTCGAGCGCGGGCTCGCGAGGAACACGACGGCGTCCGCCACCTCCTGCGGAGTGCCCATCCGCCCTGTCGGATTCAGGGCCATCGCCGTCGCGAACAGGTCGGGGTTGCCCTGCTCGATGCTCGGCCACACCCCGCCCTCGTGGTACGTGTTGCCCGGCGAGACGGTGTTGGCCCGGATGCCCTGTCCGGCGAGCTGGAACGCGAGGCCGGCCATGTAGGCGATGAGTCCAGCCTTCACCGTCCCGTAGGGGCCCGACGCGAAGTCCACTTCGCGTCCCGAGACGCTCGAGATCGCGGTGATGGACGCCGTCGGGCTCCGCACCAGGTGCGGCAGCGATGCCTTGACCAGCCGCACCGTACCCATGAGGTCGACGCGCAGGCCGGCCTCCCAGTTCTCCTCCGAGTCCTCGATCGCGAGGGCACTGACATTGCTGACCACGGAGTCGATCCTGCCGAACTCGTCCGCGACGGCCGCGACCCAGGCTGCGAGCGCCGGCGCGTCGCCGACGTCGACCACGCGGCCGACCACCCGCCCGTCCGACGTCGCCAGGGCCGCCTCGGTCTCGTCGACCTCGGCGGCATCGCGGGCACAGAACGCGACATTCGCGCCCTCCGCGGCGAACGATTCGACGATGGCGCGGCCGATGCCCTTCGTACCGCCGGTGACGAGTGCTGTCGTGCCGTCGAGATGCAGGTCCATGGGAATCCTTCGGTCGATGAGGGAGGTGGCGGGTGGCAGTAGGTGCGGGTGACGGGGATCAGTGGAGCTCGGCGCCCTGCCGTCGCAGGTGCGCGTGGAGGCCGCCGTACGCATCGGCGGAGGGGAAGAGTGCCTTGGCGGCCTTGACCACCACGCTGTAGTTGGCGTCGACGGCGTTCGCGATGGGGGCCAGCGCGGTCTGCGTCAGGAGCTGGTAGGCGTCCAGCCGGTGCAGCCCGAAGAGGCCCTCGAACCAGCGCACCATCTCCAGCTGCCCGATCCGCCACGAATCCTCCATGGGGCGCGAGGACCCGACGGCCATCCAGTGGTAGTCCGTCTCGAGCCGCGGCCACGCCGGAGCGCCGCCCTTGATGAGATCGACGATGAGGGTCGAGTGCATCGCCCCCTCGACGGCGGTGCCGCAGGCCTCACCCTCGCCCTGGCGGTAGTGCCCGTCGCCGATGGAGAAGAGTGCACCCTCCACGTTCACGCCCAGGTAGACCGTGGTGCCCGCCTTGACGTCCGGTGCGTCCATGTTGCCGCCGAATCGTTCGGGCACCAGCGAGGACCGCACCTCCCCACCGGGCGGGGCGACGCCGATCGTCCCGAGCATCGGTTCGAGCGGCAGGGCGACCTCGAAGTCCCCGAGCCGCGACTGGAATCCGACGGTCCGCCGCTCGGTGTCCACGTGGTAGATCCAGGT
The DNA here is from genome assembly GCF_054511115.1 of Arthrobacter arabinosi. Lineage (NCBI taxonomy): Bacteria > Bacillati > Actinomycetota > Actinomycetes > Micrococcales > Micrococcaceae > Arthrobacter > Arthrobacter arabinosi. The sequence continues at coordinate 626,045 of NZ_JBTNDF010000002.1, forward strand.
GATATCGGGCAGGGGCTCGTGCAGGGACGCCGTGCGGTCGGTGCTGGTGAGTCCGCCGAAGAACGGGATGGTTGCGGACGCGCCGTAGGAGCGTGCCGGCGTGAGATCGACGACGTGCAACGCCAGCGTGTCCCCCGGTTCCGCACCCTCGACGTAGAACGGGCCGGTCTGCGGGTTGACGAAGTTCAGGTCCACCTTCTCCCCCGACACGTCGTCCACCGAGGTGAGGGCATTGTTGAAGGCGTCCTCGGACCAGAGCCTGAGCGCCGTCCCGGGCCGGACCGTCAGGACGGGAGCACTACCACCGAAGGTATACACGAGCTGGTCACGCCGGGGGTGGTACTCGATGATCTCCATGACCGGATGCTACGGGGCGGCTCCGGCCCGAACAAGGGTGTGGAACGCACGACGACGAGGGCTGCCCGGAGCAGGTGCAGGGGCTGCGGGACGGTCAGGCACGGCCCTTCAGGATGAGATTCCAGTAGACCTTCGGCAGCACGAACCGGTCCAGTACATACGTCAGCCGCCGCTCGCGGGCGAGGTCGTCCCACCCCGGCACCGTGGGCATCGGCTTGTACTTGTCGTCGAACTCCGAGAAGACGACGGTGTTGTGGCTGACCACGAACGGGCACGCCGAGTAGTGGTTGTACTCGGCCGTGGGCTTCTTCCCCTTGAGGACGGCCCGGAGGTTCTTCGCGAGGACCGTCGTCTGCATGCGCAGCGCAGCCCCGGACTTCGAGTTCAGGGTGGAGGCGGCGTCACCGAGGGACCAGATGTCCGGGAAGCGCGGATGCCGGAGGATCACGGGATCCACCTCGACGAACCCGCCCCGCGCGCCGTGCGCCGGCAGGTCCGTGGACTTCAGCCACTCGGGAGCGGACTGGGGCGGCACGGCGTGGAGGACGTCGTAGCCGAGCGTCTCCGAGGTGCCGGTGACGCTGTTCGCCAGCTCGACCGTGCGGCCCTCCGGATCGACGGCGGCGAGCTCCGTGCTGTAGCGGACCTCGATGCCGTACTCCTCGATCTTCCGGGTGAGCTCCTCGTCGATGATGTCCATGCCGAAGATGGTGGGCGTGGACACGGCGAGAACCACGCGGATGTCCTGGAGCACGCCCGTGCGCTGCCAGTGGTCGCACGCGAGGTACATGGGCTTCTGCGCCGCGCCGTCGCACGACGCCGGTCCGGGCGGCTGGGTGAAGACGACGGTGCCGCGGGTGAGGTCCCGGAACAGCGTCCAGGCCTTGGGGGCCAGCTCGTACTCGTAGTTCGAGGCGCCGTGCGGCCCTTCCATCGCGGCCTTGAGGCCGGGGATGGCGGTCCAGTCGTTCTGGATGCCGGGGCAGACGACCATGTGGTCGTAGGTGACCGCGCTGCCGGACTCGAGCAGCACCGTCCTGGAGCCGGTACTGACGTCCGTTGCCTTGTCCTGGATCCAGGTGACTCCCCGCGGCATGACATCCGCCTGCAGCCGCACGGCCTCGAGGGCGTCCGCCGTGCCGCCGGCGATGTGCGAGAAGAGCGGCTGGTAGAGGTGCCGGCTTCTCGGCTCGATCACGGCGACGTCCTTGACCCGGTACCTGCGCAGCCGCCCGGCCAGGGAGACGCCGGCATTGCCGCCGCCGATGATCAGCACCTGGTGGTGGCGTTTCTCGCCGGGGGCCGGGACGACGGGGACGGCGCGGCCGGCCGGTGGGGTCTTCGTGCGGGAACGGATAGCAGCTACCTCTTCTGTGTCGCCATGCGCGGCCTGTGGTCCGACAGTACCTCCCGGCACCGACCCGCGTCAGGACACGTTTCCCTGCAGGCGGCCCTGAGGCGATCGCTCCTGTTGATAGGCTCACGGGTCATGTCCTCCATCTACCTGATTTCCCCGGCAGGCCACCCGAATTTCGGTGATGAGCTCATCGCGGCGGCCTGGCTGAAGCACCTGGCTGCTACGCGACCGGACACCGAGGTGTGGCTGGATTGCCCCAATCCCGGTCTTGCATCCGAGCTCTTCCACGGCCTGCATCCACGCCTGCACGTCACGAACACGCTGTGGCGGTCCTGCTGGGAGGCAGGTTCCGCCGACCCGGACGTCGTCATGCGACGCGTCGACGACCTGGTGCGGAATCTCGGGTCCCCGGCCTATGACCTGGGGCTGGAGCGACTCCGGAAAGTGGAGAGCATCCATCTCCTGGGCGGCGGTTACCTGAACGACCTCTGGCCGTTCCATGCGGGCCTGGTCGCCGGCGCCGTCGCCGCGCAGTCGCTCACGGGAGCGAGGCTGTACGGCACCGGGCTCTCGGTGGTGCCGATGATCGGCAGGGGGGCGCGTGAAGAAGGCGACGACCGCCCGCGCACCGCGATCGAACTCCTGCAGGGCTTCGATCACGTCAGCGTCCGGGACGAGCCGTCCGCCGCGCTGCTCGACGTCGCCCTGGGCCTCGACGACGCCTTCCTCGGCGTGATGGAGGAGCGGGAACGAGGACTGGCCCGTGGTGGCGCTGACCTGGTGCTCTGCCTCCAGAGCGACCTGCAGTCGGAGGAGCAGAGCAGGAAGGTGATCGACGACGTCCGGGCCACCGTGGCGGCGGCCCGTGCGGAGGGCAGGACGATCCAGTACGTCGAGGCCATTCCCGGCGTGGACCGGCCGGCCTTCGACGCGTTGGGCGACCTGATGGATCCCGACTCCTTCATCCCGTTCATGTCCGTGTGGCGTGACGGGCTGCCGCTGCGGGCCGACCAGACCTGGGTCACCACGCGATTCCACCTGCATTTCCTGGCGGCTGCAGCCGGTGCGGCCGGGACCGCCATCGGTGTCAGGGACGGCTTCTACGACGTGAAGCACCGGTCACTGACGGATCTCGGCACCGGCTGGGCCTACCGGCCCGCCTCGCAGGAGAACGCCCCCGATGCCCTCACACCCGGCTCACCTGTGGCCGGCTTCACGGAGGACATCGCGTCCAGGGCGGAGCAGAAACGCCAGGAGGCGCTGAGCCTCTACCCAGTCACGGAAGAACCCCGCCGCCGGCAGCCTGACGACCGTCGTCGCACTCCTGCCCTGCGTATCGCTCGCGGCCTGCGGGCAGCGGTGAAGCCGGACCACCACGTACGAGGCTGAGCCCAGCATCTCCTCCTGGGAGGGTGAGGGTCCGTCCGGTGACGGCTCAGGGCGGTGAGCTGGGGGCGCGCCCCGCCGTGGCGCACGTCAGTCGCGGGCGTATCGGCGGACGAACGCACGCAGGATCGCCGCCGGCTGGTCCACCGCGGAGGCACGCGCCCGCTCGATGTAGTCGTCCGCCTCCTCGGGCGGGAAGTACCCGGCGTGGCGGTAGGTCCTGATGCGACCCACGAGCGCATCGACGTCGAGCTCCGGGTGGAACTGGGTGGCGTACACGTTCTCGCCCACGCGGAACATCTGCACGGGGCAGGTTGTGGAGGACGCCAGCAGGACCGCCGACGACGGCAACGTGGCGCACGCCTCCTTGTGGCCCACATAGGCGGAGAACGACGGCGGCAGCTGCGCGAGCAGGGGGTCGGCCCGGCCGTCGGCGGTGAGGGTGATGTCGATCGCGCCGATCGGCTCCGCGTAGGTGGTGTCGATGACGGCGCCCTGGTGCCTGCCGAGGGTGCCGACACCGTAACAGGCGCCGAAGAACGGGAAGTCCTCCGTGACGACCGTGTCGAGCAGCCGGCCGAGTTCGCGCTCGACCCGCTGCTGCACTGCGCTCTTCGACTCCTCGGGGTCGGAGGAGTTGAAGGGGCTGCCCCCGAGGAAGATCCCCGAATAGTCCGCGGGGTCGAAGGCGGGCAGGGGTTCCGCCTCGAGCCGGACCCGCCGAAGCTGGCCCTCGCCGAGGCCGCCGAAGCTGAGGAAACTCCGGTACTCGGAGTCGGCGGCGTAGTCGTCGGCGCGGGTGGCCAGGAGCAGGAAGGGTTTCACTCCTCGATGCTACTGGGGGTGGCAAGGCAAGCCGGTCCTGTGTGGCCGGGCGGGGGACCCGGTGCTTTACTGCTTGCATGACGGAGATGCCGGTACAGCGCAGCGAACCCCATGACAACAGCGTGGCAGGGCGCCTGAACTGGCTGCGTGCCGCCGTCCTCGGCGCGAATGACGGCATCGTCTCCACCGCGGCGACCGTCGTCGGCGTCGCGGGCGTGACGAACGCGGTCACGCCCATCCTGGTGGCGGGTACGGCCGCCGTGGTCGGTGGATCCGTGTCGATGGCGCTCGGCGAGTACGTCTCCGTCAGCAGCCAGAAGGACAGCCAGGAAGCCCTGATCGAGAAGGAGCGCCGGGAGCTCGCGGAGGATCCCGACGGCGAACTCGCCGAGCTCGCGGGCCTGTACGAGCAGAAGGGACTGGCGCCGGCGACCGCCCGCCAGGTCGCGGCCGAACTGACCGAGCACGACGCCCTCGCAGCGCACCTCTCCGCGGAGCTGAACATCGACGAACTCGAGGTCGCCAACCCCTGGCACGCGGCATTCGCCTCGGCGGCCTCCTTCGCCGCGGGCGCCGTCCTGCCCCTGCTCGCGATCCTCCTCCCGCCGGCCGAACTCCGGATCCCCATCACCTTCGTGGCGGTGCTCGTCGCGCTCGCCATCACGGGGGCGATCAGCGCGCACGTGGGCGGGAGCTCCCGACGGCGCGCCACGATCCGGCTCGTGATCGGCGGCGCCCTGGCCATGGCCTTCACCTACCTGGTCGGATCGCTGCTGGGCACCACCGGCATCGCCTGATCGCATGGCTGCACCGACCTAGCGATCGGCCCCCGCCGGTTCCGGCCGGGCGGGGAGGTCGACGACCCCACCATCGGACAGGTGTTCCCCGCCGCCCGCCAGGCGCGACCGGAACGCGATACCGGCAGGGCCTGTCACCCGGTATCCGGAGGAGGTACGGGACACGCGGAACTCGCCCTCGGCACCGGCCGGGGTGACCACACGGACACGGGTCCCGTCGGCCCCGGACCCATCACCGGCACCCGGGTACACGGTGACCAGCGGATTCGCGAGGTAGTCGTAGTCGGGCCGGTCGTCCGCACTCCCGGTGACGAGCACTGTTCCCTCCCGTACCCACAGGGGCAGGCTGTCGAAACCATGCGTCTCCTGCCGCCAGCCGCCTCCGACGACGACCTCCCCCGTGAGCAGGTGGGTCCACGACCCGGTGGGAAGGTAGTACTCCACAGCGCCGTCGGCCGAGAAGACGGGTGCCACGAGCAGGCTGGGCCCCAGCATGTACTGCCGGTCCAGGTGCGCGACGGCCGGATCCTCGGGGAAGGCGAGCTGCATGGGCCGCATGACCGGCGTGCCTGTCGCATGGGCCTGCAGCCCGGCGGCGTACAGGTAGGGCATGAGGGACAACTTCAGGCGGGCGAAGGTCCGCGTGACCTCGACGGCGCTCTGACCCACGGTCTCCTCACCCGTGTCGAACGCCCACGGCACGCGATAGCTGGTGGATCCATGCAGGCGGGAATGGCTCGAGAGCAGGCCGAAGGCGACCCACCGTTTGAAGACGGACGGGTCCGGTGATCCCTCGAAGCCACCGATGTCGTGGCTCCAGTACCCGAAGCCGCTCAGCGCGAGGGAGAGCCCTCCGCGGAGCGTCTCGGCCATCGACTCGAAGGAGGACGAGTTGTCGCCACCCCAGTGCACGGGCATCTGCTGCCCGCCGGCGGTTGCCGACCGTGCGAAGAGGACGGCTTCACCCTGGCCACGGGCCTTCTCGAGCACGTCGAAGACTGCCCTGTTGTACAGCTGCGGGTAGAGGTTGTGCATGGTCTCCGCGGGCGTTCCGTCGTGCCAGCGGACGCCGAGCGGGATCCGCTCCCCGAAGTCCGTCTTGATGGCGTCGACACCCTGCCCGAGCAGGGTCAGCACCTTGTCCTGGAACCAGGCCGTCGCGTCAGGGTTGGTGAAGTCCACCAGGCCCATGCCCGCCTGCCACAGGTCCCACTGCCACACCGACCCGTCCGCGCGGCGGAGGAGGTAACCCGCCTGCGCCGCCTCGTCGAAGAGGGCGGACCGCTGCCCGATGTACGGGTTCAGCCAGACGCTGACCCGCAGGCCCCTGCCGTGCATGCGCTTCAGCATGCCCTCCGGATCGGGGAACACACGGGCATCCCATTCGAAGTCCGTCCAGTTGAACTCCCGCATCCAGAAGCAGTCGAAGTGGAAGACGCTCAGCGGCAGGTCCCGCTCCGCCATGCCGTCGACGAAGTGGGTTACGGTCCGCTCGTCGTAGTCGGTGGTGAAGCTCGTGGACAGCCACAGCCCGTAGGACCATGCGGGTACCCGCGCCGGGCGTCCCGTCAGGCGGGTGTAGCGCTCGAGGATGTCCGCGGGCGTCGGACCCTGGATCACGAAGTACTCGAGCGTCTCCCCCGGGACCGAGAACTGCACGCGCTCCACGGCTTCCGAGCCCACCTCGAAGGACACGTGCTCGGGGTGGTTCACGAAGACGCCGTAGCCGCGGTTCGTCAGGTAGAACGGGACGTTCTTGTAGGACTGCTCGCTGGACGTGCCTCCGTCCGCGTTCCAGATGTCCACGGTCTGCCCGTTCTTCACGAGCGGACCGAACCGCTCTCCCAGGCCGTACACCAGTTCCCCGACACCGAGGGAGAGCTGGGCGTGGAGGTACGACGACGCCGGGGCGCGGCCCGTCGTCGTCACGCCGGTGACCCCGGTCGGCTCGGCGGTCACGGGCGCGTCCGGCGCGAGACCCATCCGACCCACCGACTTGTGGCCGCTGGAGGTGAGCGTGCGGCCGTCGGCCTGGAAGGACAGATCCCACGGGCCTCCCCTGCCGACGCGCGCGGTGAGGCCGCCCGCGGTGAGGACACCGCCGTCGTCGTCCGCTGTGGCCGTGCCCAGGCCGTCCTCCGCACCGACGAGCTCGAACCCCCGATGCGGGGTGTCGCCGCGGTGGTTCTCGATCCGCACGCCGATCACGCCGTCCAGCGGGGTGCTCAGGGTGACCGTCAGGAGGGCGCGGTTCAGTGTGTCACCCCGCCTCTCGATGACCTTGGTGGGGGCCGAGACGACCAGTCGCCTACCGTCCTCCACCTCGATGTCGTAGGCCTCCTGCGCGTACTGCGCATCGACGCCGGGGCGGACGTGCCAGAATCCGTCGGTGAACTTCATGGTTACTTGACTGCTCCTGCTGTGATGCCCCTGGTGAGGGTGCGCTGGAAGATGAGGAAGAAGATGAGCGTGGGAAGGAGCCCGAGGAGGGCGGATGCGCTCGTCGTGGTGACGTCCATGAGTCGGTCGCCCTGCAGCACGGTGATCGCCACGGGGACGGTCTGGTTGTCGTTGCCCACCAGGAACGTCAGCGGGATCAGAAACTCGTTCCAGGTCCAGATGAAGAAGAAGATGAGCAGCACGCTCAGGGTCGGCCTGGAGATGGGGAAGATGACGCGCCACAGGATCTGCCAGCGGCTCGCGCCGTCCAGTGACGCCGCCTCCAGCAGCTCCTTCGGGAACGTCCCGTAGACGGAGGCCAGCAGGTAGGTGCCGAACGCGCTCTGGATGACGGTGAAGATGATGATGACGGCCCACACGCTGTCGTAGAGGCCCACCTGCCGGAACATGAAGTACAGCGGGTAGAGCAGCACCTCCTGGGGCAGCATATTGGCGAGGAGGATGAGGAGTACGAGCCAGGTGCGGCCACGCACCCGCCCGATGCCGAGGGCGAAGGCGTTGAACATCGAGATCCCGACGGCGAGCACGGCCACCACGGTGCTGATGAAGAAGCTGTTCCAGAGTTTCCGCGGGAAGTCGACGCGCTCCCAGAAGGCGGTGATGCCGTCGACGTAGAGGGCCGAGGGCAGCGAGAGCGGGCCGCCGGACGCGTAGTCGGTGGGTGACTTGAACGAGTTGGCGAGGATCAGCAGGAACGGGACGGCAATGAGCAGTCCGATCAGCATCGCCACGGCCAGGATGAGCCAATCGCCGGCGGTCTTGCGGGACGGCCCGCTGCGCCGTCGTGGTCGGGGTGGTTCCCGGACCGCCTCGGGTGCGGTCAGTGTGGGGACTGCCATCAGCGTGCCTCCTCGCTGCGCTCGAGCCTCGTCTGCACGAGGACGAAGATGATGCTGACGACGGCGATGACCACCGTCAGCGCGGTGGCGATCGTCGCGCCGTAGCCCACCTGCTGGGACTGGAAGAACTCGCTGTACGCGTAGTACGCGGGCACGATCGTGGAGGTGCCCGGCCCGCCGCCGGTCAGGGCGTAGACGGGGCCGAAGACCTTGAGGGCCGCGATCGCACACGTGAGGGTGACGACGAAGATCTCGGGGCGGATGATGCTGACCGTGATGGCCCGGAAGCGCTGGAACCAGTTGGCGCCGTCGAGCTCCGCGGCTTCGTAGAGTTCGGGGTCCACCCGCTGCAGGGCGGCCATGAAGATGACCACGGGGTAGCCGAGCTGCACCCAGACCATGATCACCATGATGCTGGGCAGGGCGGTGTCCGGGTCCCCGAGCCAGTTGCCCTGCAGTCCGCCGAGGCCGACGGCGGCGAGGACCTGGTTCAGGGCGCCGTTCTCGGGCCGGAGGATCCAGCCGATCACGATCGCCGCGATGACCCCGGGCAGGATCTGCGGCAGGTAGTAGGTGGCACGGAGGAAGCTCGCGAGGCGGCCGCCGAACTTCCGTCCGATGAGGTCGAACAGCATCGCCGCGAGGACGAGACCCACGACGGTGGGCACCACCACCATCGCGATGATCATGGCCACGGAGTTGCGGAACGAGGTCCAGAAGGTGGTGTCCCCGAAGAGCTCCACCCAGTTCTCGAGGCCGATGAACTCCGGCGGGCGGATACCCCGGTAGGAGGTGAAGGTCAGGTAGACGTTCCACAGAAGCGGCACCACGATGATGAGCGTGAGCAGGGCAAGGCCGGGCAGCAGGTACAGCCAGAAGGCGTTGGGACTGGAGCCGGGGATGAGACTGGCGGTGGGGCGCGGGGAGCGCCCCTTCGACCGGGTTGTGATCGCCATGGGCGTGCACCTTCCAGGACAGGGGTAGTCAGGGGCCCCTGCCGCGCCGCCGGCCCGGGAACGGACGGCGGCGACGCGGCCGGGGAGGGGCGTCGGTCAGCCGACGATGTCGTCGACGCCGCTCTGGTACTGCTCGCCGACCTGGTCCTGGAACTCCTCCGGCGATTTCGTACCGTTCATCAGTTCCTGCAGGCCGGCGTTCAGCTCGTCGTAGAACGTGGGCGTGGGCCAGTCCGGGTAGAACGCGATGCCGTCCTTCTCGGTGAGCTCGTTGAAGTTCGCGATGAGCTCGGAGCTCTTCTCGTCGGTGATGTCCGCCGGATCGGCGGCGACGGGCACGCCACCGTTGTTGCCGATCAGGTTCTGGATCTCGGGACGCATCGTGATGTCGATGAACTCGTAGGCCAGCTCCTTGTTGGCCGCCTTCTCGGGAACGGCCCACATGTTGCCCGCGGAACCCGGGGCGAGCTCGGCTTCGGGGAAGAGGAACGTACCCCATTCGAACCCGGTCGCCTCGGTGGTGAACCGGTTGTGCCACCAGCTGCCGGAGAAGAAGATCGGGTTGGTCCCGTTGATGAAGGCGGTACCGGCATCCTCCGCCGTGGAACCCGTGGCGTTGGGCGAGATATAGCCCTTGTCGGTCCAGTCCTTGACGGTCTCCGTGGCGAACGAGACCTCCTCGCCCTGCCAGTCCACCGGGTTCTTGTACAGCTGGTAGTCCTCGACCCAGCCGCGGTCGGCCTGGGTCAGCGCGAGCTGGTACCAGAGCTGGCCGAGCGGGTACTCGGCCGCCGATTCCGCCATCGGGGTGATGCCCTTGTCGGTGAACGCCTGCAGGACGTCCTCGAACTCGTCGAGCGTCGCGGGCACCTCGAGCCCCGCTTCGGCGAACATGTCCTTGTTGTAGTAGACCTCGACGAACTCGCCGTAGTTCGGGACGCCGAACCAGCTGCCGGAGCCCATGATGCCCCGCTCGTCGTACTTCGCGGTGGTCTGCAGCGACGGCGCCAGCTTGTCGTCCCAGCCGTACTGGTCCACGGCCTCGTCGAGGTTGGTCAGCAGGCCCTGGCTGGACAGCAGGCCCGCCGTGGCGTTGCCCTTGTTGTACTCCAGGAGGTCCGGGGCCTCGTCCGAGTTCAGCACCTGGCTGGCTGTGGAACGGATCTGTTCGAAGCTGCGCTCCTCGAATTCGACCTTCGCGCCCGTCTCCTCCTCGAAGACCTTGATGGCCTCCGTCCACGCGATGCCCATGGCGCTCGTGTCGCTCTCGAAGTGCCAGAGCTTCAGGGTGTCCCCCTCACCGCCGGCTCCGGCGTCGGGCTCGGACGCCGAGCATCCGGACAAGGCGACCGCGGCAGCGGTCAGGGCTGCCCCCAGGATCATTCTGCTCTTCTTCATGCCTACTCCCTTGTAGTGGTGGTGGCCGTGGAACGGCTCTTTATCGAAACGTTTCGACTGTGGGCGAAGGATGCCCTCGTCGAACTGGACGGGGTGGGTCGGGTCGGGCCTACGGGCCGGGGCGAGGAGCCGCGACCGACCCCCGGTCACGGTAGACGGGGGCGATGAGTTCGACGCGGGGTTCGACGACGCCGTCGAGTTGCTGGACGGCGAGCTCGACCGCGCGGCTGCAGGAATCCGCCGGGATCAGCGGGATGACGTCGAGCGGCGGGGTGAAGGAGGACGTGTCGAAGGTCGGGACCCCGGCGATCACGGAGAGGTCGTGCGGGATGGACAGTCCACGCTCCCCCGTGGCATCCAGGACGGTGCGGTACACGCCCTCCTCCGCATGGACCACGAGTCCCGTGGGTGCGGGGTCGGCGTCGAGCAGTGCGGACAGGGCGGCCCGGACCGGCGAGGCACCCGTCTCTGCCATCGAGAAGCGCGCGTGGACCCCACGCTCCGCAGCTCGGCGCAGGAACCCGTCGCGGAACCGTGTGGGGAAGTTCGAACCGCGTTCGTACACCGCCTCCGGATGGCCGAGCAGCGCGACGGAGGAGTGTCCCGCATCGACGAGCTGGTCCACCGCCAGCGCCGCGGCGGCTTCGAAGTCCAGGTCGACGCAGACCAGCCCCTCGGACCTCCCCGGGACGCCGATCAGCGCTGCAGGGACGCCGAGCGAGCGTACGAGATCGGCCCGCTCGTCGTGGATGGAGACGTCCAGGACGATGATCCCGTCCACGAGCCTGCTGGCGGAGACCCGGCGGAGCCCGTCGATCGCCTCGTCCTCGGTCAGCAGGAGGACGTCGTAGTCGTACTTCCTCGCCGCCGTCGCCACCGCGAGGACGAAGGCCATGTGCGCGGGTGCGTAGGTATCACTCCGCAGCGGAGCAGTGAGGGCGAAGATTCTGGTCCTCGTCCCGGCGAGCATCCGACCGGCGGCGTTCGGCATGTAGTCGAGTTCGCGCACCGCGTCGTCGATGCGGAGCCGGGTCTTCTCCCCGATCGGTCGCTTGCCGCTGAGGGCGTAGGACACAGTGCTGATGGACACTCCGGCGACGCGTGCGACGTCGTGGATATTGGCCATGTCGACTCCGATGTCTCCTCAGGGGCGGCCGGCAGATTCTCCGGCACCGGCTCGTCTAAACGTTTCGACGACCGATGGGAAGTACCGTACGTCACATCCGCGGTGGGGACAAGAGGGTTTGTCGATTGCAGGAACAAACAGGCCCTCGCCCGCACGGCGCCGGGCCACCGGGGAACCCGGCGGCCCGGCGTACTGCTGGTTCCTGCTGGTCCGGCTAGCGGTTGGCCCCGGCACGGTCCTCGAGGTCGGCGTCCAGGGCGGAGAGCTCGGACAGCGCCGACGACCCGGACATCCCGGACAGATCGCTCAGCTCGGACAGCTCCCTGGCCGCCCGCTGCACGTCGACCCTGTGGATCTCCACCGGACCGGCGCTGTGCCTGCCGTGGGACGGCTGGACGGCGACGACGTCGGACGCGCCCGCGGCCTGCGAGCCGCCGTCGTCGGACCCGGACGGGACGACCGCGCCCGACTGCTCCACGGCAGCCGCGGCAACCGCGGCGACCACGGGCTGAGCCTCACCGGCCGGCCGCCCATCGGACCGGGAGCCCGTCGGCGCACCGGCGACCGACGGCGTCGTGCCGGTCGCAGCGGGAGACATCGACGCAGCGGGGCCGGCCGGCGCCGCCTGGGCGAAGTCGACCGTCCGGCGCAGCGGGGTCTCCCTGATGAACAGGACACACACGAGTCCGACGGCCGCGATGACCGCGGTGATCAGGAAGATCGTGGCCGTGCTGTCGCCGTACGCAGCCCGCACGATCTCGGCGATCGGCGCCGGCAGGTCGACGAGGTCGAGCGAACCGCCCGCTGCTCCCCCGCTGGCCGGGACGCCTGCAGCGGCGAGCCCCTCGGCCGTCCTGTTCTCCACCTGCGTGCCGAGGATGGCACCCAGGACGGCGACACCGGCTGCACCACCCATGGAACGGAAGAAGGCGACGGACGCACTGGCCGAGCCGATGTCCTTGACCGCCACGGTGTTCTGGACGGCGAGGACGAGGTTCTGCAGCAGGAGGCCGAGGCCCAGGCCGAAGACGAAGGTGTAGCTGCCCACGATCCACAGGTCGGTCAGGTGGTCGATGGTCCCGGCGAGGCCCAGGCCGGCGATGAGGAAGAGGGATCCGGCGACGAGGAACCGCTTCCACCTGCCGAACCTGGTCACGAGCACGCCCGCACCGATCGAACCGATGAGGTTGCCCGCGATCATCGGCAGGGTGAGCAGCCCGGCCTCGGTCGGCGTCGCTCCGCGTGCCACCTGGTAGTACTGGCCGAGGTAGCTCGACGTGGCGAACATGGCAACGCCGACGGCGATCGAGGCGAGTATGGCCAGCGCCGTGGTGCGCTGGGAGATGATCTTCAGCGGGATGACCGGCTCGCTCACCTTCGACTCCACCACGAGGAGCAGGGCGAACAGGACGAGGCTGCCGCCCACCATGAGGGCGCTCTCGCGTGAGAACCAGGCGTAGTAGCCCTCCTTGCCGGCGAAGGAGACCCAGATGAGGAGCAGGCTGACACCGGTCGTCAGCAGGACGGACCCGAGCCAGTCGATGCTGGCCTTGCGGCGCGTGTCCGGGAGCTTCAGGGTCACCTGCAGCAGGACGAGGGCGATGATCGCGAGCGGCACGCAGACGAAGAACGTCCAGCGCCAGCCCAGCGGCGAGTCGACGATGAAGCCGCCGAGGAGCGGTCCGCCGGCCGTCGCGACGGCCATGACGCCGCCCATGTAGCCGGAATACCGGCCGCGCTCCCGCGGCGCGATGATGGTCCCGATGATCGCCTGCGCGAGGGCCGTCAGGCCGCCCATGGCGACGCCCTGGATGACGCGGGCCGCGAGGAGCAGTGGGATGGTCTGGGCGAGCCCCGCGAGGACCGAACCGGCCACGAAGATCACGATGCTGAGCTGCACCAGGAGCTTCTTGTCGAACAGGTCGGCGAACTTGCCCCAGATCGGGGTGGTCGCGGCATTGGCCAGAAGCGCCGCCGTGATGACCCAGGCGAAGTCGGTCTGCGAGCCATCGAGGTCGCTCATGATGGTGGGGAGGGCGTTCGCGACGATCGTGCTGCTGAGGATCGCCGTGAACAGGCCCGCGAGCAGGCCGGTCAGGGCCTGCAGGATCTGCCGGTGGCTCATGGGCTCGGCGGCCCCGGGATGCGGGGCCGGTGGTCGGTCGGAGACCCCGACTGCTGTCGCCCTGGTGGAGTGGGTGGCCATCAACGTTCTTCCTTCATGATCTCGGACGCGGGGTCCAGGGTGTGACGGCCGCCGTTGCCCGTATTCTCTGATGCTGTTCCTGATGCGACGGCGGTCGCGTGGGCCGCCCCGGTGACGTGCGGTCCTGCCGCACGCAACGCCGTCGTGAGGTGCTGGACGGACGACGACGCCGCTGCGGCCTCGCTCTCCGTCCAGTCGGACAGGATCTCCCGCAGCGTCTGGGCCCGGCCATCGTAGGTCTCGGAGAGGTACGCACGGCCCTGCGGTGAGAGCGAGAGCAGGCACGCCCGCCCGTCCAGCGGATCCGCCGTCCTGACCACGAACCCGTACTGCTCCAGGTCCGCGAGTTGCCGGCTCAGGGCCGACGGGCCGACGCCGAGACGGGCCGCGAGGGCCGATGCACGCAGCGGCCCTCCCTCGCCGATGAAGAAGAGGACTCCCGTGTGCGCCGGACCCAGTGCGGAGTTCTTCATGCTTGCGGCGGTGACCGCCCGGAGCGCGCGCTGCAGGTCGAAGATGTGGTGCACCAGCTCTGCAGCCGTGTGCTGCGCTACGGACATGCCGCCCCCGATCCCTATACTTCGTTGCTCTAAGTAACTGTACGCCCACCATTTGGTTAGGTCAACTAAACAAGTTCTCGTGGGACGTCGTTCGCCGCACCGCTGCGCCCCGTCGCGTCAAACCACGGTGGAACGGCAACGGGAGGCTTGCGGCCGACACCGGTACCCTGCTAGGCCTGAGGTACAAAGGCGGGTGCACCACCTGTCGAGGAGTGCCCATCCGTGGGCCGCGAAGGAGGACGGTCGCCGTGACGCGCAAGGAACCCCGTGTAGAAGAGATCGACGAGACGGACATCGAGGTCTCGAAGCGGCCGAAGGACTGGGCGGCCGGCATCCCTGGTGTCTACCACTCCATGAAGCCCGCGATCGAGCACATGGGTGTGAAGCGCACCCTCCAGACCGTCCTCAAGATGAACCACAAGGACGGCTTCGACTGCCCGAGCTGCGCCTGGCCCGATCCGGGCAAGCGCAAGACCTTCGAGTTCTGCGAGAACGGCGCCAAGGCCGTCACCTGGGAAGCGGCGCCCGTGGTGATCTCCTCGGACTTCTGGGCCGAGCACTCCATCAGCGACCTCCGGGAGCGCTCCGAGTTCTGGCTGGGCATGCAGGGGCGTCTCGTGGAGCCCGTGTACAAGCCGGCGGGAGAGGACCACTACCGGCCGGTGAGCTGGGACGAGGCGTTCGAGATCGTCGGCAACAAGCTGAAGAGCCTCGACAGCCCGGACGAGGCCGCGTTCTACACGAGCGGCCGCACCTCGAACGAAGCGGCGTTCCTGTACCAGCTCTTCGTCCGCGGCTTCGGCACCAACAACCTGCCCGACTGCTCGAACATGTGCCACGAGTCCTCCGGCTGGGCCATGGGACAGACCATCGGCATCGGCAAGGCGACGGTCACGTTCGACGACTACGCCGACGCCGACCTCATCATCGTCATGGGCCAGAACCCGGGTACGAACCACCCCCGCATGCTCACCGAGCTGGAGGCGTGCAAGGAGTCCGGCGGGCAGATCGTCTCCGTGAACCCGATGCCGGAGGCGGGCCTCAAGCGCTACAAGAACCCGCAGAAGGTCAAGGGCGTCGCGGGCAAGGGCACCGAGATCTCCGACCAGTTCCTGCAGGTCAGGCTGGGCGGCGACATGGCCCTCCTGCAGGCCGTGTCCAAGCGCGTGTTCGAGGCCGAGGCGAAGAACCCGGGCACGGTCCTGGACCACGCGTTCCTCGAGGAGCACTGCGAAGGCCTCGACGAGCTGCGCGACTACCTGATGAAGCTCGACGACGCCACGGTCCTCGAGGCCACGGGCCTGCGGATCGAGGAGATCGACGAGCTCGCTGCCCGCTACCTCGCCGCGGACAAGGTCATCATCACCTGGGCGATGGGCATCACGCAGCAGAAGAAGGGCGTCGCCACGATCAAGGAGATCATCAACCTCCTGCTGCTCCGCGGCAACATCGGCAAGCCCGGCGCCGGCGCCTCCCCCATCCGCGGCCACAGCAACGTCCAGGGCGACCGCACCATGGGCATCTGGGAGCAGATGCCCCAGACCTTCATGGACTCCCTCGGCAAGGAGTTCGGCTTCGAACCGCCCCAGGAGCACGGCGTCGACGCCGTGGAGTCCATCCGGCGCATGCGCGACGGCGACGTCAAGGTGCTCGTGGCGCTCGGCGGCAACCTCGTCTCGGCGATCTCCGACACCCAGGTGGCCGAGAAGGCCTTCGAGAACACCGACATGACGGTGCAGATCTCCATCAAGCTCAACCGCTCGCACCTCATCACCGGCGAGGAGGCGCTCATCCTCCCCTGCAAGGGGCGTACGGAGATCGACCGCCAGGCGACCGGCGAGCAGTTCGTCTCCGTCGAGGACACCGTGTGCGCGGTGCACCCCTCCTGGGGCAGTGTCGAGCCCGTCTCCGACAACCTGCTCTCCGAACCGGCGATCATCAGCCGGCTCGCCCGCGCCACGATCGACGGCAGGATCGACGCCGACTGGGAGGGCTTCGAGAAGGACTACGACCTCATCCGCGAGCACATCGCCCATGTGGTCGAGGGCTGCGAGGACTACAACACGAAGATCCGCCAGAAGGGCGGCTTCATCATGGCGAACGGGCCGCGGGACTCCCGGACGTTCAACACGCCCACGGGCAAGGCCGTCCTCACCGTGAACGACCTCGAGTACCTCGAGCGCCCCGAGGGCACGCTGATCCTGCAGTCGCTGCGCTCCCACGACCAGTGGAACACCACCATCTACGGCCACAACGACCGCTACCGCGGTATCAAGAAGGGCCGCCACGTGGTGTTCATGAACCCCGAGGACATCGTGGACCTGGGCCTGGCGGACGGCCAGAACGTGGACGTCCACGGCGTGTACGACGACGGCGTGCAGCGCGTACTCCGCGCCTTCCGTGTGGTCTCGTACCCGACGGCACGTGGCTGCGCAGCTGCGTACTACCCGGAGGCGAACGTGCTGGTCCCGCTCGACGAGGTCGCGGAAGGCAGCAACACGCCGACCTCGAAGCAGATCATCGTGCGGTTCGAGCCGAGCAACCACACGGCACCCGAGGCGCATGATTCCATGGCGACCGTGCGGGTGCCCGAGGCGGAGCCGGACGGCTTCCCGACCAACGGCACGACCACGCCGGCGCAGAAGGCGGAAGCAGCGAACGCCTGAGGGCACCCCGCGGATAGACTGCTCCGGTCGTGACGACCGGGAGGAGTGGGGACCGTGGAGAAGCAGCCGGACACGCAGCGGACCGACCGGCACCGGGAGCCGCAGGCCGGGCACCCGGCAGGGCAGCCCGGCGCGCAGGCCCAGCAGCGCCGCGTCATCCGCGTCCTCGTGGCCGCCCAGATCCTGGGCGGCCTCGGGGCGGGCGCGACACTCTCCCTCGGCGCGCTGCTCGCCGCTGAGACCTCCGGCTCGAGCGCGTGGTCCGGGATGGCTGCCACCATGGCCACGCTGGGCGCAGCCGCGGCAGCCGTGCCCCTCGCATCGCTCGCCCAGCGCAGGGGACGCCGGATCTCCCTGGCCACGGGCGCCGTCGTGTCCGGCATCGGCGCGGTGCTGGCGATCATCGCGGCATCGCTCTCCGCGTTCCCCCTGCTGCTCCTCGCGCTCGCGCTCCTGGGCGTGGGCTCCGCGACAGGGCTCCAGGCCCGGTTCGCGGCCACCGACCTCGCCTCCGAGGAGACGCGCGGGCGCAGCCTCGCCGTCGTCGTCTGGTCGACCACTGTCGGGGCGGTGCTGGGCCCCAATCTCTTCGGACCCGGCGCGGCCGTCGCCCTGGTGCTGGGCATCCCCCCACTCAGTGGCGGCTTCGTCTTCTCCGCGGCGGCGCAGGCGGGCGCCGCGGCCGTCTATGCGCTCGGGCTCCGGCCGGACCCCCTCCTGACCGCCCTCGCCCGGCAGGCGGATGCCCGGCCCGCCGGCAGCGTGACCCCCGAACGCCGGCGAGGGCTCCGCATCCTGGCCGACAATCCCGCAGCCCGCTTCGCCGTCGTGACCATCGCGGTGAGCCACGCCGCCATGGTCTCGCTCATGTCCATGACCCCGGTGCACCTCCACGACCACGGCGCCGGCCTGTCCGTCGTCGGTCTGACCATCAGCCTGCACGTCGCCGGAATGTACGCCCTGTCGCCCGTGTTCGGGTGGATCGCGGATCGTTCCGGGACGACGCAGGGGATCCTCTGCGGGCAGGTCCTCCTGCTCCTTGCGCTCGTCACGGCATGGCGTGGATCCGGGTCCGAGGCGTGGGTGACCGCGAGTCTGGTGCTGCTCGGCCTCGGCTGGTCGGCGTGCGTGATATCGGCGTCGGCGCTGCTGGCCGGCGCGGTGGACGCCTCGGAACGGGCGCCCGTCCAGGGCTTCTCCGACCTCGTGATGAACGGTGCGGGCGCCCTGGGCGGAGCCCTCGCGGGCCCCACCCTCGTGCTGCTCGGCTATGCGGGCCTCGGCCTCGCCGCCGCTGCGGTCGTCGCCGTCGTCATGGCATGGACGCTCGCACGCCTCGCGTCGAAGCGGAGCGGCGAATCCGCGGCCCAGTGACGCGTCACTGGGCCGAGCCGGTCCAGCCTGCCTGCTCGTTCGTCTGCTCGTCCTTCTCGATGACGGTCAGGACGGTCTTCACGGCCTTCTCGATGGCGGCGTCGGTCTCGGCCCGACCCCTGGTGGTGACGGTGCCCGCGGCATAACCGACCATGAAGGCGCTGATCACACCGGCGTCCGCGGACAGCAGGTGCGTGGTCCGTGCTGCGAGCTCCAGGATCCTCGAGTGGTCCAGTTCGAGGTCGAGGACCTGCAGGGCCTGGCCGAGGGTGCGGCTCCAGTCGTTCAGGGTGCGCTCTGCGTCGTCGGGCGTTGCCATGGTGTCTCCTCGGTCGGGGGCTGTCATTGCTGCCGACGGCGATCGACGGCTCCTACCAAGCTCTACCACCGGGAGGGCCCTCGTTCAACGCCGACGCCTCGCTCTCCGCCGTTCCTTGACTTCATCCGCCGCCGGGGATGTACTTTCCTGACGACCTGGTGACACGATTCACCAATCGCCCTGTTCAGGACCACCTCGACGGAGAGGAACCTCCCCGCATGACCATCCCCCACTCTACCCGGACCGGGCGTACGCGCCTGGCCGCGGCCCTCGGAGCCACCGTGCTCCTGGCCAGCAGCACGGGAGTCGCCGCTGTCGCAGCGCCGTCACCGGCACCGGCACCGGCAGGTACGACGCCGGTCGCCACCCAGAAGGCTACCCCGGTGTCGGCCCCCGACTTCGGCCCCAACGTGACCATCTTCGACCCGAGCATGCCCGTCAGCGAGATCCAGGCCGCGGTGGACGCCGTCAACGCCCGGCAGATCGACAACGAGATGGGCACCGAGCGCGAAGCCCTCCTCTTCCTGCCGGGAACCTATGGCACGGACGCCGAACCCCTGCAGTTCAAGGTCGGCTACTACACGGAGGTCGCCGGCCTCGGCGCCTCCCCCTCGGATGTGACCATCAACGGCAAGATCGAGGTCTACAACCGCTGCCTCGAGGACAACGGCACCGGCAACTGCATCGCGCTGAACAACTTCTGGCGCACGCTCTCGAACCTCACGCTCGAGATCAACGGCGCGGGCCAGGACGGCTGCCGCTCGACGGCGAACTTCTGGGCCGTGTCCCAGGCCGTCTCGCTCCGGCGCGTCGACGTCACCGGTGGCACGCTCTCGCTGATGGACTACTGCACCGCCGGCCCCCAGTACGCTAGTGGCGGCTACCTCGCCGACTCGAAGGCCGGCGACATCGTCAACGGGTCCCAGCAGCAGTGGTTCACCCGCAACGCGGAGATCGGCAGCTGGTCCAACGGCGTCTGGAACGCGGTGTTCTCGGGGACCGAGGGCGCCCCCACGGACGAGTCCTTCCCCACTCCCCCGTACACGACGCTCGACCGGACCCCGGTCAGCCGCGAGAAGCCATTCCTCTTCGCGGACGCTGCCGGGTCCTACAGCGTGCGCGTGCCCTCCGCCCAGACCGAGTCGCGCGGCATCTCGTGGGGTGACGGCCCGACGGCCGGGCGCACCGTCCCGCTGTCCGAGTTCTTTGTCGCACGGCCGGGCGATTCCGTCCAGGCCATCAACAACGCGCTCGCCCGCGGCCAGCACCTCCTCCTCACCCCGGGCGTCTACGACATCGCCCAGACCATCGCGGTCAAGCGCGCCGACACGGTGGTCCTCGGCCTCGGCCACGCGACCCTCACCGCCGTGAACGGAGCCACGCCGATGCGCGTCGCGGACGTGCCCGGCGTCGTCATCGCCGGCGTCACGATCGACGGCGGCACCGTGAACTCCCCCGTCCTGCTGCAGGTGGGCACGAAGAACGGCAACAGCGGCGCGAAGCACAGCGACCCGGCGAACCCGACGACGCTGAGCGACGTCTACTTCAGGATCGGCGGCCCGCACGTGGGCAAGGCCGACGTCAGCCTCGAGATCAACAGCGACCACGTGCTGATCGACCACACCTGGGTGTGGCGGGCGGACCACGGCAACGACGGCGCATTCGGCTGGGACGTCAGCACCGGGCGGAACGGCGTGATCGTCAACGGTGACGACGTCACCGCGACGGGCCTCTTCGTGGAGCACTACCAGGAGTACAACGTCATCTGGAACGGTGAGAGGGGCCGCACGGTCTTCTTCCAGAACGAGCTGCCGTACGACCCGCCCAACCAGGAGGCCTGGCAGCACGACGGCGTCCTCGGCTGGGCCGGCTACAAGGTGGCCGACGACGTCGAGGACCACACCCTGTGGGGCGGCGGATCGTACGTCTTCACGAACGTGGACCCGAGCATCCACGCCACCCGCGGCTTCGAGGTGCCGGAGACCCCCGGCGTGGTGCTCAACCACCTCCTGACCGTGAACCTGGGTGCGGGCACGATCGACCACGTCGTGAACAACACCGGCGCCCCCGTGAGCAATGCGAACACCGGGACGCCGAGCTACGTGGTGCGGTACCCCGCTCCGTAGCGGACCGGTAGGGAACGAGCAGAAACA
This sequence comes from Arthrobacter arabinosi, assembly GCF_054511115.1. Taxonomy (NCBI): domain Bacteria; kingdom Bacillati; phylum Actinomycetota; class Actinomycetes; order Micrococcales; family Micrococcaceae; genus Arthrobacter; species Arthrobacter arabinosi. Next base: position 646,824 of record NZ_JBTNDF010000002.1, read on the forward strand.
GGAAGGGCCGGAGCAGTTCACACCGCTCCGGCCCTTCCCGTCGTACGCGAGGATCGGACCTGGCCTGGGCCCCATGCCCGGCCCGGCGGTGCACCCAGGTCGGGTTCCCCACGTGGGTGCACCGCATCAGGTTCGCGCGCGGGCTGGTTCAGACCGGAGGGCAGTCAGCCCGACTCCCGCTCCACGAGCCGCAGACCATCCCCCGGATGCTCGGGCTTCACCGGGGACCCGTCGAGATCCGCCAGGACCAGGGCCGCGAGGTAGCGTGCCTGCATCTCGATGGACTGTGCGACGGTCGTGAGCGGAGGCGCCGCCAGCGCCGCAGCCGGGACGTCGTCGACCCCCACCACCGCCATGTCCTCGGGGCAGGCCAGTCCCTCGGCGCGCAGTCCGGCGAGCACGGCGAGCGCGACGTCGTCGTTGTAGGCGGTGATACCGGTGACGCCCTGATCCCGCCAGGCCCGGACCGCGGCCGCCGCAGCGGAGACGTCGAGCGCGACCGGGTGGACGAGCGGCTCCGGAAGGCCGAGGTCCGCGCAGGCACGCTGCACGCCGAGCAGGCGATCCCTCGCGAAGTCCTCGATCCGGGGATCGGTGGGCCATGCGTAGCCCAGGCGCGAAACACCGCGCGCGGCGAGGCGCCGGGCCTGCAGGGCGCCGATCGCGAGCTGGGTCTCCGACGGAAGGGCCCGGTCCCGCTGATGCTCCTCGCCGAGGGTCCCCAGCACCTGGATCCCGGCCTGCCGCATCATCAGGAGGTCCTCGTCGGCGAAGGGGGCGAAGCCGATCACCGCACGCGGGGTGACGGCACGCCACAGCTCGGCGAGCGGGCGGGTACGGCGCCCGTGGTGCACGAGGACCGACAGACCGCGGCCGGACAGCTCGTCGGCCAGTCCGTCCAGCAGCGTCTCGATCACCGGTCCCACCGGCCAGTCGGGCAGGATGCACAGCACCAGGTCGCTGCGACCGGTACGCAGGGCGCGGGCGGCGGCCGACGGCGCGTAGCCGAGACGGACCGCGGTCTCGCGGACGCGGCGCCGGGTCTCCTCGGAGATCGTGACACCCTCCCGGCCGGTCAGGACGTAGCTGACGGTCGTCCGCGAGACACCACTCTCGCGGGCCACGTCAGCGCTCGTGATCCCGGCCACCGCTCCCCCTTCCAGCCCCCGACTCCTGCCTGCCAGTGTAGGCGGGGCCCTGCTCCACCCCGCTGCCGGACCGCACGGCCCGCGGCGTCCGCCCGGACCACCGGCGGACGCAGCGCGTGAGCGCGGACTGCTCGGACAGCCCCACCAGCGCCGCGACCTGCTGCAGCGGCAGGTCCGTCCGGGTGAGCAGCCGCAGCGCCGCGTCTCGGCGGGCGTCGTCGAGCAGGGCTTCGAAGGACGTCCCCTCGGCGGCGAGCCGCCGCTGGAGGGTCCGCGCGTGCATGCCGAGGAGCTTCGCGGCGGAGTCGATGCGCGGTGGCGACGTGCCGAGCATGCGATCGATCGCGTTGCGGACCTGGGGCGCGACCACACGTCCCGGCTCGGGGAAGCGGCTGCGCAGGTAATCGAGCGCGATCTCCCGCAACGTGCCGTCCACACCGGCGAGCGGACGGTCCAGCAGGCTCCTCGGCACACGCAGGAGGGATGCCCCCTGGCCGAACCGCACCTCCGCCCCGAAGAACTCCGTGTAGCGGGCGGCGGGCGCCCTCGGTACGTGGGAGAGGTGGACGGAGTGCAGGCCGTAGGGCCCGTCCACCAGGAAGCGGAGCATACGGTGCGAGAAGGCGAGGATCGCGTCGGTGGCCTGGCGCGGAGGGGCGCCCTCGGCGGAGCCGTAGCAGAGGCCCACCTCCCCGGGCCGCCCCTCCGGGTCCGCGACGATGGTGAACCGCAGCACCGGGCTGTGGAGGAACAGGAACTGGGAGGCGCACTCCAGGGCCGCGCCGACGGTCGGCGAGTTCTGGATGGCCACCGCGAGCGGGCCGAGGATGCCGATGTCCTGGTACTCCGAGATGCGCAGGCCGAGGTCCGGACAGGGCAGGGCGCGGGCAGCGCCCTCGAGGAGCTTCGCCATGGCGATGTCGGAGACGAGGACGTCGTCGCTGTCGATCGCCTCCAGCGGCACGCGGTACTGCGCCGCGAGTGCCGCGGGATCCCCCCCGAACTGCTCGACGACGTCGCGGAAGCCGCGCATGCCGGCGGATCGGATGACGGAGCCCATGTCGTCCAAGGGTAAATAGCTGTCGCGTGAAGTCAAGTACACGGGCGGGTTCGCCGCAAGAATGGGAAGCATGGAAACCCGTACCGAACATCTCGACGTCGTCATCGTGGGCGCAGGCCTCTCCGGCATCGGCGCCGCCTACCGGGTCTCGACGGAGCTGCCGGGCAAGAGCTTCGCCGTCCTCGAGGCACGCAGTGCCATCGGCGGCACGTGGGACCTCTTCCGCTACCCGGGCGTGCGCTCCGACAGCGACATGTTCACACTCGGCTACCCGTTCCGCCCGTGGACCGAGGCCAAGGCGATCGCCGACGGCTCGTCCATCCTCACGTACATCCGCGACACCGCGGAGGAGCCCCGCATCCGGGACAGCATCCGGTTCCACACCCGACTCGTCAGCGCCGTCTGGTCCTCGGAGGACGCCCGGTGGACCCTCGAACTGGATGTCACGGACGACGACGCCGGGTCTACCCCCGAGCGCCGCCGGCTCACGTGCGGATTCCTCTACCTCTGCAGTGGGTACTACGACTACGACCACGGATACGAGCCGACCTTCCCCGGCCTCGACGCGTTCGAGGGTGAGATCGCCCGCCCCCAGTTCTGGCCGGAGGACCTGGACTACACGGGCAAGCGCGTCGTCGTGATCGGCAGCGGCGCCACCGCTGTCACCCTGGTGCCGTCCATGGCGAAGGACGCCGCCCACGTGACCATGCTGCAGCGCTCCCCCACCTACATCACGGCCGTGCCGAGCCGCGACAGGTTCTCCGACGCCGCCCGCCGCCACCTGCCCGCAGGTATCGCCCACCATGTGGCCCGTGCCAAGAACGTGCTGTTCACGCAGGCGTTCTACCAGCTGTGCCGCCGCCGCCCGGAGCTCGCCAAGAAGCTCATCCGCACCCAGACCGCGCGGATCCTCGGCGACGAGAAGACGGTCGCCGAGAACTTCACGCCCGCCTACAACCCCTGGGACCAGCGCCTGTGCGTCGCCCCCAGCGCGGACCTGTTCAGGGCGATGAAGCAGGGCACGGCGTCGGTGGTCACCGACACCATCGACACGTTCACCCCGCACGGCATCCGCCTGGCGTCCGGGCAGGAACTCGCGGCCGACGTCGTGGTCACCGCCACCGGGCTCTCGATGCTGCCCCTCGGCGGCGCGACCTTCACCGTCGACGGCGCCCCGGTGAACCTCGGCGACTCCTGGGTGTACCGGGGGCTGATGGTCAGCGGCGTCCCCAACCTCGCCCTGTGCGTCGGCTACACGAACGCCTCGTGGACACTGCGGGCGGACCTCAGCTCCCGGTACGTCTGCCGCCTCATCCGGTACATGGACCGCCACGGGCACCGCTCCGGGGCGCCCGCCGTCGACGGCCCCATGAAGGCGCGCCCCATCCTGGATCTGACCTCCGGGTACGTCCAGCGCGCCGTCTCGGCGTTCCCCAAGCAGGGCGACCGGCAACCGTGGACCATGCGGCAGAACTACCTGCTCGACGCCCCCACCGCCCTGCACGGCAACCTCGCGAAGAGCATGGTCTTCGACGCGCCCACCCCACCCGCCACCCCCGCCCCCGACCTCCAGGAGATCCACGCGTGAGCATCCAACCCTTCCAGTTCGCCGGGTCCACCGCCGTCGTCACCGGCGCAGCCGGAGGCATGGGCGAGCACCTCGCCCGTGGCCTCGCCGAGCGCGGCAGCACCCTGCTGCTCGTCGACCGGGACACGGACCGCCTCGAGGCCGTCGCCGCATCGATCCGCTCCACCTACCCGGACAGCAGCGTCACGACATTCACCGCCGACCTCGCGGACCGCGACGCCGTCGAACGCCTCGCCACCGACCTGCTCGCCGCGACCGACCGCGTGGACCTGCTCGTCAACAACGCCGGCGTGGCCCTCGCGGGCCGCTTCGACCAGATCAGCATGGACGACTTCGACTGGGTCATGGCCATCAACTTCACCGCACCCGTGCTGCTCACGCACCGGCTCCTCCCGCGGATCGCACCCGGCGGGCACATCCTGAACGTCTCCAGCCTGTTCGGCCTCGTAGGACCGAGCGGCCAGACCGCCTACTCCGCCAGCAAGTTCGCGCTGCGCGGATTCACGGAGGCCCTCCGCAACGAACTGCTCCCCCGCGGTATCGGCACCACCAGCGTGCACCCCGGCGGTATCCGGACGAACATCGCCCTCAACGCGCGGATCGGCGGGAACCTCGGCGACCGCGACGTCAAGCACGCGAAGGAGGACTTCGACAAGCTCCTCACCTTCCCCGCGGACCGTGCCGCCGAACTCATGCTCGAAGCGGTCAAGACCCGCAAGGCCCGCCTGCTGATCGGGCTCAGCGCGAAACTGCCCGACGTCGTCGCCCGCGTGGCACCCATGTCCTTCGGCACCCTCGAGCGCCGCGCCACGAGCCTCGCCCGCCTCGCGGGGAAGGTACGCCGGTGAACGGCGCCGGGCCCGGCGTCGGGCCCGGCGGCGGCGCGTCCCCGGGGACGACCGCGGCCGGGGGCGACGACGGTTACCTGCGGGTGGACGGCGTCCGGGTCCGCTACCGCGACGCGGGCGCCCGGGAGATGCCGCCCGTCCTGCTGCTGCACGGGATCGGCCGCAGCCTCGAGGACTGGGAGGGGCTCTACGGGCGCCTCGCCCCGGACCACCGGGTGATCAGCGTGGACCTGCCCGGCTTCGGCCTGTCCGAGCGCACGGCCGGCCGGTACACCATGGAGTCGATGGCCCGCTTCGTGATCGCGGCGCTCGACGCCCTCGGGGAGCACCGGCCGCTCCACGTGGTGGGCAACTCGCTCGGTGGTGCCGTCGCGATGAAGATCAGCGCCCTCGAACCCGAGCGCGTGCGGAGCCTGGTGCTCGTGAACAGCGCCGGGTTCGGCAGTGAGGTGACGATCGCGCTGCGCCTGCTCGCCATCCGCCCGCTCGGCCGACGCCTCATGAAGGACAAGTCCCGCAAGGCCGCTTACCGCACGGAGCGGGCCCTGTTCTTCGACAAGCGGTTCGTCACGGAGGAACGGCTCGACCACGCCCAGGAGGTGGGCCGGAACCCGGTGTACGACGACGTGCTGCTCGCCGTCGCGAGCCACCTCGGCACCGTCCGCGGCGTACGCCGTCGCTGGCGGACCGAGCTCCTCCGCACCGTCGCCGCCCAGCACAAGCCCACCCTCGTGGTGTGGGGCGGCGAGGACCGCATCCTGCCGGCGTCGCACCTCCAGCATGCCCGGACCGTGTTCCCGCACGCCGAGGTCCATCTGTTCGAGAAGTGCGGGCACATGCCGCAGATCGAGCGCGAGGAGGAGTTCGATGCCCTCGTCCGGCGGTTCGTCGGCGGGGTCGAGGCGCAGGGGTAGCGCGGCACGGCCCGCTCCCCGGGGCGCTGCCTGCCGCGGAGATCATCGGATCCGCCCACCGGCTGCCCCTCCCCCGCGGGCATCCGCACTCCTGCCCACCGGACGTTCCGACCCGGTGGGCGCACTCGTCCAGAACCGCCGCGCCTCGACCCCTACCGAGCGCGTCGAGCGCATGATGGAATGACGCATGCCCCGCGTCGTCTTCCACACCGCCACCACCCTCAACGGCTTCATCGCCGACGAGCAGAACTCGCTGGAGTGGCTCTTCGCCGTCGAGCCCCCGCCCCCGGAGGAGTACGAGCGCTTCCTCGACACCGTGGGCGTGCTGGTCGAGGGCTCGACGACGTACGAGTGGGTGCTGGCCTTCGAGGGGCTGCTGGACGAGCCGGCGAAGTGGCGTGCCCTGTACGGCGACCGCCCCGCGTTCGTCTTCACCAGCAGGGAGCTGCCGATCCCGGAGGGTGCGGACGTCCGCCTCGTGTCCGGGGACGTCCGGCCGGTCTTCGAGCAGCTGCGCGACGCTGCGGGCGACCGGGATATCTGGGTCGTCGGCGGCGGTGACCTGGCGGGCCAGTTCCTCGCGGCCGGCCTGCTCGACGAGATCCGGATCGCCGTCGCGCCCGTCGCCCTGGCGTCGGGAGCACCGCTGCTGCCGCTCCGGGTCGAATCGGACCGGCTGACGCTGCGGTCGGTCGAGCAGCAGGGGCAGTTCGCCATGCTGACCTACGACGTCGGGGCAGCAACCCGCTGAAGCCGGAGCCGTACGGGCCCGGCCGCGGGCCTCCAGCCGGACCCGGCTACGCCGTCATCCCCGGCCGGCCGGGACGTAGGCCTCCTGCCAGCGTCCGAGTTCCTCGAAGAACTGCGACCGGGCCGGCTCCGGTGCCAGCGCGAGGTCGTGGATGCCGCCCGCGATGCGCACCAGGGTGACGAGCCTGCCGAGCCGTGGCGCCCGCCCGGCGATGTGCGCGACGTCGAGCACGACGTCGGTGGACGAGATGCGCGCGGGCTCCTTCACCGGGTCCGAGGTCGCGTCGGAGCAGGCGACGAACACGGGGCAGTCGATGGCGAGGCCGCGGTTCAGCTCCGCGTGGCCGCGGCGGATGGCGCGCAGCCAGCCCGCGACGACGGGGAACCCGCTGTGGGGCTTCCACGTCAGGTCGTAGTCCCACGCTCCTCCCGACTCGCGGTGCAGGTACCGGCCGTACGCGGAGCCGAGCCTGCCGACGACGACGCGCGGTCGAAGCGTCCCGAGGCGGTGCACGGCAGCGGTGCCGAGGGTGCGCTGGAACCGGCTCGCGTTGAGGTCGAACCAGGGGCTGTTGAGGACGAGGGCGTCCACGATCCCGCGGCCGCGGCGACGGTGCGCCCAGAGGCACGTGACCAGTCCGCCCGTCGAGTGGGCCATGACCACGAGGACGTCATGGCCTTCCTCCTCGCGGATGATGCGCGCTGCCTCGTCGAGTTCCTCGTCGTACGCCTCCAGCGACGTGATGTAGTTCGGCGTCTGGTGCTCCCGGAGGGACCGTCCGTACTTGCGGAGGTCCAGCGCATAGAAGTCGAAGCCTGCCGCCAGCCAGGCGTCGGCAAGGTGGGTCTGGAAGAAGTAGTCCACGAAACCGTGCACGTAGAGTACGGCCCGGCGCGAGCCGGCGGGGAGGGTCCGGCGCACGAGCGTGGCGACGACGTCGCCCTCCTCGTCGGGTCGCAGGGGAAGCGTCCGGACGTCGTAGCCGGCCAGGATGTCCTCGCGGTAGGCGTCCTGCTGTTCTGTATCGGTTGTCATCGTGATCCTCGTCGATCTGTTCCGGCCGGGCGACCGCCGGCGCTGTCCGGGCGGCCGCACCGGGCAGTTCACCCCGGGTCATGTCGCCGTCACCAGTGTGTCACCCGTCACCGATAGGCTGGCGCCACCGCACCATCAACAGGAGCTGATTTCACGTGTCACACTCTTCCACCAGGGGGCATCGCCGCGTCGCGGCGGCCGTCGCCGTCGGCTGCGTCGCAGCACTCGGACTCGCGCCCGCAGCGTCCGCCGCACCCGGCGGAGCTCAGGGTCCCAGGGACTCCACGGCCACCATCACGGTCATGGGCACCAGCGACCTCCACGGTTACATCGAGAACTGGAACTACTTCACCAACGCGGAGTACGACGATGCCGCGCGCAACGACGTCGGGCTCGCCAAGATCTCCACGCTCGTGAACCAGGTCCGTGCGGACCGCGGCGAGGAGTCGACCCTCCTGATCGACAACGGCGACACCATCCAGGGCACGTCCCTGACGGACTACTTCGCCACTGTCGAGCCCGTGACCGAGACCGGCGAGACCCACCCGATGGCCGCCGCGATGAACGCCATGGGGTACGACGCCACGACGCTCGGCAACCACGAGTTCAACTACGGCCTCCCGCTGCTGCGCACGTACGAGGACCAGCTCGACTTCCCGCTGCTCGGCGCGAACGTCAAGGACCGGACCACCGGCCAGGACGCTTTCACCCCGTACATCATCAAGACGGTCACGCTCAAGGGGCAGAAGCCCATCCGGGTCGGCATCCTGGGGCTCACCACGCCCGGCAGCGCCATCTGGGACAGGAACAATGTCGAGGGTGAGCTGCGCTTCGAGGGCATGGTGGAGCAGGCCCGGAAGTACGTCCCCGAGATGAGGTCCGCAGGCGCCGACGTCGTCGTCGTGAGCTCGCACTCCGGCCCCTCCGGCAAGTCCTCCTACGGCACCGCCCTGCCCGTCGAGAACGCTTCCACGCTGATCGCCGAGCAGGTCCCCGGGATCGATGCGATCCTCGCGGGCCACGAGCACCAGGAGATCCCGGAGCGGTTCGTCACCAACCAGCAGACCGGCGAGCAGGTCCTGCTGACCGAACCCAAGAACTGGGGCATGCGGCTCTCGGTGATGGACTTCGAGCTGACGAAGGTGCGCGGCCAGTGGGACGTGACCTCCGCGAACGCCGAACTGCTCAACACCAACACCGTGCCTGCGGACCCGGCCATCTCGGCCATCGCCGCCGGCCAGCACCAGCGCACGATCGACTACGTGAACACCGCCATCGGCACCGCGACGCAGACCATGTCGGCGGCGGATGCGCGCTTCCGCGACACCGCGGTCATGGACTTCGTGAACACGGTCCAGGCCGAGGCCGTGAACAGGGCACTGGACGGCACCCCGAACGCCGACCTGCCCGTCCTCTCGATCGTGGCGCCGTTCAACCGCGCCGCCGTGGTGCCCGAGGGGCCCGTCACCATCCGTGACATGGCCGGCCTCTACGTCTTCCCCAACACCCTCTTCGGTGTCGAGATGACGGGCGCCCAGGTCGAGGACTACCTCGAGTACTCGGCGAAGTACTTCGACCAGACCGCTCCCGGTGCCGCCGTGGACCCGGCAACGCTGACCAACGCGGGGGGCACCCCGGACTACAACTACGACATGATGTCCGGTGTCTCCTACGACATCGACATCAGCAGGCCGGTCGGCCAGCGGATCGTGAACCTCAGCTACAACGGGGCGCCGATCGATCCGGCGCAGCGCTTCGCCGTGGCCACGAACAACTACCGGCAGTCCGGCGGCGGCAACTTCCCGCACATCGCCACGGCTCCGGTGCTCGTGAACCAGACCACGGAGATCCGGCAGCTGCTGATCGACTACCTCATCACCGAGGGCACCATCGACCCGGCCACGTTCTTCGAGGAGAACTGGAAGCTCACCCGCGACGGTGAACCGGTCTTCGACTAGCACTGCAGCCCGGACTCCCGGGACGCACCGCGAACCGAGCAGGACGCGGGCCTTCGGGTCCGCGTCCTGCTGCCGTTCGGAATACATTGGCATCATGAGAATCGACAGGACCACGGACGGGACAGGCGACGCCGGCGTGGGTGCGGGCACAGGCACCGGCGGGGGCGGGACGATCGAGATCACGACGGCGACAGCCGTCGACGCGGCGCAGCTCGCAGCGGTCGCCGCCGTCACCTTCCCCCTGGCCTGCCCGGTCGACTCGCCCCCCGAGGACATCGCCCGACACATCGCGACCCAGCTCTCCGCCGAGCGCTTCGCCGCGTACATCGAATCGCCGCAGCACACCATCCTCTGCCTGCGCGACGGGGGGAGCATCGCGGGCTGGAGCATGGTGGTACTGGATCAGCCCTCGGACCCCGACGTGCTCGCCGCACTCTCGATCTCGCCCACCGTGGAGCTGAGCAAGTTCTACGTCCACCCCGACCAGCACGGTCGCGGTGCGGCCGCGGCCCTGATGCAGCGGACACTCGAACTCGCTGCCGCGTCGGGACTGCCGGGGGTGTGGCTCGGTGTGAACCAGGAGAACGCGCGGGCCCTCCGGTTCTACACGAAGCACGGGTTCCGTCGCGTGGGGACCAAGCGCTTCCAGCTGGGTGATCGCTTCGAGGACGACTTCATCCTGGAACAGTCCCTCCCCGGCGGTCAGGGGTAGCAGGCGCCCCCAGGGGCGGGAGCGCCTGCCACACGCCTGACGGTGACCCGAGAACGCCCGACGCCTAGTCGACGGTGAGCTCGCCCATCAGGCCCCAGCCCTCGGCGGCGATCCGCTCACTGATGATCTCCGGCGTCTTCACGAGCGCCTGTGGCATGTCCTGCATCGCCTGGGAGAAGTGGTCGCTGTTCACGTGTGCCTCCGCCGCGTCGTCCTGGAACGCCTCGACGAGCACGAACTGATCGGGCGTCTCGATGCTGCGGGACCATTCGAACCAGAGGTTCCCCGGTTCCCGGCGCGTCGCCTCCGTGAAGTCCCGCGTCAGGTCGATCCAACGGTCACTCCAGTCGGGCTTCACGGTGAACTTGACGACGATGAAGATCATGGGATGGTGCCTTCCTGATGGATGGTCGGTACCGTCCCAACCTATAAGGTCCTCTGCCGGGGCGCATGTCGCCCGCCCCCCATGTGCAGGAGGAGTTGTCAGATCGCGAGGCTGGGATGCAGCTTCTCCATGGACCACGAGCGGCCACGGTGGGACGCGAAGACCGAGAGCGCCCCTGCGAGGACGAAGAAGACCAGCAGCTGGGCGGCCGCGAGCCAGACGATGCCGAGGTCTCCGCCGGCGATCAGGTGGCGCAGGCCGGTCACCGCGTGGGTCATCGGCAGGAGCGGACTCAGGAACCGGAAGAATCCGGGCTCGGTCGCCACGGGATAGGTTCCGCCTGCGGAGGTGAGCTGCAGCATGAGCAGCACCAGCGCCACGAGCCGACCGACACCGCCGAGCAGCGCAACGAGCGCCTGATGGATCGCTGTGAAGACCAGCGCCGTGAGGATCGTGAAGGCCAGCAGCCCCACGGGATGGGGGGTGGTCAGGCCGACACCTGCTACCAGGATCCCCAGCAGGACCAGTGACTGGAGGACCGCGAAGACGGCGCCCTGCAGGTAGCCGGCGGTGGAGATGCGCCAGGAGGCCGCCGTGGAGGCCAGCGCCCGGGGAGACAGGGCACGCAGGACGATGTACGTGACGATGCCGCCCACCCACAGGGCCAGCGGGATGAAGTAGGGCGCCATACCCTCGCCATACGCATCCACGGCGTTGGCGTGCGTCCGCTCGATAGCCACCGGCGCGGAGGCCACGCCGCTCAGCCGGGCGCGCTGCCCCTCGGTGTAGTCCGGCACCTGCTGCGCACCCTGGTCCAGTTGCTGCGCGAGGTCCTGCGCTCCGCTGGAGAGTCGGCTGAGCCCGCCCTCGAGCGAGCTGGCGCCGTCGTAGGCCTGGCTGGAGCCCTCCGAGAGCGACGCCGCTCCCCCGGAGGCCTCCGCCGCGCCCGTACTGAGCGTGGCCGCTCCGGTGGCGAGCTGCACCGCACCGCCGGAGGCCGACACGATCCCGTCGCGGAGAGCCGGGGTGTTCGCTGCGAGGGTCGCCGTCCCGTCCGAGAGCTGGGTGAGCCCCGCGGAGAGATCGGCGGCGCCCTGCGACACCGACCCCGCGCCGGTGGCCGCTCCCCCGGCGCCCGTGGCGAGATCGGCGGCACCGGCACTGAGCAGGCCTGCGCCCTCGGCCGCACCGGCGGCTCCCGTCGACGCCGCGCGGGCACCGGCGGCGAGGTCACCGGCCGATGCAGCAAGTGTCCCGGCCCCGGACGCGATCTGCTCGCTCCCGGTGGCCGCCGCGTCCGCACCGGCACCGAGCTGCTGGAGGGCGGCGAGCCGCTCGGCGTCGGACAGGGCGGCATAGTCCGCGGTGAGCTGCGCGAGTCCGACGGCGACGGTGCGCGATCCGACCGCTGCCTGCCCGGCCCCGGACTGGAGGTCGGTGGCGCCTGCGGAGAGGGCGTCGGCCCCGTTCCCGACCTGCCCGACGCCGTCCGCGACCTGACGGGTTCCGTCGGCCAGCGTGGTGGCGGAGGCAGAGAGCCTGCCGGCGCCGTCGGCGACGGCCTGCGTCCCGGTGGCGAGCTGGGCAGCACCATCCCTCAGGGTCGCACCGCCCGTGGCGGCCGAGGCCGCACCCTGCGCAAGTTGCCGGGACTGTGGGACCAGACCGGCCGTCGCGGCGTCGAGGCGCCCCAGACCGGCGGCGAGATCACCCACGCCGGCCGAGAGATCGGCAGCGCCTCCGGCCACCTGGGCGGTTCCGGAGGACAGCTTCGTGCTGCCCTCGACGAGGCTGCCGAGGCCGACGACGAGCGAGGCACTCCCCTCGTCGGCGCTGCGTGCGCCGTCGGCGAGCTTCACTGCGCCCTCGCCCGCCTCGGTGAGTTTCCCGTGCAGGGAGGAGAAGCCGAGGTAGATGCTGTCGAGGTAGTCCGCCGTGGCACCCGAGCGCACCTGGCGCTGCAGGCCCGCCGCCACGGTGTTGCCGACCTGGCCCACGATGTAGCTGTCGGCGTCGTTGGTGGTGATGCCGAGCATCGCCTGCGCGGGCTCGTCGCCGCCGACGGACGCGAGGGTGGAGGAGAATTCCGCGGGGATGTCCAGCGACGCCGCGTACGTGCCGTCGTCGAGCCCCCTGTCGGCGTCCTCCCGGCCGACCTCCACCCAGGTGAACCCGGCATCGTCGGAGGAGGTGAGGGTGTCGGTGAGATCGGCGCCGGCGGAGATGGTGCTCGCGGAGCCGTCGGGGCCGGCGGCGGTGGCGGGTTGGTCCTCGTTGACGACGGCGGCCGTGAGGTGCTCGAGGTTCCCCGTGGGATCCCAGTTGGCGGCGAGGTACAGCCCGCCGTACAGCGCGGGGATGACCGCGATGACCAGGAGGGCGGCGCGGGCCTTCAGGGTGATGCGGAAGCGGGAGAGTTCCGTGCGGAGCAGGGAGAACACGGTGTCACCTGATTTCGGAGGCTGAGGTCGGTGCGGACGGTTCGGTGGAGGCCGCGGGTGCCGGGTCGGCGCCGAGTACGTGCACGACGACGGGCCGCAGCGGCAGGGCGCTGATCCGGTGTCCGGCGCCACCCACGGCGTCGAGCTCCCGGACGTCCTGGCAGGTGGCGACGACGGTCAGCGGTGCGGCGTCGTCGCGGTGCGTCCGCTCGACGGTGAGGAGCGCGGCCCAGGCGGCGCGGCGCTCGTCGGCCGTGCGGAGCTGGTCGACGTCGTCGACCACGAGGACATCCGGGCCCGGGATGAGGGCGAGGGCGACGCCGAGCGTGAAGCGTGCCACGGGCGAGGCGTCACGGACGAGCTCACTGCCGTGGAGCCGGGCCTGCGCGAGTGCTGCGGCAGCGGGATCGTCGCCGAAGGCCTCCTCGAGAGCTCCGAGCAGGCTGTTGGCGGTGGTGATGACACGGTCCACCTGGTTCCGGGACGCCCCGGGCCTCCACCACGGGGCGGCCAGCTTCAGGGCGTCGGCCACGTGGTGCCGGACGGTCAGCGTGCCGTCGAGCGGCACCACGGTCCCGTTCCCGGTGAAGCCGACCCGGCGGCGCACCTCGCCGGCATGCCGTGGCAGCGCGTGGCCGAGGACGACGGCTCGCCCGGAGGTCGGCACGAGCCGCCCGGCGAGCGCCAGGGCGAGGGCGGTCCTGCCCGTCCCCGAGCGTCCGGCGAGGACGGCCAGCGATCCGGTGGGGACCTCGAGGGTGACGCCGTCGAAGATCGTCCGCTGCCCGACGCGCAGGGTGAGGCCCTCGACGGTGAGGGCGGGGATCGCGGTGTGAACGTCCGCCGGGGGGCGATGCGGGGTGCGCGGGGAGATGGCCATGTGTCCTTCGATTTCAATACCTGAAGTATTCAATACCAATGGTATCGTAATCGCAGGAGGACGAATGACGACCATGCACACCGACGGCGGGGCGACGAGCGGCAGCCCCCGACGCCGCCCGCGGCGGGAGGACGTCCGCGCGGGACTGCTCGCGGCAGCCCTCGAGGTCTTCGAGGAGATCGGCTACGTTGCGGCCCGCCTCGACACGATCGCCCAGCGCGCGGGTTACACGAAGGGCGCCGTCTACTCCAACTTCGGCTCGAAACAGGAACTCTTCGCCACGCTCCTGGGCGAACGGCTCGCCGACACTGCGGCCGACGTCCTGAGCAAGGTGGACCACCTGACCTCGCTGGACGAGACGGTGCAGCATGCCGCCCGCCACCTCGCCCGCGGGGTGGTGCGCGAGCAGCGCTGGCACGCTCTCGTCGTCGAGTTCGCCCTGCAGGCCGGCCGTGATCCCGACGTCGGCGCCGTCTTCCGGGAGCACCGCCGCACCCGGCGCACTATCCTCGCCACCACCCTGGCCGAGCGGGCCGCCGCGTTCGGCGGGCCGTCGGACCCCGCGCACTACCTGGTGTTCGCGACCATCCTGCTGGCCACGGTGAACGGGATGGCCGTCGAGTGCGCGGCCGATCCCGAGGCCATCACGGAGGAGCAGGTCACCGAGAGCATCGCGGCGGTACTGCAGGCGGCCCTCGCCGCCTGACGGCCCGGCGGGCCCCTGCCGGGCTACAGTCGAAGCCTGCCCGTCCGGGCACGACGATCGCGGGGAGGCGCATGAACTGGGAGACGGTGCTGCACGGGGCCATCGCACTCCTGGCCGCCTACGCGTTCCTCCTCGCGTGCCTCGCCGTCTACGCGCGGCGGCACCCCGACGTGATCCCGCTGCGGGACGCGCTGCGCCTCGGCCCGGACCTCCTCGGACTCGTCCGACGTCTCACCGCGGATCGTTCCGTCCCGGTGCGTGCACGCGTGATGCTCGGCCTCCTCGTGGCGTACCTCGTGATGCCGATCGACCTCGTGCCGGACTTCCTGCCCGTGATCGGCTACGCGGACGACGTCGTCGTGATCGCCGTCGTCCTGCGGGCGGTGGTGCGGGCCGCCGGTCCGGATGCGCTCGTCCGCCACTGGAGGGGATCCGACGCCGGCCTGCGTGCCGTCCGCGCGCTGGCAGGTGTCGGAGGACAGCGTGCGGACGGTTCCGACGGCGGCGTGGGAGCCGGGGACGCCGACGGTGATGACGGTGCCCACGGGGGCAGCCGCAATACGGCGTAACGCAAAGGAAGGGCCGGTTCGTCGTCGGGCGTAATCTCCTGCGCATGCAGCAGTCCACGGGATCGATCCCCACCCTTGACCTCAGCACCGCCCGTTCCGCCGATGGATCCTTCACCCCGGGGTTCATCGAGGAACTGCGCGACGCCGCCCACACCGTCGGCTTCTTCCACATCATCAACTACGGCGCCACCCCCACGCAGGTGGACGACCTCTTCGACGTGACCCGCCGCTTCTTCGACCTCCCCCTGGAGGAACGCCTCAGGATCCACAACCGGTCGTCTCCGCACTTCCGCGGGTACGCCGGCCTCGGCACCGAGATCACGCGCGGCCGACCCGATGCCCGCGAGCAGATCGACTTCTCCCCCGAGCGGGAGCCGGTGGCCGACTATCCCGCCGACGAGCCGTTCTGGCTCCTGCAGGGTCCCAACCTCTGGCCCCGCACCGCGCTCCCCGAACTCGAGGAGAAGGCCATGGCGTGGGCGGCCCTGATGTCGCGCGTCGGCGCCGAGCTCCTCTCGGCGATCGCCGTCGCCCTGCACCTCCCGGAGGACTACTTCGCCGAGCCCTTCGAGCGCACCCCGGCCTGGATGGCCAAGCTCGTGCACTACGTGGGCGGTGTCGTCGAGGGAGCCGGCTCGCAGGGCGTGGGAGCCCACGCCGACTACGGGTTCGTGACGCTGCTCCTGCAGGACCAGGTGGGCGGCCTCGAGGTCCTCCCCCACGGCGCCGACACCTGGGTCCCGGTCACCCCGATCCCGGGTGCGCTCGTGGTCAACCTCGGCGAGATGCTCCAGGTCGCCACGGAGGGCTACCTTGCGGCGACCATCCACCGCGTCACCGCTCCACCGCCCGGCGTGGACCGCTACGCCGTCCCGTTCTTCTGGTCCCCCCGCCTCGACGCCGTGATCGAGCCGGTCCCCCTGACCGAGGACCTGCGGGCTGCCACGCGCGGCATCTCGGACGACCCCGAGAACCCCATGCTGTCCTCCTACGGCTCCAACATGCTGAAGGGCCGGGCACGCGCGCACCCCGACGTCACCGAACTCCACCACCCCGAGCTCGCGCGGAAGTAGCTCCTCACGGACCCCGCACCGCACGGACGACGACGGCGGCACCCACCCGGGTGCCGCCGTCGTTCGTTGGCGGGGTGTGGGCGTCGACCCGCTCAGCCCCGGGAGGTCACGCGTCCGTCTCCCGCCAGGAGCTCCCCATGACGATCTTCCGGATCTCCGCCACCGGGAGTTTCGGCTTCCGGTTCTCGTCCGTCAGGCCGTTCGCCTCCTGGAGGGTGTCGGTCAGCTGCGTGTAGCAGAACCCCGAGAGGACAGGGCTCTCGTACAGCGCCGAGAACAGCGCCTGCAGCCGGTCGGCGAAGTCCTCGCCGGAGACGGCGACCGAGTAGCCCCACGTGTCGATCGGGCTGTTCGGCGCATACAGGATCCCGCCGAACTCGGACACCATGACGGGCTCGGTCCGGGGCAGGTCCGGCAGCACGCTGAGGCGACGCCCGGCCGGGCCGACCCCCGCAGCGAGGACACCGAAGGCCTCCGCGTCCCGGTAGTGCGCGTGCAGGTCTGCGTAGTTGGTCGCGTAGTCGTGGACGGTGAAGAGATCCGACTCCACATGCTCCCACCCGTCGTTCGAGATGACCGGCCGGGAGCCGTCGAGCGCCTTCGTCAGGTGGTACATGGCCTGCGCGAAGTGGCGCTGCTCCGGGCTGTGGGCGATCTGCTGCACCCCCCAGCTCTCGTTCAGAGGCACCCAGGTCACGATGCACGGGTGGGACCGGTCGCGCTGGACGACGCTCACCCATTCACGGGCGACCCGCTCCATCGCGATCGGCGAGAACTCGAAGGTGCTGCCCATCTCCCCCCACACGAGCAGGCCGAGGCGGTCCGCCCAGTACAGGAAGCGGGGGTCCTCCACCTTCTCGTGCAGGCGCGCGGCGTTGAAGCCGAGGTCCTTGATGAGCTGGACCTCCTCGCGGAGGGCGCCGGCATCGGGGGCGGCGAGGAGCGAATCGGGCCAGTAACCCTGCTCCAGGACCGAACGCACGTAGTACGGGCGGTCGTTCAGGAGGAAGTGCTTGCCCGCGGTGCCGACACTGCGGAGCCCGAAGTAGGAGCGCACCTCGTCGACGACGGATCCGTCGCCACCGAGGAGGGTGACGGTAGCGTCGATGAGGCGGGGGTACTCCGGTGACCAGAGCAGCGACTCGTAGGCCTGGCCGTTGGCCTGGTGCGGTATCACGCAGTCGAGGACGACGCGGGGCTGCACCGCCGACGTCGTGTACGTGCCGAGCGGGTGCCCCGCGAAACCCAGGTCCACCCGTACGGTGCGGGCGGTGTGCCGCTGCGGCGAGAGCTCGAGTTCGAGCCGGACCAGGCCCTTCGGCACGTCGGGTTCCCAGACGACGCCCTCGATGAAGGCGGACGGAACGGACTCGAGCCAGACGGGCTGCCAGATGCCCGTGGTGCGGTGGTACCAGATAACATGCGGGTCCTCGAGCCAGTCCTGCTTCCCGCGGGGCTGGGCGACGTCGTGGGGGTCGTCCTCGGCCCGGACGACGAGCGAGAGCTCCGACGCACCCGCCGCATGACCGGTGATGTCGAAGGTGAAGGGGCTCTGGCCGCCTTCATGCGATCCGACGAGCTGCCCGTTGATCCATACGGTGGCCCGGTAGTCGACGGCGCCGAAGTGCAGCAGCAGGCGATCGTCCTCGCCCGACCTGCCGCTGTCGGCGATGTCCGAGCGTGTGATGGTCCGCCGGTACCAGACGACGGGGTGGAACCCGGTGTCGTTCACACCCGAGCGCACCGATTCCGGCGGGAACGGGACGGTGATGGTCAGGGGGAACGGACGGGCCGCCGAGAACCAGTGATCCGCCACGCCGGCGTCGTCGTCGTCGTAGCTGAAGTCCCACTCGCCGCAGAGGTCCGCCCACTGCTCCCGGACGATCTGGGGCCTCGGGTAGGTTCCGTCCTGGGCGCTGGCTGTGACTTCATCTGGAGTGCGCATGCGGATATCCTGCCGCACATTTGCAGCGCTGTAAAGCACGGGTCAGGGCATCAGAACCGGACGGGACACCGGGGCGCTGTCGCGGACGATCAAGGAGTGGGGGACGATCCGGTGCCGGCCGATCCCCTGGAAGCCGTCGATCCGTTGCCGGAGGAGTTCGAGGGCCGTAGCAGCCAGCTCGCGCTTGTCGGGAGCGACCGAGGTCAGCGGCGGGCTCGCCCAGCGGCTGAGCTCGGTGTCGTCCCATCCGACGACGGCGACATCGCGGGGCACCTGCACCCCGGCCTGCCGCAGGGCGGACAGGGCTCCCGTGGCGAACCTGTCGTCGCGGCAGACGAGGCCGTCGAACGCGAGGCCTGACGCGACGGCGGCACCGACCGCCCTCGCGCTCTCCTCGGGCGTGAAGTCGGCCACCGACAGCACCAGGCCCGGATCCAGGGGCAGGTTCGCCCCGACGAGGGCCTGCTGGTAGCCGAGCAGCCGCTGGTCCGTGGATCCCGTCGTATCCCCGGAGACCACGCCGAGGAACGCGATGCGGCGCCGCCCCTCGCCCAGCAGGTGCTGCACGCCCTCCTGCGCCGCCGCCACGTTGTCGATCATCACGTGGTCGGCGGTGACGGGCATGGTCGATTCCCCGAGGAGCACCACGGGGACATCGCGCTGCAACCGGGCGACCTCCTCGGACTGCATCCGTACGGGATGGAAGATGATGCCGTCCACGAGTCCGGCCTCCCGGTCGTTCAGCACCTTCCTCTCCGTGAGGGGATTGCTCAGGGTCTGCTCCACGATGACCCGGTAGCCCCGGCGGCTCGCCTCCTCGGCGATGTACCGCGACAGTTCGGAGAAGTACGGGTGGTCGATCTCGGGAATCGCGAGGGCGATCATGCCGGTCTTGCCCGTCGCCAGGCGACGGGCCGTCAGGTTGGGCTTGTACCCCAGCTCGTCGATCGCCTGCTGGACCTTCCGGCGCATTTCCGGGGCGACGTGCGGGTAGTCGTGGACGACGTTGGACACCGTCTTCATCGACACGCCCGCCACCTCCGCCACATCGGCGAGCCGGACTTTCTTCATCTGCTTCTCCTCAGGTCGATCCCAGTGTAAAACGGCATCCCCGCGACGCCACCGGTGCCCGGTATTTCCCGCGGGAATTGCTGGACACCATTTTTACAGCGCTGTAAGCTCGGTCACACGCCGAGCCACTCACCTGGAAGTGCGCAACGTTTTCAACGAGGAGGACACCATGACTCATCCCAAGCGATCCCTGCGCGGGCGCCTGACGACTGCGACAGCCGTCGGGGCCGTCGCACTGCTGGGCCTGACCGCGTGCGGCAGCTCCGGCAGCGAGCAGGCCGCCAGCGAATTCACCGGCGAGTACGACGGCCCCGCCGTCGAGCTCTCCTTCTGGAACGGCTTCACCGGCGGCGACGGCCCGTTCATGGAGAAGATGATCGAGGACTTCAACGCCGAGCACGAGAACATCAAGGTCACCTCCAACACCATGCAGTGGGCCGACTTCTACCAGCGCCTCCCAGCGGCCGTCACCGCCGGTGAGGGACCCGACGTCGGCGTCATGCACCTGGACCAGCTGTCCACGATGGCGGCACGCAACGTCATCGTGCCGGTCGACGACCTCACGGACGCACTGGAACTGACCGGCGACGACTTCACACAGGAAGTCTGGGATGCCGGCGTCTACCAGGACGAGCGGTTCGGCATCCCCCTGGATGTCCACTCCCTCGCCATGTACTACAACACCGAGCACTTCGAGAAGGCCGGCATCACCGAGGCCCCCACCGATGCCGCGTCCTTCGAGGACGCACTGAAGAAGCTCCAGGCGGCCGGTTACAAGACCCCGTTCTGGATGCCGACGCTGTGGCCCAGCCACCTCATGAACCTCTCCCTCCAGTGGCAGTACGGCAACGAGCCCTACGACGGCGAGGCCTCCAAGGCCAATTTCGCGTCGGACGAGGGCCTCAAGGCCATCGAGTGGCAGCGCGGCATCGTCGAGGACGGCTACAGCCCCTCGAACGTCGCGATCGACTCGCAGTACGTCGCGTTCAAGAACGGCGAGAACTCGATCACCTGGGACGGCATCTGGCAGTTCAACGACCTCGAGGCCGCGGGCCTGCCGTACGCCGCGGCTCCCATCCCGACGATCGGTGACGAGAAGGCCGTGTGGGCCAGCTCGCACAACTTCTTCCTGCCCCGCCAGGCGCAGCCCGATCCCGACAAGGCCGACGCCGCCAAGGTGTTCGTCGCCTGGATGAGCGAGAACTCCGCCGAGTGGGCCGGTTCCGGCATGATCCCCGCCCGTGAATCGGTCCGTGCTGCGGGCGCCCTCGACGGCAAGCCGCAGGAGGCCATCGCCGAGGACATCGACGCGATGCGGTTCCTCCCCCCGGTCCCCGGTATCGGTCAGGTCCAGACGGAGACCCTCGAGGTCGGCGTCAACAAGGCCGTCCTCGGCGAAGAGTCCCCCGAGGACGCCATGACCGAGGCCGCGGACAACGCGTCGAAGCTCATGGAAGAGAACAAAGCGTCGTTCGGGGAGTAAGTACCATGACCACGCTGAACGAAAGAAGGGGTGCCTCCTCGCGGAGGGGGGCACCCCGCCCGTCGGGGACGTCATCGTCCCGTGGGATCCGGAAGCAGGCCGCAGCCACGCCGTGGCTGTTCCTGGCCCCGTATCTCGTCCTGTTCATCGCCTTCGTCCTGGTGCCCATCATCTTCGGCGCCTGGATCAGCCTCCACACCTGGGACTACACGAGGCCGCTCAAGCCGTTCGTGGGACTCGAGAACTACGCCGAGCTGTTCAAGCCCGGCACCGGGCCTTTCACCAACTTCTGGGGATCGATGCGCGCCACGGGCATCTTCACCCTGTTCAGCGTGCCCCTCCTGCTCGTCATCCCGCTCGCCGTGGCACTGCTCATGTCCCAGAAGTTCCCGGGCCGGAACTTCTTCCGGGCCGTCTACTTCGCGCCCTACGTCCTGGGCGTCGCGGTCATCGGCGTGATGTGGCGCTACCTGCTGGACAACAACATCGGCCTGGTCAACTACTACCTCGGACTGGTCGGCCTGCCGAGCGACATCGCCTGGACCACGTCGACCCCGGCCGCATGGGTGGCCCTCGTCGGCGTGACCGTGTGGTGGACCCTCGGTTTCAACGCCGTCATCTACCTCGCCGGCCTGCAGGACATCCCCGCGGAACTCTATGAGGCGGCCCGGATGGACGGCGCCGGCGCCTGGCAGCAGTTCGTCAACGTCACCATCCCCGGACTCCGGCCCGTGCTGTCCTTCGTGGCCCTCACGACGCTCATCGCGTCCGTGAACATGTTCGGCCAGTCCTACCTCATGACACAGGGCGGACCGGGCAGGGAGACCCGCACCGCGATCTACCAGATCGCGGACACGGGCCTCCGCAACTTCCAGATGGGCAGCGCAGCCGCCATGAGCTACGTGCTGACCCTCTTCCTCATAGCCCTGAGCCTCGTGGTCTTCTGGCTGTTCCGCGAACGGAAGGATGCCCGATGAGTTCGACCGTCGAAACCCGTACCGCCAGGACGGGCGACCCCTCGGGGAAGCCGGCGCGGAAGCTCCAGCCCGGCACCCTCGCCAAGATCGTCCTCCTCGCGGTGGTGGCGCTGATCTTCATCAGCCCGGTGATCTTCATGATCGTCACCTCGTTCAAGACGCGCGCCGAGGCGACGTCCATCCCGCCGTCGTGGATCCCCGATCCCTTCTCCCTGGAGGCGTACCAGACGCTCCTGGCACCGGGGACCAACACCCCGGTGCTGCGGTGGTTCTTCAACAGCATGGTGGCGGCGATCCTCCACTCGGCGCTCGTCGTCGTGACCGCCTCCCTGGCCGCGTACCCCCTGGCGCGGATGAACTTCCGCGGCAAGAAGATCGTGTTCGCGATCATCGTCGCGACGCTGCTGGTACCCCCGGTCATCCTCGTGATCCCGAACTACCTGCTCGTCAGCGACCTCGGCTGGCTGAACTCGCTCGTCGCGATCATCGTGCCGACGGCGGCTTCCGCGTTCGGCGTGTTCTTCATGCGGCAGTTCTTCATCTCCCTGCCGGACGATCTCGAGGAGGCCGCGCGGATCGACGGCGCGAACCGCTTCCAGATGTTCACCCGCATCATCCTGCCGCTCGCGAAACCGGCCATGGCGACGCTCGCACTGCTGGCGTTCCTCGGCAACTGGAACGACTTCCTGTGGCCGGTCTACGTGCTGTTCACCCCCGAGGTGCAGACGCTGCCGCCGGGCCTCGGCACACTGCAGTCGGCCAATGCGGTCCGCTACGACCTGCTGATGGCGGGTGCCGTGGTGGCCAGCGTCCCGGTACTGGCGCTGTTCGTCTTCCTCCAGCGCTTCATCATCGAAGGCGTGTCCCGGTCCGGGGTGAAGGGTTGAGCCGAACGCTCCCGGCCCGCCTGCTCGGCCTTCTGGCGGTCGCCGCGCTTGCCGCGGCGACCGCCGGGTGCGCCCCGTCGGGAACCTCGGGACCCGCACCCGCAGCCACGGCCGAGGAGCAGAACCCCACCCGGGTCCTGGACGCGGAGTTCGCCGATCCCGACATCCTCAAGGTGGACGACACCTACTACGCCTACGCGACCATGGGAAACCGCAGGAACGTGCAGGTGGCGACGTCCACGGACCTCGTCGAGTGGGAGCAGCTCGACGACGACGCGCTGCCGGAGCTCCCGTCCTGGATCATCCCCGGCAAGACGTGGGCGCCCGAGGTGACCGAGGTCGCGGACGGCCGGTTCGTCCTCTACTTCACCAGCACCAACTTCGATCCGACGCTGCAGTGCATCGGTGTCGCCACGGCCACCGATCCTGCGGGACCCTTCACGGTCGTCGGGGACTCCATGATCGTCTGTCCCGAGGACGAGGGCGGGGCCATCGACGCCAGCACCTTCGTGACGGACGAGGGCCTGCACCTGGTCTGGAAGAACGACGGCAACTGCTGCGACAAGGACACCTGGATCCAGACGGCGCCGCTCTCGGCGGACGGCCTGTCACTCACCGGACCGCCGCAGAAGCTCATCAAGCAGGACCTCCCGTGGGAGGGCGACCTCGTCGAGGCCCCGACCGTCGTGCCGCGTGACGGCGGGTACGTGCTGCTCTACTCCAGCAACGACTACGGCGGGCGGTCCTACAACGTGGGCCAGGCCTCGGCCCCGGCGCTCGAGGGACCCTGGGACAAGGCACCGGAACCCTTCCTCACCTCGGATTCCTTCGGCGGCGACCGCTACATCGGGCCGGGCGGACAGGATCTGGTCACCGCTCCCGAGGGCGGGCTCTACCTGCTGTTCCACAGCTGGGACTCCGCGGTGACCTACCGGTCGCTGCATGCGGAACCCGTGGAGTGGAAGGGTACGGAACTGTCCCTGACGAACGACTGAACAGGCCGGGCCCCCCGGGGCCCGGCATCACCCGGACGACGGCGCTTCCCCCGAGGGGCCGTCGTCCGTCGTCGCGGCGCGGCCGTCGATCCAGCGGATGCGGATCGGGCCGCGGGCGTCGGGCGCCACCGGTTCGCCGTGCTGGGTGACGTGGACCAGGCCCTCCCCCGCAAGGTCGAAGGCGATGCGCCGCGCCGCCGGCATGAGGTCCCGCCAGGCGTCCCCGCCGATACTGCGGGCGGCGTCGGACGGGCACAGGGTCTTCTCGCTCCCCCGCTGCTCGGCGATCCGCAGGATCTCGGCACGCACTGCGGGTCCGGTGACGCCGTCAGTCATCGCCGGCCGTTCCCCCCGGCCCGCGGTCGGCAGCGCGGCCGGGTCTCTTCGGCTGCAGGCGGTCGAGCTCCTGCAGTGCGGCGGTCCACCGTGCGGTGCGTTCCGCCGCGGACTGCTCCCACCAGGGGGTCCCCCGCTCGCCGAGGCCCTCCTTGGCGAGCTGGACGGTGCGCCGGGCGCGGGGCAGGGCGGCGCCGTCGTCGCCCTTGGCACTGTTGCGTACTCCCGAGCGTCCGCGCCCGAGGTGGGACATCAGGCGGGCCTTCACGTCCTCGGGCAGCGAGGGGTCGGTCTTGCGCCAGCGGCGGCCGCTGTGGAGGAAGAAGCGCTCGTCGTCGGTGGTGTTCCGCAGGTCGCTCATGCGTACCTCAGCTCGAGGATCCGGGAGGGCCGACGAGCAGCAGGACGCTGAAGACCACGGAGATCCCGGTGACGGCGACCAGCAGCGCGACGAGCGGGCTGCGCAGCACCCACGCCTGGACCTGCTCCGCGCGGGTGCGCGGCGCTTCGGCCCCAGGGGCCAGGCGCCAGGACCGGGCGAGCTGTCCGCGGTGCTCGATCCACCGCTCGTAGGGGACGGTGGCGAAGGGGACGACCGCCGAGGCGAGGCCCAGCAGGCCCGTCAGCACCGACCAGCGCTGGTTGACCCAGACGAAGACGACGGTGGCCACGAAGCAGAGGAACACGAAACCGTGCACGGCCCCCGCGGGCGGGACGACGGCCTCGGTGGTCCGCGTGACGTACTTCAGGAACATGCCCAGCAGCAGGAAGGCCCAGGTCACCGCCTCCGCTGCGGCGACGGTGCGGAAAAGCGTGCGGGGGTTCATGGGGCTCCTGGTCGGTCGGTGGTCGGTGCACCCAATTCTCCCAGACCCCCGGCGTGCACCGCGGTCCCCCCTGGTCCGCAGCGGGACCCGCGCACCGGTGTCGGTGCTCGACGCGGGTCCTCCGGGGGGGCGGTCCCGGCCGTGCCGGGTATCCTGTGGTGCCGGTGGTTCCTGCGCCGTGCAGTGCGCCGTGCAGTGCGCCGTGCAGAGGTCGGCCGTTCCGGAGGCAACACGCGTCTCCCGGTGACGTCCGCCACAGGACTGTCGGCAGCCCGTGATGGACTGCTGTCCCCCGCCGGAACGACGAAAGGATCAGCGGCCCATGTTCCTGCTCGCCGCCGACGCCGCCTCCCCCGACCTCGTGTTCTCCGCGACGGACCTCGTCACGGCGTCGGAGTGCCCGTACCGGCTCCTGCGGATCCTCGACGAGAAGCTCGGGCGGGCTCCGCGGGCGGAGTTCCCCGTGGACGAGATGCTGCAGCGCGCCGCCGTCCTCGGCGATGTGCACGAGCACCGGGTCCTCGACGAGCTGACCGCCGAGCACGGGCCCTGGTCCCCGGGGAACCCGACGGGCGTGTACGAGGTCGAACCCGCGGCGTCCATGGACCGCGCCACCCTGGTGGCCAAGCACGAGGAGTCCCTCCGGGCGCTGCGCTCCGGTGCGTCCGTCGTGTTCCAGGCGGCGTTCTTCGACGGCGTGTTCCATGGCCGCTCGGACTTCCTCGTGCGGCAGGACGACGGTGCCTACGCCGTGTGGGACACGAAGCTCGCCCGCCATGCGAAGGTCGGCGCCCTGCTGCAGCTCGCGGCCTACGGCGACCAGCTGCAGCAGGCGTTCATCCCCACGGCGGACGACGTGACGCTCGTTCTCGGCGACCGCAGCCGCAGCGTCCACCGGCTGCCCGACCTCCTCCCCGTGGTCCGCGAGCGCCGCGCCCGTTTCCTCGAGCTCGTGCACGGGCACCGCAGCCGCCCGGACCCGGTGGCCTGGGGTGCGCCCGGAGTGACGGCGTGCGGGCGGTGCGACTACTGCGCCGAGCAGGTGCTGGCCTCACGGGACCTCCTGCTGGTCGCCGGGATGACCACCGACCGCAGGGCGCGCCTCCGCGAGTCGGGCATCGCCACGATCGACGGGCTGGCCGCGCTGCCCGACCGGCCGGAGGACGCCGCCCTGGCGCGGCTGCAGGAACAGGCGCGTCTGCAGGTGGGCACGATCGCGGTGGACGGCGGCGTCGCCTGGCACGACGCCGGGGGCCAGGAGCACACGCTGTCCTACCGCGTCCTCCCCGGCCACACGCTGGGGTCCCTGCCCGCGCGGAGCCGAGGGGACATCTTCTTCGACTTCGAGGGCGATCCGCTCTGGCAGGATCCCGACGACGGCAGCTGGGGCATCGAATACCTGTTCGGCGTCGTCGAGCAGCCGGCGGACGACGGCGGCGAGCCGCCCTTCCGCCCCTTCTGGGCCCACAGCCGCGCGGAGGAGCGCGCGGCGTTCGTCGGGTTCCTCGACTACGTCCAGCACCGGCGACGGCAGTACCCCGACCTGCACGTCTACCACTACGCGGCCTACGAGAAGAGTGCACTGCGGCGGCTGTCCCTCGTCCACGTGATCGGCGAGGACGCCGTGGACACCCTGCTCCGCGAGGGCGTGCTCGTGGACCTCTACGACACCGTGCGCCACAGCCTCCGCATCTCCGAGCGGTCCTACAGCCTCAAGAAACTCGAGCCGCTGTACATGGGCGGTGCCCTCCGCAGCGGGGACGTGAAGGACGCCGGGGCGTCGGTCGTCGCGTACGCGGCCTACTGCGCAGCGCGCGACGCCGGGGAGCACACCGTCGCGGCGGAGATCCTCGCCGGCATCACCGAGTACAACCGCTACGACTGCCTCTCGACGCTCGGGCTCCGCGACTGGCTGCTCACGCTCGCGCCGCTGCACGGTCCCGGACCGCACGCACGCGATCGTGCGGCCGGCAGGGCCGCGACGGCCGGGCACCGTGCCCCCGCTCCGCCGACCCGGGGCCGTCCCGCTCCGCCGGCCGAGGACCCCGCCGTCCCCGGCCCCGCCCCCGAGGAGGCCCGGCTGCTGGAATATCTGGCCGGGCTGCCGGCTGGGACGGCGAAGGACCCGGACCAGCAGGCCGTCGCGCTCGTCGCCGCCGCCGTCGGGTACCACCGCCGGGAACGGAAGCAGTTCTGGTGGTCCCACTTCGACAGGCTCGCGGCGCCGGCCGAGGAGTGGGACGGGGCCCGCGACGTGCTGGTGTTCCGCTCGCTCGAGGTGGTGCAGGACTGGGCGAAGCCCACGCCCCGCGCGAACCCCGTGCGGCTGCTGAAGGCCACGGGCACGCTGTCGGCCGGCGCGGACCTCCGGAAGGGCTCGACCTGCTTCGCGGTCTACGACGCCCCCGTCCCTTCCGAGGCGGACAGCATCGACAGCGGCTCGGGACGCGGCGGCTGGTTCGGGGTCGAGGTGACGGAGCTGTCCGAGGACGCCGACGGCGTCGCCACCGTGGTGGTCAGGGAGAAGCTGCGGCGCGGGGCCCCCGAACGCCCCGAGCTGCCCCTGGCCCTGGCCCCCGACCAGCCGCTCATGACGAGATCCCTGCAGGACGCGCTGGCCGCCCTCGCGGACCGGGTGGGCCGGGCACTTCCGGTCGTGCCCGCGGGTCCCGCGCTCGATCTCCTCCGGCGCCTCCCTCCGCGCCTCGCGGGCGGCGCCGACCTGCCGCCGGCACCGCCGCATCCCGACGGGTACGCCGAGGCCATCACCGCCGCCCTGCAGCTCCTCGAGGACTCCTACCTCGCGGTGCAGGGCCCACCCGGCACCGGCAAGACCCACGTCGGTGCGGACGTCGTCGCGCGGCTGGTCCGCCTCGGGTGGAAGGTCGGCGTCGTCGCGCAGTCGCACGCCGTCGTCGAGAACCTGCTGCGGCGGGCGGTCGAGGCCGGTGTCCCCACCGACCAGGTGGCCAAGCGTACGGAGGCACCGGACACACCCTGGACGCAACGGTCCGACGACGACGTCGAGCGCCTGGTCGGCGGTGCGGGCGGCTGCCTGGTGGGAGGGACGGCCTGGACGATGACCGGGAGCAGGGTGCCGGCGGGCTCCCTCGACCTGCTCGTCATCGACGAGGCGGGACAGTTCTCGCTCGCGAACACCATGGCCGTGGCACGTGCCGCGCGTCGGCTCCTCCTCCTCGGCGACCCGCAGCAGCTCCCCCAGGTCACGCAGGGCACCCACCCGGAGCCGGTGGACGAATCCGCGCTGGGCTGGCTGTCCGCGGGGCACGCGACGCTGCCCGCACGGTTCGGCTACTTCCTCGCGGACACCTGGCGCATGCACCCGGACCTGTGCCGCGCCGTGTCCGTCTTCGCCTACGACGGCCGGCTGACCACGGCCACGGCGGCACGCGGGCGGCACCTCGACGGCGTGGGCCCCGGCATCGAGTGCGTCGTCGTCGCGCACGAGGGCAACGCGACGGCGTCCGCGGAGGAGGCCGCGGAGGTCGTCGCGCAGGTCCGGCGCCACCTCGGCCTGGCATGGACGCCGGAGCAGGGGGCCGGGCCGCGTCCGCTCGCGCAGGAGGACCTCCTGGTGGTCGCCCCGTACAACGCCCAGGTGCAGCTCACGCGGCAGGCGCTGCGCACAGCCGGTCTGGACGACGTCCGGGTGGGCACGGTGGACCGGTTCCAGGGCCAGCAGGCGGCCGTCGTGATCGTCACCATGACGGCGTCCTCCGCGGCCGAAGCCCCCCGCGGCATCGGGTTCCTGCTCAACCGCAACCGGGTGAACGTCGCCGTCTCACGGGGGCAGTGGCGTGCCGTCGTCGTCAGATCACCGCGGCTGACCGAGCACATGCCCTCGACACCGGCGGCGCTGGAGGAGCTGGGCGCGTTCATCGGTCTCTGTGCCGAGGAGGCGTGAGGCAGTTCGTGCGTCGCGTCCGCACGCGGCGGGCCGTCCGGAGCGGGCGACGCGGCCGCCCCGCCGCGCTGACACTGACAGGTCAAACGAAGAAGCAGGCCGGACCGGGGTCCGACCTGCTTCTTACGCGAAAGATCTAGTGGAAGATCCGAGCCTTAGAGGGGCTGGATGTTCGACGCCTGAGGACCCTTGGGGCCCTGCTCGGTGTCGAAGCTGACCTTCTGGTTCTCGTCAAGCGAGCGGTAGCCGCTCGCGTTGATGGCGGAGAAGTGTGCGAACACGTCTGCGCTTCCGTCGTCGGGAGCAATGAATCCAAAGCCCTTTTCAGCGTTGAACCACTTCACGGTACCTGTTGCCATTTTTGTTTATCCTTCTGAAATTCAGACGCACTCCGACTTTCGGAGCGCCCCAGTCGCGGCGTGCTTGTCCGCTTTTTCAGAGACACGGTCCAGCCCTGAGGGCTACACCGCGTGAAATACAAATGCGCAACACTACAACCGAGACCCACTTAACCAAACCTTGGAGGGTAATGGCAAGCAGGAACCCAAACTTCTTTGATCGGCTATCCTTGGGCGGCGATCGGGAGCATCGCATCGGCCAGCAGCTCGAAGGATCGGAGCCAGGCGCCGGTGCTCCCGGCCTGGGTCGCGACGATGAGCTCGTCGGCCCCGAACCGTTCCGCGAACTGCTGCAGGTAGTCGCGGACGACGTCGGGCGTCCCGACGGCGCTGTAGCGCGCCATCCCTGCCATCTGCTGGCCGCCCGGTGAGGCGAGGATGGCCTCGGCCTCCTCCCGCGTGAAGGTCTGTCCGCGCCCCAGGAGCAGGCTCACGCGGCGCAGCATCGCCTCGTGGAACTCGTGGTGGGCGTCGTTCGCGCTGTCTGCGGCGATGACATTCACACCGGCGATGAAGTGCGGCTCCGCGGACTGTGCCGACGGTGTGAACTCCCGGCGGTAGAGGGACGCGGCATCCTGCAGCGCCTGCGGTGCGAAGTGCGACGCGAAGGCGAAGGGCAGGCCGAGGGCGGCGGCGAGCCGTGCACCGAACAGCGAGGACCCGAGGATGTACAGCGGGACGTTCGCGCCCCTGCCCGGGGTCGCCTGGACGCCGGGCACGCGGGTCTCACCGGTCAGGTAGCCCTGCAGCTCGAGGACGTCCTGGGGGAAGCTGTCGGCCGCCGCGGGGTCGCGGCGCAGGGCCCGGGCGGTGACCTGGTCGCTGCCGGGCGCACGGCCCAGGCCGAGGTCGATCCGGCCCGGGTGCAGGCTCTCCAGGGTGCCGAACTGCTCGGCGATCGTGAGCGGCGAGTGGTTGGGCAGCATGACGCCCCCTGAGCCGAGGCGGATGGCCGACGTGTGCGCGGCGACGTGGGCGATGAGCACGCTCGTGGCCGAGGACGCGATGCTGCCCATGTTGTGGTGCTCCGCGTACCAGATACGGCGGTACCCCCACCGCTCGGCATGCTGGGCGAGCGCGACGCTCGACGCGAAGGTCTCCGCCGGCGTGGAGCCTTCGGCGACCTGGGCCAGATCCAGGATGGACAGCGGGACAGTCATGGGTGCACCTTCCGATTCGGGAACCACGGCGGGGTGTGCCGCGGACCTCCTGACGGAACAGTTGCCTGCGCACATCTATTTCCCGGGCGGCCGGGAGAGGTCCGCGGAGGAAGCCACGGCGCCCCGACGAGGCCCGGACGGCGCTACGGTCCTTCCTGCGCGTCCGCCCCGCCCGCCACCCGGTCCTCCGCGTCGTCGGGTCCGGTGTCGTCGGGTCCGGTGTCGTCGGGTCCGGTGTCGTCGGGTCCGGTGTCGTCGGGTTCGGCGTCGTCGGGTTCGGCGTCGTCGAGGAGGAATCCCCGCAGGAGGGCGGCGGTGCCCTCGAGGTGGGCTGTCATCTCCGCCTGCGCGCGCTCCGGGCTACCGCTCAGCACCGCCTTCACGATCGCTGCGTGCTGACGGTTGGAATGGTTGAGGTTGACGGCCAGGAAGGGGATGCGGTCGAGCATGTCATTGGTGCGGGACCGCGCCTGGGCCACCGCGAGCGCCAACGACGGCGACCCCGCCGCCTCGGCGATGGCCAGATGCAGCCGCGCATCCAGGGGACGGTACTGGGCGGCGTCCGCCTCGGCCACCGCCTGCAGGGCTCCGAGGAGGCTGCGGCGCACCACATCCGTGCGCACCGTCCGGGCGGCGAGGCGGGCCGCGCCGGGCTCCACGACAGCACGGAAGGCGAGCACGTCCTCCACCTCGGATCGTCGCAGGGAGGCAGGACCCCCGCTGCTGCTGGGCAGAGCCGCACTCACGGTGGCGCCGCCGTACCGGCCGCGCTGGACGGTGAGATAACCGGCGGTCTGCAGGTCCGCCAAGCCGTCCCGCAGGGTGGAACGGGAGACACCCAGATGCTCGGCGAGGTACCGTTCGGGCGGAAGCCGCGACCCGGCGGGGAACACCCCCAGCTTGATGGCGTGCAGGAGACGTTCGACCGTCTCCTCGAACGCGTTCCCCCTGCGTGCCGGCTGGATGAGCCGGAAGGCCGGGTCCGCGGGGTCGTCCATGCTCACAGCTTACGCATCGACCACATGCCGCCCTCCTCGCACCTCTTGACGAACCGGATCGCGGCGACGACGATTGGGGCACTCATTGGACTGATTTCAGTCCAATGTCGCTGGCGTGAACATGCTCCGCCCAGAAAGGCCTGCCCAACCCGTACTCCCATCCGGCCGTCCAACCAAGGGGTTCTCGTGGCACACAGGAATATCGACTACACAGCCGTCGACGACCAGTACCACAAGCACCGGAAACTCAAGAGCGGGGCCGCGGGCTGGGTCCTGCTGGCGGGGCTCGGCGTCGCCTACGTCATCTCGGGGGACTTCTCGGGCTGGAACCTGGGGCTCGCCGAAGGTGGCTGGGGCGGCCTGCTCATCGCCTTCATCCTGATGGGCATCATGTACACCTGCATGGTCTTCGGCCTGGCCGAGATGTCGTCGGCGCTGCCGACGGCCGGCGCCGGCTACGGGTTCGCCCGCCGCGCCCTCGGCCCGCTCGGAGGCTTCGCCACGGGCATGGCGGTGCTCATCGAGTACGCGGTCGCGCCCGCCGCGATCGCCACGTTCATCGGCGGCTACATCGAGGCGCTCGGGCTCTTCGGCATCACCAACTCGTGGCCGGTCTACCTGGTGACCTACATCATCTTCATCGGGATCCACCTCTGGGGCGTCGGCGAGGCGCTGAAGCTGATCTTCGGCATCACCGTGGTCGCCGTCATCGCCCTGGTGGTGACCGCCGTCGGGCTCCTGCCCCATTTCGACACCGCCAATCTCTTCGACATCGTCCCCGACGGGTCGGTCGGATCGTCGGCCTTCCTGCCCTACGGGTTCTCCGGAGTCCTCGCCGCGCTGGTGTTCGGGATCTGGTTCTTCCTGGCCATCGAGGGCGTCCCCCTCGCCGCCGAGGAATCCAACGACCCGACACGGGACATGCCCCGGGGCATCATCGTCGCCATGCTGCTGCTCCTGGTCTTCGGCGCGCTCATGCTCTTCCTGGTGCCGGGGGCGGCAGGCGCCGAGGCGATGGGTCAATCGGACTCCCCGCTCCCCGAAGCGTTGCGGGCGGCAGCGGGCGGGGACTCCGTCCTCGCCGACTTCGTCAACTACGCAGGACTGGCCGGCCTCGTCGCGAGCTTCTTCTCGATCGTCTACGCCTATTCACGGCAGCTGTTCGCCCTCTCGAGGGCCGGCTACCTCCCCCGCGTCCTGTCCCTCACGTCGAAGCGCCACACACCGTGGGTGGCGCTCCTGGTTCCGGGGACCATCGGCTTCCTGCTCGCGGCCCTGACCGGCAACGGCGGGCTCCTCATCAACATCGCCGTGTTCGGTGCGACGGTGTCCTACGTCCTGCTCAATCTCTCGCACATCTTCCTGAGGGTGCGCGAACCCGGACTGGAGCGGGGCTACCGGACGCCGGGTGGCGTGGTGACCACGGGCATCGCCCTCGTGCTCGCCGTCATCGCCCTCGTGGCCACCTTCTTCGTCGACATCCTCGCGGCCTCCATCACCGCGGCCATCTTCCTCGCCGCGCTCGCCTACTTCTGGTTCTACAGCCGCCATCACCTGGTGGCGAGCGCTCCCGAGGAGGAATTCGCCCTGCTGGAGAAGGAGGAATCCGACCTGGCCTGACCGCTGACCGCCCCGTGGCGACGGCGCCACACCGTACGACAGAAGGAAGCTCATGGATCCGCATCCCCGCAGCGAGAGAATGCTCACCGTCGACCAGCTCACCTCCGCGATCCAGGCGGATGAGATCGACTCCGTCGTCCTGGCGTTCACCGACATGCAGGGCAGGCTGCAGGGCAAGGTGATCCATGGCCGGTTCTTCCTCGACACCGTCCTCGGCCACGGCACGGAAGGGTGCAACTACCTGCTGGCGGTCGATACCGACATGAACACGGTGGACGGCTATGCGATGTCGAGCTGGGAGACCGGGTACGGGGACATGGTGTTCGACCTCGACCTCGACACCATCCGGCGCCTGCCCTACCGGGAGGGCACGGTCATGATCCAGTCGGACCTGTCCTACACCACCGGCGGCTCCGTCCAGGTCGCTCCGCGCAGCATCCTCAAGGCGCAGGCGGCGAGGGCGGCCGCCCGGGGCATGCGGGCGTTCTCCGGGACGGAGCTGGAGTTCATCGTCTACAACGACTCGTTCGAGGATGCCGGGCTGAAGAACTACCGCGACCTCGTGCCGGCCAACCAGTACAACGTGGACTACTCGATCCTGGGGTCCCTGCGCGTCGAGCCACTCCTGCGGGACATCCGCAACGCCATGTACGAGGCGGGCATGATCGTCGAGTCGGCCAAGGGCGAGTGCAACTTCGGCCAGCACGAGATCGCGTTCAAGTACGACGACGTCGTCGTGACGGCCGACAACCACAGTGTCTACAAGCTCTCGGCGAAGGAGATGGCGTCGCAGCGGGGGCAGTCGGTGACCTTCATGGCCAAACCGAACCAGCGGGAGGGCTCCTCCTGCCACATCCACATGTCCCTGCGCAGCGACGACGGCGGACTCGTGTTCTGGGACGAGGCGGGGAACCAGCGAACGCCGCTCTACGACCACTTCATCGCGGGGGTGCTCGCCACCATGCGCGAGTTCACGCTCTTCTACGCACCCAACATCAACTCCTACAAGCGCTTCGCCGAGGGCTCCTTCGCGCCGACGGCCGTGGCGTGGGGCCTGGACAACCGGACCTGCTCGGTCCGCCTCGTGGGCCATGGGTCCTCCGCCCGCCTCGAGAACAGGCTGCCGGGCGCGGATGCGAACCCCTACCTCGCGCTGGCCGCCATGCTCGCCGGCGGACTGTACGGCGTCGAGAACGAACTGGAACTGCCGCCCCGGATGGACGGCAACGCCTACCACTCGGACGCCGAACACGTCCCCGCCACGATGAAGGAGGCCCGCGACCTCTTCGCCGGTTCCGCGATCGCGCACGAGGTCTTCGGGGACGAGGTGGTGGAGCACTACACCCACTACGCCGACGTCGAGCTCGCGCAGTTCAACGCCGCGGTGACGGACTGGGAAGTGCGGCGCGGGTTTGAACGACACTAGGACGCCGTGCTGACGAACGGGCCGGCACACGAGACCTACCGGCCCAGGGTCGGCCTCACCACCTACTGGCAGTCCGCTTCCTGGGGTGTCTGGGACGGCACCGCGGCCATCGTGCCGGGCACCTACGTGCAGGCCGTCGTGGAGGCCGGCGGAACCCCCGTGCTGCTGCCTCCCGTCGGAACCGATCCGTCCGTCCTCGGCCTGCTCGACGGCCTGATCGTCATCGGCGGAACCGACGTCGATCCTGCCCACTACGGCGCCGCACCGCACCCGACCACGGTGGCCCAGCCCGAACGCGACGACCACGACCTCGCGTTGGCGCGCGCGGCGCTGGACGCCGGCATACCGCTGTTCGCCATCTGCCGGGGCGCGCAGATCCTCAACGTCGCCCTCGGCGGGACGCTGCACCAGCACCTGCCCGAGGTGCGGCGGGATGCGGCGCAGTACCAGCCCGCCCCGGGCGTCTTCGGCAGCGTCGACTTCACCACCGAACCGGGATCCATCGCCCGGCAGCTGCTGGGGAAGCGGGCGTCGAGCCCGTGCTACCACCATCAGGGCCTGGACCGGGTCGCCGAGGGACTGTGCGTGACGGCGCTGGCCGCGGACGGGACGGTGGAGGTGGTCGAAGCGGCCGCCGGAGGGCCCGCAGGGTGGATCCTCGGCGTCCAGTTCCACCCGGAGGAGAACGGGCAGGACAGGCGCCTGTTCGGGGGCTTCGTCGACGCCGCCCGCGCCTTCGCCATCCATCGCGCCTCGGAAAGGACCGCGTCATGAGCTCCACCCACCAGATCCTCGACCCCGCGACCGAGGAGGCCATCGGCACGGTCGCCATGGCGGGGCTCGAGGAGACCGACGCCGCGATCCTGCGTGCAGCCGCCGCCTTTCCCGCGTGGCGGCAGGTGGCTCCGGCGGACCGCGCCCTGCTGCTTCGGCGCTTCGCATCAGCCGTCGATGCCGAGATCGAGGCACTCGCCGCACTCGAGGTCGCCAACGCCGGCCACACGATCGGGAACGCGCGCTGGGAGGCCGGCAATGTGCGCGACGTCCTGACGTACTACTCGGCAGCCCCGGAACGCCACCTGGGGCAGCAGATCCCGGTCGCGGGCGGAGTGAACGTGACCTTCCACGAGCCGCTCGGCGTCGTCGGCATCATCGTCCCGTGGAACTTCCCGATGCCGATCGCCGCCTGGGGTTTCGCCCCGGCGCTCGCCGCCGGCAACACCGTGGTCCTGAAACCGGCCGAACTCACCCCCCTGACGGCGATGCGGCTGGGCGAGCTCGCCCTGCAGGCCGGGATCCCCGAGGGGGTCTTCACAGTCCTGCCGGGCAAGGGTGGCGTCGTCGGCGCGCGGTTCGTCACCCATCCGGCGGTCCGGAAGGTCGTGTTCACGGGCTCCACCGGCGTGGGCAAGCAGATCATGGCGGGCTGCGCACAGCAGGTCAAGCGCGTGACCCTCGAACTCGGGGGGAAGAGCGCCAACGTCATCTTCGCCGACGCCGACCTCGAGAAGGCCGCGGCAGCCGTACCGGACGGGGCGTTCGACAACGCGGGGCAGGACTGCTGCGCGCGGTCGCGGGTGCTGGTCGAGCGGTCCGTCTACGACGACGTCCTCGGCATGCTCGGAGCGGCGGTGGAATCCGTGCGGGTGGGCGACCCCCGGCTCGAGGAGACGCGCATGGGTCCGCTGATCTCGGCCGCCCAGCGCGACTCCGTGGCGCGGTTCGTCTACGACGGGGACGGGAAGACCGCGGACATCGCCTTCCAGGGTGCCGCCCCGGACGGGCCCGGCTTCTGGTTCCCGCCCACCGTCATCACGCCGTCGGATCCGCGGTCCGCCGCCTTCACCGACGAGATCTTCGGCCCGGTGGTCTGCGTCGTCCCGTTCGAGGACGAGGCGGATGCCGTGCGGATCGCCAACGACTCGGCCTACGGCCTGTCCGGGTCCATCTGGACCCGGGACGTCGGCCGTGCGCTCCGCGTCTCACGGGCCATCGACGCCGGGAATCTCTCCGTCAACTCGCACTCCTCCGTCCGGTATTCCACCCCGTTCGGCGGTTTCAAGCAGTCCGGCCTCGGCCGGGAACTGGGGCCCCAGGCCCTCGACGCGTTCAGCGAGACCAAGAACGTCTTCCTCGCCACCGACGCCTGAACCGCGTCCCCCGACCATCGTTCATCGACCACAAGGAGAGCCCATGACAGCCCTGCCCTACAACGGACTCGTGACCAACCGGCTGGAGGGGCGGACGGCGGTCGTCACCGGGGGCGCATCGGGGATCGGCCTGGCCACCGCCCGCCGCCTCGCCCACGAGGGCGGGCGTGTGGTGATCGCCGACATCTGCCCGGACGCGGTCGGGACGGGGCTGGCAGAGCAGTTCGACGGCAGCTTCATCCGCGCCGACGTCACCCGCGCGGACGATGTCCAGGCGATGTACGCGTTCGCCCTGGAGACCTACGGCTCCGTCGACATCGCGTTCAACAACGCGGGGATCTCACCCGACGACGACTCCTCCATCCTCGACACGGGGATCGACGCGTGGCGCCGGGTCCAGGAGGTGAACCTGACGAGCGTGTACTACTGCTGCAAGTACGTCCTGCCCTACATGCAGGCGCAGGGACGAGGCTCGATCATCAACACGGCGTCCTTCGTGGCGGTCCTCGGCGCCGCCACGTCCCAGATCTCCTACTCCGCCTCGAAAGGCGGCGTGCTGTCCATGAGCCGCGAGCTGGGGGTCCAGTTCGCCCGGCAGGGCATCCGGGTGAACGCGCTCTGTCCCGGTCCGGTCAACACCCCCCTGCTGCGGGAGCTGTTCGCCAGCGACGCCGAACAGGCCCGGCGCCGCCTCGTCCACATCCCGCTGGGTCGCTTCGCCGAGCCCGACGAGCTCGCCGCCGCCGTCGCCTTCCTCGCCTCGGACGACTCGTCCTTCATCACGGCGAGCCAGTTCATGGTCGACGGCGGGATCGCCGGCGCCTACGTCACGCCCCTGTGACGGAGGACGGCGCCGGGCCCCTCGCGGATCTGCTCGTCCGCGGGCTCGCGGTGGAACAGGACTTCCCCCGCCTGCCGGCGCTCAGCGGCGAGGTGGAGGCCGTCCAGCGGGAGCTCGGGCAGCGACGCCACGCCTGACCGGCTACCCGCCGGCGCGCGGTCGGTCCGGGCGCACCGGCGTCTCGATGGTCAGGACCCCCTCCGCGACCCCGTCCGTCGACGCGTAGGAGTGCACCGCGTCCCCGCGCCAGGACAGCGTCTCGCCGGCCTGCGCGTCCTGCTCGGCGCCGCGCACACCCACGCGGGCGCTGCCCCGCACCACGCGGAAGTGCTCCACCGTTCCCGCTCCGTGGGCCGGTGACACCCGCGTCCCCGGGGACGCGATGGTGAGCCAGAAGACCTCGGTGATCCCGCCGTCGTCGTGCGCGCGTACCGTGAGCAGCCGGGCCTCGACGACGCCGTCGGAGACACCGCGCCCCGTCCCGTCCCCGACGAGTCCGGTGAGCGGCACCCCGAGGGGACCCGCGAGCGCGTACAGCGTTCCGAGGGTCGGGTTGCGGGTCCCCGCCTCCAGCTCGGACAGCGTCCCCTTCCCGATGCCCGCCTGCAGCGCCAGGGCACTGAGGGAGAGCCCCCGGTCGTGGCGCAGGGCGGTGATCCTGCGGGCGACGGCGGAGCGCAGCGACTCATTACGGTCCGGTTTGTCCTGGGGCATCCCCGCATCCTACTCTGGCCGTTCCGTATACAGAACGAATTCCGAGGGCGCTGCGGCGCCACCGACAGGAGTCACGCGGTGCACACCGGATCCTCCGTGCGGCCCGGCCTGCACGAACCCGTCCTCGCCGGCATCGTCACCGCGCTGGTGGGCTTCACCTCGTCGTTCGCCGTCGTGCTCGCGGGCCTGCGGGCCACCGGCGCGTCGGCCGAGCAGGCCGCCTCCGGGCTGCTGGCGCTGACCGTCGTCGTCGGTCTCGGGATCGTCCTGCTGTCGCTGCGGTACCGCATCCCCGTCACGCTCTCGTGGTCCACCCCGGGCGCCGCGCTGCTCGCCGGTGCCGCCGTCCCGTCCGGCGGCTGGCCCGCGGCGGTCGGCGCCTTCCTGGTCACCGGCGTCCTGATCGCGCTGACTGCGGCCGTGCCGTGGCTGGGCCGGCTGGTGGCCCGCATCCCGCAGCATCTCGCCCAGGCGATGCTCGCAGGCGTGCTGCTCCCCCTGTGCCTGGCGCCGTTCCAGTCGATCGGCACCATCCCGCTCCTGGTGCTGCCGGTGATCCTCGTCTGGCTCGCCGCATCGGCCCTCGCCCCGAAGTGGTCGGTCCCCCTCGCGCTCGTCGCGGCCCTGGGCGTCATCGGCGTCCAGCTCGGACTCGCGGGCACGGCGATCGACGCGTCGTCCCTGGCGCCATCCCTGGCGTTCACCGTCCCGGTGCTGGAACCGGCCGCCGTCCTCGGCATCGCCCTGCCGCTGTACGTGGTCACGATGGCGTCGCAGAACCTCCCGGGCGTCGCCGTGCTCTCCTCCTTCGGCTACGAGGCCCCCTGGCGGCCCGCCCTGGCCCTCACGGGAGCCGGGACCGCCGTCGTCGCGCCGTTCGGCGGACACGCCGTCAACCTCGCTGCCCTGTCCGCCGCGCTGACCGCCGGCGAGGGGGCGGGGGACCGGGACCGCCGGTGGATCGCGGCCCTCACCGCCGGGCTGTCCTACCTGGTGCTCGCCGCAGGCTCGGGCGCGCTCGTCGTCGTCGTCGGCGCCGCGCCCGCCGGGCTCCTGGAGGCGGTGGCCGGGCTCGCCCTGATCGGCACCATGGCGACGGCGGTGACGGCGTCCCTCAGGGACGCGTCAGGTCGCATGAGCGGCGCGGTGACCTTCCTCCTCGCGGCGTCCGGCCTGTCCGTCCTGGGGATCGGCGGGGCGTTCTGGGCGCTCGTCGGAGGGCTCGCGGTCCGGAGCATGCTCGAACGCCGCGCGACCGGCTCACCGTCCGGCGGGCGGGGTGCCTAGACCGGAGTGACGGGCGCCTGCGCCTCGTCGCCCTGCGCGGCCGCCTTGCGCATGCGCGCGCGGTCGAGGGCATTGATGACCGGCCCTGCGGTGATGCCGTGCACCACGATCGACAGGACGACCACGAGGCCGCCGATACGCCACACGGTGCTCTCGTCGGCGGAGAAATCACCCTTGGAGAGTGCATAGCCGAGGTAGTAGACGGTGCCGATGCCGCGGACGCCGAAGAATGCCAGGACGCCCCGCTCCCGGGGCCCCGTCTTGCCGCGGGCGAGGCTGAGCCAGGCGGTGATCGGGCGGACCAGCAGGATGAAGGCGACGGCCACCACGACCTCGAGCGGGCGCAGGCCGTCGAACAGGCCGCGGGCCACGGCGCCGCCGAGCAGGACGAGCACGACGATGGTCAGGAGGCGCTCGAGCTGCTCGATGTAGCTGTGGAGGACCCCGTGGTAGCCGTTGGTCTGCTCCCCCGCCCTGATGGTGACCGCGCACACGAACACGGCGATGAAGCCGTACCCTTCCACGGCCTCGGTCACCCCGTAGGTCAGGAAGGTGGCGGCGAGCGCGACGAAACCCTCGGAGTAGTTCGAGAGGCGGACGCTCTTGAGGGGCGTGCGGAAGAAGATCCGGCCCAGCAGCTTGCCCACGCCGTACCCGAACACGCAGCCGATCGTGATGCGCCAGAGCACGTCGAGCAGGATCCACTCCGGGAACCACGCGGAGGGAGCGGTCCCGACCGTGCTGAGGAGGATCGCGAGGTACACGAACGGGAACGCGAGGCCGTCGTTCAGGCCGGCCTCGGAGGTCAGCCCGAAGCGGACCTCGTCCTCGGCTTCGAGGTCCTCCTCGGACTCGGAGGGCTCGCCCACCTGGACCTCGGAGGCCAGGACCGGGTCCGTGGGAGCCAGCGCGGCGGCGATCAGGAGGGCCGACGCGATGCCGAGGCCCAGCACCCACATCCCGAGCAGCGTCAGCACCAGGATGCACAGGGGCATGGCGATCCCGAGGAGGCGCCAGGTGGTGGACCACCGGCGCCGGCCGATCCTGCGGTCCAGTGCGAGCCCTGCCCCCATGAGCGAGATGATGACGCAGACCTCGCTGAGGTGGACGGTGACGTCGCTGTACTCGAGCGGGTCCGGGGTGGGCAGGTCGGGTGCGAAGGAGAAGATGAGGATCCCGGCGGCGAGGAAGACCATCGGCATCGAGACGGGGGCCCGGCTGAGCAGGCGGGGCAGGAGGGCAGCCGCGAACACGGCGAGCCCTGCTGCCGCGTAGATGATGCTTGCTGCTTCGAACACGTTCTTCCTCTTCCGGTCGGGACCACCCGCGGCGGCCATGAGTCCCCTTGTCAACAGTAGGGCAGGCCCCGGCACCGCAGGATCGCGGCCACGGCCCGACCGGCGGTTTCGGGATCGGCTCCGGGTGTGCTTCCCGTCCCGATCCGACCGCGCCCCCGTCGGCGCCCGCGCCTCTCCCCCGAAACGCAGCGCCGGGCGAGGGGAGCGTCACCACCGCATGAGAGCATGGAATTATGCCCAATTCCACCCACCCCATGGTCGATGTCACCGACATCATCCGGATCGTGGGCGGCGCTGCGTTCCAGCGCGGGCAGACCTACGCGAAGGACGGTGCCGTCAGCTCCCTCACGTGGGACGCCGATTCCAAGCTGCTGACCGGGAAGGTCCGCGGCACCGCACCGAACGACTACCGGACCAAGCTGCGCCTCGGACTGAAGGGCGACGGGCGCTTCCGTCCGCTCGAGAACTTCTGCAGCTGCCCTGTCGGCGCGGACTGCAAGCACGTGGCGGCCACGGCCCTGCAGAGCAACACGGAGAACCTGCTCGCGCAGCACGAGCGCGACCTCGGTGCCCGGACCGCTCCCCCCTCGTCGGTCCCCGCGGGCTGGCAGGCGTCCCTCACGGACCTGCTGGAGGCCGGTACCGCCGTCGACTCCCCCGCGCCGCGCACGCCTCTCGGCCTGCAGTTCGAGCTGCGCACCCCCGAGGTCGCCGTGCAGCGCTGGGGCTCGGCCGCCCAGCGCCAGGGCCAGCGCACCCTCAACACGCGCCTCGGTGTGCGCCCCGTCAGCCAGAACGGCAAGGGCAAGTGGATCAAGAACAACCTGTCGTGGGGCAGCATCAGCTACCAGACGTACGGCCTGACGCTGGACCCGGACCAGCACCGGTGGTTCTCCCAGTTCCCCGCGCTGCACCGCGGCACCGGCGTCAACTACTTCGGCAACAACGACTCCTGGCTGTACCTGGACGACTTCAGCAACCCCATGCTCTGGCAGCTGCTGGACGAGGCCCGGCGCCTCGGCATCGCATTCGTGGGCTCGAAGAAGTCCGTGACGATCGACCTCGCGGACCGCGCCACGCTGAAGCTCGACGCGACGGAGGCGGAGGACGGCTCGCTGCGCCTGTGCCCGGCCCTCGACGTCGACGGCCGGCCCCACCCGTCCGAGACCGCCCACGTCATCAGCACGCACGGCGTCTACACCGTCGCCCCCGATGACACCATCACCCTCGCACCGACGTCCCGCCGGCTGACGCCCAAGGACATCGAGCTCCTGCAGCGTGGCCACGCCGTCGTCGTGCCCGAGGAGGAGAAGTCCCTCTTCCTGCGGGACTACTACCCGAAGCTGCGGCAGTCCATCCACGTGGACAGCAGCGACGGCAGTGTCGAGCTCCCCGAGATCCAGCCCCCGACGCTGGTCCTCACCACGGCGTACGGCGCGGACGGGTCGGTGGTCCTCGACTGGCACTTCGACTACGCGCTCGGCGACGCCGTGCAGCGCCGGCCGTTCCGCCGCGGAGGTCCCGGCAGCGACGACGGCTACCGCGAGGCCGACGTCGAGGACGCCCTCGCGGCCTCGGCACGCCAGGCCCTCGGACCCGTCCCGCTGCGCTCGATCAGGCTCGAGGATATGCAGGCCGTCGACTTCGCGGAGGACGTCCTGCCACGGCTCCTGGAGCTGGACGGCGTGAGCGTCGAGGTGGTCGGCGAGAAGCCCGACTACCGGGAACTGACCGAGACACCGACGCTGCGGATCAGCACCGTCGAGACGGACGACCGCGACTGGTTCGATCTCGGCGTGATGGTGACGGTCAGCGGCCGCACCATCCCCTTCGACTCCGTCTTCCGTGCGCTCGCCCAGGGCCAGAAGAAACTGAAGCTCGTCGACAACAGCTACCTCTCGCTCGACCAGCCCGTCTTCGAGCAGCTCCGTGAGCTCATCGAGGAAGCGCGGGCGCTCAGCGAGTGGGACCCGGAGTCGGGGCTGCAGATCAGCCGCTACCAGGCCGGGCTGTGGGCGGATCTCGAGGATCTCGCCGAGGAGACCGAGCAGGCGCAGTCCTGGCGGGACGCCGTGAGCGGACTGCTCGAGCTCGAGGACGTCGAGGCCACCCCGGCCCCGGCGGGCCTGGTCGCCGACATGCGCCCGTACCAGGCGGAGGGCTTCAGCTGGCTCGCGTTCCTGTGGCGCCACCGCCTCGGGGGCGTGCTCGCCGACGACATGGGGCTCGGCAAGACCCTGCAGGCCCTGGCCCTCATGGTGCACGCGAAGGAGACGTCGGGGCTCGACGCGCCGTTCATCGTCGTCGCGCCCACCTCCGTGGTGCCCAACTGGTCGAACGAGGCGCACCGCTTCGCGCCGGGCCTGAAGGTCGTCGCGATCACCGACACGCAGGGCGCCTCCGGCGTCCCGATCGGCGAGCAGGTGGGCGACGCCGACGTCGTCATCACCTCGTACACGCTCTTCCGCCTGGACTTCCCCGCCTACCAGGACCACTCCTGGTCCGGGCTCGTCCTGGACGAGGCGCAGTTCGTGAAGAACCGCGCGTCGAAGGTGCACCAGTCGGCGAAGGACTTCGATGCGCCGTTCAAGCTCGCGATCACCGGCACCCCCATGGAGAACAACCTCATGGAGCTGTGGTCCCTGTTCACCATCGTCGCGCCTGGGCTGTTCCCCTCGGCCCGCAGGTTCACCGAGGACTACCGCACGCCGATCGAGAAGACCGGCGACAACCGTCCGCTCGTGCGGCTCCGCAAGCGCATCCGCCCGCTGATGATGCGCCGCACCAAGGAGGCCGTCGCGTCCGACCTCCCACCGAAGCAGGAGCAGGTCCTGGAGGTGGAGCTCCACCCCGAGCACCGGCACATCTACGAGACGTACCTGCAGCGCGAGCGGCAGAAGCTCCTCGG
This sequence comes from Arthrobacter arabinosi, assembly GCF_054511115.1. Lineage (NCBI taxonomy): Bacteria > Bacillati > Actinomycetota > Actinomycetes > Micrococcales > Micrococcaceae > Arthrobacter > Arthrobacter arabinosi. The sequence continues at coordinate 690,138 of NZ_JBTNDF010000002.1, forward strand.
ACTGATCGAGGACATGAACCGCAACCGGATGATCGTCTTCCGGTCCCTCACCCTGCTCCGCATGCTCAGCCTCGACGCCTCGCTCGTGGACCCGGCGCACGCGGGCGTCCCGTCCGCGAAGCTCGACGTCCTGTTCGAGAATCTCGAGGACGTCCTCGCGGAAGGGCACCGGGCGCTCGTGTTCAGCCAGTTCACGTCCTACCTCACGAAGGCGGCCGAGCAGCTGGACGCCCGCGGCATCGAGTACGCCTACCTCGACGGCTCCACCCGCAACCGCGGCGACGTCATCGACTCCTTCAAGGACGGCACGGCGCCCGTGTTCCTCATCAGCCTCAAGGCCGGCGGGTTCGGCCTGAACCTGACGGAGGCCGACTACTGCTTCCTGCTCGACCCGTGGTGGAACCCGGCCTCCGAGGCCCAGGCCGTGGACCGCACCCACCGCATCGGCCAGACCAAGAACGTCATGGTCTACCGCATGGTGTCCAGGGGGACCATCGAGGAGAAAGTCATGAAGCTCAAGGAGAAGAAGGCGAAGCTGTTCACGTCCGTCATGGACGACGACGCCGTCTTCTCCTCCGCCCTGACCGCGGACGACATCCGGGGGCTGCTGGAGGCGTAGGCCGGTCCTCGCCGCGCCCTGGCCGGTAGCGCGGGATCAGTCGGAAGCGTCCCGGTTCCGCAGCGCAGGATCGAGCAGTTCGGCGAACGCACGGGGCCGGGCCGCGATCCACCAGTGCCCGCCCGGGACGCTCGTGACGGTCAGGTCCGACACCCACTCCTCGAGCCCGTCGGCGAGATGCGGTGACAGGAAGGGATCCTTCAGCGGGACGATCACGTGCACCGGCACGGTGATGGGACGCCGCGGGGGGAGCTTCACCGCCGAGGACATGTTGGTCCGGTAGAGGGCGAGGCCCCGCACGGGGTCCTGCCCTACGTTGCGTCGCGCCGTCAGCTCGTAGCGCCGGGTCAGCGCATACTTCCACAGCGCCTCGGGCAGGACGGGCAGCCGGAAGAACCCGACGTACCAGCTGCGCAGCATCTGCCCCGCACCCTGCGGCGCGAGGCGGGGCGTCCGCAACCGCGCGTGCAGCCACCGGGAGAAGTGACGCAGGTCAGGGCCGGAGATGCTGGTGTAGTCGAGGATCAGCCCCTGGGCACGCTCGTCCTGCATCGCTGCCCAGCCCTGGATCGACCCCCAGTCATGACCCACCAGGCGCACCCCGCCCGGCGTGTCCACGGCGTCGAGCACGGCGAAGACATCGTCGACGAGCTCCGCGACGGTGAAGCCCGCACCCTCGCGGACACGGGACCGGCCCGCGTTCCGGGTGTCGAACGCGACCAGGTGATGCGTGGGCGCGAGCTCCCGGAGGACCGGGTGGAACACGCGGTGGTCATCGGGATAACCGTGCAGGAAGACGAGGGTCGGCGTGGACGGGCCCGGATCGAGGCCGTACTCGAACACGGCGAGGTCGGCGCCCGCTGCCTCGATCGTCCGCTGCCTTTCGCGCAAGAGGTCCATGCTGTTCACCCTAGGGGCTGCGTCCTCCCGGTGGGGAGCACGTCAGCCCGGTGTCGCACCGTCGGCGCGGACGCTGCCGCCGTCCAGCCAGATGCTCCGGTGCGCGACGGCGTCGGCGAAGGCGGCGTCGTGCGTCGCCATGAGCACGCAGCCGCCCTCCCGGGTGTGGCGCGAGACGAGGGCGGCGAACGACGCGCGTGCCGGTTCGTCGAGGCCCGCGGTGGGCTCGTCGAGCGCCCAGACGGCCGGACCCGTCGCCATGAGGGACGCCAGCGCCACCATGCGCCGCTGCACGAAGCCCAGCTCGTACGGGTGGGCCCCCGCCAGGGCGCCGAGCCCCACCGCGTCGAGGGCGGCCGCGGCCCGCCGTGCGGCGTCGTCCTTCCGCAACCCGGCAGCCCGTGGACCGTAGGAGACCTCACGCAGGACCGTGCGCTCGAACAGCTGCTGGTCCGTGTCCTGGAACAGGTACCCCACGGTGGTCGCGAGGGCTCCCGTCGGCTGGCGGCCGACCGGCACGCCCCCCGACGTCACCGAGCCGCGCTCCGCCCGGTGCAGCCCGTTCAGGTGCTGCAGCAGGGTGGACTTGCCGGACCCGTTGGGCCCGCGCACGGCGACCACCTCCCCCGCCCGGACGGACAGGTCGATGCCGGCCAGCCCCGCGGGAGCCGTGGTGCCGGGCTCCCGCGGGTAGTGGAGGACGAGGCCCCGTACCGCGACGAGCTCGGGCCCCGAGGGATCGACGGGGCGCGGCACAGCGTGGCCGGCCGACCGGAGGGGGTCCCCCGCCGTGCCGATGCCGAAGCGACGCAGTCCGGCCGCCCGGGCCTCGACCAGCGATCCGTCGAACACGCGACGGCCGTCGGCCAGGGCCAGGACGCGCGCGCCCTCCGGTGCCTCCCTCGGGAGCAGCGGTGCAGTGACCACCACCCCGGTGCCGGTCCTCCGGAGCGCCTCGAGGGCCGCGGAGACATCCTGGGCGGCGTCGTCGTCGAGCCCCTGGAACGGCTCGTCGAGGACGAGGATCGCGGGCCGCTGGATCACCGCCGCAGCGATGATGACGCGCTGGAGCTGCCCGCCGGAGAGCCGTCGGGGATCACGGGCCAGGAGCGGTGTCAGCTTCAGGGCGGCCGCGACGTCGTCGACGGCCTGCCGCAGCTCCCGGGCGGGCACGCCCCGGTTCGCAGGGCCGAAGGCGATCTCCTCGGCGACCGTCGACGACATCATGGACAGCTGCCCCCAGGCGCCCTGCGCGACGTACGCCACCCTCGCGCTCCACCCGGCGGGGTCGATCCGCGGGTCCTCGGGCTCTCCGCGGAAGCGCACGGTCTCGCCGTCGAGCGTGATGGTGCCCGCGAACGTGGAGCCCGCATCGGCGCCGGTCAGCCCGGCGAGCAGCCGGGCGAGGGTCGTCTTGCCGGACCCGGAGGGTCCTGCGACGACCACATGGTCCCCCGCGCGCACGGTGAGCGCGATCCCGGCGAGCACCGGGGTGCCGTCGTCGTAGGCGAAGGCGGTGCCGTCGAGGCTGATCATGCCGCGATCACGAGCCAGGCGGCGGAGGCCGCACCGACGACGGCGACCATGGCGCGGCGTGCCGCACGCTGGCCTGCCGTGTCGGTGTCCGGCAGGTAGCTCGTGCGCGGGCCGGTGGACGAGAAGCCGCGGGCTTCGAGCATGCGCGTGCGCTCGGAGGCGTCCACGAGCAGCCCGATGACGAGCGGCGTGAGCACGGTCAGCAGGGCCCGCGCGCGGGAGAGCGGACCGCGCCCCACGATGAGCCCGCGGGCCTGCTGGGCCCGCGTGATGTGGCGTGCGCGCTGCGCGACGTGCGGGAGAAGCCCGACGGCGGATCCGACGACGAAGACGAGCTTCCGGTTCCAGCCGCGGTGCGTCATGGTGGCGAGGAGGTCGGGGATGTCCAGCGTCATCGCCGCCGTGAGCAGCACCGCGGTGAACACGGTCATGCGGAGCCCCATGAGGGCGGCGAAGGACAGGCCCTCGGCTGTCACCCGGGCGACGCCGAGGTCGGCCAGGACGGTGGTCCCCTCGGGGAAGAAGAGCCCGTGCAGCAGCAGGGAGGAGACGAGCAGGGGCCCCGCGAGGACGGTGATCGCCAGGCCGATCTGCCGGGGCCGGCCGGACAGCAGCACGGCAGGGAGCACCACGAGGACCAGCACGGCGAGGGAGAAACCCCAGCGGTCCACCACGAGGACGAGCACCACCAGCAGGACCGCGGCGAGCAGTTCGGTCAGGGGGTTGTAGATCCTGCGGCGGGGCATGGCTCAGGCGACGCTGGTGTCGTTCCCGCGGCCGGGGGTGGAGGCTTCACCGGGGGTGGAGGCTTCACCGGTGGCGGTGGAAGTGCCGGCCGCGGCGCGGGTCGGGTTGCTTCCCGGGGTGCCGGTCCTGTTGCCGAGCACCCGGTACGTGCGGGCGAACGGGAACCGGCGCACGGCCCGCTGCGGCAGTGCGTAGACGATGAGGGCGACGACGACGAACACCACGATCTTGTCCAGCGAGTCCGACAGCAGGCCCTGCTTCGTGGCGGCGACCAGCAGTTTGTCCCCCATCGAGCGGAAGACGGCGATGATCGCGTTGGTCCCGAACGTCCCGGCAGCGCCGAACATGAAGACGGCCACCGGCGCCGCGACGAGTCCGCCCACCGCCCCGACGACGAGCCCTGCGACGGGCACGAGGTACACGCGTCGGAAGGCGCCGTACCGTGCGGCGAGGCCCGCGAGCAGCCCGATGAGGGCCGCCCCCGCCGCGAAGGGCAGCGCGAACGGGTTGAAGAGGCCCCAGATGGCGTTGCTGATCGCACCCGTGGCGGCGCCCGCGGCGGGGCCGGCCAGGACGGCGACGAGCACGGTGCCGATGGCGTCGAGATAGATCTGCATCCCCAGGGAACCGGCGATCTGCCCGATCGCGATGTTCAGGGCGATGCCCAGCGGCATGACCACGAGGGAACCGGTGCTGAGCATCGGGAGGATCCCCCCGACCAGCAGCGCGCCGCCCCCGAGGAAGCCGAAGAGCGAGACGAGCGACGCCGTGCTGCCCATCCCGCCGGCGATCTCGGCGGGCTGGACGACGACGAGGAACACGTAGGTGGCCGCGATGAGTGCGGCCCCGAGGCCGATCAGGAGCCGGCGCGGCCGCTGGGCGGCGGGCTCGGTGGCGAGGGTCAGGGAGGAACTCACGATAGTCCTTGGGCGCGATGGGGTGGCGGGACGCACCTCATGTCACCTCGGCGCCGGCCGCGCAGCAGCGCGCGGCCCCACCAGTCTACCGGGGGTCGCGCCACCATGCCGGGCGCCCGGACGCGGGGCACCTGCCCCACGGACCCGCACCGCCGCAGCGCGTGTCGGGACGGAAGCACCCGGAGACCCGGGCGACAGGAACAGGGCCCGCCCTCAGCCGTGCCGGCGGGCGACGTCGGACAGCCGGCGCACCATGAGCTCGAACACGGCCACGGGGTCGTTGGCCGTGACGATCCGCGCGTTCGGTGCCCGCTTCCACATGCCGGCGACGTCGGCGACCGTCTGCCCGAACGTCAGCGAGGACTCCGTCTCGACGTCCACGGTCGCCGGACGATCCTCGAAGGCCGCCTCCCCCGTCGCGACCATCGCGGCGAACAGGTCGTGGAGGTGCGCCACGTAGCCCTGGTCGTACAGCCGGTGGAACTCCATGTAGAAGCGGAGGGCATCGGACACGCAGGCGACGACGGCATTGCCGTTCCTGCTGCGCGTCCCCTCGGGCTCCCCCGGGTCGAGGATCTCGGGACCGGCGCCGGCGGCACGGGACAGGGCGTCGACGTGCGCGGGCGTGCACTCGATCCGCTCCGTGGTCTCCAGCGCGCACACGATGGGCAGCTTCCCGAACGGCAGGCCCTCGTACGCCGCGTAGACCTCCTTGGCCGCATGCGGGTCCACGTGCGTGTTCCACTCGGCGACCGGCGTCGTGTTCCCCGGATGGTTGAACGCGCCGCCCATGATGACGAGGCCCTTCAGGAGCATCGGCAGGCGCGGCTCGGCGCGGAGCGCGAGGGCGAGGTTGGTGAGCGGGCCCGTGACGATCCCGGTGACCTCGCCGGGGTGGTCCCGGACGGCCCCGACCCAGACGTCGACGGCGTGGCGCTCAGAGATGCCGCCGCGCGGCGGGGGCAGCACGGCGTACCCGACGCCCTGGTCCCCGTGCGTCTCCTCCGTGGTGACGAGGGGGATCTCCAGCGGTACCTCGCTGCCGATCGCGACCTCCACCCCGGTGAGGCCGCACAGCTCGAGCAGGGCGAGGGTGTTCTCGGCGACCTGCCGCGCACCGACGTTGCCCGCGGTGCAGGTGACGGCCTCCAGCGCCACGTCCGGCGTCCCGAGGAGGTACAGGAGGGCGACGGCGTCGTCGATGCCCGTGTCGACGTCGAGCAGGAGGCGGTGCGGGCCGCCGTCGGGCACCACCGTCAGTCCGCCGCCGTGGTGCGCAGGAGCTGCAGGCGGATGGTGCGGGCCGTCTCCATGTGCCGGCGCGCGATGGCCCGGGCGTCGTCGCTGCGCCGTTCGGTGATGGCGCTGATGAGCGCCTCGTGCTCGACGAGGACCTCCTGCCAGCGGTCCCCGACCGACAGCGTGGAGCGCGGCGTGTGGATGAGGTGGGTGGAGAGCCGCTGCAGGAGGTCCATGAGGATGGGGTTGCGGGCCGACGCCCACAGCGAGGTGTGGAACTCGAGGTTGTGGGTGACCTTGGTGGTGTCGTCGGGATCGACGGCCGCGCGGTCGCGTTCCAGCAGCGCCTCGAGGCGCATGATGTCGGCTGCGCCACGGTTGAGGGCGGCCTGGCCTGCGGCTTCCTCCTCGAGCATCACGCGGAGGTCGTAGATCTGGATGACCTCCTGCGCGTCGATCTGCGGGACCTGGAGGCCGCGCGCCGCCCGCTCGAGCAGGCGCTCGTGCTGCAGCCGGCTGAGGGCCTCGCGGACCGGTGTCCGGGACACCCCGAACCGTTCCGAGATCACCACTTCCCGCAGCGCCGTTCCCGGCGGGTGCACACCGGCGAGGATCTCGCTGCGGAGGACGCGGAAGATCGTGTCGCCGTCCACGCGCGCCGACAGTTCCGCGGACTCGGTCATGGCGCCCTCCTCGGAGGTCTCGTGGCGGATGGGCAGGGCAGGCCCTGCGGACGGTCCCGGGCCGGGGGGCCTCCCCCCGGCCCGGGACCCGGGTCGCTAGCTCGCGAGCTGGCGCAGCACGTACTGCAGGATGCCGCCGTTGCGGTAGTAGTCGGCCTCACCCGGGGTGTCGATGCGGAGGACCGCATCGAACTCGATCGGCGAGCCGCCGTCGGCCGGGGTGGCGGTGACCTTCACCGTGCGGGGGGTGCGGCCCTCGTTGAGCTCGGTGACGCCGCTGACCGCGAACGTCTCCGTGCCCGTGAGCCCGAGGGACTCGGCGTTCTGGCCCGCGGGGTACTGCAGCGGCAGGACGCCCATCCCGATGAGGTTGGAGCGGTGGATGCGCTCGTAGCTCTCGGCGACGACGGCCTTGACGCCGAGCAGCGCGGTGCCCTTGGCCGCCCAGTCACGGGACGAGCCGGAGCCGTACTCCTTGCCGGCGAGGACCACGAGCGGCGTGCCTGCCGCGCGGTAGTTCTCGGCGGCGTCGTACACGGCGGCCTGCGGCGCGTCCGGCTGCGAGAAGTCCCGCGTGAACCCGCCCTCGACGCCGTCGAGCAGCTGGTTCTTGATGCGGATGTTCGCGAACGTGCCGCGGATCATGACCTCGTGATTGCCACGGCGCGAGCCGTAGGAGTTGAAGTCCTTGCGCTGCACGCCCTTCTCGGTGAGGTACCGGCCGGCCGGGGTGTCCGACTTGAAGGACCCTGCAGGCGAGATGTGGTCGGTGGTGACCGAATCGCCGAGCTTCAGCAGCACGCGGGCGCCGGCGATGTCCTCGACCGGGCTCGCCTCCCGCTGCATGCCGTCGAAGTACGGGGGCTTCCGCACGTAGGTGGACTCCGGATCCCAGGCGAAGGTGTCGCCGTCGGGCGTGGGCAGGGACTGCCAGCGCTCGTCGCCCTCGAAGATGGTCCTGTAGCTGGAGGTGAACATCTCCTCGTCGATCGAGGCGTCGATGACCTGCTGGACCTCGACCGGGTTGGGCCAGATGTCCTTCAGGAAGACGTCGGCGCCTGCCTCGTCCTGGCCGAGGGGCTCGGTGTCGAAGTCGAAGTCCATGGTGCCGGCCAGTGCGTAGGCGACCACCAGCGGCGGCGACGCCAGGTAGTTCATCTTCACGTCCGGGTTGATGCGGCCCTCGAAGTTGCGGTTGCCGGACAGGACGGCGGTGACCGCGAGGTCGTTGTCCTGGATGGCCTGCGAGATCTCGTCCTCCAGCGGGCCGGAGTTGCCGATGCAGGTGGCGCAGCCGTAGCCGACCGTGAAGAAGCCGAGCTTCTCCAGGTACGGGATCAGGCCCGACTTCTCGTAGTAGTCGGTGACGACCTTGGAGCCCGGGGCCATGGAGGTCTTGACCCACGGCTTGGACACGAGGCCCTTCTCGACGGCGTTGCGTGCGAGGACGGCGGCGGCGAGCATGACGGACGGGTTGGACGTGTTGGTGCAGGACGTGATGGACGCGATGCTCACGGCGCCGTGGTCCAGCTCGAACTCGCGGCCGTCCTTCATGGACACACCGACCTTCTTCGACGGGCGGGTGGAGCCGTTCGTGCCGGCGTCGACCGTCTCGCGTGGTGCGGCGTTCTCGTCGGTGACCGTCGACGTCGTGCCGGGCGTGAAGCTCGGGGCGTCGGAGGCGGGGAAGCTCTCCTGGGAGGCCTCGTCCACCGTGCCCCCCGGCGCGAAGGTCAGGTCCGGGTCGTCCGAGTAGTTGCGCAGGTCCTCGCGGAACTGGGCCTTGGCCTTGGTGAGCTCCACGCGGTCCTGCGGGCGCTTCGGTCCGGCGATCGAGGGGACCACGGTAGAGAGGTCCAGTTCGAGGTACTCGGAGAAGCGGATCTCGCGGGAGGGATCGTGCCAGAGGCCCTGTTCCTTGGCGTACGCCTCGACCAGCTCCACGTTCTCGGCGGGGCGGCCCGTGAGGCGCAGGTAGTCGAGCGTGACGTCGTCGATCGGGAACATGGCGGCGGTGGAGCCGAACTCGGGGCTCATGTTGCCGATCGTCGCGCGGTTGGCGAGGGGCACGGACGCGACGCCCTCGCCGTAGAACTCGACGAACTTGCCGACGACGCCGTGCGTGCGCAGGATCTGCGTGATGGTGAGGACGACGTCGGTGGCGGTGGCGCCGGCGGGGATTTCGCCGGTGAGCTTGAAGCCGACGACGCGCGGGATGAGCATGGAGACGGGCTGGCCGAGCATCGCCGCTTCCGCTTCGATGCCGCCGACGCCCCACCCGAGCACGCCGAGGCCGTTGACCATGGTGGTGTGCGAGTCGGTCCCGACGCACGTGTCGGGATACGCGCGGAGCACGCCGTCGACCTCGCGGGTCATGACGGTGCGGGCGAGGTACTCGAGGTTGACCTGGTGCACGATGCCCATGCCCGGCGGGACGACCTTGAAGTCGTCGAACGCGGTCTGTCCCCAGCGGAGGAACTGGTAGCGCTCCCCGTTGCGCTGGTATTCGATCTCCATGTTCCGCTCGAGGGCGCCGGCGTTGCCGAACACGTCGATCTGGACGGAGTGGTCGATGACCATCTCGGCGGGTGCGAGCGGGTTGACGCGCTTGGGGTCTCCACCGAGATCCGCGACGGCCTCGCGCATCGTTGCGAGGTCGACGACGCAGGGCACGCCCGTGAAGTCCTGCATGATCACGCGCGCGGGCGTGAACTGGATCTCCGTGCTGGGCTCCGCCGCGGCGTCCCACTCCGCGAGGGCGCGGACGTGGTCGGCCGTGATGTTGGCGCCGTCCTCCGTGCGGAGGAGGTTCTCCAGCAGCACCTTGAGGCTGAACGGGAGGTTCTCGGCGCCTTCGACGGCGCTGAGCCGGAAAATTTCGTAGTTGGCGCCTGCGACGTCGAGAACGCCCTTCGCGCCGAATGAGTCCGCGGTCGACATGACGTTGGCTCCCTTCAGAGAGGTTGTGGAATAGCTTCATCCTATTCCACGACCGGGGACACTGTATACAGTCGTACACCGTGTCCCCGAACGCCTCTGGTGCGGCCGACGCCGCCCGTGTCAGGCCTCGTGGTGGACAGCGCCGGTCCCCGGGCCGGCCTGCAGTCCGAACAGGAATGCGGCCTGCTCGGGGGACTCGACGCGGCTGTGGTCCACGACGGGACCGGTGCCGGCGATCTCGCGGATGAGCTCGATCCCCGCGACCGCCTCTTCCTTCGATGCGTAGTAGGTGGACACTGCCACGAGAGATCCATCCGGAGCGGTCAGTTTCACGCGGAAACCGTCGTCGTGGGCGTCCACCAGCTTGAAGTATCCAGCCATTGTCTTACCTCCTTGTAAGGGCAACTCCCGGGACCTGCGGTCCCTTATCATAAGCATACTTACCGCCTCTGACACGGCGCGATCGGAACCCCTGATCGGCGGCGTCGAGCGGCACCGATGCCCGCACAGGGGCGCGAGGAGGAGCACGATGAGCGAGTCGAGCAGCGCAGGAATCCCGGACGGCGGACCCCGGGTGCACGGGCACTCCCCCGCGGGACGCGACGACGGACGACCGGCCCCGGACCGGCGCGAGGAGGTCCTCGAACCGTCCGCCGGGGCGACGCACCATCACGCCGCGAGCATCAGGGACGAGCAGGGGATCCATGCCGCCGGCGCCGTGCCTCCCGCGTTCGAGGGCGACGCCCGCGGGGGCGGCGACGACGGCGCAGGCGGACGCCGTCCCGAGGATGCGGCCACGGGGCACGACACCTGGGACGGCGACGCCGCAGGGCACTGACGCGGCTCAGCGGCCGCGTGCCGCCAGGCGGGCCACGAGGGACGACGGCGCGACCCGCGCCAGCGCCACCAGGGCCTTGTAACGGAGGCTGGGGATGGAGACGGCCTTGCCGGCCGCGGTGTCGCGCAGGGCGTCCCGCACCACGAGACCGGTATCGAGCCACAGGGCGGCGGGGACGGTGGACGTGTCCACTCCCATGCGCCGGTGGAAGTCGGTGCGGACGAAGCCCGGGCAGACGGCCGTCACCCGGATCCCCTCACGACCGTAGGCCAGGTTCGCCCAGCGGCTGAAGCTGATCATGGCCGCCTTCGCGGCACCGTAGGTGCCCCTCGGGGTGAAACCGGCGACACTCGCCACGGTGATGATCGTCCCGCTGCGACGTGGCCGCATCGACTGCAGGGCCGCGTGGGCGAGGGCGAGGGGCACCTCGACGTGGATCCGGAGGTGCCCGATCTCGTCGTCGAGGGCGTTGTCGGCGAACGGCCGGACCAGCCCGTGGCCGGCGTTGTTGACGAGCACCGTGACCGGCGCCCGGCCGTCGACGACCCGCAGGCGGTCCAGCACGCGCGCGAGGCCGTCGTCGTCGAGCAGGTCGGCGGCGATCGTCTCGACCCCGACACCCTGGGCGCGGAGCGCTGCCGCGGCCTCCTCCAGCGGACCCGGGGCTCGTGCCACCAGCACCAGCGCGCATCCGCGGGAGGCGAGCTGGCGCGCGAACTCCGCGCCGATGCCCGACGTCGCTCCGGTGATCAGGGCGGTCCCGGTCATCCCCCCACCCTCCCCCACCCCGACCGGCGGCACAAGGCCCGGCCCCTGATCCCGCCGCCCACCATGCAACGTCGATGCGACCTCCGGCGGTGTACGTTCGGCGCTACCGGTGAGCAGGCGGCGCCCACCCGCGCCTCGTGTCCGCCGGGTCCAGCGCTGACGAGAACCGGCGCGACCAATGTGTCATGAGAGGAAGTTCCATGAGCGGTAACAGAGCTGTTGCGTACAAGGGACCAGGGAAGGTCGAGGTCATCGACACCGACTACCCCACCTTCGAGCTGAAGGACGGGCCGGGGGTGAACCCGGCCAACGTGGGCCGGGCCCTCCACCACGGCGTGATCCTCAAGACCGTCACCACCAACATCTGCGGCTCGGACCAGCACATGGTCCGCGGACGCACGACGGCGCCGGCGGACCTCGTGCTCGGGCACGAGATCACCGGGGAGGTCGTGGAGGTGGGGCGCGACGTCGAGTTCATCAAGAAGGGGGACATCTGCTCGGTCCCCTTCAACATCGCCTGCGGGCGCTGCAGGAACTGCAAGGAACGCAAGACGGGCATCTGCCTGAACGTCAATCCCGCCCGGCCCGGAGCCGCCTACGGCTACGTGGACATGGGCGGCTGGGTGGGTGGCCAGGCCGAGTACGTCCTGGTGCCGTATGCGGACTGGAACCTGCTGAAGTTCCCGGACCGGGACCAGGCCCTGGCGAAGATCCTGGATCTGACCATGCTGTCGGACATCTTCCCCACCGGCTACCACGGTGCCGTCACGGCGGGCGTGGGCGTGGGGTCGACGGTCTACATCGCCGGCGCCGGCCCCGTGGGCCTCGCCGCCGCCGCCTCCGCGCAGCTGCTGGGTGCCGCCGTCGTCATCGTGGGTGACCTCAACGCGGACCGCCTGGCGCAGGCGCGGAGCTTCGGCTGCGAGACCGTGGACGTCTCCAAGGGTGACCCGCGCGACCAGATCGAGCAGTTGCTGGGCGTACCGGAGGTCGACTGCGGCGTCGACGCCGTGGGCTTCGAGGCCCGTGGCCACGGAAGCGGCGCAGCGACCGAGGCGCCGGCCACGGTGCTCAACTCGCTGATGCAGGTGACGGCCGCCGGCGGCGCCCTGGGCATCCCGGGCCTGTACGTCACCGGTGACCCGGGGGGCATCGACGAGGCCGCGAAGGTCGGGTCCCTGTCGATCAGCCTCGGCACCGGCTGGGCGAAGTCGCTGTCCTTCACCACCGGTCAGTGTCCGGTGATGAAGTACAACCGCGGCCTGATGATGGCGATCCTGCACGATCGGGTGCAGATCGCCAAGGCCGTCAACGCGAAGCCGATCGGGCTGGAGGACGCCCCCCGCGGTTACGAGGAGTTCGATGCCGGAGCCGCGACGAAGTACGTCCTCGATCCGCACGGGATGGTCGCCGCCTGATCACGGTGTCACCCGCCCGAGCGGCACAGGAAGAGGCCCGGACCCCGTTCCGGGCCTCTTTCGCGTGCGTGCCTCACCCGCAGCGGGCGAGTCTGCCAGAGAAATCGCGACAGGTCCAGCGGAAATTCCCGATTCTGTGCGAAGTCAATCACAGTTCAGTACCGATTTGGCAACGAAACGAAAATACTCTACGGTAGGGGTAGTTCCCCGTCAGGGGAAGCGAGAAGGCTGCCGCTCAGCGAGCAGTCATGAATGCCCGGCGCCGCCCTCCACCGCTCGTTGCTCAACCGGCGGCTGCCGAACCATGACCTCTATATCGTCAGGGTGAGCAGCGGCGCGAAGAAGTCCGGGGACGGACCTAGTGCGGGTGGCCTTTCGGAGCATCGTAACCCCATGAACACTAACAAATTCAGCACCGGCGCGCGTCGCGGACTTGCAGCAGTAGCACTCACCGGCCTCGGCCTCGGCGCAGCAGCGGGTGCGGCGAACGCCGCCCCCGCCAGCGACTGGGATGCACTGGCACAGTGCGAGAGCACCAACAACAACCGAGCTGTCGATCCCACTGGTACGTACTTCGGAGCATTCCAGTTCCTCCCGAGCACGTGGGAGGCTTATGGGGGCGAGGGCAACCCAGTGGATGCAAGCCGCGCGCAGCAGATTGCTATCGCAGAGAAGGTCCTCGCCGGTCAGGGCTGGGGCGCATGGCCTGCCTGCTCCCAGAAGCTCGGCCTGAACAGCGCCGCGACCCCAGGTGGCGCTGTTCAGTTCCAGGAAGCCGCGGCTCCGGTCCAGGTCCAGGCCCCCGTCGTCCAGGCCCCGGTCCAGGCGCCCGTCGCCCAGGCCCCGGTCCAGGTCCAGGCCCCCGTCGTCCAGGCCCCGGTCCAGGCGCCCGTCGTCCAGGCCCCGGTCGTCGCCGAGGCTCCCGCCGCCGCCCCCGTGGCACTGAGCGGCGAGACCTACACCATCCAGTCCGGTGACACCCTCAGCTCCATCGCCGGCAAGCTCGGCGTCGTCGGCGGCTGGCAGGCACTGTACGCGGCGAACGCCGACACCGTCGTCCACGCCGACCTGATCTTCACCGGTCACGTCCTGCAGCTCCCGGCCTAGTCCAGGAGCCTCCCGGACCCGGTAGCGCGTAGCGCGCCTGCCGCCCGGACTGCACGAGACCACAGGAGCCCCCGTCATTCCGACGGGGGCTCCTGTGCGTCGACCTGCTCCTGCGGATCAGCTGCAGGACGTGGCGTCGACGTCGATCTTCAGGTTGTGGGCCACGGAGTAGCCACGGTCCGGGGACGAGAACGACACGAGGATGTTGTCGGCACTGCCGTGGGTGACGCCCTCGGCGAGCTCCACCGTGACGATGATGTTGATGTGCGCGTCCGGCTGGAAGCGGTACCCCTCCGCCGGCACGGGCGGACCGATGGGCTCGGCCGGCGTCGTCGGCGTGGGCGTGGCGGTGTGTCCCCCGTGGGCGCTCGTCGTCGCGGCTCCCTCGTGGTGGTGCCCCTCGCGGTTCGCCGTCTGCACCTTGGCGGAGAGGATGTCGAGGCCCTGCGGGTTGCCGAGCGCCATGTCCCCGAAGGTGAAGGTCTCGAGGGTGGGGTTGTGCAGCATGACGGTGTACTGCAGGCGGCTGTCCCTGGGCTGGACGCCGCACAGTTCCGCCCCGTCGGCCCCCACGTTCAGGGGATCCTCGCCGAGGTCGCTGCCCACCGGATCCGCCGTCCTGCTGTCCGGTCCTGCGACCGCTGCGGTCGCCGGCCCCCCGCCGTCCGCGGTGTTGACCCCCAGCGGGTTCTCCTCGGCCGCCCCGCACCCGGCCAGCGCCAGGGACGAGGTGAGCACGACGGCGAACAGCGCGGAGCCGGAACGGCGCGGGAGTGCGGTCAGGAGTTTCACGGTGAGCCCATCGGTGTCGTCCGGGTGCCGGGCGGCGTCCGGCGCTGATGCCTGTTCTTCGTTCACCACCCGGCGCCGGCTTGGTCCAGGGGCCGCCGCAATCGCCGTTGGGCACGCCGTCGCCGGTTCAGGACTCAGGCGAGGGGCGTGCCGCCGGTGACGCCGAGGACCTCCCCGGAGACGTAGCGCGCGTCGTTCGACGCGAGGAAGACGTACGCGCCGGCCAGTTCCGCCGGCTGCCCCATGCGTCCGAGCGGCGTGCCCTCGCCGAAGGACTCCAGCTTCTCGCTGGTGGTCGTCGCGGGCTGCAGGGGCGTCCAGACAGGGCCGGGCGCGACGGCGTTGACACGGATGCCGCGCTCCCCCAGCAGTTCGGCCAGGCTGAACGTCAGGTTGTTGAGCGCCGCCTTGGTCGCGGCGTAGTCCATGAGGCTCGTCGAGGGGTGGTACCCCTGCACGGACGTGGTGTTGATGATCGAGGCCCCGGCGGTGAGGTGCGGCAGGGCGGCCTGCGTGAGCCAGATCGTGCCGTAGACATTGGTCTCGAAGGTGCGCCGGAGCTGGTCGGCGTCGACGTCGGGCAGGCCGTTCGGCTGCGCGATGTGGAAGCCCGCGTTGTTGACGAGGATGTCCAGGCCTCCGAGGCCGTCCACCACCCGGCGGATGGCGTCGGCGGAATAGGCCTCGTCCCGGAGATCGCCCGGTACGGCGAGCGCCGTCCGCCCCTCGGCCCGGATGAGCTCGAGGCAGCTGGCGCCGTCCTCCTCCTCCTCGGGGAGGTACCCGATGGCGACGTCGGCCCCTTCCCGCGCGAAGGCCAGCGCCACGGCCCGGCCGATGCCGGAGTCGCCGCCGGTGATGAAGGCGCGCCGGCCACTGAGGCGCCCGTGCCCGGTGTAGCTGTCCTCGCCGTGGTCCGGGCGGGGATCCATCCGCTCCGTGAACCCCGGGTACTCCTGCAGTTCGGTCGAGGCGTCGACGGCGGGGCCCCGTGGGTCGTCCTGGTCGAGGGTGCCTGACGGTTCGTTGGACATGATGCTCCTTGTGCCGGCGGGAGGGTGGATACTAAGCCTACTGTCATTGTATTTGCGGCGTCAGTCCTCTAGTAATGGACATATGACTGTGATCCTGAGGTCCCTCGAAACCGCCGTACCCGACACGATCATGGTGCAACCCCAGGTCCGCGACGTCTTCGCCGCGCAACCGGGACTCACGCGCCTCGGCCGGCGCCTCGTCGGAGCGGCGTTCGACTCCTCGGGCATCGAGACGCGCTACACGGCCATCAGCGAGCTCACGCTGGAGTCCGCGTCCGAGGACCCCGTGTTCTTCGACCAGAGGGAGCTGCGGATCCTGACGCCGAGTACCAAGACCCGCAATGAGGTCTACGCCGAGGAGGGCACGAAACTCTTCGTCGAGGCGGGCCGCAGGGCCCTGGAGGCTGCGCAGGGCATCGAGGCGGCGGACGTCACGCACGTCGTCACGGCTTCCTGCACGGGCTTCTACGCCCCGGGCCCCGACTACAAGGTGGTGCGGGCCCTCGACCTCGAACCATCCGTGCAGCGCTATCATCTGGGCTTCATGGGCTGCTACGCGGCCTTCCCGGCACTCCGGGCGGCCAAGGCCTTCTGCGATGCCGATCCCGACGCCGTCGTCCTCGTGATCGCCGCCGAACTGTGCTCGCTCCACGTCCGGTCCTCCAACAACCCGGACACCATCGTCGGCTCGTCGCTGTTCGCGGACGGTGCCGCGGCGGCGATCGTCTCCGCGAGGGAGCTCCCCCTCACCGGTCCCGCCCTGACCCTCGACCACTTCGAGACGGTACTGACCCCGGTCGGCGAGGAGGCCATGGCGTGGAACATCGGCGACGAGGGCTTCGAGATGGTCCTCGGGACGTACGTCCCCCACATCATCGACGAGCACATCATCGGGGCCCTCGAACCCCTGCTCGCCCGTGACGCGTCGCTGCAGGGACTCGACTACGCGGAGATCGAGCACTGGGCGATCCACCCTGGCGGACGCAGCATCCTGGACAAGGTCGAGGCCAAGCTCGGCCTGACCCGCGACCAGCTCGCCCCCGCGCGCGAGACGCTCCGCGACTACGGGAACATGAGCAGCGCGACGGTCATGTTCGTCCTGAAGCACATCCTCGAGCAGCCGGCCTCGGACGGGAACAACCGGATCTGCTCCATGGCGTTCGGCCCGGGACTCACGGTGGAGACGGCGCTGCTGACCAGGATCGGCGCCGGACCGACAGCGGCGACACCGGCGACACCGGCGGCGAGGGCGGCGGACGCCGTTCCCGTGAGCGGCCCGGACGACGGCGTGCCGGCCGACCTGGTGCCCATCCTCACCGAAGCGGGCGCATGAGCGGTCGGGGATTCCTCGCCCTCCGCGATGCGCACGCCATCGAGGAGATGGACCGGCCCGATTGCGACCCGGCGAAGCTCGACCGCACGTACGCCCAGTTCGGGGTGGTCAACGCCGCCGTCTCCGGGTGGCGCCGCACCTACACCTCGCTGCTCCGCCCGGCGTTCTCCCGGGACCGCACCAACACGCTGCTGGACATCGGCGCGGGTGGCGGCGATGTGCCCCGCGCGCTGGCCCGGTGGGCTCGCCGTGACGGCTTCCCCCTCGAGGTGACCGCCATCGACCCCGACGAGCGCGCCCACGCCTTCGCCACCTCGCGGCCCCCGCTGCCCGGCCTCTCCTTCCGCCGGGCCCTGAGCTCGGAACTCGTGGCCGAGGGGGCGGTGTTCGACGCCGTGGTCTCCAACCACGTGCTGCACCACCTCGACCAGGGCGCGTTCGACGGCCTGCTCGACGACTCCGAACGCCTCACGCGCTCGGTCGCGGTGCACAGCGATATCGCGCGGCACCCGCTCGGGTACGCCCTGTTCTCGGTGGGCACCCTCCCGCTACCCGGTTCCTACATCCGCCAGGACGGCCTGACCTCCATCAGGCGCAGCTACACGCCGGCGGAGCTGCGGGCGACGGTGGCCGGACGCGGGCCGTGGACGGTCCGCACGGCCGTGCCGTTCATCAACCTGCTCGTCCTCGACCGGGCCGCGGGGGGAGGCTGCGATGCATGACGTGATCGTGGTGGGCGGCGGGCCCGTGGGCCTCTACACGGCCCTGCTGCTCCGGCAGGCGGGGCTCGACGCCGTCGTCCTCGAACGCCGCACCGAACGCAGCAGCCACTCCAGGGCCATCGGCATCCACCCGCCGGCCCTGCGAGCGCTCGAAGCCGCCGGGGTCGCCGACGAGCTGCGCGCGTCCGGGGTGCGGATCCGCGACGGCATCGCCCGGAGCGCGGGCAGGGACGTGGGCACCATCTCCTTCTCCGCACTCCCGGGCGCCGAGAAGTACGTGCTCGCGGTACCGCAGGCCGTCACCGAGGAGATCCTGGAACGCCGCCTCGAGGGCGCGTTCCCGGGTACGCTGCGCCGGGGCGTCGCCGTCGTCACCACGCGCGACGCCGGGGACCACGTCCTCGCCGTCACGCGGGCGCAGGGCGAGGACGCCGTCCTCCGGGCGAGGCTGGTCGTCGCGGCGGACGGGGCCCGCAGCTCCATCCGTGACGAGGCCGGGATCCGCGCGCCCTCCCGCCGGTATCCGGACTGCTATGTCATGGGCGACTTCCTCGACAGCACGGGCGACGGCGACGACGCCGTCCTGTACCTGGAGACCGGCGGCATCGTCGAGTCCTTCCCGCTGCCCGGCGGCATCCGACGCTGGGTGGTACGGGTCGGCTGCCCGGTGGAGCGTCCTACGGCGGCGGGCCTCACGCACCTCGTCCGGGAGCGGACGGGGATCGGCGTGGACCCCGGGACCAACTCGATGCTGAGCGCCTTCGAGGTGCGGTCCCGCCTGGCCGGGCGCCTGGTCGCGGGGCGGACCGTGCTGATCGGGGATGCCGCCCACGAGGTGTCCCCCATCGGCGGGCAGGGCATGAACCTGGGCTGGCTCGACGCCGTCGAGCTGGTTCCCATCATCGCGGCGTCGCTGCGGGACGGCCAGGACGTCGCGGTGCGGCTCGCGCGCTACGAGCGGGACCGCCGGGCGCAGGCCGCACTGGCCCGGCGCAAGGCGTCCATCAACATGGCGTTGGGGCGCCCCCTGCCCGGTCCGATCCTGCGCCCCCGTAATGCGGTCCTCCGGGCGCTGATCAGCAACCGCGCCGTGCATGACACCGTGGCCCGCGCGTTCACGATGCAGTAGCCCGTCGGGCTGTGGGTCGAACGACAGGACCCCGCGAGCGTACCGCCGGACGCCAGGGGCGTCGGGGGTCGCTGCGGGGTCCTGTCGCTGCGGGACTACTTGCGGAGCAGGCCCTTCTTGACGTTCTCGGGGCGCTGCATCTCGCCCTGCTTCGCACCCATGACCACGACGATGCCGCTGACGAGCGGCAGGAGCCACTGGGTGATCTTGAGCTGGGACTGTGCCTTGGCCAGTTCGTCGCTGGCTCCGGGACGGGGCTCGGTCGCGCCGGCGCTGCCCTGCTCGGCGAGTTCGCCGACCTTCTTGCCGAGCATGCCCGAGTACAGCGAGAGGGCCATGCCGACCACCGTCACCACGGACTTCCAGACGGTGTTGGACCCGACGGAATCCTGAGCCGCGACGCGACCCTTGTTGCCGAGGATCAGGCCGACGCCCCCGGCGGCGTGCGCGGCGAAGGCCGCGATCTGGACCGGGGTCCACTTCGCCCAGCCGAGCGCGGAGAGGCGCGTGCGCTCCTTGGGGTCCTTCGCCTTGCCGGTGGCTCCGTTGAGCCCGACGGCGCCCATCAGGGTGCCACCGAACCAGGCTGCCGCGCCGAGATCGTGAGCGGATCGTGCCAAAAGATTTCCTGCCATGATGTAAAGCTCCTTCGAGGGTGGATCGACGTATCACTACATCTATCAGCATGCTTAGGATTAAGCCATAGCGCCCCCCGGGATCCGACCGGGGTGTGCATTTTCCCACCGGAACTGCTAGGAAGGGCCAGCCATGGCGGAGAACCAGCACGACCTCGACGAGGTATGGACCCAGTGGAAGGACGCGGTGAACATGAGCCCCTCCCGGCTGGAGGCGTGGCTCGACACCGAGGAATCCCGGTCGGTGGGCCAGAAGGAGCCGGACGGCGGTGAGTCCGTGGGCCACCGGTCCGGCAGGCGGATCATCGGCATCCTGCGCACCCGGCGGGACGACCTCACGGGCGAGGACGTGGAGCACATGCGGAAGGTCGTGGGCTACGTCCACCGCCATCTCGCGCAGAAGCCCTCCAAGGAGGACATCGGGACCTCGAAGTGGCGGTACTCCCTGATGAACTGGGGCCATGACCCGCTGTCGTAGCTACTTCTTGGACAGCGCGCTCTCCTTGTGCGCGGCCTGCTTGCCCGACTTCGCGCTCTCCACGGTGTAGTAGGGCTCGTCCTTCGACGCCTTGAACTTCTGGTCGGCGAAGCTGAATTCCTTCTCGTGCTTCTCCACGACCTTTCCCTCGGTCGTGCCCTGCGGCGTGTTCCAGGTGACCTTGTCGCCCTTGCTGAATGCCATGGGGTTCCTTCCTCGATGTACGTGGTCGAGCGATCCTTCCGACACTCTCACCCGATGGAGGAAAAGGGAAGGCGGCATCGGACGCGACGCGCTCGCGGTGAAGGCGACGGTCAGCAGGTCACGGGCGTCGCCGACCGTCGTCGGCCGCCAACTGGGGGAGCACGTGCTCGGCCATGACGGACAGGAAATGGCCCTGGTCCTTCCCGACGTTGTGCAGAAAGATGCGGTCCGCTCCGCGGGCTGCGATGTCGGCGAGGAGCCCGCCGAGTGCGGCGTGGTCGTCCGTGACGAACACGGATTCCGCGACGGCTTCCGGGGAGACGTGCTCGGCCGCCTGGTCGAAGTGCTGCACGGTCGGGAGGTCCCAGGACAGCGGGGACGGGAAGACGTTCGTGCGCCACTGGTCGTGCGCCACACGCAGGGCCTCGTCGCGGGTGGGAGCGACACTGACCTGCGACTGGATGATGACGTCACCGACGCCGCCCGCGTCCCGGTACGCGCCGATCACCGCAGAGAGCTCCTCGAGGGGCTGCAGGATGGTGATGAGCCCGTCGGCCCAGGAGGCCGTCCACGCCGCGGTCTCCCGCGTGACCGCGGCACCGATCAGGGGCGGCGGGGTGTCCGGCACGGACCACACTCTCGCGCGGTCCACGGTGATCAGGCCCTGATGGGTGACCTCCTCCCCCGCCAGCAGCGCCCTGATGACGTCGATGGCTTCCCTCAACCGGGCTTTGCGCTCCGGCTTCGTCGGCCACCTGTCCCCCGTGATGTGCTCGTTCAGGGCCTGCCCGCTCCCCAGTGCGGCCCAGAACCTGCCCGGGTACAGGAGTTCGAGGGTCGCGATGGCCTGGGCCGTGATCACCGGGTGGTAGCGCTGCCCGGGTGCCGTCACGACGCCGAAGGGCAGCGCCGTGGCTTCGAGCGCCGATCCCAGCCACGACCACGCGTACCCCGATTCGCCCTGCCGCTCGCTCCAGGGTGTCAGGTGGTCCGAGCACATCGCGGCCCCGAAACCGGCCGACTCCGCCTCCCTGACCAGATCGAGGAGTGCCCGGGGACCCAGTTGTTCGTGGGAACAGTGGAAACCGACGACGGTCACGGTGCGCACCTCATCTGTAGGATCGGGGCCCTGCTGGTCGTACCCTCCAAGCTTCGACGGACGGGTCCCTCGAAAGCAAGAAGGGCGACGACGGCCACCGGTCCGACACCACGCGCGGGATCGGGTATAGGCCCGCCGCGACCCTACTGATCGAGGTGGGTGGGGGCGAACAGGCGCACGAGGGTCTCCACGACGACGACGTTGGGCCCCTCCGCCGCGAGGCTCTCGCGCAGCGCGTCGCCGATGTCCTCGGGCGCCACCCGCCGTGCGGGCACCCCGAAGGACTCGGCGAGCGCCACGAAGTCGGGCCGGGCGAGTTCCGTCGCCGTGGCCTGGCCGAACGCGCCCTCCATGTACTCGCGGAGGATGCCGTAGCCGCCGTCGTCGACGATCAGCCAGGTGACCGGGATGTCATGCTGACGGGCGGTGGCGAGCTCGGCGATGGAGTACATCGCGGAGCCGTCCCCGGATACGGCGAGGACGCGGGCGGGCAGGCCGTGCGATTCCAGCCCGACGGATCCGCCGATCGCACCGGGGAAGCCGAAGCCGAGGCCGCCGGCGCCCTGGGCCGAGTGGAACTGGCCCTCGCGGGCGTCCCAGCAGCTCCACGCCCAGTACGCCGAGATCGTCATGTCCCAGAAGGTCTGCATGCCGGCCGGGACGGCGTCCCGGATGTCCTGCATGAACGCGCGTTCCTTGCCGAGGTCCTGTGCGTCGAGGCGCGCACTCACCCGTCCGAGGGTCTCCGCGACGAGCGCGGCGGCGTCGTAACCGGGCAGCCGGTCGCGGCCGAGCGGCTCGAGCGCGGCATCGAGGGCGGCGAGTGCCTGCCCGGCGTCGGCGCGGATGCCGAGAGCCGGCCGGTTGGATTCGAGCACGCGCGGTTCGGCGTCGATCTGGATGATGCGCCCGCGCGGCTCCATCGTGAAGTAGTTGGACGTCACCTCGCCGAGGGACGAACCGATGACCAGCAGGACGTCGGCGTCCTCGAGGACTTCCGTCACGTAGCGGTCCTCGACCCAGGACTGGAGGGAGAGCTCGTGGTTCCAGGGGAAGGCGCCGTTACCGCCCGGCGAGCAGACCACCGGTGCGCCGAGCTTCTCGGCGAGGGAGAGCAGCCACTGCTCGGCCCGGCCACGGCGCGCACCGCCGCCTGCCACGATCGCCGGCCGCTTCGAGTCCCTCAGCCAGGCGACGGCCTCGCGGACCAGTTCGATCCGCGGCGGGTTGTCGAAGGGCTCCGCGAGGGCGTCCTCCACCTGCGGGACCATCACGGGATCCAGCAGCACGTTCTGGGGCACCTCGATCCAGACGGGCCCCTGGGGAGAGGACACGGCCTCGGTCCAGGCGTCCTGGATGGCGGAGGGGATGCCGGAGGCGTGCTGGATCAGCCGCTGGCTCTTCGTGACGTTCGCCGCCGAGGCCTTCTGGTCGTCCAGCTGGTGCAGCATGCCCTTGCGCCGCGCACCGAGCCCCTCGAGCGGGATCTGGCTGGCCACGACCACCATGGGCACGCCGGTGGCGTACGCCTCCTGCAGGCCGGCGAGGGACGTCAGTGCTCCGGGGCCGGTGGACAGGAACAGGACGCCGACGTCGCCGGTCGCCCGCGAGAATCCGTCGGCGGCGAAGGCCGAGTTGTTCTCCACGCGGGAGGAGACGAAGCGGAGGTCGGAGCGGGACAGCGCGTCGAAGAGGCCGAGCGCGTGCTGGCCGGGGATCCCGAACACGGTCGTCGCGCCCAGGGCCGAGAGCGTCTCGACCACCAGGTCGCCGCCGTTGCGCTGGCTGGTGACGGGGGCGGGGGGTGCCCAGGCGGCGCCGGCGGTGATGTCCATCTACTGCTCCTCGGGGGTCGGGGTGAGGGTGTCGGCCATGAGGGTCACGAGGTCGTAGGCGACGTGGGACGCCGCGACACCCGTGAGCTCGGCGTGGTCGTAGGCGGGGGCCACCTCGACGACGTCCGCGCCGACCAGGTCGAGCCCGCGCAGGCCGCGGAGGATCTCGAGCAGTTCGCGACTGGTGATGCCGCCGGCCTCGGGCGTCCCCGTGCCGGGCGCGTGCGCCGGATCGAGGACGTCGATGTCCACCGAGACGTAGAGCGGCCGGTTGCCGATGCGCTGCCGCAGCTTGTCGACGATCTCATCGACGCCCTGCCGGTAGACGTCGGAGGAGGTCACGATCCCGAAGCCGAAGCGGCGGTCGTCCTCCAGGTCCCGGACGCCGTAGAGCGGTCCGCGCGTGCCGACGTGGGAGATCGCCTCGGTGTCGAGGATGCCCTCCTCGACCGCGCGCCGGAACGGGGTGCCGTGCGTGTACTCGGCGCCGAAGTAGGTGTCCCAGGTGTCGAGGTGGGCGTCGAAGTGCAGCATGGCCACGGGCGAGCCCGCCCGCTCCGCCGCCGCACGCAGGAGGGGCAGGGCGATGGTGTGGTCGCCGCCGAGCGTGACCAGGCGCGCGCCGTCCGCGGTGAGGTCCAGCGCGTTCTGCTGCACCGTCTCGATGGCCTCGTTGATGTTGAACGGGTTGACGGCCATGTCCCCGGCGTCGGCCACCTGCACGCGCTCGAACGGCGAGACGTCGAGCGCGGGGTTGTACGGCCGCAGCAGGCGCGAGGCCTCTCGGATGTGGTTGCCACCGAAGCGGGCCCCGGGCCGGTAGGACACCCCGGAGTCGAAGGGGACGCCGACGACGGCGATGTCCGTGCGGTCCACCTGGTCCAGGCGCGGCAGGCGGGCGAAGGTGGCGGCCCCTGCGTAGCGGGGAATGCGGGAGGAGTCGATGGGGCCGAGGTGGCCCCCTCCCGTGACGCGCAGTTCTTCCACGATGTCCATCCGATCCGGGCCCCTCGGGAAGTTGCCCAATATGCATCAAAGGTTTTGTATCAGGCTATTGGGGCGGTGCAGCCCGGTCAAGGATGCGGGGTCTCGTCTCACATGGACGCCTCCCGTTAAGGATGCGTAAAGACGGGCGGACGGCCGGTTCCGGGGTCCTACGGTGATTCCGTGAACACTTCCGTACGCGCCCGTCCGCAGCCCCCGGCAGCGGCCCAGGCACGACAGCGCATCGAGCGCTGGCTGCTGAACGCATCCAGCCAGCCCGCCTCCCACCAGCCCGAGGAGGAGCGCGCCCAGTCGTGGTGGAAGGTGATGTGCCTGACCGGCGTCGACTACTTCTCCACCCTGGGCTACCAGCCGGCGATCGCCGCGGCCGCCGCCGGCGTGCTGTCCCCCCTGGCCACCCTCGTGCTGGTGGTCGTGACGCTCTTCGCCGCGCTCCCGGTGTACAAGCGGGTGGCGTCGGAGAGCCCCCGGGGCGAGGGGTCCATCGCGATGCTCGAGAAGCTCCTGCCGAAGTGGCGGGGGAAGGTCTTCGTGCTGGTCCTGCTCGGGTTCGCCGCGACGAGCTTCCTCATCACCATGACGCTGTCGGCCGCCGATGCGAGCGCCCATCTCATCGAGAACCCCTTCGCCCCCTCCTGGCTCGAGGGTCAGCAGATCCTCATCACCGTGCTGTTCCTCGGTGCGCTGTCCGGCGTCTTCCTGCGCGGCTTCACCGAGGCGATCGGCATCGCCGTCGGCCTCGTCGCCGTCTTCCTGCTGCTCAACCTGTGCGTGATCGTCGTCGGGCTGGCCCAGGTCGTGGAGCAGGGCGGGCTCGTGGGCTCCTGGTGGTCGGCGCTGAACACCCAGCACGGCAACCCCCTGGTGATGGTCGGGCTGGCCGTGCTGATCTTCCCCCGCCTCGCGTTGGGGCTGTCCGGCTTCGAGACCGGCGTCGTCGTGATGCCGCAGATCCAGGGCGGACCCGACGACACCGAGGAGAATCCGGTGGGCCGGATCGCCGGCGCGCACAAGCTCCTCACCTCGGCCGCGCTCATCATGAGCGGCTTCCTGGTCACCTCCAGCTTCGTGACCACCCTGCTCATACCCGCCGCCGCCTTCGAGGAGGACGGTCCCGCCAACGGTCGGGCGCTCGCCTACCTCGCCCACCAGTACCTCGGCGACGGTTTCGGCACGGCCTACGACATCTCGACCATCGGCATCCTCTGGTTCGCCGGGGCGTCCGCCATGACCGGCCTGCTCAACCTCGTGCCCCGCTACCTGCCGCGCTACGGCATGGCGCCCGAGTGGGCGAAGGCCGTGCGCCCGCTCGTCCTGGTCATCACCGTGATCGCCATCCTCGTCACCTTCTTCTTCGAGGCCGACGTCGAGGCGCAGGGCGGCGCGTACGCCACCGGTGTCCTCGCCCTCATCACGTCCGCCTCCGTCGCAGTGACGCTGTCGGCGCGGCGCAGGCAACAGCGCCGGCGGACCATCGGCTTCGGCATCGCCGCGGTTGTCTTCGTGCTGACGACGGCGGTCAACATCATCGAGCGCCCCGAGGGGCTGAAGATCGCCGCCTGCTTCATCCTCGGCATCATCGTGATCTCGTTCATCTCCCGTTCGCGGCGGGCCTTCGAGCTCCGCGCCACGAGCATCCGGATGGACGAGGCCGCGCTCTCCTTCGTCGGCGCGCAGGACGACGGCGACATCCTGCTCATCGCCCACGAGCCGAAGCGGCTGAGCAGCGCCGCCTACCGCCACAAGCTCCAGCATGCCTGCGCGGTCTCGCACATCCCCACCACCTCCCGGCCCCTGTTCATCGAGGTGACCGTGGACGACTCGTCCGACTTCGAGACGGAGCTGCGCGTGCGCGGTGTGGTCCGGCACGGGTACCGCATCCTCGAGGTCCACAGCTCCAACGTCCCCAACACCATCGCGGCCGTGATGCTGCACATCCGCGACATCACCGGGCTCATGCCGCACGTCTA
Organism: Arthrobacter arabinosi; assembly: GCF_054511115.1. Classification (NCBI taxonomy): domain Bacteria; kingdom Bacillati; phylum Actinomycetota; class Actinomycetes; order Micrococcales; family Micrococcaceae; genus Arthrobacter; species Arthrobacter arabinosi. Next base: position 716,086 of record NZ_JBTNDF010000002.1, read on the forward strand.
CTTCCGCTGGACGGAGGGCGACCCGGTGGCCAACCTGTTCAGGTTCCTGTTCACCGGCGAGGGCGAGATCGCCCCGGTCACACGTGAGGTGCTGCGTGCCGCGGAACCGGACGTGACGAAACGCCCCTGGGTGCACGTGGGCTGAGGCCCGCGGGCGTCACTTCCCGGAAGCCGCCGGGACGAGCGTCCACAGCACCACGGCCTGCCTGCCGTCCGGGTTCAGCCACGTGTGGGGCTCCCGGCCCGGGAAGGTGACGGTGTCGCCGGCACCGAGGTCGTAGCGGTCGTTCGGGAAGATCAGCACGAAGCGTCCCTCGACCACGTGCAGCGTCTCCACCTCGCAGTCCACCGAGTAGAGCTCGTCCTCACCCCTGCCATGGGGTTCGACGACGGCGCGGATCACCTGCAGCCGGCGCTCCGAGCGCGCCGTCAGGAGCCGTTCGTTGATGCCCTGCCCGCCGAGGCTCACCCGGGGTGCCTCCGCGAGCCGCGTGAGGTGGGTCTCCGGCACCAGGAACAGGTCCCCGATGGAGATCGACAGGACCTGGCACAGTGTCACCAGCGAGGCGACGGACGGCGACGTCAGGTCGCGTTCCACCCGGCTCAGGAAGCCCTTCGTCAGGCCGGTGGAATCGGCGACCTGCTCGATGGTCATCCGCTGGGCCTGCCGTGCGGCGCGGATGCGGGATCCGATGGCCACCGGCGCGTTGGTGGGCTCGACGGGCAGGGCCTTCATGCGTGTCCTCTCCTCCGGCAGTCCCGGGTATTCTCCCCCTGCGGGACGGGGCCTGCCGACGTATCCGATTGGCGCGTGAGCCGCGTCACGAGTAGCTTACAGGGCAACAATAGTTGCCCTCAGGGCACCCGCTCGTGCGCTCCGAAGGACTCATCCATGCAAGCACTCAACATCGCCATCGTGGTGGCCTATCTCGCCGCCATGCTCGGTTTCGGCTGGTGGGGGAAGTCCCGCACCCGCAACGCCAGCGACTACCTCGTGGCCGGTCGGCGCCTCGGCCCCCTCCTCTACACCGGCACCATGGCGGCCGTCGTCCTGGGTGGCGCCTCCACGGTGGGCGGGGTGGGCCTGGGCTACACGTACGGCATCTCGGGCATGTGGCTCGTGGTGGCCATCGGCACCGGCGTCCTGCTGCTCAGCCTCCTCTTCGCCCCCACCATCCAGAAGCTGAAGATCTACACCGTCTCGCAGATGCTCACGCTGCGGTACGGGCACCGCGCCACGAGGGTGTCCGGGATCGTCATGCTCGCCTACACGCTCATGCTCTGCGCCACGTCGACGGGCGCCTACGCCACGATCTTCGTGGTGCTCTTCGGCTGGGACCGCGCACTGTCGATCGCCGTCGGCGGGGCCATCGTCCTCGTCTACTCGACGGTGGGCGGCATGTGGTCCATCACCCTGGCCGACATGGCCCAGTTCGTCATCAAGACCATCGGCGTCTTCGCCCTCATGCTGCCCTTCTCCCTGGCCGCGGCCGGTGGCTTCGACGGCATCGCCGAGCGCGCCGGAGACGAGTTCTTCAGCATCACGGGCATCGGCGCGCAGAGCATCATCACCTACTTCGTGGTCTACACGCTCGGCCTGCTGATCGGGCAGGACATCTGGCAGCGCGTCTTCACGTCGCGGACGCCCGGGATCGCCCGGTGGGGCGGCTCGGCCGCCGGCGTCTACTGCATCCTCTACGGCGTCGCGGGCGCCGTGATCGGCATGAGCGCGAGCGTCATCCTGCCCGGCGTCGAATCGCGGGACGACGTGTACGCGGACGTCGCCCTGAACGTCCTGCCGATCGGCGTCGGCGGGCTCGTCCTCGCCGCAGCCGTCGCCGCGATGATGTCGACGGCGTCCGGCGCGCTGATCGCCGCCGCCACCGTGGCGCGCACCGACGTCGTGCCGTTCGTGGCGGGCCGGCTCGGCACGGGCCGCGAAGCGCGCACGGACGGCACGGGCGGTACCGGGCCTGCGACGTCGGAGCACGACGTCGCCTCCAGCCGCTGGTGGGTCCTCGGCCTCGGCCTCGTGACGATCGCCCTCGCCGTGGTCGTGCAGGACGTCGTGGCCGCCCTGACCATCGCATACGACATCCTCGTCGGTGGGCTCCTCGTCTCGATCCTCGGCGGCCTCGTCTGGCGCCGAGGGAACGGGATCGGCGCCGGGGCCTCCATGGCGGCGGGAACGCTCGTCACCCTGGGCGTCATGGCCTACCTCGAGATCACCGCGGAGAACCAGTACGACGGCATCTACGCCAACGAGCCGATCTACTTCGGCCTGGCGGTGTCCGCGATCGTGTACGTGGCGGTGTCGCTGGCCACCAGGGCGACCGACCCCGCCGTCATGGCCGCCTGGGACAGGCGGGTCGCCGGCCAGGTGCCCGACGACGTCGCGGTGCGCTGACGGTCGAACGCGCGAAGGGCTCCCGGCAGATGCCGGGAGCCCTTCGCGCGTCCAGGGGGGAGAACCGGTCGGTGGAACCGTCAGTGCCCTGCGGGTGACGAGCCGTGCCGGCCCGTGGTCCCCGTCGAGCGGGAGCCGTCGAGGGCGCGCGCGCCGTCGAGGGTGCTGCCGACGCTGTCGTCGCGATCGTCGTCGTCGTGCCCCTCGACCCTGCGCTCCTGCGTGCCGGGGCGCTCGTCGGCGTCGTCGACTGCTATGCCCGCCTGTGCCACCTTGGCGGCCTGCTCCTCCTTGGGCGTCGAGCTGAGCCCGTGCCCGGTCTCGTCCAGGGCCGTCAGTTTCTCGGCCTCGTCGACCTCGGCCTCGGTGATCTCGTCGTCCTTCTCCTGGTTCCACGCCTTGATGGCGGCCCACCCGACGGCTGCGACGGGGACGGAGAGGATGGCGCCGATGATCCCGGCCAGGATGGTCCCGGCGGTCAGGGCCAGCAGGATCACGAGCGCGTGCACCTGGAGTGTGCGTCCCATGACCACGGGCTGCAGGAAGTTGCCCTCGAGCTGGTTGACCACGATCACCACGATGATGACCATCAGCGCCACGAACGGCCCGTTGGCGACGAGCGCGATCAGGGCCGCGAGAACACCGGCCAGCGTCGCACCGACCAGCGGGATGAATGCGCCGACGAAGACGATCGCGGCCAGCGGCAGCGCCAGCGGCACCCCGAGGACCACGAGGGCGATGCCGATGAACACGGAGTCGACGAGGGCCACGATGGCCGTACCGCGCACGTAGCCACCGAGGACGGCCATGCTGCTGTAGCCGACCCGGCGGGCCTTCACGAGGCGCTTGCCCTTGAACGCGCGCAGCATGAAGGCCCAGATCTTCTCGCCGTCCTTGAGGAAGAAGAAGAGGATGACGACCATGAGCAGGGCCCCGGCGATGAAGTTGCCGGCCGCGCTGAGGCCCGAGATGGCACCGGCACCGGCGGTACTGCTGGTCGCGAAGTCGACCGCCGCGTCCCGTGCCTGCTGGATCTGCGCGTCGTCGATGGGGATGGGACCGTTCTTCGCGAAGGCGTAGAGCTGGTCGAAGCCCTTCGTCGCGCTGGTGGCGAGCTCTCCGGCCTGTCCTACGACGGCGAACACGATGCCCGTGATGAGCCCGCCGAAGACGAGCAGGAGCAGCAGGAAGGACACCGTGGTGGCCGTGGACGCACCCCAGCCCTTCCGTCGCAGGAAGAGCACGAACGGCCCGATCGCGGCGGCCAGGATGAGCGCCAGCAGCATCGGGATCACCACGAGCCGCACCTGGATCAGCGCGTACACCGCCACGACGGCCAGCACCAGGACCAGGAGGACCTGTGCCGCCCTGATGCTGGCGTTGCCGAGGCTGTCCCGCCAGGGGCCCCCCGGTGTGGGCATCGCTGCCCGCTTATCTTCTGACTGGGTCATCGACCGTCACCTTTTCCTTCGGCCCGATGGCCATCGTTGATCAGTTGGGAGCGCACCTCGCGGCGGAGGACCTTGCCGATCAGCGATCGGGGCAGGTCCTCCACCTGCACGATGATGCGTGGAACCTTGTAGGCGGCGAGCGCGCCGCGACAGGAGGACCGGAGGCCCTCGACGTCGAGGACGGCCCCCGGCGCGAGGATGACGGCCGCTGCGACGTCCTCGCCGCCGCCGTCCCGCGGGAGTCCCACCACGGCGACGTCGGCGACGCCCGGGTGCGCGCGCAGCACGCCCTCCACCTCGCTCGGGGAGACGTTGAACCCGCCGGTGATGATGAGTTCCTTGATGCGGTCCACGATCGTCAGGAAGCCGTCGCCGTCCATCGTCACGATGTCGCCCGTCCTGAACCAGCCGCCGTCGAGCAGGGCGTCCTCGGTCTCGTCCGGCCGCCGCCAGTAGCCCTGGAACACCTGCGGCCCCTTCAGGAGCAGCTCACCGGCCTCGCCCGGGGCGCGGTCGCGGTCCGGGTCCTCCGGGTCGACGATCCGGACGTCCGTGCCGGGGAACGGGACGCCGATGGTGCCGGGGCGCCGCGTGGGCCCGATCGGGTTGCCCGCCGAGACGGGGGACGTCTCCGTGAGCCCGTAACCCTCGATGAGGTAGCCGCCCGTGGCGGCCTCCCAGGTCTCCACGGTGGCCTGCGGGAGGTTCATGGCTCCGGAGATCGCGAACCGGATGCTGCCGAGGTCCACGCCGCGCTCGGCCGCGCCGGCCGCGAGCCGGTCGTAGATCGGGGGCACCGCCGGCAGGAACGTGGGCGGGCTCTTCCTGACCGCGTCGAGCACGAGCCCGACGTCGAAGCGCGGGAAGAGGACGAGCTTCGCACCGATGCTCACCGCGAAGGTCACGCACAGCGTGAGCCCGTACGCGTGGAACATGGGCAGGACGGCGTAGACCGTCTCGCGGCCGACGTCGAGGCCCGGCACCCAGGCGCGCCCCTGCGCCGCGTTCGCCAGCAGGTTCCGGTGCGTGAGGACGGCGCCCTTGGGGACGCCCGTGGTGCCGCTGGTGTACTGGAGCACCGCGGTGTCCTGGGCCGACGGCCGCGGGTGCCGGTCGGGCAGCGGGCGGTGGTGGAGCAGGTCCCGCCAGGCGACGACCTTCCGGGGACCGGTCGGCTTCTCGCCGGTCGTGAGCGCCGCCCTCGCCTCGCGGGCGCGACGCACGGGGAGCCGCAGCGCGAGGCGGCGCGACGCCGGCATCGCCCCGATGAGGTCCACGGACACCACGGTGGTGACGGGGATGTCGGCGGGCAGCCGCTGCACGCGCGGCACCACCCGGTCCCAGGCGATGGCCACCGTGGCGCCGTGGTCCTCGAACTGGTGTCGCAGCTCGCGGTCCGTGTAGAGCGGGTTGTGCTCGACCACGATCGCACCGAGGCGGAGGACGGCGTAGAAGGCCACGATGTGCTGGGGGCAGTTCGGCAGGACGAGGGCCACCCGGTCCCCCGGCCCGACCCCGAGGGACCGCAGGCCCGCCGCGGCCCGGGCCACCGCGTCGCCCAGCTCCCGGTACGTCGTCGTCGCGCCGAAGAACTCGAGGGCAGCGCCCGCGCCGTGGGCCAGCACCGACGCATCGAGGAGATCGGACAGCGTGCCCTCGGGCACGCTGAACGTGCCGGGCACGCCGGGAGCATAGCTCGCGACCCAGGGGCGGGCTGCCAAATCCATAAGCCTGCTTTCTGTTATCCGTCCGACTGTATCGCGCACCCGGGGCATTCCGGTACAGGACCCTGCCGGTGGCGCGGAGGGACCCGACGGCTACGCATGCCGCACATCCGGTAACATTGTCGGTCGAAGGGGAGTAGCTCCGCACCTCGAGGTGCGCGGCCTGTCGACATACTGGCGCCATCGGCGCCCGGCAGTCCACCGGTGGAACCGGCGAGCGAGACCTTCGGCCGATACGACGCATCTGTGTCCCCGGCCGGAGCGCCCCGCTTCGGATCGGAGTGCGCACATGCCCCGAGCACCCGGAGCAAACCGTGAACAACCCCGAGAACGACGTCCCGGACGACGCCGGACGGCCCCCGTCCCGCGACGACATCAAGCGGTGGCGCCAGTACCTGGCCGACGAACGCGCCGAGGCCGCCACCTACCGTGACCTCGCCCGGCGCAGGACCGGAGAGGAACGCGAGATCCTCCTCGGCCTCGCCGACGCCGAGGGCCGCCACGAGGCCCACTGGCTGGCGCTCCTCGGCGACGACGCCGGACGGCCCCTGCGGCCGTCCCTCCGCAACCGCTTCCTGGGCGTGCTCGCACGGCGCTTCGGTTCCGTCTTCGTCCTGGCCCTCGCACAGCGGGCCGAGGGCCGCTCCCCCTACGCGGCGGACCCCTCGGCCACGAGCGCGATGGCCGCCGACGAGCAGATCCACGAGGAAGTCGTGCGCGGACTCGCGACCCGCGGCCGCAACCGGCTCTCCGGCAACTTCCGCGCCGCCGTGTTCGGCGCGAACGACGGCCTGGTCAGCAACCTCGCCCTGGTCATGGGCATCGGGGCGACCGGCGTCTCGACGTCCTTCATCCTGTTCAGCGGGATGGCCGGCCTGCTGGCGGGCGCCCTGTCGATGGGTGCGGGCGAGTACGTGTCCGTCCGGTCCCAGCGGGAACTCCTGTCCGCGACGCGCCCCACGCAGATCACCCTGACGGCGGCGAAGGAACTCGACATCGCGGCCAACGAGCTGGTGCTGGTGTACCGGGCCAGGGGCATGACGCCCGCGGCCGCGGAGCACCGCGCGGCGGAGCGCCTCGGCCTGTTCGGGTGCGACTGCGATCCGAGCTTCTCACTGCAGCCCGCCGCGGACGACGCCGTGGACGAGCACGAGACGGTGGGCACCGGTCTCGGGGCCGCCGCCTCGAGCTTCTGCTTCTTCGCTTCCGGAGCGATCATCCCGGTCCTGCCGTACCTGGTCGGGCTCAGCGGCGTCCTCGCCGTCGTCGTCTCCTGCGTCCTCGTGGGGCTGGCGCTGATGGCGACCGGGGCCGTCGTCGCCCTCCTGTCCGGTGCGTCACCGCTGCGGCTGGCCCTCCGCCAGCTCGGCATCGGTCTCGGCGCTGCCGCCGTCACCTACGGGCTCGGCCTGCTGTTCGGCACGTCCGTGGCCTGATCCCCGGGCTCCCGCCCGGTGCCGCGGCAGGACGGCGCGTGCGTGCGCCCTCCGCGAACGCCGTTCCCCGCCGACCTCGGCGGTGCTCCAATGGTCCGTATGGACGAGCACGAGGCTCTCGACGCGTACTCTGCGGCGGTCGTGCGGATCGCCGAGTCCACGCTGCCGTCGGTGGCGGCGGTGTCCGTGCGCACCGCCCGCGGCGGCGGTGCGGGCAGCGCCTCGGTCATCTCCACGGCGGGGCACCTGCTGACGAGCGCGCATGTGGTCGCCGGCGCCCGGCACACCGAGGTCGCGTTCGGTGACGGGTCGGTCCTCCCCGCGCGCATCGTCGGCAGCGACCCGCTCTCGGACCTCGCCGTCCTCGCGGCGGAGGGCGGCACGCCCCCGCCCGTGCCGTGGGGGGATGCCACCGGGCTCCGTGTCGGGCAGCTCGTGGTCGCCCTCGGCAACCCGCTCGGCCTGGCCGGCAGCGTCACCGCGGGGATCGTGTCCGCGCTCGGCAGGTCACTGCCCACACTGTCCGGGCGCGTCGTGGACGAGGTGATCCAGACCGACGCGATCCTGAACCCCGGCAACAGCGGCGGCGTGCTCGCCGACAGCGCAGGGCGCATGGTCGGCGTCAACACCGCCGTCGCCGGGATCGGCCTGGGACTGGCGGTGCCCATCAACCCGATCACGCGGGAGATCATCGACGCGCTCATCACCAGGGGCCGCGTGCGGCGCGCGTGGCTGGGGGTGGTCGGAGCCCAGATCACCCTCACCCCCGAACTCGCCGCCCGGGTCGGATCGCGCACCGGGATGCAGGTGGCCTCCGTCGTCGCCGGCAGCCCGGCCGCGGGTGCAGGGGCACGGGCCGGAGACGTCGTCGTGTCCCTCGACCACTCCCCTGTCCGCAGCGCGACGGGCATCCAACGGCTCATGGTCGAGACGGCGATCGGCCGCCGCATGGAGATGACGGTGTGGCGCAACGGTGCCCTGGTGGACATCGTCGTCCACCCCGAGGAGCTCCGCACCCCGTGACCGGGGAGCGGCGCCCGCCTCGGTCGGAGCGGCCTAGGCGGGGTCGCGCTGCTGCAGGACGTAGTCCTCGAGCTTCCCGAGCGTCGCCTCGATGCTCGCCGGGTGCCGGCGCGTGAAGCCGGTGAGCCTGAACACGAACCGCCACCGCACGGCGCGCCCGTCCCACTCCTCGCGGACGAGCGTCCCGCCGTCCCGGGGTTCGAGCGTGTAGCGCCAGACATGGGCGGAGAAGTGCCGCCAGGCGATCCGGCGGCCCTCCTCGAATTCGACCACGCGGTTGAGGATCCTGTAGGACGGCCCCATCTTCATGTCCATCCCGAACTTCGCACCCAGCGACAGCCGGGCCGGTCCGTTGGGCTGCTCGCCGCGGACCGTCCCGGACCCGTCGATGACGCTGTGCAGGGCGGGTGTCGCGAGGACCTCGAAGATGCGGTCGGCGGGCGCCGCGATCAGGCGTTCCCTGGAGATGAGGTAGGCGGAATCCGTGCCGGGCGTCGTCGTCATACCCTCATTCTGCCCGCTCCGCACCCTGTCCGCCCGCCGGACGGGCCCGACGACGGAGGGCCCCCACGAGGAGGGGCCCTTCGGGTCGGACGTTCGTGCGGTCAGGGCTTCAGGAGCACCTTGATGGCGCGCCGCTCGTCCATGGCCCTGTATGCCTCGGCGGCGTCCTCGAGGGGCATCTCGACGTCGAAGACGCGGCCCGGGTTGATCGTGCCGTCGAGGACGTCCTTCAGCAGTTCCGGGATGTAGGTGTGTGCCGGTGCCATGCCGCCGCCCACGGTGATGTTCTTCGCGAAGAGCATGCCGATGGGCAACTCGGGTCCGCCCGCCGGGACGCCCACGAAGCCCAGGTGCCCGCCGGGGCGCGTGCTGCGCAGCGCCTGGTCCATCGATTCCTTCGTGCCCACGCATTCGAGGACGGAGTCGGCGAGGACTCCCCCGAGCAGTTCGCGCACTTTCTCCACGCCCTCGTCGCCGCGCTCGGCGACGATGTCCGTGGCGCCGAACTCGCGGGCCAGCGCCTGGCGGTCGGCGTGGCGGGACATCGCGATGATGCGCTCGGCACCCAGCCGCTTGGCCGCGAGGACCCCGCACAGGCCGACGGCGCCGTCACCGACGACGACGACGGTGCTGCCCGGACCGACGTTCGCCGACACAGCGGCGTGGTGGCCCGTCGACATGACGTCGGAGAGGGTCAGCAGGCTGGCCGTCAGGGCGGCGTCGGGCTCGGTCACGCCGTCGACCTTCCGCAGGGTGCCGTCGGCCTGCGGGACGCGCACGGCTTCGCCCTGCCCGCCCTGCACGAAGTCGCCGTGCTCGTCGGTGCTGCCCCAGCCGGTCAGGTGGTCGCACGCCACGGTCACGCCGTTGAGGCACTGCGGGCAGGTGCCGCAGCTGTCCACGAACGGTGCGATCACGAAGTCGCCCACCGCGACGTCACGGACGTCGTCGCCCACGGACTCCACGACGCCGACGAACTCGTGGCCGATCGCCTTGGGTTCCTTGGTGGGCCGGACACCGCGGTACGGCCAGAGGTCGGAGCCGCAGACGCAGGACGCCGTGACCCTCACGACGGCGTCGGTCGGCCTGATGATGCTCGGGTAGTCCCGGTCCTCGACACGGATGTCGCCGGGCCCGTGGATGATGGTCGCGCGCATGATGGTCTCCTAGAAGCTTGCTTGACGCAATCGATTGTCCCCTTCCGTCACCTTACAAGCCGCGTGCCGGGAGGCCCTACTCCCGTCGGCGGCCGCCTCGACCTCGTGCTCCGGTTCCGCCAGGTCCTCCCGCGGGTCTCGGGCATGTTCCGGCGGGCGAAGAGGATCGCTGCGGGAGCTCCGGATTCCCTCCGTGCCACGCCACGTCCCCGCGGAGGCCGCCGGAGGGTGCCGGGGGGGTGCCGGAGGCCGCCGGAGGGTGCCGAGGGGTGCTGGAGCGTGCGCGGTCGCCGCCACCGTCGGCCACCGGCGGCGCCCGCATGGCGCCGTCCGCAGACGCGAAAGCCTCCCCCGCACGAGAGGCGGGGGAGGCTTGTCGGATCGCGGAGGATCAGAGCGTCGCGTAGACCTCGCGGAGGAGCTTGGCGGTCTCGGACGGCGTCTTGCCGACCTTCACGCCGGCAGCCTCGAGGGCCTCCTTCTTGGCCTGGGCGGTGCCGGCCGAGCCGGAGACGATCGCCCCGGCGTGGCCCATGGTCTTGCCTTCGGGGGCCGTGAAGCCCGCGACGTAGCCGACGACGGGCTTGGTGACGTTGGCCTTGATGAACTCGGCCGCACGCTCTTCCGCGTCTCCGCCGATCTCACCGATCATCACGATGGCCTTCGTCTCGGGGTCCGCCTCGAAGGCCGCGAGGGCGTCGATGTGCGTGGTCCCGATGACGGGGTCGCCGCCGATGCCGATGGCCGTGGAGAAGCCGAGGTCGCGCAGTTCGAACATCATCTGGTAGGTCAGCGTGCCGGATTTCGAGACGAGGCCCACACCGCCCTTGCCCGTGATGTTCGCCGGGGTGATGCCCACGAGGGACTCGCCGGGCGTGATGATGCCAGGGCAATTGGGGCCGATGATGCGGGTGACCTGCTTGCCGTCGGCGTCGACCTTCGACTGGGCGAGGGCCCAGAACGCGGCCGAATCCTGCACGGGGACACCCTCGGTGATGACGACGACGAGGCCGATCCCGGCCTCGATGGCCTCGACCACGGCGTCCTTGGTGAAGGCCGGCGGGACGAAGACGATCGACACGTCGGCGCCGGTCTCCTTCATGGCTTCCTCGACCGTGCCGTACACGGGGAGGGTGACGTCGCCGTGGGTGACCGTGGTGCCGGCCTTGCGGGCGTTGACGCCGCCGACGACCTGCGTGCCGGCCTTCAGCATGAGGGCGGTGTGCTTGGTGCCCTCGCCGCCCGTGATGCCCTGGACGATGACCTTGGAGTCCTTGTTGAGGTAGATAGACATGCGGGTGTTCCCTTACTTTCCGTTGGCCAGCGCGGCGGCCTTGTCGGCGCCTTCGTCCATGGTGTCGGCGAGCGTGACCAGCGGGTGGTTGGCGTCGGCGAGGATGCGGCGGCCCTCCTCGACGTTGTTGCCGTCCAGGCGCACCACGAGGGGCTTGTTGGCCTCGTCGCCGAGGATCTCGAGGGCCTTCACGATGCCGTTGGCCACGGCGTCGCACGCGGTGATGCCGCCGAAGACGTTCACGAAGACACTCTTGACCTGGCTGTCGTTGAGGATGACGTCGAGGCCCGCAGCCATGATCTCGGCGGACGCTCCGCCTCCGATGTCGAGGAAGTTGGCGGGCAGCACGCCGCCGTGCGCCTCACCGGCGTAGGCGACGACGTCGAGGGTGGACATGACCAGCCCCGCACCGTTGCCGATGATGCCGACCTGGCCGTCGAGCTTGACGTAGTTGAGGTCGTGCTCCTTCGCCTTGGCCTCGAGGGGGTCCGCTGCGTCCTTGTCCTCGAGCGCGGCGTGGTCGGCGTGCCGGAACCCGGCGTTCTCGTCGATGGTGACCTTGCCGTCCAGGGCGAGGATGTCGCCGCTGCCGGTCTTCACGAGCGGGTTGACCTCGACGAGCGTGGCATCCTCCTTCACGAAGACGTCCCACAGCTTGAGGATGGTGCCGACGACGCCCTCCCGGAGTTCGGGCGCGAAGCCCGCGGCCTCGACGATCTCCTCGGCCTTGGCCTGGTCGATGCCGGTGCCCGGGTCCACGGCGATGCGCGCCAGGGCGTCGGGGCGTTCGACGGCGAGCTGCTCGATGTCCATACCGCCCTCCACCGAGCACATGGCCAGGTAGTTGCGGTTGGAGCGGTCGAGCAGCACGGAGAAGTAGTACTCCTCGGCGATGTCGGCGCCCTGCGCGATCATCACCGTGTGGACCGTGTGCCCCTTGATGTCCATCCCGAGGATGTCCGACGCATAGGAGTACGCCTCGTCGGGGGTCTTGGCGACCTTGACGCCGCCGGCCTTCCCGCGGCCGCCGACCTTGACCTGAGCCTTGACCACGACGACGCCGCCGATCTTCTCGGCTGCTGCCCTAGCTTCTTCCGGGGTGTGCGCCACGATACCGGCCAGCACGGGAACCCCGTGTGCCTCGAAGAGATCGCGCGCCTGATATTCGAACAGGTCCACTTAGCCAAAGTCCTTCTACGTCGAAGTAGGTTTACAAGAGGGAACTGTAGCCCCTCGGGCCCGAGGCCCTCCCCAGACTATCGGTTTCGTGAGTAAGGCCACAGTTCTATGTTTTGTAGAACTGCGGGCCCGCCCGGCAGGCATCCGGAGGGCGCCTCCGCCAGGGGCCGGAGCGGGTCAGGCCACCTTGGTGAGCGGCGCGTAACGCAGCAGCAGCCGCTTCTCCCCGACGTCGAACCGGACCTTGGCGACGGTCTTGTCCCCCGCCCCCTCGACGGACAGGACAGTGCCGTTGCCGAAGCTCGCGTGGTTCACGTGGTCGCCGACGGCGACCGACACGACTTCCTTCTGGGGCTGCACGCGACCCACGGTCTTCGACGGCGCGGGGGTGCCCCCGGTGAAACCGCCGCCGCTCGCACCCCAGTAGGATCCGCTGAACCGCGGGCCGCTGATGCTCCCACCGGACGTCCAGGCGGGTTTCGCCGCGCCCTCGCGCTTCCAGTGGATGAGCTCCTCGGGGATCTCGCTGACGAACTGGCTCGCCGGGTTGTACTGGCTCTGCCCCCACATGCTCCGGACCTCGGAGCGCGTGATGTACAGCCGCTGCCGCGCGCGGGTCAGGCCCACGTAGGCCAGGCGCCGCTCCTCGGCGAGTTCCTTCGGGTCGGTGGCGGAACGCTGGTGCGGGAAGATGCCCTGCTCCATGCCGGTGAGGAACACGACGGGGAATTCGAGGCCCTTGGCGGTGTGCAGCGTCATGAGCGTCACGACACCCTGGCGCCGGGCCTCCTCGACGGCGCGCTGCACGTCGGCGGCGGAGCCGTCGGGGGCGTCCGGGATCTGGTCGGCGTCGGCCACGAGGGCCACCTGCTCCAGGAAATCGCCGAGCGTCCCCTCGGGGTTGTCCCGCTCGAACTCGCGGACGACGGCGACGAGCTCGGCGAGGTTCTCCACGCGCGACTCGTCCTGGGGGTCGTTGCTGGTGCGCAGCTGTTCCAGGTACCCGGTCTGCTCCAGGACGGCCTCGAGGGCCGCCGAGGCGCCCGAGCCGCTCGCGACCTCGGCGAGGTCGTCGATGAGCTTCACGAAGCCGGCCACCGCGTTGACGGAGCGCGTGGCCATGCCGGGCGCCTGGTCGGCCCGCCGCAGGGCCTCCATGAAGCTGATCCGCTCGCGTTCGCCCAGGGACGCGACGGCGTACTCGGCGCGGTCGCCGATGCCGCGCTTGGGTTCGTTGAGGATGCGGCGGAGATTGACGACGTCGTCCTGATTCACGAGGACGCGCAGGTACGCCAGCGCGTCCTTGATCTCCTTGCGCTCGTAGAAGCGCGTCCCGCCGACCACCTTGTAGGGCAGACCGACGCGCAGCAGGATCTCCTCGACGGAGCGCGACTGGGCGTTGGTGCGGTAGAAGATCGCGACGTCCCCTGGACGGATGTCGTCCTCGTCCTGGAGGCGGTCGATCTCCTCGGCGATGAACCGGGCCTCCTCGTGCTCGTTCTCACCCACGTAGCCGACGATCTTCTCGCCGCTGCCCTCGGCCGTCCACAGCCTCTTCTCCGGCCGGTCCGGGTTCCGGGAGATGACCGCGTTCGCGGCGGTGAGGATGTTCTGGGTGGAGCGGTAGTTCTGCTCCAGCAGGATGGTGCGGGCGCTCGGGTAGTCGTTCTCGAACTCGACGATGTTCCGGACGTCGGCACCGCGGAACGCGTAGATGGACTGGTCGGAGTCGCCGACGACGGTCAGCTCCGCGGGGTCCTCGGAGGATTCACCGGGCACGCCGACGATCTCCCGGACCAGGGCGTACTGTGCGTGGTTGGTGTCCTGGTACTCGTCGACGAGGACGTGGCGGAAGCGCCGCCGGTAGTAGTCGGCCACGCCGGGGAAGGCCCGGAACATGTAGACGGTCTGGGCGATCAGGTCGTCGAAGTCCATGGCGTTGGCCTGGCGCATGCGCTGGGCGTAGCCCGAGTAGACCTCGGCGACGGCCTGCTCGAACGGGTCGGACGGGCTGGCGTCCGAGGCGAACGTCTCCTCGTCGATGAGTTCGTTCTTGAGGGCGCTGATCTTGTGCTGGATGGCCTTGGGCGCGAACTTCTTGGGGTCGAGGTCCAGCCCCTTCGCCACGAGCGTGATGAGGCGCAGCGTGTCGGCGGAGTCGTAGATGGAGAAGTTGGAGTTGAGGCCCACGGAGGCCGCCTCACGGCGGAGGATGCGCACGCAGGAGGAGTGGAACGTGGAGATCCACATCCGCTTCGCGACGTCCCCGATCAGGCCCTCGATGCGCTCCCGCATCTCGGCGGCGGCCTTGTTCGTGAAGGTGATGGCGAGGATCTGCCCTGGGTGGGATCGGCCGGTGGCCAGCAGGTACGCGATGCGGTGGCTCAACACGCGGGTCTTGCCCGACCCGGCGCCGGCGACGATGAGCAGCGGCGATCCGCCGTGCTTCACCGCTTCCTCCTGCTGGGGGTTCAGCCCCAGCAGGAGCTCCCTGGCCCGGTGCTCGTCCGCGCCGGCGCGGGAGGGCACGTGCTCCGTGGCGGGATCGACCGCTCCGGACGCCGTCGCCATCGCCGCGTCCCGGGCACGCTTCTTCTCGGCGGGCGTGGGCTGGGAGACGTAGGGATCGAAGAGCATGTCCATGATGCTCCAAGTCTAGGCCGCGCCCCGGACACTCACCGCGTGAAGGGAGGGGCGGGAACACCCTGCCGCCGTCCCTCCCCGGACACGGGACTGCCCCCACCGGAGATCCGGGAGGGGCAGTCCTGGAGTGACCGCGCGTTACTTCTCGGCCTGCAGCTCGTCCTTCTCCACCCCGAGGAGGAGGAGCTTGCCGCTCTTGCGGTCGGCGAGGTACTCCTTCATCTCCCGCTTGATGACGGGCAGGAGCAGGTAGACGCCCAGCAGGTTCACGAAGCCGCAGACGAACAGGGCGGCGTCGGCGAAGCTGATGACCTGGCTGAAGGTCAGCACGCAACCGGCGACGGTGAAGAACAGGAAGATGACCTTGAAGATGAGTTCCGAGGTCCTGCCGCGGCCGAACAGGAATTCCCAGGACTTGAGCCCGTAGTAGGACCACGTGATGAGCGTGGAGTAGGCGAACAGTGCCACGGCGATCGCGAGCACCACGGGGAACCAGGGGAACACGGTGGCGAACGCGTCGGAGGTGAGGATGACGCCGTCGGGCGTGCCCTCCCCTGCCTGGACCTGGTCGATCCCGGCCTGGAGGCTCGGTGCGCCCGCGATGATGATCGCCAGCGCCGTCATCGTGCAGATGAGCACCGTGTCGACGAGCGGTTCGAAGAGTGCGACGAAGCCCTCGCTGACCGGGCGGCGGGTCTTCACTGCCGAGTGCGCGATCGCGGCGGAGCCGAGGCCCGCCTCGTTGGAGAACGCTGCACGGGTGAACCCGACGATCATGACGCCGAGGATTCCGCCGGCGATGCCCTGGGGATTGAACGCGCCTGCGAAGATCGACGCGATGGCAGCGGGAACCTGGCCGAGGTTGACGAGGATGACCAGGAGGCAGGACACCACGTAGATGACGCCCATTGCCGGCACGAGCTTGCTGGTGGTGGCTCCGATGGACTTGATGCCGCCGAGGATCACCACGGCGACGAGGCCTGCGAGCACGAGGCCGAAGATGAGCGCGGCTCCGGCACTGCCGAGGAGTCCGTCGGCGCCGCCCGTGACGTTCTGCATCTGGGCGAAGGTCTGGTTCGCCTGGAACATGTTGCCGCCGGCGACACCGAAGATGAGGATCGCGACGGCGAAGACGCCGGTCAGGATCTTCGCGGGGACCTTCCCGAACTTGCCGAAGGCGATGGGGAGGTATTTGAAGGGCCCGCCGCTGACGGACCCGTCCTCATGCACCTCGCGGTACTTGACGCCGAGCGTGCATTCGGCGAACTTCGTCGCCATGCCCAGGAGCCCGGCAAGAACCATCCAGAAGGTCGCGCCGGGGCCACCCAGGGCCATGGCCGCACCGACGCCGGCGATGTTTCCCAGCCCGACCGTCCCCGACAGCGCCGAGGTGAGCGCCTGGAAGTGCGGCACCTCCCCGGGGTCGTCCTTCGACGAGAATCGGCCCCGGACCACTTCGTAGGCGACCTTCAGTCCACGGAACTGGACGAAGCCGAAGTAGATCGTGAAGATCACGCCCGCCGCGATGAGCCACAGCACGACGAACGGGAAGCTCACGTCACCGATGGTGATGGGGAAGAACACGATCGTCGAGAAAACCTCGGTGACGGGTTCGAACACCGCGTTGATGGCGGCGTCGATGCTCGCGAGCCAGCCCACCTCCTCGGTCACAGTGGTCATGGGTAGCTCTGTCGTGATTGGCATCCTTCTAGAAAAGCGCCCTTCGCGCGTGAGCGCAATCACAAGCTGTGGCGGGGCGGAATAAGTCGGGGTGGCAGCGGCCTCCTGGGGGTCCGCGGATGCTCCGCGGACGCCGATCGTCGCCCATACTTCACTCATGGCAAGAACCAGGGCCCAGATCGCACGCAAGCACCCCACCGGCGCCTCCCCCGCGGCCGAGCCGCCCCGGTCGGACCGGCAGCGCTCCAACGGCAGCCTGGTCGTCATCGCCGCCGCCGTCGCCTCCCTCTTCCTCTTCTGGTACTTCCACCTGCTCACCCTCGGGCAGATGACGCAGTTGTCCGGGGGCCTCCCGATGCCGGACATGATGATCGGCGGCTACGACGCCGGTCATCTCGAACGGCTCCACGCGGCGATGGACGACGACGCCCGCGGCCAGCTGAGCTATCTCCACCGGACGGCCGGCACGCTGTTCCCGCTGATCTTCGCGTTCGCCTGGCTCCTGCTGATCCAGCTCGGCACCGGACGCCGATGGCTCCGCCTGGTGCTGTGGTGTCCCGTGATCCTGTTCGTCGTCGTCGACCTGTGGGAGAACGTCGCGATCGACGCGGTGCTTGCGACGGCGACCCCCGACGCCGGAGCGGTGCTGCTGGCCTCGACGCTGACCGTCCTGCGGTGGGTGCTGCTCGCGCTGAGCGTGGCGACCGGCGCCGCTTCCGTGTTCCTGCCGCGGCGGCTCCGGGAAGCGGAGGCGGACGCCGGGACCGGGCCGAAGAGCAGGTAAGCTGGGACCGCCGGATCGGGAACACCAGCGGATCCGCGCCTCTGTAGCTCAGTAGGATAGAGCGTCCCTCTCCTAAAGGGAAGGTCGTCGGTTCGATTCCGGCCAGGGGCACCACAGCTCCACGCGAGGGCGGGGACGGGCAGCCACCCGTCCCCGCCCTCACTGTTCGAGGGAAGGGTCCACCGCATGCGACAGCAGGCCGGCAGGGCGCAGCACGGGCCCGACGGCGCCGGCCCGCCGGTAGCGCGCGCGGTGGCCGGCCGGCCGGCCATCACCGTCACGGCCCTGTGCCTGCTGGACCGCCGAGGGCAGCTGCTGCTGGTCCGGAAGCGCGGAACGACGCTGTTCATGCAGCCGGGCGGCAAGCCGGATCCGGGCGAGACGCCTGCGGAGACGGGTGTCCGCGAACTGTTCGAGGAGCTGGGCCTGCGCGTCCTGCCGGAGGACCTGACGCTCCTCGGCGTATGGCGGGGACCTGCAGCCAATGAAGCGGCGCTCCTCGTCGCGACGGTCTTCCTCTGCCCGCTGCCGGCCGACCCCTGGCCGGCCGCCGAGATCGAGGAGCTGGACTGGCTCGACCTCGCAGCGGCCCCTGACCGGGACGACCTCGCTCCCCTGCTGACCGACTACGTGGTCCCCCGGCTGCTCATGCTCAGGACCGCCCGGCCGCAGTGACACGCCCGCCCGACCGGAGGCGGCACCCAGCCGCACCCGGTCGCTGCAGCCCCTGGACGGGCTGATCCGCCGATGCTGGGGATCACCCTAGACCTCGGTCAGCGACCCCGGCTGCTCGTCCACGGCAACGTTCTTCTGCACGGCGAACTGCGTGCGGTGCAGTTCCTCGTACCGTCCGCCGACCGCGAGCAGCTCGTCGTGCGTCCCGCGCTCCACGATCGCGCCGTCCTCGACGACGAGGATCAGGTCCGCACTGCGGATGGTCGAGAGCCGGTGGGCGATGACCATGGCGGTCCGCCCCTCGAGCGCCTCACTGAGGGCTGCCTGCACGGCCGCCTCCGACGTCGAGTCGAGCGCCGCCGTCGCCTCGTCCAGGATCACCACGCGGGGCTGTGCGAGCAGCAGGCGTGCGATGGTCATGCGCTGGCGCTCCCCGCCGGAGAGCCGATAGCCCCGCTCGCCCACCATGGTGTCCAGCTGGTCGGGCAGGGACCGGACCAGCGGCTCCAGCCGGGCCCGGCGGACGGCGTCCCACACCTCGTCCTCCGTGGCCTCCGGCCGCGCGAGGCGGAGGTTGGACAGGATGGTCTCGTGGAACAGGTGGCCGTCCTGGGTCACCATGCCGAGGGTGTGCCGCATCGAGGCGAAGGTGACGTCCCGGACGTCGGTGCCCGCGAGGCGCACCGCGCCGCTGTCGACGTCGTACAGCCGCGCGAGGAGCTGCGCGACGGTCGACTTGCCGGCACCCGACGTACCGACGAGCGCCACGGTCTGGCCGGGTTCGATCCGGAAGGACACACCGTGCAGGACCTCCTCGCCGCCGCGGGTGTCCAGCGTCGAGACCTCCTCGAGCGAGGCGAGGGAGACCTTGTCCGCCGACGGGTAGGCGAACCGGACGTCGTCGAACTCGACGGACACGGGGCCGGCGGGGACGGCGACGGCGTCGGGCTTCTCCTTGATCAGCGGCTCGAGGTCAAGCACCTCGAAGACACGCTCGAAGCTGACGATCGCGCTCATGATCTCGACGCGCGCGTTGGCGAGGCTGGTCAGGGGCGCGTAGAGGCGCGTGAGGAGGAGGGCCAGGGTGACGACCTCCCCGGTGTCGAGCTGGCCCGCGAGCGCAAGGGTTCCGCCGAGCCCGTACACCAGGGCGAGCGCCAGCGCGGAGACGAGCATGAGTGCCGTGAAGAAGACGAACTGCAGCATGGCGGTGCGCACCCCGATGTCCCGCACGCGTGCGGCGCGGACCCGGAACTCCTCGGCTTCCTCGTCGGGCCGGCCGAAGAGCTTGACGAGCGTGGCGCCGGGCGCCGAGAAGCGTTCCGTCATCTGGGTGCTCATGGCCGAGTTGTGGTCGGCGGCCTCGCGGCGGAGGGCGGCCAGGCGGCTGCCCATGCGGCGGGCGGGGACCAGGAAGACGGGCAGCATGACGACGGCGAGCACGGTCACGAGCCAGGAGGTGCTGAGCATGACGGCGAGGGTGAGGACCAGCGCCACGACGTTGGTGACCACGCCCGACAGGGTGCCGCTGAACGCCTGCTGGGCGCCGATCACGTCGTTGTTGAGGCGGCTGACCAGGGCCCCGGTCCGGGTGCGGGTGAAGAAGGCGATGGGCATCTTCTGCACGTGGTTGAACACGGCGGTCCGCAGGTCCAGGATGACGCCCTCACCGATGCGCGACGAGTACCAGCGGGTGAGCAGGGACACCCCGGCGTCGACGATCGCGACGATCGCGATGACGGACGCGAGCCACACGATCGTCCGGACCTCGCCGCGGGCGACGATGACGTCGACCACCTGCCCGGCAAGGACCGGTGTCGCGACGGCCAGGAACGCCCCGGCCACGGACAGCAGGATGAAGAGCGCCAGCTTCCGGCGGTAGGGCACAGCGAAGGTCAGGATCCGGCGCACCGACTCCCGGGAGAACCCGTGCTTGTTGTCCCTCGCCGTCGAGATCCTGTACAGCGAGCTCCACGCCGCGCCTTCCATGCTCATGGCCGTTCCTTCCGTGGATGCCGTCTCCGGCTCGGGTCCGCGGGTGCCGTACCCCGCCGTAATGCTTCGGAACAATAAGTGGCTGTCCCGGTGTTGACCTCAGTAGTGTGTCGGCGTCGGCCATGATCGGGCGACGCCGAAGCACGTTGGGTTCAAGCCGTTCAGGAGCCCTTCTATTTCCGGCGCCCGCCGCGCCTGTCCCCCACACCTCAAGGAAGCATCCCATGAATCACCGCCTGTCCATCCTCGGTACCGCCGCAGCCCTCACATTGGCGCTCGCCGGGTGCTCGTCGTCGGCCCCTGCCGGTGACGGCGGCTCCTCCGAATCGGCAGAGCCCACCTCCCTGCAGGAGATCCAGGACGCGGGGGTCCTGACCGTGGGCACCGAGGGCACGTACAAGCCCTTCAGCTACCACGAGGACGGCAGCGGCGAGCTCACCGGGTACGACGTCGAGGTCATCACCGCCGTCGCCGAGAAGATGGGCGTCGAGGCGGAGTTCGAGGAGACCCAGTGGGACGCGATCTTCGCCGGACTCGAGGCCGGCCGCTTCGACGTGATCGCCAACCAGGTGTCCATCACGGACGACCGCAAGGAGAGCTACGACTTCTCCGAGCCGTACACGGTCAGCTCCGGGGTGATCGTCACGAGCGCCGACAACGACGACATCTCTTCCTTCGAGGACCTCGAGGGCAAGACGACGGCGCAGTCCCTGACCAGCAACTGGTACAAGCTCGCCAAGGACAGCGGCGCGAACGTGGAGCCCGTCGAGGGCTGGGCCCAGTCCGTGACCCTCCTCGAGCAGGGCCGCGTCGACGCGACGATCAACGACGAGCTGACCTACCTCGACTACCAGAAGACGGACGGGAACGACGCCATCAAGATCGCGGCGACCACCGACGAGACGTCGGAGAGCGCCGTGGCGGTCGCCAAGGGCAGCACCGAGTTGGTGGACGCCATCGACGCGGCGCTGGGCGAGCTGCGCGCCGACGGCACGCTGGCCGAGATCTCGGACAAGTACTTCGGCACCGACGTCAGCGAGTGATGCCCACGCCGCGCCGGACGCCGTCGTGCCCCTGCCCGCCGGGCGCGGCGGCTCCCGGGGCTGACTGATGGACTGGGAACTGCTGCGCACCTCCTTCTGGCCCATGCTCTCGGGCGGCCTGACGGGGACCATCCCGCTGTCCCTCGCGTCCTTCACGATCGGGCTCGCCCTCGCCCTCGTGGTCGCGCTCATGCGCATCAGCGGACAGCCCGTCCTGTCCGGGATCGCCCGCTTCTACGTGTCCGTCATCCGGGGCACCCCGCTGCTCGTGCAGCTCTTCGTGATCTTCTACGGGCTGCCCTCGATCGGCCTCACGATCGACCCGTGGCCGAGCGCGATCATCGCGTTCTCGCTCAACGTCGCCGGGTATGCCGCGGAGATCCTCCGTGCCGCGATCCTGTCCGTGCCCAAGGGCCAGTGGGAGGCCGGCCACACCATCGGGATGTCCCGCACATTGACCCTGCGCCGGGTGATCCTCCCGCAGGCGGCGCGCGTCTCCGTGCCGCCGCTGTCCAACACGTTCATCAGCCTCGTCAAGGACACGTCCCTGGCGTCGCTGATCCTCGTGACGGAGCTGTTCCGCGAGGCGCAGCAGATCGCCGCCTTCTCCCAGCAGTTCATGCTGCTCTATCTGGAGGCCGCAGCGATCTACTGGGTCTTCTGCCTCGTCCTGTCCAGCGGCCAGTCCGCCCTCGAGAAGAGATTGGACCGCTATGTCGCCCACTGATCCCCTGCATCCGCCCGCCGCGGGAGGCCCCCTGCTGCGGGTGACGGACCTGCAGAAATCCTTCGGCACCACGACGGTGCTCTCCTCGATCGACCTGCACGTCGACAGCGGGCAGGTCGTCGCCCTCGTGGGGCCCTCCGGGTCGGGCAAGACCACCGTGCTGCGTTGCCTCAACGGGCTGGAGACACCCGACGCCGGGACGGTCGCGTTCCGCGGCGGACCGTCGGTGGACTTCGGCGCGAAGGTCCCGAAGAAGGAGGCCCTGTCCCTGCGCGACCGCAGCGCCATGGTCTTCCAGAACTACAACCTGTTCCCGCACATGACCGTGCTGGAGAACATCATCGAGGGCCCGGTCCAGGTGCAGAAACGCCCGCGGAAGGAAGCGGTCGCGGAGGCGGAACGGCTCCTCGCGCGCGTGGGCCTCGCGGAAAAGCGGGACGACTACCCCTTCAACCTGTCCGGCGGGCAGCAGCAGCGCGTCGGGATCGTCCGGGCCCTGGCGCTGCAGCCGGACCTGCTCCTGTTCGACGAACCGACGTCGGCCCTGGACCCCGAGCTGGTGGGCGAGGTCCTCACCGTCATCAAGGAACTCGCGGAGGAGAAGTGGACCATGGTGATCGTGACCCATGAGCTGGCCTTCGCCCGCGAGGTCGCCGACGAGGTGGTCTTCATGGACGGCGGCGTCGTCGTCGAGCACGGCCACCCCGACCAGGTGCTGCGCCATCCCCGCGAGGAGCGTACGCGCCGCTTCGTGCAGCGCCTGCTCAACCCCTTCTGACCCGGGGCGCGGCGTCCTGCACGGTGTTCACGGCGAACCGCGAGGATCGACGGCGCAGCGGCTGCCCGTGTGGGCCGCTCAGGCCGCTCAGGCCGCGATGCGGTCCGGGTGCGAGTAGCAGTTCAGCGTGGTGCCGCGGCTGAAACCGACGAGCGTCAGCCCGGCGTCGTCCGCGAGGTCCGCGGCGAGCGACGACGGCGCGCTCACGGCCGCGAGCACGGGGATGCCCGCCAGCTGCGCCTTCTGGACGAGTTCGAAGGACGCCCGTCCGGAGACCTGCAGGATCGTCCCGCGCAGCGGCAGCATGCCCTCGCGCAGCGCCCACCCCACCACCTTGTCGACGGCGTTGTGCCGTCCCACGTCCTCCCGCAGGCAGAGAAGCTCCCCCTCCGCGGAGAAGAGACCCGCGGCGTGCACGCCACCGGTGCGGTCGAAGAGCTTCTGGCTCCCGCGCAGGCGGTCCGGCAGGGAGGCGAGGATCCCGAGGTCGACCGGCGACGCGTCCTCGTGCAGGTCGAACCGCGAGGACTTCCGGACCGCGTCGATGGACGCGGTCCCGCAGATGCCGCACGAGCTCGAGGTGTAGACGTGGCGCTCCATGGCGGTGTCCGGCAGCTCGACGCCGGGCCGGAGCTGCGCCTCGACGACGTTGAAGGTCTGCTGCCCGTTGTCGTCCACGCCCGCGCAGTAGCGGAGACTGGGCAGCTGGCCGGGCTCCCAGACCACGCCCTCCGAGACGAGGAAGCCCGCCACGAGGTCGAAATCGTCCCCCGGGGTGCGCATGGTGACGGTGAACGCCCTTCCGTCGAGGCGGATCTCCAGGGGCTCCTCCCCCGCGAGCACGTCCTCGCGGCGCCCTGTCTGCGCGCCGACGCGGAACTTGGTGATGCGGCGGCGCTGCGTGACCCGGTTCATTCGATACTCCTTGCCTCGGTCCTATGTCGAGGTTAGTTGACCCCGGGCACCATCGGGCGTGTCGGTTCGGACACAGGCAGGTCCCCCGGTGGGGTACCCGACGCGACGGGGGTCTATCCCACCCACGGCAGCGGCAGGGCAGGCACGGCGTCGCCGGCCCGGCACCCCTCCGCGGGGACCACCATCACGCCGTCGGCCGCCGCGAGCCCGCGGAGCATCCCGGAGCGCTGGTGCGCGCTGGGCACGGCCTGCCCGGCTTCGATCCGGTAGGGCACCAGGCGGCTCCTCCCCGGCAGGGGGTCGAGGGCGTCGGCGACCACCACGGGTGCGGGCTCGTCCAGGCGGGAGCCGCGCAGGCCCGCGAGGAGGGGGCCGGCGACCGTGAGCATCGCCATCATCGCCGCCAGGGGGTTGCCCGGGAGCCCGACGAGGAAGCGCCCGTCGGGAAGGCGCGCGAGCAGGGTCGGGTGCCCGGGCCGCATGGCGATGCCGTCGATGATCAGTTCGGCGCCGATCTCCAGGAGCGCCCTGCGGATGTGGTCCGCGGAGGAACTGCCGGTACCGCCCGTGGTGATGAGTACGTCGCCGGACGCCCGGGTGAGGGAGAACTCGTCGGTGGGCTCGCCGCTGATGGCCTCGACGACGTCGTCGAGGTCGTCCCTCGCGCGGCCGGCGACGTCGACGTGGCCGCCCAGCAGCGCGACGAAGCCGGGCAGCTGGGGTCCGAAGGTGTCCCGGACCTGGCCCGGATGCGGCAGCCCGTGATCGATGACCTCGTCCCCGGTCATCAGCAGGGACACGCGCGGCGCCCGGAGGACGGCGAGGGTGTCGTGCCCGCACACCGCGGCGAGGGCTATCTGGGCGGGATTGAGGACCACGCCGGCGGGGATGGCCAGGGAGCCCTCCTCAGCCTCCTCGCCTGCGGGCCGGACGTGTTCGTGGGGGGACGGCTCGTCGGGCCGCGCTGCCTCGTTGCGGTCCAGCCTGTCCCCGCGGACGGAGCCGTGCTCGGTCCGGAGGATGCCCAGGGTGTTCTGCGGGACCACGCCGCCCGTCAGGATGAAGGTCGCTTCGCCGGGGGCGAGGGACACCTCCCCGGAGTCGCTGTGCGGGGAGGGCCTGCCGCGCGGGTGGTCCTCGGGCTCGGGGCGGCTGACGAGCGTCCAGGGCGGTTCACCGTTGACCGCCCAGCCGTCCATCGCGGACGACGCGTAGTGGGGGATGGCCTGCAGGGCGTGCACGGGCTCCGCGAGGGTCTGCCCGAGCGCGTCGGCGAGGGGCACGGTCTGGAACGGCAGGGCGCGGCCGGCTCGGTAGGCCAGGCTGCGGGCCGTCGCCCAGTCGACATTGGTGGCTGCGGCGGTCTCGCTCATGCGGTACCGCCTTCCGTCGAGGCCTCCGCGCTGAGGGCGTCGGCCACCGCCAGGGCCGAGCGCATGGCGACGTCCTCGTCGGCCTGCCCGCTGCCGACGGCGAGGCCGGCGGCGTACCCCGCCACGAACGTCGTCAGGGGCGCGGCCGGGCGTACGACGCTGTGGGCCGCCTTGCCCGCCAGCGCGAGAACGGCGTCGATGTCCACGTCCGTCCCGTCGATCTCGAAGGCCGCGAGCAGCCGTTCGGTCCATTCGTGCAGCAGCTTCTGGCGATCGTCCATGAGCCCTCCGAGGGGTACTAGGGGACGTCGACTCCCAGAACCCTCGCATCAGCCCAGGTGTCGACGTCGTGCGTTGTTCCCGGCGCAACCGGGACGGGTCTGGTCCTCACACTAGCAAGGAGGCTGCGCATCGACAGGTTGTCGGCGGACCCGGCGGCGAGCACCGCTTCCACGGCGGCCGCCAGGTCATCGCTCCGGTAGAGCGCGGCGAGTGGTTGGGTCCGACCGCCGTCCACGGCCACGAGCGATGCGTCGCCGTCCACGGCGGCCTCGGCGAGCAGCACCCCGACGAGGTCGGCGATGCGGGGCATGTCGCAGGCGACGACGGCGCACCAGGGCGCCCGGCGGCCCGTCCCGGCCCGGAGCCCGGCCACGAGCGCGGCCGCCGGTCCGGCGAAGGCCGGCTCCTCGCGCACGAACGACGCCGGGACCGCGGTCCTCCACGCGCCGGCGTCGGGCTCAGGGCCCACGACCACCAACTGCTCCGCGCCGGCGAGGGCGGCGCACGTCCGCTCGAGCAGGGTCACGCCCCCCAGGACCAGGCCGGCTTTCGGGACGCCACCGAGCCGGGAGGACCGCCCTCCGGCGAGGACCACGGCGTCGAAGGGCGGGCGGACCTCGCTCACGCGGCGGTCTCGGTGAGGAACTCGCTCCACTGCGGCGCCGGCCTCTCGAGTTCGCGGATCTGCCACTGCGGACCGCGGGGCGGGCGCGGGACGACCCGCAGGGACCAGCCGAGGCTGGCGAGCGTCCTGTCGCCCTTGGCGTTGTTGCACGCCAGGCAGCAGGCCACGAGGTTCTCCCAGGTGTCGCCGCCGCCGCGCGACCTCGGCATCACGTGGTCGATGGTGGTCGCCGCCCTCCTGCAGTAGGCGCACAGGTGGTTGTCACGGCGCAGCACCCCTCGTCGCGTCGCGGTGATGTCATAACGGTAGGGGACCTTCACGTACCTGTTGAGCAGGATCACCGAGGGTCTTCCGAACACGTCGGCGGGACCGACCACGGGGTCGTCGTCCTCGGCCACGACGCTCGCCTTCCCCGTGAGCACGAGCACCAGCGCCCGGCGGAAGGTGATGACCGCCAGCGGTTCGTATCCTGCATTCAGAACAAGAGTGCGCATTCGGCTTGCCTCATTGCTGACCTGTTCCCCGCAACCGGTTGCCATCCCGGGGATCGGGAGAAAAGCTTCGGATTGACACTGCAAGGGTAAACCGCTCCCCCGTCCCGGGCGTACCGGTGGGGAGGAGGTGTTCCGGGGCTGCCGCGTCTGCTACCGCCGACGGCAGGAGGACCGGCACGGTGTGCCGGTCCTCCTGCCGTCGAAAGGGAAAGCGCGGGTCAGCCGCCGACGCGGATGTACACGCCGCCGGAGCCGAGTTCGGCCGGCGCGATGACGGTCGAGTTGCCGTTGAATCCGCCGTGGACGGCCTGGCCGCCGCCGATGTAGACCGCGATGTGGGCCATACCCATGCCGCCGTCGGCGTAGTAGATCAGGTCGCCGGGGATGGCCTCACCCGCGCCGACGGTGCGGCCGAGGGAGAGGTACCCCGCCGGCCAGCCGTGGAAGTTGATCCCGGCGGCCGCGAGTGAGTTGCTCGCGAGGCGCGTGCAGTCCTGCGTGACGCCGAGCTGGCCCCGGGCGGCGGCGGCGATCGTCGCGGCGACGCCGGAGGAGGGAGCGGGGGCGGGAGCCGGCTTCGGCGCGGCGGCCACCACGGGTGCCGGAGCCGCAACGGGTGCTGCCGCGACGCGCGCGGGCGGCGCGTCGACCGGGGCGGTCACGACTGGCGTCGCAGCGACGGCGGGGGTCACGGCAGGTGCCGCGACGGCGGGCATCGCGACGGCAGGTGCCGCGACGACGGGCATCGCGACGGCCGGCGTCGCGACGACAGGTGCTTCGACGACGGGCGCCGCCACGACGGGGGCCGCGACGGCCGGCGCCTTCTTGGCGACGACCGGTGCCTTCTTGGCGACGACCGGCTTGGCCTTCACCTTGACCGGGGTCATGTTGAAGGAGGCCACGGCCCTGTCCGAGGCGACGACGGCCGCGCGGCTGGAGGTCAGGGTGACCTTGGACGCCGCGACATCACGCTGGGGCTGGAGGTCGGCGGCGTTGGCGGCGACCCCACCGGTGAGGACGAGCCCGGAGGCGGCGGCGAAGACGGCGGTCTGGCGACCCATGCCGCCGGCGCCGGCGGCGGTCCGTGCGAGGACGGAGAGCGCGGCAGCAGTGCGCGCGTCGTCGCGGTGGCGGGCGGTGGCGGGGCGGGAAGACATGAGTGAAGGCATGAGGGGTTCTCCGGGTGAGGGTTTCTAGCGGACGCGGACGAAGCCGGCGCCGGGAAGGTCTGAGAGGTTGTGCAGGCCGGTGTTCATGCCGTTGAGGCCACCGCTGATGACCTGGCCGTTGCCGACGTAGATCGCGACGTGGCCGCCGGTGATCACGAGGTCGCCGGGCGCAGGCGATCCGACGACGTCGCCGAACTGGAAGAACTGGCCGGGAGCGAGATCGCCCACGGTCTTGCCGACGGAGCGCAGTGCCGTCTCGACCATGGCGGTGCAGTCCTGGGCGATGCCGATCTGCGAGTACGCCGAACCGACCAGGCCGGCGGCGACGCCGGAGGACCGGCCGGGGGCCGGTGCAGTCTGCGGGGCGACAGGCGCGGGGGCCGGCGCAGCCGGCGTGGCGACGCGGGCAGCAGGTGCGGCGACGCGGGCAGCAGGGGCGGCGACGCGGGCAGCAGGGGCGGCGACGCGGGCAGCAGGTGCGGCGACGGCAGGTGCGGCGACGGGAGCCACGACGACCGGGGCGGCGACGGCAGGGGCGATCGGCGCCGGGGGCACCGCGGGGACGGGCTCGGTCTGGGCGGCAACGGGAGGAACCTCGACACGGGCCTCCTCGACCGGGGTCACCGCGACGGCGGGCGCCTCCATGACGGGAGGTGCCTCGACGGGCGCAGGCCTGGCCGGCGCACGCTTGACCGGCGCTGGCTTCACGGGCGCGGGCTCGACCTCGACGGCGATGCGATCGAAGGACACGTCCGCGGTGGTCGGGACCGTGACCTCGGACGCCACGACGCGGTCGACGGTCAGGACGGCGGAGGACTGCACCTCGCGCTCGGCGCCTGCGGCCCCCTGGGCCGGCAGCCCGGCGGTGAGGACGAGACCCGACGCCGCGACGATGACGGCGGCCTGGCGGCTGACGGATCCGGCGTTGGATGCGACGGCGGCGGACAGATCGGTCAGCGGGCTGATGTTTCGGGGCGCTCGGTGGCGGCCCGGCGAAGAGCTGTTGGACACGTTGGATTACCTCTCCCAACGCCTGCGAGGTGAGCTGTCGGATTCGGATGGGAGTCACCCGGCCGCTGCGTGGACAGCGACTTCACCCCAAGGATCTCGGTCACGAAACCCAGAATTGGTTCCCCCGCCTCTGCCATGCGATGGTGCGGACGGACCTCCGGCAATGGCAGAGCTAGGCGATTTGCAGGAGTGTGCAGGGTCTAGAGCGAGCCCGGCACGAGTTGAAGGCTATAGCACCACGCGAGATATGTCACATTCCGGTCACGGAACGGTGTGTTCTTGGTGACGGCCCGATGGACGACGGTCAGTTCTCGACCGAGACGAACACGTGCGAGGCGACTTCGGGCGGCAGCTCCAGGGCACCCTCCACACCGGGGACGCGCACCGAGACATATCCCCCCACGGACTCGAGGGTGAGCCGCGCTCCCGGGCGGAGTCCGCCTTCGTCGAGCTGCGTGAGGAGCTCGGGGTCCACCTGGATGGGCTCGGCGAGGCGGGCCAGCGTGACCACGCTGCCGGGGTCGTAGCCGGCCATCGCGGACAGCAGCGTGACCACGCCGTCGGTGAACAGTTCCGACTCGACGCCGCCGATCGCTTCCAGCCCCGGGATCGGGTTGCCGTAGGGCGAGTCCGAGGGCTTGCCGAGGAGTTCGTACAACCGGCGTTCCACCCGCTCGCTCATGACGTGCTCCCAGCGGCAGGCCTCGTCGTGCACGTACGCCCAGTCGAGTCCGATGACGTCGCTCAGGAGGCGCTCGGCGAGACGGTGCTTCCGCATGACGCCGGTGGCGCGGCGGCGGCCGACGTCGGTGAGTTCCAGGTGCCGGTCCCCCGAGACGACGACGAGGCCGTCGCGTTCCATCCGGCCGATGGTCTGGGACACCGTGGGCCCGGAGTGGCGCAGCCGCTCGGCGATGCGCGCACGGAGCGCGACGATGTTCTCCTCCTCGAGCTCAAGGATGGTCCGCAGGTACATCTCGGTGGTGTCGATGAGGTCCGTCATGCGGTTCAGCTCCTTGGTGCGGTGCGGGTGCGCGGCCGGAATGCCTCACGCCGGTGAGGGGTACGGCCGGCTGCCCGGTTCCGCCCCACGCCCCCCAAGGTTAACGCATGGCCTCAGGGGCCCGGCAATCCTCCGGACCGGCGGCCCCCGGCCGGCAGGGCGTCCCGGGGACGTTCACAAATGGAGGGCTGGCGGGCGCTGGGGCAGAATGAGGTCGTACCCCGCCCGTCCGAGAGCTGGAGCCCCCATGAGCGATTCGTCCCGCATCCCCGCACACCTCCTCCCCTCGGACGGCCGCTTCGGCGCGGGCCCCTCGAAGGTCCGGGGCGCCCAGATCGACGCCCTGGTCGCTGCCGGCACGTCCCTCCTCGGGACCTCCCACCGCCAGGCCCCGGTCCGCGACCTCGTGGGGCGCGTCCGCGAAGGCCTCAGCACCTTCTTCGCCGCCCCCGACGGGTACGAGGTCGTCCTCGGCGTGGGCGGGTCGACGGCGTTCTGGGACGTCGCCACCTTCGGGCTCGTCGATCGGAAGGCCCAGCACCTCTCCTTCGGGGAGTTCGGCTCCAAGTTCGCCTCCGCAACCGACAAGGCACCGTTCCTCGATGCCTCCAGCATCATCACGAGCGAGCCGGGCACCCGCCCCGACCCGAGGGCGGAGGCGGGCGTGGACGTCTATGCGTGGCCGCAGAACGAGACGTCCACCGGCGTGGCAGCACCCGTGCGGAGGGTGGAGGGCTCGGACGACGGAGCGCTCGTCGTCGTCGATGCCACGTCCGCAGCAGGCGGGCTCGACGTCGACGTCTCCCAGGCCGACGTCTACTACTTCGCGCCGCAGAAGAACTTCGCCTCCGACGGCGGCCTCTGGCTCGGCCTCTTCTCCCCCGCAGCCCTGGAGCGCGCCGCACGCATCGCCGCCGGCAGCCGCTGGGTGCCGGACTTCCTCAACCTGCAGACCGCCGTCGACAACTCGCGTCTCAACCAGACCTACAACACGCCGTCACTGTCGACCCTCGTGGCGCTGGACGCGCAGGTGCAGTGGCTCAACGCACAGGGCGGGCTGCCCTTCGCCGCGGCCCGGACCGCGGATTCGGCGGGGCGGCTGTACCGCTGGGCGGAAGCCTCCCCCGTGGCGAGCCCGTACGTGGCGCGGACCGAGGACCGCTCCACCGTGATCGTCACGGTGGACTTCGACGACGCCGTCGACGCCTCCCGCATCGCCTCCATCCTGCGCGCGAACGGGGTCGTCGACGTCGAGCCGTACCGGAAGCTGGGGCGCAACCAGCTGCGCGTCGCCACCTTCGTGGCGATCGAGCCCGACGACGTCTCGGCGCTCATCGGCTGCATCGACCACGTGATCGAGAACCTCCTGTAGGGACCCGGGGTGGGGAGTTCCGGCCGTTCCTAGGGAGTGGGGTCGGGTGCGCCGGTCTCGTGGTCGAGGCGCAGGCGCCGGGGCGCGGAGCGGTCGTAGCGCAGCCGCACGTCGTGGTAGCGCCACGCCCAGAAGATCCCCGCGGCGGCTGCGACGATCCCGGACGCCGCGGCGACCCCCAGGCTCCACCGCGGGCCGAACATGTCCGACACCCAGCCCACGACCGGCGCCCCGAGCGGCGTGCCTCCGAGGAAGATGGCGAAGTAGAGGGCCATGACGCGCCCGCGCATGGCGGGCTCGGTCGTCGTCTGCACATAGGCGTTGGCGCTCGTCATCAGCGTGAGGGCGAACAGGCCCACGGGTACCAGCGCCAGCCCGAACAGCCACAGCGTGGGTGCCAGTGCGGCGAGCGCGCACGCGACCCCGAACGCCGCCGAGGCGCCGAAGATGAAGCGCAGCCGTGGCCTGTCACGCCGTGCGGAGAGCAGCGCGCCGGCCACGGAGCCCACGGCCATCACCGAGGACAGCACCCCGAACACCCCGGCGTCCTGGCCGAACTCGGTCCGCGCCATCGCGGCGATGAACACGGCGAAGTTGAGCCCGAAGGTGCCGACGATGAAGATCGCGAGCATCACCATCATGAGGTCCGGCCGGCGCCGGACATACCGGAAGCCCGCCCTGATGCGCCCCTTGCCCGGGTCCTGTCTCGGCTGGGGATTCAGCTCGGAGGTGCGCATCGCGACCAGCACGTAGACCATCGCGCCGAACGTCAGGGCGTTGATCATGAACACCCATCCGGGGCCGACGCCCGCGGTGAGCAGTCCCGCCGCCGCAGGGCCGACGAGGCGGGCCCCGTTGAAGGAGGCGCTGTTGAGCGCGACGGCGTTGGGCAGGTACTCGTCGCGGACGAGGTCGGACACGAACGCCTGCCGTGCCGGGGCGTCGAACGCCGACACGACACCGAGCGCCAGGGCGAAGGCATAGACGTGCCAGAGGACGGCGATGTCCAGGATGACCATCAGGCCGAGGCCGACACCCAGGAGAGCCATCGCCACCTGCGTGGTGGCGAGGAGCTTCCGCCGGTCGACCGTGTCCGCGATGAGGCCGGCCCACGGCGCGATCACGAGCTGGGGCCCGAGCTGCAGGGCCATGACGATCCCGAGCGCCGACGCGTTCTGCTCGGTCAGGATGTCGTAGACCAGCCAGTCCTGCGCGGTCCGCTGCATCCACGTGCCGATGTTGGAGATCAGCGCACCGATGAACCAGAGCCTGTAGTTGTGGATACCGAGGGACCGGAAGGTGTTCACGCCCCTCCCCGTCCGCTCCGGCACCACGTGGTGGTCACTCGGCGTCGGGCCGTCCCGCGGCGGCCGGGTCGCCCTCGCCCGCCACCGGAGTCCCGTCGGTGTCGGCAGTGCCGCGCGCGGCTGCCGTACCGGGATCGACCGGTTCGACCGGCGTGCCGGCCGCGCCGACCGTACCGGGCTCGTCGGGCGTGCCGGTCGCATCAGTGTCCCCGGCGCCCTCCGACGGCGATCCCTCGTCCTGGGGCGAGTCCTCGGGGCGCACGCGCTCCGACCACGGCAGCCACTCGGGCGCCAGCAGGGAGGCCGGAGAGGGCAGCAGTCCCACCTCGCAGACCGTCACCTCCTTGCTCCGGGCCACCCGGGCGACACTCGCGTACCACTGCCATCCGCCGTATCCGGGCAGGAACGCCTCGAACCGGTGCGTGACGAGGCGCTCCCCGTCGATCGTGGCGGACACATGGCGGCCCACCTGGGCCTCGGGGGCGACCTCCAGCACGCCCTGGCGGGCCCGCTCCACCGCCGCTTCGAGTACGGAGTCCGTCTTGGGGATGCGGCGGGACACCCGGGGCTTGCGCGCAGGCTCGACGTCGGCAGGGGCGCCCGGAGCGGCGCCCGTGGGCGTCACATCCAGGTCGGTCGAGGGACCACCGTCGACGGCGTGCAGGTTGCTCGGGATCATGACCGAAGCCTACGCGTCGAGGTCGTCGGCAACCGCCCGCAGGACGGCCGCGACCTTCGTCGCGTGGGACTTCTCCGGGTAACGCCCCCTGCGGAGGCCGTTGGAGACGCCGTCGAGCAGTTTGATGAGATCCTCGGTGATCACGGCCATGTCATCGGCGCTCTTCCGGGTGGCCCTGGCCACCGATGGAGCCTGCTCGAGGATACGCGCCGAGAGCGCCTGGGGACCGCGCCGTCCGTCGGCCACGCCGAACTCCAGCTTCGTGCCGACCTTGACCTCCGTCACGCCCGCGGGCAGCGCCGAGGCGTGCAGGAACACTTCCTTGCCGTCGTCCGTGGCGAGGAATCCGAATCCCTTGTCCACGTCGAACCACTTCACTTTGCCGATGGGCACGTCGTCTACCTCTTCTTCGCTGGACCGGGCGGTGTCGCCGGCACTCCCGGTCCCCGTCGACGCGGGCCGCCGGGCACCCGGGCGCGCTGCCACCGCCAGGGAAGTCTGTGTCTCCTAGGATATAGCGTTCGGGCGGGTCCCCCGCCCGGTTCTTGTAGTCTGGGACGGCTATGATCCCTGACGAATCGGCCATGCGCCCCGCCTCCGACCACCCCGGCGACCCGGCGGTGCCGGACGGCCGGACCGGGATGCCGTCGCGCGGCCGGTCCTTGACCATGGTCCTCGCGGTGACCTTCGCGGGCATCGGGCTGCTGTCACTGGCGGCCATCCTGGTCACGGCCTTCCTGCAGGGCACCGTGTGGCCCGGTTTCGTGCTGGCCAGCTACTTCTGCCTGCCGATCGCCTTCCTCCTGATGGTCTCGCTGCTCATCTGGTCCGTCGTCTCCCGCCGGAACACCTGACCCCCCCCCCCGCCGGGGGAGCTGCGGCGCGCTGCAGCGACCCGGACCCGCGCCCCCCGTGTCGGCGGTGCCGGGTAATCTTGAGGGGATGTCCGCAATCCGAGCACTGGCCGATCAGCTGGCCCTCCGGAGCGATGACGACGTACGCCGCCTCCTCACCGTCCGGCCCGACCTCATCCTCCCCCCGGTCCCGGACTTCGCCGCGCTCGCGGCCCGGGCGTCCTCGCGCGTGAGCCTGCAGCGGGCCCTGGACAACATCACGCGGCCCCAGCTCCAGGTCCTCGAGGCCCTCGCGGTCCTCACCGAGGACGACGGCGGCGCGGTGCCGCCGGCCCGCCTCGCCGAAGCCCTCTCGCAGCAGGACACCGACGCGGTCGAGGCGATCCTCGCCGACCTCGCCGCGCGCGCGCTCGTCGTCGGATCCGCGTCGGAGGGCTTCCTCCCCGTCGGAGCGATGGCCGACGCCGTGGCGCCGTACCCGGCGGGCCTGGGCCGATCCTTCCGAACCCTCGCCCGGTCGATCCCGCGGTTCGGTCCCGCGCTCGTCCGAGCCGCCCACGTCGTCGCCCCGGACTCCGCCGACGAGGCGCTGACGTCGGCGGCCGCGGCGCGGGTCCTGGACCGGGCGACGGCGGACCCGGACGCCTGGGACCGCCTGCTGGCCGGCGCCCCCGAGGGTTCGGCAGCCCTCCTCGCACGACTCCGCGACACCCCGGTCGGCGCCACGGCGACCGGGGGCGACGGCGGGGCCCCGCCGGCGGTGCAGTGGCTCCTGGACCGCTGCCTCCTGGCGCCGCTGGACGCCCTCCACGTCGAACTTCCGCGCGGCGTGGGCATGGCCGTCCGCGGCCACGCCGTCTTCGCGTCCCTCGACCTGGAGCCGCCTCGCCCTGCCCTGCGGACCACCCCTGCGACGCTCCGTGACAACGCGGCGTTCGGCGCGATCGCCGAGACCCTGCGGCTCATGGGGTCCCTGCTGGCCGTCGTCGGCGGTTCCCCCGTCTCCACCCTCCGGTCCGGCGGGGTGGGCGTGCGCGAACTGCGGCGCGTCCGCGAGGCCTTGCAGTGCGGCGACGGTGAGGCCGCCTGGCTGCTGGAGCTCGCGGCCGCCGTCGGCCTGCTCGCCCTCGACCCGGACGATTCACGCTGGAAGGCCGCCCGGCTGGACACCTGGGAGGTCCTTGACCGTGACACCCAGTGGCAACTGCTCGTCGAGGGGTGGCTCGCCGTCGACCGCGCGCCGGCGCTCGCCGGGTCGAAGCTGCCGGACGGCACGTCCGTCAACGCCCTCGCCGCCGAGGCGTCCCGACCCGACGCCCCCATGGTGCGCCGGCGGCTCCTGTCCGTCGCCCTCGAACTGTCCGACGCCACGGTCACGGCGGTCACCGCAGGAGGGGACGCCACCGGAGGGAAGACCGACGGAGCAGCCGGGGGGTCCGGGGCGGTCCGCGTCCTAACCGAGGAGGACGTCGTCGGCCTCGCGACCTGGCACCAGCCGCGCCTGCACCGCCGCTTCGCCCGGCTGATCCCCGGGATGATGACGGAGGCAGCGGCGCTCGGGCTGACCGGCAGCGGAGCACTCGCCGAGGCAGGGCGCCTGGTCGCCGAGGGACGCCTCGACGACGCCGCCCGCAGCGTGCGGGACGCCCTGCCCGCCCCGGTCTCCCAGGTGGTCCTGCAGGCGGACCTCACCGCCGTCGCGCCGGGCTACCTGCAGCCCGAGGTCGCGCGCGGACTCCTGCGCATGTCCACGCCCGAAGGCCAGGGGCCCGCCACGACCTACCGTTTCTCCGCGGAGTCGATCCGTGCGGCGCTCGACGCCGGGGAGGACGCCCCGTCGATCCTCGGGTTCCTCGGCGCCCACTCCGCCACGGAGATCCCGCAGGCCCTGACGTACCTCGTCGAGGACACGGCGTCCCGGTACGGCGGCCTCCGCGTGGGCCGGGCGGGCAGTTACCTGCGCACGGAGGACGACGCCGTCGCCGCCACGGTCCTGGCCGACCCGCGCGCCGCGGTCCTCGGGGTCGTGCAGATCGCACCGACCGTGCTGGTGTCACCCGCCTCCGTGCAGGAACTCACCGGCCTCCTGCGCGATCTCGGATTCGCGCCGGCGTCGGATGCCGTGGTCGCCTTCGCACCATCGCCCGCCGGGACACCATCGCCCGCCGGGGCATCCCGGCCGTCAGCGCCCGGCGGGGTCCCGGATCAGCTGAGGTCGCGACTCAACCCTTGGTCGGTCGTGGAGGAGGAGATCACGGCGCAGCTGGCCGCCCTCCGCACGCCACGGTCGGGTACCGCCGATCCGGCGGGCGCCGCCGACAGCGAGACGCTCCTGGGGCTGGAGATGCTGCGTGCCGCCATCCGGTCCCGCAGCCGGATCCGCCTGGGCACCGCGGACAGCGAAGGCAATCACGTGCGCCAGGTCCTTGTCCCACTCTCGGTGTCGGGAGGCCGCCTGCGGGTGTTCGATCCCGAGAACCAGGTGGAGAAAGTCGTGTCCGTACACCGCGTCATGGACGTGGAGATCCTCGAAGGGAGCGCCGCCGATGGTTGACGGACCGCTGATCGTCCAGAGCGACAAGACCATCCTGCTGGAGGTGGACCACGAGCAGTCCACGGAGGCGCGCCACGCGATCGCCGCGTTCGCCGAACTCGAGCGCGCACCCGAGCACGTCCACAGCTACCGGCTCACGCCGCTCGGGCTCTGGAACGCGCGGGCCGCCGGGCTCGACGCCGAGCACGTCCTCGACACCCTGCTGAAGTACTCCCGGTTCCCCGTGCCCCACGCCCTCCTGATCGACATCGAGGACACGATGTCCCGCTACGGACGGCTCCGGCTCGAGAAGGACCCCCAGCACGGCCTCGTGCTGCGGACGACGGACTACCCCGTGCTGGAGGAGGTCCTGCACGCGAAGAAGATCCAGCCCCTCCTCGGGCCCCGGATCGACGGCGAGACGGTCGTCGTGCACTCCTCCCAGCGCGGGCAGCTCAAGCAGCTGCTGCTCAAGCTGGGGTGGCCGGCCGAGGACTTCGCCGGTTATGTGGACGGGACGCCTCACCCGATCATGCTCGACGAGGACGGCTGGACGCTGCGCCCGTACCAGCAGCTGGCCGTGGAGAACTTCTGGTCGGGCGGTTCGGGCGTCGTCGTCCTGCCCTGCGGCGCGGGGAAGACCCTCGTCGGTGCCGCTGCGATGGCCACGAGCCAGACCACCACGCTGATCCTCGTCACCAACACCGTGTCCGCGCGGCAGTGGAAGGACGAGCTCCTCAAGCGCACGTCCCTGACCGAGGAGGAGATCGGGGAGTACTCCGGAGCGGTGAAGCAGGTGCGGCCCGTCACCATCGCGACCTACCAGGTCCTGACGACTCGCCGAGGCGGCCTGTACCCGCACCTCGAGCTGCTCGACGCCAACGACTGGGGACTGATCGTGTACGACGAGGTGCATCTCCTCCCGGCGCCCATCTTCAAGATGACCGCGGACCTCCAGGCCCGCCGTCGGCTCGGCCTCACGGCGACCCTGGTCCGCGAGGACGGCCGCGAGGGCGAGGTCTTCTCGCTCATCGGTCCCAAGCGCTACGACGCCCCCTGGAAGGACATCGAGGCCCAGGGGTACATCGCCCCCGCGGACTGCGTGGAGGTGCGGGTCGACCTGCCGCGGGACGAGCGGGTGGCTTACGCGATGGCCGACGACGGCGACAAGTACCGCCTGTGCGCGACGTCGGACACCAAGTCCGACGTCGTGGAGAAGCTGGTCGCCGCGCATCGGGGCGAGCAGCTGCTGGTTATCGGCCAGTACATCGACCAGCTCGACGACCTCGCGGCGCGGCTCGACGCTCCCGTCATCAAGGGCGAGACGTCGGTGAAGGAACGGCAGCGGCTCTTCGACGCCTTCCGGTCCGGGGAGATCACGGTGCTCGTGGTGTCGAAGGTGGCGAACTTCTCGATCGACCTCCCGGAGGCGTCCGTCGCGATCCAGGTCTCGGGCTCCTTCGGGTCCCGCCAGGAGGAGGCCCAGCGCCTCGGCAGGCTGCTCCGGCCGAAGGCCGACGGGCGGGCGGCCCGCTTCTACACCGTCGTGGCCCGCGACACGCTCGACCAGGATTTCGCCGCGAAGCGCCAGCGCTTCCTGGCGGAGCAGGGCTACGCGTACCGTATCCTCGACGCCAAGGCCATTGCCGACAGCGGGCCCAGCGACTGACGAGACTTCTCCCAGTGATGGTCCAGCCAATTCACAGACAACCTGCGGATACTGGGAGAGTGAAGAAAACAGGCCCTGAAGCGAAACTCCTGGTCGTCGACGACGAACCGAACATCCGCGAACTCCTGTCGACGTCCCTGCGCTTCGCCGGTTTCGACGTGGTCGCCGCCGCGAACGGCCGGGACGCCCTCGCTGCCGCCGAGACCCACAACCCCGACCTCGCCGTGCTGGACGTCATGCTCCCCGACATGGACGGGTTCACCGTCACGCGGCGCCTCCGCGCCGCTGGCCGGCATTTCCCCGTCGTGTTCCTGACGGCCCGGGACGACACCGACGACAAGGTCACGGGCCTCACGGTGGGCGGCGACGACTACGTCACGAAGCCGTTCAGCCTCGACGAGGTCGTCGCGCGCATCCGCGCGGTCCTGCGCCGCACGCACCCGCTCGAGGACGACGACGCCGTGATCCGCGTCGCCGACCTGGAACTCGACGACGACGCCCACGAGGTCCGGCGCAACGGGGAGATCATCGACCTCTCCCCCACCGAGTTCAAGCTCCTGCGATACCTCATGATGAACCCCAACCGCGTCCTGTCGAAGGCGCAGATCCTCGACCACGTGTGGGAGTACGACTTCAACGGCGACGCCTCGATCGTCGAGTCCTACATCTCGTACCTGCGGCGAAAGATCGACAGGAACCCCGACGCCGTCGCCCTGATCCAGACCAAGCGGGGCGTGGGTT
This sequence comes from Arthrobacter arabinosi, assembly GCF_054511115.1. Lineage (NCBI taxonomy): Bacteria > Bacillati > Actinomycetota > Actinomycetes > Micrococcales > Micrococcaceae > Arthrobacter > Arthrobacter arabinosi. The sequence continues at coordinate 754,613 of NZ_JBTNDF010000002.1, forward strand.
ATCTCCTGCGCACCGCTGACAAGCGGTAGCACCGGCGACTTGGTCAAGCGTTGGAACGCGGCGTCGCTCCGCTCGCAGCTCGTGGCGATCATCATGCTCCTGATGATCGTCACGGTCGGCATCACGAGCCTCGCCACCATCTCCCTGCTGCGTAACGGGCTGGTGGACCGCATCGACCAGGACCTGTGGAACAACGCCAGGACCGTCGCGAACGACATCTACTCCACCGAGCCCCAGTCCGACGGCGCCGTGCTGAGGTACTACGCCGCCCTGCTCGACAGTGACGGCGGCGTGGTGGCGGCCAACCAGTCCGCCGATGCCGTCGACGTGCCCGACCTCGGCGGCATCACGCAGGAACGCATCATCGACCTCGACGGCGCCGGCTTCGACGTGCCCAGCACCGATGCCGGCAGCCAGGGGTGGCGCGTGCGGATCTTCCGGTTCGCCAACACCGACGGGTACCTCGCCATCGCCTCGCGCCTGAACACGGTGAACGAGTCGCTGCAGGAGGCCAAGGAGATCATCCTCACCTCCGGCCTCGTCACGACCGCCCTCGCCTCGCTCATCGCGTTCGTGACGGTGACGCGGCAGTTCGCGCCGCTCGCCCGCGTGGAGCGGACGGCAGCGGCGATCGCGGCCGGCGACCTCTCCCGCCGCGTCGCCGTCGAACGCCCCGCCTCCGAGATCGGGCGGCTCTCCCGGTCCCTCAACGCCATGCTTGCGCACATCGAGCGGGCCTTCGCCGCCCGCACGGCGTCGGAGACCAAGATGCGGAGGTTCGTCGCCGACGCGTCCCACGAGTTGAGGACACCGCTCGTCACCATCCGCGGCTACTCCGAGCTGTACCGGCACGGCGCCCTGCAGAAGGACGAGGACGTCGCGGCGGCCATGGGCCGGATCGAGAGCGAGGCGATCCGCATGGGCCAGCTGGTCGAGGACCTGCTGACCCTCGCGCGGATCGACGAGCAGCGCCGGCCCGAGGTGAAGTCCGTGGACCTCACGGTACTCGGCCACGACGCCGCCTTCGACGCCAGGGCCACCGCCCCGGACCGCACCATCTCCGTCATCGGGCTCGACGGCGGCAGCCCCCGCTCCGCGCCCACCCGGGGCGACGAGGCCCGGCTCCGCCAGGTCGTCGCGAACCTGATGACCAACGCGCTCCGGTACACGCCCGCCGGGTCGCCCATCGAGATCGCGGTCGGCGTCGCCCCGGTGCTGCACGGTCACAGCGATGCCGTCCTGGAGGTGCGCGACCACGGTCCCGGCATCTCCGAGGACGACGCCGCGAAGGTCTTCGAGCGCTTCTACCGGGCCGACACCTCGCGCCACCGGGAGACGGGCGGTACGGGTCTCGGCCTCGCGATCGTCGCCGCCCTGGTGTCCCAGCACGACGGCACGGTCCGGCTCGAGGAGACGCCGGGCGGTGGCGCGACCCTGTCGATCCGGCTGCCGCACGTCCCCCTGGAGGAGGATGCATCCGATGAGGAGGCGCAGGAGCAGGACGACTCACCCGACGAGGCCACGACGGACGCGCACCACCCCGCCTTCTCCCACGCCATCACTCCTCCACAGGCACCTCCGACGAAGCCGGTTGTCCACAAACGCGGCGACGACAGCTGACCCCTCCCGTCCGTGCCCTAGCGTCGGGGGCGTCAAGGAAGCGCGAGCACGGGAGCACAGCATGGCATTCTTCAACGTAGACACCGACGGCCTGGCGGCCAAGAGCGGCCAGGTCCAGGGCACCATCGGAAGGCTGCAGGCGGAGGTCAACTCCATGCAGGCCGGGCTGCGGGAGCTCGAGGGCCTCTGGACGGGGCAGGCCGCCACCAATTTCCAGCAGCTCATCCTGCAGTGGCGGGCCACGCAGCAGCAGGTCGAGGAATCGCTGACCGGCATCAACCAGGCCCTGAACGTCGCCACCCAGCAGTACGCCGACGCCGAACAGAGCAACGCCCGCATGTTCATGAGCTGACGTACCGGGCCAAGCCGCGCAGCGGGCAGTGCAGCAGGCAGGTCCCCTGCAGCGCGGAGCAGACGACTGCGGCTGGGCTGCTGCGCTCGGCACCCGGGGCGCCGGCGGGCCTCCGCCCGGGCCTGCGCGCGAGAAGGGCGGCACCCCCTGTCCGGGAGTGCCGCCCTTCAGGCGTGCCGTGCGCGGGTGGCGCGCACGCGGTGGGGGCTAGAAGCCGCCCATGCCGCCCATGCCGCCCATGTCGTCGCCGCCGCCGGCCGGTGCTGCCTTCTCCGGCTTGTCGGCCACGACGGCCTCGGTGGTGAGGAACAGACCGGCGATCGACGCTGCGTTCTGCAGTGCAGAGCGGGTGACCTTCACGGGGTCGTTGACGCCGGCGGCGAGGAGATCCTCGTACACACCGGTGGCAGCGTTCAGGCCGTGGCCGGCGGGCAGGCCGCGGACCTTGTCGACGACGACGCCGGGCTCGAGGCCGGCGTTGAAGGCGATCTGCTTGAGCGGCGCATCGATGGCGACACGGACGATGTTCGCGCCCGTCGCCTCGTCGCCCGTGAGCTCGAGGTTGGCGAACGCCTTGGCGCCGGCCTGGATGAGGGCCACGCCGCCACCGGCGACGATGCCTTCCTCGACGGCGGCCTTCGCGTTGCGGACGGCGTCCTCGATACGGTGCTTGCGCTCCTTGAGTTCCACCTCCGTTGCCGCGCCGGCCTTGATGACTGCGACGCCGCCGGCCAGCTTGGCCAGGCGCTCCTGCAGCTTCTCGCGGTCGTAGTCGGAGTCCGAGTTGTCGATCTCGGCGCGGATCTGGGCCACGCGTCCGGCGATGGCATCGGCGTCGCCGGCACCTTCGACAATGGTCGTCTCGTCCTTGGTCACGACGACCTTGCGGGCGGTGCCGAGCAGGTCGAGGGTGGCGGTCTCGAGCTTGAGGCCGACCTCCTCGGCGATGACCTGGCCACCCGTGAGGATCGCGATGTCGGCGAGCTGCGCCTTGCGGCGGTCGCCGAAGCCCGGAGCCTTGACGGCGACGGACTTGAAGGTGCCGCGGATCTTGTTGACCACGAGGGTCGCGAGGGCTTCGCCCTCGATGTCCTCGGCGATGATGAGCAGGGGCTTGCCCGACTGCATGACCTTCTCGAGGACGGCGACGAGGTCCTTCACGTTGCTGATCTTCGAGTTCACGATCAGGATGTAGGGGTCCTCGAGGACCGTCTCCTGGCGCTCTGCGTCAGTGACGAAGTACCCCGAGATGTAGCCCTTGTCGAAGCGCATACCTTCAGTGAGTTCGAGCTCGAGTCCGAAGGTGTTGGACTCCTCGACGGTGATGACGCCTTCCTTGCCCACCTTGTCCAGGGCCTCGGCGATCAGGGCGCCGATCTCGTCGTCACCCGCGGAGATGGACGCGGTCGCAGCGATCTGCTCCTTGGTCTCGATCTCCTTGGCGGAGGCGAGCAGCTCTTCGGTGACGGCCTGGACGGCCTTCTCGATGCCGCGCTTGAGGCTCAGGGGGTCGGCACCGGCCGCGACGTTACGCAGGCCTTCCTTGACCAGGGCCTGGGCGAGCACGGTGGCGGTGGTGGTTCCGTCGCCGGCGACGTCGTCCGTCTTCTTGGCGACTTCCTTGACGAGTTCGGCGCCGATCTTCTCGAACGGGTCGTCGAGTTCGATCTCCTTGGCGATGGACACGCCGTCGTTCGTGATGGTGGGGGCACCCCACTTCTTCTCGAGTACGACGTTGCGGCCACGGGGGCCGAGGGTCACCTTGACGGCGTCAGCGAGGATGTTGAGGCCCCGCTCGAGGCCACGGCGGGCCTCTTCATCAAAAGAAATGATCTTGGCCATAACGGCTTAGGTCCTTTCGGGACGGTTGCATTTCAGCATGTGAATGCTTGCCTGCGTGTGGTGCCCGCGACGGCCGGATGAAGCTGGAACGATCTCTTTCACGCTCCTGCCCCACCCCCACCACAGAGGTTTGCCTGCTTCACGCGCCTCGCACAGTCTTAGCAGTCTGCGCGCGCGAGTGCTAACTCAATAATTAGCACTCCCACCCTATGAGTGCAACCCGCGGGGGGCGGTCCGGGGCGGTCGCTCCGCCGTCCGGCCCGTCCCGCCACGCTGCTCCGGCGCGGATGCCGGAGAGGGCATAGGTCTACCGGACCACGGGTCCCAGGAGGCACAGTGTCGACGCCGGCAGAAGGTCCGGAGCACGGGGAGTCCGGCAAGGGAACGGGCCGGCGGGGCCCTCACCAGCCGCCCTCCGGGTCGGGGCGTACCGGCAGGGATCCGGCCCGCGATCGTCCCCGTACGAGCCGGAGCCCTACCGGCAGAATCTCCACGGTCAGGCGAACCACGCCCCGGGGGGTTCATCGAGGGCATCGTGATCCTCGTCGGGTCCGAGCCGTTCCGCCGGGACGCCCGCGGTATCCCGCTCGAGGACCGACGCGGCGCCGGTCACCGGAACTCGGGGCCGAGGACGACGGAGATGGCCGGCGAGATGGCCGCACTCTCGGCGAGTTCGGTGATCCCGAGGTCCTCAGCGACGGCTTCGGCGGCGGCGCGCTGCTCCTCGCCGTCGTAGAACACGACGGACGCGTCCACGGGGACACCGGCCCAGTTCCCGGGCAGTGCGGATGTCCACCCGGCTGACGCCAGCCGACCGGCCGCCACCGAAGCGAGCCCCGGCGATCCCGTGCCGTTGAGGACGTTGACGGTCTGTGACCGGTCCACGGCGTCCATCCGATCGGAGCCGGTCGGGTCGTCGGTGGATTCCCCGCCCGGCTCATCCGGTGCGCCGGTGGACGCGGCGTCCGAGGGCTCGGCCGTTGCCGCTCCGTCCTCCGTCGTGGACGCCTCCGGAGCCGACGACGTCGACGGCGCGGCGGCGCGATCGCTCCCTACCGGGAAGCCCAGTCGGTGCGGGAGGAAGAAGGCGCCCAGGCCTACCAGGAGCGCCAGGCTCCCCGCGGCCATCTTGAGTCCGAGGCCGCTCGACTGCTCAGGGATGAACCGCCCGCGGTGGACCCCCTGGCGCGCGGACGTTTCCGGGACGCGGTCGAACTCGTCCCGCGGATGATCGGTCATGGAGGTGGGTGGTCCTTCGCTCGTCGAGGATGGCGGGCGGTGCTAGATATCCGCGCCGAGCCGGCGGGCCGAGCGTGCCTTCTGCCGGGTGGACCTGAGGCGCCGCAGCCTCTTCACGAGCATCGGGTCGTGGGCGAGGGCGGCTTCGGTGTCGATGAGGGCGTTGAGCACCTGGTAGTAATGCGTGGCGGACATACTGAACAGATCGCGGATCGCCTGCTCCTTCGCGCCCGAGTACTTCCACCATTCACGCTCGAGGGCGAGCATGCGCTGCTCGCGGTCACCGAGGGCCAGCCTGTCGCCCGCCCCGGATGTCGCGTCATCCGAATGCCGCACTGGCTCGGCCATTTCCCCTGTCGCCTTCCTTCAGTGGGCACAACTGTCATTCCATGGTAGTGGCGAATGACAACGCTGTCATTCGAGCGACACGGCTCGACGCCGGGGGCGAGAATGGCGTCATGACCTCCAGCGATCCCACCCTGTTCGACCTCCCCGCGACGCCTCCGGGGCGCGACGGCGACGGAGCCGCCGCAGGGTCGGGCGGGAAGCCGTCGCCTCACGCCTCCACCTTCCCCTTCGCGGCTCCGGCCCGTGTCGAGGCGCTGGTACCCGCCGACTGGGCGGCCGCACTCAGGCCGGTGGAGCCGGCCCTGCACCGGCTCGCAGCATCCCTGGCGGAGGATCTCGACGGCGGCCACCGCGTCCTGCCGGAACCGACCCGGATCCTTCGTGCCTTCACCACCCCGCTGGACCGGGTGCGGGTGGTCATCGTCGGGCAGGATCCCTATCCGACGATCGGCCACGCCGTCGGGCTCAGCTTCGCCGTCGATCCCGCGACCCGCCCCATCCCCCGGAGCCTCGCGAACATCTTCCGCGAGCTCGCCTCCGACACCGGTGCGGAGCCGCCGACGTCGGGGGACCTGTCCGGCTGGGCCGAGCAGGGTGTCCTCCTGCTCAACCGCGTGCTCACGGTACGCGCCGGCGAAGCCGCGTCGCACCGAGGCCGGGGATGGGAGGAGGTGACGGACGCCGCCATCCGGGCCCTCGTAGCGCGGGGTGGCCCGCTCGTGGCCGTCCTGTGGGGCAAGGACGCGCTCCGCCTCAAGCCGCTGCTCGGCCCGACGCCGACGGTCGAGTCGGTGCACCCCAGCCCGCTCTCCGCCTCCCGGGGCTTCTTCGGCTCACGGCCGTTCAGCCGCGCCAACGAGCTCCTGGTACAGCAGGGCGCCGCTCCGGTCGACTGGTCGCGCACGAGCGCTCGGTCGGGCTGATTCACGGCTTCGCCGCGTCGCCCGCGGTACCGGGGCGGCGCGTCCTCGGCTGCCGGCGGGATCCCGATCCCGGTGGCGTCGTCCGGCCCGCCCAGTACAGCTAGCGGCGCCGGTTGCGCTGCCGCTCGTTCGAGCTGAGCTTCCGCGTGAACGGTCGGGCGAGGTTGTCGCCGAGGACGACCCCCGCGGCGATCGCCAGCACCACCGTGAGGGCGTTGAACAGGCCGAGGGCGCCGTCGTACACGATCTCCGACTCGATGGTGAGCGTGTACATGGAGCGGAAGATGGTGAGTCCCGGGTAGAGGAACAGGACGGCGGGAACCGCGACGACGAGCTGCGGGGCGCCGAGCCGGAGGGCGACTGCACGGGAGAGCCCCCCGATCAGGACGGCCGCGAGGGCCGGTGCCAGCCGGTAGCCGACGCCCGCGGTCATGGCGCTGATCATGAGGAGGTACCCGGCGACGGCGACGAGCGAGGTGGGGATCACCAGCTTCACGTCCGTCTGCTCGGCGATGCAGATCATGGCCACGGCGACGAACGTCAGGACCGCGACGACGGGCCACGGATACTGGCTGCCGGAGGACTCGATCACCTCGAGTTCGGGGATCCCCAGCGCCGATCCGGCGACGAGGGCGACCGCGATGCCGGCGACGAGCGCCGCGAACACCAGGACCGCCGAGAGGTAGCGGCCCGCCGCCGTGACGGGGAACCCGTTGATGGCGTCCTGCGTGGCGGAGACGAGCCGCCCGGTGGGCAGGAGCAGCAGGATGCCACCCACCACGACGAGGGCCGGTGAGATGGGGACCTGCAGCCACCAGAACACCATCGCGATGAGGGTGACCAGCGCGGAGGACGTCGCGACGGAGAAGAACTCCGGGACGCGCCACTCCCCCAGCTTACGGCTGACGAGGTCGACGAGGATGCAGCTGATGAACCCGACCAGCGACGCCGGCAGGGTCCCCCCGACGAAGGCCACGATAGCCGCGGAGAAGATGCCGAACGCGGCCGTCACCATCCAGCGCGGGAAGGGCTTCGGCCGGTGGGTGATCTCGTCGAGTCGCTGGGCGGCCTCGATCCGGGAGACCCCGCCGTCGGCGATGTCGGAGACGAGCCGGTGGATCGCCGTGAGCCCTGCGTAGTTGTTCGTCCACGAGCGGACCACCCGCAGCACCGTCGTCGGCGTCTGGTCCCTCGCCGAGTAGTTGATGACCACCGACTGGTTGGTGATGTCCACCTCGATGTGGTCGAGGCCGAAGGCCGCCGTGACCGCGATGATGCTCGTCTCCACCTCGAGGGCGCCCGCTCCGTACCGGAACATCGTCTCGGCGAGGTTGAGGGCGAAATCGAGGGCCTTGCGGGCACCGGCGTCGGGACCGCCGACCTGGATCATGGGATTCGCGTAGGGGCTGCCGGCCAGCCGCTCGACGATGCTCATCGCCTGGGTGGGCGGCGCCTCGCCCTGCACGAGGCGGCGGAGCACCCCCCGGGCGGCCGCGTTGGACCGGCTCGAGGCCGGCACGCTCCGCGGCGTGGTGGGTAGCGCGTCCGTCGGTCTCGTGGCGGGCTGCCGCTGGCGGCCCTGGCGGGCGGGCTTCGGGTCCGAGGCCGGACGCTTCGGCGGGATCCCGGCCCTGCCGCTCTTCCTGCCGGCACCCCCCCGGCCCGACTCCAGCTGCCGCTTCTCGTCATCGGACGGATCGAAGGGACGGCGGATCACGGGCAGCGCCTCCGCCACGGGCGAGGGATCAGGGACCGGGTGCCCGTCCGCCGGGGTCGAACCGTCTTTCACAGCGGCCTTTCATGCGTCGATCGCCGGGCCCTCCGCCGGCTCTTCCTCAGTAGAACGGCTGGTGTGTGCGCCGCCAGTACACCTGGCGTGCCGCGCGTTCGGCGATCGTGTTCCACACACGGTACTTCCAACCGCTGACCACGAGGTCGTAGCACCCGGCGAAGTCCGTCACCGTCCGGGTGAAGCTCGTCTTGAACAGTCCCAGGCCGTGGTGCGGGTGGTCCTTGTCCTTCAGCTGGTCGCCCGGAGGAGTGCCGCAGAAGTCGTACTCGGTGATCCCGAATTCGTCCTTGAGGTCGGTGATGGCCCGCCACTGCACGAGATGGGAGTCCCCGTACTGTGTGCGGCCGGGACGGGAACCGCCGTCCTTGTAGGTGCCCTTCAGTCCGTAGTTGATCACGAAGGCACCGACGGAGGGCTGCCCGTCCTCGTACACGAAGTAGAAGCGGCCCTGTCCGGCGTCCACGAAGTTCTGCCAGAAGCGGCTGTAGTACTCGAACGAGCGCATGCGGGCCGCCGAGCGGTCCTCGATGTGGGCCATGAGCGAGTACATGGCCTCGAAGGTCTCCTGCGTGGGCTCCATGCGCCGCACCTCGACCCCCTCGCGGATGGCCCTGCGGACGGCGTTGCGGCCGCGTGAGTGCAGGTTCCGCAGCAACTGGTTGGCGTCCGGCGTGGTGTCCAGGATGGCCGTGCTGTCGTTGGGCTGGAGATTGAAGGTCTTGACGAGCCCCTCGGACTGCAGGGCGTTGCGGACGTCGGGGCCGTCCACGAGGTCCGGCTCCACCTTGATCGCGAAGACGCGGTGCCCCTCCCTGCGGGCGAGGTCGGCGACGGCGCGCGCGGCGGCGGGGACATGGGTGGCCTCGGTGACCGCCGGCCCCTTGATCAGGTACCACAGCGCCCCGATGACGGGGACCTTCTTCTCGAGGACGAGGGCGTGGGTCGTGTACCCGGGGCCGTCGAGGACCACGAACCGGGGCCGCCACCCGTGATGGGACTTCACCTCGGCGAACGCCATGGAGGAGAGCATGTTGCCTCCGCCCGGGTTCGCCAACACGAGGGAATCCCAATCCCGCTGCTCTGTCCCGGTGGCGAAACGAGCGCTGAAGTCGACCAAGATTCCTCATTCACTGGTGGCAACGGAAGGACGCCCTCAAGTCTAGCGGCTGCGCACTACCCTTCCCGGTCGCATGACGCATTCGTTGCCTCAGGAAACGGGAAGTTCTGTACTCGCCCTGCCGGGGTGGTTAGCATCGGCGATATGGACTTCAGATACCTCGGCAACAGCGGCTTCAAGATTTCGGAAATCACCTACGGCAACTGGCTCACCCACGGATCGCAGGTGGAGAACGATGTCGCCACCCAGTGCGTGCGCGCGGCGCTCGACGTCGGCATCACCACCTTCGACACCGCGGACGTGTACGCGAACACCGCCGCGGAGACGGTCCTCGGCGAAGCCCTGAAGGGCGAGCGGCGCCAGTCGCTCGAGATCTTCACCAAGGTCTGGGGACCTACGGGCCCCAAGGGACACAACGACGTCGGGCTGTCCCGCAAGCACATCATGGAGTCGATCGACGGGTCGCTGCAGCGCCTGCAGACCGACTACGTCGACCTCTACCAGGCCCACCGGTACGACTACGAGACACCCCTCGAGGAGACGATGCAGGCCTTCGCCGACATCGTGCGCCAGGGCAAGGCCCTGTACATCGGGGTCAGCGAGTGGACGGCCCAGCAGATCCGCGACGGCCACGCCCTGGCGAAGGACCTCGGCTTCCAGCTCATCTCCAACCAGCCGCAGTACTCGATGCTGTGGCGTGTCATCGAGGGCGAGGTCGTCCCCACCTCCGAGGAGCTCGGGCTGTCCCAGATCGTCTGGTCGCCCGTCGCGCAGGGCGTACTGACCGGCAAGTACGCGCCGGGCGCCCAGCCCGAGCAGGGCACGCGTGCCTCGGACGACAAGGGCGGCGCCGACATGATCAAGCGCTGGATGAGCGACGAGGTGCTGACCGGCGTGCAGAAGCTCGCACCGATCGCCGACGGCGTGGGCCTCACGATGGCCCAGCTGGCCATCGCCTGGGTGCTGCAGAACAGGAACGTCGCCTCCGCGATCATCGGCGCCTCCCGGCCCGAGCAGGTGGAGTCGAATGCCGCCGCCGCGGGCGTGAGACTCGAGGACGACGTCCTGAGGGCGATCGACGACGCGATCGGCGACCTGGCCGAGACGGACGTCGCCAGGACCGTCTCCCCCGAGACGCGGCCGGTCTGATGGCGGCTGCGACCAGCCCGCTGAACGTCGCGGTCACGGGCTCCACCGGGAAGCTGGGGCGGAGCGTCGTCCGCGGGCTGCGCGAGGCCGGGCACACCGTCCTCGAGCTCGACCAGTACGGCGAGCGCACTCCGACGTTCCTCCGCATCGACCTGAGGGACTACGGGCAGGTCGTCGATGCGCTCCTCGGCGTGGACGACCGCCACTGCGGCCTCGACGCCGTCGTGCATCTCGGAGCCATCCCGGCTCCGGGCCTGCAGGCGGACGTCGCGACGTTCCACAACAACATGGCCGCCACGTACAACGTCTTCCAGGCCTGCCGGCGGGCCGGCATCAAGCGGGTCGTGTACGCGTCCAGCGAGACCGTGCTCGGGCTGCCGTTCGACACGCCTCCCCCGTACATCCCGGTGGACGAGGAATACCCGGCCCGGCCCGAGTCCACCTACTCCCTGGTCAAGCACCTCGAGGAGCAACTGGCGATCGAGCTGACGCGCTGGGATCCGCAGCTGAGCATCACGGCGCTGCGCTTCTCGAACGTCATGGACCCCGAGGACTATGCGGAGTTCCCGTCCTTCGACGCCGACGCGACCGCCCGGAAGTGGAACCTGTGGGGGTACATCGACGGACGGGACGGCGCGCAGGCCGTGGTCAGGGCGCTCGAGAACGCGGCACCCGGCTTCGACCGCTTCATCATCGCGGCCGCCGACACCGTCATGAGCCGCTCCAGCGCGGACCTGGCGGCCGAGGTGTTCCCCGGCGTGGCCCTGACGCGCGAGGTGGGCGAGCACGAGACACTCCTCTCGATCGACAGGGCGCGCAGGGTGCTGGGGTACGAGCCCCGGCACAGCTGGCGCGACCACGTCTAGCGCAAGCCATCCGGGCAGTCCCGGGCGGCGGCGCGAGCTGTCGCCCGGAGCGGTTCGTCAGTAGGCTGATGATTGAAGATACGCAGCACCGACGAAAGGCAGAGAAGATGACCGAGAACCTTCCCGATGAGGAACTGACCATCGTGGGCGAAGAGCCCGAGATGCCGAACGACGCGCTCGCTCCGGAGGCCTTCGACCCGGTCCTCGACGGCCGACCGGACAGCTACGAGGGCGCCGCGGAGGTCGACCCGGACCACTGGCAGGAGGATCCGCTGCTGCAGGACGAGCCCGGGGTGGCCGGGGCCGCGGCGGACGAGAACGGTGTCGCCGTGGTCGGCGAGGAAGGCGTCCTCAGCGACCAGACCCTCCGGGCGGAGACGGCCGAGGCCCGGTACGAGCACGGCGACGAGCAGTACCCGCCGGGGGAGCCGATGCTGGGCGAGGCCGCGGCCGACGTCGATTTCGGCATGATGGAGGACGACGAGGTCGACGCGAGCGACGATCCCGCCAACCGCGGTGGTTCGCCGCTGAGCGCGATCGACGAACAGGGCACCGACTAGCGACGACCGCCTGATGCGGCGCGAAGCCCCGGGGTTCCCCCCGGGGCTTCGTCGTATCCGTGCCCGCTCCGGGCCCGTGAGGCAGGACACATCCGGAATACGCTCCCGCACGCCCCGGTTGCCACGCAGTAGGAAACCGACCGGAAAGTAGGACCCCCGTGAAACTGTTCTCCCCGCTCACGCTCGGCACGCTCGAACTACCCAACCGCGTGGTCATGGCCCCGCTCACCCGCGTCCGCTCGGGTGACGCCGGCATCCCCGGCGACATCGTCGTCGAGCATTACCGGCAGCGCGCATCCCTCGGCCTGATCGTCAGCGAGGGCACCTACCCGAGCCACGCCGGCCAGGGCTTCCCGGGCCAGCCCGGACTGGTCGAGGACGAGCAGCTCGCCGGCTGGAAGCGCGTCACCGATGCGGTGCACGCCGACGGCGGACGCATCGTGGCGCAGGTCATGCACGCCGGCCGTGTGACGCACCCCGATACCAACGGCGGGTACGAGGTCGTCGCGCCCAGCGCCGTGGCGATCGACGGCGTCACGCGCACCCGCACGGGCAAACAGCCCTACCCGGTCCCGCACGCCCTCACCACCGACGAGCTCCCGGGCATCATCGAGGAGTTCGTCACCGCCTCCCGGAAGGCGATCGACATCGCCGGGTTCGACGGCGTGGAGCTGCACGGTGCCAACGGCTACCTGCTGCACGAGTTCCTCTCCCCCGATTCGAACCAGCGCGACGACGCCTACGGCGGAGCCCCGGAGAAGCGGGCTCGGTTCGTGATCGAACTCGTCACGGCCGTCGCCGCAGAGGTGGGCGCCGAGAAGGTCGGGCTGCGCATCTCCCCGGCGCACAACATCCAGGACGCGCTCGAGACGGAGGCTGCGGACGTCCACGCGACCTACGGCACGCTGGTGGATGCCCTCGCCCCGCTGGACCTCGCCTACCTGAGCATCCTGCACGCCGAACCGACGGGAGAGCTTATCCAGGACCTGCGCGCCCGCTTCGGCGGACCCGTGCTGATCAACAGCGGCTTCGGCGTGATCACCAATCGCGAGGAAGCGATCGCCCTGCTCGAGGACGGGGTGGGCGACGCCGTCGTCGTGGGCCGTCCCGCCATCGCGAACCCCGACCTCGCCCGCCGCTGGCGCGAGAACCTGCCGGAGAACGAGCCGAACCCGGCCACGTTCTACTCCACGGGCGCCGAGGGGTACACGGACTACCCGTTCTACGACAGCTCCGTGACCGCCAACTAGTCCACCGGCCGGCATACGAGGAAGGCGCTCCCGTCACGCGACGGGGGCGCCTTCCGTCGTTCGTGCCGGCGCCTCGCGCCTCGGACGCGCGCGGCGGACGAACCACGCGCGGACACCCGGGGCCCGGACGCCGGCCCACCCGAGCAGGAGGGCGACCGCCAGATGGGTATGGAGCATCAGCATGATCTCCGGGGAGTGATCCTGCCCCGGGCCGACCCCGACGGGCACGCCGTCGCCGTGATGGACCGCGGGCGGGGCGGGGGTCACGGACCCCACGACCAGCCCACCGAAGAGCCAGTGGAGCACCTGCTGGGCGGCCCCGAGCAGCAGCAGGATCCCCCACGTGGGCAGTCGTACGCGCCCGGCAAGGGTGGCCGCCAGGACGGCGAGGGCCGTGACCCCGCAGAGGATCAGCGGTCCGGGTAGCGTGGCACCGGAGAGGGCATGGGCGCACGCGCCGAGGCCCACGCACAGCAGGCCCACTGCCGCGGACCGCGCGACGGCCAGCGGCCGATCGGCTTCCGTGGCTTGCACCCCCTGATCGTAATCGTGCTGATGACTGCACGTCACGCGGAACCTCGCAGTGATAGGTGAAGAACCTGGTCCGTAGACTGTCGCCAAGGGAGCCCGTGCTCTCTCGAACCGAAAGGACGAGCGCATGTCAGAGAATCCAGGCGACGACGACAGGGTCCACAACGAGGCCCCCGCCGAGGGTGACACCGCGGCCGATCCGGCGGACATCCGGGTGCACTCCGAAGAACCCGCCGAGGGCGCCGACTCCGACGACCAGACCCGCTCCGGGACCTAGCAGCGGGGCGTTCGGGCGCAGCGGACGGGAGCGCCGGCCCATCGGGCCGGCGCTTTCCGTGTGGGTGGCCGGGTCTCGCGATCCGTGTCAGCGGGTCCCTACGACGATCTCGCCGAACGGGACCTCCTCGGACGTCTCGGCTCCGCGATCGAGTGCCTGGTCGCTGATCAGGATGCCGTGCTTGCCTTCCGCGACGGACTGTTTCATGACCATCAGCACTGTCTCGGCGAACCCCTCGTCCTGGGCCTCGAGGTAGCGGATGTAAGCGGGCGGGAAGTTCTCCGGGACGGTAAGCATGATGTCAACGCTACCGGCCGTCGCCGATCCGTGCCGGACCTCCGAACGGGTTGCGGTCCGCGCCCGGGAGGGGTTCGGGGCTAGCGCCGGCGCTTCTCCGCGGCGTAGCGCCCCAGTTCGGCCATGGCTGCGGCGGCGACCACGAACGAGAACGCGACGACGGCCAGCATCACGTACAGCAGCACGAGCATGGTCATCGGTGATGACGCGCTGTGCAGGATCCGCAGGCCACCGAACAACCCGACGGCCCAGAAGACACCGACACCCGTGAGCCAGTAGGCCGCGCGCCTGTGCCCGCGATCGAGCCCCATACTCCGGGCGCACTGTGCGAGGAGTCCTTGCCATTGATTCATAGCTCCACTATGGAGGGGCGTCCCGAAAGCACAGCATGCTGTCCTTATCGGGTTCGTCATATTGACAATGGCGACCCACCATGCATTTCGTCCCGTCCTGCGGGACGAGTTCAGTGGCCGGGCGTCCGGCGGAGCCAGGACATGAGGCGCCACCCGCCGGTGACTCCCGTCCCGGCGCGGTCGGCCTGGAACAGATTGCCCGGCGAGGGAAGTATCCCGCCCTTCTTGAGCGCCAGCGCGGGGTACACGGCCCCGACCACGCGTTCGTACAGGGCGGGGGCCAGGGTCCGGGCGAGGACGAATGTCGACTGCACGCGCCCCACCTGTGTGAGCCGGCGGGGCTTCTTCGAGACCCTGACGATCGCGCGCGCGACGCGTACCGGATCGGTGACCGGTGGCAGCGGGCGCACCGGCCGTCCGGTGTAGTTCGCCGCGTGCTGATGGATCGGGGTGTCGATGGTCGCCGGCAGGACCGCGCAGACATGGATGCCCGGGTCCGCACGCAACTCCATCCGGAGCACCTCGAGAAAACCGAGGAGCCCGAACTTGCTGGTGATATAGGGGCCCACGAGGGGCGACGTGATCCGGGAGTAGACCGACGCGACGGACACCAGGACCCCGTGACCCTGGCGCTTGAAGACGCCGAGCGCAGCGCGCGCACCGTATACCTGCCCCCGCAGGTTCACGTCGATGATCCTGTCGAACACCTCGGACGGGGTCTGCTCGAACGTCCCGAAGCTGTAGAGCGACGCGTTGCCCACCCACACGTCGATGCTCCCGAACCGGTCGACGGCGGCGTCGGCGAGCCGCTGGACCTGGGCTTCCGAGGAGACGTCGGTCGGCACGGTGATCGCTGCTGCTCCCCGGTCCCGGCATTCCCCGGCGACGACTTCCAGCGTGCCGCCGTCCCGCCCGGCGAGGACGAGCTGCGCCCCCTCCGCCGCGAACAAGCGCGCCGTCGCCCGGCCGATACCGCTCGATGCCCCCGTGATGACCACGGTCACAACTGCCCTCATCCGTCCACCTCCTGTGCGTCCGCTCCCGGCCTGCCGGCGGGGGCTCCCCTCCGAGTCTTCGGGGCAGCGCCGCTGTTTGTCACGCACTTCCTCGACCGCCCGCGCAGCGGACAGCACCGCGGTCTGCGCGATGGCCGGGATCATCCCTGCGACGTCGCCATCCGCGTGACGATCATCGGCACCGTCCACTGCCGGGAAGCAGGAAGGGAGCCCGCCCCGGAGGCGGACTCCCTTCCTGGTGCGGGGACGGTTGGTCAGCGCCCCGCACGCGGATCGTCGGTGACGTCGGGGTCGATCGTGTCGGCCTCCTGGTGGTGATGCGTTACCTTCTCACGCAGTCCCTGCGCGTCGGCCTGGCGCTCCTGGGCCTGCTGGCGGAGCCGTTCGGCCTCGACCTCCGCCCGCTGGGCTTCGGCCTCCGCCATCGAGGCCTTGGCCTCCCGCTCACGGGCCTCGAGTTCTGTGGCCTTCGCCTGCTCTCGGATCTCGGCCGCGCGATGCCGGTCCTGTTCCTCCCGGTGCTGGCGCTGGGCCGCTCCGCGCTTGCGGGCGAGGACCGCCACGAGGGCGATGACAGCCAGGACGACGATGATCCCGACGACGATCCACACCACTTGGTTCGTATCCACTGCTCACTCCTTCGATCGTTGACGGCGACGGCCGGGCGGTCGTCCTAGCCCGCGAAGCCACCGAGGCCGGGGATGCTGCCCAGCAGGTCCTTCGGATTGATGCCGAACCGGGCGAGGAGGTCGGAGTGCTGCTCCGGATCCACCTGGTCGGGGAGCTCGGACTGTGCCTGGTCGGCGTCGTCGTTCTTGCCCTGGCTCTTCAGCAGATCGATGATCTGCGCCTTGTCGATCTTCATTGCTGCCTCCTGGTCGAATGCCGATCGGTAAGCGTGCTTAGGGGATCATGGCACAGCGCCTCCCACTTGTCACGGGAGCCGGGGCGCACCGGAGAATGGATGGATGCCCCTCCTCCTGACGATCCTCGCGGACACCCACCTGCCGAAGCGCGCCCGCCAGTTGCCCGGCGAGGTGTGGGCCTCCATCGAAGCGTCCGACGTCGTCGTCCACGCGGGGGACTGGACCGAGGCGCCGCTCCTGGACGAACTCGAGACCCGGGCCCGGAGACTCATCGCCTGCTACGGGAACAACGACGGCGTGGAGCTCCGTGCGCGTCTCCCCCTGGTTGCACGGGCAGAGCTCGACGGCGTCCGCCTCGCCGTCGTCCACGAGACGGGCCAGAAACAGGGCCGCGAGGCCCGCATGGCCTCGCTCTACCCCGACGTCGACGTCCTGGTGTTCGGGCACAGCCACATCCCGTGGGACACGCGTGCGGCAACGGGGTTGCGCCTGCTCAATCCCGGTTCCCCCACCGACCGCCGCCGCCAGCCGCACTGCACGTTCATGACCGGGACCATCGACGCCGGCCACTTCGACGTCGACCTGCACCGCCTGCCGCTGCGCTGATGAGCCGGTGGCGTGCGCCCGGCGGACACCCTGCGGTGGCGCTGATGCGGGCTCGCCCGCTGCACCCGGAAGCCCATGAGGACGACGGCGAATTGGGAGAGGCCGGAAAATCGCCTGATTGATAGGGTGACTACCGGAAGCAACTACTCCGTCGAATACCCGGGAGCCCCGTGAGCAAGCACCTGCACCCCATCATGTCCGCCACGGCGGTCATGATGTGCGGCCTCACCCTCGGGGCGCTGCCCGCAGCGGCCGCAGAGGTATGCCCCGCCGACGGCAACGGCACGACGACGTGCCAGGCCACCGAGACGCAGGCCCCCGGCAGTCCCGCCCGGATCTCCCCAGGCACCACCCGGACCGACCCGGCACCCGCGCCGGGACCGGAGGATCCGAATCCGGGCACCAAGAAGGAGACGCCGCCGCCGGGAGTTGCCACTCCACCGGCAAACCCGGCGACGAAGCCACCCGTGGACCCGACGACGCCGCCACCACCGACGGCGGTGCCGCCAACGCAACCAGTGGTTACCCCTCCATCCCCCGAGCCCACGAAGAGTGCCGAGCCCACGCCGTCCGCGACGCCGGAACCCACACCCACGCCGGAGCTGATCGTGCCTGCCCCCGCCCCTGTCCCGGTTCCGCAGCCGGCACCGCCGCTTCAGCCGGTCGCTCCCCTCCCCCTGCCGCCGGCGCCCGAGGTGCTGCCCGCTCCCGTCGTCGAGGAGGTGCCGTTGGAGGAGGCGCCGGTCGAGGAGACGCCGAGCCCGAAGCCCACGAAGAGCTCCGCCAAGCCCTTGCCTTCCCCATCCGCGACCACGTCCACACCCGAGCCCTCCCCGTCGGCGAGCGCGGGTGAGGCCGTCGCCATCGACCGGACGGAGGCGCGGAGGCAGCCGAACATGCCCTTCCTCGCGCTGCTCTCGGTGATCATCGTCGGCTGCATCGCCGGCCTGGTGAGGCTTGTGGGTCCGCTCGGTGAAAGTCGGTCGCACTAGGCCGGCGTTACCTGTTCCGTTCCCCCGTGGGCCCCGCTAGGCTGTGTGCCGGACGATGGTCGGAGTCGCCCGAGAAGTACGAGGAGGTGGAGTCATGAAGAAGGTCCTTGCCGTTGCGCTGTGCGCCGACACCTACCCCATGAACACCGCCTCCCCGGCATCCGCGCCGTAGCCGCGTCCGCGGGAGGCCTCCTTCGGAGGAACCCCGTTGAACACTCTCCTGCAGTACGGTTTCACCGACCGCATCGGTGCCCTGTTCTCCTTCCATTACCCGTCCGGCGTCCAACCGGCCCGGGTCATCCGCGCTGACCGCGGCCGGATCCTGGTCGCCACCCTCCACGGCATCCTGCACCTCGAGAGCCCGGACTCCCTCGTCACCGGGGACTGGGTGGGGGTGGAGGGCGACGGCGAGGCGCGGGTCGTCGCCGGGCACCTGCCCCGCTCCTCGTTGCTCCAGCGCAAGCGGGCCCACGATCCGCTGTCCGAAGCACAGCTCCTGGCGGCGAACATCGACCTCCTGGGTGTCGTGGTGCCCCTGGATCGGCCGCTCTCCACCAACAGGCTCGAGCGCACCCTCGTCGCGGCGTGGGATTCGGGCGCCGTGCCCCTCGTCATCCTGACCAAGGCGGATCTCAGCTCCCGCTTCGACGGCGTGGTCGCCGAGACGGTCGAACGAGCCCGTGGAGTCGAGGTCTTCACCACGTCGGCGGAGGCCGGCGACGGCCTCGAGGACCTGCGCGGAAGGATCGGCGCCGGGCAGACCCTGGCCCTGCTGGGCCCCTCCGGTGCGGGCAAGTCGAGCCTGATCAACGCCCTCGTCGATGACTCCCGGCAAGACACGGGAGAGGTCCGCGCCGGCGACGGGCGCGGACGACACACGACGACCGCCCGGGAGCTGGTGCCGCTCGGGGACGGTGCCGTCCTGATGGACACACCTGGCCTGCGTGGCTTCGCCCTGTGGGACGCCGAGGCCGGCCTGTCCGAAGTGTTCGGGGACGTCGAGGCGCTGTTCGGCGACTGCCGGTTCCGCGACTGCGCCCATGACCGTGAACCGGGGTGCGCCGTGCAGGCGGCGATCAGCTCGGGATCACTGGAGGAGCGGCGCTGGTCCAGTTACCGGAAGATGGAGCGCGAACTGGCGAGCCTCCACCGCCGGCAGAACGTCGCGGAGCAGCGGCGCCACGCCAAGACCTTCCATCGGTTGACCCGTGATGCGGCCATGGCGAAGGACTACCGGAACCGCTTCAGGGAAGGAGGTTGAGGAGTCGGCATTTTGGGAGCGTAGGACGAACCGGCCGTCCGTTACGGTGACTTTCCCATTGACGCCGGGGCTACTGAGATCAGGACACCGACACCGAAACCGACACCGAAACGCTGGAGTGCCGGGACCCCATCCTCGCGGATGACGTCCCGGCACTCGGCGTCTTACACGTCCTACCTCAGGGTGAGCACCAGTTTGGGTGCGACCGCACTGCCGGCCTCCCTGGAGCTGAGGTCCAGGCCGTCGCTGCTGCTGGAGTCGAGGCCCAGGGAGAGCTGCTGGCCGAGCTCACCGGTCAGGCCGCTGACCGTCAGCGGCACGCTGTAGTTGGTGTTGACCGTTGTCGGGCCGAACGTGCCGATGCTGGTGCCCAGCGCCGGCCGGTTGCTATAGGTGATTCCGCCCTCGGTCCAGCTATCGGTAGCGACCACCTTGACGTTCTGCGTACCCGTCGACCCGCTCCCGGCGCTACGCAGCTGCAACGTCGCGCTCTCGATAGTCCTGCCTGCATAGGGCGACAGGTCGAACTTGAGGTAGGAGGCCTCCACGGGGCTGCTGTCCACGCCCAGCATGACGCTCGTCCCGAAGTTCGTCGTCGGCGCCCCGCTCGACACATAGGTGTCAGCGGCGGCCGGGACGGTGACGGTTTGCGACGCGCCGCCTCCTCCGGCGGGAGCGGTGGTGAAGGTCCAGGTCCTGTCCGCCGCCAACGCGTTACCAGCAACATCCTTCACTCCACTGGCGCCGCCCTTGATCGTGGCCGTGTACGTCGTACTCGCCGCCAGATCAGTATCCGGGTTCAGCGTGGCAGTCGTGCCGCTGAAGCTCACAGCGGCCGGTACCGGCGTCGTCCCCGGCCCCGTCAGCGTGAACGTGGTCGACGTGACCGACGTGACCTGCTCCGAGAACGTCCCCGTCACATTCGAATTCACCGCCACACCCGTCGCATTAGCAGCCGGAGACGTAGCCGTCACCGTCGGAGCCGTCGTATCCCCCGTGCTCCCGCCGCTACCGCCGCTGGGGTCGTAATAGTGCCAGTACCGGCTTGTGGCGTTGACGTCGGCGAGGACCAGTAGGCCACTGTTGGCTGTGCTCCCCGACTTGTTGAGGTTCTGCTTCGTCGACGTCACGTTGTGGACGTACTGGTCGGCGTCCACGATCCGGGCGGTCTTCGTGGTGGTGAAGCTGATGGCGTTGAGCGGCGTGGACTTCTCGTAGATCGCGCCCCCCGAACTGGTGCAGGTACCGGCATTGGTCGTGCCACTGGGTTTCGGGTAGGTGGCGAAGGTACGCAGCTTCTGCGCGGCCTCGTCGATCAGGACGATCACCCGGTTCGGGCACTCGGCCACCGTCGCGATAGTGTGCGCCGTCCACTTCGCGCTCACGCTGTCCAGTGCCAGCAGTTGGATCAGCGGCTGGGACGCGGAGGTGAAGGACGTCTTGATGGCGGCGAAAACCCGACCGCCCGAGGAGTCCAGCCACTTGAGGTTCATGTGGTCGTCACCGCTCCGCTGCCCGGAAACGGCTGCCACAGGTGCGGTCCAGGCGGTGTTCGACGCTCCATCGACGTGGTAACTCCAATACATGCCGTCGGTGGCATCACCGACCTGCCGGCTCCACAGGATGCCCATCTTGTTCCCGCCGAACGCGATCACGGCCGCTGTATCGTCCACCGACACGTTGCTCAAGGACGCAGGATGGGCGAACGGCGTCCCCCAAGTCCTGCCATCGGTAGCAGTGACGTTCAGGTAGATACGGTTCCCCTGCTGCCAGGTGGCCCACACCCGCCCCGTCGAGTCCTTGTCGATGTTCAGGACCTCGACCCTGGAGTTGTTGATCTGCGAAGAATCCTTGAACACGTACGTCTTCTTGCTCGAGTCGTAGGTGTAACGCCGCATCGTCGTCGGGAAGCCCGGCTCTGCCGGCACGCCGTCATTGACGAACCGGTAGCTGGCCACGTTCAACGTCGTCCCGTCCCACAGCACGTCGTGGTGGGTGCTTGCCCGCGTGTCCGTCGCCACACCGGTGTCGACCCATGCGCTCGTCGCGGCGTTGAACCTGAAGATGTGGAAGTCCGAGCTGGCAGTGTCCCACAGGTTCCCCCACCAGAGCCCATCGTTGAACCACAGTGCGTTCGTCGCCCGCTTCGTACCCGTCGGCGTCCCTGTCCCCGAATGCGACGGACCTTCGACCCCGATGTCACCATCAGCTGCCGACGCCGGGACCGGCACCACCAGGGCACCCAGTGCAAGCAGCAGCGCTGTCAGCAGTACACCGAGCCGGGCGGTCCTGCGGGCCTTACGGCGGTCGCCCATGTGAAAAAGTACATAGTTCGGCATTGTTCCCCCCGGAGTTGGTTGAGTGTCAAGCCTCCCCAGGTGCGTCAAGTGTCGACGAGTGGGGCATCGGGCGCAACCCCTCCTGCGAGGATTCCGGACAGGACCGGTACGGGGGAGCCCGTCGTCCCGGTGCTGCCCATCCGTCGTGCTCGGGCCCGCATGGCCCCTCGAAGAAGGACGTGGAGGATCAGGATCCCGGTGGTGTCGATGCCATTGCAGAGCCGTGTGGCGGGCGGACCGACGATGGGGCCGGCCTGCCCGGCGGTCGCGGAGCCTCCTGTCGGATTCGAACCGACGACCCCCGCTTTACAAGAGCGGTGCTCTGGCCAACTGAGCTAAGGAGGCGTGCTGACCGTGCCAGCGGGGCGCCGTCGTCGTGTTCCTGACGCGGAACCTGCCGGAGGCAGCGTGACGCCGAGCGCTCACTAAGGGTAGCCCAGCGCCGGCACGGGGTGAAATCAGCAACACGCCCGGCTGGGTCCGACCCGATAGAGTCGTTTCGGAGACCAACTACTTCGATGGAGCCCGCTGTGAGCGCTGCACAACCCTCGACCACACCCGGCGTCAAGGCGTCGTTCTCGGCGGACGGCCAGTACGGGGAGTTCGACTTCATCGTCGTGTCCAACCGGCTGGCGGTGGACCGCGTCACCGACGAGAACGGCGAGAGTTCATGGCGGCGTTCACCGGGCGGTCTCGTGACCGCGCTGGCGCCGGTGATGGCCAAGGCCGACGGTGCCTGGGTCGGCTGGCACGGCGCGCCCGACGAGACACTGGAGCCCTTCGACGAGTCGGACATGCGCCTCGTGCCCGTGCCGCTGAGCGCGGAGGAAGTGGAGCTCTACTACGAGGGCTTCTCGAACGCGACCCTCTGGCCGCTCTACCACGACGTCATCGCGTCCCCCGAGTTCCACCGGACCTGGTGGGACTCCTACCGCCGCGTCAACGAGCGCTTCGCGCAGGCGACGGCATCCGTGGCGGCCGAGGGCGCGACGGTGTGGGTGCAGGACTACCAGTTGCAGCTCGTCCCCAAGCTGCTGCGCGAAGCCCGTCCGGACCTGAAGATCGGCTTCTTCAACCACATCCCGTTCCCGCCGCTGGAGATCTACGCGCAGCTCCCGTGGCGCCGGCAGGTCATCGAGGGACTCCTCGGCGCGGACCTCATCGGCTTCCAGCGTCCGAGCGACGCCAGCAACTTCCTGCGGTGCGTTCGCCGCTTCAAGGGCTACACCATCAAGGCCCAGCAGGTTCAGGTTCCCGCGGGCGACGACGGCACGCCGGGCTACGTGTCGCGGGCCGAGGCGTTCCCCATCTCCATCGACACGGCGTCGATCGCGGAGCTGGCGCAGCGGCCGGACGTCATCGAACGCTCGAGGGAGATCCGGCGCGAGCTCGGCGACCCGCAGCACATCCTCCTCGGCGTGGACCGGCTCGACTACACCAAGGGCATCGGCCACCGCCTCAAGGCCTACGGGGAGCTGCTCGAGGACGGCGCCATCACGGTCGAGGACGCCGCCCTCATCCAGGTCGCCAGCCCCAGCCGCGAGCGCGTGGAGCAGTACCGCCTCCTGCGCGAGGACATCGAGGGCGCGGTGGGCCGCATCAACGGCACACACGACACCATGAAGAACACCGCCATCCGCTACCTCCATCACAGCTACCCCGTCGAGGAGATGGTGGCGCTGTACCTGGCCGCCGACGTCATGCTGGTCACGGCGCTGCGGGACGGCATGAACCTCGTGGCCAAGGAATACGTCGCCGCCCGCACGGGGAACACGGGCATGCTCGTGCTCAGCGAGTTCGCCGGCGCGGCGGACACGCTGCGCCAGGCCATCCTCGTCAACCCTCACGACATCGACGGGCTGAAGGCCGCCATCGTCGCGGCGGTCACCATGCCGAAGGCGGAGGCCATGCGCCGCATGCGCCTCATGCGCCGGCAGGTGATCCACAACGACGTGGAGCGCTGGTCGCAGGCGTTCCTCGCCGCCCTCCAGTCGGAGGGCCCGGCCAGTGACGCTTGAACCGGGGCTGCAGGCCGCCCTCCGGGCCCTCGCGTCCACCCCGCGCCTCCTCGTCGCGCTCGACTTCGACGGCACACTCGCCCCGCTCGTCGAGCGGGCCGAGGACGCCCGCGCCCTCCCGGCGTCGTCCGCCGCCGTCCGGCTGCTGGCCGGGCTGCCCCACACGACGACGGCGCTCATCTCCGGCCGGGCCCTGGACAGCCTGCGAGCCGTCGCCGATCCCCCCGCGGACACGCTGCTGATCGGTAGTCATGGCGCCGAGACCTGGACGGGACCGGGCGGCGAGCCCCTGGCGCTGACGCCGGACCAGGCCGACCTCCTGGCGCGCGCCGTCGCCGTCGTCGAGCACATCGTCGCCGTGCACACCGGGACGCGCATCGAGTTCAAGCCCGCCGGCGTCGTGCTGCACACGAGGACCGCGGCGGACGACGTCGCCGACGCCGCGGTGGCGGCTGCACGGTCGGAACTCGCTCCGGTGGACGGCGTGAACATCACCGACGGCAAGCGCGTGCTCGAGATCTCGGTGGTCGAGGCGGACAAGGGCCAGGGACTGGCCCTGCTGCGGCGAGCGACGGACGCGACGGCGGTCCTCTTCGCGGGGGACGACGTCACCGACGAACATGCGCAGCGGACCCTCGGAGCGGGCGACGTCGGCATCAGGATCGGCCGCGGGGACACCGCCGCATCCTTCTCCGTCGCCACCCCCGAAGCGTTCAGCGAGGTGCTCGAGGAGCTCGCGGCGCTGCGCGCGGCATATGCACCCGCCCACGGAACGTGCGATACTCGGGGAGTGTGACGACGCCACCGGTACTGCTGGCGGGTCGCACGCAACAACTGAATATCTTCCATTCACTACGGATCGTCGGGCACGTACCTGCCCGTGAAAAGGAACCAATTCCATGGCAACGGTAACGTTTGACCAGG
Source organism: Arthrobacter arabinosi (assembly GCF_054511115.1). Classification (NCBI taxonomy): domain Bacteria; kingdom Bacillati; phylum Actinomycetota; class Actinomycetes; order Micrococcales; family Micrococcaceae; genus Arthrobacter; species Arthrobacter arabinosi. The sequence goes on from NZ_JBTNDF010000002.1 coordinate 779,151, forward strand.
CCACGCGCCTGTACCCGGGCACCGAGAAGCCCGCCGTCGACAGGCTCGACATCGACATCGCGGACGGCGAATTCCTCGTCCTCGTGGGACCCTCCGGTTGCGGGAAGTCGACCTCCCTGCGCATGCTCGCCGGCCTCGAAGATGTCAACTCCGGGCGCATCCTCATCGGTGACCGTGACGTCACCGACGTCCCCCCGAAGGATCGCGACATCGCGATGGTCTTCCAGAACTACGCCCTCTACCCGCACATGTCGGTGGCCGACAACATGGGCTTCGCGCTCAAGATCGCCGGCGTCTCGAAGGAAGAGCGCGCCGAGCGAGTCCGCGAAGCCGCGAAGCTCCTCGATCTCGAGGACTACCTCGACCGCAAGCCCAAGGCCCTCTCCGGTGGCCAGCGCCAGCGTGTCGCCATGGGTCGCGCGATCGTGCGCAACCCGCAGGTCTTCCTCATGGACGAGCCCCTGTCCAACCTGGACGCGAAGCTCCGCGTGCAGACCCGTACGCAGATCGCGTCGCTGACCCGCCGCCTCGGCGTCACGACGGTCTACGTCACGCACGACCAGGTCGAGGCGATGACCATGGGTGACCGCGTCGCGGTCCTCAAGGACGGCATCCTCCAGCAGGTCGATACCCCGCGCAACCTGTACGAGCGTCCGAAGAACGTGTTCGTCGCCGGCTTCATCGGTTCGCCCGCGATGAACCTCCTGGAACTGCCCGTCACCAACGGCGGCGTCCTCTTCGGCGGCCTCGTGTACCCCGTCCCCGGCAACGTGCTCCAGGCCGCGGCCGGCAACACCGTCACGCTGGGTGTCCGCCCCGAGGACCTCGTCCTCGCAGCTGCCGGTGAGGGCCTGCAGGTCGAGGTCGACGTCGTCGAGGAGCTCGGTGCCGACGCGTACATCTACGGACACACCACGCTGGACGGCAAGAACCACGACATGGTGGCACGCGTCGACGGTCGGCGCCCGCCGATGAAGGGCGACACTGTCTACGTCCGCCCCGAGCAGGGCCACGTGCACCTGTTCGACACCTCCTCGGGTGAGCGCCTGGCCGAGACGGTCTAGGCTCCTCGCGGACCACGTACACGACGGCGGTGGCTTCGCCGGGACTCCTCTGGAGGACCGGGAGGAGCCGCCGCCGTCGTTTAACGGCCACTACGCTTGATGCAGGCCCACCTCCCACCCACACACGAAGGCAGCACCCATGACCGAGACCTCGAACGCCAAGTGGCATGACGAGCCGACGGATTACGACCAGACCGGCAAGCTGCCACGGGTGCGTCCCGCCTCCTCCGAGGCCCCGAACCTGGGATCCCTCAACATCACCGCGGCAGCGACCGATCCGGAACTCCTCGACCTGCCCTGGCATGTCGCTCTCGAGGAGTGGCCGGCCAGCGCCCTCGCGGCTCTCCCCCGCGGCATCTCCCGGCACATCGTCCGTTTCGCGCACCTCGGCGGGTCCGTGATCGCGGTCAAGGAGACCGGCGAGCACATCGCACGCCACGAGTACCACATGCTCCGGAAGCTCCAGCGCCTCGACGTGCCCTGCGTCGAGCCCGTCGCCGTCATCTCCGGCCGGGCCACGCCCGACGGCGAGGAACTCGACCCCGTCCTGGTCACCCGCCACCTCAAGTTCTCGCTCCCCTACCGTGCGCTGTTCTCCCAGACCCTCCGCCGTGACACCCTGACACGGCTCATCGATGCGCAGGCGCTGCTCCTCGTGCGCCTGCACCTGGTCGGCTTCTACTGGGGCGATGTCTCCCTCTCCAACACGCTGTTCCGGCGCGACGCCGGGTCCTTCGCCGCGTACCTCGTCGATGCCGAGACGGGTGAGCTCTACCCCGAGCTGTCCACCGGCCAGCGCGAATACGACCTCGAGATAGCCCGCGTCAACATCGCCGGGGAGCTCATGGACCTCGCGGAGGGCGGGCTCATCGAGGAGAAGGTGGATCCCCTGGCCACCAGCGAGCTGATCATGGACAGCTACCGGCGCCTGTGGACCGAGCTGACGGAGCAGGAATCGTTCGAACTCGGGGATCGGTGGCGGGTGGGAGCCCGCATCCGCCGCCTCAACGATCTCGGCTTCGACGTCGAGGAATACGCGATCAGGACGGCCGCCAACGGCACGCAGATCCAACTCCAGCCCAAGGTCGTCGACGCGGGGCACCACAGCCGGAGGCTCCTCCGCCTGACGGGACTGGACGCACAGGAGAACCAGGCCAGGCGCCTGCTGAACGACATGGACGCCTACCGTGCGGACAACAACCCGACGCTGGACGAGGAGTTCACGGCGCACCTCTGGGTCAACGAGGTCTTCGAGCCGATCGTCCGCGCCGTCCCCCGTGAGCTGGGAGGCAAGCTCGAGCCTGCCGAGGTGGTTCACGAGGTACTGGAGCACCGGTGGTACATGTCCGAGCGGGAGGACAGGAATGTGCCGATGGCCGAGGCCGTACAGTCCTACCTCGACGACGAACTCCGCCACCGCCGTGATGAGGCGGAGATCATGCTGACGGCGGATGCGAAGACCATCGGCATCGATGAGGACTCCGAGTCCGTCGACGACTGAGCGGATACGCGGAAGGGACCGGCAACCATGGCTGCCGGTCCCTTCCTCCTATCCGGGGTCCTGCTAGGGGCACTGCAGGGGCTGGCCCTGGATGGTGACCGGTGTTCCCGGGGGCAGGCCGTCGCACGCCTCGATGATCTGCTGCGTGACATCGCCGAAGAAGGCGATGAGTGCGATCCCGATGATCACTCCGATGATCGTGAACAGCACACCGATGATGATCCCGGCAAGGGCGAAGCCGTTACCCATCCTCGCCTTCCGCGACTGCACGAAGGCGATGATGCTGATGACCAGCCCGACAGGGGCGATCAGGATGGCGAGGATGAAGCCGACGATGCCGAGCGTCCTGCCGGGATTCTCGGCCGTCCGGGTCTGGTACCCCTGCTGTCCCGGGTAGCTTCCGGCACCCGGCCCGTAGGGGCTCTGCTGCCCGTACGGCTGCTGTCCATAGGGAGACGGGCTCCGGCCGTACTGGGACTGGTTCTCCCCGTACTGCTGCTGGCCCTGGCCGTACCGGGGCTCGTTCTCCCCGTACTGCTGCTGGCCCTGGCCGTACCGGGGCTCGTTCTCCCCGTACTGCGGATGCTTCTCCCCGTAGCTGGGCTTGTCCTGCTCGCCGTAGGGCGGTCCGCCCTGCGATCCCGGATTGTTGTCAGACATGCTGCCCCCGAACGGAAGTGGTGGATAGGGCGGAGATCTCCGCCGGTTTCCTGAAGAATAGCATCGGGCAGGGGCGCCTCTCCGGCGCTGCGCGGCAACGATCAGGCGACGATGGCCTTGCCCGGGTTCAGGATGCCCAGGGGGTCGAAGACCTCCTTCATACGGGCCTGCAGCTCGAGGACGGCTGGTTGCTGCTCCCACCCAAGCCACCTCAGCTTGTACTGTCCGACGCCGTGTTCGCCCGTGATCGTACCGCCGAGATCCAGTGCCAGACGGACGGACTCGTCGAGCGCCTCGTCCAGCCGTGCCCGCGCAGGTTCCCCCTCCCCGCGCGCGACCCAGAAGGTGGGATGCAGGTTACCGTCACCCGCGTGGGCCACGACCTTCAGATTCACCGCGTAGCGCTCCGCCATGGCTTCGAGTGCCGCGACGTAGTCGACGAGGCGGGATTTCGGGACGGCGACGTCCTCCCCCACTCGGAACAGGTCATCTACGTCGTCCCCCCGGCTGTGCCGTCTCAGATCGACGAGGCGCTCGGCTTCCTCCGCCCCTTCCTCGCTGACGCCGGCGCCCAGATCGATCAGCACCGCACGGATGGCTTCGGCCTCCGCCGCCGCCCCGTAGCCGTCCGTCCTGACCAGCAGGAGGGATCCACCGCGCCGGCGCAGATCCGAGCCGTGCACACCGTCGAGGGCCTCGAGGGTCCTCCCATCGAGGAGTTCGAGGATCGAGGGTTGCACCCTGGCGCGGCCGATGGCGAGGACCCCCGCCGCCGCCCGGGGGAAGTCGTCGAAGAAGGCGGCGAGGGTGTGGACTGCCGGCGGCAGGTAACGAAGGCGGACGGTGACCTCGACGATCACGCCGAGCGTGCCCTCCGATCCGGTCATGAGCGCGGTCAGGTCGTAGCCGGCAACCCCCTTGAAGGTCCTGTGCCCCGTCGAGATGAGGGTTCCGTCCGCCAGCACGACCTTCAGGGCGAGGACCGAGTCGCGCGTCACTCCGTACTTGGCGCAGCGGAGGCCGCCCGCGTTGGTCGCGACGTTCCCTCCGATGGTGGACCACCGGTAGCTCGCCGGATCAGGGGCGTACATCAGGCCGTGCTCCGCGACGGCCTCGTTCAGGTGGGCGTTGATCACACCCGGTTCGACGACGGCGGTCTCGTCGTCCGCGTTGATCTCGAGGATGCTGTCCATGAGCTCGAGCGACAGGATGACGCAACGCCTCGTCGCGTGGGCGCCACCGGACAGTCCCGATCCTGCACCCCGACTCACCACGGACACACGATGGCGGCTCGCCCAACGCAGCAGCACCTGCACATCGTCGACGCTGCGGGCCCGCACCACCGCCCCGGGGAGGACGGCTTCGAGCAGGGGACCTCTGTCCCTGGAGTATCGATCCAGGTCCTCGGGGGTGACCGACACGCGCCCCGGCAGCACCTGTTCGAGTTCCTCCAGCGGCATCATCAGGAGCCGCCCATGAAGCGGCAGTAGCGCGCCAACGCGTCCGGCCAGAACCCCCGGTAGAACTCGTAGACATGCTGCGCCTCCCCTGCCGTCCACCCGCTGTGGACGAGCGTGAGCAGGGCCCCGGAACGCTGTTCCGCTGCGACATCCTCGGACCCGACGACAGCCCCCGAGAGATCGGGCTCTCCCCCTGCCGACACCTCGATGCGCACACCCGTGGTGGATGCCGACCCGAGATGCCGCCAGGCCAGCTCGAGCCACTCTCCGGGATGGCTGTCGGTCACTTCCCCCCAGACGTTCTCGTCCTCCTCGGCCGACGTCTCGACGAGGGCGTTGTCCTCCAGGTCGAAGAAGCTGCCCTCCCCCCAACGGCTCAGTTCCCCGACCGGCCACCACAGATGAAGGTGCTGGGTGAACCCCGCCCATGCATGGTCTGCGGGAGCCGGCACGGACACCGAGAATCGCAGGTCCGGCCGCTCGTCCGGGACGCCGGAGGCTGCGGGCGGGTGCGAGAACAATCCAGTCATCCCTCGACACTACCGCCGAGCGTGTGCCCGGCCCATCGGGTGGGGGTTGGGGTTGGGTGGGGTTAAAGGGGTGAGGCCCCGCACCTGGTGGTGTGGGGCCTCAGCCTGTAATGGTTGTCCGGCGGTGTCCTACTCT
>NZ_JBTNDF010000020.1:0-8441 GCF_054511115.1 Arthrobacter arabinosi
GTCAGTCGTGAAGTCATCCACGGCCATCTCCTCTCGGATCAGGCCGGGCCCTCACACACCGTTTTTCTTACAGTCCCTGGACGGTCGTCCGTGAGTCGTTCGAGTGTGGACGGGATTGGAGCAGACGTAGAGGCCGTGCCTGAAGTTCCAGTACAGATCGAGTGGGGCCCACTGATTAGTGGCACTCGTTCCTGCGAGGCAGTGGCGGCCCGACCGATGCTGACGAAGACGGTGATCACGGTTCCGAGCATCAGCAGCAGGGACATCATCGATGAACCTGGTCGAGGCTGGTACCGACGTGGCGTGGCGGCTGTCATTGGTTAGAGCAGGGCGGTGATGACGGGGATGGTGGTCATGAGCCCCAGCACGATAAAGACGACACCTGATATTCGATGGATCCACCGGGTGACTGTGGGTCGGTTGAGCCACGTTCCGGCGGTGTGCGCGCCGAGGGCAATGATGGCGAGGTAACCACCGATTACTGCTGCGACGGTGCCACCGACAACGGCTACAACGTAGAGAGGTGTTGCGTCGGTGGGGGTGAACTGGGGTATGAGGGCGAGGAAGAACAGCCCCGTTTTCGGGTTCGTGAGGCAGCACAGCACACCGGCGGTAAACGCCGACCATTTCGTCGGGGCAGTGCCCCGTGTTTGCAGGCCATCGACAGGGGTATCGGTGAGGGTACTCACCGGGTTATCCGTGGTGACAGTGCTTGTGGAAGGTTTTTGCGGTACGCCGACTGCGGCGACTGTCACGGGCGTCCTCGCGTGTGCTCCGCGGTCACGGGCGTGGGTGGTGAGGGTGCGATAGCCAAGGTAGAAAAGGTACGCACCTCCCAGGACGCGAAGGGTGTGAAAGGCCACGGGTGAATCCTGGAGAAAGGCTGCGATGCCGGCGGCGACCAGGGCCGCCCACACGAAGATTCCTGATGCTGAACCGAGGGCCGCGAAGAGCCCTGCGCTTGGCCTGCGCAGGGCGTATTGCAGAGTCAGCAAGGTGTCCGGCCCCGGGGTGATCGCGAGAATGACTGCGACTCCTAGCAGCGCGAGGTAATTCGTCATGTCCATGAGAATGGCCTTTCACAAGCAGCATCGAGCAAGCGCGTCAGCAAGGATGCGAGCACACGCTGAGGTCTCGACCAGGGTGAGTAGTGCGGCAGACGAGGGCGCCTGGACGAGGCAGCCCTCTGTCTTCACTTCCACGATGACGGCCAGGCACTGTGCGGCACCAGCAATTATTTGCCAACGATTATCAGGCGTTACCTTAGAATGGGTTTGTGTTGGATCCTCATAAGCTCATCGTCCTGCGGGCCGTGATCGCCGCGGGATCAGTGCACGGAGCCGCCAAGGGATTACACCTCACTCCTGCCACGGTCAGTCAGCATCTCCAGGTCCTCGCCCGGCAAACCGGGCTGGTGCTCTTCGAGAAAAGCGGGCGGGGCATCGAGGCCACATCGGCCGCTCTCCACTTGGCCGAAGAGAGCAGCCAGGCCCTCTCGGATCTGGAACGTCTTGAACGAACTGTGGCGGACCTCCGGGCAGGAAGGGCCGAGCGCATCACGTTCTCGTGTTTCGCCTCGGTCGCCCAAGCCTGGATGCCACACGTCGTCAGTGTCCTACGAAATATCTCCCCCACCACCGTGGTGGAAATCAGCATCAACGAGCTCCACCCCGGCGGAGGACGGCACCACCCCGACATCGAAATCCGCAACGAAGCCCTCGACGCAGACCCGCTCACCCTCGAGGGCTACCAAAGACACGTCCTGGCCGAGGAGAAACTACGCCTGGTCCTCCCCAAGGACCACCCCTTATGCGCGCACGACACCGTGGATATGATCCAACTCCGCGGAGAAGCATGGATCGACCACGACATCCACGACGGACCCACCGGACGAATCATCGCCCGGGCCTGCACAACCGCGGGATTCACGCCAAGCTACATCGCTCGCCTCGATGATCACCACGCCGCGCTCAGTCTCACCGCCGCCGGCCTCGGTATCACCGTACTTCCCACGATCGCACTGACAGGGATACCCGGCAACCTCACCACCCGAGCCCTCACCGGCCCCACCGTGAGCCGCCGCATCGTCGCCTTCACCCGCACCCACCCCGTCCGGGCACGCCTCATCCACACCGCACTCACCGCACTCCGAAAAGCCGCCACATCACCACCACTGAGAGTCCCAAGGAATCCCTCAACCGAGGATCGTTAGGGGATGGCCCCGCGGACTGAACGATCAGCCACGAAGCACTGCGACTCACAACGACGACGGACCGCCGTCAGGGTGCCTGCAGATTCGCAACAAGGGATCCTTTGATTGGACGACTGGTCGGCGGCCGGGAGGCTCCATTGGTGTACATATCCCACCGCCTCGCGTCACCGACACGAGAGGCACTGTCTCTCTTAGTCATCTCGCTGCGGGTCGCCTCACAGGTCAATCCACCTGAGGATAGTGAGACTACGACACCTGTCCTCTCACCTCTGGCATACCAGACACAGCGACAAGACGTGCTGACGGTGGGGCTGCCCTTTGCCGCGGTTTCAACTACGTGGGAACATCCAAGTCGGCCGCGGGCAGGGTTCCCGTTCCGAGGCGGTCCCTGGTGTTGCTCTGCCCTTGTCGCTGCACCATTGCTGGGGCAGGATGATGCGCATGGCGAAGGAGAACGAAGCTCTAGCTGTGTTCCTGGGCGACTGGAGCGCTACCGGGACCGCGTACGGCGCAGATCTCGACGGCGCCCCGTGGCGCAGCGTCCACTCCGCCCGGTGGCATACGGGCAACTTCTTCGTCATTCAGGACGAGCGGGCGAATGGGCCGTTCGACACCATGAGCTTGCTCGGCTGGGACGCCGAACGTCACGCCTACTTCTCCTGGAACATCGAGAACCACGGCTTCGCGCGTCAGTACCTCCTGGAGCACAACGACCAGACATGGACCCTGACGGGTGACACCGAACGCGCCACCATCACCTTCAGCGACGACGGCCGAACTCAGACACATCACTGGGAATTCCAGCCGAACGGTCAGTGGATCACACTGTGTGACCGTATCGCCACCCGCATCCATCGGTGACTCACTACTGGCAACCGCTGCTAACCGGTGGGGTCACCGCGCTGACGATCGACGCCATCACAGACCGGTACCTCACCTCGGGCGGCGCCGCGTCCCCTGCAGCCATCAACAAGTACTGCAACGGCTTGACCGACCTGAGGCTACCTCCACCGCCTTCAGGTTAGGGCGGGGAGGGGGACTTGCGGCAAGGCCTTGCTGAGGTGGCATACTCACGGGTCCGAGCACGCCGATAGGAGGAGCCCAGGTGTTCAAACCACTCGATGAGGGACCTTTTTTCCATGGCACGGTCGCGGATCTGAAGGTGGGTGATTTGCTCACAGCGGGCCACCGATCGAACTACCGCCCCAAGATCGTGATGAACCACGTCTACTTCACAGCTCGTGCCGATGGAGCCGGGCTTGCAGCGGAAATCGCTGCGGAACTTGCGGAGGGGCGCACTGCAGCTCCACGGGTGTACGTGGTTGAGCCCACCGGAGGGTTCGAGGACGACCCGAACGTGACCGACAAGAAGTTCCCTGGTAATCCCACCCGGTCGTACCGCAGCAGCGGCTCGCTGCGAATTGTCGGCGAGATCACTGAGTGGACCCGACTAACACCCGAGCAACTGCAGACATGGCGGGATCGGCTGTCAGCGCTTCTCTCGAGCGACAAAGCCGAGATCATCAACTGAGGCTTCACTGGGGCCAGATACGCGCATCGATCCTTTCCTGAACGACAAGAACAGCGACGACCACACCTTCGGAACGTCGTGATCAGTTGTTGAGGTCGAAGTCCAGGTCAAGGCATTCGGTGCTGGAGAGCTCCCGCCAGGCAGAGGTCACGCGCGCGCTGGGTAGGGTTGCGGCGATCGGCATCCAATCAACCCCCACCAGCTGGTCGAGCCCGAGCCCGGTGAGCGCGGCGATGTCGCGGATCGGCACCTGAAAGGTCCGGAACGGACCCAACGGTGGCGCGTCATCCCCAACAGCGCCCGGCTTCGGCACGTCCTCGAGGTCAGCGAGCTGCGGGGTCTGATCCACGACATACCCGGTTGCCGCCAACGAGCCGTCCTGCAGGAACACGGCGACCTTGAAGTACCGCAACGGGATCTCCACCCCCCGGTACACCGGATCGACGTCGCTGAAGATCGGGCCCGTGAACACGATCAGGCGCCGCCCGCTGTCGGCGGCGTCCTCGGGGAGGTAGGACTCCAGGCCCAACCACAGGTCCAGGCCCTGGTTGAACTTTGCGGCCTGCAGGGCGGCGTTGGTGTAGTGGAAAGTGTCCTCATTGGCCTGCTGAGCCTCGGCTCGGGTGTCGCCCCACACCGCTGATGCCCGGCGGACGAGGTGCCCGCGGTCGATGTCGTTGCGCGCGTAGACCCGCTCCCCCGTCTGCTCATCCTCAGATAGCCGAGGATCCAACCGCCACTGGATCCCAGAGCGGTCGAGGTCCATGAGCTTCGCCCCGTCGACCCCGAGGGCCGTGATTGCGGCCAGGCGCTTATCCGGGCGCATCAGCACCGAGAAGTGCGTGTACGGGAGCAGGACCGTCTCGACGCCGGCCAGGACCGGCATGGGCACCGAAACACCCAGGAATTGCTCGTCGAATCCCACGCGATCGTCGAGGCTCGCGGCCGTTACGGTGTGCGAGATCTGAGGTGTGGGCAGGGTGGCGTCCATCCGGTGAAGCTACCAGCGACAGGTGACAACGCAATGAACAGTGCCCTCTAAAGCGAAATGAGACCGGCTGCAACAATGGCAAGGCCACCGCTCAGCAACAGGACCGCCACCGCAGCCCAGACCGTAGCCAGACCGGCCGCGATCTCGGACTGCCGGTCCTAACCGAGGTGGAAGGCCTTCAGCAACACGTTCGCTTGGAAACGCCCGATGACATGCTGGCCACGATAAGCGGCCAAGGCCAGAAGCATCATGACAAAGCCGACACTCACACGGGCGTCACCTACAGCACGGCGCGCAACGGCTACTTCTGGTCCGGCTCGGAAGTGGGCGCACCCAAGCTCCAGGGTTCCTCCGGCTCCATGGACTCTGCAGCCTGAGCAGTGTCGACCTCCCACTGCTCCGAGGCTTCCGTCAGTGGAAGACGAACCGGGTTCCGATCGCCCTGATCGTTGAATTCCGGGTAAGTCAGCGGCACGTTCTCAGCGCTAGTCATCCGCCGATCCTACTCACCACCCCACCCGTCCGACATGGGTACAGCCCCACCCACCAGCCGACCCCCGTGTGAGCCGAGCAGCAACCCGACGTTGCACCAGGCCTAGACCCTCCACCGTTCGTGTTGCAAAACCCGGAAAGCGACCCTGAAACCACACCATCTGAGCCGATCTGCACAGTTGCGTTGGGGTATACCCCAACGCAACGCTTTCGCCGCCGCCCACCGGATGTACAGATGGGGCACCTATGCATACATTCTCATCATGTGAGGTAAGCGTGCACTGCGCGGCGTAGCCACAGCCTGCACTGCGACTCCAACCGAGCTCGAGCGGCGAGGGACAACCGATCGCCCCTCCTGAGGTCACTTGAGTCACGAAGCAGGGTGCAGAATCTGTGCGTACAGCCCGTTGGTGAAGCCGTCGTCCACCGAACCTAGACTGGGCGGATGGTCCAGCACGTGAATCCTGCCGTCATCAACCCTCTGATCCGTGTTCTATCAACGGCCTACTGGTTTCGGAACGACCTACGTGACTTCCTTATCGTGGCGACTGGCGATCGCTCTCTGGTCCTTCAATATCCATGGCAGGACAAGACCATTCCCAAGCGTGACCTAGCTCGCGCTCTTGTGCATGATCTGAATGAAAATCAGCACAAGTACCGTGACGTGCTGGTGCGGCTGATACTGACCGCGGCAGACATGCCGGATCCTGTTGCCTTGAAGCACTTGGAAGACGGTGCCAGAAAATATCAGGAGGCTCGCGAGGCGATCGACATACTTCGTCCCTTGGTGAACCCCTATCGCAAGGAGCAGGAAGAGATTACGGAGTTCCAACGTCGCCTACAGACTAGCAAGGACGTAAATGCTTTTCGGCAACATATGAATCAGATGATTGACGATCTGAAAGTGAAGTTTACTGCTTCCGAGAAGATGCGGGCACAGCCTCGTGGCTATGCCCTTGAAAAGATTCTGAACGAGGTCTTCGACCTTTTCGACCTCGAACCTCGTAAGCCCTTCGCTGTTTACGGAGAGCAGATCGACGGCGCTTTCACCCTCGAAGGGACCGACTACATCGTTGAGGCGAAATGGCAGGCAAAACCCATCGCAGCAAGAGACGTCACAGAGTTTGCTGGCAAGGTCACAAGACGTTTGGACAATACGCTCGGACTCTTCGTCTCGATGTCAGGTTTTCAAGCCTCGGTGCCTGACCTCGTAGCCAGGACGGGACGCCACTCGGTTCTTTTGATGGACGGCGGCGACCTCATGGCTGTACTAGAACGAAGAATCCGACTAGACGAACTAATTACTCGGAAAAAGCGACACGCGGCAGAAACAGGAGAGATTCAGTACTCTGCCTGGAGCATTCTTAGCGACCTGTAGGTGTGCTCACATGACTGGTGACCTTGTCAACCGTAAGTGGCCCCGGTAGGACGGGGTGGATTCTAACGATCGTCGCAACATCTGAGATGTAGAGGAGTTGCGTTGGCTGCTGACGGGAAGGTCAGGTTGAAGCCCGGCCCGACGGGTATGACAGCGGAGCGGGCCAGCTATGTTCGGCTCATGAAGCAAGGGTTCAGTAATTCCGAGATCTGCCGGACGCTGGGAATCAACCGCAAGACAGGGACGCGGTGGCGGCATGGGCGGACGGTGAAAGATCCACTGACCGGACGCGTCTATCTGTATCCGGCTGTGTCCCTCGTGCGAGAACCCGCCGAGGTCATCTCCTCCCGGTACCTGTCTGAGGATGAACGAACCACGATCGCGGATCGCTACCGCGCCGGTCACAGTCTTCGTTCGATCGCCTCCGAATTGGGCCGGGCACCATCGACCATCAGCCGTGAGATCAGCAGGAACCGCCACGCATGCGGGACCTACCGGCCGCACCACGCGCAAAAGATGGCCCGGGTCCGCCGTCAACGACCTAGAGCCGGGAAGATCGCACGGGTACCCGAGCTACGAGATTTCATCCAAACCCACCTGAACCGGTGGTGGAGTCCAGGCCTGATCTGCCGCCGGCTGAAAGCCGCGTTTCCTGATCGCCCGGAGCTGCATCTGGTGCACGAAACGATCTACCAGGCCCTCTATATTCAGGGCCGAGGCGAGCTGCGACGAGAGCTCGTCAAGTGCCTGCGTACCGGGCGCAGCCGACGGAAGCCCAACAGAGCGATACCCCGCAGACCCTCCCGATTCGCCGGGGACGTACTGATGATCAGCGACAGGCCCTTCGACCCAGCTGACCGCACGGCGCCCGGAGCATGGGAGGGAGACCTAATCATGGGGACCCAAAACCGCTCTGCCATTGCCACTCTGGTTGAGCGCAGTACCCGCTATGTGATGCTCGTCCATATTCCTGGAGTCAATCGGACCCGGGAGCTCAGGGACGGCCTCATTCAGGCGTTTGCCGGGCTACCGGCGTCTCTGGCGACATCACTTACCTGGGATCAGGGAACCGAGATGAGCCAACATGCCGAATTCACAGCAGCTAGTGGCGTCCCGGTCTACTTCTGTGAGCCTCGCTCGCCCTGGCAACGAGGTACGAACGAGAACACCAACGGACTGCTTCGGCAGTTCTTTCCCAAGCGCACTAATCTCGCCCTTCACTCACCCGAACAGCTGGCCATCGTCGCCGCAGCACTCAATGACAGACCTCGCGCCGTCCTCAACGACGACACCCCGACTGAGCGCTTTGCTAGGCTCCTGAACACCCACAAAACCACCGAGTGTTGCGACGATCGTTAGAATCCACCCCGTCTTACCGGGGCCACCCAAACCTGTCACAGTCAGACTGGTCACCAAAAGGGTCCTGAACCGCCCTGGGGTTGATGGAGACTCGCGCTATGTGATTCCCACCAGTTGATTATGGATGGTTTGGCCAGCATAGAACGTCTGCTCGAACTCCGCGGGTGGAACGTCGCCGAGGTACCCGTGAAGGCGTTGGGTGTTGTGCCAATGGACCCATCCGAGGGTTGCTAGCTCGAGGTCCTCGACCGTCTTCCACGGGCCTGGCCGGGCTGGACCACGGACGAGTTCGGTCTTGTAGTACCCATTCACCGTCTCAGCGAGGGCGTTGTCGTAGCTGTCGCCTACGGTCCCGATAGAGGGGGTCGCGCCGATCTCGGCGAGGCGTTCGCCGTAGCGAATAGTTGTGCCCCGCATAGTGGTGTAGCGCGGTTGCCCGGGTCGTCATGGTGATGGACATGGACGCGGCCACCGCGTG
>NZ_JBTNDF010000021.1:0-7152 GCF_054511115.1 Arthrobacter arabinosi
CCTGGGCGAGCAGCCGTTCGGCAAGGTCCTTCTGATCGATGATCTCTCCCGTCACAGGATCGATCATCGCCTCTGTTTTGTCAGTCGTGAAGTCGTTCACGGCCATCTCCTCTCGGATCAGGCCGGGCCCTCACACACCGTTTTTCTTACAGTCCCTCCTCGCCTGCGCGCAGCTGGGCGTACCCCCACTCCAGGCGGGACATCGCAAGAACAAACCACATGAGATCCGGGTCTAACTCGCTTGCGGTGGGCGCATTCATATATCAACCGTAGAGCCCGGGTGGGAAGTACGTAGTAGGGGCAGAACCTATTTGGCCGCAGGGTGTTGCACTGAGTACGCCCTACGCAATAGCTGCCGGATGCAGGGGATCGCCCTTGGGATGCCACTCGTTGCGAGCCTGTCAGGTGACGAGGATGAAGGTCGTCAGGGCGGTGATGCCGGCGAGGGCGAGCAGGATGACACCGAGGATGACTGCTTTGCGGTGTTGTTGCCGTCGATATAGTCGTTCGGTTTCGGCGTGTTGTGCGGCCACGTAGCGCTGCTTCGCTGATCGTGGCTGAGTTGATTTGCGCTTGTTTGATCCCATGTCTTATTTACCTTCCACTCGGTCGAGGCATTCTTCCCTGTAGGTCACGGCTGCGGTGTCCGTGCGGTGAGGAGTTCGGCAAGTTCATCGGGATGCCTGGAGGACACCAGCCAGTAGGGTGCGGGGTCCTCGGGGTCGGTGATCTCGATCTTGACGACGGCGTCGATCCATCCCCTGATGCACAGGTAGGTCAGGCCGTGCAATGCTGTGCCACGTTGCCGGGTAGCTTCCTCTCGGGTGAAGGCTTCCGCCGTCCCGATATACGTCCGGTCGATGTGTGCGGGCCGACTCGCAGGCTGGTCCTGGTCACCAGGATCGTGGGCATCGAGGTGAGCATCATGATCACGAGAATGATCAGGGCGATCACGGATGCCACGATCCCGATCGACATGTCGATCGGGGCGAAAATCACTGCCGGTACGAAGGCGAGCCCGACGATGATGATCCATACCCACACATTCGGGTACAGCCGTTCCTTCCAGAGGACCTCATCGGCCAGCTGCGCCGACTTACCTTCAGGTTCTATGTGGTGGCTCGAGGCGTCGGCGCTCCAAGGGGCATCCGGAGGATTGAGTGGGGGGACGTTGGTTCCTGGTTCGGGTGGTTGATGCATGAGGTGGGTCCCGTCGGACGGATCTGGTCTGGGTGGGTTTCAGTGGGGGTCGGGGTTGGTGGTGCTGCTGTGCTGCTGCGATGACACTGCAGATGGCGATGGCGATGGCGATGGTGTTGCTGGGTGGGGTGGTGGTACATCGAAGTTCGTCCGGTGGGTGATGGAGCGGGGCAGGTTTCTGCGGGTGATGAAGAAGGCCAGTGCTGCGAGGAACAGGAGTGCTGAGACCCAGGTGTTGATGCGCAGCCCCAGAATGAGGTTGGCGTAGTCGGAGCGCATGAGTTCGAAGAAGAACCTGCCGGCGGTGTACAGGGCGACGTACAGGGCGAGGACGGAACCGGCCCCAAGGGTGGTTCTTCGATCGAGGATCAGGATCAGGGCTGCTGCGATGAGGCACCAGACCGACTCGTATAGGAAGGTCGGGTCGAAGTATCCAAGGACGACCGGTGTTCCATCGGGGTTGAGTTGCGCCCGTCCGGTGCCGGCGTCCATGGCGTGGATCTGCAGGGCCCACGGCGCGGCGGAGGGGTCACCGTAGAGCTCGTTGTTGAACCAGTTGCCCCACCGACCCAGGGCCTGGGCGATGAGAACTGCCGGAGCGGCGGCATCGGCGAACGCGAGGAACCCGACGTTATTGCGGCGGCAGCCGATGTACGCGCCGAGGGCGCCGAGGGCGATAGCTCCCCAAATGCCCAGGCCGCCTTCCCAGATCTTCAGCGCGTCGACAGGGTCCTTTCCTGGCCCGAAGTAGAGCTGGTAGTCGGTGATGACGTGGTAGAGCCGGCCACCGATGATGCCGAACGGGACCGCCCACATCACGACGTCGAGGACCTGGCCGGGCTGGCCGCCGCGGGCCGTGAGTCGCCGTCCAGTCAGCCACACCGCGGCCACGATCCCAGCGAGGATGCACAGCGCATAGAAGTTCAGAGTGATGGGTCCGAACTGGAGTGCGCTGATCGTGGGGGAGGGAATGTAAGTATCCGGCGGTGCGGGGTTCATGACTGATCCGATGGTCGGGTGGAACTGCTGATAACAGTGCTGGTGACGGTACTGGGGGTGGTGTCGAGGATGGTGTCCGGTGGGGTCGTGCTGTGTGGGGTCTCGGGAGATTCCTGGTGCCCGGACTGCTGCTGAAAGTGGTGTTGCAGGTGTGTGCGGATCCTGGTCGCTTCCTTGCCGAGTCCGGGGTCTTCCCCTCGGGCGAGGAGCCCGTATTCGATGACCGTGTTCCCGTCCGTGGAGGTGGACGCGGCGATCCAGGTGCGGCGGCGTGGGGTGATGAGGGAGAGGATGAGTCCGGTCAGGGCCAGGGTGGAGAAGACGAGGGCCCCGATCTTGCCTGGGTCGTAGGTGATGTCCAGTGCGACGAAGCGTTTGAGGCTGTCGAAGGTGATGGATCCCTTGCCGTCGGGCAGTTCGTAGGTCTGCTCTGGTTCCAGGACGATGCCGCCGGCGTCGGTGTCCCTGCCGTTGAGTTGCGTCAGCTCTGTGGTGTCGAGCTGGTACACGGATCTAGGGGTGCCATCATCGAGGCCGAGGTTGCCGTAGTAGGAGTTCAGGTTCAACCGGGGGTTAAACGGGTCGGGATCCGAGCCGAAGGCAAGCCCCGTGTCGTCGACGACGGCGGTGGGCAGGAAGAACCCGACGAACCCGAGCTGGTCGGGTTGCGCGTCGGGGGCTTTGATGACGATGGTCGAGGTGTAGGCCGAGTCCGTGGGCTGGGCGGGTACAGGCCCGGAGAACGCGATGTTGCCGTCGCCGTCGCGCACGGTGATGACCGGCGCGTAACCGTTTCCGACGAGGTAGACGTTGGTTCCGTCCATGCCGATCGGCGCGTTGACTTTCAGCTCCTGCCGGACCGGGGCGGCATCGGGGTTTTCCTGCACGGTCATGGTGGCGGTGAAGTCCAGTGGCTGCCCGTAGGTGGCGGTGTCATCCCGGTTGAAGGTGACGTCGAAGTCCTCGAGGGTGAGGGCGAAGGGTGCCAGGGTGTCCTCGTTGAAGTTCGTTCCGGGGGTGAAGGAGTCATAGCCGATTAGGGCGTTGGTGAATCCTTCACCCTCGACAATGAGTTTCTGCCCCCGGTACCCGAACATCCCGCCGACTGCGACGGCGACCAGCACCCCGATCAGGGCTGTGTGGAATAGCAGGTTTCCTGCTTCTTTCAGGAATCCTCGCTCGGCCCCGACGGAGGGCCGGCTGGTATCGGTATCGCGCACATCGACCCGGTACCCGAGCGTGCGAAGAATCGCGGCCGCCTCTGTGACCGTGGCAGTGAGGCGTGCAACAGAGGGATGCTGGCCGGCTGAATGCAGGCCCGGATCAGACACCGGATCAGGGACCGGATTCGATCCTTGGTGAGGTTCGGCGCGGTGACCGGGTGCGGGGTGGTTGGGCAGGGTGAGTGTGCCGTGCTGGGGAAGGCGGGACAGTCGCCGCGGGGTGCGGGGCGGTGTTGCACGTAACGCGTTCAGATACACCCTGGTGCGCGGGATGACGCAGCCGATGAGTGAGATGAATAGCAGCAGGTAGATCGCAGAGAACCAGACGGAGGAGAAAACGTCGAAAAGCTGGAACCTGTCCAGCCAGGGACCGGTATCAGGGTTGTCCTGCAAGTACTGGGTCACGACCGCCGGGTTCGCGGGACGCTGCGGGAACAAGGACCCTGGCACGGCAGCAACCGCGAGCAGGAGCAGGAGCTGCAGTGCAGTTCGCATGCTGGTCAGCTGCCGCCACACCCAACGAAGCATCTCCACCGGCCCGAGAGCGGACACGCGGACATCATTCTTTGCCGGTTTGCCCTTCTGATGAGGGATGGGACGGCGGCCCTGTCCCGCGTCAGGCTTCGTATCAGCTGACATGGTCCCGGCCCTGCCGTACGTCGACCCTGTATACGAACGACGTCCCTGCTATAAACCCTGCGACCGGTGTTACTGCTGTGACAGGTGTTGCTGATGTTTGGAAGGGGTTGTCGGTGCTGGCAGTGGGTATGGGGGTGTCGAGGGCATCGCTGATGAGAGTGCGGAGGGTCGTTTCGTCGGCGATGCCGAGGATGCGTGCTGCGACTCTGCCCTGCCGGTCCAGGACGAGGGTGGTGGGGACGGCCTGGGGTGGTACGTAGTCGGTGAGCTGGAGCAGGAGCTTCCCGTTGCGGTCCTCGAAGCTCGGGTAGGTGATGCCGAAGGTCCGCTCGAAGGCTTCCGCGGTCGGTTTCTCGTCGCGGACGTTCACCCCGTAGAAGCGCACACCATCGGGGCTGAATTGTTCATTGAGTTGCTGGAGGGAGGGCGCTTCCACCCGGCACGGTGCGCAGGCCGCGTACCAGACGTTCAGGACGACGACGTCTCCGACCCAGTCACCGGAGGTGACCGGGGTTCCGTCGAACAGGGTTCCCTGCACGTCCAGGGGTTCACTGCGTTCCTCCGGCGCGTATTCGGCCACTGACCCGTCCCCGGCAATGTAGTTCTTGTTGTCGCCAGCACGGGCCTGTTCAGCGAGATCATCGTTGCCGGTTGCGCAGCCGGCGAGGACGAGGCAGGAAGCGACCAGCATCGCCGCGGCGCGACGGGACCACATGGTGGCCCGTGACCGGCGTGGAACGACCGACGGTGCGGGCGGGTGGGGGTGGTTCATCACGAAGGTTCCCTCCGGTTGTAGAGGTACGGGGGCGGATGGCTCGGCGCGCCGGCGACGTCCTTAGACGGGGGTGAGGAAAGTGCCTGCAAGGTTCTGCAGTTGGTAGATCCACAGCATCCACACACCGGTGACCATGAGCACTCCGACGAGGATCAGCAGGGACCCACCGATAATGTTGAAGACACGGATGTGGCGGCGGACGAAGGCCAGGGCGGTCGTGACCCATTGGACTCCCAGGGCGACGAGGACGAAGGGGATCCCGAGACCAAGGCAGTACACGAATCCCAGGACAGCTCCCCGCCACGCAGTACCCGTCGTGGTGCTCAGTGCCAGGACGGCGCTGAGAGTGGGCCCCATGCACGGCGTCCAGCCAAGACCGAAAACGACACCCAGCAGGGGTGCGCCGGCGATACCTGTTTTCGGGCGCCACGTGAGTTTCGCTGTCCGCTGGAGGAACGAGACCCGACCAACGAGGGCTAGGCCCATCACGATCACGAACAGGCCCAGGACCCGGATGAGTGGGTCCTGCCAGCGCAGCAGCCAAGATCCCATGACCCCGAACGCCGCCCCGTACAGAGTGAACACGAGCGCGAATCCGAGGATGAACAGGGCCACCCCGGTCAACACCCGCCTGCGATTGTCTGGCCGTCCCGGTTCGGTGAGCCCTGAGACGTAGCCGAGATAGCCGGGGACCAGCGGCAGGATGCACGGGGAGAGGAACGACACGATCCCGGCTGTCATCGCCAACGGAATCGCCGCGAGCAGGGCCCCGGACTGAACAGTGTCGGCGAAAAACTCACCGATGGTCATGGCAGTCTCGCCGAGCTGAGGGACGTAGGCCCGCCGCCCGTCGTTACGCCCGATGTCCTGACCGTAGCCACGTCGGTGTTCGGACCAGATCTGCTCGTGCCGGTGCTCGCTCCCACCTGGAGATCACCCACCACATCACTGGTTACATCACTGATCGAGTGGTTGGCAGGGTGGTTGGCCTGGTGGAGCGGGTGGTTGGTGAGGTGGGTTTGAGGCAGCACGTGTCAGGCGCCGCCAGCGTCGATGATGGTGGTAAAGGTCATGCCGTTGTCGACCGACTTCTCCAATCCGTTCTCTGTCGTTACCCAGACTTCCGTGCCGTTGTCTGTCCTTCTCGTGGTGATCGCTGAGGGCTGGGCAGAGACTTTCCCGGTCTGCTTCCAGGTGATGCCGGCATCTGTGCTGGTCAGGACGTCGCCGGTGGGAAGGATGCCGATGATGTCTGAGCCGTCGGTGACGGCGGCTATCAGGATGACCGGGGCATCTGGTTCTTTCGTCCAGGTCTTTCCTGCATCCTCGGACCGGTAAATGCCGTCTTCGGTGGTCGCGACCGCGAGCTCCGTGGCAGGGTTTCCGGCCAGGTTGTAGGGGCTGATCTGGGTGGTCGCGTCAGTCCAGGAGCTGCCGTCCTTGCTGACCCGCAGGGTGCCGTCGAACCCGAGGATTCCCTCATAGGTGGTGGTCAGGGTATGGAAGTCAGACTCGCCACCACGGGCAACCTGCGACCAGGTGAGCCCATCGGTGGAACTGATCAACCCCACTGGGTTAGGCAGGTCGACGCCGGCACCCGGGTGGCCGGAAGCGAAGTAGGTTCCGTCGCTACCGACGGTGAAGCCCATCAGATCAATCGTCTGCCCCATGGGTTCGGCGGACTCACCGTTGACCGTGAAAAGGCCCTCGTGAGAGGCAATCAGCACCGATTGCGTGTCAGGATTCACCGCCAGCCCATGGACGTGGGAGGGATACGGCTGGGCCGATGTGGCCGGCCCCGCACCGTCATCGCCGACCGCTGAGCCGGCTGCCGATTCAGCTGTTGAATCGGTCGATGACGTGCACGCCACAGTCCCCAACGTCAGGGCGAGGGAGACCCCGACCAGGGCGCGCCGGCGCCAGGCACGGGGCACACGTCCCGCAGCAAGGAAAGCAGGCGAGGAAGCAGCGGAGGAAGGAGTGGGAGAAGCAGTGGGGGAAGTCATGGGGTGATGTATCCGATCAAAGGGTGCGTCCCTGCTGGTGCTGCCGTCGGTGCTCGGTGTACTCGGTGTTTGTCGGGTATACCGGGCTGGCCGGGGTGTTCCAGGGGAATGCGTAGGGCGCGGGCAGCACGCGACGGGCAGGAATGCCCGTGAGGATGGCTGGGTGTCCCGCTCGAGAGGTGGGGGAGTGATTTCAGGTCAGGAAGCGTGGGCCTCGAAAAGGGGCCGCGGAGTGAAGCAGCTCGCAAATGTCATCAGGGCCGGGCTGCCGGGACCCGCCGCCACGATGGTGGCAGCGGGACCCGGTTCA
>NZ_JBTNDF010000022.1:0-6526 GCF_054511115.1 Arthrobacter arabinosi
CCAAATAGTCTGCTGCTGCTCCGTCGTGAACTCCACACGCACCTCCACCACTCATCCTGCCAAGGAGTGGTGCACTGGCCGGTTGAGACCGCCAAAGGTTCCCAAGACACTGTCACGGCGCCTCGTGAGCGGGCGCCGTGTCCCGTGGTTGTGGGGCTGCTCTCGTCTCGAAAACGTGTCTCACTGTGTTCCGTCTCAGAAGTGCTGTTGCTAGGACTACATGAGTCGGCTAACAGCCCTTGACCGTCGGGCCAGTTGGCGACGCAATGTCTGAGGAGACAGGACCCACTGTAGATACTCCGAGGCGGCAGTGTGACAAGTAGACCTTCGCTCCTCTTGTGCTGCAGCCAGCGGTTGCGGTAAACGTCACACGCCATGCCAACGAAAAATCGACCGTGGGTGTTGATGTGAGTGTTGCGCGGTGCAACAATGGTCTTGCCCGCCATTGCGATGGAGTGGGAAGAAGGCCCTCGAACCCCAGCCGGACGACTGGATCAGGGGCCTTACGCTTTTAAGCCCGTCAGTATGAGTCGGCGGTCTTACTCTCTAGGATCAGGAACTCGCTTAGAGCGTCGTAGTACCAGCTGTTGCCTAGGTGACGGGAGTTGATTGCTCCTAGAAAGATGTCTGGTAGCCACAGCAGCGGGTCATCTCCCCCACGGCAGTGATCGATGTCAAAGCCCTGCTCGACTTTCCGCTGGTTACGCAGAGCCACTATGTGGGCTCGGTCCTTCTTGTCCTGGGACGCGGTGCGTGCCTCACACATGACACTCCGGACGCCCATCAGCGCCAACTCGTAGTACATCACCTCGAGGCAGAGCCTCCTGAACCGCTCAGTCTTGTTCTGTCGATCGCTGAGGTGAGTGACCACCGCAGTCATGGGAGACAGTCCAGCCAAGGCGGTGACGATTTGTTTGCGGCGCGCCTCGCTCTCGTCGGTCCAGTGCAGCTTGATCTGCCCCTTCAACCGAAGAGCAGACACTCGCTCGCGGATTGCCTCGACCTCTGCAATGGGGATCACAGCGGCGCATACCAAGTACTCCTGACGCTCCTCTGAGCGAACTGCGGACGACTCGTCGAGATATGCGCAGTACGTCGGTTCTGGATCGAGTTCTGCAACTGGTGGCGCGGCAGGGTCTGCACAGGTCCTCTCGGGCAGACCTTCAACACTGCGAGTCTCCTCAGACACCGGGGAATTGTCCCTTCTAGTCACACAACGGGCGTGAGGAAACCAGGCGTCCGCGCTGCTCACAATGCATTCCAGTTTACGAGGGAGTCAGGCTGTGGCTGACTCCCTCGCTGGCCACTGCATCATTCCTCTTAGCGCGGGCGACGGATGTCACGTTCTTTGAAAACGGCCGTTCCTTAGTCATCGCTGGAGGGTCAACTCAATATGCAATGCCCCGCTGCCGGTCGCACTAGCGTGCGTCGTTCACGCCCATGCTGAGGTAGCGGTATACCGTCGCCCGGCTGGCGCCGATGATCTTGCCGATGTCAGCTGGCGCGAGGCCTTGGGCTTTGAGGTCCCTGGCGCGCCTGACCTTCGCGTGGTCGGCAGTCACTTCCCGTCGGCCGGCTCTCCGGCCGTTTTCTGCAGCCACAGCCATGCCGGCTCTTGTGCGCTCGGCGAACTGGTCGCGCTCGAGTTGAGCGAAGGCAGACATCACAGTGAGCATCGCCCTCCCCATGGGGCCCGTTGTACTGATGCCCTCGGTGACACTTCGGAAGTGCACTCCCCTGCGCTCCAGGTCATCGATGAGTGCCAGGAGGTTCCGGGTGTTACGACCCAACCTGTCCAGCTTCCACACTACAACCTCATCACCCTTCCGGAGGTGATCGAGGAGCTTGTCGAGCTCCGGCCGACTAGCCGCCGTTCCGCTGACGCCGTGATCGGTAAAGATTCGGTCGCAGCCAGCTGCCGCTAGCGCGGCATGCTGCAGATCAGCGTTCTGCTCCAGAGTACTAACCCTGGCATACCCGACGCTTCCCATCTCCGTGCTCCTCACGCTCATCAAAGGCTTCTTTCTGCTTTGATGAGAATACTCGAAGTGAGACACATTGCTGAGACAAGAGGGGGTCACCAAACTCCGCGCCGATACTGAGACCGTTCGGACCCGTCAGGAGCTCGCCGATTAGTCCGGTCAAAGGATCCTTCGCAAGAACGGTCATTCACTGCATTGTTGACCGCATACTGTTTGCGCTTGGAGGGGTCTGCTTGTTTTTCATCATCGATTTCTGGTTTGCCGCCATCTTCAAGCGGTACGGCAACGCGGTCCTCACGATCGTCTTGATCGGCCTCGGCCTCGCCTTCGTGGGGCTAGTGGCGCTCACAACCTGGCGGCAGGCCTGTCCGCACGTCGGACAGTGGGTTCTCGACGCGGGCTCGCTCGGACTGACCCCTGGGCGATCATCGTGGGCGCGCTGCTTGCTGTCGGCTCCTATCTCACGCTACGCAGGATGCCCGCCTAGTACCCCCAGGCCCAGTCGACACCCGCCGCCATTTTCATCGACGGCACCCTCAACACGAAAGCGCCGTAGGAGCGTCCGGGGTCAATCGTCCCGCGCGCGAGCCAATCCGTGACCGGTCTTGCTCGTTAGATCAGCTAACTTACGCGCCGAACAGTATACGGCAGCGGCCGCATCAGACTGGCCCCGGTCCATCGGCTCTGCTCCTGACCCGCCGATCCCCTATGCGAGCCGGGCGGATGTGAACAGGAGTGCAAGGCGGTGCGCCCTGCACTCCTGCCGCCCTCGGTGCCGTTTGCTCGACCCTAGGACTCCCTCCAGTCAAGGGAAAAGCGGTCAACGGATCAATCAATAATTGCTGGGCCCGGACTGCACAAAGAGTGCAGTCCGGCGCATTACGCCATCTTGCGACGTGCGCCGCACCTCGTGTGAGGCCCACTCGGCGGAGAATGATCCTCCGGTGGCAGCTCACAGTCCCGCAAGGGTGTTGGCGCGCGAGGCCGAGGATTACAGTAAGCCCGAGCCGTCAACGCAGTAGACCCCATCGTGAGAGGGTGTGAAAGATGAGCGAGGAGCCCGTTGTGACCAGGGGTATGCCGTCCTCCCATCACGGCGGTAGCGAACGTGAGCGCGATCTCGCCACGGAACTGGCGGAGCTCGCGCGGTCGCTGCAGCGGGAGCCGGACTCGGACGCGATCATCGCGGGGTTCGTCCACGCGGCCTTGAATTTGATTCCCGGTGTCGACGAAGGCTCCGTCAGCGTCGTCCTCGGGCGTAAACACATTGGCTCGCGGGGCGCCACCGGGTCCCTGCCCGCGCGGATCGATGCGCTGCAAATGGAGACCGACGAGGGCCCATGCCTGGAAGCGGCCTACAAGCACCGCACGGTGCGGGTCCCGGACATGGCGCACGAAACGCGGTGGCCGCTGTTCTCCCGGCGGGCCGCCGAGGCCGGCGCCCGGGGCATGCTCTCCATCCAGCTGTGGGTCGAGGGCGACGACCTCGGAGCCCTGAACCTCTATTCGTACGAAGCGAACGCGTTCACGGACGAGTCGGAGAACATCGGCCTGCTGGTCGCCTCCCATGCCTCCGTCGCCTTCGCCGAGGCCGAGAAGAACCGACAACTCAACGAGGCGGTGGCTTCCCGGGATGTCATCGGCCAGGCCAAGGGGATCCTGATGGAACGCCACAAGATCACCGGCGAGGAGGCGTTCATCGTGCTGTCCATGGCCAGCCAGCGCACCCACCTGAAACTCTGGGACGTCGCCGATCGCCTCATCAGCAGCGGTGAACTTCCAGAGCAAATCAGGACGCCACACTAAGAGGATCGGTGTCTGTTCGTGCGGTGATGAACATTGCTTGCTTGCGGTGACTGCTGGGGTAAGTGCAATTCACTGCCTGCAGCGTGGGGAATGCCGGGAACCGCGGACGACGGATCAAAGCTTGGAGGGCATAGATGGTGCGAGGTCACTGCATCGTGCTCTTCGCAGCATCGTCCTCAGCGCAGTGGGGGCGAAGATTGGGAGCGAAATCATGGAACTGATAGGGTCAGCAGCGGTTCAGAAGGGAGCCCTGCTTCATCATGCTCTCTTTTCGTCGAAAGGCGTTCCATGACCACACGTCTGAGCCCGTCCGAATCCTTCCCCGAAGACCTGTCCGCGTTAAGCCTTCCGCAGGTTGAAGTCCTCAATAGCAAGATTCAGCGCGAGTTGTCCCATGAGTACGTGCAGGACGGAGAACCTCATCCCGAGACGGAATCCCGCAACGAGGAACTGACCGAAGAGCTCGATCGCCGGGACGCCACGGAGATCACACCATCACAGGAATCTCCACGTCCCCGGCCAGTACTCGGCATAGCACGTCGTTTGTGAGTAGCTCGCATTATTCAGGTCTTCTTCAAAAGATCGTGCAGTGAAAAGGACATCCCCGATGCACCGGAACCTGATCGACGATAATTATGTAGAGGAGAATGTTGTGCCGGATGAGAGAGAGTTAGCTAAGGAGGCCGCTGATCACGAGGTAACGGCCTTGTTGCAGGACATGGTCCTGGACAGCCAGGACGTCCAGGAGTTCCTGGAGGGGTTGGTCTCCGTCGCGGCGGCAGCGTTCACTGGGGCCCACGGTGAGGTGTTCTGCGGTGTGACCCTGCTGCGGCCCCAGTCGATGACCACGGTGGCCAGCAGCAGTGAACGGGCGCGTGTCATGGATGAGGTGCAATACGGGTTCGACGACGGCCCGTGCCTGCGCGCAGCCCGTGAAGGGTACACCGTGCACATCCCCGATTTCCTCACCGAGCCCCGGTTCCCCGAGTACCGGCAGGCCATCGCCGGACACGGGATCCGCTCGGCCCTAGGGATCCCCATCAGGCTCGATGCAGGCGCCAGTGCGGGCCTGGATTTTTATGCGGTGACACCCAACGCCTTCGACGAGACGAGCATCAAGGTCGCCGAGGGCTTCGCGCGGGACGCGTCGAAGTCCCTGCGCCTGGCGGTACGGATCGCCGCCCTGAATGAGAACTCCGCGCACATGCGGGCTGCCATGGAAACCCGGACCGTCATCGACCTCGCGGTGGGAGTCATCATGGGACAGAACCGGTGCAGCCAGGACGAGGCGGTCGCGATCCTGCGCACCGCCTCCCAGAGCCGAAACATCAAACTCCGGGACCTCGCAGCGAACCTGATCGCCTCCCTCGGTCAGACCGCGCCCGTCCGTACTCACTTCGATCTCTGAGCGATACCCCACTGACCGTGAACCTCGCCCGATGACCTGCCACAGTCAGGCGATGACCGCTCCGGTGGACATCACAGCTCTGGCAGGATACGCGGCCCGTTGATCTCATCCTCCACCCGTTGTGCAAAAGCGCGGAGGATACGCCCGTCATCGGCCGTAAAAATTCGAGGGGTTTGATCCGCGATGCACAATGTCCCGATCATCCATCCGCGCGGTCCGCGGAGAGGATGCCCTGCGAAGAAGCGTAGGTGCGGGTCGCCGAGGACAAACGGGGTGTCCCTGCACTGATAATCCGTTGTTGTGTCATGGATAACCGTCGGGCGGGCGCGGCGGAGCGCAAGGTCAGACAGGGACACCGCTCGAGAGACCTCACGGTGCAGAGGGCCGATCACTGACTTCCCGAAACACCGGCGGTCATCGATGACCGTAATCATCGCCGCGCCGACACGAAAATGATCACTCACCTGCCGACTGATCCGATCGAACCGATCCTCCGGTGCCGTATCCAGCAACCCAGTCCGGATGACCGCTTCCAGCCGCTCTCGCTCCTGCTCCTGGGGAGTGAGAAGGAACGCCCCCACAGCGCCCATTTCATGCTCGGCATGCCAGAGCAGCCTTCCGAATGACGAATCAGTACAGTCGGCGATCCTCATCCCGATGTGATTTTGAGCCAGCCGCGTGTTCGTCGCCTCGACGAGCACCTCACACTCGCCACCGTCCAAGGTCAAGACCCCCGCCAGGCACGCCTCGAGCTCGAATCGCGACGCCGCACCTCCCATCGCGTAATACGCGATCCACACATCCTCCAAGCACAGCTGCGTCGACATCAGAACCTCCCGGACCTGCCGGATCCGCGCCCCTGTACTCATCTGCCGTCCCCTCCTGATAAATCTCTACTCAACACAGGCGCCTCTCCATCGGCGACCCACCACAAACTATCAGTATGCTTACTATCCTCGTGGTGGCAAGCCCCCTCAAGCCTGAACCAGACGGAGCGAGAGGCAGACGCCGCGCCGGGGGTGCTCTGCACAGTAGATCGACGGTACCGTTCCGTACTGTTAGTGCCCGGTCAAACCAATCCCGGTCTTACCTTTCGCGTCCACCTCGAACATCACATAGCCGACACTGAGGAACAGTTACCGGGCGTAGAGCTGCGCCCAAGCGGGCGACCTCACGCCGAAGCTTGTTCAGTCGCTTTATCTCGTTCCCAAATTTCCTCACCGCAAAGGATTGCGCCTCATGCCGGCGTATCTCGGGGACTGTAAGAAAAACGGTGTGTGAGGGCCCGGCCTGATCCGAGAGGAGATGGCCGTGGATGACTTCACGACTG
>NZ_JBTNDF010000023.1:0-5654 GCF_054511115.1 Arthrobacter arabinosi
TTGTGGCTGTGTCGAGTTGTGGGCTCGGTGGTGGTTCCTGTTGTTGGTTGGGAACCGCATAGTGGACGCGTAGCATGTGATCTTCACCCTGTCCCTGGTTCACCGGTGGGTTGCCTGCCTGGTTGCCCGGGCGGGGTTCTCGTGGTGGGGGTGGGTGTGTGGTGTAAGTTATCGGCTTATTAGTACCGGTCAGCTTCGCAGGTCTTTCGTCCCTGCTTCCACATCCGGCCTATCAACCCAGTGGTCTGGCTGGGGGCCTCTCACACTCTAGGTGTATGGAAATCTCATCTTGAAGCAGGCTTCCCGCTTAGATGCTTTCAGCGGTTATCCCATCCGAACGTAGCTAATCAGCGGTGCACTTGGCAGTACAACTGACACACCAGAGGTTCGTCCGTCCCGGTCCTCTCGTACTAAGGACAGCCCTTCTCAAATTTCCTGCGCGCGCAGCGGATAGGGACCGAACTGTCTCACGACGTTCTAAACCCAGCTCGCGTACCGCTTTAATGGGCGAACAGCCCAACCCTTGGGACCTACTCCAGCCCCAGGATGCGACGAGCCGACATCGAGGTGCCAAACCATGCCGTCGATATGGACTCTTGGGCAAGATCAGCCTGTTATCCCCGAGGTACCTTTTATCCGTTGAGCGACGGCCATTCCACAATGTGCCGCCGGATCACTAGTCCCGACTTTCGTCCCTGCTTGAGATGTCTCTCTCGCAGTCAAGCTCCCTTGTGCACTTACACTCGCCACCTGATTGCCAACCAGGCTGAGGGAACCTTTGGGCGCCTCCGTTACTTTTTAGGAGGCAACCGCCCCAGTTAAACTACCCATCAGGCACTGTCCCTGACCCGGATTACGGGCCGAAGTTAGATATCCAGAGTGACCAGAGTGGTATTTCAACGATGACTCCACGTGAACTGGCGTCCACGCTTCACAGTCTCCCACCTATCCTACACAAGCCACACCGAACACCAATACCAAACTATAGTGAAGGTCTCGGGGTCTTTCCGTCCTGCTGCGCGTAACGAGCATCTTTACTCGTACTGCAATTTCGCCGAGTTTATGGTTGAGACAGCGGGGAAGTCGTTACTCCATTCGTGCAGGTCGGAACTTACCCGACAAGGAATTTCGCTACCTTAGGATGGTTATAGTTACCACCGCCGTTTACTGGGGCTTAAATTCCCAGCTTCGTCCCACGCAAGCGTGAAACTAACCGGTCCTCTTAACCTTCCAGCACCGGGCAGGAGTCAGTCCGTATACATCGTCTTGCGACTTCGCACGGACCTGTGTTTTTAGTAAACAGTCGCTTCCCCCTGGTCTCTGCGGCCCTGATCCGCTCCGGCGAGCTAGTCGCCATCACGGTTGGGGCCCCCCTTCTCCCGAAGTTACGGGGGCATTTTGCCGAGTTCCTTAACCATAATTCTCTCGATCGCCTTAGTATTCTCTACCTGATCACCTGTGTCGGTTTGGGGTACGGGCGGCTGGAACCTCGCGCCGATGCTTTTCTCGGCAGCATAGGATCACCGAATTCCCCCCGAAAGGGGTCCCATCAGATCTCAGGCTCGTGATCGAACACAAGAACGCGGATTTGCCTACGTTCTGCCCTACATCCTTAGACCGGGACAACCATCGCCCGGCTCGGCTACCTTCCTGCGTCACACCTGTTAATACGCTTACCTCCCGAGATCAGGTCCCGCGATCCACAAAAAACCACGTCACCCCGAAGGGTGGGCGGTCATGCTTCTGGCGGTTAGTGTCCCTCGATCAGTATTGGCGGTTCTTCGCCGGTACGGGAATATCAACCCGTTGTCCATCGACTACGCCTGTCGGCCTCGCCTTAGGTCCCGACTTACCCAGGGCAGATTAGCTTGACCCTGGAACCCTTGATCATTCGGCGGACGGGTTTCTCACCCGTCTTTCGCTACTCATGCCTGCATTCTCACTCGTGTGGGCTCCACCGCTGGTTTACACCGCGACTTCACTGCCCACACGACGCTCCCCTACCCATCCACACCCCTGAACTCAGGAGAACAAGTCTCCGGCTTGGGATCTATGTGAATGCCACAACTTCGGCGGTGTACTTGAGCCCCGCTACATTGTCGGCGCGGAATCACTTGACCAGTGAGCTATTACGCACTCTTTCAAGGGTGGCTGCTTCTAAGCCAACCTCCTGGTTGTCTGGGCAACTCCACATCCTTTCCCACTTAGCACACGCTTAGGGGCCTTAGTTGGTGGTCTGGGCTGTTTCCCTCTCGACTATGAAGCTTATCCCCCACAGTCTCACTGCTGCGCTCTCACTTACCGGCATTCGGAGTTTGGCTGACGTCAGTAACCTTGTAGGGCCCATTAGCCATCCAGTAGCTCTACCTCCGATAAGAAACACGCAACGCTGCACCTAAATGCATTTCGGGGAGAACCAGCTATCACGAAGTTTGATTGGCCTTTCACCCCTACCCACAGCTCATCCCCTCCATTTTCAACTGAAGTGGGTTCGGTCCTCCACGACGTCTTACCGTCGCTTCAACCTGGCCATGGGTAGATCACTTCGCTTCGGGTCTAGATCACGCCACTGCAACGCCCTATTCAGACTCGCTTTCGCTACGGCTTCCCCACACGGGTTAACCTCGCGACGTAACACTAACTCGCAGGCTCATTCTTCAAAAGGCACGCCGTCACAGAAACTAAGTCTGCTCCGACGGTTTGTAGGCACACGGTTTCAGGTACTATTTCACTCCCCTCCCGGGGTACTTTTCACCTTTCCCTCACGGTACTGGTCCGCTATCGGTCATCAGGGAGTATTTAGGCTTACCAGGTGGTCCTGGCAGATTCGCACGGGATTTCTCGGGCCCCGTGCTACTTGGGATCCTCTCCAAACGGCGTCACGCATTACGGTTACGGGACTAACACCCTCTCCGGCCGGGCTTTCAAACCCGTTCACCTATACGCACGCACTCATTTCACCAGTCCGGCAGAACTGGAACGGAAAGTCCCACAACCCCAGTGATGCAACGCCCGCCGGCTATCACACACCACTGGTTTAGCCTGATCCGCGTTCGCTCGCCACTACTGACGGAATCACTATTGTTTTCTCTTCCTGTGGGTACTGAGATGTTTCACTTCCCCACGTTCCCTCCACGTACCCTATGTGTTCAGATACGGGTCACCCGGTCACTCGCGCGCCGGGCGGGGTTTCCCCATTCGGACATCCTGGGATCACAGTTCGGTTATCAACTCCCCCAGGCTTATCGCAGATTCCCACGTCCTTCTTCGGCTCCTGATGCCAAGGCATCCACCGTGTGCCCTTAAAAACTTGACCACTAAGATCAAAAACATATCGAGAAAACCAGGCCCGAACACACACACGCCGCTCCCGGAAGGATTCCTCCCCCCGACAACCACACGCCTGCGCATCGAAACCAGATTATTCTTAGAAATTGCTTCTTATTTTTAAGATGCTCGCGTCCACTATGCAGTTCTCAACCAACAACCCCAACACACCCCCACCCACCCCGGAAACCGGGACACGAGCAGGACCTGCGCGGGAAACCAGAAACAACACACCCCACACCCACCACACCCGACCCGCACCACCCCCCGGAGAACACCACCGACCGGACACCCACAAACAGGCGACCCGACGACGACCCCCTCCACAGGGAACCAGCACGCACCAGACACGACGAACATGAGGCCCTGTTATCTCAGGACCCAACAGTGTGCCAAACAGTAAAACCCGATCCACCCCCACCAGCAGCGCTTTCCAGAACCCCCCACAAGGAGAACGTACTCACAACCGGCGACGACACACCAGGCACCTATCCGTTGATATTCCACCCATGAGCACCCACCGCGGAACAAACGCCCGCGCTATGGGCTGACTCCTGCGAACCACCACCCCCACCACACAGGACGAGGACGGAACGATTCGAGGCGCTCCTTAGAAAGGAGGTGATCCAGCCGCACCTTCCGGTACGGCTACCTTGTTACGACTTAGTCCCAATCGCCGGTCCCACCTTCGACGGCTCCCTCCCACAAGGGGTTAGGCCACCGGCTTCGGGTGTTACCAACTTTCGTGACTTGACGGGCGGTGTGTACAAGGCCCGGGAACGTATTCACCGCAGCGTTGCTGATCTGCGATTACTAGCGACTCCAACTTCATGAGGTCGAGTTGCAGACCTCAATCCGAACTGAGACCGGCTTTTTGGGATTAGCTCCACCTCACAGTATCGCAACCCTTTGTACCGGCCATTGTAGCATGCGTGAAGCCCAAGACATAAGGGGCATGATGATTTGACGTCGTCCCCACCTTCCTCCGAGTTGACCCCGGCAGTCTCCCATGAGTCCCCGGCATAACCCGCTGGCAACATGGAACGAGGGTTGCGCTCGTTGCGGGACTTAACCCAACATCTCACGACACGAGCTGACGACAACCATGCACCACCTGTAAACCGGCCACAAGTGGCTGACACATCTCTGCATCATTCCGGTTCATGTCAAGCCTTGGTAAGGTTCTTCGCGTTGCATCGAATTAATCCGCATGCTCCGCCGCTTGTGCGGGCCCCCGTCAATTCCTTTGAGTTTTAGCCTTGCGGCCGTACTCCCCAGGCGGGGCACTTAATGCGTTAGCTACGGCGCGGAAAACGTGGAATGTCCCCCACACCTAGTGCCCAACGTTTACGGCATGGACTACCAGGGTATCTAATCCTGTTCGCTCCCCATGCTTTCGCTCCTCAGCGTCAGTTACAGCCCAGAGACCTGCCTTCGCCATCGGTGTTCCTCCTGATATCTGCGCATTTCACCGCTACACCAGGAATTCCAGTCTCCCCTACTGCACTCTAGTCTGCCCGTACCCACCGCAGATCCGGGGTTAAGCCCCGGACTTTCACGGCAGACGCGACAAACCGCCTACGAGCTCTTTACGCCCAATAATTCCGGATAACGCTTGCGCCCTACGTATTACCGCGGCTGCTGGCACGTAGTTAGCCGGCGCTTCTTCTGCAGGTACCGTCACCAACCCAAGGGCCGGCTTCTTCCCTACTGAAAGAGGTTTACAACCCGAAGGCCTTCATCCCTCACGCGGCGTCGCTGCATCAGGCTTGCGCCCATTGTGCAATATTCCCCACTGCTGCCTCCCGTAGGAGTCTGGGCCGTGTCTCAGTCCCAGTGTGGCCGGTCACCCTCTCAGGCCGGCTACCCGTCGTCGCCTTGGTAGGCCATTACCCCACCAACAAGCTGATAGGCCGCGAGTCCATCCAAAACCACAAAAGCTTTCCACCAACATGGCATGCGCCAGAAGGTCGTATCCAGTATTAGACCCGGTTTCCCAGGCTTATCCCAGAGTCAAGGGCAGGTTACTCACGTGTTACTCACCCGTTCGCCACTAATCCACCAGCAAGCTGGCTTCATCGTTCGACTTGCATGTGTTAAGCACGCCGCCAGCGTTCATCCTGAGCCAGGATCAAACTCTCCGTAAATGCATACAGACACAGCAACAACACCCGGGAAAACGGGCGCCACCACTGCACAAAATTCGAAACCAGCCAAAAAAACCAGCCACCACCCACCGAAACGGGCAACAACCAGCAAATTCAACCAATCAAAAAACAATCGGTATCAACAAACTTGGCACACTATTGAGTTCTCAAACAACAGGA
>NZ_JBTNDF010000024.1:0-3196 GCF_054511115.1 Arthrobacter arabinosi
TCAGTCGTGAAGTCATCCACGGCCATCTCCTCTCGGATCAGGCCGGGCCCTCACACACCGTTTTTCTTACAGTCCCGGTTCTCGGTCGAGGTGTCGGGCTTGTTGGTGAGTGTTGTCGAGATCGGTTAGTGGTCGTGTGTCGACGAGCTTGTTTACGGGTGTGGCGCGGGTACGGCTGGTGATCCAGTTGGTGAGGTGTTCTGGGCTGAGGGGTCTGCTGTAGTGGTATCCCTGGGCGAGGTCGCAGCCCATGCTGAGCAGGGTGGAGCGTTGGTTGTCTGTTTCGACTCCTTCGGCGACGGCTCTGATGCCTACGGCGTGGGCGAGTTGGATACAGCTCGCAACGATCGCGCTATCCCCGCTATTGCTGCCGAGCCCGTTGACGAAGGACCTGTCGATCTTGAGTTCGTCGATGGGGAAGTCTTTGAGGTAGGTCAGGCTCGCGTAGCCGGTTCCGAAGTCGTCGATGGCCAGTCCCACGCCCAGTGCTTTGAGCGCGGTGAGCACCGTGAGCGCTACAGCTGGGTTGTCCATGAGCGCGGTCTCGGTAATTTCCAGGGTCAGCATATGAGGATCAAAATTGTGCCGGGCGAGGGCGGCTTCGACGATTCCGGTCAGTTGCGGATCGATGAGTTGGCGGGAGGAGAGGTTCACGGCGATCTCGATTGGTGTGTGCACCACGGTCGAAGCGCTCCAATGGGCGCCCTGCTTGATGGCTTCATTGAGCACCCAGGCGCCCAGGTCCCGGATGAGTCCGGATTCCTCTGCCAGGTCGATGAAGTCGATCGGTTGTAGAAGGCCTCGCGTCGGGTGTTCCCACCGGACCAGCGCTTCGACGCCGTTGATGATGCTCGTCGCGACGTCTATGCGGGGTTGGTAGTGGACGCGCAGCTGCCCGGTCTCGATGCCGTGGCGGAGTTCTCCCAGGAGGCGCATGCGGTTCACTGCCGGATCGGACTCGGAAGGATCGTGGACGTCCCAGGTGTTGCGGCCCTGCGCTTTCGCCCGATACATGGCGATATCAGCTCGCCGCAGCAGCCGATCGGCATCGGCGCCCTGGTCATCAGTGAGGGCAATACCAATACTGGCCGAGCAAACCACTTCCAGGCCCTCGATGATCATCGGACTGTTCATTGTTTCGAGCAGCCGCTGGGCCAATGCTGTCGCATCGGACAGGGCACTGACCTGCTCAACCACGACGAATTCATCTCCAGCGAACCGCGCGACGGTCCCGGTGTCCCGGATGGCTGAGGAAAGCCGTCGCGCCACGATGTTCAGGAGCTCATCCCCTGCGTTGTGTCCGAGGCTGTCATTGACCGACTTGAAGTGATCGAGGTCGACGAACAAAACGGCGATCTTCATGCTGGGCAATGGTTCGGCGATGTCCCGCTCGAGGATGGCCGCCAGACCCGCCCGGTTCGGCAGCCCGGTGAGGGAGTCGTGCAGTGCGAGGTGTTGCAGGCCGGCCTCGGCACGAACGCTCCGGGCTTCGGACTCTTCCGCGCGCCGGCGGGCGGCGACGAGTTCAAGCTCGTACTGGCGGCGTTCGTGCGCACTGAAGATGATGACCCGGATCTCCACACCACCGTCGGAACGAACTGCCCGGACAGCTGTGAGCAGGGCGGCCCGGCGTCGTCCTTCCACGTCGAGGATCTCGAAGGACACCTCCGACACGGTCCCGGTGAGTTGCATCTGAGGTGCATTGTGGGTGGAGTGGAGAAGACGATCGCCTATCGGCATCAGCCGGGGCAGCGATGTTCCGATGACGTCGTCGCTGCCATACCCCGTCCAGGCCAGAAAGCTCGCGTTAGCGGCAGTGATCGTCCACGCCTCATCAGTGATCAGATAGCTGCACGGCGCCTCATGAAACAGCTGCTCGTAGTCCATGGCCAAGGTCATGCAAGGCCTGTCATCTGGTGCTGTAGGTACTGCAGAATCGCCTGTGCTGTTTCCTGGGGGGCGCTGGCTTGGGGTACGTGTCCGGTCGCTGCGAGTTCGACGAGCGTGCTGACTGCCAGCCGCTCGTTCAGGTAGCGCCCTACCTCGGCGGGTGCGAGCATGTCATCGGAGCATTGCAGGATCAGCGCCGGAACGGTCAGGTCAGTCAGGTGCGAGCGTATGTCGGAGAGGAAACTAACCCTCGCGAAGTTCCGTGCCGTGTCGGGGTTGGTGCGGCAGAAACTCGCCTCGAGCTCATCCGTCAGTTCAGGAGTGGTGGGATTACCCATGACGATGGGGGCGAGCGAGGCTGACCAAGCGAAGTAGTTGCTGTCCAGGGATTCCAGGAGCCCGTCGATGTCCTGCTGCGTGAACCCACCGACATAGCCCTCGAATGGATCATCAATGTAGGACGGGGACGGCGCTACCAGGACCAACCCACGGAACCTGTCCGCGTCCACGATGGCGGCCTCAATGGCCATCATGGTCGCGATGCTGTGCGCTATGAGGACAACATCATCAAGCTCAAGCTCACGGCACAAGGCGAGCACATCCGTGACATAGCCGTCGAGGGTCGAATACTTCTCGGGATCGTACTGGTCCAGGTCAGAGAGCCCCGAACCCATATGGTCGAATAACACGACCCGGTACCGGTCCTCGAAGAACGGGATGATCCGATGCCACATGCTCTGATCGCACCCGAACCCATGGGCGAACAGCAGCACCGGCCCGCCAGGCCGACCACTGAATCTGACGTTGTGCCGTTCGATGAGGTCCGACATTCCAGCGTGCACAGCAAATCTGCTCTCTACTGTAGTGAAGCGAGGCATGAGGATTAGTGCCCCGCTGATGACTGTCGGCATGCACGCGCTCCCCGTCAACAGTCAAGGGCTTGCATCATCTCCGGCGTTTCAGCAGTATCACCAAGCAGCCATGAGCGAACTCCCCGGCTGGCTGAAGTGGCGAGCCTCACCCGGCATAACAGATCAACCGTTCGGGCCTTCAGTGAGAACACCCTTCCGTCCGATCCTACGGCGGCCCTTTGAAACCGGTCCATGATTTGGGCAGAACCTGACCCAACGCTGAGCATCCAAAGCAACTACCCGCCACCGAGTCCCGCACAGACCCTTCAAGTGATCAGCACAAGGTCAGCCGCGACCGTCGCGCTCAGCGCCTGCGAAGGGACTGTCCGATAAACGGTGTGTGGGGTCCGGCGTTTCATCAGTAAGTTGTTTTCTCGAAGCGTCCTGCGAAGGTG
>NZ_JBTNDF010000025.1:0-2625 GCF_054511115.1 Arthrobacter arabinosi
GATCCGACACCACGAAAACAGCGCACGAACCAGCCACAGGAATTTGTTGGGGATCGCCACCCTCACCGGGGCAACTCATGAAACATTACACGGAGGACGACGGTCGGGCAAACCGGAGGGGTGTCTCCTGGATCACGTCGGGCCCGGGCGCCTCGCGGGCGAGCGAACGTCCCTGGGATGCGATGAGCGTCCCCCGGGTGGGTGCCGGCCCGGCGTCGCGGTATCTGCTGCCGCCCGTCGCCGTGAGTGCATCCACGACCGGCCCGCTGATGCGCATGGCGGTGCCTGTCAGATCCGATGGTCCGCCACGATCCGGTGTGACGACCTGACGACCGGGTGGAGCAGGTGCCGTTGCGTCCCCCGACGGGCGGAGACCGGCCGGTGGGTTCACTTCCGGTCCCGTTGCGGGATGGGTGCGTCCTCCTGCCGGCCCGGTGTCGACGGCGCGGGAGAAGGGTGGCGCCGACGGTGGGACCAGTCGGCCCCGGAGGAAGGAACCCCGCACCCGCCGGCCCCGGACGAAGGGACTCCGCACCCGCCGTCGAGTCCCGGGAAGAGCTCGACGTGCGCAGCGGAGTGTTGCCGCTTCTGCACGCATTCACTGCGGGGTCGCTGACCTCTGTACAAGGCACGTGCCGGGCAGCGGTCCACTTCACGGACGGGGATGCGCTGCCTGTCGGGAGCCTGCCACCGCGCTCCTGCTGCACTGGCCCATGTCCACCGGCGCCGTTACCGCCGGCACAGGAACCCCCTTCCCCTTCCGGTTGTCATCACGGGCGCATCCTCCCCTTGAGGGAACGAGAGCCGTGTGACGTTCCCCGGATCCATGAGGAAGACAACAACCCTGGCACGTCGCCGGTCGCGGCGAGCTTCGTGGCAGTGGCAGACGGTGCTCTGCCCTGGGCCACATGGGCCGCCGCATGAGTTCGGCCGCTGCCCGGGCGGGCACCCGCGTTTGCCAGGGGGACCCGTTTGAGCGGCTTCGGGCGGCGTGGGGTGCCACCCGCCCCGGGCACGGAGATGGCACCAGAACGGCTACCAGAACACCTGTCGACAGGCAGAGACAGCGCATGCGCCACGTCGGTCGCAGGACTGTGCACCGGACGACTGGCAGGCCCGGATCGGGTGACACCGGACAGGGTCTGGTCCACATCGAGAAGTCGTAGTAGACAGTGTGCATGGGCACGAAAATGGGAGTGGCGCCGCGGTTGGCCGAAGCCTTGGGGATCGTCCTGGGCACCGAGGAGATTCCGCTGAGACTCCGGGCGTGGGATGGATCTGAAGCCGGCCCCCCGGGTGCCCCCGTGATCGAGTTTCAGTCCCGGCGGGGACTACGGCGATTGCTGTGGTCCCCGAACCAGCTCGGACTGAGCCGCGCGTATGTCGCCGGGGACATCGACGGACCGGGCGACCTTTTCGAGAGCTTCTCGGCGCTCAGCTCCGTGGGTAAGTTCGCCGAACTGAAGGCTTTTCGCCCTCCGACGTTCAGCGAACGGATGAGACTGGTCTGGACTGCTGTTCGGGTGGGGGCGCTGGGACTCCCACCCACGCCCCCGCCGGAGGAGATGAACGTGACCCGATCGGGGCACAAGCACTCCAAGGAGCGTGACGCCGCGGCGATCTCGCATCATTACGACGTCGGCAACGACTTCTACGCCCTCGTGCTCGGACAGTCGATGGTCTACTCCTGCGCCGTCTGGGAAGACGAGACAGTCGGTCTGGACGCAGCCCAGAAGGCGAAACTCGACCTGGTCTGTCGCAAACTCGGTCTTCGGCCCGGCATGCGGGTGCTGGATGTGGGCTGCGGCTGGGGCAGTTTTGCGCTGCACGCAGCGCGGAACTACGGAGTCGACGTCGTCGGCGTCACCCTCTCGAAGGAGCAGGCGGAGTTCGGACGGAAACAGGTGTCCGAAGCCGGTCTCGCCGATCGGATCGAGATTCGCGTGCAGGACTACCGCGACGTTCGGGATGGTCCGTTCGACGCGATCAGCTCGATCGGCATGGCAGAACACGTAGGCAGGGACCAGATCGGGAATTACGCATCCCATCTGTCCGACCTGCTGCGTCCCGGTGGACGCCTCCTCAATCATGCGATCTCCTGGAATGCCGGTGAGATGCCACCGGATCCGGATTCCTTCATCCCCCGCTACGTCTTCCCCGACGGGGAGATGCTCAGCCTTACCGTCATGGTCGGGGCGCTCGAAGCAGCAGGGCTGGAAGTGCTCGACGTCGAAGCGCTACGCCTGCACTACGGGCTGACGCTTCGGGCCTGGGTGCACAACCTCGAGCAGAACTGGGACGAGGCGGTACGTCTGACGAGCGCCGGGCGGGCGCGCGTGTGGCGGCTGTACATGGCGTCCAGCGCGCTCGGATTCGAGCGGGGCCTGAACGGCGTGAACCAGGTGCTGGTGCAACGTCCCGGACCGGCGGCACCCCCCTTGCGGCGGCGGGAATGGATATGACGGGGCCCTGCCGGCGCGGGATCACCGTCCACACGATGCCGCATGATGTGGACGATCCCCACCGGGGACGGCGTGCGCAGTACACGCGGCCCATCGGGTGGGGGTTGGGGTTGGGTGGGGTTAAAGGGGTGAGGCCCCGCACCTGGTGGTGTGGGGCCTCAGC
>NZ_JBTNDF010000026.1:0-1943 GCF_054511115.1 Arthrobacter arabinosi
TGAGATACTCAATAACGGCCTCAAAGCCGCCTGACAACACTAAACCCCGAGAGTCAACGAAATCCGGGGCAGTCCCGGCCGACCACAGCAGCAGGCTCCTAGCGGTACTGACCGGAGGGGAACGATTGCGGCCGGCGCGGGGATAGTGGCCTTCGGGTACATCCTGCTCTACACGGCTCTGACATCGTCCCCGCCTGTTCCAGTGGTGCCTGAACCAGAGGTCATTAAGAGCGTTCCTCCCAGCGTGAAGTGTGAGGAGTTGACGTTCTTCGTCGCGGATAATCAGCACTACGAGAATGTCGAAGTGGAACCGCCCCTAGGTGCTTGCACCGTCGCGGCACGTCCTCCTGCAGGAGCTGCCATCAATCCGGTGTCAGCGTGTGATGCCGTCGGTGGTCACGTCACTGCCTGGCATGAAGGTGATTATCCGACCCTATTGGAGCAGCGCCCGGCGCTTCCGAGCGGGCAACGGATACTGACCACAACGGACGCTGAGAGCCAGACTGTGATGGAACTCGGGATCGTGATGCCGAATCAGACTTTTACCCTGTGCGGGCCTTTGGAGTGGCGGTACGAACACGACGGCCAACAGCTCACTCAGCAGATCCCAGCAGACGCGGACTTAGGTGAACTGCCGAAGGGCAGGTACTACGCCTACGAACGCACTACCGAGGGCAACCTCAAACTGCGTGGTGTTGGAAACCGGCACTATTACATCGAACCGCTTCCCGAGGGGTTCCCTATTCCCAGCTCACTCATCGACAAGCCATGAAGTTGTGCACCCACCTAGGGTCCCGTATGTGGATGGATCAACGGACGCTATGTAGGTCCTTTCGATCGGAGGATGGTTCCTGAATCGTGGGCGGCGTACTACCGGGAGGACGACGGGGAGCTGCTCGGGTACCTCGTTCCTGACGGCGACTCGTTCCTGCCAGTGACCGTCTTCGGGTACGAACTCGGGGAGGCTGTCGATGAATACGATGCGTCCCACGTCCTGGAAAGCATTGGCCTGAGCTATCTGGCCGACACGTGGGTCTTGTCCATCGCGGACCGTGCTGAGCCGATCAACGTGCAGATCGTTGAGGCGAGTCCCGAGGTGTTGAAGGTGAAGAGCGTGGACTACGGGTGGGAGCAGGACTACGGCACGATTATCGAGCTACCCGTACCGGAACCAGGCCGACTACGCAGGCGCTGAGGCTTGAATCGATCCCACAGCGGATCCCGGTGACGGATCCTTTCTCGAGACAAACCCAGAGGCCCAGAAAAAACCAAGCGATCATCCGCGCTGACTACGTGCGCAGCAGTCCCTGGGATGACTAAGGCCCCCTAACGGGGGCGCGATCGCCTCAACGTTGGGGCCGAGTACTCGAGCCACCGCTGAGGGGCTCACTCGTCATCGGTTGTTTGGGCGGAAAGATCGAGTACCCACTTAGCTCGAGCAAGTACTTCGTCATAAGTGATGATTTCGGGCATCTTTACGTTGTTTCGATGTAGCTCAAAGGACCGAATCTTCTCAGTATGTAGCTGCCCGTCCCTCGTGAGGCT
The DNA here is from genome assembly GCF_054511115.1 of Arthrobacter arabinosi. Lineage (NCBI taxonomy): Bacteria > Bacillati > Actinomycetota > Actinomycetes > Micrococcales > Micrococcaceae > Arthrobacter > Arthrobacter arabinosi. The sequence continues at coordinate 1,546 of NZ_JBTNDF010000026.1, forward strand.
CTCAAGCGTCCCGATGATCAAGTAGGAACGTGGCGATCCCGAGAACACCGGCTGCCCTTGCTCAAATCCATCATCGTCGCGCGCCGAGAGCCAGGAGCCGATGTCATCCCGCGCTCGATGAACGGTCACGAGAGCCTGCGCAACACCACCGACGACTGCCCTCGATGGAGCCCAAGTACCGGGTCGGTAGTCAGTATTCTCAAGAAGGTCGTCGTCGTGGAGTTTGATCTCCGCGAAGACAAGTGACCGAACGATGCCCGTCGTGGTTAGAAGCGCATCGACGCGCTTACCGACCTCGCTGACGTTATGCCCTGCTACAACTGGGACTGCCCCGGATTTCGTTGACTCTCGGGGTTTAGTGTTGTCAGGCGGCTTTGAGGCCGTTATTGAGTATCTCA
>NZ_JBTNDF010000027.1:0-1744 GCF_054511115.1 Arthrobacter arabinosi
CGGCGCTCCTAATTCGTTGTTAGGCGGCATTTCACAAGCCCGTATCGGTCGGACTGGGAAGGCTGTCTTTGGGGTTCTGCGGCCGGCCTACCGCTGGCTCGATGCCTTCGGCGCTCTTGGATCTTTGAATCCTCGACGCAGAGCGGCACGTTCTGGTGGCGGCTGTGGCCGCAGAACCTCGAAGTAACCGGTAGATGCTTTGTGAGTCTCTGCCGACGAGGTTCCGTCGCCCGCGTGGCGGTGGAACCTCTGACTGCTGGCGTGGTAGTTGGTTCTCGTGGTGCGTGCCGACTGCGGGATGACCCCTTTTTGCTCCGGGAGCCTGAGAGCTCTTGGTTAGACCGGGGCGCCCGGAGTGAACTCGTTTCACGAACGGCTGGTGAGATGGCAGACCTTCGAGTCTTGGAATTAGGGCGCCGCGTGATCCGAACTGGGCACACCCCGGGAACAGAACACCCTGACTGCAAGGAGTACAGATTGGACCTCTACTGCGGGATTGATTGGGCCGAGAACCACCACGACATTGCGATCATCGACAGTGCCGGCGGTTTGTTAGCCAAACGCCGCATTACCGATGACGCTGCAGGCTATCGGGCGCTGATGGAGTTGCTCGCCGAACACGGGGATACCCCCGAGGACCCTGTCCCGGTTGCAATTGAAACCAGCCAGGGTCTTCTCGTCGCTGCCCTGCGCGCTGGCGCCCGGAAGATCTACGCGGTCAATCCGCTCTCGGCGGCACGCTACCGGGACAGGCACGGTGTTTCCAGGAAAAAGTCGGATCCAGGAGATGCCTTGGTGCTGGCGAACATCCTTCGCACCGATGCCCACGCACACCGGCCCCTGCCAGCGGATACCGACCAGGTACGTGCGATCACCGTCCTAGCCCGCGCACAGCAGGATTCGGTCTGGGCACGTCAGCAAACCGTCAACCAACTCCGCTCCGTGCTTCGCCAGTTCTACCCGGCTCTCCTCCAAGCCAGCTCGGTCTGGCAGAACGGCCTGGCCCGCCCCGAGATCAGAGAGCTTCTGCGCATCGCACCCACCCCGGACGCAGCGTGCCGGCTCAGCACTGCCCGGATCGAAGCCGCCCTGCGCCGTGCTGGACGATCCCGTGGCATCGCCGCCGAGGCCCAGCGGATCAGAGGTATCTTTCGTAGTGACCATGCCCGACAACCCCAGGCAGTCGAAGACGCCATGGGCCAGCAGGCATCAGGACTGCTGCTCCTGCTCGATGCGGCCTGCCATGCCGTCGATCAACTCAGCATCGCCGTTGAAGAGGCCTTCCTGGCCCACACCGATGCCCAAATCCTGCTCAGCTTCCCAGGGGTCGGCACACAGCTCGGTGCACGGCTCTTGGCCGAGATCGGGGACGACAGAACACGCTTCTCCGATGCCCGCGCCCTGAAGGCCTATGCCGGTTCCGCACCAATCACCAGGGCCTCGGGCAAGAAAACATTCGTCGGCCGCAGATTCGTCAAGAACGACCGACTCAGTACCGCCGGTTACATGTGGGCACTGTCCGCACTCACCGGATCCCCAGGCGCCAGAGCCCACTACCAACGCCGCCGAGCAGCAGGGGACTGGCATGCCGCGGCCCAACGGAACCTCTTCAACCGCCTCCTCGGCCAACTCCACCACTGCCTCAACACCCGCACCCGTTTCGATGAAGCCACAGCCTTCACTCCACCGGTCGCAAACCTCGCCGCTTGACTTCATAAACACGTGAGATGTCTGCGTCGCTTAT
>NZ_JBTNDF010000028.1:0-1738 GCF_054511115.1 Arthrobacter arabinosi
CAGGTCACTGGACCCGTCGCCGAACCCATTCCCGACGTCTTCGACGCAGCAGCCGCAAAAATTGGCGCAAGTGCAGATATCGGGTCGGTGATGGTGATTGACGCTGCGGTACCCGAGACAGAGTTCACCCGTACCTTAGTGCCACCGTGCGTCGTGAACGTGCTTCCGGCTTGCCAGGTCTGGTTGGCGTTGTAGTAACCGGTCCAGCGTGTGTCCGGTGTCAGTTGGATCGAGGCATTGTCGTTCCACCCGAGAATGTCCTTCTTCACGATCTTGACGCCGCGATTGCCACCCACAGCGGTGGACGCGTCTCTTCCGACGGGAAGGCGAAGCTCGACATAGTAGGTCTCGTTGGTTTTCGGGTCTGTGAACTTCACCGCTCGATTCGGTGCCGTACCTGCCCACGCGCCCAGCGTGTATTGCTTGGACCCTGACGCGGTACCCAAGTTTCGTATCTCGTCTCCTCGACCGAACCCACCGAACTCCCACATGAAGGAATTGATAACAGGTGTGCTGACCTGGGCGTAGCCCATCAGATCCAGAGTGTCGGCGTACTCAAGCGTCTGGCAAAACGAGTCATTCCACAGGCCGCCAACAGGCAGAACATCTGCTCGACCGGTCGAGCAGTAGAGTGAATTGGCGTGATGAAGTCCCAGAACGTGACCGAACTCGTGGCTCACGACGTTGTTCGTCACAAGGGACGGATACGGCATGATGACTCGCCCTGCCAGATCCCCATCCGTGAAGCCGCCTCCGAGAATGCCCCAGCTACCGCCGTAATTCAAGTCTGCGTGCGGTACGAATATGACAAGGGCCTTCTGGGGTTGATAGGTCCAACCCAGCTCTTTCGTGACGGTCGCCATGATCGTCTGGTAAGAATCTGTGATGCGCGCGGCAGAGGGCTTGGCGAGGATTTCCCGCCCTATCGACATGGAAATGCGTCCATTCGATATTGCGGACCAGTAATTGCTGGAGGTCTCGATCGAAGCGCGCGCCGCCTCCAAATTGATTGCCTTGACGTCGGCAGTTGTCTTCCCTGCCAGCTGGACCGTGACCAGGGTGACCTCGAACTTCGCGGTGCGCGGTCCGAATGCGGCATCGTAGTTTTCGGCTGAGGTTTCAGCGGACTGAGGCGCCGCATCTGGGCTGTGCGACGAAGGCAAGTTCGAAAACTCCTCGCCGATTCGAGCGTTCGATCCTGGTTCAAGTAGCGGATTCCAGTCGAGCGAAGGCACCTCTGAAGTGAGTTCGTCCTGCGAGACTTCCTCCTGCACGGCACTAGCCTCCAGCAACGGCTCGGCCGTCACACCTTTCTCGGAGGGCTCCACCGGGGTATCGCGCGTGTTGGGCACCGCGCCTGGGTTGCGCTCAACCGCGGGCGCTGCTGTCGCTGTCACCTCAGGTGGTTCGCCCGTTGGAAATTCGCTGGGATTCTTCGTCTGCGGAACCATGCCGCCACCGTCGACGGACGAAGTGCTGGGCACTGCATTGTCGCTGTTGAGGGTCGCAGCTGATGCTGGAACGGCCGATGACAAAAGCCCAACCGATAACACCAGCGCGCCTATTGCGGCTGTCAATTTATTCAAGTACATGAAATTTCTCCAGGTATGCCGTTGCGTCGAGGACGGAGCGCTGTGGACTATGTGGTGCGGGTGCCGGTTGGGGTCCAGGTGATGGTTGCTTTTTGGAATCGGACGGTGCGGTAGCCGCCGGTGGTGGTCGCTGATTGGAGGGGATA
>NZ_JBTNDF010000029.1:0-1576 GCF_054511115.1 Arthrobacter arabinosi
AACACGACCAAAACGCCGTATCCTCGCTCCGAAGCAACTTTTCAAGCCTACCCGCACCAACCCCACAACCGCAAATCCGCGATTCCCGCCGCACCGGTCGGTGAGACCGGATCATCATGGAGCCACATCCGGAACATGCTGGGCATGAGCCTGAAGTGCTTCATTGAGTTGGGGGTTCGTCGCCCTCACCGGGGCAACTCCATAACTATACGGCCGCCCCGCCCGCTCTGCCAAATCCGACGGCCACTCGACGCGCGTGCCCGCAATCGGCATTGGCTGGTTCGCCTACCGCAGTGTCGGCAACCCGTGCCATCCGTGCGGCAGGAACCGTGCTTCACCCCGCCGGCGCGCGGTCGAGCACCTGGACGTCATGAGCGGCCGGTTCCTAGCCGTCCGGCCGGAGGCTGCGCTTCGTCGGCACGGGTCGATGCCAGGCGTCGTCAGCCCTGTCCATCGGCCTCGAGCTCGCCCGTGGTCGGGTCCTCACCACACGTCGCCTCTCCTGTGGAAGATGGGGGGATGGAATACTTCATGCACCTACTGGCCGGCGACATCATGGACAGTCGTGGGTCGGGGCGCCGCATCGTGGCGATCGACAATGTCGACGGCAGCGGAAAGACGTCCTTCGCAGCCGGGCTGGCGGCGGTCGTCCGTCATCGTCCTGTCGTCATCATCCACGCCGACGACTTCCTGAACCCGTCAGCGGTCCGGCATGCCCGGGGGCGCCACTCGCCGGAAGGTTTCTGGAACGACACCTACGACTACCCGGCGCTGCGTGAGTACGTGCTCGACCCACTGGGCCCAGAAGGAGACGGTCGGTATTCACCAGCGTCCTACGACGCTGCCCGCGACACGTCCCAACCGGCGCCGTTCCGTCATGCCCGACCGGAGACGTTGGTCCTGGTGGAGGGTATGTTCCTGCACCGCGACGAACTCGCCGGCTTCTGGGACGCCTCCATGTTCCTCGACGTTCCCTTCGCCGAGGCTGCGGCCCGCATGGCGATCCGGGATGGCAGCCATCCCGACCCGGAGCACCCGACGATGCGAAGGTATGTGCATGGGCAGCGGCTGTACTTCCACACTGCGCGACCCTGGGAACGAGCCTCCTTCGTCATCGACAACTCCGATGTCACCTCCCCTCGGCTCATCCAGCCCCACGCAGCCTCGGCGGTCCCCTGAATAGGTGGGTACCCGGTGTCCGCGCCGAGTCGGTTCCTCCGGATGGATACGGCGGTGTCGGGCTGATGGTTCACGCAGAGTCGCGCCGTCCGACGGGTACCCAGGGCGAGGGCCGGCTGCTCCCGGAGAAGGCCGATGAAGAGAATGCCCGCGACCCAGGGAATACCGTCGCAGGGCAGCGAATAGGTCAGGAACTGCCGTCGAGGAGCTGGCTCCGCGGAGCCGACCTCCACGGAGCCGACCTCAGCGTTGCCCGGGTTGCGGTGGGGGCTGTGCCGGCGCTGGTCTCCACGGAAGCGCCCCGGTGCCACGAGGACGGTGTGGGGTTAAAGGGGTGAGGCCCCGCACCTGGTGGTGTGGGGCCTCAGCCTGTAATGGTTGTCCGGCGGTGTCCTAC
>NZ_JBTNDF010000003.1:0-716045 GCF_054511115.1 Arthrobacter arabinosi
TGCACAACGAACGCGATCGAGTCGATCAACGCCCGCTACCGGCGGGCCGTCAGAGCCCGCGGCCACTTCCCCAACGAGACCGCGGCGCTGAAGTGCCTTTACCTCGTGACCCGGTCTCTTGACCCCACCGGCGGTGGCAGAGCACGCTGGGTGATCAGGTGGAAACCCGCACTCAACGCGTTCGCGATCACCTTCGCAGGACGCTTCGAGAAAACAACTTACTGATGAAACGCCGGACCCCACACACCGTTTATCGGACAGTCCCGGTTGCGTATCGGCGGGCGAGGGTGGCGAACGCGGCGAGGAGCTCGGGCGGGCCGATGACTTCCATGGGTGCTTCGAACCTGCCGAATGAGGACGCGAGTGCTCCCCACGTCCAGGCGCCTGCTTCGAGGGTGCAGGTTCGGTCGTCGATGGCGGTGACTGTTCCGCCGCCGGCGAAGGGGAGGACGTCGCGGGCGGGGAGGTGCAGGATGACGGTTCCGCGGCATGGCCACTGATTGGTGTCGGATCCTTTGAAGCGGGCGGAGACGAAGTCGTTGACGTCGCCGCCGGGTATCGCGCGCAGGCTGAAGCGGGGTCCGTGGGGGATGCGCAATGTGATGCGCTCGATCCGGTAGAGGCGCCAGTCGTCCCGGTCGAGGTCCCATCCAAGGAGGTACCACCGCCCCTGCGAGGTCGCCAGGTGGTGCGGCTCGACGCGGCGGGGTGCCGGTGGGTGCGGCTTGCTGGCGGGGGTGGTGTCCCCTGCGGCGTAGTCGAAGCGCAGGGACTCTCGGTCGCGGATGGCGTTGGCGATGGTGACGAGCGTGTCCAGGGAGATGGTTCTGGATGCCGCGTTGCCGTACGGGTCGATGGGGGTGATGGTGAGCGCGTCGAGGCGGTGCTGGAGCCGGGAGGGCATGATCTGGCGGATGGTGCCCAGGGCGCGGATCGCGGCTTCTTCGAGTCCCGCGCCGAGGGCGGGGGCTGCTTGCAGGGCGATGGCCACGGCGAGGGTCTGATCATCGTCGAGGAGCAGGGGTGGCAGCTCGCTGCCTGCGTCGAGGCGGTACCCGCCGTCGGGGCCCATGGTGGCCTGGATGCGGTAGCCCATCTCCCGTAGGCGGTCGATGTCTCGACGGACGGTGCGGTCGTTGACGTTCAGTCGGGAGGCTAGGAGGGGACCGGGCCAGTCCCGGCGGGTCTGCAGAAGCGACAGCAGGGTCAGCAGCCGTGAGGTCGTCGTCATACTGCCCACCCTATGGTTCGGTCTAGGACAGGAACGGACCTACATGCTTGTGATGCTGAGTGTATCGTGCCACCCCGGCCGAACTTCATCGAGGAGAACAAATGACTATCCGAACCACCACGCACCTGAACTTCCGCGGCGACGCCCGCCCGGCGCTGGAGTTCTACCAGTCCGTCTTCGGCGGTCACACCGTGCTGAACACCTATGCGGACTTCGGGATGCCGGCCGAACTGCCTGGGGCCGACAAGGTCGTATTCGGCCTCGTCACCGCGGACAACGGCTTCCGCGTGATGGGCTACGACATCCCCGGCCAGAGCGCAGGCAAGCTCGCCGGCGGCGGCTCGACCCGGCGCGAGAACAACACCACGGTCACCGACCAGGCCCTGTTCGTCTCGCTCGCATCCGCTACCCTCGATGAGCTCCAGGGCTACTGGGATGCTTTGGCCGTCGACGCGGTCATCGTCGAGCCGCTGGCCGCATCGGCGTGGAGCGCCGGATTCGGGATGCTCACCGACCGTTTCGGCGTCACCTGGAGCGCCAGCGTCACCGCAGCATAGAACCACCGACGTCGTGGCGGGGACCCCGGGCCCCCGCCACGGCCTCCGTGACTCTGGACCGCTCCACCCGGTCAAGGAGTCCCATCCGGAAGGGGTCGGGAGAAGGGGGGGTCGACCCCCTTCTGCGTGTACTTGAACATCCACCTGTGGGCGCTGCGCTGTACCTGCGGGATCCCGCCGACCAGTGAAGTCGGGCTTCGCGCGGCACCGTCATTCTGTGGGGCCTGACGAGCGTTGTGATCACAGCGCTAGGCGTCGTGGTCTTCACTACTGCGGATTCCTGGTGTGTGATCCTCGGTGCAGGAGCCCTGTGGGTTGCGGCGGTCCTCTGCGCACGCCAAGCAATCGCCCCGCTCCGCACCGCTGGTGCATCCTGTCGGGATGCGATCGGGCATGCGGAAGTGGAAAGGTGCGGTCACGTCAGTGCTGGCGTTGCTCAATGACGTGGATCCCTATGGGCTGCAGCCCGGCACGGCGGAGGGCGCGCCCCAGGATGAGTACGCGCTCGAGGCAGCCCCCATCGTGAGTCTGCTGCTCAAGAACGGAGCAGTCCGTAGCAACGAAGTGGACGCTATCTGGGTGACATGGTTCCAAGAACCCTTGAGCAAGGTCATCGGTTCTGAGAACGTGGGCCGCTTTTGCGCGAGCTCGAACTCTCTGAACATCGCGGCGTGACGCCTGGACGGTGTCCTCATGCCGATCCGTTTACGTGCACCACTCCTGACCCCTTAGAACAGCAGTAAGCACGTTGTAGTGCGAGCCGGGCATACTTCGATAGGAGTACCTATCGTGAAGGAGAAGAAATGTTTTCGCTGTTCTTACCTGAGGGTGAGCCCTGGTACTCGCCGAATCGGCGGGTGGTTGACGCTGAGCGCGACATCAGTGTGGAGTTCAGAAACGCAACAGGCCGCGATCCTGGAAAAGCGTTCGTCCTCACGCATGGGGCCATGACGGTCCCGTTCCATACAGCGGAGTTAGACGGGACGGACCCCGAAACACTCGACTGGCACTTCGCCTCCGAGATCGTTTCGTTCGGCACTAGCATCTACCTCAAAGGTGACAGGAACGTCCCCGACCACACCTTCGAGAGTGATGCGGAAGCCCGCAGGTGGCGACGAATCGCCGCCGAGGCTCTCCTGGTATTCGGGCGGGACTACAACGGGTTTGACTATCCGCAGGAGCGAGTAAGAGTCGTACTCAACGATGAGCTGCTCACCCGCCACGATTTCGGCTACCTGAATTAACTGCAGCGGACAGCTGCTATTCGTAAGCCGGCCCTCCACCGCATTCGACGCAGCAATGTGCGGTGGAGAGATGAGCGCTTGCGAAGGCTTCGCCGGCTGCCTTGGAGCGGGCCCTCGGCCCCGTAGTCTTACGGGCATGAGCATGGACGAGCCGGACTGGCCTCCGCCCCCGCCCGCTCCGAGCTTCAGCGACACAGGCCTGGACCCGGCAGCCCGCGATATTTTGCGACTGGCGTCCGCGCTGGTCGTCTTCAGCGGATTGGCGGCCACAGGGAGATCCTCTTCCCAGGCAGCATTGATCGAGGTGGCTCGTGCTGCTTTCAGGAAGGACGTCGCGATCGTAGGGGATCCACGCGGATTTGAGTACGAGGATTTGGTGAACCTTCCTCCGATCGCCCAGTACGAGGTGGGCGGGGACGTGGCATCGCAGGCTGCCGGGGTCCGCAGGGCGTTGCTCGACTCCCCGGACCTCCTGCGAATCCCGCTCCTGAATAGCGCCGATATGGTCGACGTTGCTGTCAGGGCGGCCACCTCGGGAACGCTTGTATTCACCTCGCTATTCGCGCTTTCGCCGGAACAGGCACACCTCCGCATCATCGACATGATGCCCGAATCGAGCCGATCGGAGCTGACACGCGCCCTTTCGAAGGTGCCCGTGGTGATCCTGCATCACCACCGTGAGGCGGTGGACGCGTGGTCCACAGACATTCCCCGTCCAACGGTCACCATGCGCGCCTGGATGCCGTGTGCGGCAGACCCGCCGCGCCTCAGGGAGTTCCTCCGAATCAGGTTCACCAGATTGTTGGCCGGTGACCGGGGTGTTGGCTGGCCGGTGCAGTAGGCCGGTAGACCGCGGACCAGACGAAGCGACAAGGGGTTAAGATTCTCCTCCCGGTCCCTCAGCGAGCACCAACATGCTTCCTCCTCCTCAACTCCCCGAAGGGAGCGTGTCGCTAAGGGATCCCTTCGCGGGACGGGGTCGGGGTTGTGGTTACTGGGGTGGGTGGTGTTCGGTGGCGGGTTTCGGCTCGTAGACCGAGGTAGGTGCCGGTGATGATGAGGCCGGCTCCGATAATGCCGAGGAGGTGGAGTGTTTCCTGGCCAATGCTCAGTCCGATGAGGACGGCCCAGATGGGTTCGGTGCCCATGAGGAGGCTGGCCCTAGACGCTGAAGTCTGTTGAATGGCCCAGGTCTGCACGAGGAAAGCGAACACGCTGCACGCGAGCCCGAGGTAGAGAACACCGACCCATTCACCCGAGTCGAAGTGCTGTACGGCGTGGAGTACGCCCTGGTAGTCGGCGAGGGTGTAGATCATCGCGCAGACCGCGCTTTGGGTGAAGGTCAGTGTGAGCGCGCTGAAGCCGCGGCCTCGGGTGAGGGCTGAGACCGCGGTGACGTGGACGGCGCGCACCAGTGCGGCGGCGAGGACGAGCATATCCCCGACGGTAGGGGCCACAAATCCGTCCCCGGAGACGAGGAGGCACACGCCGACGACCGCGACGATCCCGGCGATGAGCACCATGCGCGGCAGCGGGATCCGGAAGGCGATGCTCTCGGTGACGGGGGTGAACACGATGACGAGACTGATGATCAGTCCCGCGTTCGTGGCACTGGTACCGGCGATCCCATGGGTTTCCAGGATGAGCACGGCGGCCTGGGTGAAACCCAGGACAACCGCGACCAGTGTTTCGCGGCGTGTGGTCCGGCGACGGTTCCAGATCAGCCAGATCACCACCAGCGCCACCGTAGTGATCAAGAACCGCAAGGAAAGGATGACTGTGATCCCGACGGTATCGGTCAGGGTCTTCGCCGCCAAGTAGCTACTGCCCCAGACGAGGGCGACCAGAAGTAGGAGTAGGTCCACTTTGCGCGCAGCAAGAATGCCACTAAGGGTGCTGCGGTATCGGACGGAAGAGGACCCCGGTGTCCGGGACGAGGAGAGGGAAGGCACGTTTCGAGTCTGCGGGTGATTCATTGGTAAGACGAGAGGGCACTTAGTGAACTGGTGGTTTAGGGTTCGCTTATGGATCTTCACCAGCTACGCCTGCTCCGCGAGTTGGGTGAGCGAGGTAGCCTCGCTGCGGTAGCGCGATCCCAGCACGTGTCGGCGTCCGCTGTGTCCCAGCAGCTCACAGCGTTGCAGCGCACGGTCGAGGTTCCCCTGACCGAACGGCGGGGCCGGAACCTCGTGTTGACCGGTGCCGGTCAGGCTTTGGCGTCGGCGGCGGTGGACATCAGTGTCGCGATGAGTTCCGCCGAACAGGCCGTCAGCCGGTACGTGCAGGACCCGACGGCCACGGTGAGCGTCTCGGCGTTCACCAGTGCCGGTCTGACCTGGTTCGGACCCCTCCTACAGGCTCTCTCCAGCGCAGGGAACCCGCGGCTGGTCTTCCACGACCGGGATGTGGGACAGGACGCTTTTCCTACGCTGACAGCCGACTACGATCTGGTCATCGCGCACCGCCTTGAACACAGCAACCCCTGGCCGGACACGATCACCGCCCTACCCCTGGTGCGTGAACCCCTGGACATTGCCATGTCGGAACTGCACCGGCTCGCTAGCGCCTCGAGCGTTGGTGTCGCTGACCTGCGTGAGGAGAAATGGGTATCCGTTCAGGAAGGCTTCCCGCTCGAATCAGCCCTGCAAGCCATCGCCGTGCACGCCGGCAAACCCCTGAACGTCACACACCGGATCAACGAGTTCTTCATTGTCGCCGCGATCGTCTCCGCCGGTTCAGCCATCGCGTTGATGCCCCGCCACACCGCACCCTCCGGCAGTGGGATCGTGCTGAAACCACTCCACGACCTACCGCTGGCTAGGCATGTCGACATTCTTTGCCGACCCGAAGCCCTCCACCGTACCGCCGTCCAGAAAGTCGTCATCACACTCCAACACCACGCAACCACGACTGAACGCTGATCAATCCTTCATTGGGCGGGTCTCGTGCGGCGGTGGTGCGTTCGTTTAGAGGTGGGCCGTGAGAATGGTGCGTCCGCGATTGAGGATTTCCATGATGGTCAGCCGTTCCTGATGGGTGAAGTCTGGGTTGTAGTGTTCCCCGGCCGGGGTGATGCTTTCAAGGTTGTTGCCGTAGAAAAGCTTGTCATAGCAGGCAGAGGCTTCCGGCCCCCGGTCGTCCAGGCAGGCTCCGAGGCTACGGGCCATGTCGTTGAACAGGTTCCACGCGTTGAAGATCTGCGCGCAGACTGCCTCCGAGGCCGGTAGTTCGAGCAGCCGGTCCAGTCCATCCAGGTTTTGCGGCTCCTCATCGCCCTTCTCCAAGGCTAGACCATGCCGGGTTGCCACCGATTCGAACCCGTCCGCCGGGGACACGGTCGCTACCCTGCCACCGTCGGTAAGGACGCAGTCGGTGTCCTCGTCGAGTTCCCCGGTTCCGTCGTCGGCCTGCCACACGAGGCCCAGTGTCCGGTTGCTGAACCGGATCCAGTGCCCATACGAGATCATCATTCTTCGGATATCACCGATGAACCCGACTATGGCGGATCACACGTGCCTGCGCTTAGAGCTCGGCATGCCAAACCTTGCGAACTGTCGGCATGCGTAACCCGATCGGCTTGCGGTGTTCTGAAGCTGCAGATAAGTGCGTGGCTAGGGTGAAGGGTATGAGTTCTACTCAACGTGCCTGGCTGATCGCGGAGTTCTCCGTGCTACCGGTGGTGTGCTGGTGAGCGGCTTTGCCCTGTTGTGGCGCACATCCTCGATGGAGTGATGGCGTTGGTATGCATGGCTGCTGGGAGCGGCGGTGCTCGCCTGGTGTGCTCTTGCCGTCGTGCAGAACACCCTCGGTCCGCGCGAGGGTTCCGATGCCGAGGAGGCCATGTGCGATATCGCCTACTATTTGTGGCCATCACCCAGCCTCGGTGTCATCGTGGTCGGTGGCAGTTTCTGGTTGTTGATCGGCCGTGAAGCCGCACACGAGCGAATGGCACTGCCGGGAAACAATGGGCACGGGTAAGCGGATCGCTCGGCGGGGGATGGCGCGGCTTGCGTGCCGAATCCGACCTGATGCTTCACCTACCGGCCGGACTCTGGAAGAGTGCGTTCAATGGTCACTCGGGGGGAAGAGATTATGGAACAAAGACGTTTCCTGTGCGCTGCAGTAGCCACCGTCCTCACAGTCGGGTCACTTGCGGGCTGCGGCACTCCAGGGCAAGCGGACACCGACGCCCTTCCGGCGTTCACCTCCATGGACGAGGCGTACGCCGCCGTGGACGAGGTGTTGGGGTGCGACGCCGAACCGGTGGGTGAGCCGATCACGCCGGCCGACGGTGGCGCGCTGACATCCGCACAGAAGCTGTGCGCGGAGAACGTGCAGATCGATCTGTACCCTGACGAGGACGCTCTCCAGAGGGCCCTCGAGATCTGGACTGGCTCGGACCAGGGCGAGGTGCAACTCGCCCGCGGCAGTAACTGGATGGTGGTAGATGTCACCGACGTGGCCACTGGCGAGCCGACGACTTGGGACATCGAAGGACTCGCGGAACAACTGAACGGGGAGTACTCGGCAACCGGCGCATAAGCACGCTCGACGGTCGCACAAGGATTGGCTACCGGGACACCAATCTAGCGCCGCACATGAAGCTATTCCTGGAGCGGTCGTCTCATGGCGACTCGGGGCCAGGCATCTAGTCAGTAACAGCAGTCATGCCTTCATTGCGGAACACGGCGTCGGCAGCTCGCTCGATGTCGGCCATTGACTGGACGTCGCCTACTTGCGCAAGTCGGATCATTTTCCTATTCAACCGAAGACTGACCAGCGGCTCTCCTTCACCGACAGATTTGGCCGGAGAAGTGGCAACGAAGGTGACATTCAGCTGCGCGGCATCTGTGCGAAGCTGACCGCCCGCACAGGGATCCACTGGTGGAACTCCTCGAGGCCGTCCGATCACGCGCGGTGGGTGGCCTTCGTCAGTCTCTCCGGAGAATGAGATTGGGGTGTGGTTGTTCCCATCCCTCGTCAATGAGGCCCCCGACGTCAGCTCCGTCAGCGATGAGTCTGGCTTCGACCCCGAAGGCGATATAGGGCGCGCCGATAAGCTCACCGTCAGTGAGATCGCATCCGCCGGTCGTCTGCCCCGGCCCCGGCGCAACGATTGCCAGGCAAGCGGCTGATCCGAAGTCAGTCGTTTCAACGCCGGCGAAGAAGAGCAGGCCGTTCATTTTGGTGAGCAACCGACTAGTACCTTCATCGAGGTACACGATGTCTGCTTCTGTCGGTGGGTTGTCGTCAGTTGCCAGCGGCGCCTCGAGAGCACCGATCACCGCCTTGACGATACGCTCGCTTCTGGTCTCGCCTGGATCACCTAAGTGCCGTTCAGGGATCGGCTTACGGGCCGGGTAACGCGTGCCATCAGGTGACGGCACACAATGACGTGTGGCAATTTCGACTGGCGGCTGCAGGTAGCCTGCGGAGACGAAGCAAGCACAGGGGAATGAACATGCCCTTCAGGTGCCATGTGCCATCCAGTTGGTCATTAAGGCATTTGAAGCCCTACATGGAAAGCGGAGGCATCGATGGAGCGAGCTGATACTTCCCACAAGTCACCAGTGGCAGGGGCGGCGAGCTTGCTCACTATACGTCGCCGCTCCAGGAACGATCGGTAAGCTGCCGCAGGTGATTCTGGCCAGCAGCCGCCAGCCGATCGGCATGCGAGCAGGGGAACCTGACCGGCTTTCGCCCGATGGCGCGGTGGTTCAGCCTGCGGTGGTCGAGGAACGTCGCACGATGTCCTCGGCGTTGTCGGCGATCCAGTCCATCAACGGCATTACCCGGCTCGAGAGATCGACCCCGAGGGCGGTGAGCGAGTAGTCAACCCGTGGAGGAATCGTCGGCTCTGCCACCCGATGAACGAGACCGTCCGCCTCAAGCGTCCTCAAAGTCGATGCGAGCATCTTCTCGCTGATGCCATCAATCTCCCGGCGGAGCTCTCCCCAGCGCAAGCTGCTGCCCTGCAACGACATCAGCACGAGGACGCCCCACTTGCTCGTCACGTGACCGAGCACGATCCGAGAAGGGCAATCAGCGGGAAACCTGCTCGTCACAGCCGGTGTCGCGGCCCCTCGCCGAGAACTCGAAACCACTTGTTCCACGCTCGTCGAATCATCGACCGCCACATCGCTATCCATCATCGGACCAGCTTACAAAAAGGTGCGTACCTGCAAACGGGAAGTGTCGTGCTCGTCCTGCGGTTGACGCTGTCGTACCCACCGAAAGGAACACTATGTCCATCATCGTTACCGCCGCTTCCGGCCGACTCGGCAGCCTCGTCGTGGAGGCCCTCCTGACGCGAGGCGCAACTCCGAGCGACATCATCGCCACGTCCCGCGACACCGCGAAGCTCGCCCACCTGTCCGGACGAGGCGTCCGCGCGTCGCGCCTGGACTACAACGACGCCGACACCATTGATTCCGTCATCAAGGCCGGTGACACCGTCATCCTCATCTCCAGCGATGCGATCAACGCCAGGCTCGCGCAGCACACCGCCGTCGTCGACGCGGCCGCAGCAGCTGGTGCAGCTCGAGTGATCTACACCAGCGTGTTGCGTGCCTCGACGACCGACCTCATCCTCGCTCCCGACCACAAAGCCACCGAAGAGCACATCGCCGCCTCCGGTGTCCCTGCGACGATCTTGCGCAATGGCTGGTACATCGAGAACCAGGCCGCCCTCATCGACGTCGCGCACGAATCGGGCGTCATCACGGCGAGTGTCGGAAATGGCCGAGTCGCCGGCGCCACCCGCCAGGACTTCGCGGAGGCAGCCGCGGCCGTTGCCCTCGACGAGTCCACGACTGGCCGGACCTACGAGCTGACCGGGGACTCATCCTTCTCCTGGAACGACCTGACAGACGCGCTGTCACACATCATCGGCCAGCCCGTGAAGTACGAGTCCATCACTCCCGAGGAGCACGCCGACCGTCTGCGTAGCGCCGGCCTCGACGACGGCACCGTGAGCTTTCTCATCGGCATCGACGGGAACATCCGCGATGGCGTCCTGTCCGAGGTCACGACCGACCTCGCCGAGCTCATCGGTCGTCCCACAACGCCACTGCTCGACGGCCTGAAAGCGTCGGCATAAGTACCTCACCAGCAGGTGCCGGAGGGAGCGGACCCTCGCCCCGACCGAACGACCCCAATCGGATCAACGGGTCTGATCAGTCGTCGCGCCGGACCTTCTTCACATACCGATAAACGGCCGCTCATCGGGTGCGGACTGACCTAGTTCGCAGCCCGGTGTACGTCTGACTAGCCACTGATCACCATCCCGGTCGAGAATCTCTTTGCGGGACGGGCTTCGGAGCGCCCGGCCGGGCTAGCTGGGGGTTCTTGTCCAGGTCTCTTGATATGTGGTGCGTTGCCAGTGCTGGCGTGGGCCCTCCCATTCGCGTGCAACATCGGTCAGCCAGATCGTCGTATCGGGATTCCACCCGGCCAGGACCGTGGACGTGCGGTCGTCGACGTGCAGCGCACGGTTGGCGCTACTGAGGTACGCCAGGGTTGTCAGGTGTACCGCGTCCCACCGCTCCGTGATTTTCTCCCAGTCCGGGATCACCCACGTACCGTCGGTGCCGGTGCAACGGAACCAGTCATGACGGCGGGACGCGGTGACCTCCAATGGGTGTTCACGGCACAGTGACACCCAGTCCTCACCAGTACGTATCTCGTAGGTGCGACCGGTACCGCGCACGGGGATCACGGTTGCGTGCTCCTCGCCGAAGGAGTCCTCGATGAGGTTCAAGCCCAGGGGTACCCGTCCCACCGTGTGCAGGGTTCCTTGCGGGAAGGACCACCACGTCCCCGACCAGCGGACGTGGGGATCCTGGGGTCGTTCCTTGCCTGCGCGGACCTCCTCCGCACGTGTACCGTCGGCCCATGCAGCAAGGGCTTGTGATGGTTCCCGGGGTAGAGGTGCTGGATCATCGGGTGATCGCCAATCGATGGCCCACTGCTCGAGCTGCCGGCCGTGCAACCACCACTGCGTGGAGGGCTCCGTGATGACGTGCTGAGCGATCGGGGCGAGGGCGGCTGTCACCTCGGGGAGCGCCGCGAGGACGTCCTCCCCATCAGGTTCCTGCCACGGCCGAGACGTGTCGACCGCCTGGGCCAACGCATGGTCGATGACCTCGGGCCTAGCGCGTGTGACATCGAGCGAGGCCAGACCCGTCAGGAGGTCGGTGAGGGTAGGCCGCGGCGGCAGGTCAGCGTCGTCACCGGAGGTGGCAGGTATCAGTACTCGGGAGGTGCCTTTGCCCGGATCCAGATCATGGGCGAGCCAGAATACGGCGGACCTGATCGACGGGTTCAGCTCCGTCACTAGCTGCAGGCATAGGCGTCGTCCACGCGGCCCTGCCAACAGTACTCCCGCCCCCATATTCATCTGCTCACCCTACGTACGAGTTCGGCTTCACGAGAGGATGGGCATGCGGATCTCGCTGTGTCGGTGCTGAGCGCCTAGAAGTCGAGGCTCTGTGCTTCAGCCCTTCCGTCTATTTAGGTGAGAATCACGGGCAGGCCCGTGTCAGCTGTGGTGTTGAACTCGCCGCCAGGTAGCCAGAAGGCGAAGTGTCCCGTGGAAACGGTTGCGATGATTTCGACTCCTTCGATGCTCGTGTAGATGATGCCGGTGACGTCGGAGCCGGCGCGTCCTGATGCCATGGAGCGCGGACCATCGTCGGACACCCGTCCTACACCGAGGTGAGAACTACGAAGAGGTCATGGACACGCTCCAGAATCTGGCAGATGACGGCGTTGGCGCTGTGAAGCTTACTGCTGAGCACATCCTCGCCCAGATCGACGGGGAGGAGTTCTCCAACGGTGAGGACATTGCCATCATTGAGGACTTCAAAACCTTCTGCATGGACTACACCGTCGGCTGAGCCGCGGAGAGTGCGCAGTGGTCCTCGGCTTGATTGTCTGACCGGCGATCGACTTTCGCTGAATGGGACTGTTCCTTGCCCGCACGTCCACGGAGCATCGCTAAGATCTCACTCACAGATGCCAGGCTCGGCCGAGGCATTCTGCACAGGGAAAGCCGTCGACGTCGAAGGAACCGTCAACGGCCACCAGTACGCCGGCTCCATGCTTCCCGGTAGCGGGGCACCCACATGATGCCTATCCGGGCGGCCTTGCGGAAAACTCTCGGCAAAGGACTCGGAGACGTGGTCGACGCTCACCTGTCCGCGCACCGCCTGAGCGGCGTCCTACTCCCAGTCAAGGATTCACCGGCGTTCACCGCTGACTTACTGCGCGCTGACTTCTGCTGGCTAGTGTCTTGTCGAAAACTTCGTCTGTCTCAGTGGCCCACTGCTTTTGCCCGGCGTCGTCGACGTACTCGTAGGTCGTCGTGGTTGTCTGCCCGGCGGGTGTAAAGCCCAGGCGTTGATAGAGCCGGCGAGCACCGTCGTTTTCGACGCCGACGTTGAGGTGGAGCTTGCCGAATCCTGCTTGTGCGGCGTGATCCTCTGCCCAGGCGCAGAGGGCCGTACCTACACCGGCGCCTCGAGCGGCTTCCTGGACGAACAGGTGCTTCAGCTCCGGGGTGTACTTGGAAGCCAGGTCCAGTACGACGGTCCCGACTGGCTGGTTTTTCTGCCATGCTGCGGCGTACACGATGGAGCCGGCGGCCTGATGTCGAAGGAGATTGCGTGTGATTCCGGATCCTGGCGGTTCAGTCATTTCCAGTGCGTCCAGATCGCCGTCGATGCAACGCCGGACGACTATCTCCTCAGTCATGCGGCGCCCCCTGGTGCAGATCCTTCGTAGAGCCTACAGAGCACGGAACGAGGAACCGCCCCGATCCGGGCGCAATGCGGATGGTCGAGCGAGCGAGCGAGCATCTCGTCCGCTCTCTCGCCGACAGAGCCTCGTGTTTGGATGAAGCATGACGACCATAGGTGTAGTGAATGCCGAGGACCTACCGCTCAGCGAAGTCCTCGCGCTGTACGGTGCGGTGGAGTGGTTGGCCTACACCAAGGAGCCGGACAACCTTCGACGGGCATTGGAAGGCTCATCGACCCTCGTGGCCGCCCGTGATGGCGAAACGCTGGTTGGCCTGGCACGTGTCGTCTCTGATGGTGCCTCGATCTGCTACCTCCAGGACATCCTCGTACGGCCATCACACCACAGGAGAGGTATTGGACGAGCCCTCGCTGAACGAGCGCTCGAACAGTACCCGCACGTGCGCCAGAAAGTCTTGATCACTGACGACGAGCCACAGCAGAAAGCGTTCTATGAAGCGCTCGGCTACACCCAGACCGAGGAATTCCAAGGAGGATCCATCCGAGCCTTCGTACGGTTCGATTGATCGCCGGGGTACGCAAACGGATCGCCTGGGGTACACCCGGGTCGCACTTCACATCGCATTCGGCAATCGACCCTCCTGTAGTTCAACGGAACTTCTTTGAGTCTCCTATCCAGCCCGACCGGTCGGTCGGTTCTCGTGTTACCGTGGATGTATGGGCAACAAGGAGCACATCCTGCAGACTGCTCGACGACTGGCGATCGAGACTGGGTCGGTGCCGTCAATGGGTGTGGTCGCAAGGGAGGCCGGGGTCTCCAAAGGTGGGCTGATGCACCACTTCACCTCACGTACTGCCCTGGTGGAGGGCATCGCGGTGCAGGCAATACAGGACCTGGACCAGGCACTGTCCGCGGCCGCCGAGCGTGGCATGGCGGTGGAGACCTGGTTGCGCCTGTCATCGTCCCCTGAAGAGGCGGCTCTTCACCGGGCGATGTCGATCCTGCTCACCGATCAGACCTCCTCGACCGATACGCTGCTGCAGCTGGCGGCCGACGCCGCCCAGCGGTGGGAGCATCTGTTCGCCGTCGAAGCAGGGGACCCGGTGGCCGGCGCGATCATCCGTCTCCTGGGCGACGGGATGCTGCTGAACAGCCTCACCGACACCGACGCTGCACCCAGCGTCGACGGGATCCTGCAGTGGTTGAATCGCAGGTCCACGAAGTGATCGGTGGTGGTCTGCTCGCTGGTATCGCCGCCCTCGCCCTGGCCGATTCGCTGAACCCTGCGACCATCGTCGTGATCACCCTGATCCTGCTCACCGTCAGCCATCGGCCCGTCGGATCGGCCGTGACGTTCGTCCTGGGAGCGATGAGCACGGTCTTCGCCCTCGGTATGGTGATCTTCCTCGGCGCCAGCGCCGCCGCCGACGCCGTCGGCGAAGGACTCGTCTGGCTCCGTCGCGCAGTGTTCCTCATCGCGGCCATCACCATTGGCGTCGCCGGGTTCCGCCGCTTCAAGGACCGGAAAAGGAAAGGAATCGATTTGCCGTCCTGGTTCGGGGTGTGGACGGCTTTCCCGCTCGGCATCTTCATCACGGGTGCCGATCTGCCCAACGCGTTCCCCTACTTCATAGCCATCGAACGCATGGTCGCCGCGGACGTCGACATCCCCATGGGCTTGTTCGTCCTCGCCGGCTACGCGCTCGTCTACTGCATCCCGTGCCTGATCCTGCTCGCCCTCGGCGTGGCACACGGCGACAAGGTCAGGGCACGCCTCCGGAACGTCCTGGACCGGTGTTCCACGGGCACGATCAAACGCTCCATCCCGGCAGCGCTCACCCTCTTTGGCCTCGCCGCCGCGGTCCTCACCCTCGCCCGCTGGCCCTGAGTGCACGGTGCGAGACAATCGCTGTGAAGGATTCTCAGGGGTAGCGGGCTTGTAGTTCAGGGGTCGGAGCCAAAGGGAGCTGTGATTGCTTTGAGGTGGCGGGTCAGGCAATCCGCGTCGGTGGCTGACATCGTGTCCATGAGTGCGAGGACACGCCGGCCGGCAGAGCGATAGTGCTGGCCCAGCACCTGCCATGTCGACGGCGTCAATGTCACCGGGTTCATCCTGCGATCCACCGGGGACGGCTCACGAACGACCAGACCTGGGGCCGCCAGCCGACCGACAATCGTGGTTACCGCCGCGCGGGTGACGTGCAGGTGGTGCGCGAGGTCGACTTGGGAACTCGGCCCACGCTCTTGTTCTGAAGGAGTGTCATGCCGTGGACCGAGACCATCACGATCGAAGCACCCGGGACATCGTGTATCGGGCCGTCCGTGATCAGCACACCCTGACGCGATGGTCGGCCTGGCCAGAAGCCACCGGGTTCACCTGCCGGGTCGACGGCGACGGGACGAGCCCCGGGTCGAAGATCGTCTTCACCGACCGAAAAGGCGTCGAACAGGCCGCCAACCCCGGAGTCATCCGCAAGACGATGCACCGCCGCGGTCCCCGCGGCCGCTGGGTCACCCCGACCGTCGACGTCCGTATCGAACCGATAGGGCCGACGCAAATCCGGGTTTCACTCGACTTCGAAGTCGAGCGCGGCCGGGTGCAGATGGTCACCTCGACCCGGCCCGACGGCCTGGACGGCTGGACGATCGCGCTCGAAAAGTACGAGCTGCTCGTCGACGTCATCCTGACCCACGATCGACGCCTTCGCCGCCGACGACGGCACCGTACCCTTGCCGGTCATCGTCAGCAACGCACAGGCCAGGCTCGGGTCCCACCCAGCCTTCCCCACCGGGCGGTTCTCCGACTACAGCCGCTACACCAACGTCGACCTCGAAGCCCGAGGAATCGTCCAGCGAGTCCCCAAGAGCTCACCCCAGCGCATCCACAGAACACCCACAGGTCTTCTGGTGTTGTTGCGGCGCGCCCCTCAGCGGCGGGGGTGATGCGACGTTGAAGGGGACGAGCGCTCTGCGCCTCTTGCGCTGGTGAGACCGCGAGCCCGCATGACCTCGGCCGCGACGTGAGCATCGTCGACGAAGCGTCGGGTGAGGCGGGTGTAGTTCTCCACCTCGCGCGGGGTCCATCCGGCGAGCACCTGCGCAATCATGTCGTCGCCGAGGTCGAACACGTGCTGCGCCGCGTCCACCCCTGCGGGGGTGAGACCAATGATCGTGGCCCGTCCATCAGAGGAATCAGGCGTGCGCTGCACCCAGCCGTTGGCTTCGAGGCGGTGCAGGATTTTGCTGACATTCGAGGCACCGGTCTTCAGCTGCTCCGCGATCCGGGATGGCCGCAGCGGGCCCGCGAAGCCGAGCAGCCGAAGGAGCTGGTGGGACGGCTGGTCCAAGGGTTCGCCGGACCGCGTCAAGACCTCTGACTGGAACTGCGGCGACTCCCATAGGTAGATAAGGCGGCTGAGATCGGTCAGGAGGTCGGACTGGTACTGCGTCGTACTGTCTGGGTCACGTCGATCCCGAGCTGCTGCCATGCCGCAACACTACCGTGGATCATCAGCACTCAGCGGGAATATGCTGTCTCTGAAGACAGTTATTGGTGTCGTGTGCGATAGCACTGACACCGCCGCCCGGGTAGGGAGAATGCGCGCACTCGGACACTGCGCCGGTCAGGATTCGGCCTCGTCACTCGTCACTCGTCACTCGTCACCCGACCATTACCACTGGAGGAAAAGCCATGACCACTGTTCCCGCAATCCCCGCCGGCCCCGTCGTCGACTTCATCGCAGCGACCAACCGCCATGACGCCGACGCACTGTTCGCCCTCTTCGCCCCGGACGCGACCGTCAGCGACGACGGCACCACGTACACCACGTCAGCCGAGATCCAGCAGTGGATCCGCGATCATCAGATCGCGCCGAGGATCACCCTCGATCCGCTTGCCTACAACCGAACGGATGACGGCGCCGCGACGCTCATCGCTGCTGCCGATGGCGACTTCCCCGGGGGGCCGCTACCGTTCGCTTTCGACTTCACCTTCGACGATGGCCAGGTCACCGCGCTGAGCATCAGCGTTCCGAACTGACACGAGCATCCGGGGAGTTCCGACCCCACGCGTCACGAGAGCAGGGACCGTCCATCGGCGGCCACGACATCCGGTTTGTCCAGGATCGATCGAACATGCCCCATCGTGCCCGGATCAGTGCCCCGTCTCCTGTCGCGGGCGTGTCCCCCTCACCACGGCCTGGGACGCCGCGCCTCACGTACCGAATCGTACGGTCGGATCCCGCCTCGACCGGCCGGTGGTCATCGTTCTCGTCGCCGGGGCATGAACCGTCCTACTGCTCTGGTGGTTGGACCGCCGACGGTCGCCCAGCGCACGCGCCCAAGGTCTGCAGGCGTTTCCACGGAATGGGCGGCCCGGCCTTGCACCAGGCGCACGCGCATCATGCCCGTGAGGACTGCGCATCCTGGCTCTTTTGCTAATGAGACTCACTCGCAACTAGTGTGAGTATATGTCCAGTTCCAGATCCCTTGCCCTGTCCGTAGCTGTTGCTGCTGCCCTTCTCCTATCAGCGTGTTCCACCACACCTCCATCCGACGCCGAGGACTCCGCCGACTCCGCTTCATCGGCCTCTTCGACCCCCTCGGCGTCGGGACCGGCCTCCGAGGAGCCCCTTGCCGGCGTCGAAGGCCAGACGGAGGTTGCTGCTCTCGCGCCGCGGGCCGTGCTGACGTACGACGGAGGGGTGATGACCGTCGACACCGAGTCCGGTGATGTTGTTGCCACCACCGAGATGGAGGGGTTTCTCCGCCTGAACAACGCAGGAGATGGCCGGCATGTCATGATCAGCACCGGTCAGGGTTTCAGCCTCTTCGACACCGGGCTGATCGCTCGGGGGCATGGTGACCATGACCACTATTTCGTGAGTGAACCCCGGCTCACAGACGAAACCGTCGAGGCACCGGAGCCCGGGCACGTCGTCGTCCACGACGGAAAGACGGCGTTGTTCTCGGATGGCACCGGCGCCATTACGGTGATGGATTCCGAGACCATCAATGACGGGCAGATCAGCGACGACGAGATCGAGGAACACTCGACCGAGACGGCCCACCATGGTGTTGCCGTGCCGCTGAGCAGCGGGGACCTCCTGCTGACCCAGGGAACCGCCGACGCCCGCAATACCGTGCAGGTGCTCTCTCCCGCAGGAGACGTCATTGCCGAAACCACCGACTGTCCCGGCGTGCACGGCGAGGCCACCGCGCAACCGACAGCCGAGGGCGACGTCGTAGCGCTTGGCTGCGAGAACGGACCAGTGATCTACCGGGATGGCGCATTCCACAAGGTCGCCGTCGAAGAGGACTACCAGCGCTCCGGTAATCTGTTCGGCCAGCACGACTCATCGATCGTCCTCGGCGATTACAAGACCGACCCCGAAGCCGAGCAGGAGCGCCCCACCCGCGTCGGCCTGTTCGACACCCTGACCGATTCGGTCACCACGGTGGACCTCGGATCGGCGTACTGGTTCCGTTCCCTCGCCCGCGGCTCCGACGGCGAGGCCCTGGTCCTGACATACGACGGACAACTGAACGTCCTCGACGAGGAGACCGGTGCTGTCATCCACGAGATCGACGTCGTCGCGCCATGGGAAGAGCCGGAGGAATGGCAGCAGCCCGGCCCCTTGGTCAAGGTAGGGGCCGATGGTTTCGCGTACGTGACCGATGCCGCGGCCCAGCAGCTGCACGTCATCGACGTCGAAGCCGGGACCGTCCTGGACAGCTTCGACCTGCCCGAAACGCCCACGGAGCTCGCTGTCGTCACCGGCGACCCGGAGTCAGCCGGCCCTGACGAGGACCACATGGATCATGACCACGAGGACGAAGACTAGAACCATCGGCCCTGCCGAGGGCCAGACTCCGCTGAGTCCCGCTGGATCCAGCACTCCCTTCCCGGCGGTCCCGGTCTCTTCGAGGCCGCCGGGTCTGGTTGCACCTACCACGATGAGGAAACCGATGACGGCCGCACTGCGTCGCCCACTAGCTCTGCCCGTTGCGCTGACCGCACTGATCCTCTCCGGGTGTGGTGCCGCCGAGGACACCGCCGGCAGCGATGGTGACGGGAGGTCTCTGGACGCATTGGCGTCGTTCTACCCACTGCAGTTCGTGGTCCAGACGGTCGGAGGGGACGCCGTCGACGTCAGTTCCGTGACACCACCGGGAGCAGAGCCCCACGACTTGGAGCTCTCCCCCGCGATGGTCAGCGATCTGGGCGAAGCCTCGGTGGTCGTGTACGCCTCCGGCTTCCAGCCAGCCGTCGATGCAGCAGTAGAACAGACCGCCCCGGAACATGCACTGGACGTCGCCGGGTCGGTGAACCTTCGGACAGGTGACGGGACCAGCCTCAGCGGCGAATCGGGAGGCAACTCAGCGGACCCGCACTTCTGGCTCGACCCCCAGCGTCTGGCCGCCGTGGCCGAGCAGGTGCAGCGCACCCTCAGTGAG
Source organism: Arthrobacter arabinosi (assembly GCF_054511115.1). Classification (NCBI taxonomy): domain Bacteria; kingdom Bacillati; phylum Actinomycetota; class Actinomycetes; order Micrococcales; family Micrococcaceae; genus Arthrobacter; species Arthrobacter arabinosi. Next base: position 19,248 of record NZ_JBTNDF010000003.1, read on the forward strand.
ATCGATCCGGCCAACGCCGGGACGTATGCCTCCAACGCCGACCAGCTGACGCAGGACTTGGCATCGCTGGACGAGGAATACGCCACCGGCCTGGCCAGCTGTGAGCGCCGCACCATCGTCGTGTCACACGAGGCTTACGGATACCTGGCCGGCCGTTACGACCTGGAGCAGACGGGCATCGCCGGAATCGATCCCGAAGCAGAACCTGCGCCCGCCCGGGTGGCCAAGATCCAACGGGTGATCGAGGGTGAGGATGTGACAACGATCTTCACCGAGTCGCTCGTGAACCCCAAAGTGGCTGAGACGATTGCCGCCGATCTCGGGATCCAGACCGCCGTGCTGGATCCCCTGGAGACCCTCGCCGACCCCTGCACCGACTACCTGTCGGTCATGCGCGACAACCTGACGGCGCTACAGGGGGCACTCGGTTGTGAATAGCCACACGGTGGCCTCCCCGGCCGTGCTGGCCGAGGACCTCTCGGTCGACCTCGGCACCGGTCCGATCCTCAGCGGGATCGACTTGCGCGTCCCCGACGGGCAGACGCTGGCCCTGCTAGGCGCCAACGGCTCTGGCAAGACCACCCTGGTGAAGGCCCTGATCGGACTGGTGCCGCTTACCGCCGGGCGGGTGACGCTCTTTGGGGCTGATGTCTCGGCCCGCAGATCTGTTCCCTGGTCGCGCATCGGGTATGTCCCCCAGCGTGTGAACGTCAGCCCCTCGATGTCCGCAACGGCTGAAGAGGTAGTGATGTCAGGGCTGCTCAACGGCCGGCGCCTGCGCCCAGGACGGGGAAGCCAGGACCGGGTACGGGACGCCCTCGCGGAGGTGGACCTCGCCGGGCGGGCAGGAGATAGCGTGCACCTGTTTTCCGGAGGTCAACAGCAGCGTGTCCTCATCGCACGGGCCCTCATCCGTCAGCCAGACCTGTTGATCATTGATGAACCACTCTCGGGCATCGATCGAGCGTCCAAAGTCGCCCTCGCTGCCGGTCTGCTGCGCCTGCGCAGCTCCGGGACGACCATCATGGTGGTCCTGCACGAGCTGGCCGAACTGGGCCCGCTGATCGAACGCGTGGTGATCCTCGATCAGGGACGAGTGGTGCAGGACGGACCTCCACCAGCGACCTCTCCGGATGACCCGGGCCACCACCACCCGGACTCGCCGACAGGCCCCGCAGCTCACCGACAACCGGTCCCCGACCTCAGGGCACGGTGGCGCCGGTGACTGCGGAATTCTGGGACACGTTCGCCGCCATGCTCGGCAGCCCACTGATGCAACGAGCCCTGGTGATCGCCGTCCTGGTTGGAACGGCAGCACCGGTCATCGGGACCTACCTGGTCCAGCGACGACTGGCCCTGCTGGGCGATGGCATCGGACATGTGGCCCTTACCGGTGTGGCCATGGGGTGGCTGGCCGGAGCCGCCGCAGGCAGCGCGTCGGTGGAGGTGTGGGCGGTGCCGGGGGCGGTCATCGCCTCCATCGCAGGTGCACTGCTCATCGAATACGTTCGAGAAAAGGGCACAAGTAGCGCCGATGTCGCCCTCGCTTTGCTGTTCTACGGTGGGGTCGCCGGTGGGGTGCTCCTGATCGGCCTGGCCGGCGGGACATCGGCCAACCTGACCGGGTATCTCTTCGGTTCCATCTCGACCGTCGACCAGTTGGATGTGTGGCTGACCGCCGGACTGGCCGCGCTGATCCTCGGAGTGGGACTGGGCCTTCGGCCGGCCCTCTTCGCCCTGTGCCACGACGAGGAGTTCGCCCGGGCCAGCGGCCTGCCCGTGCGCGCCCTGAACATCGTCGTCGCGGTCACCGCAGCACTGACCGTGGCGATCTCCATGCGGGTCGTCGGCGTGCTCCTGGTCTCAGCGCTCATGATCGTTCCGGTCGCCGTCGCCCAACTGCTTGCGACGTCGTTCCGGCGCACCATGGGTCTGGCGATGGGCCTCGGCGGCGCCGTCTGTGCCGTGGGACTTTCCATCACTTATTTCCACCCCCTGTCCCCGGGTGCCACCATCACCATGCTCTCCATCAGCCTCTACGCCGTCCTCTCCGTCATCCGGCCGCTCATCCGGCCGCCCACTCGACACCTCAGGCCCCACCGGGGCGCGACCATCAGCGCTCGACCCGAGGAGAGGACGGTCGGTCATGCGTACCACCCGGCGACGCACAGCACTCATGGACCTACTGGAAAACAGTGACCGCTTCCGATCCGCCCAAGAACTACACGCAGCGCTGTCCGAGCACGGCGAATCATCGGTCCTGTCCACCGTCTATCGGGCACTGCAGCAATTCGTCGACAGCGGGGACGTTCACGTCTTCCACGCAGCAGACGGTGAGACGCTCTACCGCCGGTGCGATCGACCGGATCACCACGGCCACCTGATCTGCCGCCGCTGCGGGAAGACCGAAGAGCTGGGGGCCGATACAGTCGACGACTGGAGAGCCGCAGTCAGCCGCACCCTGGGATTCAACCAGATCTCCCACGTGACCGAGATCGTCGGAACGTGCACGGACTGCGCTGCGTGAAGCAACGAGCGGCCTCTCGCCGGTTTCTCGCAGGGGCACGGACGGGACAGTCGTACACAGCCTGACCGTGTCCGATCGGCGCACCGTCCCATCCGCACCGACCCCGAAGCACCGATGCTCTTCCAATGTCGCTGCTGGTTCGCGCCCGGTTCAATGACGTTGGGAGCCTGAGTGGGGCTACGATGCACGTCGATCAGCCTTGTGGCCGACAACAGGTCGGAAGAACGAAGACTTTCCGCAGGTGTTGTTGGCACATGGAAAGGGCGCCGGCTGGTGCGGGCGCCCTTCCTCTGTGCCATCCCGTCGCGGGGACGTTACTTCATCGGGCCGAACGTTGCGTCGATGTCGGCCATCTCCATATCGGCGGTGGCCTGGATGAGCTGGAGCAGTTCGGGATCCAGCCCCGGCGCGAACTCCTCAAGGCGCTCGGGCGCGATCTGCGACGGTACGCCCTCGGGCGCCTGCTCGCTGGCATCGAGGGTGGTGCCGTCCTTCGACGGGGACAGCCCCTGGTAGATCTTGCCGGCCTCCGACTGGCCCTTGAGGTCGAAGGTGTACTGCTTGCTCTGCAGTCCCAGGTCGAGGAGCTTCTTGACCTCGGGGAACTGCTCGGCATTGGTCTTCGGGATGGGCAGCAGCGACTTCCAGTTCACCCCGAGGGTCTCGAGGGCCTTGGCGTATCCGTTCTCGTGGGCCTGATCGCGGACGATCAGGTAGGAGATCGTGGAGCGCGCCGTCTTGTTGTCCGTCATCTCGTACATGCGGCACTTCTGCAGGCGGCCGGTGGCCTCGAGCATCAGGTTGTACAGCAGGTCGAGCGGCAGGTTGCCGGAGTTGTAGACATAGCTGCCGCTCCACGGATTGCCGGCCGAGTCGACGGGCAGGGCCCCTTGTGCGCCGACGAGGTAGTGGTGGATGTTGCTCTCGGACAAGGCGAGGTTGAGCGGGATCGCCCCGCCCGCGCCGGGCGTGTCGAGCGGGTCGTCGAGCGAGCCCTGGTAGCGGGGCGAGCCGTCGAGGAGTCGGGAGATGGTGGTGCCGATCAGCTCTACGTGGCTGATCTCCTCGGTGCCGATGCCCTGGATCAGGTCGCGGTAGGGCTTGGCCGCCGGGCCGCGGAAATTCATGCTCTGGAACAGGTACTGCATCATGGTGCGCATCTCGCCGAACTGACCGCCGAGGCCCTCCTGCAGGGCGTTCGCTGCAGCCGGATCGGGCTCGTCGGGAATGATCTCGTTGATGAGTTGCTGGACGTGGAAGAACATGGAACCTCCTCAAGAGGCAGCAAGGTGCTACCGGCTCTTACATTTCTCCAGAAAGCCCAGTCCTACAACGCCCCTCGCCCTCCGGGCGTAGGGGTTGCCAAGAACGGATAACTGGGTCTGTCCGGCCTCTCGGCCATCCAGGGCGTCCCTCACGCCTGAGCGGAGAAGACCGTCGTCGACGCGGCCCTGAGGGATTGCGCCGACAATACCGCGACCGCGTTCCTCGCCGTAGGGGTGACGATCAGGACGATCTCGCCCAGGACAGCGCCGCGAGGCATCACGTGAGCATGACAGCGGTCGACGGCACCGGCGTGCCGGCTCAAGCGGGTGCGGGTGAGCAGTGCCAGCGGGCTTCCTTCCAGCCCTCGTCGGTGTGTTTCCAGACGATCGTCACCACACACGCACAGCATTGGCGGCTCGCATCGCGGTGAAGTTCTCCGCCATGTAGGTGTCCCATTGCGCTCTCGTGTCGACCACCCCTGTCCGTCCGTGCGGATCGATGTCGACGATGCCTCCCGCGCAGCTTTCCGTATCGATCCTCACCTGAGACAGTAACGACATGACCTTCGACATCGCGGCCTTCCGCACGCACTTCCCCGCCCTGCTGACCGGCACCGCGTATTTCGACGGTCCTGGCGGAACGCAGGCCCCCGCGGTCGTGGGAGCCGCGATAGCCGACGCCATTACCGGACCGCTGTCCAACCGCGGCCTCGGTATGGGCTCGGAGAGGAACGCCGAATCGGCGGTCGGCGGATTCCGGACGGCGATGGCTGACCTGCTCGGGGCGCATCCTCGCGGTGTCGTCTATGGGCGGAGCGCCACGCAGCTCACCTATGACTTCTCCCGCCACCTCGCCAAGACCTGGCAGCCGGGTGACGAGATCGTCGTGTCACGCCTGGACCATGACTCCAATATCCGCCCGTGGCTGCAAGCAGCCGCCGCGGTCGGCGCCACTGTCCGCTGGATCGATTTCGACCCGGACACCACGGAGATCGACGAAGCGTCCGTCGCGGCAGCGATCACCGAGCGCACGAAGCTGGTAGCGATCACCGCCGCGTCGAACCTGCTCGGCACCAAACCGGCGGTGCGCCGCATCGCCGATGCCGCTCACACGGTCGGCGCACTGGTCTACGTGGACGGAGTGCACTACACCGCTCATGCGGCGGTCGACGTGAAGGCGTTGGGAGCTGACTTCTTCGCCTGTTCGCCCTACAAGTTCCTCGGGCCCCATTGCGGTGTTCTCGTGGCCGACCCGGACCTGCTGGAGTCACTGCAGCCGGACAAGCTGCTGCCGTCCACGAACGAGGTCCCCGAGCGGTTCGAGTTCGGTACCCTCCCCTACGAGATCATGGCCGGAGCGACGGCGGCCGTGGACTTCCTCGCCGCGATCGCGCCCGGCGCCGCAGCGGGCCGCCGTGCGCGCCTTCTCGCATCCGCTCACGTGGTCGATGAGTACGAGCTCGCGTTGCGCTGCCGCATCGAGGCAGGGCTGGCCGAACTGGGTGACGCCGTCACCCTGCACTCGAAAGCCCAGGAGCGGACCCCGACACTGCTGGTGACGTTCCCGGGCCGGTCCTCCGCGAACGCCTACCGGTTCCTTGCGGAACGGAACATTCTCGCTCCGGCCGGCTCTTTCTACGCGTACGAAGCCTTCCGTCGCCTCGATCTCGAGGACAGCGCCGCCCTGCGGCTCGGTTTGGCGCCGTACAACAACGACGACGACGTCGACCGCCTCCTGGCCGCGCTCGGCGAGTTCGTTGCTTCATAGCGCGGCGTGAGGGTATTCGCGGTGCATGGATTCTGCGCCGACGGCGTCGGCGACGAGCAGGATGGCGCCCGATCGGCGCGTATCCAGCCGGCCGAGCAGCTCGTGGAGATCGAACTGCAGTGTCGGCTATGCGTAGGCATCGTTCAGCGTCATCAGCGGAGCGAAGAACGGGTCCCATCTGTGCGGAAACGCCGAACCTGTTCCGCACATGCAGTTCGCGCGTCGCTCCTGGCACACGGTCGGAGGCACCTCAGCGGGTGAGGCCCTGCACCTGGGCAGAGGTCACCGCCATGGTCCGCTCCACCCAGCCCGAAGGTATGCTCTTCGACATCGACCGTCGGGCCGAAGGGTAGAAGGGTAGAAGGGTAGGACATACGTATGACATCGACTCCCCTGGTCCTTGGCCCCATACTGCGGTACGTCGACGAAACCTCGGCAAGTATCTGGGTGGAGGTCGGCGCCGCGGCACGCGTCGTCGTCCGGGCCGCCCAGCGATCCTGGGGAGCACGCACGTTCGCGGTCCACGGGCACCATTACGCGCTCGTCGAGGTGGACGGACTCGAGCCGGGAAGCGTCACCTCCTACACGGTGGAGATCGACGGACACCAGGCGTGGCCGGACCCGGGAGCGGTTCCCGAATTCCCGCCGTCGAGCATTGCGACACGCACCCCGGGGAAGCCCCTGCGACTGGTCTTCGGGTCCTGCCGCACGAGCGTCCCCCACACCAAGGAGGGCAATCGGACCCACGGCATCGATGCCATGCGTGCGTACGCGCTCGACCGGATGAAGGACGACGGTTCACCGCGGCCGGACCTGGTTCTCTTCCTCGGCGACCAGGTGTACGCCGATTCCACCAGTGAGGAGATGCAGCAGTTCATCCGCGGGCGGAGGGACATCGAGGAGGAGCCCGGCGCCGAGCTGAAGGACTACGAGGAGTACGCCCACCTGTACAACCTGGCCTGGTCCGACAGTGCCAACCGCTGGTTGCTGTCCACCCTTCCCAGTGCCATGATCTTCGACGACCACGACATCCGCGATGACTGGAATGCCTCCACCTCCTGGAAGCAGGAAATGGAGGCCACCTCCTGGTGGCAGGACCGGATCGTCGCCGGCCTGGCGTCGTACTGGGTGTACCAGCACCTCGGCAACCTGTCACCGGACGGGCGTGCCGAGGACCGCATGTGGCAACGGATCGTCGACCATCACGACGCCGCCGAGCTCGACCTGAGCGAGGAGCTCGACGCCTTCGCCGATCGGGCGGACAAGGATCCGGCCACCTACCGCTGGAGCTACTGCCGCGACTTCGATGACACGCGCCTGATCGTGGTCGACTCCCGCGTGTCCCGCGTGCTGACACCCGATGCGCGGGCCCTGCTCAGCGAGGAGGAGACGGCGTGGCTGGATCACAGGATGGTCGGCGGATTCCGGCACCTGCTCGTGGGTACCTCGCTGCCGTTCCTCCTGCCCCTGGGGCTGCATCACATCGAGTCATGGGACGAGGCCCTCGCACAGGGTGCGTGGGGCGCGCAGGGCGCACGGCTGGGTGAGAAACTGCGGCAGGGCATGGATCTCGAACACTGGGCCGCCTTCCAGAACAGCTTCCGCGCCGTGGCCCTCATGGCGACGGACGTGGCCGACGGCAACCGGGGTCCGGCACCGGAGACGGTGACCTTCCTGTCGGGAGACGTCCACTTCTCGTACGTCGCGGAAGTGGACAGGACATCGGGCAGCCGTATCCTCCAGGTTGTCTGCTCCCCGATCCGCAATCCGCTGCCGCGGCTCCTGCGCTCCTCCACCGCCATCCTTTCCTATGCCGTGGCGGCACCTGTCGGGGCCCTCGTGGCGCGCTCCGTGAAGGTTCCCGACCCACCGTTCCGCTGGCGGAACATCAGGGGGCCGTGGTTCGACAACAACCTCGCGTCGCTCGTGGACACTCCGGACGGGCTCACGCTGTCGTGGCAATCGGGAACGGTGGACGGCGACGACCATCTCCACCCCCGGCTCGAGGAGGTTGCCGCCATGACCGTGCCGCGGCGTGGGTCCGGGAATGCGCCGGGAGGGGACGCTGCTCCCGAGGCAGCGCTCCCGACGTCCAGGGGCGTTCGGGCACGGAGAGGACGGCGGCAGTAGGCAAGACCCCCTCGGATCGCGCGAGTCCTCGGCGTCGGACCGGACGCCGTCTTCCGATATTTCCGACACTGACGAAGGAGCATCCCTATGAGGGCGATCGTGCAGGACGAATACGGAGACGCAGACGTGCTCCGCCTCGAGGAGGTCGAGCGGCCGGAGCCCGGACGCGAACAGGTCCTCATCCGCGTCCGGGCGGCGGGCGTCGACCCCGGCGTGTGGCACATCATGGCGGGCCAGCCCCTCGGCGTGCGGCCGGCCTTCGGCGTCCGCAGACCGCGGCAGCGCACCCGCGGGGCGGATGTCGCGGGAATCGTCGAAGCGGTGGGCCCCGAGGTCACTCGGTTCGCCCCGGGCGACGAGGTCTTCGGCGTCGCATCCGGCAGCTTCGCCGACTTCGCGATTGCCTCGTCGGAGAAGGGGCTGGCGCACAAGCCTGCAGGGCTGAGCTTCGCCGAGGCGGCGGTCATCCCGATCTCCGGCTGCACGGCGCTCCAGGGTCTCCGCAGGGGTGGCGTGGCAGCAGGCATGCGCGTGCTCGTGCTCGGTGCTTCGGGCGGCGTCGGATCGTTCGCGACACAGCTGGCGAAGGCGTACGGTGCCCACGTCACCGGAGTTGCGAGCACACGCAAGCTCGACGTCGTCCGTGACCTCGGCGCCGACGAAGTGCTGGATTACACCCGACGGGACCCGGTGGACGGCACACGCCGCTTCGACCTCATCCTCGACACCGGTGGCAACCGCCCATTGCGGACGCTGCGGCGGGCACTCACCCCGAAGGGGACGCTCGTGATCGTCGGCGGGGAGGGCGGCCGTGGGCTGCTCGGCGGGTTCGAGCGGGCGATGCTCGGAGCACCGGTTCTGTCGCTCGTCACACGTCAGAAACTCCGGGGGCTCACGGCCGCCACGCGCCGCGACGATCTCGTCGAACTCACCGGGTTCGTGGAGACGGGCAGGTTGCGCGCGCCGCTCGACCGCACCTTCCCGCTCGAGGAGGCCCCGGACGCCATCCGCTATCTGCATGCCGGAAAGGTACGCGGCAAGATCGCCATCACCATCTGACCGGTCGCCCGGAGAACTGCGGGGCGACCGGCTCACCACTCATGACACGCGGAACACCGGGACGGGAACTGCTCTGGGGTTCACGCCTGCTGGTGGGCGCGATCGGCCTCACGGCTGATCGGCGTGGTCGCCGACGGTGCGGTGCGGGGCCAGGTCCAGGCGTACCGCAGGATGAGGGCAAGAAGGATCACTTCCAGTGCGACGCCAAGGCCGTAGAAGTACGTCCAGGACTCGCCCACCACGTTGAATGCCGCGTAGGGGACCTGCACCGAGGCCACGACGAGGTTCGTGATGCGGTTCGCCCGGGCGGGCAGCGTCATCGACAGCACGACCATGAGGATCGGGACCGCCATGAGCGCGAGGAAGGCCGTCAACAGCGTCTGGCTGATCTGGAACTCGAAGACGACGCCGGCCAGGATGTCATCGACGACGCCGGGCTTGAAGAAGGCGATGATGTCCACGTAGGCGTAGAGGAACATGACGCTTGTCCAGGCGTTGGCGAGCTTGGCCTGCACCGGGATCCGCTGGTCTTCCAGTGTGGTGGTGGGTCGGGGTGTTCTCATCATGGGCTCCGTTGTGTGGTGAGGATCGGTAGGTCCACGATCGCTCAGCCCGGCGGCGGGCACATCGGCCCGGAGGCCGGAGTTCACCCGGCCGATGGCATGGTCCCTCCCTCGTGCTTTCGGCTGATCCGCCGCTGCCGCGCCGGCCCTACGCTGGACAGATGGTGACGAAGGCGCTGCGCTCCTTGTGGGCTGAGCCTCGACCGGCGAACCCCCCGCGGCGGGTGTGGCGGGACGGGGTGCTCGTCGCGGTGCTCCTGGCGTGGTCGGTGGTGGAGGTGGCGCTCCGTGAGGACCTGACGTCGCGCCCGCTGGTGCTCGGCGCCGTGTTCGTGGTCCTTGCTCCCCTGTGGTGGCGCCGCACCCACCCCCTGGCGGCGGTCGTGATCTCCTTCGGCACGCTGACGGCAGTCGACGCCGCGAGGATCGTCGCCGGCGAGGAGGCCGGCCTGCTGACGAGCATCTCGGGAGTGCTCGTCCTGGCCTACGCGCTGTTCCGGTGGGGAGCAGGCCGCGAGGCCGCGACCGGCCTGGGGGTCATCCTGGTCTGGCTGGTCATCACCCACGTCGCCGACCTGACCAGCCCGGCAGACACGGTGGCTGCATTCGGCTTCTTCCTGTTCGCCGCAGCCCTGGGCGCTGCGATCCGCTACCACGCGTACACGCGCACCCGCGACATCGACGAGGCCAAAGCCAGGGAGCGCGAGCAGCTGGCGCGTGACCTCCACGACACGGTCGCCCACCACGTCTCCGGCATCGCCATCCAGGCTCAGGCCGGACGCGCCGTCGCGATCTCGCACCCCGAGCGTGCCACTGAGGTCCTTGCTGTCATCGAGGACGCGGCCTCTCGAACGCTGACCGAGTTGCGCACCATGGTCGGTGTCCTGCGCGCCTCTGAGAGGGCGGACTTCGCGCCACGCCCGGGTGTCGCTGACCTCGGACGGCTCGCCGATCAGGCCGAGGGAGGGCCGCAGGTCGACGTGGAGCTGTCCGGTGAGCTCGACGACCTCAGCCCCGCGGTCGGGGCCGCGGTCTACCGCCTGGCCCAGGAGTCGGTCACGAACGCGCGACGGCACGCCCGCTCTGCGACGCGGGTCGTTGTGCGCGTCGCGGGTGACGCCGAACGGGTGCAGTTGACGGTCGATGACGATGGCGCCGGCACGGCCGGCGGCAACCCGTCGGGCTACGGCCTGGTCGGCATGGAGGAACGCGCCAAGCTGCTGGGCGGCACGTTCCGCGCGGGCCCGCGCGCGGGCGGTGGCTGGCGGGTCGAGGCGATGCTGCCCCGAGCGGGCGGTCCCCGATGACCATCCGGGTGGTCATCGCCGACGATCAGGACATCGTGCGCACCGGTCTGACGATGCTGCTGAATGCCCAGCCCGACATCGAGGTCGTGGGCGCCGCCACCGATGGACGACAGGCGGTGAGCCTGGCGCGTCGACTGCACCCGGACGTGTGCCTGTTCGACATCCGCATGCCGCTGATGGACGGGATCGAAGCCACCCGCCAGCTCGCCGGACCCGGGGTCACCGACCCCCTGCCGATCGTCGTGATCACCACCTTCGACCTCGACGAGTACGTCCATGGGGCGCTGAAGGCCGGCGCCCGGGGGTTTCTGCTCAAGGACGCCGGACCTGCGCTGCTGACCCAGGCGATCCACGCTGCAGCCGAGGGCGATGCTCTGATCGCTCCTAGCGTCACCGTCCGCCTACTTGCGGCGTTTGCCGGATCGCAGAAGGGATCACCCGCGCAGCCGATGGAACCGCTCACCTCCCGTGAGGAGCAGGTACTCCTCACCGTGGCGCAGGGCCGTACCAACAGTGAGATCGCCGCCGAGCTCCGCATCAGTTCCAGCACCGTCAAGACCCATCTGGCCAGCCTGATGCGCAAGCTCGGCGCGCGTAATCGGGTCGAGCTCGCCATGTGGGCCCATGAGACCGGCCGCACCTGAGGTCGGTGCAGGGCGAAACGGAGTCTCATGGGACATCGGAGAACGGACCCCCGCGGGGCACGGCACTCCCGATTCCCGGCCATGCCGTGGACCGGACGCCACAGCCGAAGAACCCGCCGGAGGTGTCGCGGACGTGCGCCGTGGACGACGGGATGCCTGTAGAAGGAGCCTGCTAGGCAGCCGTGATGACGAGGGAGGTGCTGTGGCCGCCGAATCCGAAAGCGTTGGTGATGGCAGCTTTCGAGGCAGCACATCCGGTCGTCGCGTCGATGATGTTGAGGTCGATCCTCGGGTCGGGATTCTCGTAGTTGAGCGTGCCGGGAAGCTGCCCTGTCCGAAGGGCCTCGATGGCCACGATGGCGCCGAGCGTCCCGGCTCCTCCCAGAAGGTGGCCTGTCATGGACTTGGTCGAGGTGACAGGCACCTCGTTGCCGACCACCTCGGTGATCGCACCGGCTTCAAGCAGGTCACCGATGGGGGTGGATGTAGCGTGCGCGTGGACGAAGGCGATATCCGACCCTGTGAACCCTGCCGTCGCAAGAGCTTTCTGCATGACCCTGTGTTGAATGGCCTGGTCCGCGGCCACGATGTCCCCGGCATCAGAGGTGACTGCGGCCCCTGCAATCCGACCCAGGATCCCAGCCCCCCGCGCGCGGGCGAAATCCTCCCGCTCGAGGACGACGATACCGGCACCTTCGGCGATCACGAACCCGTTCCGGTCCCGGTCGAAGGGCCGCGAAGCCGCCGCCGGATCCCCATCACTCGTGGACAGAGCCCGGAGCTGAGCGAAACCGCTGATCGCCAACTCGTTCACGCAGGCATCCACTCCCCCCGCCACGACGACATCGACCGTCCCCGACACAATCATCTCGACGCCCTGGGCAATCGCTTCGGCGCCGGAGGCACAGGCACTCACTGGTGTCCGGGCCCCTCCCTGCGCGCCGATATCGATGGACACCCAGGCCGACGGCCCATTGACCATGATCTGCGTCAACGTATGCGGAGACACTCGGCGCGAGCCCTGGGCATCCAGGGTCCGAATCTGGGACAACACCGTACCCAGACCCCCGTAGCCGGACCCGATCACTACGGCGAGCCTGTCCGGATCGACGGCGGGCTCGCCGGCCTGCTGCCATGCCTCCCTTGATGCGACCAACGCCAGATGCCCACACCGATCCATCCGCCGATACTCCCTGGTGGACAGTGATGCTGCGGGCTCGGCAGTAACAAGCCCGGCGATCCGCACCGGTAGCTCCTGCGCCCACGGCTGGTCCAGGACCGCGATGCCGGACCGACCCTCGATGAGGCTGTCCCAGGTTCGGGCGACCGTCCCTCCCACCGGAGTCATGGCACCCATCCCGGTCACCACCACCCCGACCGCATTCGCGACCATAACCCCGTCCTTCCGCTGTTCCGATAGAGGTGTCCCATTCGCCCGCGACACTGTTCGTCAGCGGCTGCGACTCATCCCAGTACCTCACGAAAACTCTCCCGAACCCACTGTAGAACCGCCTGAGGAACACGATGCATATCGGAACCGGAACGTGCCGGGTGGGCGAACGCGGTGAGGCCATCCCTGGGGCACCGGGCTGAGCACGTGATGCTCGTGTGGCCGCACTCCTTTACCCCGAGGCAAGGATTCCTATACTGAGCCCATGATGATGTCGTTGCTGTTCGGTGTGGTGGCTTCCAGCGCCCTGATTATCGGTGCAGTGATCGGGGCCCGTTTCAATCTGCCCAAACGGGTGCTGGCGATTCTCCTGTCCTTCGCGGCTGGGTCTCTCATCACCGCGCTGGCGTTCGAGCTGTTCGAGGACGCCTTCGAACAGGGGGGGATCTGGCGGGCTGCGCTGGGCCTCCTCGCGGGTGCCCTCGTCTTCACCGTTCTCAGCGCACTACTCGACCGGTGGGCGCAGGCCGGTCCCGAACCGGAGGCCGCAGACGACTATCAGGGCAGCGCCAAACTGGACACCGACGCCGCGGCGACTGAGGAGACATCGTCCAAGGCATCGACGCGCGGCGCGGCAGGTCTCGCTCTTCTGGCCGCTGTCACCCTCGATGGCGTGCCCGAGAATGTGGCCCTGGGCGTCGCCCTCGGCGGAGGAACCGGCGGACTGGCTTTGTTGGCCGCGATCTTCGTGTCCAACCTCCCCGAAGCTCTCGTTGGAGCATCATCCATGCGCGCACAGGGCAGGTCGACGGGACGCATCCTCGGACTGTGGGGGGCCTGCGCGGTGTTGCTGGTCCTGGCGGTCATCATCGGTGCCGGTCCCCTGTCCGGCGCAGACCCGGAAGCCATCTCCCTCCCCCTGGCCTTCGCCGCCGGCGCTGTGATCGCATCCCTCGCCGACACGCTCATGCCCGAAGCCTACGAACACGGCGGACCCGCAGTGGCCATGAGCACCGCCGCCGGCTTCGTCCTCTCCTTCGTCCTCTCGCTTGTCTGACAGCGGACAGAAGCCCGGGTGCAGACCGGGGAACATCGGAGCAGATCCGCTACGGCCCAGCCCCACCGGTCACGCCGCCACCGGAACCGGCGGCCGCACTCAGAGACCCTCCGCCTCCCCCTTCCCGTCCCCTGCTCCGCAGCCGATCCCCACCGAGGCTCCAGGGGAGAACTCACCGACCCGCGGGGAGATCATCACCCGTTTCACAGGGCAGAGCCCGTCCTACTGGGGACTCGAGGCACCTCGGGTCCCCACGCGCCTGCCCCACGGGCCCGGGGAATCGCGCTGACCCTCGACTTCTGCGGCGGCACGGGAGGCGGGGGCGCCGACCTCACCACCATCGACCTGTTGCGCCGGCTGCAGGTCCCGGCGACCCTGTTCCTCAACGGACGCTGGATCACCGCGAACCCCGCCCTGGCACAGGACCTGGCCGCCGTCGCGCTCTTCGAGGTCGCGAACCACGGAACCAACCACTACCCGCTCAGCGTCAACGGCGCCGCCGCCTACGGGATCTCCGGAACGGAGGGAACCGGCAGCGTCGACGACGAGATCATGATCGACAATGCGCGCCTTGCGGAGCTGACCGGCGCACGCCCCCGGTTCTTCCGGCCCGGCACCGCCTACCTTCTCGCCGAAGGCAGGACCTTCACGACTCTCTGCGGCGCCCTCACCCCGTGACGCCCCCGCCCCTCCCAGCGACGCGGACCCCGGCAGCAGGTCGATGTGCCTCTGGTGTCCTGGACGGTTCCAGCTGATCATGGGTGCATGACATGGTCGGCACGGCTGGGCATCGCGGTCCTCACAGCGGCTCTCCTGGCTGCCTGCGCTACCCCCGGGAACCCAGGCAGCGAACCGGTGGAGAACCCGACCGGCGATCCCGCCGTCGAGCCGGCCGCCTCACCGGGCGCCGAGCCCGACCCGAACTCCGGTCGGTTCGTCCCTCCTGCAGCGGAGGGTGAGGTGATAGGTCAGGGTACTGTCCTGCAGACGGGTGAGGCCTTGCCCCGGTTCTGCCTCGGCGGGGTGCGCGAGTCCTATCCCCCGCAGTGCACGGGACCGGAGCTCGTGGGTTGGGACTGGGCGCTGGCGGAGCAGAAGGAGTCGGCCTCGGGTGTCACCTGGGGGACGTACGCGGTCACGGGAACCTGGGACGGGACGTTCTTCACGCCCACCATGGCACCGATTCCGCTGTCACTCTACGACGCCATGCCCTTCCAGGATCCGCTGGCCGGCCGGCAGGGATCCACGGCCCCGCAGGAGCTCGAACGGATCCTGGAGGCCGTCTACTTCGGCTTCGGTGATTACCCCGTGAGCGCGGGCGTCGAGAGCGGGTTCGTCGCGGTCACCGTGGTGTACGACGACGGGTCCTTCCAGTCGCGGATGGATGCCGAGTACGGACCGGACGTCGTCGTCGTGCAGTCCGCCCTTCGGCCCGTCACCCGGTAGGGGCGTCGGGCACGGCGGTCCGCCACGATGCGGTCGAGGTGCGGGCCCATACCGGGTCCGGGCTCGTCGCGCGAGCGCACGCAACCGCCTCCGGAGCGGCATCCGGGTCCACGGGACCCGGCGGGTGCGGCCCTGGTCGTCGGATGACGGACCGTCATTGCGAACCGCCCGTGAAGCGGTCGTCCCCTGTCGGGCTGTCCGCGGAGCCCTCGAAGCCGAGGTTCCCGGTGAGTGTCCCGGGCGACGCATCGGCCTCGGCCGGCGGACCGTCCCCGAGGGGGCCGGCGTCGGCCGGCCCGATTCCGTCGGTACTGCCCAGGTCCTTCAGGTGGTGTTCTTCGGTCGGCTGGTCCATGCCCCGAGCGTAGGCCGCTCGTCGCACCGCCGCGGCCCCGGCGGGCACCGTCGGAGGGTGTTGCACCGGTCGCGGCTGCGAGGTAGCGGAGCTCGCACACCGGCGGACACACGGAAGGGAGCAGCGATGGCTGCTCCCTTCCGGTACCGCGGTCCGCGCCGGCCTATCCTGCGCGGGGACCCGCAGCACGCTCGGCGATCAGTTCCCGCACCGCCCCGAACAGAGGATGCTCCGCCTCGAGGCCGGTGATCGACGTCGTCGCGGTGTCGGGATCCTGCGTGGCCAGGATCTCGGCCAGGGCGGCGACCTCGGGATCGTCGGGGGCCGAGAAGGAGAGCGCGGCTCGCATCGCCTCGAGCAGCGCTGCGGGATGCATGCCCGTCTCGGCGAGCTGGGCGGCGGGCCCGACGAATCGCTCCCTCCGGCTCACCTTGCGCAGCGGGGCCCTGCCGACGCGAACCACGGTGTCGGGCAGATGCTGGTTCGTGAAGCGGCGCAGGATCTTCTGCACATAGGCCTCCTGCTCCGCTGCGTCGAACCCGTGCTTCTCGACGAGCAGCTGCTTCGTCTCCTCCAGCACGGCCCGAACCCTGGCCGCGATGGCCTCATCCGCCATGGCGTCGGCGATCTTCTCCACCCCGGCCGCGTAGCCGAAGTATGCCGCGGCGGCGTGGCCCGTGTTGACGGTGAACAGCTTCCGCTCGATGTACGGTTCGAGGTCGTCGACGTAGGTGGCCCCGGGGATCTCCGGCGCACGGCCCTCGAAGGGGGTGCGGTCGATGACCCACTCGAAGAACGTCTCGACCGTGACGTCGAGGCCCTGCCCGGCTGCCTGGTTCGGGACGATGCGGTCCACGGCCGTGTTGGCGAAGACCGCGCGCGTCGCGAGGTCCGCCACCGCGCCGTCGTAGGCTTCCTCGACCTCGCGGCGGAGGATGTCCGTCGCGTTGATGGCGTTCTCACATGCCATGACCTGCAGCGGCGCGACGTCGTCCCCGCGGCGTGCGATCCCCCGGGCGATGACCAGCGCGAGGAACCGCAGGACGTTCGGGCCCACGGCCGTGGTGACGATGTCCGCCGTCGCGATCTCCGCCACGACGTCCTCCTCCTGCGAGCGCGAGTTGAGCGCACGGTAGTTGTCCACCGTCTTCACCGCGGGCTCCTCGCCGACCTCATGGACGTCGTAGCTGGGTGTTGACGCCAGCTGGTCGATCAGGGCGTCCGCGACGTCGGCGAAGACGACCTCGTACCCGGCTTCGTGGAGCAGGAGCCCCACGAAGCCGCGTCCGATGTTGCCGGCACCGAAATGTACTGCTTTCACTAGGCGTTGACCTTCCCGAAGAGTGCCACGACCTCGTCCACGGACGTGGCCTCGTCGAGCCTCACGACCTGCTCCTTGTCCGAGAAGACGCGGGCGATCGCGGACAGGATGGAGAGGTGCTCGTTGTTCAGGCCGGCGACGCCGACCACGAACTTCACCTGCTTGCCGTTCCAGTCGATGCCCTCGGGGTAGCGCACGATCGACACGGCCGAGCGCTTGATCAGGTCCTTGGCCGCGTTGGTGCCGTGCGGGATGGCGAGGAAGTTGCCCATGTACGTCGGGACGGACTTCTCACGCTCGTGCATCGCCGCGACGTACGTGGAGTCCACGGCCCCGCGGGCGACCAGCAGGTGGCCGGCCTCGTTGATGGCGTCCTCCTGGGTGGTGGCGGTGCCGTTCAGCACGATGCTCTCCTCCGCGAGGACGTCACCGCCGCCGGTCATGGTGCCGGCTTCGGCTGCGACGGAGGCGGGTGCCGGGTCCTTCGGGTCGACGCCGCCGTCGGCCGCCGCGCCCGCGCGGATGAGTTCGACGATCTCGTCGTAGCGGGGGCTGTTCATGAAGTTGTCGACGGCGACGTGCGTCGCGCTCTGCGTCAGGGGCTCGGCGCGCGCGGCGAGATCCTGGTGCGTGACGACGACGTCGTAGTCGTCCTTGAGGCTGGAGATGGCCAGGTTGGTGACCTTCACGTCCGGGAACCCGGCCGCCCGGATCTTGTTGCGGAGCACCGAGGCGCCCATCGCCGAGGATCCCATGCCTGCATCGCAGGCGAAGACGATGCTGCGGATGGGGCCGTCGGTCGCCGACGCGGAGCGGAAGTTCCCTGCCACGGAGCTCTTCTTGCCCTTGAGCCCCTCCATCCTGGCGGCGGCGGCTGCGAGGTCTCCCTCGCCCTGGTTCTTGCCGGTCTTGAGGATGACCGAGGCGACGAGGAAGGACACCGCCGTGGCCAGCACGACGGACAGGACGACACCGAAGTAGCTGTCGCGGGCCGTCTGCGCCAGGACCGCGATGATCGACCCCGGGGCCGCCGGGGCCACCAGCCCGGCGTTCGTGATGCTCAGCGTCGCGACGCCGGTCATGCCGCCGGCGATCGCGGCAAGGATCAGCAGCGGGCGCATCAGGACGTAGGGGAAGTAGATCTCGTGGATGCCGCCGACGAACTGGATGATGGCGGCGCCGGGAGCGGAGGCCTTGGCCATGCCGCGGCCGAAGAACGAGTAGGCCAGCAGGATGCCGAGCCCCGGACCGGGGTTGGCCTCGAGCAGGAAGAGGATGGACTTCCCCTGCTCCAGGGACTGCTGGACGCCCAGCGGGGTCAGGACGCCGTGGTTGATGGCGTTGTTGAGGAAGAGGACCTTCGCCGGTTCGATGAAGATGCTCGTCAGCGGCAGCAACCCGTTGTCCACCAGCCACTGGACCACGTTGCCCGCGCCGGTGCTGAAGGCGGTGACCAGCGGCGAGACACCGTAGAAGCCGATCAGTGCCAGCACGGCCCCCCAGATACCGGCCGAGAAATTGTTGACCAGCATCTCGAAGCCGGGCTTGATGCGACCCTCCCAGATCGCGTCGATCCTCTTCATGGTCCAGGCGCCCAGCGGGCCCATGATCATCGCACCGATGAACATCGGGATCCCGGCGCCGACGATCACACCCATGGTGGCGATCGAGCCGACCACGCCGCCTCGGACGTCGTAGACCATCCGACCGCCGGTGTAGGCGATCAGGAGCGGCAGCAGATAGGTGATCATCGGGCCCACGAGCCCGACGTTGGCGACGCCGTCGGTCTCGCCGTAGCCGCCGAGCTGGGGAACGGGGAGCCAGCCCTTCTCGATGAAGAGTGCCGTGACGATGCCCCAGGCGATGAACGCGCCGATGTTGGGCATGATCATGCCGGACAGGAACGTCCCGAACTTCTGCACGCGGACCCTGGCACTCGTGCCGGATCTCGCTTCTAGTTGTGTTGCCACATTTCTTCCTAACCGTTCGGCCCGCAACACTGCGGAGGGATGGGATCGTCGGGAGGCATCAGCTTCCCGATCGGCTGGATATTCTCTGGAGCCATTCGAGGAAAAGCTTCAGCTCCGAACTGGAGAGCTGATCGGGGTGCGAGGACTGCAGTGCTGCGTTGAGCGCGATCGCCGCCACGACCACGGACGGCGTCCCCTCGGTGTCGGTCACGGGGTCCGCGTCGGAATCCGTGGCCACGGCGGAGATGACGGCCTCACGCGTCATCGCCGAGAGCTCGAGGTTGCGCTTCGCCGCGGGCTCGGCGATCAGCATGAGAGTGACGCCGATGTTGGCGGCCAGCATGCTGCGCGCGGCTTCGTGCGGTGAGACCACCAGGCGGGCCGCCGCGGCCGCCCGCGCCAGGACCTCCTCGAGGAACGCCTCCGCGCTGGCGACCATGGAGGGCCGGCGCTCGGGCCGGATATTGCCGAACATCACCAGGTAGAGGTGCGGATGGTCGAGGCCGAACCGCACGTGGTTGTCCCAGTGCATGCGGAGGTCCTCGATCGGCCGGCCCGACGTCGGAAGGCTCCTCTCGGCCTCCAGGTACTCGGAGAAACCCTCGGCGACGACGGCGTCGAAGAGCCCTTCCTTGTCCCCGAAGTGGTGGTACAGGGTAGGAGCGGTCACCCGGGCGGCCTCGGTGATCTGGCGGGTGGAGACAGGCTCACCATTGGACTCCGCGAGCAGTGCCGCGGCAGCCCGCAGGAGCCGCACCTTGGGCGCCGGTTCGCCTCCCTTTTTCATGCCTGCTAGCGTAACAGCTATAGCAACGTTATATGAACTGGGTCACACTCTATAATTGCCTTGCGCGACACAATGGTGCTAGACCAAGATCCACCGGCAAGGAAACGAGGACGTTCCATGGAGAATTTCGCAGGGGTCGGGGTCAGTCCCGGACGAGTCATCGGCCCGGTCCGGCACATGCCGCCGTCGGTCGGTGAACCCCCCGCCGGAGAACGCCATGACACCCCCGACGCTCCCGAGCAGGCCGTCGCCGCCCTCAAGGCCGCGGCGAAGACCGTGCAGGAGGAGCTCAAGCGCAGGGCCGGCACCGCCAAGGGCGACGCCAAGGCCGTACTGCAGGCCACCTCGCTCATGGCGACGGATCCCCTGCTGCTGAAGTCCGCGACGAAACTCATCAACAACGGCATCTCCCCGGCCCGGGCGGTCTGGGAGGCCGGCGCCTCGGTGGCCGAGATGCTGCACAACCTCGGCGGCTACATGGCCGAGCGGACCGCGGACGTCCTCGATGTGCGGTCGCGGATCGTCGCCGAACTGCGCGGACTCCCCGCTCCGGGCATCCCGGCGTCGGACACGCCGTTCATCCTGGTCGCCGAGGACCTGGCGCCGGCGGACACCGCGACCCTGGACCCGGCGGTGGTCCTCGCCCTCGTCACCTCCGGCGGCGGCCCGCAGTCGCACACCGCGATCATCGCGCGCGCCCTCGGGCTGCCCGCCGTCGTCGCCGCCCACGGCGTGGACGACATCGACGACGGCGCCCTCGCCTTCGTGGACGGCGCAGCCGGGATCCTCAGCCTGGACCCCGGGGCCGAGGAGGAAGCTGCGGCCGAGGCCTATGCGGCAGCAGCGGAGGCCCTGACGGTGTTCGACGGCACCGGCGTGACCGCGGACGGGCACGAGGTGCCGTTGCTGGCGAACGTCGGCGGCGCGAACGACGCCGTCAAGGCCGCGGCGGCGAAGGCCCAGGGCGTGGGCCTGCTCCGGACCGAGTTCTGCTTCCTCGGACGCGACACCGAGCCGACGGCGGACGAGCAGATCGAGGCGTACGGGGGCGTCTTCGACGCCTTCCCCGGCAAGAAGGTCGTGGTCCGCACGCTGGACGCCGGCGCGGACAAGCCGCTGCCCTTCCTGACGGACACCTCCGAACCCAACCCGGCCCTCGGCGTCCGCGGCTACCGCACCGACCTGACGTCGCCGGGAGTCCTGGAACGGCAGCTCACGGCCATCGCGGATGCCGCAGCCCGGTCGAGCGCGGACGTCTGGGTCATGGCACCGATGATCTCGACGGCGGAGGAGGCCGCGGACTTCGCGAAGCTGTGCAGCAACGCCGGCCTGCAGACGCCCGGCGTCATGGTGGAGGTTCCCTCGGCCGCCGTCATGGCGGAGTCGATCCTCGGCCAGGTCGCCTTCGCCAGCCTCGGCACCAACGATCTCACCCAGTACACGATGGCCGCGGACCGCCAGCTCGGGTCCCTCGCCGCCCTCAACAACTCGTGGCAGCCCGCCGTCCTCCGCATGGTGCAGTTGACCGTGGAAGGTTCGGCCGCCGAGGGGAACGCCAAGCCCGTCGGGGTGTGCGGTGAGGCCGCGGCGGATCCCGCCCTCGCCGTCGTGCTGGTGGGACTGGGCGTCTCGACGCTGTCCATGACGCCGCGGGCCCTCGCCGGGGTCGGCGCGGTCCTCCACAGCGTGACGCTGGCCGAGGCGCAGCGCATCGCCGGGATCGCGGTCTCGGCGCCCACAGCAGCCGAGGCCAGGGCTCGGACCCGCGCCGAACTGCCGGTGCTCGACTCCCTCGGCCTGTAGCGCCGCGGCCGGGTCCACCCCGGGACGTTCCTCAGGAAGGCAGGACGGGCCCGGGGTCGGCGTCGCGTGCGACGAGCTTCGCGACGTCGTCCACGGGAAGCTCCGCGACCTCGGCGACAACCGCGACGTCCTCCCCGTGACGGAGGGCCTCGGACACCGCTTCCTGCAGGATCAGTTCGGCGCGATCGAGCTCGAACTGCACGTCCTCCTTGTCGGCGGCGGCGACAAGGATCTTCTGCAAAGGGTCATTCGTCATGGCTGGTCGCTACCTCTTGTCCTGGTGGAACGGGGTGACACCCGGCGTCCCGTCCCGCGAGCGTCCTGCGGGCAGGTGCGCGGGGGATGCCGTCGTCGCGACCATCCTAACCAGACACACCACCGCGTGGAATGGAACTCCGGGCCGGCATCGGGTGGCGCGGAGGGGAACAGCGGGGAGAATCCTTCCCCCCCGATGTCGGATCCGCGGCATACCCTCGTCACATGGCAGAGAGACCCGGGTGGCACGGCATCCCACCCAGCGCGGACCGGTACGTCCCCCCGCTCCAGCTGGAGGCACCGTCCGGCGGCATCACGGAGCCGCCCCGCTCCCCCGCACTGTGGGTGGACCTCGACTATCCCGACGGGACGCGGCGCACCGCGAAGGGGTTCGCCATGGCATGGACGGGCTCCGCCGTCCTGGCGCAATGGATCGAGTTCTCGCGGGCGCGCGAGGCGTGGGTGGATGCCGCGCGCTGCCGCCGTCGGGCACTGAAGCCACACCCCTGAACCTCGCCCGGGGGCGTCCTCGTAGAGTGGTGGCATGGACCAGCCCGCGCCGCGCCCCTCCCCCGGGCAGTCCTGCGTGGCCAAGGCCCCCGGGTGGCACGGGCTGCCGCCGACGACGCACCAGTTCGTCCCTCCGCTGCAGCTGGAACCACCGACCATGGGTATCACGGAGTCCGTCTCCCCTGCCCCGGCACTCTGGGTGGACCTCGAGTATCCGAACGGCTCACGCCAGACCGTCCGCGGGTTCGCCATGGCCTGGACCGCGTCGGCGGTGCTCGCCCAGTGGATCGAATTCTCGATCGCCCGTGAGGCGTGGGTGCGTCCCGACCAGTGCACGCGGCGGACGATCCCGACCCGGTCCGACCCGAAGGACTGACGCCCGGGACCGACCGAGATCCGCCGGCCCGGGTGGGCATCCGCCGGTAGCATCGGCGTATGGAATCTACCGAAGTCATCCGGCGGTACTGGTCGTCGGTGTGGAGCAGGGACTGGGCTGCCGTCGGGCAGACGCTCGCCGAGGACGTGGTGGTGTTCTGGCCCGTCACGCGCGAGATCATCCGCGGCAGGGACAACGTGGTCGCCGTGAACTCCGAGCGCCCCAACGGCTGGAGCATCGACGTCCTCGAGGTGTACGACGCCGGGGAGGTCGTGGTGTCCGAGGTGCAGGTGCCGCAGGAGGACGTCGGGATCTTCCGCGTCGTGTCCATCTGGACCGTGGGAAACGGCGTGATCACCATGGGACGGGAGTACTGGACCCTCTACGGCGGCGAGGAAGGCCTCGACTGGCGGCGGAAATACACCAGCGTCGGAGACCTTCCCTCCTGAACGACCGGCACTGGCCTTCCGCCGCGCCCAGCCCTACGCTAAGCATGCTGATGATGCTGTCGGCGTCATCAGCGACGACATCCCGAACCCGACGGAGGCATCATGAGCACCAAGGTCGAAGAAACCATCGTAGTGAATCTTCCCGTGACGACCGTGTACAACCAGTGGACGCAGTTCGAGGAGTTCCCGCACTTCATGGGCGGCATCAAGCAGATCACCCAGCTCAGCGACGACCGCCTCGAGTGGGTCGCCGAGATCGGCGGGATCCGCCGGCAGTGGGAGGCGCGCGTCCTCGAGCAGATCCCTGACCGCAAGGTCGCCTGGGCGGCAACCGAGGGGGCGACGAACGCCGGACAGGTCACGTTCGAGGACCTCGGCGGCACCACCCGTGTCAGTCTCGTGCTCGAGTACGAACCGGAGGGCCTGGTCGAGAAGGTCGGCGACAAACTGAACGTCGTCGAGAACCAGGCGAAGGCGGACCTCCACAAGTTCAAGGAGTTCATCGAGTCCGAGAGCTACGCGACCGGCGGATGGCGCGGTGCCGTGGTCGGACAGCCCGGGACGCCCTCCGTCGAGGACGCCGAGCAGTCGCGCGGCGACAGCGGCAAGGCCGGAGTCTCCGGCAAGGTCGCGGCCGGACTGGGCGTCGCGGCAGCCGCCGCGGTTGCGGGTGCAGCGGTGGCCGCGAGCAAGCGGAGCGACGACGAGGAGGAGGTCCCGGCTGAGGTCCCCGTCGTCGACACGACGCCCGTGGTCCCGGAGTCCACGCCCGTCGTGGAGGAGGTCGACGTCGTGGAGGTCGAGGTCGTGCCGGCCGTCGATGGCATCCCGGGAACAGGTGTCCCGTCCGACAGTCAGGGGCTCCAGGACGACACCCTGACGGACACCCCCGGATCCCGCCGTCCGGGCACCCTCTGACTCTCCCCGCACACGACAGTGGGCCGGCTCCTTCGGGGCCGGCCCACCGTCGTACGAGGGGAATCATCCCCGGTGGGTTCTCCCGCGGGATCGGGTCATCGGGCCGCGTGTGCGCCGGGCGCTGAGGCTTCGGATGGCAGCCGCATCGTGGCCGGCCGTCCGCTCACCGCGCCGACCTCCGGGTCGGTTCGCGACGAGGGGTCAGTTCGCGACGAGGCTACGGTACTGAGGGTTGTCGGCCAGGAACGCCTGCACCTGGTCGCAGTAGGGCAGCGCCGCCAGGCGTCGCTTGTGGGCGTCGAGGAGGACCTTCCGTATGAGGACCCCCTCCAGCCCGGCCCCCTCGAACGCGGCGGCCACGACGGTGCGGTGCAGCCGCAGCCTGCCGGCGCGCATCGAGTACGAGACGTAGCCTGCGAGCATCCCGTCCTGGAAGAGCTCGAAGCGGTGGTTCATCGGGTTGTCGCGGAACGCATCACGGCGTTCCGTCCCCGCGCCACCGCTGCGTGCGTCCGCTGCGCGCCGCTCCAGCTCGTCGGCGAGGCGGTCGTAGTCCTCCTGCGCACCATAGGGAGGGAAATCGGCGTCGAGTGCCTTGTACAGCTGGTTGATCCAGCGCCGGAGCTGCCGCGTGGAGGCGTCGTGGAGCGCGTGGGGCAGGACCATCGGTTCTGCGGGGTGCTGGACCTGCCCGAGCTCACCGGCTGTGGCCATGCCCGGCCACGGATCGTACGCGGCGTCGTCGCCGGCGGGGAGTGAGAGGGCTGCGTCTTCGTCGACGCGAGCGGGGACGGAGGAAGTCTGGGCTGTGAGTGTCATGGCGTGACCTTCAGGTCAGAAAAGGAGCAGGCCGTTGTCTTGACCTTCCTCCAACCTAGCGGCTGACTCGGATGATGTAAAGCTAGTTTCTCTAGCAATAAGCCTGCTCCGCATCGACGGGATCCGCGCGAACGTGTCCGCTACGTCCCGGCGAGGACGATGCTCGTGACCGGCAGGGACGGATCGGTCCCGAACGCGATGCCGCTCGGCTCGCCGCCGTTCATGACGATCTGCGCGCCGAGCGCAGCGACCATCGCTCCGTTGTCCGTGCAGAGCGACGGCGCGGGGACGGTCAGGGTGATACCGGCGGCCGCGCACCTCTCGCGGGTCAGCTCGCGGAGCCTCCGGTTGGCGGCCACGCCCCCGCCCAGCAACAGGTCCGTGATGCCGTGCTCGCGGCAGGCGAGGACGGCCTTCGACGTGATGATGTCCACGACGGCCTCCTGGAAGGACGCCGCGATGTCCGCCACCGGTACCTCCAGCCCTGCTGCCTCGTACTGTTCCACGGCGCGGGCGACGGCGGTCTTGAGACCGCTGAAGGACCAGTCGTAGCGGTGCGGTCCCGGCTCCTCGGCGCTGCCCATGTACTTGGGCTGGGAGAGGCCGCGCGGGAAGCGGATGGCCTTCGGATCGCCCTGCTGCGCCAACCGGTCGATGGCCGGCCCGCCGGGATACCCGAGGCCCAGGATCCGCGCCGTCTTGTCGTACGCCTCGCCGGCGGCGTCGTCGATCGTGGACCCGAGCAGTTGGACGTCGTCGGCGATGTTCCCCACGCGCAGGATCTCCGTGTGTCCCCCCGAGACGAGGAGCGCGCCGAGATTCGGCGGCAGGCCGTCGTCGAACGTCCCTCCCACCATGCCGACGCCGACGTGCGCGACGAGGTGGTTGATCGCGTAGAGCGGTTTCCCGGTGGCGACGGCGAGCGCCTTCGCGGCGGACACGCCCACCATGAGGGCTCCGGAGAGCCCGGGCCCGGCGGTGACGGCGACGGCGTCGAGCTCGTCGAGCGTCACGCCGGCGTCGTCGAGCGCGGTGCGGAGGGTGGGCACGAAGGCCTCGAGGTGCGCCCGGGAGGCTATCTCGGGGATGACCCCGCCGAAGCGGACGTGCTCGTCCATGGACGAGGACACCGTGTTGGTCAGCAGCTCGGTGCCGCGGACGATCCCGACGCCGGTCTCGTCGCAGGACGATTCGATGCCGAGGACCAGGGGCCGGCCGGTCGTCATGGCTGCCCTCCATCCGTGTCGAGGACGAGGCGCATCACCCAGGCGTCGACCCCGTCGCGGTAGTACCGCTTCCGGGTGTGGATCTTCACGAACCCGAACCGCGTGTACAGGGCCTGGGCACGGGGGTTGTCGGCCCGCACCTCGAGCATCACGGTGTCCGCGCCACGCCGGCGGGCCTCCTCCAGCAGCTCGGTGAGCAGCGCGCGCCCGATGCCCTGACCCTCGACGTGCGGGAGTACCCCGATGGTCTGGATGTCCGCCGTCGTGTCGATCACCATGACCCCCGCGTACCCGACGGCCTCGCCGTCCACCTCGGCCACGAGGTAGCGCCGCGTGTCCGGCTGGAAGAACTCCGTGTAGAACATCTCCAGCGGCCAGGCGTCGGTGGGGAACAGGGCGTTCTCGAGCCGGCCGATCGTCTCGATGTCCTCGAAGGCCAGGTCACGCACGCGGAAGCTCACGCCGTCGCCCGCTTCCTGGGCCCGGGGACCTGCGCGTCCGATTCCCGCAGGTACAGCGGCGCGGTGTCGCGCAGGGGGGCGCCGGCGAGCAGGCGCGCGCGGGCCACACGGGCGAGGGACGCGGCGTCGGGGTCCGCCGCGGCGAAGCCGGGGACGCCGTCGAGGGCGTCCGGGTACAGGCCAGCGGCCCGGCCGACGATCGGCTGCCCGCCGGGGAGGGTGGAGGCGGCCCCGACGTGCGGACCGTCGAGGAGTTCGGGCAGGGCGTCGGGCTGCGACGGCGCCCGGTATGCGGCCCAGTACACCTCCCCGCGGCGCGCGTCCGTCCCCGCGAGGAACGCGCTGCCGGCCGGTACCGCCCCGCCTGCGGCGGCGTCGACGGCCAGGGCGTCGAGGCTCATGATGCCGTGCACGGGGACGCCCCACACGAAGCCGAGGGTGCGGGCGGTGACGAGCCCGGCGCGCAGCCCGGTGAACGGCCCCGGGCCCACGCCGGCGATCACGGCGTCGAGCTCCGTCCCCGCCACACCGGCCTCGGACAGGATCCGGTGCACCGCGGGTGCGAGGACCTCCGCGTGCGAGCGGGTGTCGGCGCTGGCGAACCGGCCGACGACGACGTCGTCGCGCAGGAGGGCGACGGTAGCCGCCGCGGAGGTGTCGAGGGCGAGGAGAAGCACCCGACAAGCCTAGTCGAGGGACAACGAGGGAAGACCGCCACGCCAGCGCGGTCCGGCGCCCGAGAGCGTGACGGTGCGCACCTCGTCCTCGCCGTCGTCGTCGAAGTCCGTGATGAGGCCGGCTTCCCGCCCGCCCGGCCCGGTGCCGCCGAGGGGCCGGGTGATGTCCACGCGGAGCCAGCTGTCGGCCAGGTGCTCCACGCGCCCGGCACCCCACTCGATGACCGTGATGCTGGTGTCCAGGGTGGCCTCGAGGTCGAGGTCGTCGACGGCGGCGGCACTCTCGAGCCGGTAGGCGTCCACGTGGACCAGGCGCGGCCGGTCGCCGCCGGAGCGGTGCTGGCGGACGAGCACGAAGGTCGGCGAGATGATGCGGTCCTCGACGGCGAGGCCGCGCCCGAGCCCCTGCGTGAACGTGGTCTTGCCCGCCCCCAGCTCGCCCGAGAGGACGAGCAGGTCTCCTGCCCGCAGCTGCGGGGCGAGGCTCGCGGCGAGCGCCTGCAGCTCGTCCGCCGAGCCGGCGTCGTACGACGCGGTCCGGTCAGGTGCCGCTTCCATCGACGCCCTCCCCTCCTGCGTCGTGGTAGACCCGTTCCACGCGGCCGCTGATGCGGGTGACCACCTCGTAGTTGATGGTCTGCGCGGCGGCGGCCCAGTCCTCGACGGGCGGCGAGTCCGGGCCCCCGAACAGGACGGCGCGCGCGCCCAGCGGACTCGCCGGGGTGCCCACCAGGCCCGTGACGCCGAAGTCGATGACGAACTGGTCCATCGCGATCCGCCCGACCACGGGGTAGATGCGCCCGCCCACGAGAACCGGCGCTCCGGTGGCGATCCGGGGGACGCCGTCCGCGTAGCCGACGGGGATGAGCCCGAGCGTGGTGGGTTTGCGGGTGCGGTACGCGTAGCCGTAGGAGACGCCCTGGCCCGCGGGCACTTCCTTGCAGTTCGCGACGGTGGTGCTGAACGTCATGACGGGGCGGAGCCCCAGGTCCGAGGACGCCTGGTCCGAGAAGGGCGAGAGCCCGTAGATGCCGAGGCCCACGCGGACCAGGTCGAAATGGCAGTCGGGCCGCGAGAAGGTCGCGGGGGTGTTCGCGAGGTGCCGGACCTCGACGTCGATCCCTGCCGCCTCGGCCGCGGCGACGGCGTCGCGGAACGCCTGGACCTGCAGGTCGGTCTCGGGCCGGGCGGGCTCGTCGGCGACCGCCAGGTGGGAGAAGATCCCGACGACGCGGATGAGGCCCTCCTCCTGGTGGGCGACGGCGCGGCCGAGCAGGGCCTCCCACTGCTCCGGCGGGCAGCCGTTGCGGCCGAGTCCGGTATCGATCTTCAGGTGGACGATGGCCGGCCGCTCCAGTTCCCGTGCGGCCGCGACCACGTGCTCCAGCTCCCAGCCGGAGATCCCCAGGTCCAGTCCGTGCTCCACGCCGGCCGCGAAGTCGGTGTGTGAGGTGTGCAGCCAGGCGAGGATGGGCGCCTCGATGCCGGCCTTCCGCAGCTCGACCCCCTCGCCGATGTGCGCGACGCCGAGCCAGGCGGCGCCCGCCTCGAGCGCAGCACGTGCCACCGGGAGCGCCCCGTGCCCGTACGCGTCGGCTTTCACGACGGCCATCACGCGCGCGGGGTGCGCCACCTCGCGGATGTGCCGGATGTTGTGCCGCAGGGCATCGAGGTCGATCTCTGCGGCACGTTCGGAGAAAGTCACCCGACCCATTCTGCCAGTTCCGCCTGCCCGTCCGCCCTCTGATGCCGTGCAGGACGGGGGCTTGCACCCGACGGCGCGGGGCGGAAGGATCGAAGACATGTTCGATCCGGAGCAGGACCGCCGCACGTGCGAGCTCCGCCTGCCGGGCGGGCAGCCCTGCGGCCGGGCCGTCGCCGGCGTCCCCGTCCCGGTGTGCCGCGCGCATGCCGCGGTGATCGGTGAGTGGGTCGCCGCCGAGTACGGCGTGGCCGACGTCCTGCCCGGAGGGTGCCGTGCCTGCGGCTCGCGCCTCGGCGTGCGGTATCCCTCCGGGTGGGTGTGCGCTGCCTGCGAATGGCGGGCCGGTGACGTGCTCGACGACGGCCTGCCGCCCCCGCGCGTGGACATCGTGTACTACCTCCGCTTCGGAGAGCGCATCAAGATCGGCACGACGGCGAATCCCCGGCAACGGCTCGCCCGCCTGTGGCACGACGAGGTGCTGGCCTTCGAGCAGGGCGACCGGCTGGTCGAGCACCGCCGCCACCAGGAGTTCGCGGCGTACCGGCTGGACCGCTCGGAGTGGTTCGCCGCGTCGCCGGAGCTCGAGGAGCATGTCCGCCGGCTCGCCGCGGGCGTCGAGGACCCCTGGGCGAGGTACGCGCGGTGGCTGGGAGAGGCGGCGATGCTGAGGGGCTGAACGACACGGCCCGGAAAGCAAGCAATCCGTCTCCGGAGTGCCGGACGATGAACGGCACCTTAATGCATTAGAACTGGTTGATGAAGTCCGCGCCCCCTGCGACGGGGCATGCCCCTTACCGACTCTTCCGCATACCCTTTGCCGTTGCAGCCGGCTTCGCCGTCCTCACGGCCTTCGTGGCCGTGGCCTTCGGGCTGCCGCTGCGTGATCCTGGGGGCTTCCTCGGCCCGAGCTACGTCCGGCTGCCCCTGCTCCTGGCGGCGCTGGTCCTGGTCGACATGATCCCGTCCACGCTGCGCAGCCGACCCTCCCGGACGAACCTGCTGCGGGCCGCGGCGGCGGAACTCCGACGACGCTGGCGGGCACAGCGCCTGGTCGCGACCTCGGTGGGCCTGCTCACCTTCTACCTGGCGTACGTCTCCTACCGGAACATGAAGAGCTTCCTGCCCTTCGTCCGCCATCGGGTCACGGACCCGCTCCTGCAGGCCAGCGACCGCTGGTTCGCCGGCGGCGAGCACCCCGGGGACGTGCTCCAGCAGATCCTCGGCACCGGGGCGAGCGCCCACATCCTGTCCGCCGTCTACGTGTCCTACCTCCTGTTCGTGCCCCTGTCCGTGGCGGCGGCACTCGTCTGGTCGCGCAGGCTCTCGCACGGCGCCTGGTACGTGACGGCGCTGTCCTTCAACTGGATCCTCGGGGCGCTGAGCTACTACGTCCTGCCCTCCCTGGGGCCGATCTATGTCGAGCCGAAGCACTTCGCGGACCTGCCGGACACCGCCGTCACGGCGCTCCAGGAGTCGCTCTACCGCAGCAGGGTGCGGGTCCTCACCGATCCCCATGCCACCCACTCGGTACACGGCATCGCAGCCTTCGCCTCCCTGCACGTCTCGGTCGTCGTCACCGCCGCCGTCATGGCACACCTGCTCCGCCTGCCGCGGGTGGTCCGGGCGGCGCTCTGGGTCTACGTGCTGCTCACCGCCCTGGCCACCGTCTACTTCGGGTGGCACTACGTCGTCGACGTCGCGGCGGGTGCGCTCATCGGCGCGCTCGCGATCTGGCTCGCGGCACGCGCCACACGATCCGCGGAACCTGAGCATCCCGCGCCCGCCCCGAACCTGGTGGCCGCCGGCGCCTGAGGTCCGGCATGGAGAGGGCCGCCCCGCACCTGGTGACCGCCGACGTGTGGGGTCCGGCGTGTGGGGTCCGGGCGTGTGGGGTCCGGTCAGAAGGCGCCGGACGCGCCCCGCCCGCCCTCGCAGGGGCGGATCGACGGCCCGGCATCGGAATGCCGGGCGATCGTCGCCGTCGCGCGCCGTGACGCCTCGCCCGGGACGTCGGAGACGAGGTCCCCGAGGAAGGCGTAGCGGCGCAGCCACTGCTTCTGCACGCCGTTGCGCCCCTCGCTGACCCGGTGCCACCAGTCCGCGATGTCGCCCCAACCCGGCGCGGCCAGCGAACCGCCCACGTGCTGCACGGACAGCGAGGCGCACAGATTGGCGAACGCCAGCCGGTCGGCGAGCGGGAATCCCGCCAGGTCGGCCATGACGAAGGCGGCGCTGAAGCAGTCTCCAGCCCCCGTCGGGTCGTGCGCGGACACGGGCAGGGCGGGCACCCACTCCTCCTCCCCCGTGAGCGAATCGATGGCGATCGCACCGTGCTGCCCGACCGTGACGACGGCGACCGGCACGCGGTCGGCCAGCGAGTACAGGGCCTTCCACGGATCGTCGGTGCGTGTGTAGGCCATGGCCTCGACGGCGTTCGGCATGAACGAGTAGAAGTGGTCGAGCGACGCGAGCGTCTCGGGCGCCCAGTCCCCGTCGGGGTCCCACCCGACGTCGCCGAACAGCTTCGTGCCGCGGGCAGCGGCCGTCGCCGCCCACGGTTCGATCTCCTGTTCCACACCGACGACGGCGGCGCGGCACGACGGCGGCGCCCCGATGAGATCCGTGGCGCGCAGCGGCGCGGCGTGGCCGTGGGTCACCATCGACCGGTCCTGGTGGACGGAGAGGGAGACCGTCACCGGTGAGTGCCACTGCCCGAAGACCCGCGAGCGGGACAGGTCCACATGCTCCTGGTCCTGCAGCACGTCCCAGTTGAACTGCCCGTAGCCGTCGTCGCCGAATGCCGCGGCGAGCGTGGTGCGCAGGCCGAGGCGGCTCGCCGCGATCGCCTGGTTCGCGATCCCTCCCGGACCGGAGCCCATGCCGTCGGTCCACACCTCGGTGCCCGGCGCCGGAAGCTGCTCCAGGCCGGTGAAGACGATGTCGAAGAACACCTGGCCGGTGAGCAGCAGGTCGAACTCGGGCCCGTCCGGGCCCCGCGCGCCGGCCAGGGGATCGAAGCGCTGCGGTATGGCCATGTACGGCACCTTACTGGTCCGGCGGCACACCGGCGGCGCGCAGGAGTGCCTGTCTTCCGAGACGTCCTCCCCAGTGGCGTCGATTCGTGCCCGTAGGCTGGGGGCCATGACAGGGATGCCATGACCCCGGACAGGCAGCGGGATGCCGATTCGCCCCGGTACCCGCGGGGCGCCGCACCGCTGCTGCCCCTGGGAGCGCGCCTCCTGATCGGTGTGGCGGCCGTCGTCTTCGCCGTCTCGCTCAGCTTCGTCCTCGCGTATACGACGTCGGTGCCGGTCCTGGCCTGCGTGGCCATCGGCCTGGCCCTCGCCGGAGCGCAGCTGTACGCGCTGCGCGGCGCCCTGTTCCGCGGCCGCCGCCGATGAGCGCCGGCGCCACACTCGTCGTCGTCGGCGGCGGGGGGTTCCGCGTCCCGCTGGTGTACCGGGCGCTGTCCGACGGCCCGTTCGCGGGACTCGTGTCCGACGTCGTCCTCGTGGACACCCTGCCGGACCGCGCCCGAGCCATCGCTCGGGTGCTCGGCGCGCTGCCCCCCGGGGCGGGGCCCGCGCCGTCGGTCCGGGTCGCGGCCCGGCTGGAGGACGCACTGCCGGGCGCGGACCTCGTGTTCGCCGCGGTGCGCAGCGGCGGGGCGGAAGGACGCATCCTCGACGAGCGCGTGGCCCTGTCCGCAGGCCTGCTCGGCCAGGAGACCGTGGGCGCGGGCGGCATCTCCTACGCGCTCCGGTCCATCCCCGACATGCTGCGCGTCGCCACCCTGATGCGCGACCTCGCGCCCGACGCCTGGCTCGTCAACTTCACCAACCCGGCGGGCATGGTCACCGAGGCCCTCTCCGCGGTCCTGGGCCGCCGGGTGATCGGCATCTGCGACTCGGCGTCGGGTCTCGTCACCCGGGCGGCACGTGCCGCGGGCATGGACCTGCGCGGGTCCCTCACGGGCGTCGACTACGTGGGCCTGAACCACCTGGGGTGGCTGCGCCGGCTCGACGACGGCGGGCACGACCGCCTCCCGGGGCTGCTGGCCGACGCGTCGCGCCTGGCAGGCGTCGAGGAGGGGCGCCTGTTCGGTCCGGACCTCCTCCGGGTCCTCGGCGCGCTGCCGAACGAGTACCTGTTCTACTACTACTTCCACCGCGAGGCCGTCCGCTCCATCCGCTCGGCGGACCGGACGCGCGGGGAGACGCTCCGGGACCAGCAGACCGACCTCTTCCCCCGGCTCCTCGCGTCCGGGGACCCGCTCGGGGTGTGGGAGGACGCGCGGCGCGAGCGGGAAGCGGGGTACCTGGCCGAGGCCCGGACGGCGGAGGAGGAGCGCGACGAAGCGGACCTCGCCGGGGGTGGCTATGAGCGCGTGGCCCTCCAGGTCATGCGCTCCCTGCTCACGGGACGGCGGGCCGAGCTGATCCTCAATGTCCGCAACGGCGCGACCTTCGGCGCGCTGCCTGCGGACGCCGTCGTCGAGGTGCCGTCCGTGGTGGACGCGGACGGCGCGCACCCGCTGCCGGCCGCCCCGCCGACCCCCCACCAGCTGGGGCTCATGGCCGCGGTGAAAAGCGTCGAACAGGACACCGTCCGCGCCGCCGTCCACCGGGACCGGGATGCCGCCCTGCGCGCCTTCGCGGGTCACCCGCTGGTGGACTCCTTCCATGCCGCCACCCGGGTGCTCGCGGGCTACGAGGAGGCGTTCCCGGCGCTGAGGGCCTCCTGGTCGGGCTGATCCGGCCGGCCGGCCGGCAGCCGCTCGCGGAGGGCCGTGACGCCCAGCGCCAGGAGGCCCGTGTCCGTCGTGGCGGCGATCCAGTCGAAGCCCGCGGCCGCCAGCAGCGCTGCCCGCTCCGACGAGCCCGCATAGGCGCCGGCCCGGATGCCGGCCCGGCTGCAGGCGCGGGCTACCCGGGCCAGCGGCGCGTCGTCGTCCGCCGCCGACAGCAGCTCGTCGACGTCCAGCCCGAGGGCGAGTGCGAGGTCGAACGGGCCGACGAAGATCATGTCGACGCCCGGGACCGCGGCGATCGCGTCGACCGCCTCGAGGGCGCAGGCAGTCTCGATCATCACGGCACAGAGCGGCACGGCGGAGGGTGCATCGCCGGAGCCCGGGCTGTGTACCGCGCGGGTGCCCGGCAGGGGACCCCAGCTGCGCGTGCCGCGTGGCGGGTAGTGGCTGGCCGCCACCGCTGCCGCGGCGTCGGAGACGCTGTCGACGAGCGGGACGATGACGCCGTCCGCTCCCGCGTCCAGCGCCCGGCCGATCAGTGCGGCGTCGTTGGCGGCGACCCGCACGAGCAGGACTGCGGAGTCGGCGGCCCGGCGTCCGAGCGTGTCCCTCAGCGAGCGGTCGTCGAAGTGCCCGTGCTGGGCGTCGAGACCCACCCAGCCCAGACCCGACCGCGCCAGTTCGGCGGTCAGGCGCGGCTCGCCGAGCGTCGCCCAGGCGCCGAGGAGCGGATCGTGGTGGGAGCCGTCGAGGGTCATGCCCCATTGTGTCCCGGCGTCCGCCGTCGGCTCTACAGGAAGCGGTGCATGATGTGGAGCCCGGTGGGTCCGGCCGAGGGGTGGAGGAACGCGCCGGGGACGGTGCCGACGACGGTGAACCCGAGCGAGGTCCAGAGCGCCACGGCCGGCGTGTTCGTCTCCACGACGGCGTTGAACTGCATGGCCGTGTAGCCCGCGGCCCGCGCTTCCTCGAGCACGTGGCCGGCGAGGTTCCGGCCCACGCCCCGGCCGCCGGCGTCGCGGGCCACGAGGAAGGAGGCGTTCGCCACGTGGGACCCGTTGCCGCCCCGGTTGGCGTGCAGCTGCGCCGTGCCCAGCACGCGCCCGGTCTCCACCTCCACGGCCACGACGACGACGAGGGTGGGATCGGCGCCGGCCGGACCGGGCAGCCACTCGAGCCGTCCCGCTGCCTCGTCCATGCCGGTATCCCAGCAGTAGGTCTCCCCCGCCCGCGCCACGGGTTCCATGATGGCCCAGATGGCCGGCCAGTCCTCCGGGCCCGCCGTCCGGAACCGCAGCATCAGGCCTTCAGGGCGTTGGCCCAGAGGTTGATGTCGGACTCGACGGCGAATTCGTCGATGGCGCGGAGCTCCTCGGCCGTGAAGTCCAGGCGTTCGATCGCGGTGAGGCTGTCCTCGAGCTGGCGGACACTGGACGCTCCGATCAAGGCCGACGTCACCGGCGTGCCCTTGGACTGATCCCGCAGGATCCACGCGATCGCCAGCTGCGCCAGCGACTGCCCACGGCCCTCGGCGATCCGGTTCAGGCCCCGGATCCGGTCCAGGTTCTCCTCACTGAGCTGCCCCTGGTCCAGGGACTTGCCCGCAGCGGCCCGTGAGTCCTCCGGGACCCCGTCCAGGTACCGGCTGGTCAGCAGCCCCTGGGCCAGCGGTGAGAACGCGATCGACCCGGCTCCCACCTGCTCGAGGGCCTCGAACAGGTTCGGCGACCCGTTCTCCGTCCACCGGTTCAGCATCGAGTACGACGGCTGATGGATCACGAGCGGCGTCCCGAGGTCCTTCAGGATCGCCGCCGCTTCCAGGGTCCGCTCGGGCGAGTACGACGAGATGCCCGCATACAGGGCCCGTCCCGACCGCACTGCGGTGTCGAGGGCGCCCATCGTCTCCTCCAGCGGTGTCTCCGGATCGGGGCGGTGGCTGTAGAAGATGTCCACGTACTCGAGGCCCATCCGCTCCAGCGACTGGTCCAGGCTCGCCAGCAGGTACTTGCGTGACCCGAAATTCCCGTACGGGCCCGGCCACATGTCGTACCCGGCCTTCGTGGAGATCACCAGTTCGTCCCGGAACGGCCGGAAATCGTCCTTCAGGTGCCGTCCGAAGTTCGTCTCCGCACTGCCGTACGGGGGGCCGTAGTTGTTGGCGAGGTCGAAATGCGTGACGCCGAGGTCGAACGCCCGCCGCAGGATGTCGCGCTGCGTCCCGAACGGCTTGTCGTCCCCGAAGTTGTGCCACAGCCCCAGGGAGACCGCGGGCAGCTGCAGCCCGCTCGCCCCCACCCGGCGGTACGGCATCGCGTCATAACGGTCATCAGCAGGGTGGAAGGTCATGGCTTCATCGTAGGTGACGGCCCGTGCCGGGGGACGCCGCTACGCGGGGGCACTGATGCTGGACAGGGCCCCGGAACGGACCTGCGGAAGTTCCTCGAACGCGGGCCGCGCGAACCAGTAGCCCTGGAACAGGCGGATGCCCTGCGCCTTCAGGAACAGGAACTCCGCCTCGGTCTCCACCCCTTCGGCGAGCACCGTGATGCCGAGCTGCTCGGCGATACCGACGATGCCCGTGACGACGGCCTGGCGGGCCCGGCTCGCATCGACTCCCCGGACGAGCAGCATGTCGATCTTGATCAGGTCCGGCTGGAACTGGACGAGGAGCCCCAGTCCCGCGTGGCCGGCACCGAAATCGTCGATGGCCGTGGTGAAGCCGTGCCTGCGGTATTCGGTGATGATGTTCGTGAGGTGCGCCGTATCCGCGACCTCCTCGTTCTCCGTGAACTCGAACATGATCGACGACAGCGGGAAGCTGCAGCGTGCCGCGGCGAGCAGCGTCGCGCGGAGGCAGGCCGCCGGTTCGTAGACCGCGTTCGGCATGAAGTTGATGGACAGCTTCAGCCCTTCATCCGCAGGGAACAGGCGCGACGCCAGTTCGATGGCCTTGATGCGGCAGTCCTGGTCGAATCGGTACTTCTGGTCGGGAGAGACCCG
The DNA here is from genome assembly GCF_054511115.1 of Arthrobacter arabinosi. Lineage (NCBI taxonomy): Bacteria > Bacillati > Actinomycetota > Actinomycetes > Micrococcales > Micrococcaceae > Arthrobacter > Arthrobacter arabinosi. The sequence continues at coordinate 55,786 of NZ_JBTNDF010000003.1, forward strand.
CGACAGGACGTCGGACGCGCCCTGGCCTGCCAGTCCCCTGACCAGCGCCTCATACCCCCAGATGCGGTCGTCGACCGCATCGTAGATCGGCTGGAACGCCATGCTGAAGTCGACGTCGAGCCGTGACGATGTCCCACAACCGTTACATGCCATGCGGAGTGCCCCCTTACTGGTCCGATCCACCCTAGGACACGTACGGCGCGGCGCGGGTGTGCCACGCGACGGGCGGTTCCCGCACGCCGCGCCGGGCCGCACCGTGCCGGAGATGGTGCCCGTCCGTGCGCGCAGACCCGGGCGGAAGATCATCACCCGGGGGCCACCACGGTACGACCTCCCGGCCGGCATGCACCCGGTTCAGGCCGTGAGGCTGTCCTCGGGCGACTCCGGGGAGGTGCCCTGCCGCCGGTCCAGGGACCCGATGGCCTGCACGGACTTGTCCCGGCCCCCGTCCTTCGCCGCGTACAGCGCCCGGTCGGCTGCGGCGATCGCGGCGTCGAGGTCGTAGCCGGACGCCTCGATCGAGGAGATGCCGTAACTCACCGTCGGCATGACGACGCCACCCGGGGTGGGCTGCACGCGCAACGCCAGGCTCACATCGCGGGTGATGTCCTCGGTCCGGGAGACCGAGGCTCCGGGGAGCAGGAAGATGAACTCCTCGCCCCCGTAACGCCCCACGAGGTCCGTGGCCCTGACGGTCTCCGTGCAGGCCCGGGCGAACGCTTTCAGCACACTGTCACCCGCAGCGTGCCCGTGGGTGTCGTTGATCGCCTTGAAGAAGTCGAGGTCGGCCAGGATGAGCGCGCCGGGCCGTCCCGTCCGCGCCAGCCGGTCCACGTGCAGGTGCGCGAGATCGAGGAACCCGGCGCGGTTGAGCAGTCCCGTCAGGGCGTCCCGGTCGGCACGCGTCCGCAGATCGGCCGCGATCTGCTCCGCACTGAGCGCGGCCGCGCTGAAGGACACCACGACCAGGAGGACCAACGTGGCCAGCGCGGTGACGCTCGAATCGAAGAAGGTCCGGAACATGTACCCCTCAGGGCCTCCCGCGACGAACGCGACGCACCGTGCGAGGTACAGCGCCGCGACGACCGCGGACGCCGCGGCGAGCGGCGCCTGCACCCTGCTGTAGCTGCTGGGGAGGCGCCACAGCTCCCAGGAGGCGAGCCCGATGGTCAGCGACATCATGCCGAGGAACACCGGACCGCCCGACCACGTGTTGGTCGCCGGGCTGTCGACCAGGGAGGCCAGCAACGTCAGCAGCGGCGCCGCGAGGAGCTGCAGCCACCCGGGCCTGCCGGTCCGGAGGGTGCGTGCCCCCGCCCAGACGCTGACCGTTCCCAGTACCGACAGCGTGTTGGCGGACGGGTTGGCCCACACCTGGTGCTGGGTGCCGTCGAGCAGGTGGAGGGAGGACCCGGCGCAGAAGAACAGGATTGCGGCGCACCACCAGGCGCTGTACGCGGAGCGGGTCTGGCGGAAGGCGACGGTGTAGAACAGCACGAGGAGGGTGATCGCGACGGCGCCGAAGGCGACCCGCAGAGTCGTGATGTCCAGTGTCATGGTGTTCCTGCCGCCTCGTTCGTCCCGGTCCCGTCTCCGGACGCTCAGGGATCCGCCTCCTGTGAGGAAGGATCTTCAGCCAGTATGCCGGAGGCCGCCGACCCTTCGGTCGGCGGCCTCCACTCCTGTCGAAACCCTTGCAGAGTCCTGATCCGGGTTCAGGCCCGGCTGATCACCAGCGAGGCGTGGGCCGGGAGCTGCACCGTGTCGGCGAGCAGCCCGATGCCGTCGACCGTGGACAGCAGGACCTCCGCGTCGCTCCCGCCCACCGGTACGGTCACCATGGCGTCGCTCAGGTTCAGGACGACGGCGGTGCTGCCCCGGTGCAGGACGATCCAGCGGCTGTCCTCGTCGTAGTCGACGGAGATGCTGCCGAAGTCGGCGTCACGCAGTTCGGGCCGTGTACGGCGCAGGCGGATGAGTTCGCGGTACGTTGCCAGCAGTTCGGCGTGATGTCCCTGCTCCGCTTCCGTCCAGTCCAGCTTGGCGGAGGCGAAGGTCTCGGGGTCCTGCGGGTTGGGGACGTCCTCGGGGCGCCAGCCCATGCGCTCGAATTCGCGGAGCCGCCCCTCCGCGGTGGCCTTGCCGAGCTCCGGCTCGGGGTGGGACGTGAAGAACGGCCAGGGCGTGGACGCCCCGTACTCCTCGCCCATGAAGAGCATCGGCGTGAACGGGCCGAGGATGTTCAGGACGGCGGCCTGCGCGAGCTGGGCGGGGTTCAGGGTCGCGCTGATGCGGTCGCCTGCAGCCCTGTTGCCGATCTGGTCGTGGTTCTGGGTCGCGACGACGAGCTGCAGGGGGCTGACCTTCGTCGGGTCGATCTCCCGGCCGTGGTGGCGTTCCCTGAAGGACGAGTACGTCCCGTTGTGGAAGAAGCCCTTCTCGAGGACCTTGGCGAGGGCACCCACCGAGTTGAAGTCGAGGTAGTAGCCCTCGGTCTCCCCCGTCAGGTTGACGTGCACCGCGTGGTGGAAGTCGTCGCTCCACTGCCCGGCGAGCCCGTACCCGCCGACGTCGCGGCCCTGGATCAGGCGCGGGTTGTTGAGGTCCGATTCGGCGATGAGGAACAGCGGTTTGCCGAGCTCGGCGGCGCACTCGTCCGTGCGGGCTGCGAACTCCTCGAGGATGTGCACGGCGCGCTCGTCGTGCAGCGCGTGCACGGCGTCGAGGCGCAGTCCGTCCACGTGGTAGTCCCTGAACCACATGAGCAGGTTCTCCACGACATAGTCCCGGACCTCGTCGGACTGGGGGCCGTCGAGGTTCAGCGAGTCGCCCCACGTGTTGGACAGGCCCTCGGTGAGATAGGGGCCGAAGAGTCCGAGGTAGTTGCCGCTGGGGCCCAGGTGGTTGTGGACGACGTCCTGGATGACGCCCAGCCCCTTCCGGTGGGCGGCGTCGACGAAGCGCTGGTATGCGGCCGGGCCGCCGTAGGTCTCCTGCACGGCGTACCAGAGGACGCCGTCGTAGCCCCAGTTGTGCGTGCCGTTGAACGCGTTGACGGGCAGCAGTTCGACGTACTGCACGCCGAGATCCACCAGGTGGTCGAGCTTGCCGATCGCGGCGTCGAGCGTGCCCTCGGGCGTGAACGTGCCGAGGTGCATCTCGTAGATGACGCCACCGTTCATCCCCGGGGACTGCCACGCGGCGTCCTGCCACTGGTGCGCGGCGGGGTCGAAGGTCCGTGAGAGTCCGTGCACGCCGTCGGGCTGGCGCCGCGAACGGGGATCCGGCACGGGTGTCTCGGACCCGTCGACGAGGTAGCCGTAGGACACGTCGCCGCCTGCTGCGGGGACCCCGGAGGCGTCCCACCAGCCGCCCTCGCCCTGCGTCATCGGGAAGCGGGCGCCGTCTGCGACGAGGGTGAGGGACTCGGCGCGGGGCGCCCAGACCTGGAAGGGGGAACTCATGCGGCGTCCTCCTGGACGAGTAGTGCTGCGGGGAAAGTGGAGAGGATGTCGGCGGCCCGGACGGTCCCGCCGCTCACCGAGGCGCCCGTGAGCGCGCAGGTGTACCGGCCCTCCGGCAGGTCGAGCGTGGTGTCGCCCCAGCCCCCGCCCTGTGCGAGCCCGTGGGGCAGGCGCGTGATGAGGGTGATGGCTCCTCCCCGGTCGAACGCGAAGACGTGGCCCGCGGCCTCCCCGGCGGCGGGGATGGCGGCGTAGCCGGTGAACAGCTCGGGGCGGTCACGGCGCAGCCTGAGCGCGCGGGACACGACGAGCAGCTTGGCGTGTGCGTCCGCGCCCACGGATGGCAGTGAGCCGAAGTCGAGGTCCGTCAGGACCTTGCGGCGTGCGTCGTAGTCCACTTCGCGGCGGTTGTCGGGGTCCACGAGGGACGTGTCCCAGAACTCGGTCCCCTGGTAGACGTCCGGCACGCCGGGCATGGTGAGCTGGAGCAGCTTCAGTCCGATCGAGTTGGACCAGCCCGCCTGCTGGATCCGCTCGACGAGGCCCGAGATGAGGGCGGACACGGCGGTGTCGTCGAAGGCGGCGTCGACGGCGGCGTGCATGCCGCGCTCGAACTCCTCGTCGGGCGCGGTCCAGTGGGTGCTGAGGTCGGCCTCCCGTGACGCCTTCTCGGCGTAGGCGTGGGCCCGTTCCCTGCTGAGCGGCCACGCCCCGATGAGGGACTGCCACAGCAGCGGCGCGAACGTCGGATCCTTGATGGGCGCCAGCGCCTCGAGCTGCGCGAGGAGGTCGGTCCACTCGCCTGCGAGCTCGGACAGGACGGAGATGCGCGTGCGGGTGTCCTCGCTGCGCTTGGTGTCATGGGTGCTGAGGGTCGTCATGGCCAGCGGGCTGTCGGTCTCCCGCTCGAGCAGGCGACGGTGCAGTTCCAGCGGGTCGATGGAGAAGATACCCGGGTCGGCACCGACCTCGTTCAGCGAGACGAGCCGCGAGTAACGGTAGAACGCGGTGTCCTCGACGCCCTTCGCCATGACCATGCCGGAGGTCTGCTGGAAGCGGCGGGCGAGCTCCGTCAGCTCCCCTGGGCCCTCGAGGAACGGGTTCAGGAGCGGGTGGAGCGCGGTGATGGTGTCCGCGAGGTCGGGGCGGCGCACCTGGGCGTCCCGCACGGCGTCGGCGAGGTACTCCGCGCCGCCGGGCAGGTAGCTGCGGTACACGGGGAAGCAGGTCAGCAGTTCGGCGATGGCGTCCGCCGCGGCGTCGGCGTCGAGGTCCGCCGTGGCGGGGACGAGCCGCGCGAGCCGCAGCACCTCGGAGCGGAGGATGCCGTCCGCGATGGCGCGCTTGGTCCCGTGGGTCATCTCGTGGAACGGGTCCACCGGCACGGACGCGGTGAGCGCGTGCTCGCCGGCGGGGTCCGTGAAGAGCCGGTCGATGTCCGCGAGGGCGTCGTACCCGGTGGTGCCTTCGGTCGCCCAGTCCGTCGGGAGCGTCTCCCCCGGCTCGAGGATCTTCTCCACGAGCACGTAGGCCCCGCCGGTCAGGGTGCGGAGGTCGTCGAGGTAGCCCTTGGGGTCGGCGAGACCGTCGGGGTGGTCGATGCGCAGGCCGTCCACGAGGCCTTCGTCGAACCACCGCTTCACTTCGCCGTGGCTCTCCTGGAAGACCCATGGGACCTCGACGCGCAGGCCCGCGAGCGTGTTCACGGCGAAGAAGCGCCGGTAGTTGAGCTCCGCGTCGGCACGGCGCCAGTTCACGAGTTCGTAGTGCTGGCGGGCGTGGACCTCGGCGCCCGTGTCACCCGGGTGGGCCGTGCCCTCCGCGATGGGGAACCGGTTGTCGTAGTAGTGCAGTTCGCCGTCGACGACCGCGAGCTGGTCCAGTTCGTCCTCGCCGTCACCCAGGACGGGGACGCGGAGGCGTCCGTCGCCGGCGTCCCAGTCGACGTCGAACGCCTCCGCCATGCGCGAGCCGCGCCCCTCCTGGAGGAGCTGCCACCACCAGGGGTTGTCGGCGGGCGTCTCGATGCCCATGTGGTTGGGGACGATGTCGACGAGCACGCCCATCCCCGCCGACCGGGCGGCCTCGCTGAGGGCTGCGAGCCCGGCGGGGCCGCCGCGGTCGGGGTCGACGGCGGAGGTGTCGGTCACGTCGTAGCCGTGCCCGGACCCCTTCTCCGCCGTCAGGATCGGTGACAGGTACACCCAGTCCACGCCCAGGTCGTGCAGGTACGGCACCAGGGCCGCGGCCCGGTGCAGGTCGAACTCGCTCCGGATCTGCAGCCGGTAGGTCGATCTGGGTGTCAACACGTGGGGAATCCTCCTGGGACGGTGGGTGGGTGTACTTGTCGGGGCGATGCTAGGGGGTGCCGGTCTTGGCGGTGACCTCGTTGGCGAGGATCGCCAGGGACGCCGCGACCGAGTGGTCGAGGTCCTCGACCTCGGTGTGGACCCGCAGGACCACCATGGACTTCGCTTCGACCGAGACCTTCGCGCCGGCCGGGATGGCGGCGGTGTCGGCGTACTTGCCGGCCGTGTCGATCACCTCGTCCCAGGACGTGCCGTACTCGTCGGACGGGATGGTGAAGTCGACGGCCTCGTCGTGCGCGTTGAAGTACAGCAGGAAGTTCGCATCGACGATCCGCTGTCCGCGGGCGTCGCGTCCCTGGATGCCCTGCCCGTTGAGGAACACGCCGATCGAGCGGCCGAAGCCGGTGTCCCAGTCCTCGGGGGCCATGAGCTCGCCCGCGGTGTCCAGCCACACGATGTCCGGCAGCACCTCGCCCTCGCCGCGGCGCACGGGCCGCCCGTCGAAGAAGCGACGACGGCGGAAGGTGGGGTGCTCCGACCGCAGGCGGTTGACGGCCGCGGTGAATTCGAGGAGGGGCTGGTCCATCTTGTCCCAGTGAACCCAGCTGATCTCGGAGTCCTGGCAGTAGGTGTTGTTGTTGCCGTCCTGCGTGCGTCCGATCTCGTCGCCGTGCAGCAGCATGGGCACGCCCTGCGAGAGCAGGAGCGTCGCGATGAAGTTGCGCTGCTGCCGGACGCGGATCGCGAGGACCTCGGGGTCGTCGGTGGGGCCTTCGGTCCCGCCGTTCCAGGAACGGTTGTGGGATTCGCCGTCGTTGTTGTCCTCGCCGTTGGCCTCGTTGTGCTTCTCGTTGTAGGAGACGAGGTCGCGCAGGGTGAAGCCGTCGTGGGCCGTGACGAAGTTGATCGAGGCGACGGGGCGCCGCATGCTGTGCTCGTAGAGATCGGCCGAGCCCGTCAGGCGGGACGCGAATTCGCCGATGCTGGAGGGCTCGCCGCGCCAGAAGTCACGGACGGTGTCGCGGTACTTGCCGTTCCACTCCGTCCACTGCGGCGGGAAGTTGCCCACCTGGTAGCCGCCGGGTCCCACGTCCCAGGGCTCGGCGATGAGCTTGACCTGCGAGACCACAGGGTCCTGCTGCACGAGTTCGAAGAAGGCCGACAGCCGGTCCACCTCGTAGAACTCGCGGGCGAGGGCGGAGGCCAGGTCGAAGCGGAACCCGTCGACGTGCATCTCGGTGACCCAGTACCGCAGGGAGTCCATGAGCAGCTGCAGGGAGTGCGGGTTCCCGACGTTCAGCGAGTTGCCGGTGCCCGTGGTGTCCATGTAGTACTGCTTGTCGTCCTCCACCAGGCGGTAGTAGGACGCGTTGTCGATGCCGCGCATGGAGATGGTGGGGCCCATGTGGTTGCCCTCGGCGGTGTGGTTGTAGACCACGTCGAGGATGACCTCGATGCCGGCGAGGTGCAGTTCGCGCACCATGGCCTTGAATTCCTGGACCTGCTCGCCCTGGTCACCCGTGGAGGTGTACTTGTTGTGCGGGGCGAAGAAGCCGATGGTGTTGTAGCCCCAGTAGTTCGAGAGGCCCTTCTCCTGCAGCGTGCTGTCGTTGACGAACTGGTGCACGGGCATGAGCTCGATCGCCGTGACGCCGAGCTTCTGCAGGTGGGCGATCACCGACGGGTGGGCGATGCCGGCGTAGGTGCCGCGCTGCTCCTCGGGGATGTCGGGGTGCAGCTGGGTGAGGCCCTTGACGTGCGCCTCGTAGATGACGGACTGGTGGTAGGGCGTCCGCGGCATGCGGTCGCCGTCCCAGTTGAAGAAGGGATTGACGACGACGCCGAGCATCATGTGTGCCGCGGAGTCCTCGTTGTTGACGGAGTGCTCGTCGCCGAAGTTGTAGCCGAACAGCGCCTGGTCCCAGTCGAGGTCGCCGGAGATGGCCTTCGCGTAGGGGTCGAGGAGCAGCTTGTTCGGGTTGCAGCGGTGTCCCTCGGCCGGGTTGTTCGGGCCGTGGACCCGGTAGCCGTACTTCTGCCCGGGTGTCACCTGCGGGAGGTACCCGTGCCAGACGTAGCCGTCGACCTCCTTGAGTTCGATGCACGTCTCGGTGCCGTCGTCGTCGAAGAGGCAGAGGACGACGAGGTCCGCGACCTCGCTGTAGAGCGCGAAGTTCGTTCCGGTGCCATCGTAGGTGGCTCCCAGGGGATACGCGTCGCCGGGCCATAATTCCATGAGTTCTCCTTGTATCTTCTGCCGTGGCCGCCTCCATGGGCGGTCACGGTGTTGCTCGCAGACGTCGGGGTCCTGCCCCGCGTGCTTTCTTCATGCATAGCGCATTGGTCTGTCCGCGCGGTTAATTGCGTCGGTCACCTCAGGGGGTTGCGGCCAGTCGACGCTCCTCGACGAGGTCCGCGACCACCGCGCGGATGGATGCGGGCAGGCCGGAGACCACCACGGGTCCGGACCGGGCGGCGCGCCGCCCGGCCCGCCCGTGGATCAGGGCTCCGGCCGCGGCGATCGCCGCCCAGAGGTCCTCGGGTGCGACGCCCACGCGGTCGGCCGCGCCGTCGTCCTCGGCGAGTGTCGCCGCGAGGGCGCCGATGATGCCGGAGAGCGTGTCCCCGGACCCGGCAGTGGACAGCCAGGGCGTCGCGTCGGCCTGGACGAACAGGGCACCCGAGGGTGCGGCGACGACCGTCGTGTACCCCTTGAGGAGCACTGTGGCGCCCGTGCTCTCGGCGGCGCGCAGCGCGAAGTGGGCGGGCTCGGCCTCGATCTCCGACCGCTCGGCGTCGATGCCGCGGGCCGCCAGCAGGTCGCGGAGCTCACCCGCGTGGGGTGTGAGGACGACCTGCGGGCCCACGCGATCCGGTACCTCGGCCAGCGCTCCCGCGTCGACGACGACGGGCAGTCCCGAGGCCATGGCGTCGACGGCGCGCCGGCGCTGCCCGTCGTCGTCCACGGCGCCGGGACCGACGAGCCAGGCCTGGGACTGTGCCTCGGCGACCGACCCCGTGGACGCCACGGCTTCCGGGTTCCGCTGGTGGATCAGCGCGGCCACGGCCTCGGGGCCGAGATAGCGCACCATCCCGATGCCCGTGGCCAGCGCGGCGCCCACGGCGAGGGCCGCAGCTCCCGGGTAGCGTGCGGAACCCGCGGCGACGCCGAGGACACCCCGCGAATACTTCTGGTCGTGTGCCTCCGGCAGGCGGAGGAGGGCGGCGGCGTCGGAACCCTGGAGGCTGCGTGCCGCGGGCGTGAAGCCCGAGAAGTCGAGGCCGATGTCCACGACGTTGAGCTCCCCGGCGGCCACGGCGCCGTCGCCGATCAGGAGGCCCGGCTTCGCGGCCCCGAACGTGACGGTCGCGTCCGCGAGGAGGACGGGCCCGTCGACGCGCCCCGAGTCCACGCCGATGCCGCTCGGCAGGTCGCAGGCGACGACGATCGTGGACCGGGCGGAGCGCGGACCGGCCGCAGCGTCGAAGGCCCGGACGAAGTCCGCCGAGGTCCCGCGGAGGCCGCCGCTGGCCCCCGTGCCGAGGATCCCGTCGAGGAGGAGGTCGGAGGCGGCGGCGTGGGCCGCAGGCGCGGCGGGATCCGTCGCGTCCGCGAGCCGGGTGCTCGTTCCGCCCGCCCGCGTGAAGGCGTCCAGCCCAGCGGTGTGGACGCGGTCCGCCATGAGGATCGCGGTGACTCCGACGCCCCGGCGCAGGAGCCGCTCCCCCGCGTACAGCGCATCCGCGCCGTTGTTCCCGCTGCCGGCCAGCACGACGGCGGTGGCGCCGTAGGTGCCGCGCCCGGCGTCGCGCAGGAGGCCGAGGGAGACGCCGAACAGGCCGTGGGCGGCCTTCTGCATGAGGGCGTCGCCCTGGCCGGCGTCGAGAAGGGGTGCCTCCGCAGCGCGGACGTCACCACCGGAAAAGGCTGGGAGCATATGATCCAGCTTAGCGGTAAGTCAGGCGATAATCAGCAAGGTTACTATTTTCCGGCGGGCGGCCGGCTGCCCTCGGCGACCACCATGGCCGTGGCCAGGCCGCCGTCGTGGCTGATGGACAGGTGCCACGTCTCGACGCCCCGGGCACGAGCGGCGTCCGCCACGGTCCCGTCGACGACGACCGAGGGCGCTCCCGCCTCGTCCACCGCGATGGTGCAGTGCTGCCAGTTCATGCCGACCGGGGCACCGACGGCCTTCGCGACGGCCTCCTTGGCGGCGAACCGCGCGGCGAGGGACCGGGTGTTCAGGTGGCGTTCGGCGGGCACGAACAGGCGCTGGAGGAGCCCCGGGGTTCGTTCGAGCTGCTGCCGGAAGCGTTCGACGTCCACGACGTCGACGCCGATGCCGACGATCACGACCGCACCCGCCCGGGTGCCGCTCCGGGGATCCGCAGCGGCACCGGGAGGGTACTACTCAACCGTGACCGACTTCGCCAGGTTGCGCGGCTGGTCGACGTCGTAGCCCTTGGCGCTCGCGAGGGCGAGGGCGAAGATCTGCAGCGGCACCGTGGTCAGCAGCGGGGCGAGCAGCGTCGGGGACTTCGGCACGTAGAACACGTGCTCCGAGTACGCCTCGACGTCGGTGTCGCCCTCCTCCGCGATGACGATGGTCACGGCGCCGCGGGCGCGGATCTCCTGGACGTTGGACACCACCTTCGCGTGCAGCGAGTCGCGGGCGCTCGGGGACGGCATGACCACGACGACGGGCTGGCCTTCCTCGATCAGGGCGATCGGCCCGTGCTTGAGCTCGCCGGCGGCGAAGCCCTCGGCGTGGATGTAGGCCAGCTCCTTGAGCTTCAGCGCCCCCTCCATGGCCACGGGGAAGCCCACGTGGCGGCCGAGGAACAGCACCGACTTGGCGTTGGCCATGTCCGTGCCGAGCTGCTTGATCTTGTCGGCGTCGTCGAGGACGGCCTGGATCTTGGCCGGGATGGCCGAGAGGTCCGCGAGGACGTCGGCGATCTCGTCGCGGTACTTGTTGCCGCGCAGCTGGGCGAGGTACAGGCCCAGCAGGTACGCGGCGGTGATCTGCGCGAGGAAGGCCTTCGTCGACGCGACGGCGATCTCCGGGCCGGCGTGCGTGTACAGCACGGCGTCGGCTTCGCGGGGGATCGTGGAGCCGTTGGTGTTGCAGATCGCCACGACCTTCGCACCCTGTTCGCGGGCGTACCGGACGGCCATCAGGGTGTCCATGGTCTCGCCGGACTGGGAGATCGCGACGACGAGCGTCTTCTCGTTCACGATCGGGTCGCGGTACCGGAACTCGTGGGACAGCTCCACCTCGGTGGGGATACGGCACCAGTGCTCGATGGCGTACTTGGCCACCTGGCCCGCGTAGGCGGAGGTGCCGCAGGCGAGCACCACGATCTTGTCGACCGACCGCATGATCGTCTCGTCGATGCGCAGTTCGTCGAGCATCAGGTTGCCGCGGACGTCGGAGCGGCCGAGGAGGGTCTGGCCGACGGCGTCGGGCTGGTCGTGGATCTCCTTCTCCATGAAGGAGTCGAAGCCGCCCTTCTCGGCGGCCGCGGCGTCCCAGCTCACGTGGAACTCGGTGCCCTCGGCGGGGGCACCGAAGAAGTCGGTGATGGTGACGTCGTCGGGCGTGATGGTGACGATCTGGTCCTGGCCGAGCTCGACGGCGCGGCGCGTGAAGTCGATGAACCCGGAGACGTCCGATCCGAGGAAGTTCTCCCCGTCACCGAGCCCCACCACGAGGGGCGAGTTTCGCCGGCCGGCGACGACGACGCCGGGCTGGTCCTCGTGGATGGCGAGGAGCGTGAAGGCGCCCTCGAGACGCTGGCAGGCCTGCTGCAGGGCGAGGGTCAGGAGGTCGCCCTCGGCACCGCTCTCGACGAGCCCGCGGTACAGGTGGCCGACGAGCCCGGCGGCGACCTCGGTGTCGGTGTCCGAGATGAACGTCAATCCCTCACCGGTCAGCTCCGCCTTCAGCTCGGCGTAGTTCTCGATGATGCCGTTGTGGATCAGGGCGAGCCGGTCACCGTCGGCGAGGTGCGGGTGGGCGTTCTGGTCGGTGGGGCCGCCGTGGGTCGCCCAGCGCGTGTGCCCGATCCCTGTCAGCGATCGGGGCAGCGGATCCGCCTCCAGCTCACCCACGAGGTTCGTCAGCTTGCCCGCCTTCTTGCGCGACTCGATCCCGGCGGGAGTGATCACTGCCACGCCGGCGGAGTCGTACCCGCGGTATTCGAGGCGCCGGAGGCCCTCCATGACGACGTCGAGCGCGCCGTGCTGCGACTCGGACGGCTCCTTCTCGAACGCCGGGGCGACAGAGTCGAGCACCGACGATCCCTGGCCGCGTTCCCGGCCCACATATCCAACGATTCCACACATGACATCAAGCGTACCGGTGACCGCGTTTGTTAATGTGCAGGCCACCGGGCAGAATCATCGGGTGAATGACAGAGGCACGGGCACGCAGCAGGCCACCGGTGCGGAGTCCTTCACTCCATTCGTGGAACTCGACCGCCAGATGTGGTCGCGCCTGTCCAACGAGATCCGGAGCCCCCTGAACGCCGAGGACGTCCAGCGCCTGCGCGGCCTGGGCGACGCCCTGAACCTCGACGAGGTGCGGGAGGTCTACCTGCCTCTTTCCCGCCTGCTGAACCTCTACACGGCCGCGGCCGGCCAGCTCCACGCGGCGACCAACACGTTCCTCGGCGAGCGCACCACCCGCACGCCCTTCGTGATCGGCGTCGCCGGGTCCGTGGCGGTGGGCAAGTCGACGACGGCGAGGGTGCTGCGGGAGCTCCTGCGGCGCTGGCCGGACACACCCGACGTCGCCCTGATCACCACGGACGGCTTCCTCTACCCGAACGCGGAGCTCGAGCGTCGGGGCCTCATGCAGCGCAAGGGCTTCCCCGAGTCCTACGACCGCCGGCGGCTCCTGCGCTTCGTCAGCGAGGTGAAGAGCGGGGCAGCCGAGGTGCGTGCCCCCTCGTACTCGCATCTCACCTACGACATCGTGCCGGGCCGCGAGGTGGTGGTGCGCCGCCCCGACGTCCTCATCGTGGAGGGCCTCAACGTCCTCGCACCCGCGCGTCCTCGCCCGGACGGCATCACGGGGCTCGCGCTGAGCGATTTCTTCGACTTCTCCATCTACGTGGACGCGAAGACCTCGAACATCAAGGAGTGGTACATCCACCGCTTCCAGTCGCTGCGCTCCGGCGCGTTCGCGAACCCGCAGTCCTACTTCCACCGGTACGCGGCCCTCAGCGACGAGGAAGCCCGCCGGACGGCCTCGGGCATCTGGGAGCGCATCAACGAGCCCAACCTCGTGGCGAACGTCCTGCCCACCCGCGGACGGGCGCAGCTGGTGCTCACCAAGGACGCCGACCACTCGGTGCGCCGCATGCTCCTCCGGAAGACCTGACCGTGCGCGTCCTGCCGCTGGTGACGCTGGTCGTCCTCGCGGTGACGCTCGCGGCATGTTCCGGGCCGGGCCCCGCGCCCGATGCTCCCTCCGGCGCGGCGTCGAGCACCGCCGCCTCGACGGACCCGCCGGCCGGAAGCCTGCCGGCTCCGCCCCCGCGCGAGCCCCGTCCCGCCGGAAGCGGTCCGGCGGCGTCACCCACCGCGGGTGCGTCGGCCGCACCCCGCACTCCGGCCGCGACGGCGCACACCGACCCCGCCGCCGTGGACGTCGTCGTGAACAAGCGCAGGCCCCTGACACCGCTGGATTACGCGCCCGCCGACCTGCGCCGCCCGGACGTCGCCGCGCCGACCAGCTTCGATCTCCTGCGCCCCGCTGCCGCGGCGGCTGTGGAGGAGATGTTCGCCGCGGCCGCGGCCGACGGCGTGGGCCTCGTCCTGGTCAGCGGCTACCGGTCCTTCGCGGACCAGGAGTCGACGTACGCGTACTGGGTGGGCCAGTACGGCGACCCGGCCGGCGCGGACACGGTGTCGGCCCGCCCGGGCTATTCGGAGCACCAGACGGGGCTCGCGTTCGACCTCGCGCAGGCCGATGGTGCCTGCACCCTCGTCCTCTGCTTCCGGGACACGCCCGCCGCGCAGTGGGCGGCAGCGCACGCCGCCGATTTCGGCTTCATCCTCAGGTACCCGCTCGGGTTCCACGAGATCACGGGGTTCTCGGCCGAGTCCTGGCACTTCCGCTACGTGGGTAAGGACGTCGCCCTGGCGATGAGGGCGGCCGGCACGCAGACCCTAGAGCAGCACTTCGGCCTGCCTGCCGCGCCGTCCTACTGAGCATGCCTCCTCGCCCGGCTTCCCGCCCGGACGGCAGTCCGCCCGCCCGGTCTCCTTCACAGTGCGCCCCGGCGCCGGATAGGTGAACGTCACGAAGCGTTTACGTGGCGCGCAGGGACCGGAAATGCGCGCTGACTAGCTTCAGGGAAACGCAGGAACCATCCCTGGAGGACCCGAGTGAGCATCGACGAAGCAGCATCCCCCACACTGGCCCCGGCGCCCGCCGCGAGCGCGACGCTCACGCACCGTCCCGGCCGGTGGATCGACAACTGGGACGCCGAGGACACCACGCAGTGGGACACCGTCGGCAAGACCATCGCCAGGCGCAATCTGCAGTGGTCCATCGCCTGCGAGTTCCTCGGGTTCGTGGTCTGGCAGCTCTGGTCCATCGTCGTGGTCTACCTCCCCGCAGCGGGCTTCACCTTCACGACGTCGCAGATCTTCTGGTTGATCTCCATGCCGTCCCTCGTCGGTGCGTCCCTGCGCATCCCCTACACCTTCATGGTGCCGAGGTTCGGCGGTCGCAACTGGACGATCATCTCGGCGCTGCTGCTGCTCGTCCCGTCCATCGGGCTCGCGCTCTGTGTCTCGAACCCGGACACCCCGTTCGGCGTGATGCTCGCCGTCGCGGCCCTCGCCGGCTTCGGCGGCGGCAACTTCGCGAGCTCGATGGCGAACATCACCTACTTCTACCCGGCCCGCGAAAAAGGCTGGGCTCTGGGGCTCAACGCGGCCGGTGGCAACCTCGGTGCCGCCGTCGCCCAGCTCGTGGTGCCGATCGCCGTCGTCCTCGGCGCCGCGGCCGCGCTGAACCTGCCGATCGCCGGGTTGATCTGGATACCGTTGATCCTGGTGGCTGCCTTCGGTGCGTGGAAGTACATGGACAACCTCTCCAACGCCAAGAGCGACATCGCAGGGTCCCTCGCTGCGGTCCGGGAGCCGCACCTGTGGATCATGGCACTGCTGTACATCGGCACCTTCGGCTCCTTCATCGGCTTCGCCGGCGTCTTCCCGAAGCTGATCGTCGACTCCTTCCCCGACTTCTCCACGATCTCCATGGGCCCGGTCACCCTGGGGCTGGCCTTCCTCGGCCCCCTGGTCGGTTCGCTGGCCCGGCCCTTCGGCGGGCGGCTCGCGGACCGCTTCGGCGGGGCGCTCATCACGATGGGGGCCTTCGCGGTGATGGCGGCCGTCGCCCTGATCGTGGTCTGGACCCTCCCCCTCGGCATGTTCTGGCTCTTCCTCGGCCTGTTCCTGATCCTCTTCGCTGCGGCCGGTGCCGGCAACGGTGCCACCTACCGCATGATCCCCGTCATCTTCGCCCGACGCGGCGCCGCAGCCGGCTCCACCGAACTCCGCGAGTCGGTCAGCACCGCCCGCAAGTCCGCGGCGGCCCTCGGCCTCATCTCGGCCGTCGGCGCCTACGGCGGGTTCTTGATCCCCCAGGTCCTCAACGCCTCGAAGGGCGCCTCGGGCAGCTACGACGGAGCGTTCTACGGTTTCGTAGCCGGCTATGTCCTGATGCTCGCCGTCACCTGGTTCTTCTACCTGCGCCGCTCGTCGACGCTCGGCAAGGTCTGATCCGATGCCGGAGCAGGCCGGGACCGCGACGCACTGTCCCTACTGCGCGCTGCAGTGCGCGATCACCGTCACGGCGAACCACGGGCACGTCCACGGGGACGCCGGACAGCACGACGACGGCGCCACGGTCACCGGCCGCGACTTCCCCACCAACCGCGGCGGGCTGTGCCGGAAGGGCTGGTCCGCCGCCGACCTGCTGCGCCACCCTGAACGCCTCACCGCTCCCCTGCTGCGCGGCACGGACGGCGTCCTCCGCGAGGCCGGGTGGACCGAGGTGCTGAACCTCATCAGCGAGCGTGTGCGGAGCATCCAGGCCGAGCACGGCCGGGACGCCGTGGCGGTGTTCGGTGGTGGTGGCCTCACCAACGAGAAGGCGTACACCCTCGGCAAGTTCGCGCGCCTCGCACTGCGCACGTCCCGGATCGACTACAACGGCAGGTTCTGCATGTCCTCCGCAGCCGCCGCCGGGAACCGGGCCTTCGGCCTCGACCGTGGCCTCCCCTTCCCCCTGGAGGACCTCGGTTCGGCCTCGGTGGTCCTGCTGCTCGGCTCCAACGCCGCCGACACCATGCCGCCCTTCGTCCAGCATCTCCGGGGGGCGCAGGCGGCAGGCGGGCTGATCGTCGTCGACCCCCGCCGCTCGGCGACCGCGCGCCTCACCGAGCAGGGCAGGGGCCTCCACCTGCAGCCCACCCCCGGCACCGACCTCGCGCTCCTGCTCGGACTCGCGCACGTGGTGGTCGCCGAGGGCCTCGAGGACCGCTCCTTCCTCCAGGCCCGCACGCGCGGGGACGACGACGTGGCACGGGGCCTCGCGCGCTGGTGGCCCGAGCGCGTGCAGGGCATCACCGGCGTACCGGCCACCGCGATCCGCGCTGCGGCGAGGCTGCTCGCCCGCGGTGCGCACAGCGGGGCGCTCGGCGGACCGGGTGCCTACATCCTCACCGGTCGGGGTATCGAGCAGCACGCCGACGGCACCGACACCACCACGGCAGCGATCAACCTCGCGCTGCTCCTCGGCCTGCCCGGGACGGCAGCGAGCGGGTACGGCACCCTCACGGGCCAGGGCAACGGGCAGGGTGGGCGCGAGCACGGGCAGAAGGCGGACCAGCTGCCGGGCTACCGCAGGATCACCGACCCCGCCGCCCGCGCCCACGTGGCCTCCGTCTGGGGAGTGCCCGAGCAGGCCATCCCCGGGCCGGGCCTGCCCGCCGTCGAACTGCTCGCTTCCCTCGGGGAGCCGGACGGCACCCGCTGCCTCTTCGTCCATGGAGCCAATATCGCGGTCTCGGCCCCCGACGCCTCGAGAGTCATCCGGGGCCTGGCGTCCCTCGACCTCCTCGTGGTCTCCGATTTCTTCCTCTCCGAGACCGCCGCCCTCGCGGACGTCGTCCTGCCCGTCCTGCAGTGGGCCGAGGAGGAGGGCACGGTGACCAACCTCGAGGGGCGGATCCTCCGCCGTCGGCCCGCGGTCGCCGCACCCGCCGGTGCACGTAGCGAGCTGTGGGTCATGCAGGAGCTGGCGCGCCTGCTCGACGCCCCGTCCCTCTTCAGCGAGGACCCGGAGACCATGTTCGACGAACTCGCGCGGGCCAGCGCCGGCGGCCCGGCCGACTACTCCGGCCTCGACTACGCCGTGCTGGACGGCGACACCCCCGCCTACTGGCCGTACCCGAGCGGCAGCACCGGCACCCCCCGCCTCTTCCTCGACACATTCCCCCAGCCCGGCGGACGAGCGGTGCTGGTGCCCGTCGCACCACGCGTCGATGCCACGGGCGCCCGGATCCCCGCACCGCTGCTGCTCGCGACGGGCCGCCTCCTGGAGCACTACCAGTCGGGCACGCAGACCCGGCGCGTCCCGGAGCTCCTCGCGGCGCAGCCCGGCCCCCGCCTGCAGCTGCACCCCGCCACGGCACAGGACCTCGGTGTGGGCCAGGGCGACGCCGTCGTCATCAGCAGCGCGCAGGGCGAAGCGCACGCGGTCGCGGACCTGACCGGCGACATCCGCCAAGACACGGTCTTCCTCGCCTTCCACTACGCCGGTCCGGGAACCGCGAACCGCCTGACGGGCAGCTCCACCGACCCGGTCTCGGGCATGCCGGAATTCAAGACCACCCCGGTCCGGGTGGCCTCACTCAGGGACCACGTGCAGCGAGCGGTCGGGGAACAGCCGGAGGTCTTCGCATGAGTAGCAGCACGCCCGGGCCGGAGCGGATCGTCGTCGTGGGCTTCGGCCCCGTCGCCGCGCGGCTGATCGAACACCTCGAGCCACTCGTCGCCTCGGGGACGGCCACCGTCACCGTGATCGGCCAGGAGCCCGAGGCGGCCTACAACCGGGTGCTCGTCGCGGACGTCGCCGTCGGCCGTACGCCCGAATCAGCCCTCCGGCTGTCCGATGCCGCTGCGCTGACCGCACTGGGCATGGAGGTGCGGCTCGGTGCACGCGTGGTCCGGGTGGACCGGCCGTTCCGCCGTGTCCTGCTCGACGACGGCGGGGCCGTCGACTACGACCGTCTTGTCCTCGCGACCGGGTCACGTCCCGTCCTGCCCCGGCTCGCGGGGGTCGACGGCGACTCCCTCCCCCCTGGTGTCGGCTTCCTCCGGGACCTCGCCGACGCGCGGGCGCTGTCCGCCGCGATGGCCGCCCAGGAGCGCATCGTGGTGCTGGGCGGTGGCATCCTCGGCCTCGAGGCCGCCCTCGCCGCTGCAGAGGAGGGCGCCCGGGTCACCCTCGTCCACACCGGCCGTGCCCCCATGGAACGGTTCCTCGGTGAAGGCGCGCGGGTGCTGCGCGCGGCACTCGTCCGGGCCGGCATCACCGTGGTGGGCGCCGCCGCGACGGCGATCACCCTGACCGACGGCCGCTTCTCGGGCCTGGTCCTCGAGGGCGGCACGCACGTCGACGGCGGGGCCCTCGTCCTCGCCTGCGGCGTGCGTCCGCGAACCGAGCTCGCCGACGGGTGCGATCTCAAGACCGCCGCCGGCATCCTCGTGGACCACGGACTCCGGGCTCTCGACACGCAGGACATCTGGGCCCTCGGTGATTGCGCGGAGGTGCGCTGCTGGGCACCCTCCTGCGCGGCCTGCTCCGGCACCACCACGCCCCAGGGCCTGATCGGCCCGGGCTGGCAGCAGGCCGACCAGCTCGGCCTGGCGTTCACCGCCGAGCTGACCGGCACCCCCGCCGCCGCCGCCGGCCCGCCCGACCGGCGCGACGCCGTCCTGGTCCTCAAGGCACGCGGTGTGGACGCCGTCACTGCGGGCGAGACCGGCGCCGATCCATGGTCGGTGGACCCCGGCCTCGCCGTCGCGGTCTGGACGGACCCGGGCCACGGGCGCTACGCGAAGATGGTCACCCGTGACGGCGTCCTGACCGGCCTGGTCTGCGTCGGGATGCCGCGGACCGGCGCCGAACTGGTCCTGCTCTTCGAACGAGGGAGCGAGCTCCCGGCCGACCGGTCGAGCCTCCTCCGCCTCGACAGCACCGAGGGGGCGGGAGCCGCCCTGCCACCGGGGCCCGATGCCACGCTCTGCCGGTGCGCGGGAGTCACCCGGGGCACCGTGGAGGGCTCCGTCCACGCCGGCTGCGCGACCGTGGTCGAGGTCTCGGCGGGTACGCGGGCAGGCACGGGCTGCGGAGGTTGCCACGACGACATCCGGGCCGTGATCGAGCAGCACTTCGCCGTGGCGGGCGCACCGGTCGCACCGGTCGCCCCGTGAGGAGCCGTGGGGACGGGCGGGCCTACACGTGGAGCCGGTAACCGCGCTTGACCACCGTCTCGACCAACCGTGGATCCGGCAGGCATTTCCGCAACCGGTTCACGTTCATGTCCAGTGCGTGGCCGGCCCCCGTGTGGTCGAGCAGGTTCGTCAGGGCATCGCGGCCGAGCACGGCACCGCGCGCGGACATCAGCGCCTTGAACAGCACGAGCTGCGCGGGGGCGAGATCCACCTGCACCCCGTCGACACGCACGGCCCGTCCCCGCACCTCGACGTACCCGGCACGCGTGGCGAGCTGATCCACGTGATGCTCGGCGAGGTGATCGCACACCAGGCGGATCAGTGCGCCCATGCGGAAACGCTCGGGGACGATGGGCGCGATCCCGGCGTCGAACAGGGGCTGGGCGGTCACGGGACCGACGGCGGCGGCGACGACGCTCCGCTGGAAACGACCGATCAGCTCCTCCTGGAGGCCCTGCTCCGCGGCCGTGCTGAACAGGGCGTCGACCGCGGGCGCACTCGTGAAGGTGACGCAATCGAGCTGCCCGGTGCACACGGCGTCGATGAGGCGTGGAAGCCGCTCGGACCCCTCCGGCTTGATCCAGCGGTAGGGCGTGACGGTGAGCAGGGTGGCCCCGGCCGAGCGCAGCCGCTCCAACTGGTGGGCGTCCGCGTAGGCATGCAGCTGCACGCCGATGGTCAGGCCCGCCAGGTCCTGCTGCAGCAGCTCGTCCACGAGGGTCGCGGTGGTCTCGTCCGAACTGATGCCCACGTCGTCGAGCCCTGCCGCACGTACCGCTCCCCTGGCCTTGGGGCCGCGCACGTAGATGCGGCCGCCGCCGAGCACCTCCAGGAGGTCGTCCCCCAACCCTGCCGCGTCCGCCGCCTCGAACCAGCGCCGCATGCCGTAGGCCGTGGTGATGATGAACAGATCGGGCCGGGCCGCGACCATGTCCGTGGTGTCGGAGAGCAGGTCCACGTCCTCCGCGATCGGCGCGATCTTCAGGGCGGGCGCATGGAACACCGAGGCGCCCCGCCGCTCCAGGGCGTCGATCAGGTCCCCCGAGCGGCGATCGGACGTCACGCCGATGCGGAAGCCGGCGAGCTGTCCACCGGCGGGGTCGCCGCGCAGGACCTCCGTCATGATGCGAGCGACGCGGTCAGGCGGGCGAGGTGCGCGGCGCCGCCCTGCAGGTCGAGGCCCACGCGCACCACCTCCCCGATCACGAGCACCGCCGGTGACTGGCAACGCGCGGTACCCGCCGCGGTGATGATGGTCGAGAGCGTCCCCGCCGTCGTCCGCTGCGAGGCGCTGTAGCCGCGCTCGACGACGGCGACGGGCATGTCCGGCCGCATGCCGGCACGGCCGAGACCGGCGACCAGCTGCGGAAGCGTCGAGACGCCCATCAGCACGACGACGGTCCCGCCGAGTCCCGCAAGGTGCAGGTGCTCGTCGTCGGTGAGGGGAGCATGGCCCGAGACGACCGTGAACATGTGACTCACGCCCCGATGGGTCACCGGGATGCCCGCGGCGGCCGGGACGGAGATCGCCGAACTGACGCCGGGGACCACCCGGCAGGGAACCCGTGCCTCGAGGCACGCGCCGAGCTCCTCGCTGCCGCGGCCGAAGACGAAGGGATCACCGCCCTTGAGCCGGACCACGTGCTGCCCGGCGAGCGCGTGCCGGACCAGCAGGTCGTTGATGCCGGACTGCGGAACCCGGTGGTGGCCGGGCAGCTTGCCGACGTCGATCAGCTCCGCGGCGGGGGCGAGCTCGGCCAGGGCCTCGGTGGGCGCCAGCCTGTCGTACAGCACGACGTCGGCCTCCCGCAGTGCTGCCGCGGCCTCCAGCGTCAGCAGCCCGAGCGCACCGGGCCCACCACCGATCAGCGTCGCGTGCCCGGCGCCGACGGCGGCGGCCTCCCTCGTGAACAGGACACCGGCCCGGCGGCATCGATCCCGCAGGGCGTCGCCGCCGCCATCCCGGTCCCGCCCTGCCGGCATCGATCGACCGGTCCCGCACCGAGGGGTCGCTGCACCCTTCGACGCCGGTCCGTCCTGGTCCCCGTTCTCCACGAGGACCACGAGGTCGGTGGCGGCGAGCGCATCCTCGGCCAGGGTACCCGCGCCGTCGACGCGTCCGACGTCCGCCCCGGCGGCGCGGTACCGCGCCACGACCCTGCGTGATGCCCGGTCGGCCCCGACGACCACCACCCGCTGCCCTGCCAGATCGATCTCTAGCTGCATGGTCAGCCTTCCCTCAGTGCTGGGGTCCCGGACGTGGCACGCACCGGGATCGATGATCCGAGGCCGGTGCGCCGTGCCTGTGCCTCGATCTCGGCGGGTGTGGCCGGGCGGCGCTGGCCGCGCTCCTCGACGAGGACGATCGACTGGTCCGCGGCGTCGGGTGCGTTGACGAAGGAGCGGAACCGCCGGAGACGGTCGGGATCCTTGAGCGTCGCGGCCCATTCGTCCTCGTAGTGCTCCACGTGCCGTGCCATCGCCGCCTCGAGGTCCGCACCGATACCGAGCGAGTCGTCGACGACGACCTCGCGTACATGGTCGAGGCCGCCGTCGAGGTCGTCCATCCAGCGGGCCGTCCGCTGCATGCGGTCCGCGGTCCGGATGTAGTACATGAGGTAGCGGTCGATGTAGCGGATGAGTGTCGCGCCGTCGAGGTCCTGCGCGAGGAGCTGTGCGTGGGCCGGCTGGAATCCACCGTTGCCGCCCACGTAGAGGTTCCAGCCCTGGTCCGTGGCGATGACGCCGACGTCCTTGCTGCGCGCCTCCGCGCACTCGCGGGCGCAGCCCGAGACGCCCATCTTGAACTTGTGCGGTGCCCGCAGTCCGCGGTAGCGCAGCTCCAGGTCGATGGCCATGGCCACGGAGTCCTGCACGCCGAACCGGCACCAGGTGGATCCGACGCAGGACTTCACGTTCCGCAGGGCCTTGCCATAGGCCTGACCGGACTCGAATCCGGCGTCCACCAGGATCTTCCAGATCTCGGGGAGCTGCTCCAGGCGGGCTCCGAAGAGGTCGATGCGGAGCGCCCCCGTGAGTTTCACGTACAGGCCGAACTGCTCGGCGACCTGGGCGATGACGGCGAGCTTCTGCGGCGTGATCTCCCCGCCCGGGATGCGGGGCACCACGGAGTAGGTGCCGTTGCGCTGCATGTTCGCGAGGGCGCGGTCGTTGGTGTCCTGCAGGGTGCCACGGCCGCCGTCGAGCACGTATTCGCCGCGCTGGGTGGCGAGGATCGAACCGATGGCGGGCTTGCAGATGTCGCAGCCGTGACCGGCCTTCGCCTCGTCGTCCGCACCGAAACGCTGCAGGATGTCCTGGTAGGACGCGAGGTCGAGCGCCTGGACGGCCTCGAAGAGCTCCGGCCGCGACATCGCGAAGTGCTCGCAGAGGCCCCGCGACACGGTCCGGCCCGCCTTCGTGAGCTCGCTGTCCAGCAGCTTCTTGAGCATCGGGACGCAGGAGCCGCACTGGGTGCCGGCGCGCGAGCACGCCTTGAGCGACGGCATGTCGAGCGCGGGTCCACCCGCCGTTCCGTCCTCGGCGACACCGTGGACGGCGGAGCGGCAGGCACCGGCGGTGACGTTGTTGCACGAGCAGAGGATGACGTCGTCGGGCAGGTCCGACGGCGGTGCCTCCCCGCCGCCCGCGGACGAGAGGTACGCGCCGGGCTCGGCGGGGAGTTCGCGTCCCAGCAGCGGCCGGAGTGCGGAGTAGGGGGCGGCGTCGCCGACGAAGATCCCGCCGAGCAGCGTCTTCGCATCGTCCGTGACCACGAGCTTCTGGTAGAGCCCGCGGGCGGGGTCCGCGTAGACGATCTCCAGGCTGCCCTCGGACCCGGCAAGCGCATCCCCGAAACTCGCGACCTCGACGCCGGAGAGCTTGAGCTTGGTCGCCGTATCGAAGCCGGGGAAGGTCGAGACCCCGCCGAGGATGCCGTCCGCGCAGACCTCGGCCATGGCGTTCGCGGGCGCCACCAGCCCCATGCTGACGCCCTCGTAGCTGGCCACCTCACCGATGGCCCACACGCCGGGCATCGTCGTCCCGCAGCCGGCGCTGATCACCACGCCGCCCCGGGGCGCCACCTCGAGTCCTGCCTCGCGGGCCAGTTCGTCGCGGGGGCGGATGCCGACGGCGAAGACCACCAGGTCCGCGGGGAGCACGGCGCCGTCGCTGAGGCCCACGGCCGTGACGCGGCCGTCGTCGTCCGTCTCGATAGAGGTGGGCGCTCCGCCGCAGTGGATGCCCAGGCCCTTCGCGGCGATGAGGCGCCCGAGTGCCTGACCGGCTCCCTGGTCGAGCTGCGCGTTCATGAGCCAGCCGGCGCGATTGACCACGGTGGACTCGGCGCCGAGCTGCTGCAGGCCGCCGGCGGCCTCGAGACCGAGGAGCCCGCCACCGATGACGACCGCCCGCGGGGTACGCCCGAGGTCGTCCGCCAGCCGGGCCGTCTCGGTCCGCAGCCACTGCACGTCGTCGAGGGTGCGGTACACGGCAGCCTGCTCGCCGTTGGTCAGGGGCAGGCGCACGGCGTCGGATCCGGTGGCCAGGACCACGTCGTCGTACGTGTACCTCGCACCCGACGCCCCGACGACGCAGCGCGCTGCGAGGTCGAGGCGCAGGGCGCGCTCCCCCGTGACGAGGCGGATCGCCGGTTCCCGCCACATGAGCGGCTCACCGAGCGCGAGATCGACGTCGCCGGTGAGGGCAGTGCTGAGCGCCACGCGGTCGTACGGGGCATGGACCTCCTCGGTGAGGACGGTGATGTGCAGGCCGTCCGTGCCCCGACGCCACAGCGCCTCGACGAACCGGTGGGCCGCCGGCCCGCCTCCGACGACGACGATGCGCCGCCCGGCAGGTCCTGCGGGGCCCTCGGCGGGCCGTGATGATCGCGTCTCGCTCATGGGTGCCTTCCGTCCGGACCTGGTGGTCCCGCTTCTGGCTCCAGAGTACGAACGCGCAATGTCCCCCGTGTGTCGCGGATGTATCGCAAGGTTAACTTCGGGCTCACGGCCGCCCGCGCGCCCGGTGAGCTTGAAGTTACCCCGACGCAACAGCGCCGGGACGCAGGCGACACCTGCGGTGCCTAGCCTCGAGGTGTAAGGCACCGCCACCTTCGACCGTCCCTGCCGACCCACTGCGAGGAGAACGCCATGACCGAGCTGATCCTGCACCGTCCTGCCCCGGCCGGGACCACCTGGCTCCCGCTCTGCCGACTCGACGACCTCGAGGAGTACTGGGGGGAGGCGGCACTCGTCGACGCCGAACAGATCGCCCTGTTCCGGCTTCCGGGGAACAGCCTGCACGCCGTCGGCAACATCGACCCCCGCACCGGCGCCGCCGTCATGGCCCGCGGCATCGTCGGCTCCCGCGGCGCGGCTCCGACCATCGCCTCGCCCCTGCACAAGGAGGTGTACGACCTCTCCACCGGCGCCTGCCTCTCCGGTGGCGCCGGGCTGCGGGCGTTCCCGGTCAGGTGCGTCGCCGGCATGGTCGAGGTGGGCCTTGCTCCCTGAGCCCGCGGCGCTTCGGCCCGCCGTCCGGTCGATGCTTCAATGGCTTCCATGACCGAGCACCTCGCGCCCTCCGGGACACCTGTGCTCATCGCGTGCTCGCACGGCACCGACAACGCGCAGGGACGCCGTGAGATAGACGCCGTCCGGGCCGGCATCGCGGCTCTTCGACCCGAGCTGGACGTCATCGAGGCCTACGTCGACGTCCAGGAGCCCGACCTCGTGGACGTCATCGCCTCCCTCCCGCCCGGACGCCCCGCGGTCATCGTCCCGCTGCTGCTCTCGGTCGGGTACCACATGAAGGTGGACATCGCGCGGGCGGCGGCCGGCAGGCCCGGCACCACCCCGGCGTTGCCGCTGGGCCCGGATCCGCGCCTGGCCGGCGTGCTGCAGCAGCGCCTCGAAGAGGCGGGCGTGGCGGACGGTGCCGCCGTCGTGCTGGCCGCCGCCGGATCCTCGGACGCATGCGCTGCGGAGGACGTCGCCGAGGTGCTGGCCGTCCTCACGGAACTCAGGACCGGTCCGGTGCGGCCCGGCTTCGGCTCCAAGGCGAGGCCGTCCGTGCCGGACGCCGTGTCCGCCGGCCTGTCGCGGGGCGGGCCCGTGGCCATCGCGTCCTACCTTTTGGCTCCCGGGTACTTCCACGATCAGCTGGCCAAGGCAGGCGCCGACGTCGTCAGCGCACCCCTGCTGCCGAGCCCGGTGATCGCCGAGATCGCCGTGGCTCGGTACGACGACGCCGTCGCCCGCCTGCTCGCCACGTCCTCCCCGAGCGCTGCGGGCTGCGACCGGCCGTGCCGCGCGCAGGTCTCCTCGTGTGTCCGGGGCGGTGCCGCCCTCGTGGGCTGACGGCGCTTCGCCGGGTCCTGGTTCGGCCTCCGTCGAGCGCTCCCCCTGCGTCCGGGGCCTCGCTCCCCGCCGCCGGGAGGACGACAATGGGGCGCATGGGAGATCCCGCGTCGGACGGCGGCCCGGTGCTGCTGCGCTACCCGCTCCAGGGGCGATTCCGTGCGCGGAACAGTCCTGCGCGTCGGGTGCCGAGCCACGGCACCGATCTGATGGGGACCACCTACGCGATCGACCTCGTGCCCGTGGATGCCGGCGGCCGTCCGGCCCCGCGGACCTGGCGGAGCCTGGTGGCCACGGAGCCTGCGGAGGACTTCATCGGATTCGGCGTGCCGGTGCTCGCCCCGGTGGGCGGCGTCGTCGTCAGCGCGCACGACGGCGAGGAGGACCACGCGGCGCGACGCTCCCAGCTGGCGCTGCTGCCGTATGCGGCCGGTCAGGCGCAGCGCCTCCGGCGTGGGGCGGGCGCCATCGCCGGTAACCACGTGGTCATCGCGCTGCGCACGGACGGGCCCTTCGTGCTGGTCGCGCACCTTCGCCGCACGTCGCTTCGCGTCGGCGTCGGGGACCGCGTGCAAGCCGGTGAGGTGATCGGCGAGTGCGGGAACTCGGGGAACAGCACCCAGCCGCACGTCCACGTCCAGGTCACGGACAGCATCGACTGGCCGACCGCCCGGGGCCTGCCGATGGCCTTCAGCACCTCCGAGGGAGTGGAGCTCCCGGCGGAAGCGCAGATCGTCGTCGTGCCGTGGACGGCACACGGAGCCGCAGGGTAGTGCCCGGCGGGCAGGTCACATTGGGTCAGGCGACCGGGGCCAGGGACAGCCTCTGCTGCACG
The DNA here is from genome assembly GCF_054511115.1 of Arthrobacter arabinosi. Lineage (NCBI taxonomy): Bacteria > Bacillati > Actinomycetota > Actinomycetes > Micrococcales > Micrococcaceae > Arthrobacter > Arthrobacter arabinosi. Next base: position 82,299 of record NZ_JBTNDF010000003.1, read on the forward strand.
GTCGCGGCGAGGCCCTCGGCGATGCGCTGCGCGGTGGCCTGATCTGCGGCCTCGACCATGACGCGCACCACGGGCTCCGTGCCCGAGGGGCGCAGCAGCACCCGTCCGGTCTCGCCGAGCACGGCCGTGGCCTCGCGGACGGCGTCCTGCACACCCTCGTCGGTGTTCGCTGCGCCGCGGTCCACGCCCTTGACGTTGATGAGCACCTGAGGGAGCTTCGTCATGACGGCGGCGAGTTCCTTCAGGGTCTTGCCGGTGCCGGCGATACGGGACGCCAGCTGCAGTCCGGTGAGGACGCCGTCGCCCGTGGTGGCGTGGTCGGCGAAGATCACGTGGCCGGACTGCTCGCCGCCGAGGCTGTAGCCGCCGTCGCGCATGCCCTCGAGCACGTAGCGGTCGCCCACACCGGTCTCCCTAATGGTGATGCCCGCTTCGCGTAGCGCGATCTTGAGCCCCAGGTTGCTCATCACGGTTGCCACGAGGGTGTCGTCCTTGAGCTTCCCGACGTCCTTCATGGCCAGCGCCATCACCGCCATGATCTGGTCGCCGTCCACGATCGTCCCCTCGTGGTCGACGGCGAGGCACCGGTCGGCGTCGCCGTCGTGGGCGATGCCGAGGTCCGCACCGTGCTCGAGGACGGCCGCCTGCAGCTTCTCGAGGTGCGTGGACCCGTAGCCGTCGTTGATGTTGATGCCGTCGGGGTCCGCGCCGATGACGACGATGTCCGCGCCGGCATCCCTGAAGACCTCGGGCGAGCAACCGCTTGCCGCGCCGTGGGCGCAGTCGAGGACCACCTTGAGTCCGTCGAGGCGGTGCGGGAGGGTCTGGAGGAGGTGGACCACGTAACGGTCCTCGGCGTCGGCGAAGCGTTGGATGCGTCCCACGTCGCCCGCCACGGGGCGCAGTCGGGGCCGCGCCATCTCGTCCTCGATGGCGTCCTCGAGGGCGTCGCTGAGCTTGTTGCCGCCCCGCGCGAGGAACTTGATGCCGTTGTCGGGGGCGGCGTTGTGGGAGGCGGAAATCATGACGCCGAAGTCGGCGCCGAGGTCGGCCACGAGGAACGCCGCTGCCGGCGTGGGCAGGACCCCGGCGTCGTACACGTCGACGCCGGAACTGGCGAGCCCGGCCTCGACGGCGGCCGCGATGAACTCGCCGCTGATGCGGGGGTCACGGGCGATGACGGCGGTGGGGCGGCGTCCGTCCGCGGCGTTGTGGCCGAGGACGACAGCGGCCGCCTGGGCCAACTGGAGGGACAGTTCCGCCGTGATCAGGCCATTGGCCAGACCCCGCACGCCGTCGGTTCCGAATAACTTGCTCATCGTGATCATCCTAAGTGCAGAACATGGGACCGCTCGGGCCGGCTTTGAACAGGTTAAAGCACGATGCCCGCCCGGGGAGCCCGGACGGGCATCTGCGCGTGTCCTCGAAGGATCAGCGCTTGGAGTACTGCGGTGCCTTGCGTGCCTTCTTGAGACCGGCCTTCTTGCGCTCGATGACGCGGGCGTCACGGGTCAGGAAGCCTGCCTTCTTGAGGGCGGGGCGGTTGTTCTCGCGGTCGATCTCGTTCAGCGTGCGCGCGACGCCGAGGCGGAGTGCACCGGCCTGGCCGGAAGGTCCACCGCCGTGGATGCGGGCGATGACGTCGTAGGCGCCGTCGAGCTCGAGGAGCTTGAACGGGTCGTTGACTTCCTGCTGGTGCAGCTTGTTCGGGAAGTAGTCGGCGAGCTCGCGCCCGTTGACGATCCACTTGCCGGTGCCGGGGACGAGGCGCACGCGGGCGACGGCTTCCTTGCGGCGTCCGACGGCTCCGCCGCCGACGGTCAGCGCGGGACGCTCCTTGACGGCGGTCTCGCCGCCTTCGGTGGACTCCGAGGTGTAGCTCGTGAGCTCCTCAGTGGGTTCATTCAGCTCTTCAGTGTTCTCAGCCACGGTTCTCCTTGAAGTGATTTTTTAGTACTGGTGGCCAGGACTACTGGGCGACCTGAGTGATTTCGTATGTCTTGGGCTGCTGCGCGGCGTGGGGGTGCTCGGCGCCGCGGTAGACCTTCAGCTTGCCGATCTGCTGTGCAGCCAGCGAGTTCTTGGGGAGCATGCCACGGATGGCCTTCTCGACTGCGCGCTCCGGGTTCTTGTCCAGGAGTTCCACGTAGGTGGTCGACTTCAGGCCGCCCGGGTAACCCGAGTGGCGGTAGGCGCGCTTCTGCTCGAGCTTGGAGCCGGTGAGGGCTACCTTTTCAGCGTTGATGATGATGACGAAATCGCCCATGTCCATGTGGGGAGCGAAGGTCGGCTTGTGCTTTCCGCGGAGCAGGATTGCGGTCTGGCTGGCAAGACGGCCGAGGACGACGTCGGTTGCATCGATTACGTGCCACTGGCGGTTGATGTCGCCTGGCTTCGGGGTGTACGTACGCACGGTTATGGCCTTCGTTTCTATTTCGGTGTCGCCCGTGATCACGGAATCCTCCGTACCCGCGGGCTCAGCTTATTCATGCGTTACCGGAACTTCAGGTGAGGGCTGAAATACGACCAGTCATCCCGTGAATCTCGGCTCCGCCCCCGGGCCAGGTGGTTCTGCAACTGAACCGCTCCGAAGGGCGCAGACGTATCGAGAAGGGACACGCACAACGACTCCCAAGGATAGCCTGCCGTACTGGGGCGGGTCAAAAGCGGCCGGCGACGACGTCGGAGCGGTCCTGGCCGGCAGCTCGCACGGTCCCTCGTCGGCCAAGGCGCCGGCCTGATCGCGGCCTCCGGCGCTTCGCCCTGTCCGAGGCAGCGCGAGCGCAGGTTCTGCGCAGGGCGCCTGCAGAGTCGGTGCAGGTTTGTGAATGTTCGGTCAGGATCAGGGCAAACCCGGTTTCCTGCGTGTTCGCATTGCTAGCTTTCTGGCAGCGCTGGCGCTGGGTCAGCCACCTCGAACCGTCCCTTCAGGAGTCCCTCCATGTTCCTCGTATCCGACACCCGTATGCACCTCCTCCCCCGCCTGGTCCGCAAGGAAGACGGCGCCACCGCCGTCGAGTACGGCATCATGGTCGCCCTCATCGCCGTCGTCATCATCGCGGCAGTCACGCTGCTCGGCGGCGGACTGAAGGAAACCTTCTCAAAGGCTCAGTGCAGCGTCAACGGAAAGACCTATACGGCAGCGGTTGCTCCGGCGACAACCGGCACCTGCGCCTAGATCGAGTTCCCGTGATGGTGGCGTCCGCCTTTGACTGCCACCATCACGTCCGTCACAAACCATGGCCAGGAGCAACGTGAGCACGAAAGCTGAAAGAGGAGCGGCGGCTGTAGAAATGGCACTACTTCTGCCGGTCCTCATCTTTCTGCTCCTGGGCATCATGGAGTTCGGGCGAGCCTTCAATGTGCAGGCCACGCTAACCAATGCGGCCCGTGAGGGCGTCCGAGTCATGGCGATCTCAAAGAATGAACCGCTGGCAAAGAACTCGGCCGTCGGGGCCGCCGGAACGCTGAATCCGCCCTTGGCAACCCCTAACGTCACGATCTCGGTCCCCGGAGCGACCTCCGGGGACCGGTGCCCAGTAGGAGGCACCGCTACCGTGACGATCTCCTACTCCCTGAGCACCATGACGAACATCGCTGGCCCCTTCTCGATGACCGGCAAGGCGGTCATGCTGTGCGGGGGGTGACACGTCGCGAAAGTATCAATGTTTCAGGCCGTGAACAGGGCGCCGTCAGCATTTTGGTCGCTCTCCTCATGGTCGTCCTTCTCGGCTTCGCGGCGCTCGCAATCGACGTAGGCATGATGGTCTCTGAGCGTGCACAACTGCAGAACGGCGCCGACGCCGCCGCCTACGCCGTCGCCCAGAAATGCGCCGCTGATCCGGCCGACACGACTTGCTCAACCACCTCGACCCTCGCGTCGAGTCTTGCCAACCAGAACGCGCTCGACGCACGTACGAACATCAAGCAGATCAACCTGGATATTCCCGGTCGCAAGGTGACGGTGACCGCGGGCGCTCAGGAAGCAGGTGGAACTCCGAATCGGATGTCACTCGTCTTCGCCAACGTATTGGGGATCAGCTCCAGCGAGGTCACTGCGACGTCCAGTGCAGTCTGGGGCAGTCCGACGAAGGGCACCGCACCCTTCCCGCTGACGTTCTCCATCTGCCAGGTGCAGGGCCAGGTCGGAGGCTCGCTGCAGCTGCTCCAGTCCCACGGTGACAACGCGAACCCGGACTGTAATTACGGTCCGTCCGGAGCCGCTGTACCTGGTGGCTTCGGCTGGCTGCCACAATCACCCGGCCAGTGTGGCGCTTTCATCGACATCACAGTGCAGATCGCCGGCAGCGATACCGGTAACGATGGTCCCAGCAACTGCAACACCGTCCTCAACAGCTGGGCAGCGGACCTCACTGCGGGCGAGACCGTCACGCTCCTCCTTCCGGTCTTCGACCGGGTGACAGGCACCGGCAGCGGTGCGCAATACCACCTGGTCTACTTCGCCGCCTATGACGTGAAGGGCTGGGCCTTCTCGGGCAACAACTCGCTCCCCATGACCTTCCGGAGCAGCGTCACCGACGGCGGCGTGACCCAGACCTGCAATGGGAGCTGCCGCGGAATCATCGGCAAGTTCGTCAAGTACGTCTCTCTAGCCGACGGATACACGCTGGGACCCGTCACCAATGGCGGAGTCACCATCGTCCGGCCCGTCCTCTAAACGATTATCAGGGAAGCAACTCTATGAAATCCCGTCTCCTGGCCGGCGTCGCCGCCGTCGTCCTCGCGCTCGTCGGAGCCCTGATGCTGTTCGGCTATGCGCAGGGCGCCGAAGCACGTGCAGTGCAGGGCCTCGACCCGGTGGATGTCCTGGTGGTGGCCACCGCGGTGCCTGCAGGGACGCCCTCCGAGGAGCTTCAGCCGTTCCTCACCACCAAGGCCCTGCCGGCCACCGCGGTCGGTGCGTCCGCGCTCAAGGATCTGGAAGCCTCGGGGGGCAAAGTCACGGCCGTGGACCTGATGCCCGGCGAGCAACTGCTCGCCGAGCGCCTCGTCGACCCCGACGACGCCGCAACTGCCGGCAGTGTCGACGTCCCTGAAGGCCTGCAGGAAGTCTCCTTCACGATCGAACCCGACCGCGCCGTCGGCGGGAAGATCGCCCCCGGTGACACCGTGGGTGTCTTCATCTCCCTGGAATCGGGAGGTCTCGAGGAGGCGCCGGACGTCCCTACGACGAAACTCGCCCTCCACAAGATCCTCGTCACCTCCGTGCAGCGCGCCCCCACCGCCGTCGCCGCCGACCCCGCCGCCGACCCCGAGGCGCAGGCACGCGCCGAAGCCGAGGCGCTGCCCAGCGGGTCCCTCATGCTCACCATCGCCGTCGACACCGCCCAGGCGACGCGAATCGTGCACGCGAACCAGAACGCCAGCCTGTGGCTGAGCAAGGAAACGGCCGAGACGGTCGAGGGAGACTCCCCCATCGTCCAGAACAAGGAACTGTACCGATGAGCAGATTCGTCCTGATCACCCCCAGCTCGGACTTCGAGCAGAAGGTCCGCCACGCCGTCGCAGGTGGGCTGCAGGGCCACGTGAAAAGCCTGCCCGCAAGCGTCCTCAGCGGAGATCCGACGCCCGTCCTCGACCAGCTGGGGCTGGAGCGGCCCGAGGTGCTGGTCTTCGGGCCGGGCATCGCCATCGAGGAAGCGCTGCGCCTCGCCCTCGTCGTGGACGTGACCTTCCCGGAGATCAGCGTCGTGCTCGTGCATGACGACCACCCGGACATCGCCCTGCAGGCGATGCGCGCCGGCGTCCGCGACATCCTCTCCCCACTGGCGGACATCGCGAGTATCCGCGCCCAGCTCGAACGCGCCTGCCAGGCTTTCGCGACGCGCCAGCGCACCGGCGCACAGCAACCCCGCGAGCAGCAGAGCGGCCTCGTCATCGGGGTCTTCTCCCCGAAGGGTGGCGTCGGCAAGACGACGGTCTCCACCAACCTGGCCGTCGGCCTCGGGAAGCTCGCCCCGATGAGCGTGGTGATCGTGGATCTCGACCTCCAGTTCGGCGACGTCGGCACGGGCCTCTACCTGAACCCCGAGTACTCCGTGCTCGACGCCGTCACGGGTGCTGCCACCCAGGACTCGATGGTCCTCAAGGCCTTCCTCACCCCGCACCCCTCAGGGATCTACGCCCTCTGCGGCCCCAAGAACCCCGCCGACGCCGACCGCGTCTCCTCGGCCCAGGTGACCCGCCTGATCCAGCAGCTCGCGATGGAGTTCCGCTACGTCGTCGTCGACACCGGCCCCGGGCTCACCGAGCCGAGCCTCGCCGCGCTGGAGCAGTGCACCGACGCCGTCTGGGTGACCGGCATGGACGTGCCGAGCGTCCGCGGCCTGCGCACGGGACTAGATGTACTGCAGAAGCTCAATCTCCTGCCCGAGACCCGCCACGTGGTCCTCAACTTCGCCGACACCAAGACGGGGCTCTCGGTGGAGGACATCGAGGCGACCCTGAACGCGCCCGTCGACGTGTCCATCCCCCGTTCACGGGCCATCACCCTCGCGACGAACCGCGGCGTCCCCCTCCTCCAGGACAAGGTCCGCGACCCCGCGACGAAGAGCCTCACCGAGCTCGTACAGCGGTTCGACCACGAATGGCGTGCGAGGTCGCAGAAGAAGCTGCACCGCCGTGTGGTGGTCCGATGAACCTCTCCGCGCGTATCCAGGCTGCGGGCCTCGCCCCTGCACCCGCAGTCGTCGAGTCCGACTCTCCCGCCGCGACGCCCGAGCCACGTCCGAAGACCCTCGCGCCCGCCGTCGTCCGCGACGCACCCGAGAAGCCTGGCAGCGCAAAGGTGGATGTCTTCGCGGGCCTCAAGCAGCGCGCCGCCGCCGCCCTCTTCGAGCGCATGGGCACCCGCGCGAGCGACACCTCCATCACCGAGGAGGACCTGAAGGTCGTCGCGCGGGAGGAGCTGAGCCAGATCATCGACGCCGAGCAGGTGCCGCTCAGCCCCGACGAACGGCGCCGCCTCATCCAGGACGTCGCCGACGACGTCCTCGGGTTCGGCCCGCTCCAGCGACTCCTCGACGACGCCTCGGTCACGGAGATCATGGTCAACCGGATGGACCAGATCTACGTCGAGCAGAAGGGCAAGCTGACGCTCAGCGACTCCCGGTTCAGCTCCGAGGAACACCTGCGCCGCGTCATCGAGCGCATCGTCTCCAAGGTGGGCCGCCGCATCGACGAGTCCTCACCCTTCGTCGACGCGCGGCTCGAGGACGGCTCACGCGTCAACGCCGTCATCCCCCCGCTCGCGGTCAACGGCTCGTCGCTGACCATCCGCAAGTTCAGCAAGGTTCCCCTGACGGTCCAGAACCTCATCGACTTCGGCACGCTCACCCCGGAGATGGCCGAACTGCTCGACGCCTGCGTGAAGGCGAAGCTCAACATCATCGTCTCGGGCGGCACGGGCACCGGGAAGACCACCCTGCTCAACGTGCTGTCATCCTTTCTGCCCGAAGACGACCGCATCGTCACCATCGAGGACGCCGTCGAACTCCAGATCCAGCAGCAGCACGTGGTGCGCCTCGAGAGCCGCCCGCCGAACACCGAGGGCAAGGGCGCCGTGTCCATCCGCGACCTCGTCCGCAACTCCCTCCGCATGCGGCCCGACCGCATCGTCATCGGCGAGGTGCGCGGCGGCGAGTCCCTCGACATGCTCCAGGCCATGAACACCGGCCACGACGGCTCGCTGTCCACGGTGCACGCCAACTCACCGAGGGACGCCGTGGCGCGCCTCGAGACCCTCGTGCTCATGGCGGGCATGGACCTGCCGCTCCGCGCCATCCGCGAACAGTTGGCGTCCGCCGTCAACCTCGTGGTGCAGATCTCGCGCCTCCGCGACGGCAGCCGGCGCATCACGCACGTCACCGAGGTGCAGGGCATGGAGGGCGACGTCGTCACGCTGCAGGACGCCTTCGTCTTCGACTACTCGGCCGGCGTGGACCAGAAGGGGCGCTTCCTCGGACGGCCCGTCCCCACGGGCATCCGTCCGCGCTTCATGGAGCGCTTCGAGGACATGGGGATCACGGTGTCACCCGCCGTCTTCGGGTCCGCGCCGCTGCGCGGACGGTAGCCGCATGACCCTCCTCCTCGTCGCCGGCGCCGCCCTGGTGATCGGCGCGATCGTCCTGGTGCTCGTGGCACTCCGGCCGGCGCAGTCGCCCGTGCCGCTGGACCGGCGCCGGCCACCTCTCCAGCAGCAGAACTCGCAGCTCTCACGGTTCGCCGGTGCTGCCGGCCGTGCCATGGACGCGTACCTGCGCCGGCACCCCATGCGTTTCCTGAACCAGAACGTCCTCGAGACGGCGGGCATTCGAATCAGCCAGGCCGAGGTCTACCTGCTCGTGGTCTTCGGCGGGATCGCAGGGCTCCTGCTGGGGTGGGCGCTGCTCGCGCCCATCGTCGGCGTCCTCCTGTTCCTGCTCTCCCCCGCCGTCGCGCACCTGGTGGTGTCCTTCCGGACGGGACGACGGCGTCGCCGCTTCGACTCACAGCTCGGCGACACGCTGCAACTGCTCACCGGAGGCCTGCGGGCGGGTCACAGTATCCTGCGGGCGATCGACGCCGCGGCCACGGAGGCGGACAGCCCGACGTCGGAGGAGATGCGCCGGATCGTCGCCGAGACAAGCCTCGGCAAGGATCTCCTCGCCGCGCTCATGGATACCTCGCACCGGATGCAGAACGAGGACTTCGCCTGGATCGCCCAGGCCATCCAGATCAACCGCGAGGTGGGTGGTGACCTCGCCGACGTGCTCGACCAGGTGGGCCACACCATCCGCGAGCGCACCGAGATCAAGGGACATATCCGGGCGCTCGCCGCGGAGGGCAAGTTCTCGGCCTACATCCTCGGGGCGCTTCCCTTCGGCATCGCGCTGATCCTCACCGTGGTCAGTCCCGGTTACGTCGACCCGCTGTTCACGAAGCCCATGGGCTGGGTCATGCTCGGGGTCGCCGCCGTCATGATGACCATCGGCGGGCTCTGGCTCCGCAAGATCATCGACCTGAAGTTCTGAGGACACCGTCATGGACCCGACCCTGCTCGCCTCGCTCCTGCTCACCTCGGCCCCCATTGGCTACTTCACCTGGTCCCTGCTCACCTCCGACGCCCGGATGCGCCGGACCGTGCAGCACAACCTCAACCAGGGGGTGGGGCTGGGCGTCGCCGCTGCAGAGCGCCCGAATCCCCTCCTCCGGCTGGGCCGGCGTCTCACCCCGCAGGCGTACGTCCTGAAACTCGACCGCCTGCTGGCCCTCGCGGGCCGTCCTGCATCGATGCCGCTGGCCAAGGTCCTCACCGCCAAGCCGCTGCTCGGTCTCGCCGGTGGCCTGGCCGGGATCCTGCTCGTGCAGTCGAACCCCAGCAAACTCTTCGTGCTGCTCTCGATCTTCGTGACGCTCCTCGGCTACTTCGTGCCGGACCTCCTCCTCTACAGCAAGGGGCAGGAACGCCAGAAGGCCATGGCCCTGGAACTGGCCAACACGCTGGACCAGATGCTGATCTCCGTGGAAGCGGGCCTGGGGTTCGAGAGTGCCATGCAGCGCGCCGGGGAGACCGGGAAGGGACCCCTGGCCGACGAGCTGGTGCGGACGCTGCAGGACATGCAGGTGGGACGCAGCCGGCGGGAGGCCTACCTCGCGATGGCGGACCGCAGCACCATCCCCGAACTGCGCAGCTTCGTGAAGGCCATCGTGCAGGCCGACGCCTACGGCATCGCCCTGTCCGGTGTGCTGCGGACCCAGGCGAAGGTCATGCGCGTGAAGCGGCGCCAACGTGCGGAGGAGAAGGCGATGAAGCTCCCGGTCGCGGTGCTCTTCCCCCTCCTGCTGTTCATCTTCCCGGTGCTGTTCATCGTCATCCTCGGTCCGGCCGCACTCAACGTCATGGATACGTTCGCCGGCCGATGAGCGATTCCTACTCGGAAAACACGTCCTGCCTCCACAAGCAACCGCGGGATTGCCGCGTGGCGATTCCCGGCTGACGGTCAGAGGGGCGTCGTACGCTGGAACGGTGCTTCCGACTACCGCCCCGCCCGCCCTGCCGCTCGTCGACCTTGCCGTCCTGTCCCAGCTCGAGGGCCAGTTCACCGACCCGCGGCCGGTACGGGCCTTCGCCCGCGACTACATCACGGGCTTCGGGGACCGCTACCTCCGGCTGACGCGCTCTGTCGGCGACCAGGACCTGCCCGCGGCCCTCGAGGCGGCGCTCAGCCTCCGCAACTCCTCCGTCATGGTGGGTGCCGAGCGGTTGTCGGCTCTCGCCGCGACCTTCGAGGCAGCCGTCACCTCGGCCGATCTCGATGCCGCACGTCGCGCGCTCCCCTGCATCGAGCGCTGCGGTCTGGATACGATCGACGAGCTCGAGGCCGGATACCTGGCCGTCTGAGCAGGCGGCCCGAGCCCCAGCCCGTCAGACAAGCCGTCAGGCAGCCGTCAGACGCGAGCCGGGGTCAGACGGTAGCCGACGCCGCGCACGGTCTGCAGCCAGCGGGGGTTCTTCGGATCCTCGTCGAGCTTCCGCCGGAGGTTGCCGATATGAACCTCGATCGCGCGCTCGTCCGAGTCGCTGATGTACGTGTCCTCGCCGTAGTAGTCGCCGCGGACGACCCGCACGAGGTCCGCCTTCGTCCTCACCGCGCCACTGCTCTTCAGCATCTCGTTGAGCAGGTCGAACTCGCTGCGTGTCAGCGGGAGGTCTCGTCCATCGACCACCACGGTGCGCGCGGAGGCGTTCAGGGCCAGTCCGTTGTGCTCGATCACCGATGACGGCTCGCTGACCGGGAGCGGCGCACCCTCCGACGGCGCCGGAGCAGTGACCTCGGCGGCGGGCTCCGGGACGGCGCGCGGACGCCGCAGCATCGCCGCGATCCGCGCCCGCAGTTCCCGGGGGCGGAACGGCTTCGTCAGGTAGTCGTCCGCGCCCGACTGCAGGGCGGTGAGCGTGTCCAGTTCGTCGCCGCGTGACGTCAGCATCACCACGTAGCAGTTGCTGAAGCCGCGGATGCGCCGCAGCACCTCGTACCCGTCGATGTCCGGCAGACCGACGTCCACCGTCACCACGGTGGCGTCGTGCGTACGCACCAGCTCGACGCCGGCTCTCCCGTTCGGTGCCACCTGGACGTCGAAGCCCGACTGCCGCAGCACCGCCCCGACCAGGTTCCGCACATCGGCATCGTCCTCGATGACGACTGCCACTCCCGGATCGCTCATTCGGTATCCGTCCCCATCCGACCTGCGGTGAGGTCCGTTCGACTCGTCATGGCATCCATTCTGCCCGGTTGCCCGCACGAATTATCCCGGATGGGCGTGCAAAACGCGGGGAGAGCGACATAATGAGGGCAGTACGTAGGTCTCAGCGTCGGAAAGTCATTCAGCATGTGGAGTTCTCCCGTCCCCTGGCTCGTGCATGGCTAGGAGTTCCAGCGCGTCATGGCTGCGCGCGACGACGTCCAGCCTGAGCATCGGCCGTGCGGGGATCCTCTGCCAGGTCCCCCTCACCCTCGTCGTCGTCGTCATGTCGGTCACGGCCCCGGTCCTGCGGCCGGGACTGATGTCCAACCGGACGTACGAGCAGGGCTTCTTCCTGATCCTGGTCCTGGCGGCCCTGTGTGTCGTCGTCCCGTGGGACGAACTGCCGCGCGGCGCCGTGCTCGTCGTCCCGGTCCTCGACTTCGTCGCGATCGCCCTGCTTCGGACCGGCGCGACGGACATCCAGCCGGCGCTCGGTGTCCTCGCGATCTTCCCCGTCCTCTGGCTCATGCGCTCCCCGCTGCCCACCTGGGCGGCCCTCGCATGCACCGCGGCCGGTTCCCTCCTCATCACCGTGTGGCCCCTCGTGGGCTCCTTCCAGCCGGACCGGCCGACCTCGTACGTGGGCGCCCTGCTGCTGCCCATCCTCATGCTCTGCATCGGCGTCACCATCCAGGTGATGAGCGCCGAAGCCGAGGCACGCCAGGCCGACATCGAGCGCAAGGACCGCGAGCTCAACCGCCTCCTGCAAGCCGCCATCGATCGCGAGCGGGTCCTGACCGCGATCCTGAACACCGTCGACGTCGGCCTCACCGCCGTCGACGCCCACGGCACCACCACGCTCACGAACCGGCAGCAGGAGCTGTTCAACCGGCTCTCGGCAGGCCCCGACGACGCAGGACACGACACCCTCGTGTTCGGACCGGACCGCGTCACGCCGCTGCCCCTGGACCGGCGCCCGGTGCACCGCGCCCTCAGGGGAGAGACATTCGCGGACCAGCTCGTCTGGGTGGGCGACGGGGACGCACAGCGCGCACTCTCGACAGCGGCCCGACCCATCAAGGATGCCGACGGCGGGATCGCCGGCGCCCTGATCGCCTGCAGCGACGTCACCGAACTGGTCGAGGCGGTGACCGCCAAGGACACGTTCATCTCGAACATCTCCCACGAGTTCCACGCCCCGCTGACCTCGGTGCTGGGCTACCTGGAACTCGTCCTGGAGGACGACCACCGACTGCCCGCCCACCTCGCCGGCTATGTCGACGTCGCGGGCCGGAACGCGGAGCGCGTGCTCCACCTCGTCGCGGACCTGCTGTCCACCGCGGGCGACCGCGTGAGGGTCCACCCGCGCCCCGTGGACCTCGCGGCCGTGATCGAGATGAGCGTGCGCACCAACCGGCTCCGAGCGCAGAAGAACGGGGTGAGGCTCCGGACGGACGCCCTCAGCCCGCTCTGGACGCTCATCGACCCGCTGCGGATCTCCCAGGTACTCGACAACCTGCTCTCCAACGCCATCAAGTACTCCCCCGACGGCGGCCTCGTGATCGTCCGCGCCGAGGAGACCGAATCCGAGATCCGCCTCCACGTGGACGACCGCGGCATGGGCATGACCGAGCAGGAGGCCCGCCAGGTCTTCTCCCGGTTCTACCGCACGCCCGCTGCGCGCCGGACGGACATCGACGGGGCGGGCCTGGGGCTGGCCATCACCAAGTCGATCGTCGAGAGCCACGGCGGCTCGATCCACTGCGTGAGCTCGCCCGGCAAGGGGAGCCGCTTCACCGTCACGCTGCCCGTCAACGGGGACGTCTCGCGTGCCCAGCAGGGCAGCCTGGAAGATTCCATCTAGGTGATCCCCGCACTGGTCACGGCCGTCCTCAGCGCCGCCCTCGCCTCCGCGCTGTTCTCCCTCGCCGGCCGGGACCCGCGCACGGTCCTCCCGGGGCGGGTTCGGCTCCCCCTCGCGCTGCTGGCGGGCGTGCTCGCCGGCGCGGGCGGACTGGCAGCGGCCGAGTGGTGGACGCTGCCGCTCGTGGGGTGCCTGGCAGCCTTCGGCGTGCTGCTTGCGGCCATCGACGCCCGGTCCAAGCTGCTCCCGAACGCCGTCCTCGTGCGCTTCCTGGCCGTGGCCGTCCCCCTGCTGCTGGTCGCGGCAGGGGCGAGCGGTGAGTGGAGCGGCCTGCTCGGCGCCGCCGCAGGAGCTGCTGCGCTGTTTGCCGTGTACCTCGTCCTCGCGCTCATCAACCCCGCAGGCATGGGGATGGGCGACGTGAAGCTCGCGGCCGTCCTCGGCCTCTTCGGCGGGTGGGCCGGCTACACGGCATGGCTCGGCACGCTCCTGGGAGGGTTCCTGCTCGGGGGCCTGGCCGGACTCGCGGTGCTGCTGTTCCGCCGCGGCTCGCGCGGCTCGACGTTCCCGTTCGGACCCGGCATGCTGGTCGCCGCGTTCGCGAGCTTCGTCCTCCTGGCCTAGCTGTACACCTGGCTGTGCACCTGGCCGGCCGACTCGTCGTTGTCCGGCTACGCGTCGGATTCGTCCGAGGAGTCCACAGCCGCCGCGGGCGCAGCGAGGTGTCCCGCGTGGCGCCGTGCACGGGTGAGCCCTGCCCGCGCCGCGAGGTCGTCCCCGCCGGGGTAGGCGATCTCCTCCAGCACGAGCGGGTGCGGCGCGGCCAGGATGGACCGGGCGTCCTTGAGGCGGGCGGCCAGCCGTTCGGCGAGCCATACCGGAGGCATCTCACCGGACCCGACGCGCAGGGTCGAGCCGATCAGGGCGCGCACCATGTTGTGGCAGAACGCGTCGGCCTGCACGGTCGCGGTGATGACGCCGTCGTGCCCGCGCCTGAACTCGTAGCGCTGCAGTTCCCGGATGGTCGTGGCACCCTCGCGTGGCTTGCAGAACGCGGCGAAGTCCTGCATCCCGCGAAGGTGCGTGGCACCCTCGTTGAGGAGCGCCACGTCGAGGGGCGCGGGGTGCCAGAGCGTGGTGTGGCGGCGGAGGGGGTCCTGGCCGGTCGCCGTGTCTGCGATGGCATAGCTGTAGCGGCGCCAGAGCGCCGAGAAGCGTGCGTCGAAGCCCTCGGGCGCCAGGGCGGTGGACCGGACGACGACGGCGGGCACCGAGTTCCTCACGGACCGGCCACGCCCGGTCACGCCGTCGGTGAGCACGCGGTTGATGGTACCGGTCAGCCGCCGCAGGAGGGCCCCGGCCGGATCCACGTTCCGTCCGCGACTCATCGACTCCCATTCGGCCCGGGTGAGATCCACATGGGCCACCTGCCCACGCGCATGGACCCCGGCGTCGGTCCGGCCACCCACGGTGAGGCGGGCCTGCCGGCGAAGGAGCGTGAAGAGGGCGTCCTCGAGCACTCCCTGAACAGTGATGAGCCCTGGCTGGAGGGCCCAGCCGGAGAACAGGGAGCCGTCGTAGGCGAGGTCGAGCCGGACACGCAAGAGCCCGCCGTCCCTCGCAGGGACGGCGGGCTCGAGCGGTGTCATGGCGTGCGTCAAACGGGAAGAATTACTTCTTCTCGTCCTCCACGACGCCCTCGACGACGACGACCTCGTCGGTGCCTTCTTCAGCATCGATGGTGGTCTCCTCGGCGGCGACCTCCTCGGCGGAAGCAGCCGATTCGGCCGACTCAGCCGAATCGACGGAGTCGACCGAGTCAGCGGACTCGACGGAATCCACCGAGTCGACGGAGTCAGCGGACTCCGGCGATTCGACGGGTGCTCCGGCGACCGGCGTTGCTGCAGCTGCGGGGGCCGACGCTGCGCGCTCGGCCTCGGCGACTACGGACTGCTTGGCGGACATCGGCTCCAGCACGAGTTCGATGACAGCCATGGGGGCGTTGTCGCCCTTGCGGTTGCCGATCTTCGTGATGCGGGTGTAGCCGCCCTCGCGGTTGGCGACAGCAGGCGCGATGTCCGTGAACAGCTCGTGGACGATGCTCTTGCTGCTGATGACACCGAGGACGCGACGACGCGACGCGAGATCGCCCTTCTTCGCGAACGTGATGAGACGCTCGGCGTAGGGGCGAAGCCGTTTGGCCTTGGTCACCGTGGTGGTGATGCGCTTGTGCTCGAACAGTGAGGCGGCCAGGTTGGCGAGCATCAGGCGCTCGTGCGCCGGACCGCCACCGAGGCGTGGGCCCTTAGTGGGTGTGGGCATGATTCTTTCTCCTCATTAGGTGTCCGTCCCGCCCTCGTCAAAGTGGCGGGCGGATCGATAGCGTTTTAGACCTCTTCGTCGCCGAAGGGGGCGTCGTCCTCTTCGATGGCTGCGGCGCGGGCGGCAAGGTCGAAGCCTGGAGGGGAATCCTTCAGGGACAGACCGAGCTCCACGAGCTTCGCCTTGACCTCGTCGATGGACTTCGCACCGAAGTTGCGGATGTCCATGAGATCGGCCTCGGAGCGTGCAACGAGTTCACCCACGGAGTGGATGCCCTCGCGCTTGAGGCAGTTGTACGAGCGGACCGTCAGTTCGAGGTCCTCGATCGGCAGCGCCATGTCCGCAGCAAGCGCTGCGTCCGTCGGCGACGGGCCGATCTCGATGCCCTCGGCGGCGGTGTTCAGCTCGCGGGCGAGACCGAACAGCTCCACCAGGGTGGTGCCTGCGGATGCGACGGCGTCGCGCGGGGCGATGGCGTCCTTCGTCTCGACGTCGACGATGAGCTTGTCGAAGTCGGTGCGCTGCTCCACACGGGTGGCTTCCACGCGGAAGGTCACCTTGAGGACCGGCGAGTAGATGGAGTCGACCGGGATGCGGCCGATCTCCGAGTCGCCGGACTTGTTCTGAGACGCCGACACGTAACCGCGTCCACGCTCGATGGTCAGTTCGAGCTCGAACTTGCCCTTCGAGTTGAGGGTCGCGATGTGGAGGTCCGGGTTGTGGAACTCGACGCCGGCGGGGGGCGCGATGTCCGCAGCCGTGACCACGCCGGGGCCCTGCTTGCGCAGGTAGGCGACGACGGGCTCGTCGTGCTCCGAGGAGACGGCGAGGTTCTTGATGTTCAGGATGATCTCGGTGACGTCCTCCTTCACCCCGGGAACCGTGGTGAATTCGTGCAGAACCCCGTCGATGCGGATGCTGGTGACAGCGGCACCGGGGATCGAGGACAGGAGCGTGCGGCGGAGCGAGTTGCCGAGGGTGTAGCCGAAGCCGGGCTCGAGCGGCTCGATCACGAACCGCGAACGGTTGTCGGCGACTACTTCTTCAGTCAGGGTGGGGCGCTGTGCAATGAGCACTGATTTTTCCTTTCGGGAAGCATCCGCTATATGACGCTTCCAAATGGGCGGGACTGCTGGTCGGCCGGCTCGAAATCTGCTGGAACGGCACCGAACCGCCCTGCGGGAACCTCAGGTTCCTGCAAGGCGGCACGGTGACCGGAGAGACAGGTTAGACGCGGCGGCGCTTCGGCGGACGGCAACCGTTGTGCGCGCTCGGGGTGACGTCCGAGATGGAGCCGACCTCGAGGCCCGTGGCCTGCAGCGAGCGGATCGCGGTCTCGCGGCCCGATCCGGGGCCCTTCACGAAGACGTCGACCTTCTTGACGCCGTGCTCCTGTGCACGCTTGGCAGCGGCCTCGGCAGCCATCTGCGCAGCGAACGGGGTCGACTTGCGCGAGCCCTTGAACCCGACCTCACCGGCGGAAGCCCAGGAGATGACTGCTCCGCTGGGGTCCGTGATGGACACGATGGTGTTGTTGAAGGTGCTCTTGATGTGCGCCTGGCCGAGGGTGATGTTCTTCTTGTCCTTGCGACGCGGCTTGCGCACCGCTCCACGAGTCTTGGGGGGCATTACTTCTCCTACGAAGGTATTGGGTAAAGCATGTGATCGGACCAGCCGGGTGGCTAGGGGTTAGCGTCCGACCTTCTTCTTGCCTGCGACCGTACGCTTCGGGCCCTTGCGGGTACGGGCGTTCGTCTTCGTACGCTGTCCGCGTACGGGAAGGCCGCGGCGGTGCCGGATGCCTTCGTAGCTGCCGATCTCGACCTTGCGGCGGATGTCGGCTGCGACCTCACGGCGGAGGTCACCCTCGACCTTGAAGTTGCCCTCGATGTAGTCGCGGAGCTGCACGAGCTCTGCGTCCGAGAGGTCCTTGACGCGCGTGTTCGGGGAGATGCCCGTGTCCACGATCGTCTTCTCTGCACGGGTCTTGCCCACGCCGTAGATATAGGTAAGTGCGATGACTACCCGCTTTTCGCGGGGGATGTCTACGCCAGCGAGACGTGCCATAGTGGCGGTGCTCCTTTGGTGTTACCGGAGGTTTGGAGCAGAACGTCCGCGGGACCGATGCCCCGCTCCCCGGCCTCCGAGCCGGGGGTGTACACCCCGCGAGGGGTGCTGTTCTGCCGTTGAATGTACTTCTACGCGTGGGGAAGAACCTCGGGAGGAGGTTCTCAGCCCTGGCGCTGCTTGTGGCGCGGGTTCTCGCAGATAACGAGGACGTTGCCCTTGCGGCGAACCACCTGGCACTTCTCGCAAATCCGCTTCACGCTCGGGTTGACCTTCATGGTTTTCCTTCGAGTTGATTCTTATTTGTAGCGGTAGACAATACGACCCCGGGTGAGGTCGTACGGGCTGAGTTCCACTACGACCCGGTCCTCAGGAAGGATTCGGATGTAGTGCTGGCGCATCTTTCCCGAGATGTGGGCGAGGACAATGTGACCGTTGGCCAGCTCAACGCGGAACATCGCGTTGGGCAGCGCCTCGTTCACAGTGCCTTCGATTTCAATGACACCGTCTTTCTTGGCCATATCCTCCGCTAACGTCTGTGCCCACCACTTTCGCGGCAGGCGGGTTCAGGGTTTTGATCGTCCGACCCCGCGGAGGCCGAAGCACCGCTGACGGGCAGGTCTCCGCAGCCCGTTGGGCATGAAAAGCAGGGACAACCAACAGACAACTCTACGCTACGGCCCGGTGATAGTTAAATCCTCCGGGACCGCGACGGCGGAACGCAGGAAGGTCCCGCACCCGGGTGCGGGACCTTCGTCTGCTCGGAGGTCTGTCAGGTGATGAGTGCCGTCATCCCGCGAGGGGCACCGGCGTGACCCCGAGCGGCTCGAGGCGGGACGCTCCCCCGTCGGGCGCCGACAGGACCCAGATGCCGCGGTCGTGGACGGCGACGCTGTGTTCCCACTGCGACGCGCGCTTGCCGTCGGTCGTGACCACCGTCCAGTCGTCGTCCAGCACCCTGGTCTCGAGTCCGCCCTGGACGAGCATCGGCTCGATCGCCAGGCAGAGCCCGGGGCGGACCTTCGGCCCGCGGTTGGAGCTGCGATAGTTGAGCACGTCCGGTGCCTGGTGCATCTGCGTGCCGATGCCGTGGCCCACGTAGTCCTCGAGGATCCCCAGAGCCGGGCCGGGGACGGACAGCACGTAGTCGTCGATCGCCGCACCGATGTCCCCGACGAAGCGGGCGGACGCGAGGGCGGCGATCCCGCGCCACATCGCCTCCTCCGTCACCTCGGACAGGCGGACGTCCTCGGGACGGGGTGTGCCCACGATGACGGTCCGCGCGGAGTCCGAGTGCCACCCGCGCACGACGGCGCCGCCGTCGATCGAGAGGATGTCGCCGTCCTGCAGGACGTAGTCCCCCGGGATCCCGTGGACCACCTCGGCGTTCACCGACGTGCAGATACTCGCCGGGAAGCCGTGGTAGCCGAGGAAGTTGGAGGTGGCGCCGGCCTCGCGGAGGACGCCTTCGAACACCTCGTTCAGCCGGGCGGTCGTCGTGCCGACCGTTGCCGCGGCTACCGCGCGGTCGAGCGCTCCGGACAGCACGAGGCCGGCGTCACGCATCACGAGCATCTGCTCGGTGGTCTTGTACTCGACCTTGGGCTGGCGGAACATCAGGACGTCCTAGCTCGCGACTTTGAGGGCAGACATGACGCGCTCCGTGACCTCGTCGATGGTCCCGATGCCGTCGACCCGAGTCACGATCCCGCGCTCGTCGTAGCGGGACACGACCGCCTCCGTCTGGTCGTGGTAGAGACCGAGACGGTGGCGGATGACCTCCTCGTTGTCGTCCGACCGGCCGTCGAGCTTCGCTCGGCCGAGCAGGCGCTTCACAAGCTCCTCGTCGTCGGCGGTCAGCTGGAGCACCACGTCGAGGGCGAGCTCGTTCTCGCGCAGGATGTCGTCCAGTTCGGCTACCTGTGCCGCCGTCCGCGGGTAGCCGTCGAGGAGGAACCCCTCCTGGACGTCATCGGCGGCGAGACGGTCGCGCACCATGCTGTTCGTCACGGTGTCGGGCACGAAGTCCCCGGCATCCATGAACTTCTTCGCCTCGACGCCGAGCGGCGTCTGACGCTTCACGTTGTCCCGGAAGATGTCGCCCGTGGAGATGGCGACGACGCCGAGGCGCTCGGAGATGCGCGCAGCCTGGGTGCCCTTGCCCGAACCGGGAGGACCGATGATCAGCAGTCTCGTCACCGCAACAACCCTTCGTAGTGACGCTGCTGGAGCTGAGCGTCGATCTGCTTCACTGTCTCGAGGCCGACGCCCACCATGATCAGGATCGAGGTGCCGCCGAACGGGAAGTTCTGGTTGGCGCCGATGGCCACGAGGGCGATCAGCGGGATCAGCGCCACGAGTCCGAGGTAGATGGCACCCGGGAGCGTGATGCGGGAGAGCACGTACTGCAGGTACTCCGCCGTCGGGCGCCCGGCGCGGATGCCGGGGATGAAGCCGCCGTACTTCTTCATGTTGTCGGACACCTCGTCCGGGTTGAAGGTGATGGCGACGTAGAAGTAGGTGAAGAAGACGATGAGCAGGAAGTACATCGCCATGTACAGCGGGTGGTCGCCCGCGGTCAGGTAGGTGGAGATCCAGTTGACCCATCCTGCGGGCGCGGTGCCGTCCCGGGGGGTGTTGAACTGCGCGATGAGGCTGGGCAGGTACAGCATCGAGGACGCGAAGATGACCGGGATGACGCCGGCCATGTTGACCTTGATCGGGATGTAGGTGCTGCTGCCCCCGAGGGTGCGGCGGCCGACCATGCGCTTGGCGTACTGGACGGGGATGCGGCGCTGCGACTGCTCCACGAAGATCACGAGGGCGACGACGACGACGCCCATCAGGAGGACGAAGGTGAAGACCGTGGCACCCTGCGTGCGGAGGATCTCGCCGAGCGAGGTGGGGAATCCGGCAGCGATGGCGGTGAAGATGAGCAGTGACATGCCGTTGCCGACGCCGCGCTCGGTGATGAGCTCGCCCATCCACATGATGAGGCCGGTGCCTGCCGTGAGCGTGATGATCAGCAGGAGGACGGTGATGAGCGAATCGTTCGGGATGATCGGCACGGGGCAGTCCCCGAGCAGCGCTCCCGACCGGGCGAGCGAGACGAGGGTCGTCGCGTTGAGGAGGCCGAGCGCGATCGTGAGGTACCGCGTGTACTGGGTCAGCTGGGACTGGCCCTGCGCGCCTTCCTGGTGCAGCTCCTGGAAACGGGGGATGACCACCCGGAGGAGCTGGACGATGATGCTGGCGGTGATGTACGGCATGATGCCCAGCGCGAAGATCGAGACCTGCAGCAGGGCTCCCCCGCTGAACAGGTTGACGAACTGGTACAGGCCGCCCTCGGTGTTCCCGAGTGCGAGGCACTGCTGGACGTTGCCGTAGTCGACGCCCGGAGCCGGGATGAAGGCCCCGAGGCGGAAGATGGTGATGATTCCCAGCGTGAACAACAGCTTGCGCCGAAGGTCTGGCGTCCGGAATGCCCGGCCAATAGCGCTAAGCAAGCGTCCTCCTGAAGGTCTGTTGGTCCTGTGGCGGACCGTACACAACAACCGAGTCTAACGGCTGGTCATGGGTGCGGGAGAACCCGCCGGTGGTGGGGCGCCCCGAGCCGAAAAAAGACTCCTGGTGGGCTGATTCAGCCCTGCCCACCAGAAGTCTAGTTCCTTGATGCCGTGGATCACAGCCAACCCCTCCCCGGCCGTGCCGGGAGAGGGGTCGGCGTGCGGTCTACAGTTCGGTGACGGTCCCGCCCGCGGCGACGATCTTCTGCGCAGCGGATGCGGAGAAGGCGTCGGCCGAGACGTTCACGGCCACGGTGATGTCGCCGGTCCCCAGCACCTTGACGGGCTGGTTCTTGCGGACGGCGCCGTTCGCCACGAGGCTCTCCACGGTGACGTCGCCGCCGGCCGGGTAGAGCTCCGAGAGCTTGTCCAGGTTCACGACCTGGAACTCGACGCGGAACGGGTTCTTGAAGCCGCGCAGCTTGGGAAGGCGCATGTGCAGCGGCAGCTGGCCGCCGGCAAATCCTGCCTTCACCTGGTAGCGCGCTGCGGTTCCCTTGGTACCGCGGCCCGCGGTCTTACCCTTCGAACCCTCACCACGGCCGACACGGGTCTTCGCCGTCTTGGCTCCGGGTGCGGGACGCAGGTGGTGGACCTTCAGGGCGTGGACACGCTCTGCTTTTGCTTCGGTCACGGCCGGAGCCGCGATGTTCTGGTCTGCCATTAGTTGGCCTCCTCAACCTTCAAGAGGTGCGGAACCGTGTTGATCATGCCGACGGTGACGGCATCGGCTTCACGGACCACGGTGTGGCCGATCCGCTTCAGACCGAGCGACCGCAGCGTGTCGCGCTGGTTCTGCTTGCCGCCGATGGCGGACTTGATCTGGGTGATCGAGAGCTGCGCCGAGCTCACGGGCACCTTCTTGGGGGTGATCGCGGTCATCACGCACCTGCCTTCTGAGCTGCGATCGCGCGCAGCATCTGGTGGGAGGCGACCTCGTCCAGGGGCAGGCCGCGGCGGGCCGCGACTGCCTGGGGCTCTTCGAGGCGCTTGAGCGCGTCGACGGTCGCGTGGACGATGTTGATGGCGTTCGCGGAACCGAGCGACTTCGAGAGGACGTCGTGGATGCCGACGCACTCCAGGACCGCGCGCACCGGACCGCCGGCGATGACGCCGGTACCCGGGGAGGCGGGACGAAGGAGCACGACGCCTGCGGCGGCTTCGCCCTGCACCAGGTGCGGGACGGTGCCACCGATGCGCGGAACGCGGAACATCGTCTTCTTGGCTTCCTCGACGGCCTTCTGGATCGCCGAAGGAACTTCCTTCGCCTTTCCGTAGCCGACACCGACCATGCCGTTGCCGTCGCCTACCACCACGAGGGCGGTGAAGCTGAAGCGGCGGCCGCCCTTGACGACCTTGGCGACGCGGTTGATGGTGACGACGCGTTCGATGAACTTGTCCTTGTCGTCGTTGCGCCCGCCGTCGCGACCGCCGCGGGAGTTACCGCCACGCTCGCCACCACGGGTGTTGCCGCCACGCTCGCCACCACGGGCGTTGCCGCGCGCGTTGCGGTTCGCGTCGGCCGACGCGGTCTCGGTTGCGCCTGCGGCTGTCGTCGCCTCGGCTGCTGGCTGCTCTGTAGCCGTATTCAATGGGGCTTCCTTTGCCTTGTTCTCCTCGGTCACAGTGCCAGCCCACCTTCACGTGCGCCGTCTGCGATTGCTGCAACGCGACCGTGGTACTTGTTGCCGCCGCGGTCGAACACGACTGCCTCGACGCCGACGGCCTTGGCGCGCTCTGCGACGAGCTCGCCGACACGCTTGGCCTTGGCGGTCTTGTCACCGTCGAACGCACGGAGATCCGCTTCGAGGGTGGAGGCTGATGCGACGGTCACGCCCCTGGTGTCGTCGACGACCTGCACGAACACGTGGCGGGCCGAACGGTTGACGACCAGGCGGGGGCGGACGGCCGTGCCCGAGACGCGCTTGCGTACACGGAGGTGGCGACGTCCGCGCGAGGCGGCCTTGCTCTTCGAGCTGCGCTTCTTGTTGATGCTCAGACCCATGGTTACTTACCAGCCTTTCCGACCTTGCGGCGGATGATCTCGCCTGCGTAGCGGATGCCCTTGCCCTTGTACGGGTCGGGCTTGCGCAGCTTGCGGATGGTTGCAGCGACCTCGCCGACCTGCTGCTTGTTGATGCCTGCGACCGAGAGCTTGGTGGGGCTGTCGACGGTGAGCGTGATGCCCTCGGGAGCCTTGACGGCGACCGGGTGGCTGTAGCCCAGAGCGAACTCCAGGTCGCTGCCCTTGGCCTGGACACGGTAACCCGTGCCCACGATCTCGAGGTTCTTCTTGTAGCCCTCGGTGACTCCGACGATCATGTTGGAGATCAGGGTGCGGGTCAGGCCGTGCAGCGAACGCGATTCGCGCTCGTCGTTCGGGCGGCTGACCGTGAGGGTGCCCTCGCTGAGGGAGACCTCGATGGGGCTGGGGACCGTGTGGCTCAGCTCGCCCTTCGAGCCCTTCACGGAGACCTCTTGACCGTTGACATTGACCTCGACACCAGCGGGAACGGTGATGGGGAGACGTCCAATACGTGACATGTTTCTTTCCCTTTCCCGTTACCAGACGTAGGCGAGGACTTCCCCACCTACACCCTTCTTGGATGCCTGGCGGTCCGTGAGCAGACCGGAGGACGTGGACAGGATGGCGATGCCGAGGCCGCCGAGCACGTGGGGCAGGTTCGTGGACTTCGCGTACACGCGCAGGCCCGGCTTGGAGATACGGCGGATGCCGGCGATGGACCGCTGGCGGTCCGGTCCGAACTTGAGGTCGATGGTCAGCTTCTTGCCGACCTCCGCTTCCTCTTCCTTCCAGCCGGCGATGTAGCCCTCGGCCTTCAGGATGTCCGCGACGCGGGCCTTCAACTTGCTGTACGGCATGGACACGGAGTCGTGGTAAGCCGAGTTGGCGTTGCGCAGACGCGTGAGCATGTCTGCGACAGGATCTGTCATTGTCATGTGGGCTCTTGCCCTTCCTCGAAACGGTTTCCGGATTCCGGTCGGCACACGGGGCGCCTGCCGGAGCGGACCTGCAACGTAGTTAGATTAATCTTCGGATTTGAACGGGAAGCCAAGCGCCTTGAGGAGCGCGCGGCCCTCGGCGTCGGTCTTGGCGGTGGTGACGACGGTGATGTCCATACCCCGGACGCGGTCGATGCGGTCCTGGTCGATCTCGTGGAACATGGACTGCTCCGTGAGGCCGAAGGTGTAGTTCCCGTTGCCGTCGAACTGCTTGCCGTTGAGTCCGCGGAAGTCGCGGATACGGGGCAGGGCGAGGGAGACCAGGCGGTCCGTGAATTCCCACATGCGGTCGCCACGCAGGGTGGCGTGGGCGCCGATGGGCATGCCCTCGCGGAGCTTGAACTGCGCGATGGACTTGCGGGCCTTCGTGACCTGGGGCTTCTGGCCCGTGATCGCGGTGAGGTCCTTGACGGCTCCGTCGATGAGCTTGGAGTCCTTGGCGGCGTCACCGACACCCATGTTCACGACGACCTTCACCAGGCGCGGGACCTGGTTGACGTTGGCGTAGCCGAACTCTTCCTGCAGGGCGCCCTTGATCTCGGACGCGTAGCGCGCCTTCAGACGGGGAAGAACCTTGGTTTCTGCGGTTTCGACAGTCATTACAGATCCTTCCCTGATGACTTGGCGACGCGGATACGGACCACGCGCTCACGGCCGTCACGCTCGACGGTCTCGGTGCGGTATCCGACGCGGGTCGGCTTCTTGGTCTCGGGATCGACGACGGCGACGTTGCTGATGTGCACGGGTGCCTCGAGCACTTCGATGCCACCGGTCTTGGTGCCGCGCTGCGACTGCCCGACCTTGGTGTGCTTCGTGATCCGGTTGATGCCTTCCACGAGGACGCGGTTGGACTCGGGGAACACCTTGAGGACCTTGCCCTGCTTGCCGCGGTCTCCGCCGCGCTCCTGCTTGGCCCCGGTGATGACCTGGACGAGGTCACCCTTCTTGATCTTGAGTTTTGTCTTCTGTGCCATGGACTACAGCACCTCCGGCGCCAGCGAGATGATCTTCATGAAACGCTTGTCGCGGAGCTCGCGACCGACAGGGCCGAAGATACGGGTACCGCGGGGGTCGCCGTCGTTCTTCAGGATCACTGCTGCGTTCTCGTCGAACTTGATGTAGGAACCGTCCGCGCGGCGGCGTTCCTTCTTGGTACGGACGATGACCGCCTTGACGACGTCGCCCTTCTTGACGTTGCCGCCGGGGATGGCGTCCTTCACGGTGGCGACGATGACGTCGCCGATGCCTGCGTAGCGGCGCCCGGACCCACCGAGAACGCGGATGGTCAAGATTTCCTTGGCCCCCGTGTTGTCGGCGATCTTCAGCCGCGATTCCTGCTGAATCACTGATTACTCCTGTCGTCGCGCCGGTTCTCTCATCGAGCCTTGCGGAACGGATATGGGTTGGCCCCGTAATACTGGTACTCGCCGTGTGCGCGCCGGGGCGCGCGGCCGTGCCGGATCTTCGACACGGTGATGGGGCGAACAAGATTATCGGGCTTTTGCCTATTTGCACGGTGTGAAGGCAACCCCCACGGGAGACCCGGAAGGAGACCTTGTGAGGGCATGCGCCAGCCCACCGAACAGACAAGATTCTCATGGTATCGCGAGAATGCCCCGGACGCGAAATCGCGTCCGGGGCATCCGGGTGGGACCGGCTGCGCCGGCCCCTGGGTGGTGCGGGTGTTACTTGGCCTTCTCGATGATCTCCACCAGGCGCCACCGCTTGGTGGCGGACAGCGGGCGGGTCTCGCTGATCAGGACCATGTCGCCGATGCCGGCGCTGTTCTGCTCGTCGTGCGCCTTGACCTTGGAGCTGCGGCGAAGCACCTTGCCGTACAGGGCGTGCTTCACGCGGTCCTCGACCTCGACGACGATCGTCTTCTCCATCTTGTCCGAGACGACGTAGCCACGGCGTACCTTGCGGTAGCCGCGCGAGTTGGCGTCGTGGACGGCCTTCTCGGTTCCTACGGTCGTTTCGCTCTGCTGCTCACTCATTTGGCGTCCTCCTCAGAAGCCTCGGTGTCCGCGGACGGTGCGTCCTTCGCGGAGGCCTTCTTGGCTTTCTTGGGCTTGTCCGCCTTCGCGGGTGTCGCATCCTCGACGGGAGCGACGACCTCGGGACGGATGCCCAGTTCACGCTCACGCAGCACCGTGTAGATGCGTGCGATGTCGCGCTTGACCGAACGAAGGCGACCGTGGCTTTCGAGCTGGCCGGTGGCCGACTGGAAACGGAGGTTGAACAGCTCCTCCTTGGCCTTGCGCAGTTCTTCCACCAGACGCTCCTTATCGAAGCCGTCCAGCTGGTCTGTTGCCAGTTCCTTTGAACCCAGAGCCATAACTATTCACCACCCTCACGACGCACGATGCGTGCCTTCAACGGCAGCTTGTGGATCGCGAGGCGCAGGGCTTCGCGGGCTACCTCTTCGGAAACGCCGGACAGTTCGAACAGAACCCGTCCCGGCTTGACGTTGGCCACCCACCACTCGGGCGAACCCTTACCGGAACCCATGCGGGTCTCGGCGGGCTTCTTGGTCAACGGGCGGTCCGGATAGATGTTGATCCAGACCTTGCCGCCACGCTTGATGTGGCGGGTCATGGCGATACGAGCGGACTCGATCTGCCGGTTGGTGACGTATGCCGGGCTCAGAGCCTGGATACCCCACTCACCGAAGCTGACCTCGGTACCGCCCGTGGCAGCGCCCGAGCGACCCGGGTGGTGCTGCTTACGGAACCTGACTCGACGTGGGATAAGCATTTAGGCCTGTCCTCCTTCAGTCGCAGCGGGGGCTGCGGCGGTCTCGGCGGGTGCTGACGCACCCTGGCCCTCGGAGCGCTCGGGGGCGCGACGACGACGGTCGCCTCCACGGTCGCCGCCGCGGTCGGCGCCGGCAGGGCCACGGCCCGGACGGTCTCCGCCACGGCCGCGGGAAGGAGCGGCTGCAGCCTGGGCTGCGAGTTCCTTCGCCGTGACGTCACCCTTGTAGATCCACACCTTCACGCCGATGCGGCCGAAGGTGGTCTTCGCTTCGAAGAAGCCGTAGTCGATGTTGGCGCGGAGCGTGTGCAGGGGAACGCGTCCCTCGCGGTAGAACTCCGAACGGCTCATCTCGGCGCCACCCAGGCGACCGGAGCACTGGACACGGATGCCCTTGGCGCCGGCACGCTGTGCGGACTGCATGGCCTTCTTCATCGCGCGGCGGAACGCCACGCGGGAGGAGAGCTGCTCGGCGATGCCCTGGGCGACGAGCTGTGCCTCGATCTCGGGGTTCTTGACCTCGAGGATGTTCAGCTGGACCTGCTTGCCGGTGAGCTTCTCGAGCTCGCCGCGGATGCGGTCTGCCTCTGCTCCACGGCGTCCGATGACGATGCCGGGGCGTGCCGTGTGGATGTCCACGCGGACACGGTCCCGGGTGCGCTCGATCTCGACCTTGGCGATGCCGGCGCGATCCATGCCGGTCGACATCAGCTGGCGGATCTTGATGTCTTCGCGGACG
Organism: Arthrobacter arabinosi; assembly: GCF_054511115.1. Lineage (NCBI taxonomy): Bacteria > Bacillati > Actinomycetota > Actinomycetes > Micrococcales > Micrococcaceae > Arthrobacter > Arthrobacter arabinosi. The sequence goes on from NZ_JBTNDF010000003.1 coordinate 109,885, forward strand.
AAGTCACGGTAGCGCTGGCCGGGCTTGTTGCTGTCGGCGAACCAGTGTGACCGGTGGTCGGTGGTGATGCCGAGTCGGAACCCGTGCGGGTTTACTTTCTGTCCCACTTAGCGGACCTCCACTTTCTCAGGGGTAGCGACGACAACCGTGATGTGGCTGGTCCGCTTGTTGATGCGGAACGCGCGGCCCTGGGCTCGCGGACGGAACCGCTTCATCGTGGGGCCATCGTCAACGAATGCTTCGCTGATGATGAGGTTGTCCTCGTCGAATGCGACGCCGTCACGGTCCGCGAGGACACGTGCATTGGCCATCGCCGACTGGACCACCTTGAAAACCGGCTCCGAAGCAACCTGTGGGGCAAACTTCAGAATAGCCAGAGCCTCATTCGCCTGCTTACCACGAACAAGGTTGACGACGCGCCGGGCCTTCATAGGCGTTACGCGGATATGACGCGCAATAGCCTTGGCTTCCATTGCTTTCCTTCTCTCGTCTTAGCCGTAAGAGCAGCGCCTAGCGGCGCTTGCCCTTGCGGTCGTCCTTAACATGGCCGCGGAAGGTCCGCGTGGGAGCGAATTCGCCGAGCTTGTGCCCGACCATCGACTCGGTGACAAACACCGGGATGTGCTTGCGCCCGTCGTGCACCGCGATCGTGTGCCCGAGCATGTCGGGGACGATCATGGAGCGGCGGGACCACGTCTTGATGACGTTCTTCGTGCCCGATTCGTTCTCGCGAGCGACCTTTACGTAAAGGTGCTGATCGACGAAGGGGCCTTTCTTCAGGCTGCGTGGCATGTCTCCAGGCTCCTATCGCTTGTTCTTGCCGGAACGACGGCGACGCACGATGAGTGAGTCGCTCTCTTTGTTGGGGCGACGGGTGCGGCCTTCGGCCTTGCCGTTGGGGTTGACCGGGTGGCGTCCACCGGAGGTCTTGCCCTCGCCACCACCGTGCGGGTGGTCGACCGGGTTCATGGCCACACCACGGACGGTCGGGCGGATGCCCTTCCAGCGGCTGCGGCCGGCCTTGCCCCAGTTGATGTTCGACTGCTCGGCGTTGCCGACCTCACCGACCGTCGCGCGGCAGCGGACGTCGACGTTGCGGATCTCACCGGAGGGCAGTCGCAGCTGGGCGAAGCGGCCTTCCTTGGCGACGAGCTGGACCGACGCACCGGCGGAGCGTGCCATCTTCGCGCCGCCGCCTGGGCGGAGCTCGACGGCGTGGATGACGGTACCAACGGGGATGTTGCGCAGCGGCAGGTTGTTGCCGGGCTTGATGTCAGCCCCGGCGCCGGCCTCGACGAAGTCGCCCTGCTTGAGCTTGTTCGGCGCGATGATGTAGCGCTTCGTGCCGTCCACGTAGTGCAGGAGGGCGATGCGCGCGGTGCGGTTGGGATCGTACTCGATCTCGGCAACGCGGGCGTCGACGCCGTCCTTGTCGTGGCGGCGGAAGTCGATCAGACGGTACTGACGCTTGTGTCCACCACCCTTGTGGCGGGTCGTGATCTTACCGGTGTTGTTACGACCACCCTTCTTCGGAAGGGGGCGGACCAACGACTTTTCCGGCGTCGACCGTGTGATTTCTGCGAAGTCGGCAACGCTCGAGCCGCGACGGCCCGGGGTTGTCGGCTTGTATTTACGGATTCCCATAACTCAATTCCTCGTTAAAGTGGTCTCCGCTCTAGGAGAGCGGACCGCCGAAGATGTCGATCGAGCCCTCTTTGAGGGACACGATGGCACGCTTGGTGCCCTTGCGCTGGCCCCAGCCGAACTTGGTGCGCTTGCGCTTGCCAACCCGGTTGATGGTGTTGATCGAATCGACCTTCACGGAGAAGATCTTCTCGACCGCCAGCTTGATTTCTTCCTTGTTCGAGCGCGGGTCGACCAGGAAGGTGTACTTGCCTTCGTCGATCAGTCCGTAGCTCTTCTCCGAGACGACGGGTGCAATGACGACGTCGCGCGGATCCTTTGCGATGGTGCCGCTCACTTGGCATCCTCCTCGGTGATGACATCAGCCGTGCCGACGAACTGGTCGTAGGCGGCCTTGGTGAAGATGACGTCGTCGGACACCAGCACGTCGTACGTGTTCAGCTGGTCTACGTAGAGGACGTGTACCTCGGGAACGTTGCGCACGGAGAGTGCTGCGACGTCGTTGGCACGCTCGATGATCACGAGCAGGCGGGGCCGCTCGGAGATCGCGCGCAGGGTGTCGATCGCGCCCTTGGTCGAGGGCTTGTCGCCCGTGACCAGGGATTCGAGGACGTGGATGCGACCGTTGCGGGCCCGGTCCGAGAGGGCGCCGCGCAGGGCTGCGGCCTTCATCTTCTTGGGGGTGCGCTGGCTGTAGTCGCGGGGCGTGGGTCCGTGGACGACGCCGCCGCCGGTCATGTGGGGGGCGCGGATCGAACCCTGGCGGGCGCGACCGGTTCCCTTCTGCTTGAACGGCTTGCGGCCTGCGCCGCTCACCTCGGCGCGGGTCTTGGTCTTGTGCGTGCCCTGGCGGGCGGCAGCAAGCTGTGCGACGACGACCTGGTGCAGCAGCGGCACGTTGGTCTGCGCGTCGAAGATCTCGGCGGGGAGATCGACGTTTACGGTGTTGGCAGCCATTTGGCTATGCTCCCTTCACGGCGGTGCGTACGAGGACGACCTGGCCGCGGGCGCCGGGGACGGCACCCTTGATCAGCAGCAGCGACTTCTCGGCGTCGATAGCGTGAACCCGGAGGTTCAGCGTGGTCTGACGGACGGCGCCCATACGGCCCGCCATTTTCATTCCACGGAAGACGCGGCTGGGGGTGGATGCTCCACCGATGGAACCGGGCTTGCGGTGGTTCTTGTGAGCACCGTGCGACGCTCCCACACCGTGGAAACCGTGGCGCTTCATGACGCCGGCAAAGCCCTTGCCCTTGGTGGTGCCGATGACGTCGACCGTCTGGCCGGCTTCGAACATCTCGACGGAGAGCTCCTGGCCGAGCGAGTACGAGTCGGCGTCGGAGGTCCGCAGCTCGACGACGTGACGGCGAGGCGTGACGCCTGCCTTCTCGAAGTGGCCCGCGAGGGGCTTCGTGACCTTGCGGGGGTCGATCTGGCCGAAGCCGATCTGGACGGCGGTGTAGCCGTCCTTGTCCTCGCTGAGGAGCTGGGTGATGACGTTCGAGTCTGCCTGGACGACGGTGACGGGGATGAGGATGTTGTTCTCGTCCCAGACCTGGGTCATGCCGAGCTTGATGCCGAGCAGGCCCTTGACCTGGCGCGTAAGTGAAGTAGACATATGTATCCGCTCTCCCTTACAGCTTGATTTCGATGTTCACGTCCGCAGGCAGGTCGAGACGCATCAGCGAATCGACGGCCTTGGGCGTGGGATCAATGATGTCGATCAGGCGCTTGTGAGTACGCATTTCGAAGTGCTCACGGCTGTCCTTGTACTTGTGCGGGGACCGGATGACAACGAAAACGTTCTTCTCCGTGGGCAGGGGCACGGGGCCCACTACCGTTGCGCCTGCGCGCGTCACCGTCTCAACGATCTTCCGGGCTGAAACATCGATGACCTCGTGGTCATATGACTTCAGCCGGATGCGGATTTTTTGTCCCGCCATGGCGTCTCGACTCTCTCTCTACATAACTGCCTGGGCAGTTCCGGTACGTACGTACATTTCCTGCGTCCGTTGTGCGACGCTTCCCGAACAGGCTGAATCCGGAAGGATCCGGGTTCCTCACCCTGCCGGGCTCCGACCCCCGCGCTCGGGCGTGTCGCGCTGTGCACGAACAGCACAGTCTGGACACGCACGTTCCGTGGATTCCGGACGAGCGGAACGGGGTGGATCATATTTGGGCTCCACGTGCCGGCGGATCCGGACCCTGCGCCAGGCATTATCCTGACCGGGATCGGGTCTCTGACCGCACGCGCTAGCGCTTGAACAACTTACCTAGTGTGGCAGATCGCCGGCACGATTGCGAACCGGGCCGGTCGTCGCCCGGGTGATGTGTACTACCCGACCTTCCGCCGCCGCGGTCGAACCGGGTGCGCGAGACCCGGGATACCGGCCACGGCGCGGAGGACGCCCCTTGTGGGCGTCCTGGTTCGCCGGTACGGAAGGTGAATGTCCTGCTTCCGCCGACTCGTCGTCCGTGTACGGTGCGGGTGTGCTGGGCCGGACCCGTCGACGCAGAAGGGCCCCGCTGCGGAAGCAGCGGGGCCCTTCTGAGAATCACTCAGGCAGTCGGAAGGACTACTTCAGGATCTTGGTGACACGTCCCGAACCGACGGTGCGGCCGCCTTCGCGGATGGCGAAGCCGAGGCCCTCTTCCATGGCGATCGGCTGGATGAGCTCGACGGTCATCTCGGTGTTGTCGCCGGGCATGACCATCTCGGTGCCCTCGGGGAGGGTGATGACGCCGGTCACGTCCGTGGTGCGGAAGTAGAACTGCGGGCGGTAGTTCGAGTAGAACGGGTTGTGACGCCCACCCTCGTCCTTGGCCAGGATGTAGACGTTGGCCTCGAAGTCGGTGTGGGGGGTGATCGAACCCGGCTTCACGATGACCTGGCCACGCTCTACGTCTTCGCGCTTGATGCCGCGGAGCAGCAGACCACAGTTCTCGCCGGCCCAGGCCTCGTCGAGCTGCTTGTGGAACATCTCGATACCGGTGACCGTGGTCTTCTGGACCGGACGGATACCGACGATCTCGACCTCGGAGTTGATGGCGAGGGTGCCGCGCTCGGCGCGGCCCGTGACGACGGTTCCACGACCGGTGATCGTGAAGACGTCCTCGACAGGCATGAGGAAGGGCTTGTCCTTGTCGCGGATGGGATCCGGGACGTTGTTGTCGACGGCTTCCATCAGGTCCTCGACGGACTTGACCCACTCGGGGTCGCCCTCGAGGGCCTTCAGGCCGGAGACGCGGACCACAGGGGCGTCGTCGCCGTCGAAGCCCTGCGAGCTGAGCAGTTCGCGGACCTCCATCTCGACGAGGTCGAGGAGCTCTTCGTCGTCGACCATGTCGGACTTGTTCAGCGCGACCAGCAGGTAGGGGACGCCGACCTGGCGGGCGAGCAGGACGTGCTCGCGCGTCTGGGCCATCGGACCATCGGTGGCTGCGACGACGAGGATCGCCCCGTCCATCTGGGCCGCACCGGTGATCATGTTCTTGATGTAGTCGGCGTGGCCGGGAGCGTCTACGTGGGCGTAGTGGCGCTTCTCGGTCTGGTACTCGACGTGCGAGATGTTGATGGTGATGCCGCGCTGCTTCTCCTCGGGAGCCGAGTCGATCGACGCGAAGTCACGCTGCTCGTTGAGAGTGGGGTACTTGTCGTACAGCACCTTGGAAATGGCAGCCGTCAACGTCGTCTTTCCATGGTCAACGTGACCGATGGTGCCGATGTTAACGTGCGGCTTAGTCCGCTCGAACTTTGCCTTCGCCACGGGTTCCTCCTAGAACGTTTGAGAAGATTTGCTTCCCAGCCGCGCTTGTCGCAGCTGAAACTCATGCAAGTCTACTGGGGGCTTTTGGTTTGATGAAATTGCTCTGCACCGCCGGGCCTGCTGGCCCGGCGGCAGGGGGACGGGGCGGCCGGCCCTGGGACAGGCCGCCTCCGCTCCCCCGGATCCCGTTCCCGGGAGGGGTCTATTCGCCGCGCGTCTTCTGGATGATCTCGTCGGCGACTGCCTTCGGGACCTCGGAGTAGCTGTCGAACTTCATGGAGTACACGGCACGGCCCTGGGTCTTCGACCGCAGGTCACCGATGTACCCGAACATGCCCGAGAGGGGCACGTGGGCGGTGATGACCTTCACGCCGCTGGCATCCTCCATGGACTGCATCTGGCCGCGGCGGGAGTTGAGGTCACCGATCACTTCACCCATGTATTCCTCGGGGGTGCGGACCTCCACCTCCATCAGGGGTTCGAGCAGTACGGGCTTCGCCATGCGTGCGGCTTCCTTGAAAGCCATCCGGCCGGCGATCTTGAACGCCATCTCCGAGGAGTCGACGTCGTGGTAGGCGCCGTCGAGCAGGGTCGCCTTGATGCCGACCACAGGGTATCCGGCGAGCACGCCGTCGTTGAGGGCATCCTGGATGCCGGCGTCGACGCTCGGGATGTACTCGCGGGGCACGCGGCCACCGGTCACCTTGTTGTCGAAGGCGTACATGACACCTTCCTCGACCTCCATCGGCTCGATCGCGATCTGGATCTTCGCGAACTGGCCGGAGCCACCCGTCTGCTTCTTGTGGGTGTAGTCGTGCTTGGCGACCTTGCTCCGGATGGTCTCGCGGTAGGCGACCTGGGGCTTGCCCACGTTCGCCTCGACGCGGAACTCGCGGCGCATGCGGTCCACCAGGATGTCCAGGTGGAGCTCGCCCATGCCGGCGATGATCGTCTGTCCGGTGTCCTCGTTCAGGGACACCTGGAACGTGGGGTCCTCGGCCGAGAGCTTCTGGATGGCCGTGGACAGCTTCTCCTGGTCGCCCTTGGTCTTCGGCTCGATGGCCACCGAGATCACGGGTGCGGGGAAGCTCATGGACTCGAGCACGATCTGGTTCGCCGAGTCGGAGAGGGTGTCACCGGTGGTGGTGTCCTTCAGGCCGATCGCGGCGTAGATGTGCCCGGCCGAAGCCTCCTCGACGGGGATCTCCTTGTTGGCGTGCATCTGGAAGAGCTTCCCGATGCGCTCCTTCTTGCTCTTCGTCGAGTTCACGAGCTGCGTACCGGCCGTCACGTGCCCGGAGTACACGCGGATGAACGTCAGCTGGCCGAAGAACGGGTGCGTCGCGACCTTGAACGCGAGGGCCGAGAACGGCTCCTCGGTGCTCGGCTTGCGGGTGAGCTCGACCTCTTCGTTCCGGGGATCGTGACCGATCATCGGGGGGACGTCGAGGGGCGAGGGCAGGTAGTCGATGACGGCATCGAGCATCGGCTGCACACCGCGGTTCTTGAACGCGGAACCGCAGAGGATCGGGTAGAGCTCGGAGTTGATCGTCATCTTGCGGATGCCGGCCTTGAGCTCGTCGACGGAGATCTCTTCGCCTTCGAGGTACTTGTTCATGAGCTCGTCGGAGGACTCGGCGACGGTCTCGACGAGGGCCGCGCGGTACTCCTCGGCCTTCTCCTTGAGGTCGGCCGGGATCTCCTGGATCTCGTACTTCGCACCCATGGTGACGTCACCCTTGGAGTCGCCGGGCCAGACGAGGGCACGCATGTAGAGCAGGTCGACGACGCCGACGAAGTCGTTCTCGGCGCCGATCGGGAGCTGCAGCACGAGGGGCTTGGCGCCCAGGCGGCTGATGATGGTGTCGACGGTGAAGTAGAAGTCGGCGCCCAGCTTGTCCATCTTGTTGACGAAGCAGATGCGGGGCACTTCGTACTTGTCGGCCTGGCGCCAGACGGTCTCCGACTGGGGCTCGACGCCCTCCTTGCCGTCGAACACCGCGACGGCGCCGTCGAGGACGCGCAGTGAGCGCTCGACCTCGACGGTGAAGTCGACGTGCCCGGGAGTGTCGATGATGTTGATCTGGTTGTTCTCCCAGAAGCAGGTCACGGCGGCAGACGTGATGGTGATGCCGCGCTCCTTCTCCTGTTCCATCCAGTCGGTGGTGGAGGCGCCGTCGTGCGTCTCACCGATCTTGTGGTTGACACCCGTGTAGAACAGGATGCGCTCGGTAGTAGTGGTCTTGCCGGCATCGATGTGGGCCATGATGCCGATGTTGCGGACCTTGTTGAGGTCGGTAAGCACGTCCTGTGCCACGGTGTCTCCCTTAATACGAAAATGGAGTTCTGCTGGATCGCCCGCGGGGCCGTCCCCGGAAGGGGGACGGCCCGGCCGGCAGAAGTGCTACCAGCGGTAGTGTGCGAAGGCCTTGTTGGACTCGGCCATCTTGTGCGTGTCCTCGCGGCGCTTCACTGCTGCTCCGAGACCGTTGGACGCATCCAGGATCTCGTTCTGCAGGCGCTCGGTCATGGTCTTCTCGCGGCGGGCCTTGGAGTAGCCCACGAGCCAGCGGAGGGCCAGCGCGGTCGAACGACCGGGCTTGACCTCGACGGGGACCTGGTAGGTGGCGCCACCGACGCGGCGCGAGCGGACCTCGAGGGTCGGCTTGACGTTGTCCATGGCCTTCTTCAGCGCGGCGACGGGGTCGCCGCCGGACTTGGCACGGGCGCCTTCGAGCGCGCCGTACACGATGCGCTCGGCGGTGGACTTCTTGCCGTCGACGAGCACCTTGTTGATCAGCTGCGTGACCAGGGGGGAACCGTAGACGGGATCTACAACGAGCGGCCGCTTCGGGGCCGGGCCCTTACGAGGCATATTACTTCTTCTCCATCTTCGCGCCGTAGCGGCTGCGAGCCTGCTTGCGGTTCTTCACGCCCTGGGTATCGAGAGCGCCACGGACGATCTTGTAGCGGACACCCGGGAGGTCCTTCACACGACCGCCGCGCACGAGCACGATGGAGTGTTCCTGAAGGTTGTGACCGACACCGGGGATGTAGGCGGTGACTTCGATGCCGCCGTTGAGGCGTACGCGGGCGACCTTGCGGAGAGCCGAGTTCGGCTTCTTCGGGGTGGTGGTGTAGACGCGGGTGCAGACGCCGCGCTTCATGGGGCTGCCCTTCAGTGCGGGCGCCTTGGTCTTGGAGACCTTAGGTGTCCGGCCCTTGCGGACCAGCTGGTTAATCGTAGGCACTTTCGTGTTCTCCGTAATGTCTGAAGATGAGATCTGTGACGCCCTACTCCGCGGGTGCGGCCGCTTCGCAGGGCCGCGCCGTCCAGAGATCGGGATGATCGGTCGTTTGGCGCACCACCGACGGACAGGCTGCCGCAGAACGACTGTAGGCGTGCGAAATTGTGGCATTCGCTGTACAACTTACGTACAACACGGAGATACGTTTCTCAACGCCGATCCACTGCCACACAAACAATTGGTCCCCAGTCTACCAGAGATCGGGTTCGGCCCTGTGCGCGCTCCGCTCCCCCGCGTGGTAGGGGCGGACTCCGCAGGACGCGGGAAGGCCCCGGACCGTGAGGTCCGGGGCCTTCCGTCCAGGCGGCTCCGCTCGGCGGCAGCGCTCCTTCGGGCAAGGAGCCCGGACCCGACCCTCGCAGGTGCGGGTCGGGTCCCTCGCGGCCTCCTTACCGGAAGTCGCTCGAGCCCATGTCGTAGTCGTCCAGCGGGATCGCGTGGAACTCGGGGCTCAGGCCGCCCTCGACGCCGGCGTAGTCGAAGTCGCTGAACGCGCTCGGACCGGTGAAGAGGTTCGCCTTGGCTTCCTCGGTGGGTTCGACCGTGACCTTCGTGTAGCGGTCCAGGCCGGTACCGGCCGGGATGAGCTTACCGATGATGACGTTCTCCTTGAGGCCGAGCAGCGGATCGCTCTTGCCTTCCATGGCGGCCTGCGTGAGGACACGCGTGGTCTCCTGGAAGGAAGCGGCCGACAGCCACGACTCGGTGGCGAGGGAGGCCTTGGTGATACCCATGAGCTCGGGACGGCCGGAGGCCGGCTTCTTGCCCTCGGACACCACGCGTCGGTTCTCGTCCTCGAAGCGGCGGCGCTCGGCCAGCTCACCGGGGAGCAGGTCCGACTCGCCGGACTCGATCACGGTGACGCGGCGCAGCATCTGGCGGACGATGACCTCCACGTGCTTGTCATGGATGCCCACACCCTGGCTGCGGTACACACGCTGGACCTCGTCCACCAGGAACTCCTGGGCCTTGCGGGGGCCGAGGATCCGGAGGATCTGCTTCGGGTCGACCGCGCCGAAGACGAGCTGCTGCCCGACCTCGACGTGCTCGCCGTCGGACACGAGGAGGCGTGCACGGCGCAGGACCGGGTACGCGATCTCCTCGGAGCCGTCGTCGGGGGTGACCACCAGGCGAAGCTGCTTCTCGGCATCCTCGATGGTGACGCGCCCTGCGACCTCGGAGATCGGGGCGACACCCTTGGGGGTACGCGCCTCGAAGAGCTCCTGGATGCGGGGCAGACCCTGGGTGATGTCCTCCGCCGACGCCACACCACCGGTGTGGAAGGTACGCATCGTCAGCTGGGTGCCGGGCTCGCCGATCGACTGTGCGGCGATGATGCCGACGGCCTCTCCGATGTCCACGGTCTTGCCGGTCGCGAGCGAACGGCCGTAGCAGAGGGCACAGGTGCCGACGCTGGACTCGCAGGTGAGCACGGAGCGCACCTTGATGTCCGAGATGCCGGCCTCGAACAGTTCACCGATGAGCACGTCTCCGACGTCGGCGCCCGCGGCAGCGAGCACCGTGCCCTTGGAGTCGACGACGTCGGTGGCCAGCGTACGGGCGTACGCCGAGTTCTCGACCTCTTCGTGCAGCACCAGTTCGCCGTCGGCGTTCGGCACGGCGATGGTGACCTTCAGGCCGCGCTCGGTACCGCAGTCGTCCTCCCGGACGATGACGTCCTGCGAGACGTCCACCAGTCGACGGGTCAGGTAACCCGAGTTGGCGGTACGCAGGGCGGTGTCGGCGAGGCCCTTACGGGCACCGTGCGTGGCGATGAAGTACTCCAGGACCGACAGGCCCTCGCGGTACGAGGACTTGATCGGACGCGGGATGATCTCGCCCTTGGGGTTGGCCACGAGGCCACGGATACCGGCGATCTGGCGGACCTGCAGCCAGTTGCCTCGTGCGCCGGAGGACACCATGCGGTTGATGGTGTTGTCCTTCGGCATCGCGGCGCGCATGGAGGCGGCGACCTCGTTGGTGGCCTTGTTCCAGATGTCGATGAGCTCCTGGCGGCGCTCCTCGTCGGCGATGAGGCCCTTGTCGAACTGCGACTGGACCTTGGCGGCCTGCGTCTCGTAGCCCTCCATGATGCCGGCCTTGTTGATCGGCGCGGAGATGTCCGAGATCGCGACGGTGACGCCCGAGCGGGTGGCCCAATAGAAACCGGCGTCCTTCAGGTTGTCCAGCGTCGCCGCCGTGACCACCTTCGGGTAGCGCTCCGCGAGGTCGTTGACGATCGTCGACAGCTGGCCCTTGTCGGCGACCTTCTCCACCCAGGGGTAGTCCAGGGGGAGCGTCTCGTTGAACAGCACCTGTCCGAGGGACGTCTCGATCAGGGCCGGCGTACCGGGCTCCCAGCCCTCGGGAGCGGCGACGTCGGCGCTGGGCACGAAGTTGTCGACGCGGATCCGGACCACCGAGTTGAGGTGGAGCGAGCCCATGTCGAACGCCATGACGGCTTCGGCCATGCTCGTGAAGACGCGGCCTTCGCCGGCGCTTCCCTCACGCTTGGTGGTGAGGTGGTGCAGACCGATGATCATGTCCTGCGAGGGCAGGGTCACCGGACGGCCGTCGGACGGCTTCAGGATGTTGTTCGAGGAGAGCATCAGGATGCGCGCCTCGGCCTGGGCCTCGGGGCTCAGCGGCAGGTGGACTGCCATCTGGTCACCGTCGAAGTCCGCGTTGAACGCACCACAGACCAGCGGGTGGAGCTGGAGTGCCTTGCCCTCGACGAGCTGCGGCTCGAACGCCTGGATGCCGAGGCGGTGCAGGGTGGGTGCACGGTTCAGCAGCACGGGGTGCTCGGTGATGATCTCCTCGAGGACGTCCCACACCTGGGGACGGTACCGCTCGACCATGCGCTTGGCGCTCTTGATGTTCTGCGCGTGGTTGAGGTCCACCAGGCGCTTCATCACGAACGGCTTGAAGAGCTCCAGTGCCATCTGCTTGGGCAGGCCGCACTGGTGCAGCTTCAGCTGCGGGCCGACGACGATCACCGAACGGCCCGAGTAGTCGACACGCTTGCCGAGGAGGTTCTGGCGGAAACGACCCTGCTTGCCCTTGAGCATGTCCGAGAGCGACTTCAGGGGACGGTTGCCCGGTCCGGTGACGGGGCGGCCGCGGCGGCCGTTGTCGAACAGGGAGTCGACCGCTTCCTGGAGCATGCGCTTCTCGTTGTTCACGATGATCTCGGGAGCCCCGAGATCCAGCAGGCGCTTCAGGCGGTTATTGCGGTTGATCACGCGGCGGTACAGGTCGTTGAGGTCGGACGTCGCGAAACGGCCGCCGTCGAGCTGGACCATCGGGCGCAGTTCCGGCGGGATCACCGGGACGGCGTCGAGGACCATGCCCAGGGGGCTGTTCGTCGTCGTCAGGAACGCGTTGACCACCTTGAGGCGCTTCAGGGCACGCGTCTTGCGCTGACCCTTGCCGTTCTGGATGATGTCGCGGAGCATCTCGGCTTCGGCGGGCATGTCGAAGTTCTCGAGGCGCTTCTTGATCGCCTCGGCACCCATGGAGCCCTCGAAGTACAGGCCGTAGCGGTCGCGCAGCTCGCGGTAGAGGCCTTCGTCGCCCTCGAGGTCGGCGACCTTCAGGGTCTTGAAGCGCTCCCACACCTGGACGAGGCGCTCGATGTCGGCGTCGGCGCGCTTGCGGACGTTCGCCATCTGGCGGTCGGCCGAGTCGCGGGCCTTCTTCTTGTCGGCGGCCTTGGCGCCTTCTCCCTCGAGGCGGGCGAGCTCGTCCTCGAGGTCCTTGGCGATCGCGGCGATGTCGGCGTCGCGCTGGTCCGTCATCTGCTTCTTCTCGAGGTCGTGCTCGGCCTGGAGGTTGGGCAGTTCGGCGTGGCGGTTCTCCTCGTCGACCGAGGTGATCATGTAGGCGGCGAAGTAGATGACCTTCTCGAGGTCCTTCGGTGCCAGGTCGAGGAGGTAGCCGAGGCGCGAGGGGACGCCCTTGAAGTACCAGATGTGCGTGACGGGAGCGGCGAGCTCGATGTGCCCCATGCGCTCGCGGCGCACCTTGGCACGCGTCACCTCGACGCCGCAGCGCTCACAGATGATGCCCTTGAAGCGCACGCGCTTGTACTTGCCGCAGTAGCACTCCCAGTCCCGGGAGGGGCCGAAGATCTTCTCGCAGAAGAGGCCGTCCTTCTCGGGCTTGAGCGTGCGGTAGTTGATGGTTTCCGGCTTCTTGACCTCGCCGTAGGACCAGCCGCGGATTTCGTCCGCGGTGGCAAGGCCGATTCGCATGAGGCCGAAGGAGGATTCGCTGGACATAGGGTCCCTGTTCTCTCTTTGTTCTCTAAATTCTTGAAGTCTTATGGGGTGCGGCGAAAAGCCAGGTGGACGCCGTACCGGTGTTCGAGGAAGGGGCCTTTAATATTTCAAGGCCGCCCGCGGCCGCAGAAATTTCGTTGGCCCCGTTCGAACGCCGGTACGGCGTCGTGCAACCTAGACTTCCTCGACAGAACTCGGCTCGGCCCGTGAGAGGTCGATGCCCAGTTCCTCCGCGGCCCGGAAGACTTCTTCATCCGAGTCACGCATCTCGATCGTCGTGCCGTCGGTGGAGAGGACTTCCACGTTCAGGCAGAGCGACTGCATTTCCTTGATGAGGACCTTGAAGGACTCGGGAACGCCCGGCTCGGGGATGTTCTCGCCCTTCACGATGGCCTCGTACACCTTGACGCGTCCGTGGATGTCGTCCGACTTGATGGTCAGGAGTTCCTGCAGCGTGTACGCCGCGCCGTAGGCCTCGAGGGCCCAGACTTCCATCTCACCGAAGCGCTGTCCGCCGAACTGTGCCTTACCACCCAGCGGCTGCTGCGTGATCATCGAGTACGGGCCGGTGGAGCGCGCGTGGATCTTGTCGTCCACCAGGTGGTGGAGCTTCAGGATGTACATGTAGCCGACCGAGATCGGGTCCGGGAACGGCTCGCCGGAGCGGCCGTCGAACAGCCGCGCCTTGCCGGACTCGCCGATGAGGCGCTGTCCGTCGCGGGTGACGTTCGTGGAACCCAGCAGGCCGACGATCTCGTCCTCGGTGGCGCCGTCGAACACGGGGGTCGCGACGGTGGTCGAGGAGATCTCCCGGGGAAGGTTCGGGAGGTTCTTCAGCCACTCGGGCTCGCCCTCGATCTTCCAGCCCTGCTTGGCTGCCCAGCCGAGGTGGATCTCGAGGACCTGTCCCACGTTCATGCGGCCCGGGACACCCAGGGGGTTCAGGACGATGTCGACGGGCGTACCGTCCTCCATGAAGGGCATGTCCTCGATCGGGAGGATCTTGGAGATGACGCCCTTGTTGCCGTGGCGGCCCGCGAGCTTGTCGCCATCGGTGATCTTGCGCTTCTGGGCCACGTAGACGCGGACCAGCTGGTTCACGCCGGGGGGCAGCTCGTCGTCGTTGTCGCGGTCGAAGATGCGCACACCGATGACCGTTCCGGACTCGCCGTGGGGGACCTTCAGCGAGGTGTCGCGGACTTCGCGGCTCTTCTCGCCGAAGATGGCGCGGAGCAGGCGCTCCTCGGGGGTCAGTTCCGTCTCGCCCTTCGGGGTGACACGGCCCACGAGGATGTCCCCGGCCTCGACCTCGGCACCGATGTGGATGATGCCGCGCTCGTCGAGGGCCCCGAGGACCTCCTCGGAGACGTTCGGGATGTCACGCGTGATCTCCTCGGCACCGAGCTTGGTGTCGCGGGCATCGACTTCGTGCTCCTCGATGTGGATCGACGTCAGGACGTCGTCGGAGACGATGCGCTGCGACAGGATGATCGCGTCCTCGAAGTTGTGACCCTCCCAGGACATGAACGCGACGAGCATGTTCTTGCCGAGCGCGAGCTCGCCCTGGTCCGTGGAGGGACCGTCGGCGATGATCGTGTTGTACTCGACGCGGTCGCCCTCGGCGACCAGGACGCGCTGGTTGTACGCGTTGCCCTGGTTGGAGCGGGCGAACTTCATGATCGGGTAGTTCGTCTCGGTGCCGTCGTCGTTGAGGATGCTGACGAGGTCCGCCGACACCTCCTTGACGACGCCGGCCTTCACGGCGGTGACGGCGTCACCGGCGTCGACGGCGGCGTTCTTCTCCATGCCGGTGCCCACGAGGGGACGCTCGGAACGGAGCAGGGGCACGGCCTGGCGCTGCATGTTGGCACCCATGAGGGCACGGTTGGCGTCGTCGTGCTCCAGGAACGGGATCATCGCGGTCGCGACGGACACCATCTGGCGCGGGGAGACGTCCATGTACTCGACCTCGCCGGGCGCGACGAGGACGGGCTCGCCGGAACCACCGCGGGTCCGCACGAGGACCATGTCCTCCACGAACGTGTTGTCCGCGGCGAGGGGGGCGTTCGCCTGGGCGATGAGGCGCTCCACCTCGTCGTCGGCGGTCAGGTAGTCGATCTGCTCGGTCACGAGGCCGTCGACGACCTTGCGGTACGGGGTCTCGATGAAACCGAACGCGTTGATCCGGCCGTACGAGGCGAGCGAACCGATGAGGCCGATGTTCGGGCCTTCAGGGGTCTCGATCGGGCACATACGTCCGTAGTGCGACGGGTGGACGTCACGGACCTCCATGCCTGCACGGTCACGGGACAGACCACCGGGGCCCAGCGCGGACAGGCGACGCTTGTGCGTCAGTCCGGCCAGGGGGTTGTTCTGGTCCATGAACTGCGAGAGCTGGGAGGTTCCGAAGAACTCCTTGATCGCGGCCACGACAGGGCGGATGTTGATCAGGGTCTGCGGCGTGATCGCTTCGACGTCCTGCGTGGTCATGCGCTCACGGACGACGCGCTCCATACGGGACAGGCCGGTGCGGACCTGGTTCTCGATGAGCTCGCCGACCGCGCGGATGCGACGGTTGCCGAAGTGGTCGATGTCGTCGACCTCGACGCGCAGTTCCACGTCGCCGCCGTCGCGCTTGCCGCCGAGGGTCTTCTCGCCGGCGTGCAGCGCCACCAGGAACTTGATCATCGCGACGATGTCGTCGATGTTCAGGACCGAGGCGTCGGAGTCCGTGAGGGCCTTGTCGATGCCGAGCTTCCGGTTGATCTTGTACCGGCCGACCTTCGCGAGGTCGTAGCGCTTCGGGTTGAAGTACAGGTTGTCCAGGAGGGTCTGGGCAGCCTCGACCGTGGGGGGCTCGCCCGGTCGCAGCTTGCGGTAGATGTCCAGGAGGGCGTCCTCGCGGGTCTCCGTGGCGTCCTTCTCCATGGTGGCGCGGATGGAGTCGTACTGGCCGAACTCCTCGAGGATCTGGCCCTCGGTCCAGCCGAGCGCCTTGAGGAGCACGGTGACGGACTGCTTGCGCTTGCGGTCGAGGCGGACACCGACCTGGTCGCGCTTGTCGATCTCGAGCTCGAACCAGGCACCACGCGAGGGGATGATCTTCGCGCTGAAGATGTCCTTGTCGCTGGTCTTGTCGGCGGTGCGCTCGAAGTAGGCGCCCGGCGAACGGACGAGCTGCGACACGACGACACGCTCGGTGCCGTTGATGACGAAGGTGCCCTTGTCGGTCATGAGGGGGAAGTCACCCATGAACACGGTCTGCTGCTTGATCTCGCCCGTGTTGTTGTTCATGAACTCGGCCTTGACGTACAGCGGGGCGGAGTAGGTCGCGTCGCGATCCTTGCACTCGGCCATCGTGTACTTGGGGTCGGCGAACTCCGGCTCCGAGAAGCTCAGGGACATGGTGCCCTGGAAGTCCTCGATCGGGGAGATCTCCTCGAAGATGTCGGCCAGGCCGGAGGTGGTGGCGAAGCCCTGCAGCCCCTTCTCCAGCGCTTCCTCCACGCGGGCCTTCCAGCGCTCGTTGCCGACGAGCCAGTCGAAGCTGTCCGTCTGGAGCGCGAGGAGGTTGGGGACGTCAAGCGGTTCGTGAATCTTTGCGAATGAGAGCCGGGGTGCGGCGCCGTCGGCGTCGACCTGGCTGGTAGCGGTTGCATTATTAGAGGTGCTCGGGGCGACCAAGAGGGATCCTTCCACAGACCGTCAGGCTTGTCAGCGCTTTCGCCTCAGCACCGCCACCGCAGGATGCTGCGGGGATCTCAGTGCTCACCGGAGTCTGCTCACATCCGTCCCAACCATGTGGCCAGGTCCAACGACGAGAGCAGAGCAAAGCCCACCGCTATATGAAGGCTGAGGTTTAGAGGGAAGACGCAAAGACCTACATTACGGTAAGGGCAGGCAGAAGTCCAATAGCCGCTCTCCCCGCCTACGTCAAGCCCGCCGTGCGTCAAGCCCGCCGCGCCGACGTCGGGCCGCCACGGAGTCGGTGCGCACGGCGTCCGGCTCCCCTAGCCGGCGGCGGGCTCCGCCAGGGGCCCCGTGCTCACGTCGCCCCGCAGGCGCTTCACGATGAGCTCGGCGCTGATGAGGCACATCGGGATGCCGATGCCGGGCACGGTGGAGCTGCCCGCGTAGAACAGGTTCTCGACCTTCGCGCTGCGGTTGGAGCCGCGGAAGAATGCGCTCTGCTTCAGGATGTGCGCGGGCCCGAGGGACGTCCCCCGCCAGGCGTTGAGGTCCTCCGCGAAGTCCTGCGGTCCGTAGCTGCGCCGGACGACGATGCGCTCGGCGAGGTCGGGGATCCCCGCCCAGTCGGAGATCTGGCCTATGACGGCGTCGGCGAGGTCCTCGACCCGCTGGTCCCCCCCGCGGTCGAGGCCACCCTTGCCGATGGTCACGTCCGCCGGGATGGGCACGAGGACGAACACGTTCTCGTGCCCCTCGGGCGCCACCGAGCTGTCGGTGGCACTGGGACGGCAGACGTACAGCGACGCCGGTGACGGCACGGAGGTCTCCTTGCCGAAGATCCGCCCGAAGTTGTCCCGCCAGTCCGTGGTGAACAGCAGCGTGTGGTGTTCGAGCTGCGGGAGGGAGCCGCGCACCCCCAGGTACAGCAGCAGCGCGCTCGGCCCCGGGACGCGCTTCTGCCAGTACTTCTCGGGGTAGGTCTGCAGGTCGGCCGGCAGGAGGGTGGTCTCGGTGTGGTGGAGGTCCGCGGCGGAGACGACGACGTCGGCGTCGACCGAGGTCGTCGTGCCGGCCGTCCGGTAGGTGACCGACCGCACCGTCGCAGCCTGGCGGTCCAGCGGGGACCGGCCGGGCGTACGCGTGTCCGTGTCGATGGCGACGACGTCGGCGCCGGTGCGGATGTCGACGCCCGCGTCCGTCGCGACCCGGCGCATCGCGTCGATGAGGGTCGTGAAGCCGCCCATCGGGTAGAGCACCCCGTCGTCGAGGTCGAGGTGGCTCATCAGGTGGTACATGCTCGGGGCGTCGAAGGGCGAGCTCCCGAGGAAGACCGCCGGATACCCGAGGATCTGCTGGATGCGGGGATCCTTGAACCGCTTCTCGACGAACGACTGCAGGGGCTGCAGGAGGAGCGCGCCGATGCGGGGCAGCCGCTTGAGGACGTCGGGCCGGATGAACGGGAGGAAGGACTGGAAGGTGGAGTAGAGGAAGCGCTTCTTGGCGATCTCGTAGGCGTCCTCGGCGGAGTCGAGGTACTTCGAGAGTTGCTCGCCGGCCCCGGCCTCGAGGGTCTCGAAGAGCTTCATGACGGCCTCGCGGTCGGCGGGGACGTCGACGACGTCGAGACCCTCCTCGAAGACGACCCGGTAGCCGGGGTCCAGCTTCACCAGCTCGAGCTGTTCGGCGGCGCTCGTGCCCATCAGCTTGAAGAAGTGGTCGATGACCTCGGGCATCAGGTACCAGGACGGTCCCGTGTCGAAGCGGAAGCCGTCCTGCTCCCAGGACCCCGCCCGGCCGCCGACCTCGTCCCGCTTCTCCAGCAGGGTGACGTGGTGACCCTCCCTGGCCAGCAGTGCCGACGTCGCCAGCCCGCCGATCCCGCCGCCGATCACGACGACGTCCCTGGCCCCGATGCGTGGTCGCTCGCTGTGCTGTGCGGTCATGCCGTCCTCTCCTGCGCGGCGGGTTCCGGTACCGCGCGACCGGTGAAGGCTTGCGCCATGATGCGGAACTTCACCGGGTTGGGGACCCGGATCCGTGCCCGCAGGAGTTCGTCGGCGGGCGTGCGCCTCAGGCGCGCCGCGAGTTCGGTGAACAGGCCCTGGGCGAGGGCGACGGCGCGGCGCGGCGTCCGGGGCAGCCCCGGGAGCGCGGCGGCCGAGATCCGGAGATCCTCGTCGATGTCGTCCAGCAGGCGGTTCTTGTCCGCCTCCGTGAAACTGCCGGGACGGACGCCGGGGAAGTAGCTGCGTCCGAGGGTCGAGAAGTCCTCGGCGAGGTCGCGCAGGAAGTTGATCTTCTGGAAGGCGGCGCCGAGGTGCCGCGCTCCGTCCACCAGCACCGCGTCCTCCTCCGGCGACACGGACCTGCCCACCAGGAACGCCTTGAGGCACATGAGCCCCACGACCTCCGCCGATCCGTAGACGTAGCGGTCGAACGACTCCTGGGTGTGTTCGTGCTGGGTGATGTCGGCACGCATCGAGGCGAAGAAGGGCCGGGTGAGCTCGACGCCGATCCCGGTGCTCCTCGCGGTGACGGCGAACGCATGCACCACGAGGTTGGCGCTGTAGCCCGTGGCCATCGCCGTCTCGGTGTCCCGCTCGAGGTCGTCGAGCAGGCGCTCCACCTCGCGGTCCGACAGGCCGGCCCCCGCCGCGGCGCCGTCGACGATCTCGTCCGCGACGCGCACGAGGGCGTACACGGCCTCGATGGAGCTGCGCGTGGTCCGGTCCAGGATGCGCGAGGCCAGGCCGAAGGACGTCGAGTAGCTGCGGATGACCTCGGCCGATGTCTTCAGCGCGGCGTCGCTGTAGCGCGCGAGCGACTCGTCGACGCCCACTCAGTGCACCCTGTCCACGACGGCGGTGACCACGGGTTCGAGCGCGGAGCGCAGGGCGTCCGGGACCGCGGCGGAGTCGAGGTGCACGCGGGCACGGGACGCGTATTGGGCGGCGAGGTCCGCGGAGTAGTCCTTCGCCCCGCTGTCGACGAGGATGCGCCGGACGAAGTCGGCGTCTGACGCCGACATGCCCGGACTCCCGACGAGCGAGGAGATGCTCTCCCACTCGGGGCGCGCGGACATGTAGGACAGGAGCGCGGTCCGCTTGCCCTCGCGCAGATCTCCCCAGTTCGTCTTCCCCGTGCGTGTCTCGCTGCCGAAGACGCCGAGGAGGTCGTCGGCGATCTGGTAGGCGATACCGGCGTCGCGTCCGAAGTCGCCGAGCCGCTCGACCACCTCGCCGTCCGCGCCCGCGAGGACGGCACCGGCCTGGAGCGGTCCCTCGAAGGAGTACACCGAGGTCTTGAGGCGGGCCATCTGGAGGATGTCCTCGAGCGGGGGGACCTCGGGCCTGAATGACGTCTCGACGTCGAGGAACTCCCCCGCGGCGGAGGCGAACACCGCTTCGTCGAGGATGTCCCCCAGCCGGCGTCGCGTGGCCGGCGAAGCCCGGACGCGCTCGAGCAGGCGGTAGGCGTTGGACAGGGCGAGATCGCCGGCGATCACCCCGGCGGACAGGCCCACGTGGCGTGCGCCGTCCGGTGACAGGCCCGCGGCCTCGGCGACGGTGCGGTACCGGCCGGACACGTTCGGGATCCCGCGGCGGACGAAGTCGCGGTCGATGACGTCGTCGTGGACGATCAGGGCCGTGTGGAGGAGCTCGAAAGCCGCTCCGAGTTCGGCCGCGTTGTCGAGGTCGCGGCCGCCGAGCATCTGGTAGGCCGACATCACCAGGCGGGGGCGGAAGCGTTTGCCGCCTGCGGTGCAGCGCTCGAGGGTCTCCCACAGCGCGTGGTAGCCGGGGCCGATCTTCGCGGCCCGGTTCTTGGACTCCTCGAAGAACCGCCCGAGGGCACCCTCCACCTGTTCGAGCCCGGCGGGCTCGACCAGCAGAGTGTCCATGTCCATAGGTAAAGTAAACAACGGAAAGTGCGCCCTTGACGACAGGGGGCGGCTGCCGCCGGGACGGTCTCGCGGCGGCAGCGACCCGCGGGACGCGCGGGCAACCAGCGGAAAGAGAGCCACCATGGCGAGCGAAGCAGGAATCATTCAGCAGGGCGCCGCCGGTGATGCCGGGGTGCCCCACGACGTCGAGCTCGTGGTGCTGCTGGCCGAGGACGGCACGCCGCTCGGGACGCAGGAGAAGGCGACGGTCCACACCCTCGACACGCCCCTCCACCTGGCCTTCTCCGCCCACGTGTTCGACGGCGAGGGGCGCATCCTGGTGACGCGGCGCGCGCTCGGCAAGAAGGCCTGGCCCGGCGTGTGGACCAACTCCTTCTGCGGGCATCCCGCCCCGGGTGAGGACTTCGAGGACGCGGTGCACCGGCGCGCCGCCCAGGAGCTCGGCTTCACCGTCCGGGAGGTCCGGGCCGTGCTGCCCGACTTCCGCTACCGGGCCGTGGACGCCGGCGGGATCGTCGAGAACGAGGTCTGCCCGGTATACACCGCCGTCGCCGACAGCCCGGTGGACCCCCTGCCCGAGGAGGTCATGGACTACCAGTGGGTCGACGCCCCCGGGCTGGTGCGCGCCGTCACGGCTGCCCCGTGGGCGTTCAGCCCCTGGCTGACCCTGCAGCTCCCGCTGCTGTACCCGCAGGGCGCGGACGGTCCGGGGCCGCGCGACCGCGGCTGAGCGCGCTCGGAGGCCGGCGGGGCCCTAATCTGGTAGCGGCACCATTTCAACGACGAAAGAGAGTTTCGCCATGGCGACACCCACGCCGACCCCCGACGACGTCGTCCTCGTCGGCGGAGCCCGGACACCCCTCGGGCGCCTCAACGGACAGCTCGCGTCCTTCACCGCCGTCGAGCTCGGCGGGCTCGCCATCCGGGGAGCACTGGAACGCGCGGGGGTCGACCCTTCCGCCGTGGACGCCGTCATCATGGGCCACGTGGTCCAGGCCGGGTGCGGGCAGAACCCCGCCCGGCAGTCCGCCGTGAAGGCGGGAATCCCCTGGAACGTCCCCGCGGTCACCCTCAACAAGGTCTGCCTCTCGGGCCTCACGGCCGTGATCGACGCCGCTCGCCTGATCCGCAGTGGCGAGGCGCGGGTCGTCGTCGCCGGCGGGCAGGAGTCCATGACGCGCGGCCCGCACCTGCTGCCGGGCTCCCGCCAGGGGTGGACCTACGGGTCCCTCCAGGCCCTCGACTCGGTGGCCCACGACGGGCTCACCGATGCGTTCGACGACGAGTCCATGGGTGCCTCGACGGAACGCGGCAACGTGCGGCTCGGGATCCCGCGCGCAGCGCAGGACGAGGTGGCCGCGGCCTCCCACCGGCGGGCCGCCGCCGCGACGGACAGCGGGATCCTCGCGGAGGAGATCCTCCCGGTCACCGTCCGGCAGCGCAGGGGCGACGACGTCGTCCTCACTACCGACGAGGGCATCCGCCCGACGACGAGCGTGGAGTCGCTCGCGAAACTGCGGCCGGCCTTCAACCCGGACGGCGCGATCACCGCGGGCAATTCGTCTCCGCTCTCCGACGGCGCCGCCGCGCTCGTCGTCACCACCCGCGCCTACGCGGAGGACCACGGACTCACCGTGCTCGCCGTCGTGGGACACCCCGGCCAGGTGGCGGGGCCCGACAACACGCTCCATTCGCAGCCCTCGGCCGCCATCGCGCAGGCCCTCGACCGCGCGGGCTGGTCCGCGGGGGAGCTCGACTTCATCGAGATCAATGAGGCGTTCGGGTCGGTCGCCGTGCAGTCGCTCAAGGACCTCGACTACCCGCTCGAGAAGTGCAACATCCACGGCGGGGCGATCGCGCTCGGCCACCCCATCGGGGCGTCGGGTGCCCGCCTGGCCCTGCATGCCGCCCTGGAGCTCGCACGGCGTGGTTCAGGGAGGTCCGCCGTCAGCCTCTGCGGCGGGGGCGGTCAGGGCGAGGCCCTCCTCCTCTGGCGCTGACCGTCCGCCGGATCCTGGCGGGACAGACGGAAAGAGCCCCGCTTCGCGAGAAGCGGGGCTCTTTCCGTCGTGCAGTCGACCGGCATGTGCCGGCCGGGGGTGTTACTTGAGGGTAACGGTGGCGCCGGCGGCCTCGAGGGCCTCCTTGGCCTTCTCTGCGGCTTCCTTGGTGGCGCCTTCGAGGACGGCCTTGGGCGCGCTGTCGACGACGTCCTTGGCTTCCTTCAGGCCCAGCGAGGTGAGAGCGCGAACTTCCTTGATCACTGCGATCTTCTTGTCGCCTGCAGCCTCGAGGACGACGTCGAACGCGGTCTGCTCCTCTTCGACTGCGTCAGCGCCGCCACCGGCGGGACCGGCGACTGCAACGGCAGCAGCGGTCACATCGAAGGTCTCCTCGAACAGCTTGACGAAGTCCGAGAGTTCGATGATGGACAGTTCCTTGAAAGCTTCGATGAGCTCTTCGTTGGTGAGCTTCGCCATGGGAGGCGTCCTTCCTTTAGTGGTGCAGTGCACCGGAGTATGTGGGGGGAAGCGGAACTAGTTCGCTTCGGGTGCTGCGGCTTCCTCGACGGGAGCTTCCGCGGGAGCTTCTGCGGGTGCAGCAGCCTCCTCGGTGGCAGCGGGAGCATCGGCTGCAGGTGCA
The DNA here is from genome assembly GCF_054511115.1 of Arthrobacter arabinosi. Lineage (NCBI taxonomy): Bacteria > Bacillati > Actinomycetota > Actinomycetes > Micrococcales > Micrococcaceae > Arthrobacter > Arthrobacter arabinosi. Next base: position 133,124 of record NZ_JBTNDF010000003.1, read on the forward strand.
GCGTCGCTTCCGTCCTCGAGCTTGATGCGCAGGGCATCGACGGTGCGTGCCAGGGAGGACATCGGCGCCTTGAGGACACCTGCCACCCGGGCGAGCTGGAGCTCGCGGGACTCGAGGGCCGCCAGAGCGACGACCTCGGGGGCACTCAGTGCCTTGCCCTCGAAGATCCCGGTCTTGATGACGAGCTTCGGGTTGGCTTTCGCGAAATCCGTGAGGCTCTTGGCCGCAGCAACGGCGTCGCCCTTGATGAAGGCGATCGCGGTGGGTCCGGAGAGCTGGCCATCGAACGCGTCGATGCCTGCTTCCTTCGCCGCGATGCCGGTCAGGGTGTTCTTGACGACGGAGAACTTGCTGTCGGTGCCGAGTGCACGACGCAGGTTCTTCAGCTGAGCAACGGTGAGCCCTCGGTATTCGGTCAGGACAGCCGCGGTGGATTCCTTGAAATCGGTGGCGATCTCATCCACTGCAGAAAGCTTGGTTGGCGTTGCCATAACCCTCCTTCCGGGGGAATATGCGCCGGCTTCCCAGCTCCCATAAAAAACGCCCCGCGCAGATGCACGGGGCTTGGCTCGACACGGACCGGGGTCCATGGAGAGGAGCTTCGTTCACCTGCGTAGGCCGTCCCCTGCGGGAACTTTCGGATCCTGGTCCTTCTTCCTCGTCGCACACGAGTATGCGGAGGGGAAGCGGAGGTGGATCGACCGACGGTCTTTGGTAGACCAAGCCTACGTGACGTCGGGGGCCTCTCCAAATCGGTGCACGGGACGCACCTTCTGCCAGCCGGCCGTCCTGCCCGCAGGCCGGAAGCCGAGGGCCACGTTGACGTCGAGCATGAACGTGTTCTCCTCCGCGTTCCAGGTATAGATGCGTTCCGCACCGGGCCATGCCGCGTGCACACGCTGGAGGTTGGCCGCCTTCAGCCAGGTGCCGAGCCGATGGCCCCGATGCTCGTCGAGGACGAGCGTGTCCTCCTGGTGGACGACGGCGGGCCTGGACGCGAAGCGCTCGAGGACGGTATGCCCGACGAGCCGCCCGGTAGCGCGGTGCCTCACCGCGCAGACGAGGGTGGACGCCCCGCCCTCTGCGGACCGTTCCTCCTCCCGGCGGATGCGGCCGGCATCCCACAGCTCCTCCTCCTGGGCGAATCCGCCGAGGGGCGCGTCGGTGCTCATCGTCCGTCGCAGCAGGGCATAGTCCGCCACCAGGTCGTCCGGGCAGCGGTCGGTCCAGGCCACCAGTTCGTAGTCCCGGGCGCCCGCCCTGCGTGCGTCCTCCGCGGCCGCCTCCGCATCGTCGGGCCCGTCGAGCCGCAGGACGCTCATGCGGTCCACCTGGACGAGTTCGAATCCCGAACGGAGCGCGAGGACCGCGGACGGCTCGTCGGCCGGGAAGAACCCGGCCCCGGTCGGTGGCGTGAGGACGGCTCCCCCGGGCTGTCCGTCCCGGACCGGCGCGTCGCTCCAGGACATGATGGTCGTGCGCCCCCTGGCGGCCACCTGCCGCTCGGCGAAGGCGAGCAGAGCGGAGCCCAGGCCCTTCCGCCGCTGTGCGGGCAGCACCTCGATCTGCAGGAACGCGGTCTGCAGATTGTCCCGGAGCGGGATCGCGAGGCGTGCTCCGGCCACGATGGACCCGCCGTGCCGCACGACGCCGAGGACGTACTCCCGGTCGGCCGTCGGCTGGACCATGACGAGGCGCTCGTCCGTCGTCATGCAGAAGTCGTCGTGGCCCCAGGTGGCGCGCTCCACCGCGTTGCTCACGTCGGCGCTGCGGCGGAAGTCCTCGCCGCCGTCGGCGCCGAGCGAGCGCGGGATCTGCAGTTGCTCGATGGTCGCTGCCGTCACGGACACAGCATAGCCCGGTGATTGGGACTTCTCAATCACTGTTGCCGCCGGACACGAAGAAGCCCCGCGGCAGACGCCGCGGGGCTTCTTCGTGGTCAGCCACTCAGACGGTGAAGACCTTCGTGACGTTCGGGTCGACGGAGATGCCGGGGCCGAAGGTGGTCGAGACGGTCGCCTTCTGGATGTAACGGCCCTTCGAGGCGGAGGGCTTCAGGCGGAGGATCTCCTCGAGCGCCGCGGCGTAGTTCTCGCCCAGCTTCTGCTCGTCGAAGGACACCTTGCCGATGATGAAGTGGAGGTTCGAGTGCTTGTCGACGCGGAAGTCGATCTTGCCACCCTTGATGTCGGTGACAGCCTTCGCGACGTCGGCCGTGACCGTTCCGGTCTTCGGGTTCGGCATCAGGTTGCGGGGGCCGAGGATCTTTCCGAGGCGTCCCACCTTGCCCATGAGGTCGGGGGTCGCAACCGCTGCGTCGAAGTCCGTCCAGCCGCCGGAGACCTTCTCGATCATGTCGTCGGAGCCGACGAAGTCAGCGCCGGCCGCGATGGCCGCCTCTGCCTTCTCGCCGGTCGCGAAGACCAGGACACGGGCAGTCTTGCCGGTGCCGTGCGGGAGGTTCACGGTGCCGCGGACCATCTGGTCCGCCTTGCGGGGGTCCACTCCGAGGCGGAAGGACACCTCGACCGTGGCGTCGAACTTCGAGGGGTTGGTCTCCTTCGCGAGGACCACCGCTTCGAGGGGGGCGTACTGCTTGTCCGCCTCGATCTTCGCGGCAGCTCCCTTGTATGCTTTGCTGCGCTGTGCCATCTGCTTGTTCTCCTTATGCAGTCGTGGTCTGCGGACCGCGCTGGGCCCTGCCACTCACGACGTCGTCCGCGGAAGCGTCGCCGTCATGCCGTGAAAATGGTGGTGTGCCCTGTCCGTCGGTGACGGACCGGGCGGGGTGCGGGTGGTCAGCCCTCGACCGTGATGCCCATCGAGCGGGCGGTGCCGGCGATGATCTTCGCAGCTGCCTGGACGTCGTTGGCGTTGAGGTCTTCCATCTTCATGGTGGCGATCTCTTCGACCTGGGCGCTGGTCAGCTTGGCGACCTTGACCGTGTGGGGCGTTCCCGATCCCTTGGCGACTCCGGCCGCCTTCTTGATCAGTTCGGCTGCCGGCGGGGTCTTCGTGATGAACGTGAACGAGCGGTCCTCGTACACCGTGATCTCCACGGGGATGACGTTGCCGCGCTGGGATTCCGTGGCGGCGTTGTACGCCTTGCAGAATTCCATGATGTTGACACCGTGCTGGCCGAGCGCGGGACCGATGGGAGGAGCCGGGTTGGCGGCACCTGCATTGATCTGCAGCTTGATGAGGCCGGTGACCTTTTTCTTGGGGGCCATGAAAGGGTCCTTCTCTTGCATTGCGTTCCCGCGGGACAGGAGCGTCCTGCGGGGTGGTGGCCGTCATGGCGTGACGGCCGTGACGGTGCTGCCCGGCCAAGCACGCCGGGCGGCACCGAAGCTTTACTGGATCTTGGTGACCTGGTTGTAGGAGAGCGTGACCGGGGTCTCGCGCTCGAAGATCGACACGAGCACGACGAGCTGCTGCGACTCGTGCTTGATCTCGGAGATCGTCGCAGGGAGGGTCTCGAACGGACCCTCGTTGACCGTGACGGACTCGCCGACCTCGAAGTTGACGGTGGCGGGGGTGAACTGCGGCTGGACGGGCTTCCCCGAGACCGCGTCGGTGTGCACGATCGTGTGCTCGAGCATCGAGAAGACCTCGCCGAGGCTCAGCGGGACCGGGTTGTGGGCGTTGCCCACGAAGCCGGTGACGCCCGGGGTGTGGCGGACGGCGCCCCACGACTCATCGGTCAGTTCCATACGGACCAGGACGTAGCCCGGGATGCGCACGCGGTTGACGATCTTCCGCGTGGTGTTCTTGATCTCGACGACCTCTTCCATCGGGACCTGGATCTCGAAGATGAAATCTTCCATGTCCAGCGTCTGGATGCGGGTCTCGAGGTTCGCCTTCACGCGGTTCTCGTAGCCGGCATAGGAGTGGATGACGAACCAGTCGCCCTCCTGGCGGCGGAGTTTCGCCTTGAAGTCGGCCACGGGGTCCTCCGCGGGGGCTTCCTCGGCGGCCTCGTCGGTGGACTCCGCGGCGTCAGCGTCCACGTCGGCGTCGTCAGCGACTGCAGTGTCGTCGGCGGAGGCGTCGTCCGCGAGGTCGGCGTCGGAGGCAGCAGCCTCGTCGACGGCGTCCACGGCCGTGGCTTCGATGGCGGAGTCGGTCTCGGCGGGGAGTTCGGCCGAGTCGGAGCCGTCAGCAGGCACGTTGACGTCGGCGGAGCCCGCCTCCGTCCCGTACTCCTCGTTCTCCAGACCATCTTCGGGAGTGATCTGCCGTTCGAGTTCTTGCTCGGACACCTAGCCGCCTGCTTTCTGACATTCTTCGAGGGTTGTTCTGCTTGCCTGCACTCGAGCCCCCGCACCGGGTGCGGGGCGGAGTATCGCCCGGGACAGCGTCAGCTGCCGCCGAACACCCACACCGCGCCGGCCCCGAACAGGAGGTCCAGGGCGGTCACGAGGAGCATCATGATGATCACGAAGACGAGGACGGTGATGGTGAATCGGACCAGTTCCCGGCGGGTGGGCGTGACGACCTTCCCGAGTTCCGCGAAGACCTGGCGGATGAACAGCATGATGCGTCCGAAGAGCCCGCGCCTGGGAGCCTTCTTCTCGGAGGGGCTTCCCTTGGAGCTGCTCGCAGCCGTATCGGTCACCGTCAACCTCATCAATCTGTGTGGTGTTCCAGCCGGACCACCAGGGGCGCGTCCAGCTGATCATGTTTACCGTCGCGCGGAACCGATACCTGCGTCGGGACTTCGTGATCTGTTTCTGCCGTGCCTCCGCTGTCGTTCCGCGAAGGCCACGCGCAGGGCAGACAGGACTCGAACCTGCAACCTGCGGTTTTGGAGACCGCTGCGCTACCAATTGCGCCACTACCCTTTGGTCTTGAACCGGTACAGCCCCATTCCGGACGGCCCGGGGAGGGCACGAACCATCAGGGTGTTTCAACACCGAGGATAAAGTCTACGCATTCACCGCCGGAACGTCGAACCGGCTCGCCCGTGTCCCGCGCCCGGGCTCCGCTCGCGGCGGCGGACCGGACGATGCACCCAGCGGGGCAGCCCCCTGTGCAGCAGCACGTATGCGGTTCCATGACGGCGTCGCGGCGCCCCCGTTCGGGTCCTGACAGGCGCCAGCACCTAAGCTGGGAGGAGACACTTGCCCCCCACGGAACGGGACCCGATGAACGCGACGACCGACGACTCCGCCCGCGCAGCACTCCCCCGGATCTCCCGCCGGATCGGCTCGATCGCCGAGTCCGCGACACTCGCCGTGGACGCCAAAGCGAAGGCCCTGAAGGCGGCGGGGCGTCCCGTGATCGGGTTCGGTGCGGGCGAGCCGGACTTCCCCACACCCGGCTACATCGTCGAGGCCGCGATCGAGGCCGCTCGCCAGCCGCGGTTCCACCGCTACTCCCCTGCAGGCGGCCTGCCGGAACTGAAGCAGGCGATCGCGGCCAAGACACTGCGCGACTCCGGGTACGCCGTCGATCCCTCCCAGGTGCTGGTGACGAACGGCGGGAAGCAGGCCGTGTACGAGTCCTTCGCCGGGCTCCTCGATCCCGGCGACGAGGTCCTCGTCCCCACCCCGTTCTGGACCACCTATCCCGAGGCCATCCGCCTCGCCGGGGGCGTGCCGGTCGAGGTCTTCGCCGGCCCCGAGCAGGGCTACCTCGTGACGGTCGACCAGCTCGCGGCAGCGCTGACGCCGCGCACCAAGGTGCTCCTGTTCGTCTCGCCGTCCAACCCCACCGGTGCGGTGTACGGGCCGGACGCCGTCCGTGAGATCGGCGAGTGGGCTGCGGCACGCGGACTGTGGGTCGTCACCGACGAGATCTACGAGCACCTCACGTACGACGACGTCCCGTTCACCTCGATCGCGACGGCGGTCCCCGCCCTCGGCGACAAGGTGGTGATCCTCAACGGGGTCGCGAAGACGTACGCGATGACGGGTTGGCGCGTGGGGTGGATGATCGGGCCGAGCGACCTCGTGAAGGCGGCGACGAACCTGCAGTCCCACGCGACGTCGAACGTCTCCAACGTCCCGCAGATGGCGGCCCTCGCCGCTGTGTCCGGCCCGCTGACGGCCGTCGAGGAGATGAAGGTCGCCTTCGACCGGCGGCGCCGCGCCATGGTGGCGGGGCTGAACGCGATCGACGGCGTCGAATGTCCCACGCCGCACGGGGCCTTCTACGCCTACGCGGATGTGCGAGCGCTGCTCGGCAGGAGCTTCGACGGCGCCTCCCCGGCGACGTCCGCCGAGCTCGCCGCGCTGATCCTCGACCGGGTGGAGGTCGCGGTCGTCCCCGGGGAGGCCTTCGGTCCCAGCGGCTTCCTGCGGCTGTCCTACGCCCTCGGCGACGACGACCTCGCGACGGGCGTGGGTCGGCTGCAGGAGTTCCTGGGGTCCGTCCGCTAGGAGCGCCGTACGCTCCCGCCGGCCCGGCTGACCGCCTGGCTGACGGCACGGCGGCCCGTACGCGCGGCCCGTGGCCGACCGCGGGTCGGAGCAGCGTGGCGGCTGCCGGGTCGGAGCAGCGTGGCGGCTGCCGGGTCAGAGCAGCCGGCGCTCCGTGGCCCAGCGCGTGAGTTCGTGGCGGGAGGACAGCTGCAGCTTCCGGAGGACCGCGGACACGTGGGTCTCGACGGTCTTCACGGAGATGAAGAGCTCCTTCGCCGTCTCCTTGTAGCTGTAGCCCCGCGCGATCAGCCGCATGACCTCGAGCTCGCGCGCGGACAGGCGATCGAGCTCGTCGTCGACGGCCACCGAGGCCGTGCCGAACGCGTCGAGGACGAAGCCGGCGAGCCGCGGGGAGAAGACGGCGTCGCCCGAGGCGATGCGCTGCACGGCGTCGGTGATCTCCGGCCCGGAGATGGTCTTGGTGACGTATCCGCGTGCCCCCGCCCGGATGACGGCGACGACGTCCTCCGCGGAGTCGGACACGCTGAGTGCCAGGAAGCGGGAGGGGACGCCGAGCCGTCCGCACCGGTGGATGACCTCCGCGCCTCCCCCGCCGCGACCGCCCGGCAGGTGCACATCGAGGAGGACGACGTCGGGCGGCGTGGCATGGATGACGGCCTCCGCCTCCTCCACCGTCGCCGCTTCTCCGAGGACGTGGATCACGGGCCCGAGCGCCGCCCGGAGCCCTGCCCGGAAGATCGCGTGGTCGTCGACGATGACCACGGAGACGGTCCCCTGCGCGGACCCGTCGGTCGGTGCGTTCTCGCTGTCCACGTGTCTCCCTCCGGCCGTCGGCCGTGCGTTGTGTCGTCGTCGTGCGGGCACCTGCCGGCGCCGTCTGCTGCCACCCAGCGTAGGGGCTCGGCGCAGGGTGTCAGGCAGGGATGCCGGCCGACCGGGGCACGCAGAGCCGCACCTCCGTGCCGTCGGCGTCGCTGCGGAGTTCCGCCGTACCGCCGTGGCGCTGCATCCTGCTGTGGATGGACTCCCGGATACCGAGGCGGTCGGCGGGGACCGCCGTCGGGTCGAAGCCCGGGCCGCGGTCCCGCACGAAGACCTCCGTGGTCTCCGGTCCGGCTTCGAGGTACACCGAGACGGCGACGCCTGCGTGCTTGGCCGCGTTCAGCATGGCTTCCCGGGCCGCCTGCGCGAGGGCGTCCTCGGGCGGCCCCAGTGCGGCATCACCCACGGCGACGACGGTGACGGGGTGCCCGTAGAGGTCCTCGATCTCCCCGGCCATGCCGCGGAGCCGCTCGGCGAGACTCACCGGGTCCTGGCCGGGATCGGCGAAGAGCCACTGACGCAGCTCACGCTCCTGGGCGCGGGCGAGGCGCAGCACGTCCGTCTCGGAGTCCGCCCGGTTCTGGATGAGGGCCAGGGTCTGCAGGACCGAATCGTGCAGGTGGGCTGCGATCTCGGCGCGCTCCGTCTCGCGGACGCGGGCGGCCCGCTCGGTCTCCAGGTCCCGCCAGAACTTGAGGCCCCAGGGTGCGAGGACGAGCCCCACACCGGCGAGGACGGCGAGGACGGCGACGAGGGTGGCCATCGTCAGGGTCCACGAACCGCTGCTCGAGAGCGCGACGAGGACTCCTGCGACGACGAGGACGATCCCCGCGAACAGGCGCAGGGCGCCGCCGGCCCGTTCGGCGCCGGCGCGGTTCATTACCCGTGCCCGGCGCACGTCGTCGAGCTGGGACCAGGCGAGGGCGGCTCCGGTCGCGACGACGGCGATCGGGACGAGGAAGCCCCAGTTGACCGGCACACCGAGCAGCTGGACGACGAGGACGGCCGCCGTGACCAGCAGCGCGGTCCCGAACAGGATCTCCCGGTGCCCGGCGCGTTCGGTCCCGCCGCGCCAGTCCGCGCCGGGGGCGGCGGCGCCACCGGGCAGCGCATCGGAGGGAACGGCGGCCGGGGAAGCCGTACCGGACGCGGCCGACCCCGGACGGGGGTGCCAGGCGGAGGAGTCCACGTCTCCTGCCGTCGGACCCCCGACGGTGCCGTCCTGCGGACCCGTCCCGCCGACGTCGTGCATGAAGGCCGCGGGACCCCTCCGGTGTCCCGCGGCTGCAGCCCGGTCCGCTGCCGTCGGGACGAAGATCCAGAGCCAGGCGTACAGGAACACGCCGGCCCCGGAGGCGAGGGTCAGGACCACCATCGCGACCCTGACCCAGGACCGCGGGATCCCCAGGTGGACGGCGAGGCCCGCACACACGCCGGCGATGACGCCGTCGGACGTGCGCAGCAGCGGGGGTCTCATGCCCTCATCAAAGCACGCAGGGGGGCGTGCGGGGGCGGTCCCGGAGCAGAATCAGGGCACACTCAGGGTTCATTCAGGGTAGGCCCCGATATCCCCCGCCGTGACCCCGGCGGAAGGATGGGGGCATGAGCTCGACCACACCGCCAGGCGGGCCGTCCTGGCACCAAGAACCGGCCGCACCACACCCCGCGGGTCCTCCCGCCTCGTCGTCGTTCTTCCGCTGGTTGCGGGGCCTCGACATCACCCGGGCCCCCGACCGCTGGGTCGGCGGAGTAGCCGGCGGCGTGGCCCGCCGCACGGGCCTGGACATCGCCCTCGTCCGGGGGCTGATCGTGATCCTCGCGATCTTCGGGGGCATCGGCGTGCTGCTGTACGGGCTCGCGTGGGCCCTGCTCCCCGAGCCCGACGGGCGCATCCACGTGGAGCAGGCCGGCTGGGGCTCCTGGACCTCGGGCCTGACCGGCGCTGCGGCGCTCGTGGTGATCGGCCTCTGGCGGCCGTATCTGCCCCTCCTCGAGGGCGGCGGCCTGGGCGGCCTGCTCTGGACCCTGTTCTGGGTCGGCGCGGTCGGCTTCTTCGTGTACTGGATCGTCAACCGCTCCACCGGCGGACCGGGCCGCCCCATCCCGGGCGGCCCGGGCGGCCCGGCCGGCACCGGCCGACCCGGGAGCGGACCGGTCCCGCCATCGGGGCCGGCGTCCTGGCCCGGCGGCTCCCGGAACCCGGTCCCCGCGGGCCCGCCCTCGGCCCACGACGGCGAAGGACCCGCAACGGATCCCCCGGCCGATGCCGGCGGACCCGCGACGGGCTCGGCCGGGGCCTCGACCCGCACCGAGGACGGCCCGTCGGCGGGCGACTCCCCCGATTCCCCCGGCGCCGCCGATACCCCCGGCGCTTCGGGCGCTTCCGGCGCTGACGCCCCTTCAGACGACGACGCAGTGCACCGCACCGTCCCCCTGCCGTACCAACCCAGGGCCTACGCGGAGCCGTGGACGCCGCAGTCGTACCCGACGCAGCCGCTCCCCTACGAACCCGGTCCGGCGTCGTGGTCCGCGTCCACGTATCCGACGTCCTCGCCTGGTCCCGTCGCCGGCCGTGCGGCGGTCACCCGGTACCGGCCACCGCAGCCGTCCGGGCCCACCACGGCGCTCCTGGTCGGTGGAGCCATCACCGTCGGGGCGACCCTCCTCGCCGTCGACTACCTCGGCGCCCTGGACCTCGCCAGTCCGGGCGTCGTCGCACTCGCGGCAGCCTCGATCGTCCTCGCCCTCGGCGTCATCGGGCTCGGCATCCGGGGGCGGACCTCCGGATTCGTGGGATTCGCGGCCGCACTCGCCGTCATCGGCGCACTCATCGCCTCCTTCACGCTCGTCGGCGGTGCGTGGATCATCGCCCAGGAGTCGAGGACCGCACCGGCCTCGCCGGAGACCGCCTCCAACGGCTACAGCGTGCTCGCCGCCCAGACCACCATCGACCTCACCGGCCTGACCTCGCTCTCGAGCGACGTCGTCGTGCCGGTGAACTCGCTCGCCAGCGCCGTGACCGTGGTGGTGCCCGACGACGTCCCGGTCGAGGTCCGCACGCGGATGGCGCTCGGCAGCGCCGGCACGCGCGGCACCCTGGAGGGGCCTGACGGCACGTCGACGGAACCCCAAAGCGCCGGCGGTGTCCTGCAGGTGCGGAACGGGACGCTGAACCCCGACGCCACCGGGTCCGCGATCCTCCTCGACGTGCGGGGCGCGATGAGCGACGTCAGTGTCGTCACCGCACCCGGGAGCGGCGACACCTCCTCGAACCGCAGTACCGACCCCACCGGAGACACACCATGAGCACCTCGACGACGCCACCCACACGACGCTCCCGCCTCGTGACCATCATCTGGGGGTCGGTGATCCTCGCCATCGCCTCCCTGCTCCTCGTCGGCCAGTTCGTGGAACTGTCCCTCGACCCGGTGATCCTGGCCCTGGGCCTGCTCGTGGGCGTCGGTCTGGCGCTGATCGCCGGCGGCATCCTGTCCCTGCGGTCCACATCGCCGGCCGACGACGCAGAGGACCACGACGACGACCCCCTGACCCGATACTGACCCCGACCCGGATGCACATCCGGGTCCGGCCCCCGACCCCGGCCGACCGACCCGCCCGAGAACCGAAAGGCACACCATGCAGTCCTTCTACCGCATCCTCCGCTCCTCACCCATCAAACGTGCTCCCGGAGGCCTTCTCGGAGGCATCGCCGCCGGCATCGCCCTGCAGTACGGCTGGCGCGTGAGCTACGTCCGCATCGGGATGCTGCTGAGCTTCCTGCTCCCCTTCATCGGCATCCCGCTCTACCTCGTCCTCTGGCTCCTGCTCCCGACGACGGACGGGAGCATCGCCCTCGAGAAGCTGCTCGCCGGAGGGTAGGGACCAGGGACGCAGCAGGGGGCACCCGCCGTCCGGCGGGTGCCCCCTGCTGCTGCCCGACCTGCAAGGATGGAGGGCGTGCCGAAGACTCCACCCGCCCGTCGCTTCCCCCGCCTGCTGATCGCGTCCTGCGCCTTCCTGTTCGTCTCCGGCTACTTCGTGGTGCGATTCCCGGACGTCGAGGGCGCGAGCTACGCCTCCTACGGCTTCAACCTCCTGATCGCCCTGCCGGCGTTCATCGCGCTCGTGCGCCAGTTCGGTGCCGCACGGGGAGCCGCAGCCCTCGCGGCAGTCTCCGTCTTCGGGTACCTGATCGAGGGCTTCGGGGTCGCCACCGGCATCCCCTACGGCGAGTTCTACTACGGCGAACCGTTGGGCCCCACCATCCTCGGCCTCGTCCCGTACCTGCTGCCCCTGTCCTACGTCCCGCTGGTCATCGGAGCGGTGGCCGTCGTCTCGGGCGGCGGGACCGTCCTGCGGAGGATCCTCCTCGGCGGGCTGCTGCTGGTGGTCATCGACGGCGTCCTCGATCCCGGGGCCGTGTCCCTGGGCTTCTGGATCTGGCCCGGCGGCGGCCCCTACTACGGGGTCCCGCTCTCGAACTACGGCGGCTGGCTCATCTCGGGGCTCGTCGCCTCGGCCCTGGTCACCCTGATCGGTGGGCGGCGCCTGACCGACCGCCCGCTCCGCCCGGGGCTGGTCGACAGCCTGCTCGTCTCCCTGTTCCTGTGGTTCGGCGTCTGCGTCTTCTCGGGGCTCGTGTTCCCCGCGGTGCTCGCCGTAGCCCTGATCGTCCTCGTGGTGTCCAGGCGGCTGCAGCTCACGCGAGCCGCGCCCTCGCCCGCGACGACCACGGGGGGCACCGGCGGCGCGCCGATGGACGCCGCCCCGCGGGCCTGAGCTCCAGCCGGTCCCGCCGTCAGACGGGACCGAGCCGTCCCAGCAGCTTCTGCGTGGACATCATCGCGCCCCCGAGGACCGCGGGCAGGCCGCCGCCGGGGTGCACGGACGCCCCGACACGCCACAGCCAGGGGCGCCGCGGATCCGAATAGGGCGGGAGGTGGAACGGGCCGCTCATCCACGCGGGCCGCACGGCCCCGTAGAGCGCCCCGCCGGCCGCGCCGCGCTCGCCGAAGTAGCCCGGGTCGAGGATCTCGTGTGTGTCGAAGTAGTCCTCGATGGGTTCGGGGAGCCCGAGGACGCGCGTCGTCCGATCCAGCTCGCGCCGCACGAACGGGTTCCCGAGCGAGTACGTCCTGCCGTTCGCCGGCGCCGTGAGGAGCAGCGCGAGCGTCGCGGACCCGTTGGGGTACACGCCGTGCGCCGGATAGTAGTTCGCGAACGCCATGGTCTGGTCGGGTTCGTCGCCGGCCTCCAGGCTCGCGTACAGCGCTGCCGGGTCGTCCGGCATGATCACCCCGTGGCGGGCCGTCCCCTCGGGGAGCGGCCGGGCCAGGACGGCGTAGATCCCGACGGCGGAGCAGGTGAGCTTCCGCGGCGTCCGGGGTGCGCGCCCGGCCAGCAACCCCGCCAGGCGGTGGGCGTCGAGGCCGCTGACCACCGCGTCGGCAGGGTACGTGCGTGAGGCCGTGGTCACCCGCCGTCGTCCGATGCCCTGCACGGGCTCGCCCGTGCGGATCTCGACGCCGGCGGCCTCGGCGAGGCGGTGGAGCGCCAGCACGAGTTCGTAGATGCCGCCCGCCGGGATCCAGACGCCGTCGTGGGCCATGATCGCGGGCATGCTCGCGTAGAGGGCGGGCGTCCGGGTGGGGCTGACGCCCGCGTTGAGGGTGTGGATCGCGATGACCTCGCGGAGCCCCTCGGGGAGCCACGGCAGGCTGTCGAGATAGCTCCGCGTGGTGAGCCTCCGCCCGTACAGTCCGGCGAGCTTCGCCAGCGCCGGGTAGGAGGACTTCTCCAGCGGACCCGTGGTGAGCAGGCGCGACACGTCGTCCCCGAGGATGCCGTGCTCCGCTGCGAAGCGCGTCCAGGCGGGGTGCCACGCGTGCCCCTCCGGTACCGGCAGGGAGACCGCCTCGCCCCGGTAGTAGTAGGTGCCGACCTCCGGCAGCCGTTCGAGCCGGAGGTTCGCGACGTCCGCGGCCGGGGCCGCGCCGGCCGGTGCGACGGCGTCGAGCAGGCGCAGGAGTTCCTCCCACACGCCCGGGAACGTGAGGAGCGAGGGCCCCGTGTCCATGCGCTGGCCCGCGACCTCGACGCGGCGGCTCTTGCCTCCCACCTGGTCGGAGGCCTCCACCAGCGTCACGCGGTGGCCCGCGCGCCCGAGGATGGCGGCGGCGGTGAGGCCGCCGATCCCGCCGCCGACGACGACGACCCGGCTCATCGGTGGAGACCCAGCGTCAGGGCGACGACGAGCTGGACGCCCGCCACGGTGCCTGCCACGTAAGGGAAGGCGATCGAGTACCGGTACAGCCGGTGGCCCGTCTCCGGGCGGGGATCCCGGTACAGGCCCAGCAGCAGCCAGCCCGCGATCAGGGCGTTCACGACGGCGACCGGGAGGTTGACCACGGCGAAGCACGCCGTCGAGACAGCCCACCAGGCCCCGCTCCAGGCGACGACGCCGCGGGGCCCCAGCCGCACCGCCGTCGTCGTGATGCCCACCCCGCGGTCCTCGTCGATGTCCTGGACGGCATCGTAGGTGTGCTTCGCCGCGCTCCACGCCATCAGTCCGAGCGCGGCGGCCCAGACCGGCGCGTCGCCGAGGGCGTAGGGGACGAAGACGAGCGGGAACGCGTAGGCGGCGTTGCTGACGGAGTCGAGGTACGGGCGGGCCTTGAAGCGCAGCGGCGGTGCCGAGTAGAAGACGAAGACGAGGACGTACAGCGCGATCCACAGGAGCGCTGCCGGAGAGAGGGTGGCCGCGAACCACGCGAGGAACGGCAGATTCGTGACGAGCACGGCGATCCAGATGGCGCGGACCTCCGAGGCCCTGATCCGGGCACCCTCGAGCGATCCCTTCCGCGGGTTCAGGGCGTCGGTGTCCTGGTCGAAGATGTCGTTCACGCCGTAGATGAGCAGGTTGAAGGGCAGTGTCAGCCAGACCAGGAGGGCGAGCGCCTCCCACTGCCAGAACGTCCCCGTGAGCCACATGCCGACGACTCCGGTGCCGAGGGTGTTGATCCAGAGGACCGGCCGGGAGATGTGGACCATGCGGAGCGCCGCTGGCGCAAAACCTGCCTGGGGCACTGCGGGTGTCCTCCTCGGACGGACGGGCGCGCACCCGTGGGCCCGAGCCCGTCGTGCGCCGAATGATCCCACACTACGTGCTCACCGACCTGCGAGGTGCCGGACAGGGACGCCGACGCACCGGTGAGGGGGGGGCGACCCGCCTGTGTCTAGAATCATAGTCGGGCCCGATGGCGTGCTCCTGATGCACAACCACCCCCTCCTCGAAGGAACCCCACGCCATATGAAGATCGGAATCCTCACCAGCGGCGGCGACTGCCCCGGACTGAACGCGGTCATCCGCGGTGCCGTCCTCAAGGGCATCAAGGTCTACGATCAGGAATTCGTCGGATTCCGGGACGGCTGGCGCGGCGTCGTCGAGGGCGACGTCGTCGACCTCCCCCGCCATGCGGTGCGCGGCATCTCCAAGCAGGGCGGGACGATCCTGGGGACCTCCCGCACCAATCCGTTCGAGGGCAACGGCGGCGCGGACGTCGTCAAGGCGAACATGGAGCGCCTCGGCATCGACGCGATGATCGCGATCGGCGGGGAGGGGACGCTCGCTGCGGCGAAGCGCCTCACCGACCTCGGCCTGAAGATCGTCGGTGTCCCGAAGACCGTCGACAACGACCTCGACGCCACCGACTACACCTTCGGTTTCGACACCGCGGTGCAGATCGCCACCGAGGCCATCGACCGACTGCGCACCACGGGCGAGTCCCACAGCCGCTGCATGATCGCCGAGGTCATGGGCCGCCACGTCGGGTGGATCGCCCTGCACGCCGGCATGGCATCCGGCGCCCACGCCATCCTGATCCCCGAACAGCAGACGAGCGTGGAGCAGATCGCCGAGTGGGTGTCCACCGCCAACGCGCGCGGGCGCGCGCCCCTCGTCGTCGTCGCCGAGGGCTTCGTGCCCTCCCACCTGGAGCAGGCGCACTCCGAGCGGGGCCTCGACACCTTCGGCCGTCCGCGGCTCGGCGGGATCGCGGACCAGCTCGCCCCGGAGCTCGAA
Organism: Arthrobacter arabinosi; assembly: GCF_054511115.1. NCBI lineage: Bacteria > Bacillati > Actinomycetota > Actinomycetes > Micrococcales > Micrococcaceae > Arthrobacter > Arthrobacter arabinosi. The sequence continues at coordinate 148,412 of NZ_JBTNDF010000003.1, forward strand.
GCGCGTACGGGTATCGAGACCCGCGCCACGATCCTCGGCCACATCCAGCGGGGCGGGGTCCCGTCGTCGTTCGACCGCGTGCTCGCCACGCGTCTCGGCATGGCCGCCGTGGACTCCGTCAAGGACGAGCTGTGGGGCACCATGGTGTCCCTGAGCGGCACGGAGATCGCCCACGTGGGCTTCGAGGCGGCCCTCGGCAACCTCAAGCGGGTCCCGCAGCACAGGTACGACGAAGCCTCCATCCTGTTCGGCTGACCCGTGGAACTCGATCCCGGCACGGTCTCGATCATCCAGCTCGCCTGGTCGCGGCTGCTCGGGCTCGACGACGGCGCCCTCGCCACGGGCTCGGGCCGCCTGTACACGGTCGACGACGACGCCCCGGTGCTGACCTTCGTCACCCTGTTCGGCCGCGAGGTGCTCCAGGGGCCGGCGTGGGCGGTCGACGCGGGGCGCACGCTGTCCGGGCCCGAGCTGCGCAGCCACACGACGCTGCTCAGGCTCGGCCGGGAGCACGGCGGCCGCGGGCTCGGTGAGGCCCAGCTGTACTTCTGCGACGAGCTGCCGCGGTTCGAGGGACCGCCCGCCGTCGTGTCCGGTGAGGCTTCGCTCGTCCGCGAGCTCGAGCGCCGGTGCCCGCCCGACGACGTCGCGGAAGCCGGCCTCGCCGCCGTCGACCACCCGTTCGTGCTGGTCGACGAGGGCGCCGACCCCGACAGCGCGCCCGCTCCCCTGGCCGGGGCCGGCTACGACATCTGGCAGGGCATCCTGGCGCACGTCGCGGCCATCACCCCGCCCGAGGAACGACGCAGGGGCTACGCCGGGCGGGTCGCCGCCGTCGCGGTCGAGGACGCCATGGCGGCGGGGCTCGTGCCGCAGTGGCGTGCGAGGACGGACAACACGGCCTCCCAGCGGACGGCACGCCGGGCCGGCTTCGTCTTCGCGGGAACACAGACGTCGGTGCTGCTGGGCGCCTGAGCACCCTCCCTTCCGTCCCGTCACTCCCCCGCCGTACCGATTCCGTGGTACCGATTCCGGGGGCTTCGACGCCGCCCGGGGCGGGTCGTCCCCGGACACTCCGCTGTGGGGCGGCAGCCGGTTGCAGAGACCCCGGGTCCGCTGGGGGCAGAGGCCGACGGGCAGCAGCAGACCGGACGGGTCAGCCGAGCAGCTCCAGGAGTCCGGTCCGCCCGAACATCCGGGCTGCGGCGCGGGCCGAGGGGGTTCCGGCGTCCGCGTCGGCGCCGGCCTCGACGAGCAGCCGCACGACGTCGTCGTGCCCCTTGAACACGGCCCCGGCGAGCGGGGTCTGGCCGCGGTCGTTGACCTGGTCGGCTTCCGCGCCACGCGCCAGCAGGTCGCGCACGATCGCCGGATGGCCGTTGTACGCGGCGAGCATCAGGAGGCTGTCGCCCGCGGTGTTCGTGAGGGTGAAGGGCACCCCGGCGTCGAGGTACCTCCCCAGCGTGGCGCCGTCACCCTGCCGCGCGGCGTCGAACAGGGCGTGCGCCAGGGCGATGGCAGCGTCCGCGCCGGAGCCGACCGAGGAACCAGCGGGGTCCTGGCCGTCCTTCCCGGCGCTCATCGCGGAGCCTTCAGGAATCCGGCGGCGCGGCCGACGACCTGCCCCGCGTCGGGGGCGACGATGACCTCCTGGCCGGCGGCGTACGCCTCGTCGCCGTCCTGCACCAGCAGACCGGCGGAGGCGTCGACGGACCGTTTGAGCACGGCGAGGGCGATCGGGCCCATCTCGTAGTGGTGACCGACGGACGTCACCCGTCCCACCGTGCGACCCTCGCTGACCACCGGGCTCCCGGGCGCGGGCAGGGTGTGCTGGCTGCCGTCGAGGTGCAGGAAGGCGAGCCGGCGCGGCGGGTGCCCGAGGTTGTGCACGCGGGCGATCGTCTCCTGCCCCTTGTAGCAGCCCTTCGCGAGGTGGACGGCGGTGCGCATGAGGTCGAGCTCGTGCGGGATGGTCTTCTCGTCGGTCTCGAACCCGGGCCGCGGACGCCACGCCGCGATGCGCAGGGCCTCGGCGGCCAGCGACCCGGCCGGCGCCAGTCCCGTGGCGGACACCGCGGCGTCGAGGTCCTTGCGCGGCACGAGGTACTCGAACCAGGGGCGTTCGCGGCCCGGGTGCTCGCGGTCGTCGACCGTCGCGTAGGAGTATCCACCCGGGCCGACGGCGGGCCAGGGGTCCTCCCAGACGACCGCGCCGCCCAGTCCGGGCAGGGACGTCGTCGATCCGAGGACGGCCCAGGCGTCGGTGGCGTCGGCGACCTCGACGCGGAGCATGAACTTCATGCGCTCCAGCCAGGCGGCCAGCGGAGCCGCCTCGCCGCCCTCGGTGATGAGCCACGTGGTGGTGCCATCGTCGACGACGTGCGCCGCGTACTCGATCCGCCCCTGCACGGTGAGGAGCAGCGTCTCGGAGCTGCGGCCGGGCTGGAGGCCGAGGAGCAGCTGGGAGGAGAGCGTGTTCAGCCAGCTGAGGCGGTCCGGTCCGGACACGGTGACGACGCCCCGCTGCGACAGGTCGACGACGGCCTCGCCGGCCGACAGGAGCCGCTGCTCGCGGAAGGGGTCACCGTAGTGGGAGGCCACGCCGGCGTCGGGTCCGCCACCCTCGACGGCACCGGGTCGGCTCAGCAGGGGGCTTCGTGGGGTCATGGACGGTACAACGCCTTCCAGGCGGGTCTATTCCGGGGGCGCAGCCGCACTATGGGAGCGTCAGGAGACTTTCTTCAGGATCGCGGACGCGTGGGCCTCGAGCGAGTTGCCCTGTGCCGCGACGTCCCAGCGCCAGTACAGGTTGCCCTCGACGAGGCCGAACAGCCGGGTGGCGGCCGCGTACTCCTTGGAGTGCTGGCCGCGCATCACGAGGTCCGTGCTGAGCCGGATCTGCGGTCCCTTGATGCTCCCGTAGTAGAGCTCCGCGATGCCGCCGGGGTGCACCACCGTGGCCGTGATGTCGAAGCCGCCGGAGTCGTTGCGGAACTGCTCCACCTCGTCGGCGGTCTTCAGCGCCGGGACGATGTCCGCGGGATTGAGGCCGGGCCCGACGTCGGCGTCGTTCAGCTTGCGGTCGAGCGCCCAGAAACCGGTCTCGACCGACAGGGGGCGCAGCTGGGCGCCCTCCTCGTCGATGAGCCAGGATTCGGCACTGTACTGGAGGTACGGCAGACCGTTCTGCGAGAACACGACGCGCTGCGAGAACCGTTCCGAATCGGCGGTACCCTCGCCGAGCATCCCCGTCCCCTCCCAGGTTCCGAGGAGCCACGACAGCGGGACGAGTTCGGGTGTCAGGTCGGTGGGCAGGTCGATCGACATGGGGCCTCCGGGGTCAGTCGGCTACTTCTGGCCCTTGTACAGGCGCGTGATGACGAGGGCCGCGAAACCGGCCATGCCGAGACCGGCGACGACCAGCAGCGAGATGAAGAAGATTTCAAGGGCAAGGATGGACATGCTTCCATCCTAACGCCCGGTCCGGACAGGGAAGGAACGCGTGCTGCGGTCTCCCGCAGGACGGAGGTCGGCGCCACCGGGCCGGTTCAGGCGAGGAGGAGCGCGTCGAGGAAGTACACGACGGCGCCGATGGCGAGCACGGGGGTGGTGCCGGCGGCGATGGCTGCGATCGGGTTGATCGGGGCCTCCCGGGCCACGAGCAGCCGGCGGGTCCCCGCGATCACGGCGCCGCAGGCGAGCCCGACCACCGCGGCGGGGAGGGCCGGCACATCCGTGAAGAGCAACGCTCCGAGGGGCCCGGCGAGCGCGGCGAGCACGAGGGCGGCGGGGGCGACGAGGCGGTCGGGCAGCGGCAGCAGGCACACGGCGATCGCGACGAGGATACTGACACCGGTCACGAGCGTCATGCCCGAATCGGCGGCGTTGACGGCCAGGCGGTCGGTCGCCACCCAGCCCGAGCCCATGCCGACGGCCAGGACCCCGGAACTCGCTCCGAGGGTCGATTCCAGGCGCAGGCTCTGGCCGGTCCCCCGCAGGAGCTGGATCATGAAGATCGCCCCGACGCCGAGCGCCACGGAGATGGGGAACCAGCCCAGGAAGAACGGGCCGGGTACGGCAGCGGTGAGGACGACGGCGAGCACTGCGGCGAATCCGATCGCGGCCGACAGCGTCTTCCTGGCCGGCACGCGGAGGACATGCGGCCACCCGATGGCGGCCAGGACGCACAGCAGGCCGACGGCGACCGTGACCGCCGTGAGGGAGATGTAGGAGGACGCGACGATCGCGGCGGTCGCGACTGCCGCGGCTCCGGCCGCTGCGACCACATTCGTCCTCTTCACCCGAGCAATACTGCCCTACCCGCGCTGGTGCGGGAAAACAGTGCCGACGACGACGGCAGGGCGTGCGGCGCATCACAGGCCGAGGGCTATACTTGACCAACTTTCGACCGCGCCACCACCCCGTCCGGGGACGAGCGCAGTTGCCCGATGATGCGCATCCCCGACCCGTGGAGGACACATGCCGCACATCCTGATGCTCACCAACACCACCGGCTCGTCCGTCGACATCCTGCCGGCCCTGGAACTGCTCAACCACAGGGTGCACATCCTCGCGGCCGAACCCACGGCGCTCCTCGAGACGGAACCCTGCGACGTCGTCCTCGTCGACGCGCGGAAGGACCTCGTCGGCGCGCGGTCCCTCACCCAGCTCCTGAAGGCCACCGGGCTCGGGGCCCCCCTCATCCTGGTGCTCACCGAGGGCGGCATGGCGGCGGTCGCCGCGAATTGGCTGGCCGACGACGTCGTCCTCGACTCGGCGGGCCCGGCGGAGGTGGAGGCGCGGTTGCGGCTGGTGATCGCCCGGGCGGCGACGGCGGGCGAGGAGGCGAGCACCGAGATCCACGCGTCCGGCGTGGTGATCGACGAGGCCAGCTACACGGCGCGCGTGGGCGGAGAGCCGCTGAACCTGACGTACAAGGAGTTCGAGCTCCTCAAGTACCTCGCCCAGCACCCCGGGCGCGTGTTCACCCGGGACCAGCTCCTGCACGAGGTGTGGGGCTACGACTACTACGGGGGCACGCGCACCGTCGACGTCCACGTGCGGCGTCTGCGGGCGAAGCTCGGATCCGACCACGAGCAGCTGATCGGCACCGTCCGGAACGTCGGCTACCGGTTCACGCTGACCCGTCTGCCCGAGGACCGCAGCTCGGTCGACCAGGACGCCTGACCACACGAAAGCCCCTTCCACCCGCGGGTGGAAGGGGCTTTCGGTGTCTCCGGCCTGGCCGGCGATGGTGGAGGACATACGGGTCGAACGTATCGCGGGCGCCCCACTGGCGCATCCCCCTCGAGCAGTTCCCGACACTACCCCACACCGCGGGCCGGCACCAAACCGCACGGTGGCGCGCGACTAGGCTGGACGCATGACCGCCGCGCAGCACGCCCCCACCTGGTCCGTCGGCAGGATCGCCGGCGCACCGCCCGCCGATATCGTCGACGACATCCGACGCCTGGCCGACGCCGCCGCCGAGGCCGACGGCAACCCGCCGCTCTCGGAGCAGACCCTCCTCACCCTCCGCGCGGACGACACCGGCGGCCGCCTGCTCGTCCTCACGGCCCGCACCTCCGGCGAGCCCGAGAGCGAACTCGCGGGGGTCGCCGTCGTCACGCTCGGCGCGGAGGACGGCGCGGTCCTCGAGCTCGTGGTCCGGCCCGACTGCCGCGGCGAGGGCGCCGGGACGGCCCTGATCGAGGCGGTCCTCGCCGAGGGGATTACCGGCCTCCGCGGCTGGTCCCACGGCAACCATTCCGCGGCCGCCGACCTGGCCGCGCGCTTCGGTTACGGACCGGTGCGGGAACTGTGGAGGATGCGCCTGACCCGCGCCGCCGTAACGGAATCGGTGCCAGCACTCCACCTGCCCGACGGCGTCGTGCTGCGTGCGTTCGTCCGCGGGCAGGACGAGGGGGCCTGGCTGGCGGCCAATGCCGCGGCCTTCGCGCACCACCCCGAGCAGGGCGCGACCACGCGTGCGGACCTCGAGGCCCGCCTGGACGAGGACTGGTTCGACGCCGAGGGCTTCCTGCTCGCCGTACGGGAGAGCGACGGCGCCCTCCTCGGTTTCCACTGGACCAAGGTCCACCCGGCAGTGGGCGCCCACCCGGCGATGGGCGAGGTCTACGTGGTCGGCGTGACGCCCCAGGCGCAGGGCATGGGCCTCGGCAAGGCCCTGACGATCGCCGGGATCGAGTATCTCCACGCGCGGGGGCTGCAGGCCATCATGCTCTACGTCGACGCCGACAACACGGCGGCCGTCGCGCTCTACCGGTCGCTGGGGTTCACGCGCTGGGATGTGGACGTCATGTACGCGGCCCGGACGACGCGGCCCACCTTGTAAGGTTGAATTCGAGGCGTGTCCCGGCCCGTCGGAGCCGGGTTCCCGCCACCATGCCCGCCCACGCTGCAGGAGACGCAATGGATTCAGGAATCAAGCGCCGGGGTGCGTCCCTGTACGGGTCCGCCGAGACGGCTCCGGCCCGGGCGACCCAGGACCGCATCGACATCCCGGAGTTCGCCCCCAGCCTCCTGCCGACCGGCGACATCGGGCCGGACCGCTTCCTCGACCGTGAGATCAGCTGGCTCGACTTCAACGCACGCGTCCTCGAGCTCGCGGAGGACCCGGAACTCTTCCTCCTGGAGCGGGTCGCCTTCCTGTCGATCTTCGCGTCGAACCTCGACGAGTTCTTCATGGTGCGGGTCGCAGGCCTCAAGCGAAGGATCGCGACGGGCCTCGCGGTGCCCTCGGCGGCGGGCCTCAGCCCCATCGAGCAGCTCGAGAAGATCATGCAGGACGGCTACCAGCTGCAGCAGCGCCACGCGGCCGTCTTCGCCGAGCACATCCGGCCGGCCCTCGCCCGGGAGCAGATCCACCTCACGACGTGGGAGGAGCTGGACGACGCCGCACGGGCCGCGGTACACACGATCTTCGCCGAGAAGGTCTTCCCGATCCTCACGCCGCTCGCCGTCGACCCCGCCCACCCGTTCCCGTACATCTCGGGGCTGTCCCTCAACCTCGCCGTCGTGGTCCGCAACCCCATCAGCGAGAAGGAACTCTTCGCGCGTGTGAAGGTGCCCGACCAGTTGCCCCGCCTCATCTCCGTGGACGGCCCCCGCGCAGGCAATGTGGCAGGGCGCATCGCCCGCTTCATCCCGCTCGAGGAAGTCATCGCCGTCCACCTGGACCAGCTCTTCCCCGGCATGGAGGTGCTGGAGCACCACCTCTTCCGCGTCACGCGCAACGAGGACCTGGAGGTCGAGGAGGACGACGCCGAGAACCTGCTGCAGGCCCTCGAGAAGGAACTGCTGCGCCGCCGGTTCGGACCTCCCGTCCGCCTCGAGGTCACCACGGACATCAACCCGAGCATCAGGGCGCTGCTCTCGCGGGAGCTCGGCGTGGAGGAGGACGAGGTCTACAACCTCCCGGCACCCCTGGACCTGCGGGGCCTCAGCGTGATCGCGGGGATCGACCGCGGGGACCTGCACTTCCCCAAGCACGTGCCCCACACCAGCCGCTACCTCAACGAGAGCGAGACCTCGAAGGCCGCGAACGTCTTCGCCGCCATGCGCCGCCGGGACATCCTGCTGCATCACCCGTACGACTCCTTCTCCACCTCCGTGCAGGCGTTCCTCGAGCAGGCGGCCGCCGATCCCAAGGTGCAGGCCATCAAGCAGACGCTGTACCGGACGTCGGGCGACTCCCCGATCGTGGACGCCCTGATCGACGCCGCGGAGGCGGGCAAGCAGGTGCTGGCGCTCGTGGAGATCAAGGCCCGCTTCGACGAGCAGGCCAACATCTCCTGGGCGCGGAAGCTGGAGCAGGCGGGCGTTCACGTGGTCTACGGGATCGTGGGCCTCAAGACGCACTGCAAGCTCTCGCTCGTGGTGCGGCAGGAGATCGACGGACTGCGGCGCTACTGCCACATCGGTACCGGCAACTACCACCCGCGCACGGCCCGGTACTACGAGGACCTCGGCCTGCTCACCTCGAACGAGCAGGTGGGCGAGGACCTCTCGCGCCTGTTCAACCAGCTCTCCGGCTACGCGCCGAAATCGACCTTCAAGCGCCTCCTGGTGGCACCGCGGTCCGTCCGCTCCGGCCTGATCGACCGCATCGAGCGGGAGATCGCGAACAAGAAGGCCGGGCTGGCCGCCCGCGTGGTCATCAAGGTGAACTCCATGGTCGACGAGGCGATCATCGACTCGCTCTACCGTGCGTCGCAGGCCGGCGTCCAGGTGGACGTGATCGTCCGCGGCATCTGCTCCGTGCGGCCCGGTGTCCCGGGGCTGAGCGAGAACGTGACGGTGCGTTCCGTGCTGGGCCGGTTCCTCGAGCACTCGCGGGTCTTCGGCTTCGCCAACGGCGGCGAGCCCGCCGTGTTCATCGGGTCCGCCGACATGATGCACCGCAACCTGGACCGCCGCGTGGAGGCGCTCGTGCAGCTCAGTTCGGCGGAGGACATCTCCTACCTGATGAACCTCATGGACCGGTACATGGACCCGTCGGTCTCCAGCTGGCACCTCGACGAGACCGGCCGCTGGACCCGCCACCACAAGGATGCCGACGGCGTGCTCCTCGAGGACATCCAGTCGTCGCTGCTGGCCTCCCGCACGCGCCAGCGCGCGGTGTCGCGCCGCTGATGGTCTCACCCACGAAGGACGCCACCGCTGCGACGACGGCGAGCGGCAGCTCCGCGGTCGTCGCTGCCGGGACCCTGTGCTGGCGCATCGAGAAGGGCTCGCTCGAGGTCCTGATCATCCACCGCCCCCGGTACCAGGACTGGTCCTGGCCGAAGGGCAAGCTCGATCCCGGAGAGACGACGCCCGAGTGCGCCGTCCGCGAGACGTTCGAGGAAGTGCGCCTGAGCGTGCGGCTCGGCATCCCGCTGGCGACCATCACGTACCCCGTGAACTCCGGGGACAAGACGGTGTACTACTGGGCGGCGAGGATCGAACGGCTGGCTCCTGTGCCTGACGGCAGTGAGGTGGACGACGCGCGGTGGGTGTCGCCCGAGAAGGCGCGCACCATGCTGAGCAACCCGTCCGACGTCGCGCCCCTGGATTCGCTCATCGAGGCCCACCGAGCGAGGAACCTGCAGACGTGGCCGCTGATCGTGGTCCGCCACGCCAAGGCCAAGCCCCGGTCGTCGTGGAGCAGGGCCGAGGGCGAGAGGCCCCTCGCCGCCACCGGCCGGCGGCAGGCCACCGCGGTGAGCCGCCTGCTGCAGGCCTGGACCCCCGAGCGCGTGGTGAGCAGCCCCTGGGTACGGTGCGTCCAGACGATCTCGCCCTACGTGAAGCAGCGCAGCGCGAAGCTCAAACTCGTCGACGCACTGACGGAACACGACGCCAAACGGCGGCCCGCCCGCGCCCGGGCCGCCGTCGAACGGGTGATCGACAAGCGCCGGTCCGTGGCCATCTGCACCCACCGCCCGGTGCTCCCGCTCGTCCTGTCGGTGCTGGGCCGGCACATGCCGGACCACCTTCGGCAGCTCCTGCCCGTCGAAGACCCGTACCTTGCGCCCGGCGAAGCGGTGATCTGCCAGGTGAGCAGCGCCAACCAGGGTCGTGTCGTGTCCGTGGAACAGTTCCGTGCCTACGACGACTGATCGCGGGATCTGACCGCCTGACCGGCGCCCCGACCGGCGAAGAGGAAGGATTCACCCGGCGTCAGCCTCCCGATCGCGCACGTTCATGCCTCGTTCACACTCGGCCCCTAGCGTCGGGTCCTCACCCAGCCAGCGGCACCGATGACGGGAACGTACCCATGGCCGATGTGAAGGGCCTCGTACGGAGGCTCGCACCGCACGAGATCGAGCAGATCCACCGGATAGGACCCGACGGGCCCCTCACGCCCCGGCTCATGCACGCCATCGACCGCGCCGCCGGTGGACCCGGTGAGGGCCGCGGCTACTACATCTACGGGCGCCCGGCCGACTCCGACCGGCCGCGGCCGTTCGTCCTGCGTGAGGACGTCTGCGCGGAACTCTTCGGTGGCCACTAGGGCGACCCCGCCGACTGGTCCCGGCACCCCGACCTCGGCGACCATGGTGGGGTGACGCGTTTCCCCAGCAGGCCGTTCCGGAGCACGACGCTCCCGGTCGCCGACCCCGAGGGCCTACCGCCGGGTGCGGTGGTCCGCCTGCACGGCATCGGACCGGATGCCGATCTCCTCCCCACCGCCACCATGCTCCGGGACCTCGACGCCGTGGAGCGCAGGCGGGCGGCCCGGACCGTCGATGCCGTGCAGCGCGCATCGTTCGTCGCGGGCCGGTACTACCTGCGTTCCCTTGCCGCGGAGCTGCTCGGGGTCCGGGCCGGCCTGCTCGAATCCGGCTTCACGTGCCCGGCCTGCGGCCCGGACGGGGCGCCCGACCACGGCCGGCCGGGGTACCTGCTGCGCGGCGAACGCCCACCGCTGGCGCTCAGCCTGTCCCGCGCCGGCGGCTTCGTCCTGCTCGGGGCGCTCGGACCGCGCGACACCGGCCCGGGGGCCCCGACGGGTCCCGGGGCGCCCGGTTCAGGGCTGGACCCCCTGCCCGGGCTCGGCGTGGACCTCGCTGCCATCACGGGCATGGACTTCGCCGGGTTCGACGACGTGGCCCTGAGTCCGGAGGAGCGGCGTGCGATCGGCAGGCTCCCTGTCGACGAGCGCCGCATGGCCCGGGCGCGACTGTGGGCCCGCAAGGAGTCGCTGGTCAAGGCTCTGGGCTCGGGATTCTCCGGCCGGGGCCCGGACGCGGTCGATGTCCTGCGGGAGCGGAGGGTCACCGATCTTCCGGCTGTCTCCGGCACGGCGCTGGAGCCCCTGGGCCTCGTGGCCGCCATCGCCGTGAGCCCCTAGGGGCCGGTCGGCGCGCATCACAGGGCGGGCAGTGCATCCGAGAACAGCCACGATGCCAGCAGGCTCTCGACCGCCACACCGGGGAGGAGCCGCACGGCGAGCGTGATGAAGTCGGGTGTGGTGACCGTCCCGAAGCGGTACTCCGCGGTCCAGGCGCGCAGCAGCCCGAAGAAGGCGTCGTCGCCCGCGGCGGATCGGAGCGCCTGCAGGGTGAGGGCGCCGCGCTTGTAGACGCGGTCGTCGAACATGTCGGCGGCGCCGGGGTCGACGATGACGAGGTCCTGGGGTGCCCGGTCGAGGCGCTGATGCGTGGATCGGGCGTGGGTGGCCGCCGTCGCCGAGCCGCTCGCTTCGGACCAGAGCCACTCGGCGTAGCAGGCGAAACCCTCGTGCAGCCAGATGTCCTGCCAGCGCGACGCGGTGACGGAGTTGCCGAACCACTGGTGGGCGAGCTCGTGGGCGATCAGTCGCTGCGCCTCCCAGCCCTGATCGAGGTGGTTGCGCCCGATGATGGACAGGGTCTGCGCCTCGAGGGGGATCTCGAGGTCGTCGTCGGCGACGACCACGAGGTACTGCGGAAAGGGGTAGGGCCCGAAGCGGTGCTCGAACGCCGTCATCATCTGGTGGTGCCGGGCCAGCGCTTCCCCGGCGGCGGGCATGAGGGACCGCGGCACCGCGGCGTACTGCGGAACGGGACTCCCGGGTCCGCGCGGTGCTCCGTGGACGGGAAGGGGGACGGCGGGGCGGGCGGGGTCGTTCAGCGCCACCAGGCCGTACCGCCCGATCTGCACGGTCGCGAGGTAGGTGGCCATGGGCTCCTCCTGCTCGTAGACCCAGGAGGTCCGGCTGGATCTGTCGATCCGTGAGACGAGGACCCCGTTGCAGATGGCCCGGTACCCGGCATCGGTGGTCACCGCGATCCGGTAGGCCGCCTTGTGCGAGGGGTGGTCGTTGCACGGGAACCAGGAGGGCGCCCCGGTGGGCTGCCCGGCCACGAGGACGCCGTCGGTCAGTTCCTCCCACCCGACCTCGCCCCACGTCCCGGTCAGCGGGAGGGGGTTGCCCTCGTACCGGATGTCGAGCCGGAACGCGGACCCGGCCGGCACGGGGTCGCGGAAACCGACGACGAGCTTGCCCGCGCGGTCCTTGAAGGACCGGATGCGGACGGTGTCGGAGGTGATCTTCGTGGTGCGCAGGCCGCTGAGGTCGAGTTCGAGCTGGCGCAGGTCACGGAGCGCAACCAGGGTGAGGACCGCACGGCCGGTCAGACGGTTGCTCGAGAGCCGGTAGTCGAGGTCGAGGTCGTAGTGGTCGACGCGGTAGGCGGTGCTGCCGTTGGTCGGGGTATACGGGTCCGGTGCAGAACTCTCGGAACCGGTGCTCACGCACCGGCTCCCGGGCCCGACCAGGAGCTGACCGGGTTCCCCATCCAGTAGGTCCCGGCGGGGACCGTCTCACCGCGCATGACCAGGGACGCCGGCCCCACGGTGGCGCCCTGGTCGATCCGTGCGGCGGGCAGGATCACGCCGTGGGGGCCGAGGGTTGCTCCGGCGGCGAGCTCCACGGTGTCCATGCTCATGATCCTGTCATGGAAGAGATGGGTCTGCACGACGCATCCGCGGTTGACGGTGGACCCGGTGCCGAGCGTCACCAGATCCGCTTCGGGGAGCCAGTAGCTCTCGCACCAGACGCCGTGCCCGATCCTCGACCCCAGCGCCCGCAGCCACCAGACCAGCGCCGGCGTGCCGCTGGCGGCGCGGGCGAACCACGGGGCGCTCACGCTCTCGATGAACGTGTCCACCACCTCGTTGCGCCAGATGAAGGAACTCCACAGCGGGTGCTCGCCCGCGGTGATCCGCCCGACCAGCAGCCACTTCGCCGCGACGGCGCTCCCTGCGGCGACCGCGCCCAGCACCGTGAACACGACGCCGCTCAGCAGGGCCGCCACGAGGTAGCCCCCCCACAGGGCGAGTGCGTCGAAGACGACGAGGGCCGCGGCGGCGATCGTGACGGTGAGGATGACCGGGACCACCCGGCACAGTTCCCAGAACGCGCGCGCCGCCTTGAGGCGGCCGGGGGGCTGGAACGTGCGGGTCTGGTCTCCCGTGACGGCGAGCCGGCGCAGGCGGGAGGGCGGGCTGCCCAGCCAGGAACTGCCGGCCTTGGCCTTCGCCGGCGTGGCCGAGAGCACCGCGACGAGCGAGTTCTTCGGCACGCGCCGCCCCGCCGACGTCATGCCCGAATTGCCGAGGAAAGCCCTCCGGCCGATCTTGGCGGGCGCGATGCGCAGGTACCCGCCGCCGAGGTCGTAGGAGGCGACCATGGTGTCGTCCGCGAGGAAGGCGCCTTCACCGATCGTGGTCATCTTCGGGATGAGGAGCACGGTGGACGCCTCGACGTTCGGGCCGACCCGCGCCCCGAGGAGCCGCAGCCACACGGGCGTGAACAGGCTCGCGTAGAGCGGGAAGAGGAGGTCCCGCGCCATGTCGAGGGTGCGCTCGGTGGCCCAGATCTGCCAGCCGATGCGGCTGCGCGCAGGATAGTGGCCCTCCTTCAGTCCGATACCGAGCAGCCGGACCGTGGCGAGCACGAGGGCCGCGGTGACGACGAGCCAGAGGACGGCGGCGAGCGCCACGGGTCCCACCAGGGAGGGCCACGACGACGACAGGGACGGGGCACCGCGCAGCGCGGCCACGACGGGCAGGGAGGCGACGACGGCGGCAGCGAACGGGATGAGCGAGAGCGCGCCCGACGCGGCGGCGAAGGCCACGAAGCTCAGGCGCGAGTGCAGGCCGGAGCGGGCCGGCGGGGCGTCGGGCCAGTCCTGCCTGGCCCTGCCCACCCGGGTGGCGGGCGACCCGGCGAAGGACTGCCCTGACCGGACGGATCCCTGCACGGCCGAGCCGGGGGCGATCTCGGCGCCCGCGCCGATCCTCGTGCCCGGCATCAGGGTGCTGCGTGCTCCGACCACGGCTCCGGCGCCCACGGTGATCCCGCCGATGTGGACGCGGTCGCCGTCGATCCACCAGCCCGAGAGATCCACCTCGGGTTCCACGGAGGCTCCGGCTCCGAGGGTGAGCAGGCCCGTGACGGGCGGGACGGAATGGAGGTCGACGTGGGGCCCGATGCGCGCTCCGAGCGCCCGCGCGTAGAAGTGCACCCAGGGTGCACTCGCGAGGCTGACCGCTCCGACGCTGTCCGAGATCTGCTCGGCGAGCCAGAGTCTCAGGTGCACCCGGCCGGACCGCGGGTAGACGCCGGGCTCCACTCCGCCCAGTAGCAGGCGGGACGCGAGGACGGAGATCCCCATGCGCCCGAACGGGCTGACGAACACGAGCCAGCACAGGACCACCCACCACCAGGACAGGGTCGGCGCGGACGTGAGGATCCCGAACCGGGCGAGGAGGTCGCTCGCGATCATGGCGTAGGTGAGCCAGCGCATGCCTGCGAGGAACTGCATCGGGATGCCCATGACGGTCTGGAAGACCTGCGACCGGCGTGCGGTGCGCCGGACGGCACGCTCGGGGGTCGCCGGCTGTTCGTCGCCGTCGCCCGTCCCGGCCGCGAAGGAGGCGAGGGCTCCGAGCCGTGGATGGGCGTAGATGTCGGCGACGGTGATGATCGGGTAGCGGGTACGGATGAGCGAGACGAGCCGGGCGGCGGCGAGGGACCCGCCGCCGTGCAGGAAGAAGTCCGCGTCCTCGTCGGCCGGGACGGTGCCGAGGACGGCAGCCCACTGGTCCGCGATCCACCGGACACGGGGGTCGAGGTCCTCCAGGCTGCCGGGCCCGGGGTCGCCGACGTCCGCGAGCGGCCAGGGCAGGGCGTTCCGATCCACCTTGCCGCTGGTCTTCGTGGGCAGGGCATCTGTGAGTGTCAGGAGCGGGACGAGCGCGGCCGGCAGCTCGGCGGCGAGCAGCGTGCGCAGCGCCGGGAGGTCCGGGGTGTCGCCGGCCGGGACCAGGTAGCCGACGAGGAGCTGGTTGCCCGACGGCGTCGTCCGGACGGCGGCTGCCGCGCCGGCGATGCCGGGCAGGGCCTGCAGCGCCGCGTCCACCTCGCCGAGCTCGACGCGGCGGCCGCCGAGCTTCACCTGGTCGTCGGCCCTGCCCACGAAGACGAGCCCGGCGGCCTGGAGCTGCACGAGGTCCCCGGAGCGGTAGGCGCGGCGCCACCCGAGTGTGGGCATCGGGGCGTACTTCTCGGCGTCCTTCGCCGGGTCCAGGTAGCGGGCCAGTCCCACTCCCCCGATGATGAGCTCGCCGGTGCCGCCCTCCGGGACGGCCATGCCGGACTCGTCCACGACGGCGAGGTCCCACCCGTCCAGCGGCAGGCCGATGCGTACCGGGCCGTCGCCGCCCAGGCGCGCGGCGCAGGCGACGACGGTTGCCTCGGTGGGTCCGTACGTGTTCCACACCTCCCGGTCGTGGACGACCAGGCGCTGCGCGAGGTCCGGCGGACAGGCCTCCCCGCCGAAGATGAGGAGGCGGACGTTCTCGAGGGAGTCGGCGGGCCAGAGGGCCGCCAGGGTGGGCACGGTGGACACGACGGTGATGCCGCGGGCGATCAGCCAGGGACCGAGATCGACGCCGGTCCGGACGAGCGCGCGGGGCGCCGGCACGAGGCACGCGCCATGCCTCCAGGCGAGCCACATCTCCTCGCAGGAGGCGTCGAACGCGACGGAGAGGCCGGCCAGCACGCGGTCGGCGGGCCCGAGGGGTTCGTGCTGCAGGAACAGGCGCGCCTCCGCGTCAACGAAGGCGGCTGCCGAGCGGTGGGAGACGGCCACCCCCTTCGGCGTGCCGGTGGAACCGGACGTGAAGATGATCCAGGCGTCGTCGTCGGGCGTCGGGTCTCCGCTGCCTCCCCGGCGGCCGCCCGGTCCGGTCACCACCGACAGGCCGTGCCCGACGACGGCGGCGACCCGAGCTTCCCCGAAGACGACGCGTGCGCGCTCGTCCGGGTCGTCGGCGTCGACCGGGACATAGGCCGCGCCGGCCGCGAGCACGCCGAGGATCGCTATGTACAGCTCGTTGGTGCCCGAGGGGAGGCGTACCCCGACGGCGTCGCCGCGGCCCACGCCGGCGTCGTGCAGAACCGCGGCGAACAGGTCCGCGGCGGCCATCAGCTCCGTGTAGCTGAGGCTCACGGTGCCGTCGTCGAGCGCCGAGGCGCTGGGGTGCTCCGCGGCCGTGGACCGCAGGACGTCGAGGAGGGTGCGGGGTGCGGGCGCCCGCCCGGACGCGAGGAATCTCTCGGCGACGGGTGCGGTCTCGGTCTCGGGCGAAGGTGCGGTCACGGCTGGATTCTTCCGGTTCGAGATGAACAGCAGGTGAGCATCGAGGCCTCACCCGTACGATCCGGGGGTAGTCTACCGGGGCTCCTGCGGCGGGCCCGGTGATCCGGCCGTCCTAGACTGGCGGGGTGAGTACTCCCATCCCCACCCCGTACGAGGACCTGCTGCGCGACGTGATGGCGAACGGCGCGGCGAAGAGCGACAGGACGGGCACCGGCACCCGGAGCGTGTTCGGGCGGCAACTCCGCTTCGACCTCAGCGAGTCCTTCCCGCTCGTGACCACCAAGCGCGTGCATTTCAAGTCCGTGGCACTGGAACTGCTGTGGTTCCTCCGCGGCGATTCCAACGTGCGCTGGCTGCAGGAGCGGGGCGTGTCCATCTGGAACGAGTGGGCGGACGACGACGGCGAGCTCGGCCCCGTCTACGGCGTCCAGTGGCGGTCGTGGCCCACGCCCGACGGCGGCCACATCGACCAGATCGCCCAGGTGGTCGAGGGACTCAGGACGAACCCCGACTCCCGCCGCCACCTCGTCTCGGCCTGGAACGTCTCCGAACTGCACAACATGGCGCTGCCGCCCTGCCACGTCTTCTTCCAGTTCTACGTGAGCCCGGGAGTGGACGGTGGTCCCGGCAGGCTCTCCTGCCAGCTGTACCAGCGGTCCGCGGACACGTTCCTCGGGGTCCCGTTCAACATCGCCTCCTACGCCCTGCTGACCCTGATGGTCGCCCAGCAGACGGGCCTCGAGCCCGGCGAGTTCATCTGGACCGGCGGCGACGTCCACGTGTACGACAACCACGTGGAGCAGGTCACCGAGCAGCTGTCCCGGGAGCCCTACCCGTACCCGCGCGTCGAGCTGAAGCGGAAACCCGAGAGCATCTTCGACTACGCCCTGGAGGACTTCGACGTGATCGACTACCAGCACCACCCCACGATCAAGGCGCCGGTGGCCGTATGAGCGCAGCACCTCCACACCGTTCCCTGAGCGTGCCCGACGCCGTCGGATCCCGTCCCGTCATCGGCGTGATCTGGGCGCAGACGGAGGACGGCGTGATCGGGAAGGACGGCGGCATCCCCTGGCACGTGCCGGAGGACATGGCGCACTTCAGGGCCACGACCACGGGCCACCCCGTGATCATGGGGCGGCGCACCTGGGAGTCCTTCCCCTCGACGTTCCGTCCCCTGCCGGACCGCACGAACATCGTCGTGTCCGGGTCCCGTGCGGACCTGCCCGGCGCCGTCGTCGTCGGTTCCCTCGACGCCGCCTTCGAGGTTGCACGCGCCAGTCCCGGTGCGGAGGAGATCTGGGTCATCGGGGGTGGTCGCGTGTACGCCGACGCCCTGCCGCGCGCCAACGCGGCCCTCGTCACCGTCGTGGAATCCGCGGCGGAGGGCGACACCCTGGCGCCGATCCTTGGCACGGACTGGTCGCTGGCGGCCCTGACGCCCGAAGCGGGATGGCTGGAGTCCACGAACGGCACCCGTTACCGCATCAGCCTGTGGACCAAGCAGGACTGACACGGCACCGAAGGATACGGACATGACTGACGCAGGCACCTCCCCGTCGGGCCCGGCGCGGGGCACCGCCTCTCCCATGGCCGTGGGACTCGGCTACGCCGAACTCGCGGCCCTGCTCGCGATGAGGCCCGGCGAACCGTCGACGGCGAGCGCGGCCGCGCTGCGCATCGCGACGGAGGCAGCCGACGGGCAGATCATTCGTGCAGGCGCTTCGTCCCTCGTGGCGCACGGCCTCGCGACCGTGGGCCCCAAGCACGAGTTGAGGGTCCGCGGGGCCGTGGCGGCCATCCTCACCGCGCTGTCCGGCGCCCGGTGTCGCGTCGACATCGGGCTGCTGGCGCCCGACCGGACCACGGAGACCCTGCTCCAGGTGGAGTCGGCCGAGTTCTCCATCCTGCTGCAGCCCCGCTCCTACCTCTCCTGGTTCGCCATGGCGCAGGACCCGGCACTGTCGGGGGCGCAGGCCCTCCTCACCCTGGTCACCTCGCACCTCGCGTCCCATCCCGACGGCGGAGCCACCGTGTACCGCCGTGAGACCCCGGGGAAGGGCCGGCTCCTCATCAGGGGCGACGCAGCGGGCTGGACGGTGGGCCACCAATACGAGGGCCGGGAGGATGTCCCGCAGCGGACCGGGCTCGACGACGACGCCCTGCTGGCCGAACTCCGGAACGTGAGGGGAGACTGACAGGTGCCTCCCCGCCCGCTGGCGGCGCTCGTCGCCGACGGCGGTCCGCGCTCGTCGGTGACGGCGGTCCGCATTCGTCGGCGGCGGCGGTCCGCAGGAGGCATCGGTCACAAATCAGCGTGTGCGGGAAGCCTCCGCCTAAACTGGAGGGCATGACTTCAGCACCCGAGAGCTCCGCCCTGCCCTCCGTCGGATTCGTGGGCTGGCGCGGCATGGTGGGGTCGGTCCTCATGCAGCGCCTCCAGGACGAGGGCGACTTCGCCAGGATCAACCCCGTGTTCTTCTCGACCTCGGCGGCCGGGGGTGCCGCACCCGGCTTCGCGGAGGGCACCGGGACCCTGCAGGACGCCTACGACGTCGAGACGCTCGCCAAGCTGCCGATCATCGTCACCGCGCAGGGTGGCGGTTACACCGCCGAGGTCCACCCCAAGCTGCGCGACGCCGGGTGGCAGGGCCTCTGGCTCGACGCCGCCTCCACGCTGCGGATGGAGCAGGACAGCATCATCGTCCTCGACCCGATCAACCGCGACGCCATCGACGCCGGACTCGTGCGTGGCGTCCGCGACTTCATCGGCGGCAACTGCACGGTCTCGTGCATGCTCATGGGCCTGGGTGGGCTGTTCCGGAACGGCCTCGTCGAGTGGGGCACGTCGATGACCTACCAGGCCGCCTCGGGTGGCGGCGCACGTCACATGCGGGAGCTGCTCAACCAGTTCGGTGCCCTCCATGGCACCGTGGCCGCCAACCTCGACGACCCCGCCGCGGCGATCCTCGACATCGACCGTGCGATCCTCGCGAAGCAGCGGCACCCGAGCCTGGAAGCGAGCCAGTTCGGTGTACCACTGGCCGGGTCCGTCATCCCCTGGATCGACAGCGATCTCGGCAACGGCGTGTCCCGGGAGGAGTGGAAGGCCGGGGAGGAGACCAACAAGATCCTCGGCACCGACACGCGTATCCCCTTCGACGGACTCTGTGTCCGTGTGGGCGCCATGCGCTCGCATTCGCAGGCGCTGACCCTGAAGCTGACGCAGGACCTGCCGGTCAGCGAGATCGAGTCGCTCATCGCGGCCGACAACGAGTGGGTGCGCGTCATCCCGAACACGAAGGTGGACACGGTCGCCGGTCTGACGCCGGTAGCCGCCACCGGCTCGCTGGAGGTCCCCGTCGGCCGGATCCGGAAGCTCGAGATGGGCCCGGAGTACATCAGCGCGTTCACGGTGGGCGACCAACTGCTCTGGGGTGCGGCCGAGCCGCTCCGCCGGATGCTGATGATCGCCACCGGCAACCTCTAGGGCACACCGTCCGGTCCGTCGTCGCGGGTACGACGACGGGTGGCTGCGCCCGGTGGAGTCACCGCCACGAGGGACCTCGCCCACCGCGGTGGACGGGACGCTACTGGCGCCATGGGCATCGACCGGGTCCTCGAGCAGACCAGGGCCTTCGACGGGGTGCTGGAGCCGGCGCCCCGCGAGGGCGATGGAGCACCGGAGATCGCCCGGGGTGATCACTTCCGGGCGAGGCGGGTTCGACGGGTGAACGGGGCTGGGCGTGCCAGTATCTGTTGCGCCGGGCTGCGGCTCCGTGCCGAGCGAGATGCGGGGGCGGGGTGAACCAGGGGATGCCGTCGTGGGATTCCACTCCCCACTGACCGAGGTGGATGACGTGGTGGTGATGCGAACACAGCAGGACCCCGTTGTCGATGCTCGTCACCCCTCCATGCGACCACGGCGTCATGTGGTGGGCCTCGCACCAACTCGCCGGGATGGTGCAGTCGGGGAACGCGCATCCCCTGTCGCGGGCGACCAGGGCCCGGCGCAGGGGTGGTGGGAACAGCCGACCGGCACGGCCGATGTCGAGTACCTGTCCCTCGCCGCCGAGCACGAGCGGGATGATGTCCGCCTCGCAGGCGATCCGACGGATACTGCGAGCGCTCAGCAGTTCGGCGAGCAGGCTCTGCGCCCTGGTCGGGGCGTCCAGTGAGTGCACCACCGACGAGACCCCGTCTCCGCCGTCATGCCTCGATCCGGGATGTGAGAAGAGGTGGGGATCCGCGCAGTCGTTCGGCACTGCGGAAGTCTTTGAAGGTCCTGTGACACCAGGAGCGCCGGCGGTTCCGGCGATTCCGGCGGTGCGCGGATTGGTGGCTGTGTTCATGACCATGGCCGGCTGCTCGAACTGCTCGTCGGTGGCCCCGATCTCGAGCATGTGCACTCCATTGCGCCGACCGCGGAAGAACACTCCCTGCCGCGCCCGCAGGAGCTTCTCCGTGGGCTCCTGGCCATCCTGATCGAGCACCGTCTCCCAGCGCCGGGCGAGAACGCGCAGGACGTCCTCGTCGGCCTCCAGCGCCTGCCGGGTGAGCTGATGCTCCATCGACACGAGCTGCTCGGGAACGGCCAGGCAACGCACCCGGTCCACCGCGGAGCAGATGGCGGTCGCCGCCTGCCCGCTCAGGGTGCCCGCGGCGGAGGCGGCGCCGACGGCACCCGCCCTGGGCTCGACGACCGCACCCGGAGGAGAGACACCGGGCAGTACCCGGTGCGCGAGATCCAGCCTGCGCTTCGCCTCGGCCCGGCTGATCCCCAACCTGGCACGCAGGTAGTCCGCACGGTTCCGGAACCGGTCCCCGCACGGAGAACCGGCATCCTCACCGGCGCGACCACCGGCAGCTCCCCCGGCGGCACTGCCGGCGACGTCGGCTCCGTCCGACTCAGCGAGGAGATGTTCCGCTCGCACCTGGAGGGAGATGAAGCCCGGAGACGTCTCGCCCGACGCGAGGTCCATGTCCTCCGCCGAACCTGCGGCGAGTGCCTGGAGGTGATCGACGATCCGGGAGATATCCTCGATGTCGACGAGAGTCCGGACCACCTCGCTGTCGGGGAGGTTCTGCCCGGAAGCGACAGTCGCTCAGCGGCCTCTGCGAGATCGCCACGGATGGACTCCAGGTGTGGCTCGGTGTCCCTCCGGTGCTCTGTGGGTGCGATGGCCGTACCTGATTTCACAGAACACGTACTATCCTCGAGCGCGGTCATCCACTGTGGAGGACAAGTGCCCGAGCACTTTTCCACCTACCGCTGATCCGCCGGCGCAGTGACGCAGCATGGATGCAACAGCACACCCGCGGGCCCAAAAGGTCGGAGGCCGCGGGCAGGATGAGCGCATGGACCCCGTGAACGCAGACACCATCCTCAGGCGCTTCTTCGCAGCGAGCGGTCACGTGCGCCATCCCGAGAGCCTCCTGCGGTACGAGCGCGTCCAGGACCACCTCCGCGACTACCTCGAGCACGTCGCCACGGCCGGGCTGACGGACGCCGAACAGGAGTTGCTCGCCCTCGAACGGCAGTTCGGGACGGAGGACCCCTACGTCCGGATCCTGGGCGCCCGGGAGCTGCTGCACGCCCTGCCCGACTTCCTCGCCGTGCCCCAGCTCCTCCCGGACTTCCATGACCGGCTCGCGCAGATCAGTGTGGCCTCGCGCCTCGCCCAGTGGCTCTGCTCTCGGCAGCTGGTGCAGCGCGAGGACAGCTGGAACGACGTCGTCCTCACCCGCGCCGCCGCGGAACAGGCCCGCCGCTCCCCTGCCCTGTAACGTCGCCTGAGCGGGCCGGGCTACAGGGCGCAGTTGATGAGCAGCGGCTCGGGCTCCAGTCGGATACCGAAGGCTCGTTCCACCCCGTCCCGTACCAGCCGGGCGACGGACAGCAGGTCCGACGCCGACGCGCCGCCCCTGTTGGTCAGCGCGAGCGTGTGCTTCGTGGACAGCGACGCCCGGCCGCCGGCCGCGGCGTGCCCGGCGTCGTCGGCGAGGCCGAACCCCTTCGAGAACCCCGCGCGCTCGATGAGCCAGGCCGCACTCAGCTTCACCCGGCCGTCCTCCCCCGACGGGTAGCGGGGCGCGTCGGCCGGCAGCCGCTCGGCGACCTCGGCAGGGACGATGGGGTTGGTGAAGAACGATCCCGTGCTCCAGGTGTCCGGATCCGGTGCGTCCAGCACCATGCCCTTGCCCGCACGCAGCCTGAGCACCTCGCGGCGCACGTCGTTGGCGTAGGCGCGCGCCCCCACGTCGACGCCGAGAGCGCGGGCGAGCTCCGCGTACCGGATCGGGGTGCTCATGCGGCCGAGTCCGAGCTGGAACTCGACGGTGAGCACCACGTAGCGCGGAGACCCGTTGACAGTACTGCGCTTGAGCAGGGAGTCGCGGTAGCCGAACGTCAGCTCGAAATTGGTGAAGCTCTTGATGCTGTCGGTCTCGCGATCGAAGGTCCGCACGGTGGCGATGGTGTGGGACACGTCCGAGCCGTAGGCCCCGACGTTCTGGACCGGGGTCGCGCCCGTGGATCCCGGGATCCCCGAGAGGGCCTCCAGGCCCGTGAACGCGTGCAGCACCGTGTACTTCACGAGGTCGTCCCAGTCGTGGCCGGCCTGCACCCTCACCATGACGCCGCCGCAGGTGGCGTCGTCGTCGTCGACGGTGAAACCGCTCGAGGTGATGCGCAGGACCGTGCCCGCGAAACCGTCGTCACCGATCAGCAGGTTCGAACCGCCGCTGACAATGAGCAGCGGATCACCGGCGGCGTCGGCGGTCCGGACCGCCTCCACGATCTCCTGCTCGGTGGAGGCCTCGACCAGTGTGCGTGCCGGCCCTCCGACACGCGTCGTCGTGAGGTCGGCCAGGAGCGTGCCGGTCAGGGGTGCCGTCACGGGAGCTTCACCACGGCCTGCGCCTTCACGAGCACCTTCTGCCCCGCGAACGTCACGGTGAGATCGATGCGAGCGGTCGACCGCTCGACGTCGATCGCACCCACGACCCCCGTCACCTCCACCACGGCTCCGGGCTCCCCCGGCCGCGCGGTGGTGTCCTCGACGAGGACCGGCTTGGTGAAGCGCGTCTGGTAGTCGATGACGGCTGCAGGGTCGCCGGCCCAGTCGGTGACGAGCTGGACGGCCGCGCCCATGGTGAACATGCCGTGGGCGATCACGCCGGGGAGCCCGACGCCCTCCGCGAACGCCTGATTCCAGTGGATCGGGTTGAAGTCTCCCGAGGCGCCCGCGTACCGCACGAGGTCCAGGCGGGTGATGTCGATGGTGGTGGAGCCGATCTGCCGGCCCACCTCGAGCGTGCTGATGGTTGCTGCCATGGCTACTGGTCCTCTCCGCGGACGAGGATGGACGACGTCGAGGTGGCCGTCGGCTCGCCGTCGACGGTCGAGATCTCCGCACGCGTGGTGATCATCGCGCCCCCGCCCATGGCTCGCACCTGGTCCACGTGGAGCTCGGCGACGAGCTGGTCGCCCGCGACGATCGGGCGGTGGTGGATGAACCGCTGGTCCGCGTGGACCACGCGCGTGAAGTCGATCCCCGCGGTGGGATCGTCGATGAGCTGCGCGTCGGCGCGCTGGGCGACGATGATCGCGAAGGTGGGCGGGGCCACCAGGTCGCGGTGACCGAGTGCTGCCGCGGCGTCGACGTCGTAGTGCGCCGGGTGCGTCGCCTTGACGGCCCGGGCGAAGTCGCGGATCGCCTCACGGCCCACGGAGTAGGTCTCTCCTGCGGGGTAGCTGCGCCCCTGCAGGGCTGGGTCGATGGTCATGGTTCCTCCGATGGAAGCGGCGTGGGGCAGGCAGGGATTCCCGGCTGAAGGCGCGGGAGGGCGACGGCGTGCGCCGTCGGGCCGGACGGGCTCAGCGCGTCTCCCGGAGACGGCGCCGGGTATCGCGCGAGCGGACCGCCAGGCCCGCGAGGTGGCACACCATCCCGGCCACGATGACCGGTATGCCCGTGAACACGAGAGCCGTCTGGTTCGTGATGGCTCCGATCACGGCGATGAGGACGCCGAGCCCCGTGGTCACGAGTGCGGAGACCACCAGCCGGCGGTACAGGTCCGAGCCGGTCTCCCAGGGCGTATTCAGCATGCACCGATTCTACTGCCGTCCGTCCGACGGTGATCAGAAGAGCGTCTCCTGGACGGCGGGCACCGGCGTCGTGAAGTCCCCGGGCCGCAGCCGTCGGCCCTTGAGCTGGGAGAGGTCCGCGACGAACACGAGGTCCGAGCCGTCGATCGAGACCAGGGCGGACGGGCCGAGGACCTCACGGACGGTGACCCCGTGCCTGCCGCGGCCCAGCGGCTCCGGGTAGGGCTGCAGTCCGCTCCGCCCGAGCACGGCGGACCACGACGACGGCGGCTGGAACTCCTCGTGCACCACCTCGAACCCCTCGATCCCCATGCCGCCGCCCAGCAGTCCCCGGGCCGCCAGGGCGAAGCCGTCGTTGACGTGCTCGAGGCGTGTCGGGGGCAGCGGCGCGCAGAGGGACGCGGCCTTCGTGGCGGACCGCACGGCCTGCGGCAGGCCGACCGCGCGGGTTACCTCGTCCTCGAGGATCCGGACGACCCGCCCGTCCCGGGCGTGCGCGACGAACTGCGCGACGACGGCTCCCTGCTCCACGAGGCGCGCCCGCTTCCGCAGGTCCGACGCCGTCCCGACCTTCGTCGAACCGTCCGCGAAGGTCGCGACGTACAGCCAGTGTGGCTGGTCGAGGTAGCGCTTCAGGCCGGCCGGCGCGATGCCCGAGCGATGGATGTCGTGCATGAACCGGAGGTCGTCCTGCGTGAAGCACCGCCCGCACTGGTAGCCTCGCTCCGCCGGGGACTGCTCGGCGCACCGCATCCACGTGCGATCGTCGCGGCCGTGGACGCGGTAGAAGCCCAGACAGTATCTCTCCTCCGCGGTGACCTCGAAGGCCAGCCTCCTGCCGGGCGTGAGCGGGAGGTCGAGCTCGCCGCCGTCCTGCTCACCGGAGTCCCGGGCGGGCGGGGACACCTCGCACAGCGCCAGGGCGGGCACGGCAGCGCGCCACGTCACACCGCTGCACAGATACGTCGGTTCCATGGACCCAGCGTAGGGGCGGGCACCGACAACGGGGGCGGCCGTGTGCCGCGCCGACCGGCCCCCGTCGTCCCCGGGCAGAGGGGCCTCCCGACTCTGGTGCACGTAGCGGAGGTCGGGGACACTGGTGCCGCACCACGCGCGTCCGCCAGGCCGGACGACCCTATGCCCAGGAGGAGAACACCATGGAAAGTGACGAACGACCCGGAACGGTCCTGTCCGAGGCCGAAGCATGGGACATGCTGAAACGCTCCGAGTACGGCCGCCTCGCCGTGAGTGTGATGGGCGAGCCGGACATCTACCCGCTCAACTTCGTCGCGCACAACGGCACGCTGTTCATGCGGACGAATCCGGGCACGAAGCTGGCCGAACTCACGGTGAACGAGCGCGTCGCCTTCGAGGTGGACGAGGTCGACGGCGACGAGGCCTGGAGCGTGGTGCTCAAGGGCACCGCCCGGGTGATCGTGTCGCAGTCCGAGGTGGACGAGGCGGACACGCTACCGCTGAAGCCCTGGATCCCGACGCGGAAGTACACCTATGTCGAGATCACGCCCACCCACATCCACGGCCGCCACTTCGAACTGGGCGAGGAACCCGAGCGGTACTGAGACTCCGGGATCGCGACACCGGGATCACTCCCGCGTCGCGGCCCGGCCCGCGAGCACGCGGCTGAGGTCGTAGGCCGCCGGGAGGTCGAGCTGGTCGAACGTGCACGAGCGGGCCTCCCGGTCCGGCCGCCACCGTTCGAACTGGGCGGTGTGGCGGAAGCGGTCGCCCTCCATCTGGTCGTACCGCACCTCGACCACGCGGCGCGGGTGGAGCCGGATGTAGGACACATCCTTCGCGGAGGCGAAGCGGCTCCGCTCGGTCGCGCCCAGCTCCGCCACGCCGCCGTCGTCGCGCACGACATCCCGCTCCAGCTCGTCGACCAGCTCCAGCCGGCGCCTGTCAGGGAACGCGGAGATGCCGCCGACGTTCCGCAGGTCGCCGTGGTCGTCGTACAGGCCGAGCAGCAGCGATCCCACGCCCTGCCCCGACTTGTGGATGCGGTAGCCGAGCACCACGGCGTCGGCGCTCCGGTGGTGCTTGACCTTGAGCATGCGCCGCCGGTTGGGTTCGTACCCGGCCGCCAACGGCTTGGCGACGACGCCGTCGAGCCCGGCACCCTCGAATTCCACGAGCCAGCGGCGCGCGAGCCCGACGTCGCCGGTGACCTGGGACAGATGGACCGGCGCCGCGAAGGACTCCCCCACACCCTCGAGGGCTTTCCGGCGCTCGCCGAAGGGGATGCCGGTGAGGTCGTCGCCGTCCAGCGCGAGGAGGTCGAAGGCGACGAACGACGACGGCGTCTCCGCGGCCAGGAGCCGCACCCTGCTGTCCGCGGGGTGGATCCGCTGCGACAGGGCGTCCCAGTCGAGCCGCTCGGCACCGGGCGCTCCCCGGCGCACCACGATCTCCCCGTCGACGACGCAGCGCGCGGGAAGGTTCTCGAGCAGCGCGTCGACGAGTTCGGGGAAGTACCGGGTGAGCATCTTCGAGCCCCGGCTGCCGATCTCGCAGGTGCCGTCCGCGATCCGCACGATCGCCCGGAAGCCGTCCCACTTGGGCTCGTACACGAGGCCGCCGGGCACGCTGTCCGGCTCCGGGACGGCGGAGACGGCCTTGGCGAGCATGGGCTGGATGGGAAACGGGAGGTCGGTCATCCACTGATCCTGTCGTATGAGCCCGGGCTGCGCCATGCTGCCGCCGTGGTGTCAGGGCCGCTTCGGCCGGGCGCGGACGTGCATCCGCTCGCCCTGCTGCCCGAAGAGGCTGATGAGCTCGACCGGCTTCCCGTCGGCACTGGCGAACCAGTGGGGGGTGCGCGTGTCGAACTCGGCGGCCTCGCCGGGCCCGAGCACGAAGTCGTTGTCGCCGAGCACGAGGCGGAGGGAGCCGCTGAGGATGTAGAGCCACTCGTACCCCTCGTGGACCTGCGGATCCGGTTCGGTGCGGCGCGCATCGCCGGCGAGCACCAGCTTGAACGCCTGCATGCCGCCTGGGCGGCGCGTGAGGGGGATGGCGGTGGTCCCGTGGTACGTGACGGGGCGGAGGTGGATGCGGGGGTCCCCGGTGGGCGGGGCTCCGACGAGATCGTCGAGCGGTACCCCGTACACCTGGGCGATGGGCAGCAGGATCTCGAGGTTCGGGCGCCGCCTGCCGGATTCCAGCCGCGACAGGGTGCTCACGGAGATGCCCGACGCCGAGGACACGTCTCCGAGCGTGAGGTTGCGCTGTGTCCTCAGGCCGCGGAGGCGGGGGCCGACGGCGTCGAGCACGGCGTCGAGGTCTGCAGTCATGGACCGAGTTTGCCATACCGGCAAGAATGTTTGCATCTTCTGGCTGCCCCGCTCGATGCTGGAGGTATTCCGGACCAGAAGGAGAGCCACCATGTCACCCATCGATCGGATCCCGCAGGAGCGGTACGACGTCGTCGTCATCGGCGGCGGACCAGCGGGCCTGAGCGCGGCCGTCACCCTGGGCCGCGCCCTCCGCTCGGTCCTCGTGCTCGACGCCGGGCAACCGCGCAACGCCCCCGCCCGGGGAGTGCACGGCTTCCTGACCCGCGACGGGGTGAGCCCCGGGGCACTGCTCGACGCCGCCCGCGACGAGGCCTCGTCCTACGGAGCGACGCTCGTCCGCGCCGATGCCGTCCGCCTCCAGCGCGGGGCGGACGGATTCGCCGTCGTGCTGGCCGACGGACGCAGCGTCCTCGGGCGGCGCGTGCTCCTCGCCACGGGCCTCACCGACGGGCTGCCCGACATCCCCGGCCTGCGGGACCAGTGGGGTGCCGGCGTGGTGCACTGCCCGTACTGCCACGGGTACGAGATCCGCGGGCAGCGCATCGGGGTCCTCGGGACAGGCCCGATGTCGATCCACCAGGCGCTCCTGTTCCGGCAATGGTCGGCGCACATCACGCTGTTCCTCAACGACACCGTGACACCGACGGACGAGGAGTGGGACACGCTGGCCGCCCGGTCGGTCCGCGTGGTGGACGGCGCCGTCGCCTCCGTCGACCAGGCGGACGGTGTCCTGGCCGGGGTGACCCTGCGCAGCGGGACGGGCTTCGCCCTGCAGGCCCTCGCGGTGGGGACCCGGATGGAAGCCCGCGGGAGCCTGCTCGGACCGCTGGGACTCGCCCCGGAGGAGCACCCGTCCGGCATGGGCCACGCCATCGTGCCCGGCCCGACGGGCTCCACCCCGGTGCCCGGGGTCTTCGTCGCCGGCAACGTCTCGAATCTCTCGGCGCAGGTGGTGGTCGCGGCGGCGGAGGGCACCATGGCGGGCGCGGCGATCAACGCCGACCTGATCCAGGAGGAGACGGCCTGGGCCCTCGACGGGTACCGCGGACCCTTCTCTGCGCCGTCCGAGGCCCAGGTCTCGGCGCGTGTCCTCGGCCTGCGCCGCCATGGGCTGGATGACGGGCCGGCGACGGGTGCCTCCGCACCGGCCGGTGCGAACCGTCGGGCAGAGGTGCGCCATGCCGGCTGAGTACACGCAGGAGTTCTGGGACGACCGCTACCGGCAGCATGCCTCGAGGATCTGGAGCGGCAACCCGAACCGGCAGCTTGTCACCGCGGCGGAGGACCTGCCGCCCGGCCGGGCGCTCGACGTCGGCTGCGGGGAGGGAGCCGACGCCGTCTGGCTCGCCTCCCAGGGGTGGACCGTCCTCGGCATCGACGTCTCCGAGGTGGCCCTCTCGCGTGCCCGGGCCCACGCCGGGGAGCGTGAGGATGCGATCGCCGCCCGCATCGAATGGCGGCACGTCGACCTGCTGGCCTCACCGGAACTCCCGGGCGAACAGGACCTCGTGTCCGTCCAGTTCATGCAGCTCCCCGACCCGGACCGTTCGCGGATCTTCCGGCAGCTTGCCGGGCTCGTCGGTATCGGCGGCACCCTCCTGATCGTAGGCCACGACCCCTCGGACCTGCATGCGGGGGTGGGACGGCCGCCGCACGCCGAGGTGTTCTACACCCCGCAGCAGATCGCCGCGCTGCTCGACGGCTCCTGGGATATCCGGGCCTGCGACTCCCGGCCGAGGACGCAGCGCACACCGGACGGCCGTGACGTGCCCATCCGGGACGCCGTCCTGCAGGCGGTACGGCTCGGCTGAGGCGGGCGCAAGGACCGGCCCGGACGGCTCGGGGCGCACCCTGTCGCCGGACTCCTCGGTAGCCTCGGGGAATGGAGTGGATCAGCGACTCTTACGTCAATTTCGCCAGCATCATCGACGACGGAACCCTGGCACAGACCAGGATGACCAGTTCCATGCCGTTCGTGTATCCGCATGTCGCCTCGATGCCCGACGCCCACCTGGGGAAGGGCTGCGCCGTCGGTTCGGTCCTGCCCACGCTCGGGGCGATCATCCCGGCCGCTGTCGGCGTGGACATCGGCTGCGGGATGGTGGCGGTGCGGGCCGACCTCACCGCCGGGGATGTCGCGCACCTGGACCGCCGTCGCCTGCGTGAGGCCATCGAACGGGCCGTCCCCCTCTCGGCGGGCAACAACAACAGGCGGGTGGCCGCCTCGGCCCAGCCCCGCATCGACGCCCTCGAGAGCGAGGCCCGGTCCGCCGGGTTCGACCCGGGGAGCTACGTGAGGGACTGGCGGCTGCAGCTCGGCACGCTCGGTTCGGGCAACCACTTCATCGAGGTGTCCCTCGACGAGCGGGACGACGTCTGGCTCTTCCTGCACTCCGGGTCCCGCGGTATCGGAAACCGCATCGCCCAGCGCCACATCCGCGCCGCGCAGGACTACTGTGCGCGGCGGTCCGTCGGGCTACCGCACCAGGACCTGGCGTACCTCGAGGAAGGCACGCGGGAGTTCGACCGCTACATCGGTGAACTGCTGTGGGCGCAGAGGTTCGCCCTGCTGAACCGCGAGGAGATGATGGACCGCGTGGTGGACAGGTTCACGGCCTGGGTCGGCAGGCCGGTGCAGGAGCGGGAGCGCATCAACTGTCACCACAACTACACGCAGCGGGAGACGCACTACGGCAAGGAGGTGTGGCTCTCACGCAAGGGGGCGATCGCCGCGGACCCCGGGCGGCCAGGACTCATTCCGGGCTCGATGGGCACGCGCTCCTACGTGGTGGCTGGCAGGGGCCACCGGGAGGCGATGGACTCGGCGCCGCACGGCGCCGGCCGCGCCTACTCCCGCAACGCAGCCCGCCGGACGTTCAGCCAGGACCAGCTCCGGGCGGCGATGCGCGGCATCGAGTACCGCGACACCCCGGCGTTCCTGGACGAGATCCCGGCCGCGTACAAGGACATCGACGTGGTCATGGAGGACGCCCGCGAGCTGGTGGACATCCGCCACACGCTCCGGCAGATCATCAACGTGAAGGGCGACTGATAGTCGGCTTCAGCCACCATCCGGTCGCCAGTACCGCAGCCCGCCGCTGGTGGTGCCGTCGCGGGCGACGTCGACCACCGCGTGGGGGAACACCCGACGATCGTACTGGTCCGGTCCGCGACCACGGACGTCCGAGCACCACGTGCCGGTGTTGACGTACCGGGTGGGGCCTGCCTCGATGGCTGATTCGAGGGCCCGGTGGGTGTGGCCCGAGACGTACCAGGCCACTGCAGCACCGTGCGCCTCGAGGGTACGTACGAACCGGCCCGCCGCGGCTGGAGCAGCGTCGCTGACGACGTCGTGTCCGGCGGCCGCGAGCACCATGCGCGTGGCGGTGACGGGGAGCACCGACACCGTCCGGAACCGGGACAGCCGCGCCAGGTCCCGGACGGCCACCCCGTCGAGCGAGAGCCGCAGCGACTCGTTCTGCAACAGCTCGTCGTACGCGTGCTCCCTGACGCGGAGTTCCGCCCGCTCGGACGCCAGGCACGCTCGCGCGACCGCCCCGGCACGGCTGAGGCGGGACCTCGACGGCTGCGCGTTCCATGCGGCGAGCGGTGGCAGATCCAGGTCGTCCGTGCCGTTCACCCCCGCACGGAGCACCTCGGGTATCCGGTGCAGTGCGTGGTGCTGGTGCCCGTGCTCGGCCACGAGCACGTGCGGCACATGGAGGAACCACGGGTGCACCCGTACCAGCGAGGGCTGGACCGGTGACAGCAGAGTCGCCAAACGGGCGGCGACCGCGGGCCGGGCGAGCTCCACGTCGTGGTTGCCGCACACGAAGTGCAGCTGTACGCCGCGTGCGGCGCACGCCTTCAACGCGCGGAACGTGTCGAGGTGGCCGGACAGGATGGACCGGAGCCGCGTCAGGCTCTCGTCCTCGCTCAGCCCGGCCAGCTCGAAGGTGTCACCGACGAAGACGACGTGCTGCTGCTGACCGGAGGCTGCGAGCACTTCGCGGCGCAGGAACCCGGACAGCACCCTGCCGGGGTGCCGGGAATCGTCGTCCGACACGCCCAGGTGGAGGTCGCTGAGGAGCCACCACCGGGCTGCGCCGCTCATAGGAGCAGCCCCATCACGCGGGGAAGAACGAGGAGCAGGAACATGGTCCACATGACGGCGACGCCCCTGCGACTCACGGTCCCGGCCAGGTCGACCAGCACACCGCCCGTCGTGCGCGTACGCACGACGGGGCGCTGGTGACGACCGTCCTGGCGACGCATACCCGCAGCTGCGGCGACGCGGGGAAGGACATCGGCGGGGGCGAGGCGTGACAGGACACCGGGACGCGCGACGTGCCGGGCGGGTCGCCTGTCACCTGCGGAACGCGGAACGCTGTCCGGTCCGACGCGCCGGAACTCCAGCCCGACGAGGGTGAAGAGCAGGATCGCGGTCGCGAGCAGTCCCACCACATCGATGATCATGCTGCCGCCTCCTGCCGTGCACGTGCCACGCACGCGAGGATGGTGATGACGCCCATCATGACGACGCACCCCTGCCACGACCAGAGCGCGAGGTAGAACATCGCCGTGGACACCGCCGTGAGCGTCGCCAGGCCCAGCGCCAGGACGAGCAGCGCGCCGAGGGCGACGTCCTTCACCTGCATGAGCCGTACCAGTGCCTGGCCCGGGAGCAGGATCAGCACGGCGATCGCGGCGACCGCCTGCAGCAAGGCCGGCAGCCCGATGAGCGTCGCCAGTGAGAGCACGACGGCCGAGAGACCGAGCACCACGGTGTCCCGGCTGACGCCGCTCATGGGGCCACCTCGTACGCGCGAGCATCGGCGTTGCTGAACACGAGCGTGACGCCGTCCTGCACGCTCAACCACTCCTCCAGCTCCTCGAACTGGCCCGGGGTGGTATGGCCCTGGACCTCGAGGCTCGCTTCCGCCGAGCGCATGAGCAGCACGACGCCGCCGGCGGGATTGTGCCGTATGTAGTCGTAGACGGCCGGGCCGCAGGTCACCGCTGACAGGTCGTTCAGGCACAGGTCGTCGATCGTGCGGTACCGGTGGTCGAGGTAGCCCTCACTGCGCCATGGCGTGGGATTGGCAGCCGCGACGACCGCCGAGCCGGGTCGCGCGATGCGTTGCGCGGCGTTGACGGCGCTCATCTCGTCGTCGGTGAAGACGTCATAGCGGGCGTTCCCGAACCGGCCGGTCACGGTCAGAACGGCGAGCAGGAAGCAGGTGAGCACAAGGACCGCCGCGGACCGGGAGGAGGGACGTGTGCCGTCTCGGGTGGGCAGCAGGGCCGAACACGCCTGCAGGGCGACGAAGGGCAGGGCGAACAGCGAGACACGGATCAGCATCTCCCCGCCGTACGCCTGCGCGGGGAAGAGCATCAGTGGGGTGACGGCGAGGAGGACCACCCGGATGTCGAGACGCCCCCTGCGCCAGTCCCGTAGCGCACCCACCACGGCGAGCCCCCACAGCACGACGGTGAGAACGACCCGCAACTGCACCACGAGCATATGCCCGGGTGTCCCTGCGACACGGTCGATGACGTTCGCCTCGGTCGCGGTCTGCAGTCCCGCGTCCTCCAGAGGCGGGTGGCCGACGAGATAGGCGCTCGCGGGGTAGAGAAGCCACAGCATCAGGATGATCGCCGTGATCAGCGGCAGCCGGCTGGGCCAGACGTGTCCGGTGAGGGTGAGGGCGGTGAGGGCGATCAGGAGCATGAACGGTGTCAGCTGATGGCTCGCGCAGATCACCGTGACGAGCAGGAGGGTCACCGCGAGGGCGCTCACCCGGCGTCCCGGCCGGAGCTCGGCGGGTGACCGCCCGTGCCACCACGCCCTCAGGTCGGCGAACCCGAGACCGCGGATCCTGGGGGGACGCGCGGCCAGTGGACCGACGACCAGCGCGATGACGACGAGATGCAGGAAGAAGCCGAAGGCCTGGGGTGACAGGTAGTCCTGGTCCTGCCAGTTGCCGAGGCAGAAGAGCCAGAGCGCGAGCCAGCGCCGGCGCCGATCGCGTGTCAGGTGGCCCGTCAGCACACCCATCGCGACGAGCCACAGGCCCACGTTGAGCACCGGCGCCCACAGGGCGAGGGTCACGGGGTCGAGTCCTGTCGCTCCGAGCACCGTCGCCAGGAGAGCGAAGAACCCCGGCCAGTTGAAGTACGCGTCGATGGCGGGGTCGATCCCCTCCGTGCGCGAGAGGGCGTCGGCTATGCCGAGATGGCGGAACGCGACCTCACCGCGCGGCACGTCCGTCACGAACGCTGCGGTCCCGAAGAGCACGAGCACGAGGACCACGATGAGCCAGATCATGACCGGGCGGCGCGCCGGGCCCGAGGCATCCCCCCGCAGGGCCACGACGAACGCGACGTTCAGGAGCAGGACCCCCACCCAGAACGGATAGGGCAGCAGGGCTGCGAGCCCTATGTCGCTGTTGACGGGGACGGACACCGTGGAAGCGGCCCCCGCGGCGAGCGCCAGCGCCGCGACGCCTGCCAGGGCGCACAACGCGTCACGGGACTTCCAGCGTCTCTCAGTGCGGCTACGTGTCACATCGAGCGTGCTGGTCATCGCACCTCCCGCGGCAGGCGCCGGAGGATGACGACCAGTCGGATGCCGACCGCCACCGCCCCGATGACCAGCGCCACCAGGAACGCCAGGGCCATGGCACCGGCACCCCCATCGGCGGCCAACAGGGCTGCGGCGCAGACGGCGATGCCGACGGCCACGCCGACGGTGATCGCCTCCACGTAACGGCCTCGCACCCGGCATACGGCGTTGTAGGTCTGGAGCACCGCGTACGGGATCACTCCGACCGCCAGCAACCGCAGGGCGACGGTCGACGAGTCGGCGTAGTTCTCCCCGAGCAGACGGAGCAGCGGGTGGGCGAACACGATGAGGACAGCGGCAGCCAGACTTCCTACGGCGAGAGACCAGCGGAAACTCGCCAGGAGGGTCGACACGAGGCGGTCCGGATCGCGGACGCCTTCGGAGAACTGGACGATGCCCATCAGCATGGGCGCGGTGTAGGCGGCCCACGCCATCATCCACGCGGGGTACCAGTACGCAGCAGCCTCCGGCGAGACCAGGTGGGCGAGCAGGAGCGGCAGCACCAGCCCGGGGGTGCGCTCGGTGAGCGTGATCAGCTGGTTGGGGATCCCGACCACCAGCAGCGACCGGCCGCGCGCCAGATGCAGGGACGGCCGCGGCCGGTAACCGATCAGGCGTCGCAGTTGGACCGTGCCGATGAGGAACGCCACCACCGCCCCGAGGGTCCAGCAGGCCATCAGCACGTCGGCGCCGGCGCCGCTCCTCCACCAGGCGACGAGCGCTGCAGCCCCGAAGGAGACCACGCCGCTCACCGTGTACCGCAGGGTGGCGCTGGCACCGCGGCCCAGGGCCACGAGTGCCTGATCCACGACGATGCACAGGGTCCCCGCGACGACGGCTACGAGGAACATGAGCCAGAACAGGATCGACGTCGAGGCCGTCTCCGGCGAGGCGGTCATCAGCTGCAGCACGAGGAAGCCCAGGGCGAGCACCGTGCCGGTCACTCCCACGAGCCCGTACGCCGCGTTCAGCACCCGCGCGGGTGACTCCCCCCGTCCCACCGAGACGATCACGGCCGACCCGGTGCCCAGTGCCGCGAACTGCGTGCAGATCATCACCGCCGAGACAGCGGCCGTGGTGAGCCCGACCTCGTAGTCGGTCGTCGCACGTGCGGCCACGATCCAGAAGGCGAACCCCGTACCCGTCGCGGCCACCTTGGCCACGACGAGGCCGATCGAGCTGTGCAGGGGGGACCGTCGGACGACGGTCGAGGAGTCCCGCACGGCGGAGGGCCTCTCACCCCGCACGACCGAGACCTTTCGCCATGCCCGCGTAGTTGTACCAGCAGAAGGCGGCGTAGTAGCGCAGCCACCGGGGCTGGCCTCCGGCCAGGCTCAGGGCGCTGCCGCGGACCGCCGCGGCGGCGGGCAGCAGAGCCAGCCGCGCACCCCGCCAGCCGTGCTTGCGGATCATCCGTCCCAGCCCCGTTCCGTCCATCAGGAACTGGTCGAGCGCGAAGCCGAAATCGTCCGCGGCGAACCGATGTTCGACGACCACGCGGCGTGATACTCCCGTCCGCATCCCTGACTGCCGCATGCGCCAGCGCAGCTCGATGTCCTCCCCCGACTTGAACGAGTCGTCGAAGCCCACGCCCAGCATCAGCTCCCGGTCGATGACCGTCGCCACGAGCCCGAACCAGTTGCGGCTCCGGCCGGTGCGATGGTGCTGCGCCAGCGCCTGCCCCCAGTAGCCCGGTCCGGCGACACTCTCCAGACCGGCCTGAAGTGCGTCGTAGCCGTCCTCCACCAGCTCCGTGAGCAGGTCGGCGACGCCCGTGGGCCCGAAGACGACGTCGGAGTCGACGAGCAGGACCCAGCGGGTTCCACTGCTCCTCACACCGAGCGTTCGCGCCCACGGCAGACCGCGGCCCTCGTCGCTCAGGACCCGGGCACCGGCCGCGAGGGCGATGTCGACGGTGCGGTCCGTGGAGCATCCGTCCACCACGATGATCTCGGCGACCCCGGACCGGCTCAGTGCCTCGAGGCAGCGCGGGAGCATCAGCTCCGCGTTGCGGGCCGGAACGACCGCGGTGACCTCGGCAGTGCTGTGAGCCACGGTGTCCTCCCTCAGACCCGCTCGTCGAGGACGGAAGGGAGCAGTTCCTCGAGATACCGGACGATGTCGTCCGACGCCTCATCGGCCGTGTACGCCGCGGGAACCTGCAGCAGGTGGCAGGGTTGTCCCTCGAGCGCCTTGCTCAGCACGTCTCCCTTGGCCGTGAAGTGCTCACGCCATGGAACGACGGAGGTGGCCGCCAGGCCGGTGACGACCTGCTGGGAGAAGCCCGCCATCTCGATGTGGAAGTTGCCGATCATGCGGTCGACCATCCACTCCTTCGACCGCTCGACGATCCGGGACTGGCTGCCCTCGAAGCGCTCGATGTAGATGACGGCGGCGAGAGGGGCCGAGGTGGTCACCTGCCGGCCAGGGAACGCTGCCGCCGGCTCGACCATGCGGTGCTCGGGCGACCATCTCCGGGAGAAGTCCGCGACGCGCGGGTATCGGATGACGTACGGATGCACCACTGTGGTGAGACGGCCGACGCTCTGCGAGAGCCGCGACGGGACGAGGGGCTTGCGGGCACCTTCGAACAGATGCGGGTAGATGGCCCGGTGATGCGGCTTGATGAACATCGGCTTCGCGTAGCCGAGCAGCATCGAGTCCTCGGCGAGGAAGGCCCAGTCATCGCCTATGAACGACCATCCCTCCCGCCGCATCAGCTTGGCGGCGGTGCTCGTCTTGCCGGTCCCTCCGGCGGCGGGAAGCGCGATCGCGTGGCCCCGGTACGCCATGGTGGCCGCGTGGATCATCCCCGCTCCCCGGCTGACCATCGCGGCATCGAGAACGGGGACCACGGAGGTCAGCAGCTCACCCGGCCCGTGGATGCGCCACTGCTCTGTGTCCTTCACGACCTGGACCCGATCATCCTGGAAACGCACGCTGTTCTCCGTATACGCGAGCTCGTGCTCGAGCAGACCCGCGTCCGGCATCGGCTCCGGCCGGTCGTCGACGACGATGTCGGCCGGCCGTTCGGTGTCGGTGTCGGTGGCGAAACATGCCAGCATGCTCCGGAGCTGCAGCGCTGCCGGCGCCTCTGCGTCGACGCGGATCCTCACACGGCCGTGGATGTCGAAGTTCAGTGCCTTTGTCTGCTGCGTACGCATGGTCGTCGCCTGTCTGGGGGATGTCGGTCGGATGGTGTTGCTGGTGCTGACACTCGGGGAGGGAACGTCTGTCACGTCACGCCACGCTCACTGCGGGCACGCCCGGAACGGGGAGGATGCTTTCCGGGTCGGTGGGCGTTCGGGGGAAGCTCACGCTGGCGTAGGCGTACTTCACGCGGCGCAGCGACTCGGGGCGTGCGCCGGCGGTGGGGGCCTCCCACAGGAGGCACTCATGGGCCATCGTCCGCAGCACCCGCCAGCCGTCCCGGAATGTCTGGAGATTCGAGGCCCCGGAGATGCGGTCCAGTTCCAGGCTGGGGACCTCGGCGATCCGGAGGCCCGCTGTCGCAGCCCGGACGATCAGCTCCGTCTCGATCTCGAATCCGTCGGATTCCAACTGCAGGACCTCCAGGCACTCACGCCGGAAAGCGATGTAGCCGTAGCAGAGGTCCGAGTAGTTGCTGTGCAGAACCGCGTTGGCCAGCCCGGTCAGTGCACGGTTTCCGCTGCGGCGCAGCCACGTCAGGTCTTCCGAGCCCCCGCCCGTGACGTATCGGGATCCTTTGACGAAGTCGAAGTCGTGCTGGAGCGGGGAGACGAACCAGCCGATCTCCCGGGGATCCATGCTCCCGTCAGCGTCCAGCATGACGATGATGTCGCCCGTTGCTGCAGCGAATCCTGACCGTAGCGCGACACCCTTGCCCTTACGCCGCTCGTCCACCACGACGATGTCGTCGCGGAGCGCCCGCGCCACCCCGACGGTATCGTCCGTGGAACGACCATCGACGAGCACGACCTCGTCGACGTAGGCCGGCATTCGCCGGAGGACCCACGGGATGTTCCTCGCCTCGTTCAAGGTCGGGATCACGACGCTGATGGATGCTCTTCCCTGCGCTGCCGCGGGCTCGGAGGATGACATCGGAAGCTGAACCGAATCGGACAATTGCCTCACCACTTCCTGGCGTGTCGGGACGTCCTGCTGCAGAGCGCACCCCACCTGCGCTCGCCAGACGGGGATCCGTTCCCAGCCCCGGCGACCAACCCAGTCAGCGCCCAGAGCGGAACTCCGCCCCTCCGAGGGGTGCTACGCGTGGATGGAGCCTATGACGGCCCGCTCGGGTGGGCACCAGTAATGGATACTCGCTTTGATGTCGCGCCATACCTAGGTGGTCGTGGCCGACGGCCCGCGAGGTCCCTCCTGCTGTCGACCGCACGACGACCCTGCCACCCTGGAGCGTCGACTCCAGGACACCCAGAGCCTCCGGCTGGGGGTCGCTCGGGTCCCTGCCCTGATCTGTCGGCATCAACGCGCGATCGAGCGTGGTGAACGGACTCCCTTGCTGATTCGTCCGTCCGGAGTGGCCCGGACAGGAGGTCCGTCGCTGTCCGGGGCCCAAGGTACCCGGTGCACCGGCAGCCTGCGGGCATCGTCGCCGGGCAGGCGCTGGGCACGGAAAAGGCCCCGGAACCTGGGTTCCGGGGCCTTGATCCTGTAGCGGTGGTGGGACTCGATCCCACGACCTCACGATTATGAGTCGTGCGCTCTAACCAGCTGAGCTACACCGCCCTAAATGAGGCTGCCCGCACCGATCCTAGGATCGTCACGGGCCCCTCATTCATGAGCCCCCCACCGGAATCGATCCGGTGACCTCGTTCTTACCAAGAACGCGCTCTACCACTGAGCTAGGGGGGCAACAGCAAGAAACTTTACCAGTTCCCGGCCGCTGGTGCGAAATCGACGGCCGCCCTGCTGGGCGGCCCCCGGATTCCGCGCCGGACCCGCGCAGGGCATGGATCCGGCGGGGTGGCTCAGTCGGGTGCTACCACTGCTCGGACTGTGCGCTGGGGCGTCCTGCACCGGCGCCGGCGCCCTTGGCCTGCCGCGGCTTGCGGGTGGTGTCGCCCGAGAAGCGGGTGTCGCCGTCGCGCTTGGGGAAGTCCTTCTTGAAGGGCTTCTTGAACTCGCCCGCACCACGGTTGCCCGCGGGCTTGCGGCCCTTGTCGAGCTCCAGGTGGATCAGCTCGCCGCCGATGCGCGTCTTGGAGAGCGCCCGCAGCTGGTCCTTGGAGAGGTCGGCCGGCAGCTCCACGAGGCTGTGGTCCGCGCGGATGTCGATGCCGCCGATCTGCGAGGAGGACAGGCCGCCCTCGTTCGCGATGGCCCCGACGATCGAGCCGGGCATCACGCGCTGGCGACGGCCCACCGCGATGCGGTAGGTGGCGTTGCCCTCGGTGAGCGTGCGCGTCGGGCCGCGGGACCCGAAGGCATCCTTGCGGCCGTCGGCGCGCTCACGCTGTCCGGCAGGAGCCACGGGGATGTCCTTGACCAGGACGGGCTGGCCGCCCTGCGCCATCACGGCCAGGGCAGCAGCGATCTCGGCCGCCGGCACGTCGTGCTCGCGCTCGTAGTTCGCGATCAGGTCGCGGAACAGCGAGACGTCCTCGGTGGCCAGCGTGGTGGTGATCTTGTCCGCGAACTTGCCGAGGCGCAGCTCGTTGATCTTCTCCGTGGAGGGCAGCTGCATCTGCTCGACCGGCTGGCGCGTGGCCTTCTCGATCGACCGGAGCAGGTACTTCTCGCGGGGGGTGATGAAGAGGATGGCGTCACCCGACCGGCCCGCGCGGCCGGTACGGCCGATGCGGTGCACGTAGGACTCGGTGTCGTGCGGGATGTCGTAGTTGACGACGAGCGAGATGCGCTCCACGTCGAGGCCGCGGGCGGCGACGTCCGTGGCGACGAGGATGTCGATCTTGCCCTCTCGCAGCGCCTCGACGGTGCGCTCACGCTGCTGCTGGGGGATGTCTCCGTTGATGGCTGCAGCCGAGAAGCCCCGTGAACGCAACTTGTCCGCCAGGTCTTCGGTCGCCATCTTGGTGCGGACGAAGGCGATGATGCCGTCGTAGTCCTCCACCTCGAGGATGCGGGTCATCGCGTCCAGCTTGTGCGGGCCCATGACCTGCAGGTAGCGCTGACGCGTGTTGGTGCCCGTCGTCGTCTTGCCCTTGACCGAGATCTCGGCGGGATCGTTCAGGTACTTCTTGGCGATGCGGCGGATGGCCGGGGGCATCGTCGCGGAGAACAGGGCAACCTGCTTCTCCGCCGGCGTCGAGGCGAGGATCTGCTCGACGTCCTCGGCGAAGCCCATGCGCAGCATCTCGTCGGCCTCGTCGAGCACCACGTACTCGAGGTTGGACAGATCGAGGGAACCCTTGGAGATGTGGTCGATCACGCGGCCCGGGGTTCCGACGACGACCTGCGCGCCGCGGCGGAGCCCGGCGAGCTGGGGGCCATAGGGCGATCCGCCGTAGACGGGGAGGACGGTGAAGCCCTCCATGTGCTTGGCGTAGGAGGTGAAGGCCTCCGCCACCTGCAGCGCGAGCTCGCGGGTCGGTGCGAGGACCAGGACCTGCGTGTTCTTGCTGGGTCCGCCGTTGACGTCGGCGAGCTCGGCCATCTTCGACAGCGCGGGGATGGCGAACGCGGCGGTCTTGCCGGTGCCGGTCTGGGCGAGGCCGACGACGTCGCGGCCCTCGAGCAGCGCGGGGATGGTCGCTGCCTGGATGGGTGAGGGCTTCTCGTACCCGACATCGGTCAGGGCGGCCAGCACGCGGCCGTCGAGGTTCAGGTCGGTGAAGCGGATCTCCACGGCGTCGTCGTCCGCCGGTGCGGCGGTGACCGTCGAGGTCCCGTCGGTGATGGTCGTGGAGTCGGTGATCTGCTCGGACAGGTTTTCAGGCACGGGGAATAGTCCTCCAGGTAGGTGCCGGACGGCCCTGGCAGGATGGAGCCCGCAGTGCCGAATGAACGTAGGAATCCGGCACTGTTTCAATCCCGGCGCCGAACTCCAGGCCACACGATGGTCTCTGCTCTCTCAGCAGTGGCGTGTGACGTTTCTTCTAGCCGGCGCTCCCTGATGAATCTGCTCGCGAGTCTGTGCTCCGAGCCCCAACACAACCAATCCGGCCCGTAAAGGCGGAAATAAAGGGAATACCGGTGTGGGGGATGTTCCCAGTCTACGGCACGCGCGCACCGGCCCGCTCCAGGAGGGCGACGGCGCCCGGGTGACGTTGGGCACGTCAGGCCGGGGCGGCGGCCCTCAGGGCCTTCAGCGCAGCCTTGCGCACCTGCGGGGTGAGTGCCGGCGTGCCCTCCGACGCGGCGTCGAGGAGTGCCAGGGCCCGTACCTCGTCGAGGCCCGCATAGACCTGGGCGGCCGTGACCCCGTGCTCCGGCACGCTGCCGACCCTGATCGGATCCCCGGCCTGGATGCTGCCCTTCACGACCACGCTCAGGTAGGTTCCCACGCGGTTGGCCTCGCTGAAGCGCCTCACCCAGGCCTTCTCCCCCAGATAGCGTGCGAAGTTCACGCACGGCGTCCTCGGCATGGTGACCTCCAGGACCACCTGCCCCCCCACGTGCCAGCGCTCCCCGATGACCGCGTTGGACGCATCGATCCCGGCGACACGGAGGTTCTCGCCGAAGAGACCCGGAGGGACGTCGCGCCCCAGCTGCGCCGCCCAGAAGTCGGCGTCCTCCTGCGAGTAGGCGTAGACGGCCTTCGCGGGCCCGCCGTGGTGCTTGCGGCTGGCCTGGAGGTCGCCCGTGAGCCCCAAGGGGTGGACGTCCACGGGCCCGGTGACGGCCCGCTTGTCGATCGCGGTGACGCCGGTGGAGTCCCGCGTGGGCAGCAGCTGGTGCACGCGGCATGCCGCGAGGAGGGTGCCGGAGGTCATGGGCCCCATCCTAGGGGGCGCCCCGGGTGCCTCGGCGGATCCCGGGCTCAGGGCTCGAATCTGTAGCCCATGCCGCTCTCCGTGACGAAGTAGCGGGGCGCGCCCGGGTCCGGCTCGAGCTTCTTGCGGAGCTGCGCCATGTACACGCGGAGATACTGCACGTCCTTCGCGTAGGCCGGCCCCCAGACGTCCAGCAGCAGCTGCTGCTGCGAGACGAGCCGTCCGGGGTGGGCGATCAGCCGGTCGATGATCTTCCACTCGGTGGGTGTCATCCGGATGTCCTGTCCGCCCCTGACCACGCGCCGCGCCCCGGCGTCCAGGACGAAGTCGGGGGTCTCGATGACGGGTGCGTCCGCCGCGATCGCCGACCGGCGCGCCGCCACGCGCAGCCGGGCCAGCAGTTCGTCCAGGCCGAAGGGCTTCGTCACGTAGTCGTCCGCCCCGGCGTCGAGCGCTTCCACCTTCACCTCCGACCCGTGGCGTGCGGACAGCACGATGATGTGGACCTGCGACCACCCGCGGATCCGCCGGATCACGTCCACGCCGTCGATGTCCGGCAGGCCCAGGTCCAGCACGATGACGTCCGGGTGGTGCTCGGCGGCAGCGGCGAGCGCGGTCTCGCCGTCGACCGCCGTCACGCACTGGTAGCCGTAGGCACGCAGGTTGATCTCGAGGGCACGGAGGAGCTGCGGTTCGTCGTCGACCACCAGCACGCGCGTCACAGCTCCGTCGCCCCCGTCGAGATGGGCAGGCGGATCACGAGCGTCAGTCCGCCGCCCGGTGTCTGTTCGGCGTCGAGCACGCCGCCCATCACCTCGGTGAAGCCCTTCGCCACGGCGAGCCCGAGACCGACGCCGGCGCCCGACGGGGCGTCGTCGAGGCGCTGGAAGGGGCGGAACATGGCGGCGACGTCCTCCCGCGACACGCCACGCCCGTGGTCGATGACGCGCAGCTCGCTGGCGGGGAAGCCGTCGATGAGCGCCCTGCCCGTCCCGCCGACGGACGCCACGACCTCGATGGGCGATCCGGGGGCGTACTTCACGGCGTTCTCCACGATGTTCGCCAGGACGCGCTCCAGCAGGCCGGGATCCGCCTCGACCGCGGGGAGGTTCGGTGGCATCGTGACGTGCACGCGGTCCGCGGGGATGTTCGCGAGGGCGGGCCCGACGACGTCGGGCCAGCGGAGCGGGCGCAGCAGCGCGTTCACGGCGTCACCGGTGATGCGTGACATGTCGAGGAGGTTGTTCACGAGCGCCTCGAGCCGGTCGGAACAGTCCTCGATCGTCTCGAGCAGCTCGTCCTCCTCCTCCCGGGAGAAGGTCACCTCGGAGTGGCGGAGGCTGCTGACGGCCAGTTTGATGCCGGCCAGGGGGGTGCGGAGGTCGTGCGACACCGAGCGCAGGATCGCCGTGCGCATGACGTTTCCCTCCACCAGCCGCCTGTTGGCCCGCGTGCTGCGGATGAGTTCCTGCCGTTGGAGCATGGACCGCAACTGGCCGGCGAACGCGGTCAGGAGGCCCCGCTCCCGCGCCGACAGCTGGTGGCCGTAGAGGGCCAGTGAGACGTCGCCGTCCACGGGCTCGACGGCGGTCGCGGCGTCCGGCGTCCAGTCACCGACGTCACCGACGTCACCGACGCGCCCGTCCCGCCCGTCCCGGGCTGCGCCGCGCTGGTCCGGCTCGCGGTCGGGGGCGTCGCGCACCGCCAGTGCCGTCCGTTCCATGCCGTCACCCCCCGCCCGGGCCCCGTCGTGCTGGGCATCCGTCCGGGACGTCCGGCTGAAGAGGGCGACGGCGTCGACGTCGAACTGGGCCTGGACGTGCCGGAGGAAGCCCTGCAGCGTGTCCTCCTCCGCGAGCGCGCCGCGCGCCAGTTCCCCGAGCAACGCCGCCTCCTGCTGGGCGAGCACCGCCTCCCGGGACCGCCGCGCCGACAACCCGACCACGAGGGACACGGTCACCGCGACCGCGATGAAGATCAGCACCGTGGCGAGGTTCTCGGCATCCGAGATCTCGAGGGACCCGAACGGCTCGGTGGACGTGTAGTTCAGGATGATGCTGCTCCACAGTGCGCCCAGGAGGGCCGGCCACAGGCCGCCGATCAGGGCGACGGCGATGACGCAGGAGAGCTGGAAGAGGACGTCCACCGCGAGCAGCGAACCGCCTGCCCTGTACACGGCCACCTCGAGCAGCGGGGGCAGGACCAGCGCGACGGCGCAGGCGGCGGCCACACGCGGGCGCCCGACGGGAGCCGCGAGGGTGCGCCGCGCCGCTGATGCCATCAGCGGGGCGGCGTGCCGGGGAGGGCGGCGGCGGGCGCTGCTCCCGGACCGGCGCCGGGCGCGGGGCGTTCCGGCCCGGCGTACTCGGCCCCGGCGTCGTGGGTGCGCGGTTGGTGGTCGGATGCCTGCAGCGTCCCGCGTGTCCGGCACAGCAGGACCCAGAAGACGGTGATCGCGAGGGCGCAGAACACGCCGGCGCTGGAGGCCATCAGCCACCCCGTGGTGAGCTGGGAATCGAGGTCCTCGGCTCCGAAGAGCAGGCCGATCGTCTTCGGCGAGTAGATGAAGACCACCAGGGTCGCGACGAAGAGGACTGCCGCCGCAGTCCGGTAGGACGCGAGGCCGGGGGGCAGCCCGGCGGCCTGACCGGCGAGGACCGCGAGGACCACGACGATCCAGACCCAGTGGTGCGACCACGAGATGGGCGAGATGAGGAGCATGAGCAGCGAGGTCGCCGCGATGGGCAGGAAA
This sequence comes from Arthrobacter arabinosi, assembly GCF_054511115.1. Classification (NCBI taxonomy): domain Bacteria; kingdom Bacillati; phylum Actinomycetota; class Actinomycetes; order Micrococcales; family Micrococcaceae; genus Arthrobacter; species Arthrobacter arabinosi. Next base: position 193,268 of record NZ_JBTNDF010000003.1, read on the forward strand.
CGGTCGCCGTCGCGCTTCGAGGCGCGGAGGACGTACGCGGTCGCGGCGACGAGCAGGAGGGAGATGACCAGCCACGGGACGGTGGAGGGGAAGTCCGGCCCCAGGAAGTGGAGGATGGCCCCGCGGATCGAGAGGTTGTCCACGTACCCCTCGCCGCCGATGCGCCCGGTGTCCCGCAGCATCTGCAGCCAGTAGGTCGTGGACTCACCGGGCAGGAGGAGGAACCCGAGGGCGATGGTGCCGAAGAAGCCGCCCGCCATGGTGAACAGCTGCTTCCATTCGCCGCGGACGAGGAAGTACAGGCCGAAGACCAGGGGCGTCAGCTTGATGCCGGCCGCGATGCCGGTGAGCAGGCCGGTCGGCATGCGGCGGTGCGGCCCGGAGAGGAGGTCGACGGCGATCATGGCGAAGAGCACGATGTTGACCTGCGAGAACGCCATGGTCTCCCGCCACGGCCCGAGCAGGCACACCAGGCCGGTCCCGGCGATCGCAAGCGGCAGGGCGGTCGGGTGCCGGAGGACGGCGCGGGCGGAGCGGAAGCCCCCGAGATACCGGGTGGCGAGCAGCGACGTCGCGGCCGCGATGGCGACGGACAGCGCGACGAAGAGGGCCGCGCCCGTCTCGGCGCTCACCAGCGTCAGCACGGTGAAGGCGAGCGCGGCGAACGGCGGGTAGGTGAAGAGCAGGGAACCCTCGCCCTCGCCGAAGGAGCGCGAGTACAGGGAGCCGTCGCCGTCGACCACGGACTGCCCACCCATGCGGTACACCCGGAAGTCCAGGCCGATGACGTCCGCCCACGCGAACGCCCAGGCGGCCAGGGCTGCGGCGACCCCCACCGCGGCCACCAGGCCGAGCACCCGGGTGCTCACCGACACTGGAGCACTGCGCTGGCTCATGCTGTCCTTCCGAGGGATCGGGTGCTGGAACCGGTCCGGGAGGCCCGACGAACGGCTCATCCAGTGTAGGCACGCCCCGGAGGGCCGCCCGCGTGCCGATAGGGTGGAAATCACCCGGTCCCTGTGAAAGGTCTCCCCCCGATGTCGCACTCCAGCGGAAACACCGCCTCCCTCACCGCCATCACCAACGCGCACGTCGTCCCGATCGACGGCGAGCCCTTCGACGGCACGGTCGTCGTCGAGGGCGGCCGCATCACGGCTCTCGGTGCGTCCGTCCCCGTGCCCGACGGCGCGACCGTCCTCGACGCGGGCGGCAAGTGGCTGCTGCCCGGCTTCGTCGACGCCCACGTGCACCTGGGGACGCATGAGGAGGGCGAGGGCTCCGCGGGCGACGACACCAACGAGATGACCAACCCGAACACCGCGGGCGTCCGTGCGATCGACGCGATCAACCCCTTCGACCCGGGGTTCGACGACGCCCTCGCCGGCGGCGTGACGACCGTGAACGTGAACCCGGGGTCCGGCAACCCGATCGGCGGGCTCGCCGTGGCCCTCCACACGCACGGCCGGTACCTCGAGGAGATGGTGCTGCGCTCCCCCAGCGGCCTGAAGTCGGCGCTCGGCGAGAACCCCAAGCGCGTGTACGGGGGCAAGGACAAGACACCGTCGACGCGGCTCGGGACCGCGCTCGTCATCCGCGAGGCGTTCATGAAGGCCCAGAACTACATGGGCAAGGCCGACGAGAACGCACGCGACCCGCACATGGAGGCGCTCGCCATGGTGCTGCGCCGCGAGATCCCGTGGCGCCAGCACGCCCACCGGGCCGACGACATCGCCACCGCGCTCCGGATCGCCGACGAGTTCGGGTACGACCTCGTCCTGGACCACGGGACCGAGGCGCACCTGCTCGGCGACGTCCTGGCCGAGCGCGGCACCCCCGTGCTGATCGGCCCGCTGTTCACCACGAAGTCCAAGGTGGAGCTGCGCGGCCGGTCGATCGCCAACCCCGGCAAGCTCGCGAGGGCCGGCGTCGAGATCTCGATCATCACCGACCACCCGGTCATCCCGATCAACTTCCTCGTGCACCAGGCGACGCTGGCCGTCAAGGAGGGCCTCGACCGCGAGACGGCCCTGCGCTCCATCACCATCAACCCGGCGAAGGTCCTGGGGCTGGCCGACCGCCTCGGCTCGCTCGCCGTGGGCAAGGACGCCGACCTCGTGCTGTGGAGCGGCGACCCGCTCGACGTCATGCAGCGCGCGCTGCAGGTCTGGATCGGCGGCACCGAGGTCTACTCCTACGACACCGGGACCTTCACCGGCACCGTCGCCCCGCGGGGCTAGGACCCCCGTGGGGAAGCCGCTGCCGCCCCGGCCGTTGACCCTGCGCGCCGCCGTCGTGCTGTGGCTCGTGATCGCGGTCCTGCTCCTCGTCGCCGCCGGCACCTTCATCACGTCGGCGGCGGTACAGGGTCTCGACCGGGCCGGGTTCATCGGGCTCGGCGCGCTCTTCGGGGCGATCGCCGTCCTGCAGCTGCTCCTCCTGCTCCCGCTGCTCCGGGGCAGGAGGAGCGCACGCGAACTGCTGAGCACCCTCGGGATCATCGCGGGCCTGCCGATCGTGGTCCGCGGGACACCGGGACTGTCGCTCGTCGCCGGGGCGATGCTCGTCGCGGTGCTGCTCATGTGGCTGCCGCAGAGCAGCGACTACTTCCAGCTGACGCAGCCGAAGAAGCGCCGGTTCCCGGGCGCCCGGTAGGTCGGGGGATGCGAGGCGGCCGCGCGCCCGTGCACGGGTCTCCGTGCCGAAGTGCGCGGCCTTGTGCGACACGCCGCAGTCCGGCCTCGGCCGGAGGGGAACGCGTGCGCGAAGCCACCCCGCCGGACGGCAGCCCGCGGTCGGAGCACAGGAATCCCCTGAACGGTCCCTCAACCCCGCGTGAACAGATGTTGAACGCGCAGCGTGAGGGTACTAGGATTCTCTGGACCCGAGAACGGGTGCGATGTCAAGGGTGTGCGGCGAAGACGCGGGCATCTGGAACGCGAGGTAGTGCATGTCCGACCCGATCCTTCACGTGGCCCGACGGGTCGGCGTCGTCATGGGCCGCGTCCTGTCCTACGCGCTGCTCTGGGCCGGGCTGGCACTGCTCATCGCCGGCGTCGGCATCCGCTTCCAGTGGGGCGAGATCTCCGTCAACCAGATGCTCCTCAACCTCGTCTCGGTGGAGACCGACGGCGGGGGCGGCTCACTGGTCTGGACGGGCATCGTCACCGTCGGCGTCCTGCCCCTGCTCATCACTGTCGGGATCGCCCTGTGGCGGCACTCCCGGCGCCGCACGCGCCTCCGTGCGGGGGGCGCAGCTCATGCCCGGCTCTCCCCGTGGGTCGGCCGTACCGTCTCCGCGGTCCTGGTGGCCGCAGTGGCTGTCGGCGGCGCCACCGCGTTCAGCAGCGCCGTGGGCATGGGCGACTACATCAAGGCCGCGAACTCCGAGTACGACCTCGGTGACTACCACGTGGACCCGGTCGTCACCGGCGACGGGCAGAAGCGCAACCTGGTGCTGATCTACCTGGAGTCGGGCGAGGCCACCCTCGAGGACGACCGGCTCTTCGAGAAGGACGCCTTCAGCGACTTGAAGGAAGCGACGAAGGCCGCCGACGGCTGGCGGAGTATCGACGACCTCCAGCAGTACCGGGGCGGGGGCTGGACCATGGCCGGTCTGGTCTCGACCCAGTGCGGCATCCCCCTGAAGGGCGGCAGCCCTGCCTCGGACAGCAGCTCCCCCAACGAGCTCGGCGACGGCGCCGACACCTACCTGGGCGGGACCCCCTGCCTCGGCGACGTCCTGGAGGATCACGGCTACACCAGCGTGTTCCTGGGCGGCGCCAATGCGGCCTTCGCGGCGAAGGAGACGTTCCTCCGCGACCACGGCTACTCCGAGGTGAAGGACCTCGCCGACTGGCGCGCCGCCGGCGAAGCAGCCACGAGCTTCCGCAGCGACTGGGGCCTGGGAGACCAGCGCCTTCTGGCCCATGCCAGGGAGGAGGTCGACGCCCTGCACGCGGACGCGGAGCGGACCGGTGAGCCGTTCAACCTGACCGTCCTGACGCTGGACACCCACGAGCCCGTGCACGTCTTCGACTACTGCCCCGTGGACACCCAGAACGAGCTCACCTCGGTGTTCTCCTGCTCCATGACCGAGGTGGCCGGATTCGTGGACCACATGGCGGAGAAGGGCTACCTCGACGACACCGCGGTGGTGATCATGGGCGACCACCTCAAGCACATGAACGCCAACGACGACTTCCACGCGCAGCTGGACGACCACCCGGACCGGACCATCTTCAACCGGATCCGGGTGCCGGGCGACGACGGCGACAACGCACTCCGTCCCCGGGTGGACCAGCTGAACCTCTTCCCGACGATCCTCGAGGCTGCGGGCCTGACCCTGGCGGACCGGCAGGCCGGGCTCGGTGTGTCCGCCTTCGCCCCGACGGTGCCGGACGGTTCGGCGCAGGCCATCGAGCCGGGTTCCTACGTCGAACTGCTGGACTCGCGCTCCGCGGCGTTCTACGAGAAGGCGTGGTGGGCGGACGACGCCGCCCCGTAGCAGGACCGCCTGGACCGCGCACCGGACACACGAAAGGCCCCTCCCGAGGGAGGGGCCTTTCGCGTCAGGTCCTAGCGCAGGACCGAGATGGCCTGCCCGAGGTCGCCGATGAGGTCCTCGAGATCCTCGATGCCGACCGACAGCCGGATGAGGTTCTCGGGCACGGCGAGTTCGGTTCCCTTGACGGAGGCGTGCGTCATGTCGCTCGGGTAGTTCATGAGCGACTCGATGCCGCCGAGGGACTCCGCGAGCGTGAACACGTGCGTGGACTCGGCCACCTTCTTCGCGGCGTCCGCCCCGCCCCTGAAGGTCACGGAGATCATGCCGCCGAAGTCCTTCATCTGGGCCGCGGCGAGGTCGTGACCGGCGTGCTCCGGCAGCCCGGGATAGAACACGCGCTCCACCTCGTCCTGCTCCTGCAGCCAGCGCGCGATCGCCATGGCGTTCGAGGAGTGGCGGTCCATCCGGACGCCGAGGGTCTTGAGGCCGCGCGTGGTCAGCCAGGCCTCCATCGGCGCGGAGACCGCGCCGACGGCGAACTGCACGAAGCCGACCTTCTCGGCGAGTGCGTCGTCGTTGACGACGACGGCCCCGCCGCTGGCATCGGAGTGCCCGCCGATGTACTTGGTGGTCGAATGCACGACGACGTCGGCGCCGAACGTGAGCGGCTGCTGCAGGTAGGGCGAGGCGAACGTGTTGTCGACGACGAGCAGGGCACCGGCCCCGTGCGCGAGCTGCGCCGTCGCGGCGATGTCGGTGATCTTCATCATCGGGTTCGACGGCGTCTCGACCCACACCATCTTCGTGTTGTTCGCGGCGATCGCTGCCTGGACCGCAGCACCGTCAGCCATGTCCACGGCCGTGTTGGTGATGCCCCACTGGGACAGGACGCGGTCGATCAAACGGTAGGTGCCGCCGTAGGCGTCGTTGCCGAGCACGATGTGGTCGCCCGGGCGCAGCGCGGCGCGGATCAGGGCGTCCTCGGCGGCGAGGCCGGAGGAGAAGCTGAAGGCGTGCCTGCCCCCTTCCAGGGCCGCGAGCTGGACCTGCAGCGAGTCCCGCGTGGGGTTGGTGCCGCGGCCGTACTCGTAGCCGTTGCGCAGCTTGCCGATGCCGTCCTGCGCGAACGTGGTGGTCTGGTACAGGGGCGGGATCACCGCTCCGGTGGTCGGGTCGGGGGTCTGGCCCGCGTGGATGGCCCGGGTGTTGAAGCCCTGGGCGTCAGAGTGCGTCACGATGCTCCTGGAGTTCGGGGGTTACTTGCTCATGTATGTCAGCAAGTCGTGCCGCGTAAGAATTCCCACCGGCGACCCGACGAAGGTCACCATCAGCGTGTCGCTGTCCTGGAGCCTCTCGCGGGCCGTCCCGACGGATTCGAGGGACCCGATGAGCGGCAGCTTCGCGTCCATGTGCTGCGCGATGTCGTCCGTCAGCTTCGCCTCGCCGTGGAAGATCTTCGCCGTCAGGGACCGCTCGTCCACGGAGCCGAGGACCTCGCCCATCTTGACGGGCGGCTCCTGCGACAGCACGGGCATGCTGGACACGCCGTACTCGTCCATGATGGCGATGACGTCACGGACCGTCTCGGCGGGGTGCGTGTGCACGAGGTCCGGCATGGCGCCGCTCTTGGCGCGCAGCACCTCCCCGACGCTCGCGCCCTCGCCGCTGTCCATGAAGCCGTAGGACTTCATCCAGTCGTCGTTGAAGATCTTGCCGAGGTAACCGCGGCCGCCGTCGGGCAGGAGGACCACGACGACGTCGTCCTCCGTCAGGTCCTTCGCGACGCGCAGTGCCGCGACGACGGCCATGCCGCACGAGCCGCCCACGAGCAGGCCCTCCTCGCGGGCGAGGCGCCGGGTCATCTCGAAGCTCTCGGCGTCGGTGACGCCGTGGATCTCGTCCGGCACGGACGGATCGTAGGAGTCCGGCCACATGTCCTCGCCGACGCCCTCGACGAAGTAGGGACGGCCCGTGCCGCCGGAGTAGATGGAGCCGTCCGGGTCGGCGCCGATGATGCGGACGGGCCCGCCCTCGCGGTCGGCGGAGACCTCCTTGAGGTACCGGCCGGTGCCGGTGATGGTCCCGCCGGTGCCGACGCCGGTGACGAAGTGCGTCAGTCTGCCGTCGGTGTCGTTCCAGATCTCGGGGCCGGTGGTCTCGTAGTGGCTGAGCGGACCGTTGGGGTTGGAGAACTGGTCGGGCTTGTACGCGCCCGGGATCTCGCGGACGAGGCGGTCGGAGACGCCGTAGTAGGACTGCGGGCTGTCGGGGGCCACCGCGGTGGGAGTGACCACGACCTCCGCGCCGTACGCCTTCAGGACGTTGCGCTTGTCCTCGCCCACCTTGTCGGGGACGACGAACACGCACTTGTAGCCGCGCTGCTGGGCGACGAGCGCAAGACCGACGCCGGTGTTGCCGGAGGTCGGCTCGACGATGGTGCCGCCGGGCTTGATCCTGCCCTCGGCCTCCGCGGCGTCGATGATCTTCGCCGCGATGCGGTCCTTCACCGACCCTCCGGGATTGAGGTATTCGACCTTCGCGAGGACGGTGGCCTTGATGCCGTGGGTGACGGAATTGAGCCTGACCAGCGGGGTGTTGCCGATCAGGTCGACGATGGAATTGGCGTACTTCATGACGACAACGCTACCGGCTGACTCGGCCAACCCTCGCGCGGCTGTTACGCCGCGGGACGCCGCGGGGACGTCCTAACGCCCCGCGCCCTCGGCGGAGAGTTCCCACCGGCGGGCTCCGTCCTCGGCTGCGCCGAGGGATTCGACCACGCTCCGGGTGCGTTCCCGGACGGCTTCCTCGTGCTCGCGGGACGAGCAGGCGCCGACGGGCCGGTCGGTTGCGAGGGAACACCAGCGATAGGGTTCGGCGACGATCAGGGACGGCAGCCAGTCGAGCCCGGAGACCGACCAGCTGCCGCCGTCGTCGCGGCTGAAGCGGGCCCGGACCATGAGCCCCTCGTTGTTGACCTCGTGGACCGGTGACAGCTCGGTCACCCCGTTCCCCAGCCCGTAGACGATCCATGTGCCGTTGTACTTCTCGATGGGCAGGACCGAGTGGGTGTGGTGTCCGTAGATGAGGTCCACCTGGCCGCTGTCGGCGAGCGCGTGCGCGACCTCCGTCTGCTGGGCGTTCGGGACCGAGGCGTATTCGTCGCCGGCGTGCAGTGCCGCGACCACGATGTCGGCTCCCACGGCCCTGGCGGCCCTGGCCTTGGCGATCATCGTCGGCGCGTCGAGCAGGTCCACCCGCCACGGCCGGTCCTGCACGAGCCCGTTCAGGCCATAGGTGGCTTCGATGACCGCCACCTTCGCCTCCGGTCCCTCGAGGATCAGGATCTCCCCCGCGTCCGCAGCGCTGGCGTAGGAACCGGTATGGTCGAGGCCCGCCGCATCCAGGGCCGCCAGCGTCCGCTCGACGCCCTCCGGGCTCCCGTCCAGGGAGTGGTTGCTGGCAGTGGTGCAGGCATCGTAGCCGACGTCCTTCGCTGCGGTGACGATCTGCGGCGGGACGTTGAACTGCGGGTAGCCCGAGAACGGTCCATCCGCATCGGCGACCGGCGTCTCGAGATGGCAGATCCCCAGCGTGGCGTCCGCAAGGTAGGGGCGCTGGCCCTCGAGGAGCGGCTCGAAATCGAGGGGAGGACTGCCCGTCACCGCGGCATCCTCCGCGGCCTGCTCCCACAGCTGGGGATGCACCAACAGGTCCCCCGTCAGGACGATCCTCTCGCAGTCCTCGCAGGCTGCGGGAGGCGACGAGGGCGACGACGATGGCAGGGGCGTCGTCGACGCGCGGTCCGAAGCCGTCGGTTGCGGCGCCCCCGCCACGTTCCCGGATCCGCCCACCGTGCACCCGCCGCACAGCAGGACCACCCACAGGAGGACGACGAGGCGCACCAGGGTGCCCGTCGCGCGGCGCGCGCCGGGCACGCGCGGGGAGGTCATCCTCGCCCGATCCCTCCGCGCCTCAGTCATCCGCTGTTCCTCACGACGATTCCACCGAATGCCGATGCTACTCCCGCAGGATGTGGGCACGACTTGGACGGCCTGACACGGGGTCGGGGCGCCGGACGGTGCGGGTACGTGACACCATGGATGCATGACAATCGCCCCCGCCGTCGTGCCGTCCGGCGCGGAGGCGACGGAGTGGGTGCCGGACGGCCCGTACAACCTGGCGCGGACGATCGGACCCCTGCAGTGCGGTCCGCACGACCCGTCGTTCATCGTGCAGGGCGCCGACCACTGGCTCGCGTTCCGGACCGCCGACGGACCGGTCACGCTGGCCCTGCGCCAGCGCGGGTCCCTGAACGACAGCCGTATCCAGGCCACGGCGTGGGGGCCCGGGGCTGCCCGTGCGCTCGCGTCCGTCCCCAGCCTGCTCGGCGCCGACGACGACTGGAGCGCATTCGACGCCGCCGAGTTCCGCGCCACCCTGCCCCATCTCGCCCGCAAGGGCCGGTACCTGAACCCCGGGCTGCGCCTGCCGTCGTCGGGACGCATGCTCGACACGGTCGCGCGGGCCGTCCTCGAGCAGAGGGTGACCGGCATGGAGGCCAAGCGCGCCTGGCGCTACCTGCTCGTCCGGTACGGGGACGCCGCACCGGGAGCCGGCGACGCCGCGCCGGCCGCTCTCCGCCTCCCCCCGACCGCCGAGCAGTGGCGCCGCGTCCCGTCCTGGGACTGGCACAAGGCCGGCGTCGACGCCCAGCGTTCGTCCACCGTCCTCAAGGTGGCCCTCGTCGCGACCGGACTGGAGCGCCTGGCGTCCCTGCCGGGAGGCGACGCCGTCCGCACAGGGCTCCGGTCCATCTCCGGGATCGGTGTGTGGACGGCTGCCGAGGTGGTGCAGCGGACGCACGGGTGCCCCGATTCCATCTCGGTGGGCGACTTCCACCTGGCCGCCTATGTGGGCGCGGCGCTCACCGGCCGGCGCACGGACGACGCCGGCATGATCGAACTCCTCAGGCCGTGGAAGGGCCAGCGCCAGCGCGTGGTCCGCTCGCTCTACGCCAGCGGGTTCCGCAAACCGACCTTCGGCCCGCGGCTCTCCCCCGAGGACCACCGCCGGCGCTGAGCGCGGAACGGGCGGCCGCCGCGCCACGATGCGGCGGACGGGCGGGCCGCCGCTAGGGTTGGAGGATGACCCAGCCTGTAGATGTCACCGCAGTATTCACCCCGCTCGACGGCGAGTCCTTCCGCGTGAAGCTCGCCCTCGGTATCGCCATCGAACAGGTGGTGGAGGAACCCGGCTGCATCCGCTACGAGATCACGGAGTCCGGAGAGGACCGCATCGTCCTCACGGAGCAGTGGGAGTCCACCGAGCTCCTCGACCAGCACCTGCGCGGTCCCGCGATCCAGGACCTCGGCGAATCACTGAGCGCGCTGCTGGCCCGGCCGCCGGAGGTCGTCCGCTCGGACCGGGCCTGATCCGGTCGTTGCACCGGAGCACGGGAAAGCCCCGCACTCGAAGGAATGCGGGGCTTTCCTGGTTCCGGGGTCGCCTACTCGGCGTCGGCCGCCGGGGTCCCTGCAGCCTGCTGCTGGGCGATCTGCTCGTGCACGGCCTTCATGTCCAGGCCCTTCACGGCGTCGACGAGCTCGCCGAACTGGGTCGCGTTCAGGGCTCCCGGCTGGGAGAAGACGAGCACCTTGTCGCGGAACGCCATCAGCGTGGGGATGGAGGTGATACCGGCGGCGGCGGCGAGCGACTGCTCGGCCTCGGTGTCCACCTTCGCGAAGGTGACGTCCTCGTGCTGCTGCGACACGGCGTCGTACACGGGGGCGAACTGCTTGCACGGGCCGCACCAGTCCGCCCAGAAGTCAACGAACACGATGTCGTTGCCCTCGATGGTTTCGGGGAAGCTTGCCTCGGTGATATTGATTGTCGACATCCTTCAACGCTAGCGACCACGGGCAGCCGTGTCAGGTGTGTTCGCTACCGATGAAGAATCCGCAGTCCCGATCGATGGAGGCACGAGTGACCGACGACCCCTATGACCTGGCCCGCTTCGTGGAGGCGCAGGACGCCCAGGGCACCTATGCGCAGGCCCTGGCCGAGCTGACCCGGGGCCGGAAGGCGAGCCACTGGATGTGGTTCGTCTTCCCGCAGATCGCGGGGCTCGGGAGCAGCCCGACGGCGGTCCGGTACGCCATCGCGTCCCTCGACGAGGCCGAGGCGTACCTGTCGCATCCCGTGCTCGGACCCCGGCTGATGGAGAGCGTCCACGCCCTCCTCGGACTCGACGGCAGCGACCCCGTCGCGGTCTTCGGCGGGATCGATGCCCGCAAGCTGCAGTCCTCGATGACGCTCTTCGACCTGGCCGCGCCGCAGGAGCCCTGGTTCAGGGCTGTGCTGGACCGCTACTACGGCGGGGTCGAGGATCAGGGGACGACGTCGATCCTCCGCGGCTGACGCCGCCGGGCCCTGCTGCTAGAGGGTGTGGTTGATCCTCCGGATGATGGGCAGGGCGGCTGCGAGGGTGGCCCGTTCGTCGTCGTCGAGCCCGCCGAGCAGGGCTGCGACCCGCGCGTTGCGGCGCCGGCTGGCCTCCTCCCAGGCTGCGCGGCCCTGCTCGGTGAGCTGCACCAGGACGGCGCGCGAGTCGGTCGGGTCCGGCTGACGGCTGACGAGGCCCGCCTGTTCGAGCTTGATGATCTGCTCGGTCGCCGACGGGACGCGGATGCCGAGGTTGGCGGCGACCCGGCTCACGCGGAGCGGGGCGTCGGCCGCCATGCCGAGGGTGCTCATCTGCATCGCCGAGATGTCGCTGTCGCTGTCCATGGAGCGGCTCAGGTAGACGGTGTGGCGCAGCGTTGTGCGGAAGGACTGCGCGAGGGCCAGCAGTTGCGGGTCCGGCTGTTCGGGGCTCATAGTTAGGCAGCCTAACATTCATTCGTTGCCAGGACCAAGATGCGCGCCGGCCGGTGCCGCACTAGCGTGTGTCGGAGCAGAGGCCGATCGGAGGGGGACCATGCAGCAGGATGCGCAGTGTCCCGTGTCCCCTGCCGCCGGCCTGACCGGCGTCGACGATCCCGTCGCCTTCCTCGCCGGAGCGTGGACGACACAGCGGACCGTGCTGGACCGCGCCGGCGGCACGACGGGCACCTTCACCGGCACCACGACCTTCACGCCCGACGGCGGGGGCCTGCGCTGGGACGAGGAGGGCACGTTCAGCTGGGCCTCCTACCATGGGCCGGCGTCCCGCTCCTACCGCATCGACCCCGACGACGCCGGGATGGTCATCACGTTCCCGGACGGACGCGTGCTGTGCCGCCTCGACCTGACCCACGGGCATGCGCGCGATGAGCACCCCTGCTCCCCCGACACCTACCGGGTGGACTTCACGGTGCCCTCGGTGGACACCGTGCGCTATGCGTGGGACGTGACCGGGCCCGCGAAGGACCTCCTGCTGACCACCACGCTCACGCGTCGGGACTGAGCGCGGTCTTCGCTCGGGAGCGTCGTCCGCCGGACGCCGCCTCGCCCGGGCGCCGCTTGAGGGCAGGCAGCTCGAACAGCAGGTTCACCGATGCGTGCTTCCTCGTCGAGTACATCCATGCCAGGCCCAGCGGCGCCCCGACGCCGGCCGCGAGCAGGAGCGGCAGCAGCCAGGTCCCGGCGAGCCCGACGGCGTCGGCGAGGGCGAGGATGCCCATGATGGGTCCGAGGTGCACCACGTAGAACACGATCGAGTAGCGCCCGACGAATTCGAGGGCCGCCGTCGCGCGAGTGCCGCCGAGTCGGGGGAACAGCCAGCACACGACCCCGAGCGCCCCCACCACGCCCCACGCGAACTCCCCCCGGTAGAGCACGTCCCTGCCGGCCGCGTTCAGGACGCCCACGGTGAGCGCCGAGGCGGCCGCCAGCACCAGCACCCAGGGCCTGCCGACGGCCCGCTCGACCATCCGCGCGTGCTGCGCGCACCAGGCGCCGAAGAAGAAGAACGCCCCGAGGAACGCCATCGTCCCCGGGCGGCCACCGTCGGGCATCACGACGGAAGCGGCCACGCATGCCCCGGCGACGGCGAGCGGCGGGAGGCGACGCAGGGGGTACGCCACGGCGTAGAAGACGAGGATGAACCACAGGTACCAGAGGTAGGTCGGCGAGAGGTAGGCGATCTCCGCGACGGCACCGGCGCTGAGGCCCCCGGTCGCGGTGAGGATGATCAGCGACCACAGCAGGTAAGGCCACGCCACGAGGGACACCTTGCCGGCGAAGTAGGCGCGGGCCGGCTTGGCCACCGACCGCGGCAGCAGGATCCCGGAGAGGAACATCAGCACGGGCATGCGGAACGGCTCGAGGAAGAGGTTGAGCTGGTCCACTCCCGGCGTCGGACCGACCGCCATCCTGAGAGCCTCACCCGCGTGGAGCAGGACGACGAGGAGGATGGCGGCGCCGCGCAGGCTGTCCAGCCATCCGATCCGGGCCTGGGTGCTGATGGTGATCCTCCGCCGTCGGGTTCCCACTGTAGGCATGTGTACGGGGAGTTCGTCGACCGCCGCGGGAGGGATTGCCCGGCCCGTCGATGTGTTAGATCAGCGCCTCGTGAAAGCGCTTCTCGAACTCAGGCAACGTCGTCTTGGTATAGGTGGTCGTCAAGTGATTGTCGTCCAGGTAGACGTAGACATTACCGATGATCGGGTTGCAGAGACCTTCTGGGCAGATGAGGTCCGTCATGTCCATGATCCGCAGGGCTCCGCCTGCCTCGTCCGTCATGGGCACCGGCGCCGTCTCGGCAAGCTTCTCGCTCAGCGGCACGCTGCACTCCGGCCCTTCCTCCCCGTGCTCTTCGAGGCAGCGCATCATGTTGTAGGGGAACCTCGGATTGTCACGGATACCGACGACGCGGATACCTGCCTCGCCGAGTATCGAACTCGCTGCGGCGAGGCCCTCGACGGCGCGTTCATCGTTGCTTTGCTTGTCCGATTTGGTTGCCATCGTGAAGACGACGTCAGGGTTCATCTTCAGGGCGTAGGCCGTCGCGGCCTCATTGAAGCTATTGCACCCCGCCGAGCGGGACTCACTGGTCGTGCCGTAATTGCAGCCACCGAGCAGCAAGGAAGTCACCTGATAACCGTTGCCCTCGGCCATCAGCTCGATGGGCTCCAACCACTGCTCCGCGTGCGAGTCACCGATGACGAGGATCGTCTTTGTCGGGTCGCCGTCCGGCGCGGCTTTGAAAGAACACCCCTTAACCAGCGCTTCGGAGAATTCAGGAGCATGCGCCCCCTCGCACTTCTCCGGCAGACTTCCCCACTCCTTACCGAGGCTCCCCGGATCTGGAAGAGGAGGCGAGTCGCCCGTGGAACGGTCCCTGAAGCCGGCCATGAGGGAGTAGGCGCCAGGATTCTGGGTATCCGACTGCGCGACGAGCGCCAGGGCCTGTGCCCGCATGACCTGCTGTACACCAGCAACGGAGGTAGCCACGAGTGTGATGCAGACCGTGATCACCGCCAGGCTGCGTCCTCGACTGTTCTCGATCTTCGGCGAGTCGCGTATGGGACGTTCGAGGAAGCGGGTGGTGATGTAGGCGAGCATGACGGAGAGCACGATGATTGCGAGGCCGCCGACCGGTCCGACGGCGTCGCGTCCGCGATAAGCCAGGTAGATGACGAGAACGGGCCAGTGCCAGAGATAAAGGGCGTACGAGAGGTCACCCGTTTTCACCAGGGGACCCCAGGACAGGAACCGGTCCACTGCGATGCGACTCCTCGTCCGCCCGGCGGCAATGATCAGGGCGGCGGAGGCAAGTGGCCAAAGGGCAACGAAGCCGGGGAATTCCCCCTCGACGTCCAGAACATACCCAGCGCTCAGCATGCCGACCAGCCCGATCCATCCCGCCAGAACGGCTGCGCCCCGAGGGAGTCGCAGATATGGCAGCAGCAGGGCCAGCAACGTACCGAGCGCGAACTCCCACAGTCGTGTGCGAGTGTCGAAGTAGGCGTAGCCCTGGTTCGCGCCCGTCTCGTAGATGGAGAAAGCGAGTGAGAAGACGAAGATGCACCCGAAGACGAGGCCTGCCACCAGACGGAATTGGAGGTGCAGTGCTTTCGCAGCAAGATTCGCGGCCAGGAAGAGCAGTGGCCAAAGTACGAAGACCTGACCCTGGATCGACAGCGACCAGAAGTGTTGAAGCGGACTGGCGAAGCTTGTTTCTGCATAGTAGTCAACGGACTGGGCTGCCAGCAGCCAGTTCTGGAAGTAGAACAACGATGCCCAGGACTGCTCGAGCACTGCACCCCACCGGGCTCTTGGCAGTAGGAGGAGGGTCGCCATGATGGTGCCGAGAAGTACCACGGCGACGGCAGGAAGCAGACGCTTGAACAGGTGCACCCAATGCCGGAGCAGATCGAAGGGTGTACCGCTGTCCGCCTTCCGCACGAACGTCGACGTCATGAGGAATGCTGAGATCAACAGGAAGATGTCGACGCCACCTGACACCCGGTCGAACCAGATGTGGTAGGTGACGACCATGAGCACTGCAAGCGCACGAAGTCCCTGGACTTCCGGCCGGAATCGTTCCTTCCGACCGCTCGACGAGGGTGGGTGGTTCGGGGCTTCGAACGGGGCGTGACGACGATGCTCGACCACAGGTGAGCCTGCCCCGATTCCCCCGCCTCGCATGCTGGTTGAATCCAGAACGTCGTCCCTCACTTGTGTCCTCTCATAGCCCTGCAACGGCGTGCATCTCATAGCCCTGCAACGGCGTGCATCGCGCCCTCCTGGACGCTGCGCTCCGACCGCCGAACATCTTGTCACAAGCGGAACTGCCAGCAGTGCAGGCGTGACACTTCGCGCGCTCGCGCCGTGATGCGCGCTCATCACTCACGCCAGAAGCTGGGACTACCCCATGATTTGCCGCATCGGCCGATGCTTCCGAGAAGATCCTCGGAGCCGGCCGGTCCCGGAACGGAGATGAGATGTCACCCTGGAGCGCGCGGACCCAGGACCAAGAAAGCCGGCACTTCCGCTATTTCTAGCGGAAGTACCGGCCTCTCCTTGCTGTGGCAGATGAGGGATTCGAACCCCCGTAGGCGTTGCCAGCTGATTTACAGTCAGCCCCCTTTGGCCGCTCGGGTAATCTGCCGAACGTCTTCGCAGGAAGACCGCCCGCAGCAAGCGCGGGCAAGACAACTTTACCCACAAACGGCCCGGGTGACGAATCGGCTCCGGACGCTAGAGACCCGCCGCCACGCGGCGCTCGATCTGCGCGTAGAAACCGCCGGCCTGCTCCGGCGTGACGAGGCGCAGCAGGACGGCGTTGTCGAGGTCTGCCCGGACTCCCGCTAGGCGCTCCTGGGCGGACGTGGGGGCGACCACCGATGCCGGGGCGGCGAGCGCCGGCGCGGCCCCCACCCCTGTGAGCGCCCCCGCCGTGGCCGCGGCGAGGAAGGACCCTGCCATGGCCCTGCGGAGTCGGACACGGTAGCGACGGCGAGGTGTCTCGGTCATGGCGGTGCTCCTTCGGGTGCGGTAGCCCGTGCCCACGCTGCCAGCCGAGCGTGTGCCCGCCCCCTGCGAGGCCTGGGCGCCCGCTGTGAGGCGCCGCCCGGCAGGGTTGCGGATAGGCTTTAGGGCAAGGAACCCAACCACCCCGAGGAGGCATCGTGGCGAGTGAATCCACGTTCGACGTCGTAAGCAAAGTGGACAAGCAGGAGGTCGCCAACGCGCTGAACCAGGCGCAGAAGGAGATCGCGCAGCGGTACGACTTCAAGGGGGTCGGCGCGGAGGTGGACTTCAGCGGCGAGAAGATCCTCATGAAGGCGAACTCGGAGGAACGCGTCCTCGCGGTGCTCGATGTCCTGCAGTCCAAGATGATCAAGCGCGGCATCTCCCTGAAGTCCCTCGACACCGGCGAGCCCTTCCCCTCGGGCAAGGAGTTCCGCCTCGAGACCTCCATCAAGGAGGGCATCGCCCAGGACATCGCAAAGAAGATCAACAAGCTGATCCGCGACGAGGGACCCAAGGGCGTCAAGTCGCAGATCCAGGGTGACGAACTGCGCGTCAGCTCCAAGTCCCGCGACGACCTGCAGGCCACCATGGCCCTCCTGAAGAACTTCGACGAGGCCGACCTGCAGTTCGTGAACATGCGCTGACCTGAGGCATAAGGACTAGTCAGAGCGGGTCTATAAGGCCTCAGTCCGCACAGAGTCCGCAGGATTGCCGAGGACTAGGGACATCAACCCCGCAGCCGCGGTTCTTGTCTTGTCCTCGGCAGTCGGCCACAGGTGGCCGTAGGTGTTCAACGTGATAGAGGCCTGCGCATGCCCCAGGGCCCGCTGCACCGTGACGACGTCGCATCCAGTCGCGATGAGGGCCGAACGCCGTGGACTTACAAGGGCAGCGACAAGCGCGACGCTTGGCAGATTCTGCGCGACACCGAAGCCGCAGCGAAGCGTACCGCCTGGCAGGAACAGATCGTTTTGCCCACTGGGGTCTCCCGCAGCGCGGGGACGATTCTGGGCTACGTCGACACGAACGTGAACAACGGGTTCGCGGCGCCGAACGCGAAGGTCGATGGGCTGGTCGGCGCACTCGCAGCCGTCGCCGGCGGGGAGTCCTTCGATCAGGCGAAACTACTGGCCAGCATCGAGGAAGCAACCCGGCGCGGCGTCCTCGCCGCGGTCGGCAGTGTCACCGAAGAGAAAGTCACCGTCGTGACCATGAAGGACGAGGCGGAGGGCTGACCATGGAAACGACTCAGGTCTCCCACCCCTGGCGGGCCACCGCCCGCACCGGTTTCGCCGCGGCCGTCGCCCTCTTTCCGCTCCTCAACGGCATCCTCGCTACCTGCATGGGCTGGCTGACCGAGAACACGGCGATCGTCCCCGAGTGGCTGTACGTGGCCCTCAACGGGATCCTGATCGCGGCGATCGCACTCACCGCACTGGTCACCCGGATCCTCGCGGTCCCCGGGGTCGTCGAATGGACACGCAAGCACCTCGCGTTCCTGTCCCCCGACGGGAACCCACCCGGACGCCACGAGCTCACATAGAGAAGCGCCCCACCCTTCTCTCGCGAGGGTGGGGCGCCTTCTGCGTTGCTAGCGCAGGAGTCGAGAAAGCGACTAGCCGTTCCCGGGCATTACCGAAGGGTCGTAGGTCCCGTCACCTCGCTTCATGGGCACGGCCGCCAATACGAACGTGTCCCACGATCCGTTGCCGTCGGGCAGCCGAGGCTGCAGAGAACTAAAGCCCAGTTTGAAGCCTGCCTCATCCTGTTGCTCGTATAGCGATGTGGCAAGAATCTTCTGCAATGCACTGAGGATCGCCCGTTCCCCGGGTTGCGCGGTGAACAACACTTCGGTGCCATCCTCGCGGAGACCAAGAGCCATCGTGTAGGCCTGGGCGGTGGTGCGGTCAGTTATTTCTACCTCGAATTCATGCACGACACGGAGGAATTGACGATTGTTTTCGGAAGTCATACCGGAAATCATTGCACTCCTATCCCCCGTTCGGGTGCTGGGTCGTCGGTGCTGCGGAGCACCATTCCGAACATGCCTGTCAGGGTGGGATGCCGTGCCAGCCAGGGCGGGACGGTCTGAGAGCTCGTGCGGGTGCAGTAGGTCGAGTACTCGATGGCCCGACACGCGTGGATCCGCGCCGACGTCGTCCGCCGGCGAAAGCTCGACGACCGGCTCCCCCACCGGTATAAGGATCGGCTTAGCGCAGTTACTCGCTGGTAATATAGGCGCGCCGAGTGTTGGGCGCCTCGTTCCCCGACTTGTGCCCGACGAGTGGTGTTGGCTCCCCGGCCAACGAGACAAGAGAGCGCCCCGTCATCTTCGGATGGCGGGGCGTTTCGTTGTCAGCCACGCCTAGGCATATAGGGCTGCGCGTTCCTCAGGTTTTCCCGACAGTTTCTTCAAGAACAGCTAATCAGCGTTGCCGGCTGACAGACTCCCTTTGGCGTCCATGGGGGACGCACATCACTTTCGGGGTACACATGAAAATCACATCGGGGCTCATCGCTGTCCTGACCGCCGGGCTCCTCTTCACCGGCATTGCCGCTCCGGCTGAAGCCGGCGTCACCTATACAACCAATCTCCGGGCCGCAGCACGCGCTCTGCCTGTCGCCGTCGAGAACAACGTCGGCTACGACCGTTATCGCTATTTCGGTGATTGGAAGGACTTTGACGGGGACTGCCAGAACACCCGGGCCGAGGTCCTCGTCACCGAGACGAAGGCCGCTCTGACCTACACCACGACCCGCCGATGCACCGTCGCGTCGGGTCGCTGGATCACCTCCTGGGACAACAAGATCCACACCTCCGCGTCCACTGTGCAGATCGACCACACCGTTCCCGTCGCCGAGGTCTGGGGGTCAGGGGGAAGGGCTTGGACGCAGGCCCGTCGTGTCGCGTTCTTCAACGACATCGGGTATGCCGGCACCCTCAATGCCCAGACCACCCTGCTGAACCAGCAGAAGCAGGCAAAGGGCCCCGAGGACTGGCTGCCACCCCTTAACCGTTGCTCCTATGTCGCTCAGTGGGTCACGGTGAAAGCGCGGTGGGGGATGACCGTCGATTCGCGCGAGAAGGCAGCCCTGGTGCGTCTCGCTGATTCGTGCCCGGCAGTCAATCTGACAATCACCAAATACTGACCGAAATCGACTATGTATCGGCGCCTGGTGGGGTGCCTTCCTAGTGAGGAAGTTATGATTTTTTCGACCGGCGAAGGTGCTGAAACTGCGGGGGATCCCGACCGGTTAACTGCGCCACAAAGCCGTGGCCTACCTTCGCGGACGAGAGGGGCGTCTTGGCGAATCACAGCAGGAATGGGCGCCCTGATTCTCGCCGCGAGCACTTTTCCAGCACCAGCACTCGCGAATTCCCAGACGGTAAGCGATGAAACTGCGACCGTCGGAACAGAAGATGACGCGTACAGGTCATCCATCCCGGTCATCGAGGGTAAGAATCAGGTGGGCCACACCCTCACGGTCGACCCCGGCCTCTGGGAGCCTTCGCCGGTCGCGCTGTCCTATCAGTGGACCTTCAACACGACATCGCAGTGGGACGAAGTTGCGGTGCCCATCGACGGTGCCACTTCTCCCACGTACAGTCCCGACCGTTCTTTCTCGAACGACGAATTGCGGGTTGAGGTTACTGGCACATGGCCTGACGGAACCACGCGGACCCGGGTGTCGGAACCTACCACTACGGTCTGGCCCGGCGACTTCGGGCCGCGGACGGTGACCGTGACGGGCACAGCGGCAGCACACGGAATTCTGACTGTCTCGGTATCGGGCAGCTGGCCTGCGGGTACACGGATCTCATACTTCTGGTACGCCGACGGGGTTCTCATCTCCCGGTCGGCGTCGTTCGAGCTGACCGCGGCGCACTACGGGAAGAACGTCACAGCGCAGGTCACCGCGGTACTCGAGGGCTACTTCAATAGCGACTACCGGATCGACGGCCCTTACCGGTCCGCGCCCGTCCTTATCGGCAAGGCCAGCGTCCCACCGAGCTACAACCTCAGTCTCAACACAATCCCAGAAGTCGGAAAGCCAGTCAGCGCAACCGTCGACATCCAGACACCTTGGAATTACACCTACCAGTGGTTCATCGGCGCAACTGCGATTCCCGGAGCGACAACGACGACCTACACCCCCACCCCCGGGGATGTCGGGAAAAAGCTGACCATGCAGGTCACGCAGACGCATCCGAGCGGTGCCTACCATCCCATCCTGCTGTCCTACGGTCCCGGTGACTATCCTGTCCTCCGAACAGTGTGGACCGTCAGGACACGCCCAGCGATCACTGGCACCGTTCGTGTTGGTTCCACCCTGACCGCATCAAACGGGTCATGGCCCTCCGGGACCTCCGTCGCCTACCAGTGGTATCGGGGAACAGCCGCGATCACAGGTGCCACAGCGAAGACCTACAAACCAGTGGCCGCGGACCTCGGCAAAAACCTCAGGGTGCGCGTGGCCGGCTCCCATCCGGCCTACTTCCCGACGAGTGCCTACAGCGCTTTCACCTCCGCCACCGCCCCTGGTGCAATCGCCCTCGGCACTCCGGTGATCAAGGGAACCACCACCGTCGGTTCAACGCTTTCATCATCCGTATCCGGGTACGTATCTGGCATGACCCTGAAAAGGCAGTGGTACCGCTCAGGGACGGTGATTTCCGGAGCCACCGGAAGCAGCTACCGACTAACAGCTGCGGACCGGGGCAAGCAGCTCACTATCCGCGTAACGGCCAGCCGGCCGGGATATACAACAGTTACCAAAGCTTCTGCTGCAACTTACCCGATTAGGTAGCTGAACCGAATGACGTGATGGGATAAAGGGCGATAAGGGCTGAAAAATTCATCAGCGGCAATACGAGCAAAGGGCAGGACCGCCAATCGCGATCCTGCCCTTCGTCACTTCCGGCGTGCGTGAGCGTTAGTTGTTCGCTTCGTTGTAAGCGTCGATGATCGTCTGGGTGATGCGTCCCCGGGAGTTAGGGTTGTACCCGTTGCCCTGAGCCCACTGACGGATCTGCTGAGTGTCCTCACGCTTGTTGCGGCTCGACGACTTCGCGCCACCCTGGCTGCGCTTCCCGCCGCTAACCTTCCGGCCCTTCTCCGCGTACTCAGCCAAGACCGATCGCAGCTTCTCAGCGTTCTCCGTCGTCAGGTCTATCTCATACTTCGTGCCCTCAAAGCCGAATCGAACGGTCTCCTGAGCTTCCTCGTCATTGAGGTCATCAACCAACTGCACCTGTACACGCTGCACCAAAACAAACTCCTAAGTCATCGGGTTTCTAAGCCCCCATTCCCGTCGACGTTACAGGCTGACGGTAGATAGGCACAAAGTCAGGTCGACCGGTTGAAGATTGCATCGGCTATTTCGGCCATTCTGCGGTGTTCTTCCGGCATGAGGTGCCCGTAGACGTTGACAGTCATTTTGATGTCTTTATGGCCCAGCCTGCGGGACAGTGAGTGCATGTCAGCGCCAGCCTGGAGGAACATGCTCGAGCTGGTGTGCCGGATGTCGTGAATCCTTGGCTTGTTGGCCTCCGTGAACCCGGCAGCTAGACATGCTGGGCCCCAGTGTTTGTGGATGGCGGACGACTGAATTGGGCGCTCGACCTTGTTGAGGAACACAAGGCTCTCACCGGCTGCCCCGACAAGTGGAGCCATTTTTCCTGCCATTGATGAGTTTAAGGCGACTTTCCTTTTTGAACTGGCAGTCTTGGGAGGACCGACCACCCGACCGCCTTGCCCGTCGCGCTTCCATGCCTTTGACACGTTCACCAAAACAGTCTCGCCGGCATACTCGAAGTCGCTTCCGCGGAGGGCCGTCGCCTCCCCAAGCCGCATACCGGTCACCCTAAGGAACTCGAAGAACAGCAGGTAGTGAGGATCTATGTGGCCGACGATCCGGCCCCACTCATCCCTACTGATGATACGGACAGGCGCTTCGATGCTACTTGAACCTGGAAGTCGTACCCCATGGCAGGGGTTATCCCTTCGCCATCCCAAACGGATCGCTGTCTTGAACGCAGCGGACAGGAAGCCGAAGTAGTTCCGCACGGTTTTGGGGGCAAGGCCCTTGGCGCTCATGGAGTGGATCCAGGTCACAACCCACTCGAAGTCGATGTCCTTCACTCGAGTCCTACCGGCGTCCCCGTCGAAGTGCAGGTCCAGGCTTTGGGCGTAACGGGTGAGGCTGTATCCACCAACCGCAGTGCGTAGCTCGATGTGCTTCTCCAGCAGGTCCCTGAGGGTCGCCGTCTTGTTCTTTTTCATGCTTCCTCAATGTATCGAATGAGGGAGCATCGTCTCGCTGACGACGGGGAGTCACACCACTGGCTAACCCGCATTACGCCTGGCCTTCGAGGCAACGCTGCAGGTTGCACTTCACACATTCGCGATGAAACTGCACATCTCTGGGCAGTCCGTTTCCCAGAGGCCCGCTCAGCCGTATGAGAACCTGCACCAGCGGTGCACACCGCCACAAAGCTCCTAGCTTTGCTTTGTTACGCGGCAAGCCTCGGCTACTCCGGCAACCTCCTAGTGCGCGTAAAGTCCGCAAGACGTCCGCAAACCGCCTACTGCTGCCACCCACCACCAACCACGAATTGCTTAGATTCCGCGGCAGCCAGGAGTGTCCGACACTCCTCAACCACCCCTCAGGTGTTCGAGCTCTACTACGGCGCCTACGGAGTCATCACTGGTAATAAATCCGCTGAAAGCGGTGGAAACGACGCAACCGGCATCGATCACCGCTGGTAGTCCAGTGGATGCGGAGACGACAGCGCACCAACTGTGACTGGCGGGTCAAGTGAATCCAGGGTTGGCTGCCCAATAGAACCGCCCCTAAAGCGCTATAAACCGAGTCTACTTGTCATCCGGGAATGATCAATTGAAAAAAGGCCCCACCCCTAAAGGGTGAGGCCTCCTATTAATTCTTATGCGGCAGTTAGCCAGCGATCGCCCGACTTCAATGTACTGTCGGTACCAGACGTCACAGAAAGGAAGCCGGAAATGCTCGGTTGAATTCTACGCAGTTCTTCTAGAACTTCAGACCGCACATGATATTCCGTGCTCAGTTGGCTGAACGGTATCTGCGCAGCGAGACGAATCACCTCGATACCGACGACTACGCGATACTCATCAAGATCGAGCATTATGTGCTCAGCGATTTCCACAGTATTCGCGACAACTCCGTCGCTAAGCGCAATGTAAGCCGCATCTGCATCGTGGTCGACCTCGACCCTGATCCGAAAATCCTTCATCGTTTCTCCTCTTGCCACTGCTACCTGAAAAAGGCAGTTACAACCTGTATGGTGCCCGGCGTTCCTAGCGTGTCAGACAAACATACCTGCAGCTGACGCCCGTCCTGCAGGGTTCCGATGTAACAAATTGGAGCCGACTGACCTGGTTGTGATGTGTGATAGTTCGCTAGCGCTTCGCGAATGTCGTCTTCTGAGATGCCTCGCTGACGCATGCGGTTGCGTGCGTGGTAGCTGATGAACAGGTCCACTAGCCATCTTCGCCTTGTACAACAGTAAACGCTAGATGACGCACATCTGTTCCATCCAGCTGGATGTACACGTTGTGAAGCCCCTCCGCCGAGAGCGGCACCCCGAAGCCCATGGCGAAGGTGAGCCCGATCCTGCCAGCGTATGGGCGAGCATGCTCGACCGTTAGCGATGCCTCGAGAGCTATCTCTACTGCCTCGTCTGCTGACACGTAGCGGATAGTCACTTGAGGGGCGTCACTTCCCTCGGGTGCCCGGATGCGCCCGGCGACGTATACAAGATGCTGCGAAGGAAGGCTCGGCACTTGGACATGGGTGTAGCTTGCCCCCACTGCCGTCAACTTATTGCCCTCCACCTTCGCGAACTCGGCAAGGAACGCGTAGTCAAGATCTGCCATACCCGAAGCTTACAGTGAGCCTCCGCGCGGACCTCAAGGGCGCAGGCACGAGGGCCCACTCGCAGTACTCGCCAAGCATGCTGCCGCCAGCGTTGAAGGCTGGCGGGCTCAAGTGCCGCCCACAACTTGCCCACAACTTGCCCACACATGGTGTGATATCAGCTGACTTCGAGTGACCTCAAATGCCGTGATTTCAATGCTGACCGCTGTGACCTGCAGCGCCAAGAGGTTTCAAATCCCACCGTCACCGCGTTCAGAGTCATAGCTGCGGAGCTGTGCCCAAGCATCCGCTCTACCGCTTTCACATTCGCGCCAGCCGAGACCGCGAAGCTCGCCGCGGTGTGCCGCACCGAAGGCGCAATCGAGAGCGTAAGGAAGCGCAACCGGTGGCTGCGGGCACTCAGCTCGAGCAAGATCGCTCGTGCAACTCCTAGTCCGCAGAAAGTCCGCAAGAGTCCCGAAACGGGACCCCATCCGCCAACGTCGCACATCTCCTACTTCCCTCTGCTGGCAGTGTTTTCAACAGCGGTCGACGCCCAACAATCAGTGGTCAGAGGTTCGTGAACATGCGCTAGCCCACGGGAGCAGGTGGCGCCCGAGGCAGGTAGCGCCGGGACCGGACGGGCCGCCCCTGTGCGCAGGCACCCTGGCAGAGCGTCAGGGTGCCTGCCCGAGCCCCGGGGACTTCCGGTCGGGCAGGCAGGAGAGGGCAGCACGCGAGTAGAGGGAACCCGCTCACCCAGTAAATCGGCTGGAACCCAAGTACCCGCTGGGCGATGCGGGTAGCGGTTCCCCCGCAACTCGGGTGGGGGCGGACGGCGACACCCCGAGGAGAACGATTTAGGCTGACGTTCACCAGGCAGCACCTGCGGTTCTCCCTCCGTTCATCCGGAGGCAAGGGCGGTTCCGCTTGGAGGACGGACTCTCGAACGGCGTTCCAGCCGGTATCGGGGGTGGGAGGACCGCCGTCCGTCAGGCGTGTTCGGGGACGTCGCCTGGCTCCTGGCAGTTGCTGCTCTTGGCTGCCACGCCCTTCGATCTGCAAAGTGGTGAGCCCCCTTGTCTGTTACCTATCCCGGTCCGCGAACGTCCTCCAGCAGCGACGAGCCGGCTCCACGCGCGTCCGTGAGCGTCGTCATCCCCACACTCAACGAGGCGATGAACCTGCCGTGGGTCCTTCGTCGGATGCCCTCCTACGTGGACGAGGTCGTCATCGTCGACGGCCGGTCGGTCGATTACACCGTCGAGGTCGCCAAGGCGCTGCGGGTCGACGTCGTGGTGGTGGCGGAACCACGTGCAGGGAAGGGGATCGCCGTCCGCGCCGGACTGGCGGCGTGCTCGGGGGACATCATCGTCATGCTCGACGCGGATGGCAGCATGGACCCGCAGGAGATCGGGTGGTTCGTCTCCCCGCTCCTGCACGACTTCGATTTCGTCAAGGGTTCGCGCTACGTCACCGGGGGCGGTTCCGAAGACCTCACCCTGCTCCGTCATTTCGGCAATCGCGCGCTGACCGAACTGGCCAACGCAGTGCTGCGCAGCAACTACTCCGACCTGTGCTACGGCTACATCGCCCTGCGCAGGGAGTGTGTCGCCGTCCTCGAACTCGAGTCGGACGGGTTCGAGATCGAGACCGAACTGATCACCAGGGCAGCGCGTGCAGGTCTGCGCATCGCCGAGGTGCCCAGCATGGAACTCAACCGGATCTCGGGAGCGTCGAACCTCCAGACCTTTCGCGATGGATGGCGGGTCCTTCGCACACTCGCCCGCGAATGCAGCACCTGGGAGCCTCCCACCGGCGGGGCACGGCCGGAATCCCTCCGTCGGGTGAAATACACCTGCCCGAACGTCCGTCTCCCCCACACGCCAACCGATCCGCAATCCGTTCTCGTCGTACCGAGTGAGGTGGAAAGTTCCTATGCACAGTGAAATTCCGACCATATCCGTGGTGATCTGCACCTACACGGAGAATCGCCTGGACCTCCTGACGAAGGTCGTCGAGTCCGTGCGGGTCCAGTCCCTCGTGCCGGATCAGATCATCGTCGTCGTCGACCACAACGAGGACCTGTACAAGCGTCTCCTCATGGATGTCCGCGATGTGGTCCTGGTGGAGAGCCAGGCACAGGCCGGGCTCGCCGGCGCCCGCAACACCGGGGTCAGCGTGGCGACGTCGGAGATCGTCGCCTTTCTCGACGACGATGCCGAAGCTGCTCCGGACTGGCTCGAACGCCTCTCTGCCTTCTACGACGACCCCGACGTGCTCGCCGTCGGCGGGCGGGCCGATCCCGTGTGGGAGGCCGGCCGTCCATCCTACTTCAGCGAGGAACTCGACTGGATCGTCGGGTGCAGCTACCGGGGCATGCCGCGCATGGCGGCGGAGGTCCGGAACCTGATCGGCGCGAACATGTCCTTCCGCCGCGAGGTGCTGGAGAATGTCGGCGGCTTCAATGAAGATCTCGGCCGACAGGCAGCGAAACCCCTCGGTTGTGAGGAGACGGAGATCTGCATCCGCTCATCCCTCGCCTCGCCGGGCTCCCGCATCGTCTACGATCCTGCAGCCGTGGTCCATCACCATGTGCCCCCCGCCAGAGGCACGCTGAGCTACATGCTGGCGCGCGCCTGGTCCGAGGGACTGTCGAAGGCGCATGTGAGCCACCTCGTGGGGCACAAGCGGGCGCTTGGGTCGGAGCGCCGCTACGTGCGGAGGATCCTCCCCCGCGCGGTCCTGTCCGGGGTCCGGAACTGGGGAACGAGGAGGGACAGCGCCGGGCTCGGCCAGGCCGGAGCCGTCATCGCTGTCCTGGCGTGCACAACCGGAGGGTATCTCCGGGGACGACAGCTCGCCCACTCCACCAAGTCCCGGGCTGCAGACGCGACACCGGGCGAGCCGTGGCGGACCGTCACCTGAGCTGAGCGGTCAGCTCAGCGGACGCCCGGCCATCCCCTCGAGCCGCGCGATGCGCTGGTCCATCGGCGGGTGGGTCGCGAACAGCCTGCCCACGCCCGCGCCCTTGAAGGGGTTGGCGATCATCAGGTGCGAGGTGTTGACGAGGCGCTGGTCCTGCGGCAGCGGCGCCCGCTGGGTGCCGCTCTCGAGCTTGCACAGCGCCGACGCGAGGGCCAGGGGGTCGTCGGTCAGGGCGGCGCCGTCCTCGTCGGCGTCATACTCCCGGGTACGGCCGATCGCGGTCTGGATGAGCCCCGCGGCCAGCGGGGCGAGGACGGCGAGCAGCAGCGCCGCGATGGGGTTGCCGCCCGAGTTGCGGTTGCCGCCCATCATGCCGGTGAACGCGAACATCTGCGCCACGGACGTGATGACACCGGCCACGGCGGCGGCGATGGAGCCGGTGAGGATGTCGCGGTTGTAGACGTGCATGAGTTCGTGTCCGAGGACGCCGCGCAGCTCACGCTCGTTCAGCAGCTGCAGGATCCCCTGCGTACAGCACACCGCCGCGTTCTCCGGGTTACGGCCCGTCGCGAAGGCGTTGGGCGCCATGGTCGGCGAGACATAGAGCCGCGGCATGGGCTTGTTCGCCCGCGTGCTCAGCTCCCGGACGATCCGGTACATGGCGGGCTCCTGCTGCTCCGTGACCTCGACGGCGCGCATGCTGCGGATCGCGATCTTGTCGCTGTTCCAGTAGCTGTAGGCGATCGAGCCGACGCCCAGCAGGGCGAACAGCCAGATGAACATGGAGCTGCCGGTGGCGCCGGCGATGACCGCGCCGAACACGAGGAAGATCCCCATCAGGGCGCCGAACAGCAGCGCCGTCTTGGCACCGTTGAAGTGGTTGTGCACTGCTCTCTCCTTGCGCCGTGGAGGCCGTGGCGGCCCATCACTACAACGGCGACGCCGGGCGGCCTGTTCCGCTCATCGTACCGGCCGTCCTTGCGGGAGGGCGGGGAGGAGGATTCGTCAGGGCTCCGGGTGCCGCGCGTCGTACTGCGCGAAGCCGGGCTGCCAGCGGGCGACGGCGAGCACCAGCACGATGCACGCGGCTCCCCCGACGACGGCGGTCCAGCCCTCCCCCAGCCACGCCGCCTGCCCGCCGGCCACCATGTCCCCGAGGCGCGGCCCACCTGCGACGACGACGATGAACACGCCCTGGAGGCGCCCGCGCATCGCATCGGGCGTCGCGGACTGGAGGATGGTGTTGCGGAATACGCTGCTGACGGAGTCGGCGATGCCGGCCAGCACCAGGCAGGCGGCCGCGGGAAGAACCCAGACGGAGATCTCGCCCTCCCCCGCCGCGGGTGCGGCACTCGCGGTGGCCAGGACGACGACGAATCCGAAGCCCATGACGGACGCGCCCCACCCGACGATCGACCAGATGACCGCCTGGCCCTGCCGGTGGATGTGCCCGAGCGGGCCGGAGAACAGTCCGGCCAGCACCGATCCGAAGGCGGCGGACGCCAGCAGGACACCGACGGTCAGCTCACCCCCGCCGATCAGCACGGCACCCACGGCGGGCAGGAGAGCCCGCGGCTGCGACGTGATCATGGCGATGAGATCGAGGATGAACGTCATGCGGATGTTCGGCCGCGTACCGAGGAAGCGGAACCCCTCGAGCACCGTCGTGAGGCCGGCCCTCCGTGTGGGGCCCTCGGGCGGCAGAGGCGGGAGCCGGTAGACGGCCCACAGCGCGAAGGTGAAGGTGACGACGTCGACCGTGTACGTCCAGGCGTAGCCCACCTGCGCCACGAGGAGCCCTGCGAGCAGCGGGCCGACGGTGAAGGCGAGGCCGAAGGTGATCATGCTCAGCGCGTTCGCGGCGGGCAGCAGCGCGGGCCGCACCAGCCGCGGGATGATCGAGCTCCGCGTGGGCTGGTTGATGCCGGCGGCACCGGACTGGACGGCGATCAAGCCGTAGAGCAGCCACACGCTGTCGAGGCCGATCCATGCCTGCAGCGCGATCGCCGTGGTGGTGGCCCACAGCACCAGCCCCGAGACCAGCGCGATGGTGCGGCGGTCCTGCACGTCGGCGATCGCACCGCCGTAGAGGCCCGCCACCACCAGGGGCACGAGGGCGAACAGGCTGAGCAGTCCGACGCTCAGGGTGGACTGCGTGAGGGAGTATATCTGCAGGCTCACGGCCACGATGGTGAGCTGGGTTCCGATGGCCGAGAGCGCGGTGCCGATGTACAGCCGCCGGAAGGCCGGACTCTCCTTCAGCGGGGTGATGTCGGCGAGGAGTCTGGGCACGGGGAAAGTCTAGCCGCGCATTGATTCGCTGCGGCAACGGTTATCGTGCGCCGTACTCCTCAGGCGGTCTCGCCGTCGCGCGCCGCGATCGCCCGCTCGATCTCGTCCAGGACGCGCCCGTCCGCGATGGGCCGGAAATGGCCCATCGTATCGAGCTGCACGTTGCGGGCGCCCTCCACGAAGCTGCCGCCGGGGATGTGCGGATCGAACCGCCCGTAGATGGAGGTGATGCGCGCATTCAGCGCGAGGTTCGCGCGGAGCATCTGCAGCGTCCGGTTGTACGGGGAGAACGCCCTGATGCTCGGCACCAGGAAAAAGGCCGCGTAGATGGACCCGGAGAACGGGGTGTTGACCGCCACGAGCCGGTTGACGCGCGGCGCCGCACTCGACATCGTCAGGAGGAACTTGCCGATCAGGCCACCCTTGCTGTGCGCGACGATGACGACGTCCTCGAGGTCGTGCTCCGTCAGGTGGGCGGCGGCGAGGTGTGCCATCGCCTCCACGGTGCCGCGGTTGTAGCCGAGCTTCTGCACCACGTGGACCGGGTGGCCGGCCCGGTGCAGGTGGTGGGCGATGGGCCGCATGAACTGCCAGGTCTCATAGATGCCGGGAAGGAGCAGGACGGGCGCCTTCCCCTCGGGCGCGCCCGGAGCCGGTGTCAGGTAGTGCGCGGGATCCGTCCGAACGAGGAAGCCGTGGACCTGCCAGAACCCCACATAGGCGTAGTCCAGCACCCAGGCCCAGCCACGCACGAAGAGGTTCACTCTCTCAACGGTACCGACCGGACGGCCCGCGTGGGGCAGAAATAATCCGTCCTATTATGAATTACTCAGATTTACTGGTTCACTGAAGCAATGATGCAGACGACCGGCACGACCCGCGAGGCCCGGTGGTCCGCTGCCCTGCACGCGCACCAGCGTCGCGTGACGCGCCAGCGCCTCGCCGTCCTCGCCGCCCTCGAGCAGTCGCCGCACGCCACCGCCGACGACGTCTCGACGGCGGTCCGCGCCGAGCTGCCCCAGATCACCGTCCAGTCGGTCTACGTGATCCTGGCCGATCTCACGGAGATCGGCCTCTTGCGCCGCATCGAGACACCGCACTCCCCCGCCCGCTACGAGACGCGCGTGGACGACAACCACCACCACGCGATCTGCACCGGCTGCGGACGGATCGAGGACGTCGACTGCGCCGTCGGGCACGCCCCGTGCCTCACACCCGAATGGTCCCCCGGCGCGTCGCGCATGACCATCCAGATCGCCGAGGTCCTCTACCAGGGCCTGTGCGACGACTGCCGTCCGGCAGCACCAGACCACCACCGATCCCCCCACCAGGAATAGGAGCACTATGTCCGCGAACTTCAGCACCACCCAGTCCGGCGCCCCCGTCATCGACGACAGCAACTCGTCCGCCCTCGGCCGCGACGGCGCCATCCCGCTGACCGACCATTACCTCATCGAGAAGCTGGCCCAGTTCAACCGCGAGCGCGTCCCCGAGCGTGTGGTCCACGCCAAGGGCGGCGGGGCGTTCGGTGTCTTCGAGACCACCGAGGACGTCAGCATGTACACGCGCGCCGCACTCTTCCAGAAGGGCGCGACGACCGAGACCCTCCTGCGCTTCTCCTCCGTGGCCGGCGAGCAGGGCTCACCGGACACCTGGCGGGACCCGCGCGGCTTCGCCCTGAAGTTCTACACCTCCGAGGGCAACTACGACCTCGTGGGCAACAACACCCCGGTGTTCTTCATCCGCGACGGCATCAAGTTCCCCGACTTCATCCACTCGCAGAAGCGCCTGCCCGGCACCAACCTGCGCGACGCCGACATGCAGTGGGACTTCTGGACCCTCAGCCCCGAATCAGCGCACCAGGTGACCTGGCTGATGGGCGATCGCGGCCTGCCGAACTCGTGGCGCACCATGAACGGTTACGGCTCGCACACCTACATGTGGATCAACGAGCTGAACGAGAAGTTCTGGGTCAAGTACCACTTCAAGTCCAATCAGGGCCACGAGGTGCTGAGCGTCGACGAGGCCGAGGCGCTCGCCGGGTCGGACGCCGACCACCACCTGCGCGACCTCTCGGAGAACATCGCCAGGGGCAACCACCCGAGCTGGGACCTCAAGGTCCAGATCATGCCGTACGACGACGCCAAGACGTACCGCTTCAACCCCTTCGACCTCACGAAGGTGTGGCCGCAGGGTGACTACCCCCTGATCCCGGTCGGCAGGCTCACGCTGAACCGCAACCCGGAGAACTACTTCGCGCAGATCGAGCAGGCCACGTTCGCGCCGTCGAACTTCGTGCCCGGCATCGCCGCGAGCCCGGACCGCATGCTGCAGGCGCGCATCTTCTCCTACGCCGACGCGCACCGCTACCGCGTGGGCACCAACCACGCGCAGCTGCCCGTGAACATGCCGAAGAACGAGGTGCGCAACTACTCGAAGGACGGCGCGGCGCGCTACCACTTCAACACGGCCTCCACCCCGGTCTACGCACCGAACTCGGTCGGGGGGCCCGCCGCCGATCCGGCGCAGTACGGTGCGCACGGCGGCTGGGAGAACGACGGCGACCTCGTCCGCGCAGCACACTCGCTGCACGCCGAGGACGACGACTTCGGCCAGGCCGGGACGCTCTACCGCGAGGTGTTCGACGACGCCCAGCGCGCCCGCTTCCTGGAAACCATCACCGGGGCCGTCGGCGGCGTCCAGAGCGACGAGATCCGCGCGCGGGCCGTCCAGTACTGGGCCAACGTCGACGCCGAGCTCGGGGCGAAGCTCGCCGCGAACCTCGGCAGCGGCGAGACGCCCGCCACCGAGTCGGAAGCCGCGCTCTACTAGGCACTCCGGCAGGACCCGAGGAGGGCGGACCCATACGGGTCCGCCCTCCTTCTGCGTTCCCGGGGTCACGCACGGGCCAGGAGCCCGAGCGAGACCTCCCACAGCCTCCGGACTGGCCGTAGGCCTGCCCGGCGTCGTACGGGCGGCGGTCGAAGAACAGGTCGTCGTAGACGATGTCGGAGTTCCCGTGACCACCCGAGCTCACGGACACGACGCGCACCGCCGGCTGCCGCGAGGGCGGGGTGGAGTCCCGCGGCGAGGGCGAGGTGGCCCGGGTGGTTCGTGGCGAACTGCAGCTCCCACCCGTGCGGCGTCCCGGCGCTGGTCCTCGGCCGGCGCGGTGACGTGCTGGCCACCAACGCACTGCTCGCTGCGGTGCTCACCGGCCTGCGGCCGTCCTCGTCCTCCCCCCGGTTCATGGTCTTCGACCCGCTGGCCCGTGAGCGCATCGCCAACTGGGAGCGGGCCTCCGCCGCGTGGTCGAACGCGTCCTCCCATGATGATCACCCGGGCCGTCCGAGCACGCTCCCGTCTGGCCGCCCGCCGTCGTTCTCTCCTAGGCTGGGACGATGCCGCCACTGCCCTGCGCCGAACTGCACCTGCACATCGAGGGGACCCTCGAACCCGAGCTCATCTTCGCGCTCGCCGCACGGAACGGGATCACCCTCCCCTACTCCGACCCCGCTGACCTCGCCGCGCGGTACGCGTTCACGGACCTGCAGTCCTTCCTCGACCTCTACTACGCGAACATGGACGTGCTCCGCACGGAGGAGGACTTCGCGGACATGACGCGGGCGTACCTGCGGCGGGCCGCCGCAGCCGGAGTCCGCCACGCCGAGATCATGATGGATCCGCAGGCGCACCTGGCGCGCGGCGTGCCCCTCGAGACGTGCATCAACGGGGTGGTGGCCGCCCTGTCCACGAGCGAGGCCGACGCCGGCATCAGCACCTCCCTCATCGCCGCCTTCCTGAGGGACCGTCCCCCGGCGGAGGCGCTCGCCGTCCTGCACGATCTCCTCGCGATGGACGCCCCGATCATCGGGATCGGCCTGGACTCGGCGGAGGTGGGCTACCCGCCGTCGCTCTTCCGCGAGGTGTACGACGTCGCGCGGGCCGCAGGCCTGAAGTGCGTCGCGCACGCCGGCGAGGAGGGCCCACCCGCCTACGTCTGGGAGGCGCTCGACCTGCTCGGGGCCGACCGGATCGACCACGGGATCCGGTGCCTGGAGGACGCGGCGCTCGTCGAGCGGCTCGTCGCGGACCAGGTCCCGCTGACGGTCTGCCCGCTCTCGAACGTCCGGCTGCGGGCCGTCGACGCCATCGGCGACCATCCACTGCCCCACATGCTGGCCCGGGGCCTGAACGTCTCCGTGCATTCGGACGACCCCGCATACTTCGGCGGCTACCTCGATGACAACGTGGCGGCCCTCGTGGACGCGTTCGGCCTAAGCGTCGACGACCGCGCGCGGCTGGCGGCGAATTCGGTCCGGTCGGCGTTCGTCGGGGAGGGACGGCGCCGGCAGCTGCTGGCGGAGATCGAGGACTGGCGGATCGCCGCGGCGTCCTAGGGCTCCGCGCACGGCGTCCAGGAGACGACGCACCGGCCCGCCCCGGCCGCTAGGGCCGAGAGATGAAGCCGTTGTCCACCATGAAGTCGAAGGCGACGTCGGCGGGTTCCTCACCCTCGACGTCGACGCGGAGGTTCATGGTGCGCAGCGCCTCGTCCGTGAGGGCCGGCGTGATCGCCGCGAACACGTCCCGGAGCTCCGGGAACTGCTCGAGCGTCTCCGCGTAGTAGACGGGCGCGGCGTTGTAGGCCGGGAAGAAGCCGAGATCGTCCTCGAGGAGGGTCAGGTCCAGGGCCTCGATGCGCCCGTCCGTCGCGAAGACCTCCCCGAAATTGCAGGCGCCGGTGTCGGTCGCCCCGTAGATGGCGCCGGTGTCGTAGATGCCGATGTTCGCGTCGGGGACACCGGTTGCCGCTCCGCGTTCCAGACCGTAGTGCTGCAGCATGAGCGTCATCCCGTCGGCGCGCGAGTTGAACTCCGCCTCCACGCAGAACGTCCGCTCCTCGGGGGGCAACTGGGCCAGTCCCGACATGGTGGTGATGCCGCCCAGCTCCGGGATCGCCTCCGTCCGCACGGCCATGGCGTACGTGTTGTTCAGGGGTGCCGGCTCCCCCCACACGAGCCCGTTGGGCAGGTCGGCGTCCCGGACCGCCGTCCACTGCTCCTGCTGGTCCGCGATACCGGCGTCCCTGCCCAGGAACGCGAGCCACGCCGTCCCGGTGTACTCCCAGGTGAGGTCGGCCTCGCCCGAGACGATGAGGTCGCGGACGGGCTGCGAGCCCGGAGCGTTGGTCAGGTCCGTCACGTCGAATCCTGCGGCGTCGGCCGCCAGGACGGAGATCTTCCCGAGGATCAGCTGCTCGGTGAAGTTCTTGGACGTCACGGTGAGAGGTGCGCCGTCGGCGCCGTCGACGGGCTGGATGGAGCCCGGGCCGGCGTCCGGCACGTAGGAGGTGGCAGGCTGCAGCCCGCACCCGGCCAGGAGGAGCCCCACGGCGGCGACGCCGGTGAGCGCGACGGCGGTGCGGGCCCGACGGCCCGGCGTACCGGGATGCCGGCTCATGAGAGTCCCTTCGGGCGGGCGAGGAGTTCGACGACGCGCCCCACCCAGTCCACGAGCAGCGCCAGGAGGGCCACGATCACGGCACCGGCGATCAGGACCCGCGACAGGTTGAGGTTGACGCCCGTGGTGATGAGGATCCCGAGACCGCCACCGTTGATGAAGGTGGACAGCGCGGCTGTCCCGACGAGCAGCACCAGCGCCGTCCGGATACCCGCGAGCATGATGGGCACCGCGAGGGGGAGCTCGACGCGGAGGAGGACCGCTGCGGCGCTCATGCCCATCCCGCGGCCCGCCTCGACGAGCCGGGCGTCCACCTGGCCGATGCCGACCATGGTGTTCCGCAGGACCGGCAGGAGCGCGTACACCACGAGGGCCGTCACGGCGGCACGGAAGCCGAAGCCGAGCCAGGCGGCGAGCAGCACCACGAGGCCGATGGCGGGCGCCGACTGACCGACGTTCACCACCGCGAGGACGGGCCCGGCCAGCCGCCGGAACGGCTTCCGGGTCAGCAGGACGCCGAGCGGGATGGCGATCACGAGCACGATCGCCGCGGACAGCAGCGTCAGCGCGAGGTGCTCCCGCGTGTAGACGAGGAGTGCGGCCGGATTGAGGGTGGTCCGTTCCGTCTCCGTGAGCTCTGCGGTGAGGAGCCAGGCGGCCAGCAGGCCGCCGGCGAGAAGGATTCCGGCCAGCTGGAGGATCAGCGGACGCCAGCCGCGGGCAGTACTGACGGTCAGGGGGTCGGCCGCCCCCTGCGGGACGAGGGCCGTGGCGGCACCCGCCGTCGGACCGGCGAGGGCCGTGCCGACGCCGGCGTGCTCACTCACCCGCGGTACCCCTGCCCGCGGATCGCAGTGCGGCGGGCTCGTCGCGGGACCCGTCACCGGTTCCGGGGAGGGCGGTGAGCGCTCCGGTGTTGATGCCGACCGGTCTGCCCTCGGCGTGGGAGGTGCGTGCCCGGGCGTGCGCCTGGCTCATGGCCACCATGATCGTCTCGACGTCGACGACCCCGCTGAAGCTGTCCCGTCCGCCGGTGACCAGCGCCGCCCCGACGCTGGAGACGAGCATGATGTCCAACGCGTCGTTCAGGGTGGCGCGCTCGCCGATGACGGGCAGTCGGGGATCGGAGTCCCCGCCGATCCGCTCGAGCCGGGCGAGCTGCCGGCGTGACAGCCACTGCAGTGGCCGGTTGCGGCCGTCGATGATGACCGCGTGGTCGTGGCCCTCCTGGTCGAGACGCGAGAGGACGTCGGACGCGAGATCGCCCGGCGACGCCGTCACGGCGGACTGCAGGGCTACCTCGTTCACACGCGTCAGGGTCAGCTGCTTCAGGCCGGCACCCGCGCCGATGAAGTTCTCGACGAATTCGTTGGCGGGCTCGGCAAGGATCCGCTCCGGGGTGTCGTACTGCACCAGCTGCGCACCCTCCGTGAAGATGGCGATCCAGTCCCCGAGCTTCACCGCTTCGTCGAAGTCGTGGGTGACGCAGACGATCGTCTTCTGGAGCTCCTTCTGGATGCTGATGAGCTCGTCCTGCAGTCGCACCCGGGTGATGGGGTCCACGGCGCCGAAGGGCTCGTCCATGAGCAGCACGGGCGGGTCCGCCGCGAGCGCCCGTGCGACGCCCACCCGCTGCTGCTGCCCGCCGGAGAGCTCCCGCGGGAACCTGTTCCGGTACTGCTCCGGGTCGAGGGAGACGAGTTCGAGGAGTTCGTCGACGCGGGCGGCGACGCGCTCCTTGCTCCAGCCGAGCATCTTCGGGACGATCGCGATGTTCGTCGCGACGGTCATGTGCGGGAAGAGGCCGCCGGCCTGGATGACGTAACCGATGCGGCGGCGCAGGGCATCGCCGTCGATCGCGGTGACGTCGTCGCCGTCGAGCACGATCCGGCCCTCCGACGGCTCGATGAGGCGGTTGATCATCTTCAGGGTGGTGGTCTTGCCGCACCCGGAGGGCCCGACGAGCATGACGATCCTGCCGGCGGGGATCTCCATGGTGAGGCCGTCGACGGCCGCCTTCGCCTGCCCGGGATAGCGCTTGCTGACCTTGTCCAGCAGGATGCTCGCACCGGTGACGTCGGCCCTGCGGCCCGGGGCCGCCTGGGAGGCGGGGATGTTGTCAGACACGGATACCTCGCGGGATCGTGAGCCG
Source organism: Arthrobacter arabinosi (assembly GCF_054511115.1). Taxonomy (NCBI): domain Bacteria; kingdom Bacillati; phylum Actinomycetota; class Actinomycetes; order Micrococcales; family Micrococcaceae; genus Arthrobacter; species Arthrobacter arabinosi. The sequence goes on from NZ_JBTNDF010000003.1 coordinate 229,963, forward strand.
GCCGAGGCCGACCAGAAGGAGATCGAGCACCACGGCCAGGATGATCACGGCGATGATCCCGGTGGCGACGGATTCGAGGGCGTTGGCCCCGCCGAGCCGGGCGAGGCCCGTGAAGATGAAGCCGCCGAGGCCCGGCCCGAGCACGTACGCGGTGATCGCGGCGATGCCCATGATCATCTGCGCCGACACCCGGACGCCGGCCAGGATGACGGGCCACGCCATGGGCAGCTCGATCCGGCGGAAGGTCTGGAGGCGGCTGAGGCCCACTCCCCTGGCTGATTCGACGATGGAGCGGTCCACGCTGGTCAGGCCGACGACGGCGTTGCGCAGGATCGGCAGGACCGCGAAGAACACCACCACGATGACGGCCGGCAGGACGCCGAAGCCGAACGGGGCGATGAGGAGGCCCACGAGGGCGAAGGCCGGGACGGTCAGGCCGATCGCGGAGACGCTGTTCGCGACGGCGGTGAGACCCGGGCTGCGGTAGACGAGCGCCGCGATGGCGATGGCCAGGACGGTCGCGATCAGCAGGCACTGGACCACGAGTGAGAAGTGCTGCCAGCCGGCGAACAGGATCTGGTCGAGCCTGCTGCCCACGTAGTCGACCATGCCCATCTCCTACCCGCGGCGTGGCCGCATCCGGGTCCAGCGCATAGCGCACCCCGAAGGTGGAACCACAAGCCAGCTGTTTTTCAACCGTACCGGAGATCGGGAGCCGAGGGTGAGGAACTTCGACGCCCGGTCGGGCGCCGAGTATGACGCGGCATCCCTGTGCTTTCGTTCACATCAGGGGCCGCCCCTGCCTCCGGCCTCGAATGCCGGTGATAGCTTGCCGCCATGGACACCACAGCAACCCGCGCCCCGACCCGCGCCCCGGACACTGCCGATGCCATCGTCCGGCACTCGGTGGCGGAGGACATCCTGGGGATGGTCACGGGCACCTTCACGGTGTCCCTCGGCCTGTTCCTGCTCACGACGAGCGGCGCCGTCACCGGCGGGACGGCGGGCCTCGCCCTCCTGCTGAGCTATGCGGGCGGATTGTCCTTCGGCGTCCTGTTCTTCGCCGTGAACGTCCCGTTCTTCGCCCTCGCCGTGTGGAAGAAGGGCTGGGACTTCACGTTACGCACCATCGTGGCCGTCGCCCTCGTCGCGGGCCTGTCCGCCCTGCACCCGCTGGCGCTCGGCGGCCTCACCCCCCATCCCCTGTACGCGGCGCTCGGCGGCAACCTGCTGGCGGGCGTGGGACTGCTGATCCTCTTCCGCCACAGGGCGAGCCTCGGCGGCTTCAACATCCTCGCCCTCATCCTGCAGGAACGCCTCGGCTGGCGCGCCGGGTACGTGCAGATGGCCCTCGACACCACCGTCATCCTCGCCGCGTTCACCGTCGTCGAACCTCCGAGCGTCCTGCTGTCCGCCGTCGGCGCCGTGGTGCTGAACCTCGTCGTGGCGCTGAACCACAGGCCCGGGCGCTACCTCGGCGCCTGACGCAACCTCAGACGGAGACCGGCACGGCCTCCTTCTCCTTCTCGTCGCGCAGGAGCCGGGCCCCTTCGACGTCGACGTCGGGGAGGATCCTCCCCAGCCACGCGGGGAGCCACCAGGCACGGCGGCCCAGCAGGTACATGGCCGCCGGCACCAGGGTCATGCGGACCACGAAGGCGTCCAGCAGCACGCCGAAGGCGAGGCCGAAACCGATCGGGCGCACCATCGCCAGGTGGGAGAACACGAAGCCGGCGAACACGGAGACCATGATGATCGCCGCGGCCGTCACCACCCGGGCGCCGTGGCTGAAGCCGATCCGCACCGCGGCCTTCGGGTCGTCCCCATGGACGTAGGCCTCCCGCATCCCGGACACCAGGAACATCTGGTAGTCCATCGCGAGGCCGAAGAGCACGCCGATGAGGATGATGGGCAGGAAGCTCAGGATCGGCCCGGGGTTCGTGACGCCGAAGACGTCACCCAGCCAGCCCCACTGGTAGATGGCCACCGTGGCGCCGAAGCTGGCCAGCAGGGAGAGCAGGAAGCCGGCCGTCGCGATGATGGGCACGAGGATGGAGCGGAAGACGAGCAGGAGCAGGAGCAGGGACAATCCGACCACGATGGCGAGGTAGACCGGCAGGGCCTCCATGAGCTTGGCGGAGACGTCGATGTTCGCGGCGGTCTGACCGGTCACGGCGATCGGGACGCCTGTCTGCTCCTCGAACTCGTCGGTCGCGGCGCGAAGATCGCGGACGAGGTTCTCGGTGGCCTCGCTGGCCGGCCCTTCCTCGGGGATGACCTGGAAGATCGCGGTGCGGCCGTCCTCGCTGACCGTCGCGGGAACGGACGCGGCGACGCCGGGTACGTCCCGCAGGCGGTCGTTGACGTCGAGCCGGAGGGCGGTGAGTCCCGCTTCGTCGGCGGTCTCGGGGAGGGAGCCGACGACGATGAGCGGACCGTTGGTCCCGGCGCCGAACCTGTCGCCGATGGTGCTGTACGCCTTGAACGCCGTGGAATCGGCGGGCTCCGTGCCGCCGTCGGGAAGCCCGACGCGCAGCTGGGCCGCAGGGACGGCGATCACGCCCAGCAGGACCACTCCGGCGAGGACCGTCAGGACGGGCTTCCGCGTGACGAGGCCGCCCCAGCCCGCGCCCCTCGCCGCGCGCTGGTCCGCCAGGGCGGTGCTGTCCTCGGAGTCCAGCGGGGCGGCGGCGGAGTGCTTGTGGCCGGCGGCCTTCGCCCAGCGGCGCTTCGAGATCACGCGGCGCCCCATCAGCGCGAGGAGCGCCGGGGTGAGCGTGAGGGCCACGAGGACGGACACCGCGACAGTGCCCGCGGCGGAGAGACCCATGACGGTCAGGAACGGCAGCCCCGGGACGGCGAGCGCGGCGAGGGCCACGATGACGGTGATGCCCGCGAAGAGGACGGCGTTCCCGGCGGTGCCGGTGGCCCGCGCGATGGATTCCTGCACGTCCATGCCGTGGAGCAGCTGCGTCCGGTGCCGGTTCACGATGAAGAGGCAGTAGTCGATGCCGACGGCGAGGCCGAGCATGAGGGCGAGGACCGGGGAGATGCTGTTCATCTCGACGATCCCCGACAGTGCGAACGTGATCCCCACACCCACGCCGACACCGACGATGGCCATGAGGAGCGGAAGTCCGGCGGCGATCAGGGTGCCCAGCATCAGGATGAGGACGACGGCGGCCACGGCCAGGCCGAGGGCCTCCGTGGCCCCGACGATGCCGGAGACGTCCTCGACGATCTCCTTGCTGTACTCGACCGTCACTCCCGCCGACTCCGCCTCGGCAGCCTTCTCCTGCACCATCGAGCGCAGTTCCGGGGAGACCGCGTTGATCTGCTGGTCGAACTGCACGCTGGCGACGCCCGTGGAGCCGTCCTCGGACACCAGCCTCACCCCGGAGGTGGCGTCGAGTTGCCGCTGCGCGAGCTCGAGTTCGGCGCGCCCGGAGTCGAGCTGCTCCCGCCCGGATTCCAGTTCGGTGCGGCTCGCGTCCAGCTTCGCCTGGCCCTGCTCGAGCTGCTGGGCGGTGGCCGTGGCCTGCGCTGCCGGGAGCTGCGCCCGGGCCTGCTCGAACTGGGCGCGCTGCTGGTCGAGCTGCTGCTGGCCCTGCGCGAGCTGGTCCTCTCCGGAGTCCAGCTGCTGCTCGCTGGCGTCGAGCTTCGCGCGGCCCGCCTCGAGCTCCTCGCCGCCGGACGCCACCTGGTCGGCGACGTCGAAGGGATCGATGACACTGCGCACGCCGTCGAGCGCCGCGATGTCGGCCAGGGCCGACTGCACGCCCGCCCGCTGCTCGGGCGAGAACGCCGCGCCGCCGTCGGCGGTGAAGACCACGGTGCCCGTGCCGCCGACCGCCTCCGGCAGTTCCTCCCGCAGCCGGTCGGAGATCCGCTGGGACTCCGTCCCGGGGATCGTGAAGTTGTTCGTGAGCGTCCCGGAGAACGCGACGGCGGCCCCGCCGACCGCGAGCATGATGGCGAGCCACGCGGAGACGACCCACCACCGCCTCCGGAACGCGAACGAGCCGAGCCGGTACAGGAGAAAAGCCATGGAGGAGTCCTAGCAGGAAGGGAGCGGACGGGGGAAGGACACGGATCAGGACCCGGGGACGGACACAGGAGGGTGGATGGCGCCGGGGGAGAACCCGTCGCGCAGCATGGTCAGGGCCGCGAGGATGCGCCCCTCGAGCTCCTGCCCCGGTTCGCCGGCGGACTCGGGCGTCATGGCGGCCCAGTCGCGCATTGCGGCCTTGGTGCAGGAGAGCACGCTTCCGACGAGTGCCGTGAGGTAGAGCTCGGAGGCATCCGCGCCGAGGCGTGAACGCAGTCCCTCGACGATCCGCACCTCCGCCCGCTCCCAGGAGTGCAACTGCGCCCGCAGGAGATCAGGGTTGGTGTCCGCCATGCGGAAAAGGGCGCCGTGCTGGGAGAGGCCCTCCATGCGGGTGGTCTCCGTGAACGCGCGGATGATGGAGTCGAAGAGGGGTTCGTCCTGCGGCATGCGCCCGAACACTTCCAGCGCCAGTTCGAGGAAGCCGTCGGTGCGGACGGTCAGGGCGTCCTCGGCGCTGTGGAAGTAGTTGAAGAACGTGCGGCGGGAGACACCGGCGCGACCGGCGATCTGGTCCACGGTGAACGAGCCCGGCCCTACGGACAGCGCGAGGTCGAAGGCCGCATCCGCGATCGCCCGGCGTGTGTCGATCTTGTTCTGCTCGCGGCGGCCAACGGGCGCTGCGGTCTCGGTGGGGTCCAGCACGCCCCCAGCGTAGGCGAATTGTTGCACAGCGTGCAACAAGGCGTCAGGAGGGGGTTCCGCGCGCCCGGGCGCACCCTGACCGAAGCGCCCCGAGGGTTCACCGGGCGATGTACTATCGGGGCATGGGCCACCACCACTCCCCCACGAGCACCGACAGGCGCGGCCCACTGGCCGGCGCCCTTTCGATCACGCTCGGCGTCTTCGTCCTCCAGCTCGTCGGGGCGCTGTGGACCGGGAGCCTGGCGCTCCTCTTCGACTCCGTGCACGTCCTGACGGACGCCGCCGGCCTGGCCATGGCGCTCGGCGCCGCCACGCTCTCGGTGCGGCCGACGTCGGCGCGCCGCTCGTGGGGCTTCCGCCGGGCGGAGGTCATCGCGGCCCTGCTGCAGGCCGCGTTCCTGCTCGCCGTCGGCGCCTACGTCCTGGTCGAGGGGGTTCGGCGCCTCATCACGCCGGAGGATGTCGCAGCCCCGCAGATGGTCGTCTTCGGCGTCGTCGGCCTCATCGGCAATCTCGCCGCTCTCGGGCTGCTGGCACGCCACCGGACCGCCAGCTTCAACCTCCGGGCCGCGTTCCTCGAGGTGCTCAATGACGCCCTGGGGTCGGTGGCCGTCATCACGGCGGCCATCGTCATCACGCTGACGGGGTGGATGCGGGCGGACGCCGTCGTGGCCCTGCTCATCGGCGCGCTGATCATCCCGCGGACCCTTAAACTGCTGCGCGAGACGATCGACGTCCTGCTCGAGTCGACCCCCGCGGGCATCGACCTCGAGGAGGTCCGCACGCACATCGCGCGCCTGCCCCATGTCCGCGACGTCCACGACCTGCACATCACGCAGATCGCCACGGGCCTGCCCGTCCTCACCGCGCACATCGCGGTCGACGACGACTGCTACCGGGACGGCTCCGCGCACGCCGTGCTCGACCAGCTCCAGGAGTGCGTGGGCCAGCACTTCGACGTCAGCATCGACCACTGCACCTTCCAGATCGAGCCGCTCGGGCACATGCGCCATGAGACGGAGCTGATGCACTGATGCTGAAGACCCTGACGTCGACGTCGGTCCTGGAGCGCGTCGGCACTGCCCTGTCCGATCCGACGCGCGTGCGGATCCTCGTGGCGCTCCGCGATGCTCCCGCCTACCCCAGCGAACTGGCCGGGCTGCTCGGTGTCAGCCGCCAGAGCCTCTCCAACCACCTCTCGTGCCTGCGGGGCTGCGGCCTGGTCGTGTCGGTGCCGGAGGGTCGGCGCTCCCGCTACGAACTCGTGGACCCGAAGCTCGGGCACGCACTCACGGATCTCCTCGGGATCGTCCTCGCCGTGGACCCCGGTCACGACGGCCACCCCTGACGCAGGACACCGTGGGGCACGGAGAGGGCCCGGCGCACCGCGCCGGGCCCTGTCCGTCAGCTCTGGCTCATCAGCCGGGAACGGATGAGGAACCTCTTGCCCTCGGGGGCCTCCACGGAGAAGCCGCTCCCCCGGCCCTGGACCACGTCGACCGTCAGGTGCGTGTGGCGCCAGTACTCGAACTGCTCCCGCGACATCCAGAAATCGATGGGTCGCGGCTCGCCGCCCTCCGGATGGCCCCCCGTCGAGATGTCCAGGACCCCGAGGAGCACGTCCGCCTCGGCCGTGATGAACTCGCCTGCCGGGTAGCACATCGGCGAGGAGCCGTCGCAGCATCCGCCGGACTGATGGAACATCAGCGGACCGTGGATGAGCCAGAGCTTGTCCAGCAGTTCGACGGCGGCATCGGTCAGCGCCACCCGGGACGTGGTCTCGCCGGGGATGGTCACCGAGGCCTCGACGGTCACGGCATCTCCTAGAAGAATCCGAGCTTGGACTCGGAGTAGCTGACCAGCAGGTTCTTCGTCTGCTGGTAGTGATCCAGCATCATGGCGTGGTTCTCGCGGCCGATGCCGGAGGACTTGTAGCCCCCGAAAGCCGCTCCTGCCGGGTAGGCATGGTAGTTGTTCACCCACACGCGCCCGGCCTGGATCTCGCGCCCGGCACGGTAGGCAACGTTCCCGTTCCGCGACCAGACGCCCGCACCGAGGCCGTAGAGGGTGTCGTTGGCGATCTCCAGTGCCTCCGCGTAGTCGTTGAAACGCGTCACCGAGACCACGGGGCCGAAGATCTCCTCCTGGAACACCCGCATGCTGTTGGAGCCCTCGAACACGGTGGGCTTCACGTAGTACCCCTCGGCGAGGTCGCCGTCGAGCATGTTCCGTTCGCCGCCGGTGAGGATCTTCGCGCCCTCCTGGCGGCCGATGTCCATGTAGGAGAGGATCTTCTCGAGCTGGTCGTTGGAGGCCTGGGCTCCCACCTGGGTGTCGGTGTCCAACGGGTTGCCCTGCACCATCTTCTCCACGCGGGCGATCGCGTCCGCCATGAAGGAGTCGTAGATGGAGCCCTGCACGAGGGCGCGGGAGGGACAGGTGCAGACCTCGCCCTGGTTCAGGGCGAAGAGCGCGAAGCCCTCGAGCGCCTTGTCGTAGAACGCGTCGTTGCTGTCCGCGACGTCCGCGAAGAAGATGTTCGGACTCTTGCCGCCGAGCTCGAGCGTGACCGGGATCAGGTTCTGGCTCGCGTACTGGCTGATCAGTCGGCCCGTGGTCGTCTCACCGGTGAACGCGATCTTGCGGATGCGCTTGCTGGACGCGAGCGGCTTCCCGGCCTCCACGCCGAACCCGTTCACGACGTTGATGACGCCGGCCGGGAGGATGTCGCTGATCAGCTCCATCAGCACGAGGATCGACGACGGCGTCTGCTCGGCGGGCTTGAGCACGACGGCGTTGCCTGCGGCGATGGCGGGGGCGAGCTTCCAGGTGGCCATGAGGATCGGGAAGTTCCACGGGATGATCTGCCCGACGACGCCGAGCGGCTCGCGGAAGTGGTAGGCCGTCATGTCCTCGTCCAGCTGGGACAGGGCGCCCTCCTGCGCGCGGACGGCGGCGGCGAAGTACCGGAAGTGGTCGATCGCGAGGGGGATGTCTGCGGCGAGGGTCTCCCGCACGGGCTTGCCGTTGTCCCAGGTGTCCGCGACCGCGAGCATCTCGAGATTCTGCTCCATGCGGTCCGCGATGCGGTTCAGCACCTGCGCGCGGTCCGCCGCGGAGGTCCTGCCCCAGGAGGGGGCGGCCTTGTGGGCTGCGTCCAGCGCCAGTTCGATGTCCTCGGCGGTGCCACGCGCCACCTCGCAGAAGGCCTTGCCCGTCACCGGCGAGATGTTCTCGAAATACTGGCCCTTGATGGGGGGAACCCACTCACCACCGATCCAGTTCTCGTACCTCGGCTTGAAACTGACCTTCGATCCGTCCTGGCCAGGCTGGGCGTAAACAGTCATCGTCGAACTCCTTGAACTCCTTGGGTGGAGGACGTCGTCGTCCCCGATCCACAGCGTAGGAGCCCGAAGGTTGCATCAACGTTGCATGCTCGTGCCATGCGCCGCGGGTCTCCGGGCCGCGGCGTCAGCCCTCCCCGTCGGCGGGCACCGCCTCGCCCTCGGGCCGGGCGGGCGCCGGCGCAGCAGGCTCGGTTCCGGCCGGCGACGACGCAGGGTCGGGATCGGCGGGAGCGTCCGGATCGATTGGTGCGTCCGGATCGGTAGGTGCCTCCGGGTCGTCGCACGACGTAGGGGCGGGCTCGGATCCGTCACCAGGCGTCGGCTCCGTGTCCGCTCCTGTACTCGTCCCCGCTCCGTCCTTCGGGGCCTCCTCCGCCGTCGGCTGCCCTGCTGGCCGGGCTGCCGGCTGCGCAGCTGGTTCAGCAGCCGGCGGGGCCGGTGCGGCGGGCTGCGTTGCCGGATCGGCGCCGTCGCTGGTCTGCGTCGACTCCGGGTCCTCGGGTGCCGACGGATCCGTGTCGCACGAGGGATCCGGTGTCGTGGGATCAGGGGTCGGGGCGGGGGCCGGAGCAGGGACGGGCGCAGGGGTCGGTGCTGGCTTCGGTGCCGGCGCGGGAGTCGGTGCAGGCTTCGGTGCCGGCGCGGGAGTCGGTGCAGGCTTCGGTGCCGGCGCGGGAGTCGGTGCAGGCGCGGGAGTCGGTGCAGGCTTCGGCGTCGGTGCAGGCGCGGGAGTCGGCGCAGGCTTCGGCGTCGGCGCAGGCGTCGGTGCGGGCGTCGGTGCCGGCGCGGGCTTGGAATCCGACGCCGGGCCGGATGTCACGTCTCCGGGGGCGGGAGTCGAGGACGGGTTGCCTGCCGGAGGAGCCGTGTCGGGCCGATCCGTGCCGGACGGACCCGTGGAAGGAGGAGCAGGATCCGACGTGGTCGAGGACCCGGGCTTGGTGGCCGTCTTGTCGGCAACCTTGGTGACCGTCGTGGTGGCCGTCTTGTCCTTTAGCTTCGCGGAGGGCGCGGGCGTGCCCTCCGCGCCCTTCGGCGCACCCGGTGCGGCCGTCGAAGACCTGCCGGCCGACGACGCCGCGGGAATAGTGGGTCGCTTCTCCGGCGTCGGCAGCTCGCGGCCCTGTGCCGCAGCACCCGGCGATCCGGCGTCGCCGGCATCGGCGACGACACTGCCGCCCGACGGAGCGGCGTCCAGCGGGTGGTGGCCGTGCACCGGTCGGTCCGACCCCGTGGAGGACTGAGCCCACGCCGGGATGTCGGTGGCATCACTGCCACCGGGGCTGTAGTCCTTGAGGGCCCCCGGACGCTTTCCATGCGTGGTGGGCACCATCGCCCACTTCAGGGGGTCCGCGTGCTCGCCGTCGAGGATCGTCTCGAAGTGCAGGTGGCAGCCCGTCGACGATCCGGTGCTTCCGACCTCGGCGATCGGGTCGCCGCCGTTGACGGAGTCGCCCTTCTGCACGGAGATGCCCTGCAGGTGGTTGTAGCTCGTGATCAGCCCGTTCCCGTGATCGACCTCGACGCGATTGCCGCCGCCCCATGGATGCCAGCCCACGGCGCGCACGGTGCCGGCGTCCGCGGCGTACACAGGGGTGCCGCAGGCAGCAGCATAGTCCTGGCCCGCGTGGAATTCGCCCTCCTCCCCTGAGATAGGGCTGGTCCGGGTACCGAACGGAGAGCTGGGCACGAGCCCGTCGAGGGGTGCGAAGAGCGTGCCCGCCGTCGGTCGTCGCGTGGCGGTGGAGGTGACCGAGAGCTCGGAGCCGGAGTGCCCGGCACTACGGAGGGGAGACTCGCCGAGGGGCAGCCGCCCGGGAGCAGGGATGTCCAGCGGATCGATGGCGTCGAGGGGCAGCAGCAGCGACGGACCCACGATGCCCGTCGGGGACAGCCCATCGGCGCCCGACCTGACGACGGTCGAAGCCGACACCCGCCCGGGTGGCACCGAGGAGGTGGCCTCCCACGACTGCGGAACGATGCCCTGGAAGCCCGCGAAGCAGACGACGATCGCCAGGCTGGCATTCATCGTGGTCCGGGAGGTTCGCGCACTCCCGCCACGCACGACCGCGTGTCGTCCGATGTGCGCCATGAGAATCCCCCCTTAACCGTCCGCTGCGTCATGCCCGTGTGCTACGTCAGTACGCCAAGCCGGCAGGGAACGGCGCCCCCACACTCATCAGCCACCACGCCCAACGTTAACCCGGCCTCCCTCCCTTCGACGACGGATCATTGCGATTCGCTAACAAACTTTAGGAGAACTTGAGGGGGTCGCCGACGGCACCCCCAATTCGGCGTCGAGCCATTCCGCATGGGCCACGACCGCTGCCCGCCGCGGGGAGCGCGGCGGCAGCACGCGCAGGGCGAGCTGCCATGCTTCGGCGTCGTACTCCGCCTCCGCGAGCGCGAGGTACTGCAGCACGGTTTCGGGGGCGCCGTCGTTGAGGACGGCGTCGCGCAGGAGGACCGACACCTCGTCGCGCAGTCTCACGATCGCAGGGGCCTGCGACCGCGGAAGAACCGGCCCGCGATAGATGCCGAGGGCCATGCGGTGGGCGCCGCGATGCAGGTAGCTCAGCACCTGCACCGCGTCGACGACCAGCTGTCCCGGCAACCGGTAAGGACGGGACTGCGGCACCGTCGCATCCCCGTACGGCGCCAGGACCTTCCGCAGCCGCAGGATCTCCGCCCGGACGGTGGTCCCGGACGCGTCCTCCGGGTAGGCCATGGTCGCCAGCTGGTCCGCGGTGAGCCCCTCCGGGTGGAGGGCCAGGATCGTCAGCAGCTCCGCATGGCGGAGGCTCAGTTCGAGCGACGCCCCGCCCGTGTGGACCACCCCGTGGTCCATGCCCAAGATCTGCAGGCTGTTCCGGTAGAGGGCTGTCTGGGTGCGCCCCGGCCTGCGCCGCTTCGCTCGCGGCAGCCGGTCCTGCAGCCGGTGGATGCTCAGTTGTGCCTCGGCTGCGGCCACCGCGGCTTCGACGAGCGCGAGCGTGTGGGTGGCGACGGCGTCGGCGGTCCCGGTGATGTCCACGACGCCGAGCACCGTCCGGGAGTCGGGATCATGCACAGGCACCGCCGTGCAGCTCCAGGGATGGGCCTTGTGGCTGAAATGCTCGGCCCCGGCGATCTGCACGCTGCGGTCGAGGGCGAGCGACGTGCCGGGGGCGCTCGTACCGACGGTCGCTTCCGACCAGTCGGCACCGGGGACGAAGAGCATGCCCTCCGCCCGGCGCCGTAGCTCGCGGTCGCCGTCGACCCAGAGGAGCCGGCCGTTCTCGTCGCCCACCGCGACGAGCATGCCCGCTTCCAGGCTCGGCTGGACCAGGAGGCGGTCGATCACGGGCATGACGGCGGCCAGCGGGTGCCGCTGCCGGTAGGACTCGAGTTCCTCCTCCGAGCAGAACAGGCGGGCTTCCGCCTCGGCGGGATCGCGGAGGAAACCCAGCGACCTGCGCCACGATTCCCGGACGACCCCGCGGAGGTCGCCGTCGACTCCTGCACCCTGCCCCAGTGCCTCGTGCGCTGCGAAAGCTCTTCGCTGCAACGCGTCGAAGGAGAACTCGGCCTCGACAAGTGAACGGGACGGCGACATCGGCACTCCGCTTCATGACCTGTCCCGGTGGATGGCGCGGGACAGGTCACAGTGTAGCCGCCCTACTCACCGCGCGAAATGGCCACCATGTCCTCGCGCGGGACGAGCTTCACGCGCTCCCTCACGAGCTCGGCGTTACCCGAGGTGTTGACGAAGTTCGCACCCGATTTCATCTCATGCGCGTCCAGTTTGAGCCACCCCTCCCACGTGGTGTACCGGACCCCGCGCTCCTCCAGGAGCCTGATGATGGCCCCCTCCGACGGGTCCTCGGCGGGGGGGAGGTTCAGCCGGTCCTCCAGGAGGTATCCGATGGTCTCGAGCGCGTCCCCCTTGGTGTGGCCGATCAGCCCCACCGGCCCACGCTTGATCCAGCCGGTGGCGTAGATGCCGGGTACGGGCATGCCGTCCTCGTCGATGACGCGTCCCCCCTCGTTGGGGATGACGCCGCGCTTCTCGTCGAAGCCCACCTCGGGCAGCTCCGACCCGAAGTACCCGATGGCCCGGTACACGGCCTGGACGGGGTAGTCGACGATCTCGCCGGTCCCGCGGACACTGCCGTCCCCGGTCAGTTCGGTGCGCTCGAACCGCATCCCGGCGACCCTGCCCGGAGTCTCCGGCGAATCGTGGACCTCCAGGGGCGAATGGAGGAAATGGAGGTGGAGGCGGCGCGAGGCCCCCGTCGGCTCGTCCTCGACCAGCCAGTTGGTGAGCGTCTTCACCATGGTCTTGGTCTGGTTGTTGGACGCGATCTGCGCCTCGGAGCCGGCGTCGAAGTCGAAGTCCTCGGGGTAGAGGACGATGTCGACGTCGCGCGAGTGCGACAGCTCCCGCAGCTCCAGGGGCGTGAACTTCACCTGCGCGGGTCCTCGCCGGCCGAAGACGTGGACGTCGGTCACGGGTGAGGCCTTGAGCCCCTGGTAGACGTTGTCCGGGATCTCCGTGGACAGGAGGTCATCGGCGTGCTTCGACAGGATGCGTGCGACGTCGAGGGCTACGTTCCCGTTGCCGATCACGGCGATCTCGCGGGCCTCGAGCGGCCAGTCCCGGGTCACGTCGGGATGCCCGTCGTACCAGGACACGAAGTCGGCACCTCCGAAGGAACCCTGGAGCCCGATGCCCGGGATGTCCAGGTCTGCATCCTTGATGGCGCCGGTCGCGAAGATCACGGCGTCGTAGAAACGCCGGAAGTCCGAGAGCGTGAGGTCCCGGCCGTAGTTCACGTTGCCGAGGAAACGGATGTCGCCGCGGTCCAGCACCTTGTGCAACGCGTTCACGATGCCCTTGATACGCGGGTGGTCGGGGGCGACCCCGTAGCGGATCAGGCCGTAAGGTGCGGGGTACTGGTCGAAGAGATCAATGCTGACGGCGAAGTCGCCCCCCTGGACCTCGTTGGACTTCGTCAGGATGTCGGCGGCGTAGACGCCTGCCGGACCGGCGCCGATGATCGCGACCCGCAGCGGTCGTGCCGCAGCTGAGGTAGACACTGATTGTCCTTCTTCCCGGTGGAATGCTCCCGATGGTTACCGCGGTGCGAATAAGCGCACAGTTCCTTATTCTAAATGGCCCAAGGCAGCGCCGACGAAAACAGTGGCGCGCATCTCCCCCGGTATTCGTTCCCGGCCGGGTGCCGGATCGGCCGGCCGGGGGAATAAAGACCCTCAGCGCCCTGTTCCCGCCGTCGTGATCTCTTCAGTCGGCACGACAGCGCGTCCGGCGCGGAGCGAGAACTCCACGGGCATCCTCTTCGGCATCGGCGCGTACGGCCTGTGGGGCCTGCTGCCGCTGTACTTCCTGATCCTCGCACCCGCCGGTCCCGTCGAGATCGTGGCCAATCGCGTGCTGTGGTCCCTGATCTTCTGCGCCCTGCTCCTCACGATCCTGCGCTCATGGCGGCCCGTCCTGACAGCCCTGCGGACGCCGCGGATCGTGGGAACCCTGACGGTGGCCGCGCTGCTCATCGCCGTGAACTGGCTCGTCTACACGTACGGCGTCACCACGGGGCAGGCCATCGAGGCCGCGCTCGGGTACTTCATCAATCCCATCGTCTCGGTCCTCCTGGGTGTGGTGGTGCTTCGTGAGAAGCTGCGCCCGCTGCAGTGGACGGCCATCGGTATGGGCATCCTCGCGGTGATCGTGCTGGCCGCCGGGCACGGCGGGGTCCCCTGGATCGCCCTGACCCTCGCCTTCTCCTTCGGGCTCTACGGCTTCGCGAAGAAGAAGGTCGGCTCCCGCGTGGACGCGATCACCAGCCTCAGCATCGAGACGGTGGTCCTGGCTCCGATCGCCCTCGCCGTCATGGTGTGGCTCGGGTCCACCAACGCCGCGACCCTGACGACCGAAGGGGCCGGGCATTTCTGGATCATGGCGGCCTCTGGCGTCATCACGGCCGTCCCGCTCATCTTCTTCGGTGCAGCGGCCCGCCGCCTGCCCCTGACCACGATCGGGCTGCTCCAGTACCTCGCGCCCGTGCTCCAGTTCCTGCTCGCGCTCCTCGTCCTCCACGAGGAGATGCCGTTCGAGCGGTGGGTCGGGTTCGGCCTCGTCTGGGTGGGCCTCATCCTCCTCACCGTGGACATGCTCATCACCGTGCGCCGCCAGCCGCGGCCCGTGCGGGTGCAGGAAGCGGCCCCTACGGCCGTCTGACCAGGTCCCGTCTCCGGTACGGGTCAGCGTTCCTGTATCCCCCACGGGGATCCGTAGCCCCTGGGTGCGTCCGCGCCGAGCAGGTCCAGGAAGGGCCGTGCGTCGAAGGCCTCGGGGCCGAGGACCCCTGAACCCTGCCATGTGCCTGCGGCCAGCAGTTCGAGGGCGATCACCGGGTTGACCGCGGTCTGCCACACCACCGCCTGGGAGTCGTACTGCGCCATGGACCACTGGTTGTCCACCACGTGGTAGAGGTACACCGATCGGGGTTCGCCGTCCCTGCCCATGCCCGTGACGAGGAGCCCCGCGCAGGTCTTACCGGTCATGCGGTCCCCCAGCGTGGCGGGATCAGGCAGCACGGCTGCCACGACGTCCCGGGGCGCCACGGCCACCCCTTTCACGGACACCGGGTCCGTGGAGTCCAGGCCCAGCCTGTGCAGGGTCCGCAGGACTCCGATGAACTCCTCGCCGAGCCCGTACTTGAAGGTCACCTTCCTCGCGTTGGTCCAGCGGGGCATGAGGATCACCTCCTCGTGCTCCACGTTCACGCATTCCACGGGACCGATGCCCTCGGGGAAATCGAACACCTCGGGCTCGCTGAAGGGCTCGGTCGTGTACCAGCCGCGGTCCCGTTCGAAGACCACGGGCGGGTTCAGGCACTCCTCGATGGTGGTCCAGATGGAGAACGACGGCGCGAAGTCGTAGCCCTCCACGGTCAGGTCGGCGCCGTCGCGGACGCCGAGCTCGTCGATGGAGGAGAACAGCTCGTCCTCGGCGTACCGGGCGAAGACGTCGGACAGTCCCGGTTCCACGCCGATGCCCACCAGCGCGAGCCGTCCCGCATCCGACCAGCGCCCGGCCGCCTCGAACTGCAGGTCGCCGAGCATGACCCCGGTCTTCTCGTACGGGTGGTCGGGATGCCGGGAGGAGAGGCTCATCGCCATGTCGAGGTAGGTGGCGCCGGCGTCGAAGCAGCCGGTGAAGATGGGCATCACGAACCGTGGGTCGACGGCGTTCAGCACGTGGGTGATCCCGTGCGCGCGCACGACGGCGGCGACGGCGTCCGCGGACGAGGCGTCGACCTGCGCGGCGAGCAGCCGGGGGTCCCGCAGTTCCTCGACGAGGCGCTGGGGACGCGTGGGGTCGTAGTCGGCGATCACGAGCAGTTCGAAGAAGGACCGGCGGACCGCGATCCGGGCGGCGGCGGAGCCGACTCCACCGGCCCCGACGATGAGGATGCGCATCACAAGAGCCCTCCGTCGATCGAACGCCTGGAGGTGACGGGCGCGTCCGGGACCAGGACCGGGGTGTCCTCGTTCAGGCTCCGGCCGCGAAAGAAGGGCAACGAGCCCGTGCGGGTCCGCCAGAGCACCATAAGCACGAGCCCCAGCGCGAGCGAGCCGATGCCGGTCACGAAGGTACCGCCGATGCCCAGCAGCACGCTGTAGCCGTAGTCGACGTCGGCCATGTCGACGGCGGATCTGATGAACGCCGCCGTGAGCATCACCGCGCCGAGCAGCGGCAGCAGGAACCGGAAGACCACGTTGTGGCGTGAAGTGAACAGTTCGCGCCGGAAGTACCAGACGCAGGCATAGCCGGTGATGGCGTAGTAGAAGGCGATGGCCAGGCCGAGCGAGAGGATGGAGTCCGCCAGGATGTTCTCGCTGATGACGGTCATGACCACGTAGTAGGCGATCGCGGAGATCCCCATCACCAGGGTCGAGAACGAAGGGGTCCTGAAGCGGGGGTGCACCACGCCGAAGCGGGCCGGGAGCGCCTGGTAGACGGCCATGGAGAGCGTGCCGCGCGCGGTGGGGAGGATGGTCGTCTGGGTGGAGGAGACGGCGGAGACGAGGACAGCGACAACCAGCAGCCACGCCCACGGGCCCAGCACGGCGTCCTTCAGTGCCAGGAAGACGTCCTCGGAGTTCGCCTCGTTCCCGAGGCCGATACCCTCGTCCCCCACGCCGGCGTACATCATCGCCGCGACGCTCACGCCCACGTACGTGATGAGGAGCAGGACCGTCGACACGAGGGCCGCGCGCCCCGGGGTGCGCCGCGGGTCCTTCGTCTCCTCGTTCAGGGCCAGGCACGCATCCCAGCCCCAGTAGATGAACAGGGCCAGGAGGATCGACTCGGTGAAGCCCTCGACACTCTCGAAGGCGAAGGGGTTGAACCAGGCGAGGGACACGGGGGTGGCGTTCTCCGCCGTCCCCGTCGCCACCGAGACGAGGGCGGCGACCACGAACAGGGCCAGCGCCAGGTACTGGATGCCGAGCAGCACGTTCTGCAGCCTGGCGCCGATCTCGACCCCGCGGTAGCTGACGAGGGTCATGAGGGCGATGAAGACGACACCAGTGATCGTGACCAGCAGCGGATTCCCGGCGAGGGATCCGTCGCCCACGAGCAGCCAGAGGTAGAGACCGCTGATCTGCGCGAGATTCGCCAGGACGATGATGCCGGCGACGGCGACCCCCCAGCCGGCCATCCAGCCCACCCAGGGGCCGAACGCCTTGGTGGCCCAGGTGAAGGAGGTCCCGCAGTCGGGGACGGCCTGGTTCAGTTCACGGTAGGCGAAGGCGATGAACAGCATGGGGATGAACGCGAGGATGAACGCGATCGGTGTCTGGGCCCCCACGGCGAGGACCACGAAGCCGAGGGTCGCCACCAGCGAATAGACGGGGGCGGTCGACGCCATGCCGATCACCACGGATGCCCACAGCCCCAGCGTGCCGGCCGCGAGGCCTTTGCCGGGACCCGCCGCGCCGTCGCCGGAAGCGGTTGTCCGGGACGGGATCGCGTTCATGGGGTGCCTCATCTCTGACAGGGACCGGGTCCACCACGCCACGTGGCACGCGTCACTATACCGACCAGTCGGTATGACCTGAAGGTCCCGGGCTGCGGGATCATGGCCACCCTCCGACGACCGTGCAGCGCCTGATCGACGCCCACGAGGACATCCTCCCCACGGAGGGGCGGGGCGCGACCCTCGACGCGATCGCGCTCCGGGCGGGTGTCCGAGGGCGGCCGCCTACTACGTCACGAGCCCGCTCGACGTCCGCAGCCCCTGGAGCGGTGCAACCCGGCGGTGAGGCGGCTGGCACCGGGCTCCCACCCCGAAGCGAACGAACTGCTGGCGCGGTGCCGCACGCGGCGGTTCGGAGTCCTGATGGACGCCATGGGCCATGAGGACATGGTGCACCTCGTGCTGCTGCCGGGCGACGGGATCTACTTCGACGCCGCCCCGACGGGCACGGGCGCGATGCCCGCGGGGACCGACCCCGCGACGATCGACCGCGTCATCGCCCTGGTCCGGACGATCCGGTCCTGAGGCCGCCCGCGTCCGGGGCGGCGCGGCCCTCGGGCCAGGGCCCGTCCGCACCCCCGAGGTAGGCCGCATTGAAGCGTGTCAGCAGACCTGCCAGGTCGACGACGTCGGTCCGGTTCCAGCCCTCGAGCTGCCGCCGGAAGCTCCGCCGCCGGCGGGCGCGTGCCTCGTCGATGCGCCGGAGCCCCTCGGGCGTCAGGGACACCGGATGCGACCGTTCGTCGTCTCGGGCGGCACCGCGCTCCACGAGCCCGAGCCGCTGAAGTGCCGTGACGTGCCCGCTCACGGCCGAAGCGCTCATGCCGAGGTTGGCCGCGAGGTCCGTGACCCGGCAGGAGCCGGCGATGCGGACGGCGCACAGGACGCTGTAGGCCGCCGGTTCCATCGCCGGGTCGATGGCCCGTGCAAGCGCCCAGCAGACCCGCTGCTCGCTACGGCACATCGAGGCGGCCCCGTCCTCCACGACGTCGAGCGCCGCGCCACGCCCGCCCTCGCGGGGAACGGGTGTGATCGGATCCCGAGCGGGGACGTCGTGGTGTCCTTCCATCGCCGCATCGTAGGCCGGACAGGAGCCGATCCGACCCTGATTCACCAGCATTACGCGTCATGACGCATCGCCGGGGGCAACGACCCGGGCGCCGGAACGGTCGGGCCGGGACGGTGCCGGGGCGCGCGGGGATCAGAGCGGTGAGCGCACCCAGTCCCGCGGGACCACGACCATGGGCACCGGCAGTGCCCGGAGCATCTGGTTGGCGGTGGCGCCGAGGAAGATCCGGTGGCGCTCCGCGAGACGGCTCGACCCCACGATGACGAGCTCCCCGGGATCCCATTCGATCTCGTCGATGGCCTGCTCGATGGTCCGGCCGTGGGCCACGGCGATCGAGGCTTCGTGGCCCGGGGGCAGCTGCTCGACGGCGCGTGCCAGCACCGAGTGTGCGTGCCGGTGGGCCTTGTTGATGGCCTCGCCGGAGTCGGACGCCTCATGGACGTCCAGAGCGACGAGGGAGATCAGCCGCAGCGGGAGGCCCCGCCGTGCCGCGGACTCGACGGCGACGTCGAGCACGCCCTCCGCCCCGGCCCGCGTGCCGACAGCCGCGGTCATCCGGGTGAATGCGGCGCGGTGCCGGTACCCACGCGGCGCGAGCGCCACCGGGACGCCGGAGCTGTGGAGGACGGCGTTGGCGACGCTGCCGACGGTGAACCGCCGGAGGAGGCCGTTGCTGGACGCCCCGACGACGATCAGCCCGGCACGGACCTCGGCCGCCACCTCGAGGAGCCCCTGCGCGAACGAGTCGGCGAGCCGCACGTGCGTGGTGACCTCGACGCCGCCGGTAACCGTGGCGGCCGCGCGGTCGAGGGCGTCCTGGACGCGCTGGCGGCCCGGTGCGACGCTGCCGTCCTGGGGCCAGTCGAGGACGGTGACGAGGTCGATGGCCGCCGACTGCGTGAGGGCGAGCGACGTCGCCAGCTCCAGGGCGTCCTGCCCGCGGTCGTTCCCGGTGTAACCCACGACGTAACGCACGGTGGTTCCTCTTCCTCGAAGGCGGCGCGGCCTTCGGGAGCGCCGCGGAGTCGGTTCACTCTAGCGCAGCGCCCCCGGCGGTCCCGCTATCGCCTCGGGGCCGAGCCCTGCGTGATCACTTCCTGGCGGAAGAACGACGGGTTGATGCGCCACCAGACGAGCATGAGCACGGCGCCGAGCAGGATCACGCCGACTCCGAGGATGAACACCATGCCGATGCCGAACAGTTCGGAGCCGGAGCCGTACTCGGGATCCATGGAGTCGACGGCGGTCTTGAAGAACATGACCAGCAGGATGACCCCGCCGAGCAGCGGCGCGAGGAAGCGGAACATGGTGTTCCTGGTGCTGCTGAACGCCTGGGCCCGGAAGTACCAGACGCACGCGAGGGCGGTGATGCCGTAGTAGAAGCAGATCATCAGGCCGAGCGCCGTGATGGTGTCCCAGAGCGCGTTCTCGGACACCAGGCGCGTGAACACGTAGAAGGCAGCGGCAGCGATCGCCGCGGCGATGGTGGCGTAGCTCGGCGACTTGTACTGCGGGCTGATGCGTCCGTATCCCTTCGGCAGGGCCCTGTAGTGGCCCATGGCGAGCAGGGTGCGGGCCGGGGAGACGAACGTGGACTGCAGCGACGCTGCGGAGGAGCTGAGGACGGCGATCGACATCAGGATGGCGAACGGGCCCATGACAGGACCTGCCAGCACGGCGAACATGCTCTCCTGGTTGTCCGGGTTGCCGGCGCCGAGTTCCCCCTCGCCCACGCCCGCGAAGGAGAGGGTCGCGAGCGCGATGGTCAGGTAGATGACCACGATGACGACGACGGTCAGCGCGCCCGCACGGCCCGGGGTCTTCTCCGGGTTCCGGGTCTCCTCGTTCATCGTGAGCGTCACGTCCCAGCCCCAGTAGATGAAGATGGACAGCGAGACCCCCGCCGCGAAGGCGGAGAAGGACCCGACCGCGAACGGGTTGAACCACTCGGCGCTGATCGGCGTGGCATCGAAGGCCGTGCCGTTGGCCACGTGGATGAACGCGGCGATCGCGAACCAGGCGAGGACGACGACCTGGAACGTCACCAGCACGTACTGGACGGCCTTGGTGGCCTCCATGCCGCGGTAGGAGACGTAACAGGCGAGCGCGATGAAGACGAGGGTCGTCGCGATGTTCACGGGCAGGTTGAGCGTGAGGTCGGCGATCCCCGGGTTGTTGAACACCTGGGCGAGCATCAGGTAGAAGAAGTCGACGGCGACGGCGGCCAGGTTGGAGAGCACGATCACGGTGGCGGCGATGAGCCCCCACCCGCCCATCCAGCCGACCCACGGCCCGAAGGCGCGGGTGGCCCACGTGAAGGTGGTGCCGGAGTCCGGCATCGAACTGTTGAGCTCCCGGTAGCCGAGGGCCACCAGGAGCATGGGGATGAAGCCCACCAGGAAGATGGCCGGGAGGTTCACCCCGACCTCGGCGACCGTGGGCCCGAGGGCCGCGGTCAGGGTGTACGCGGGGGCCACGCAGGACACCCCGATGACGACGGCACCCATCAGGCCGACGGTTCCGGCATCAAGGCCCTTCCTGCTGAGCCCTGTCCCTTTCTGTGTTGTCTCCTCGATACTCATGCGTCCGCCTCCACGGTTGGGGCGCCCGGGCCGGTGGTGCCGGGCGTTGCGTACGTACGCGGGACGACGACCATGGGGATGGTCAGCGTACGCAGGATCTTGTTCGCCGTGGAGCCGAGGAAGATGCGCATGTGCTGCGCGAGGCGGCTGGACCCCACCAGCAGCACCTCTCCCTCGTCCCAGGCCAGGGCCTCGATGGCGTCCTCGATGGAGGAGCCGTGCGCCGTCTCGACGCTCACCCGCCCGCCGGCGGCGAGGGCCGAGGCTGCCTCGGCGAGCCGCCGGTTGGCCTCGTCCTCCGCACCCTCGGCGTCCGCGTGCCCGGCGTCGAGCGCGACGAGGGACACGAGGCGCAGCGGGAGTCCGCGGCGCTGCGCGGAGGCGACGGCGACGGCGACGACGTCGTCCGCACCGGCCCGGTTGCCGACCGCGCAGGTCAGGCGCGTGACGGGATCGGTGCGGCGGTAGGACTTGGGCGCGAGCGCCACGGGGACGGGAGAGGCGTGCAGGAGGCTCCGGGCCACGTTGCCGATGTTGAACCGGTTGGCGAGGCCGCGGGAGCTGGCGCCGATCACGATCAGGGACGCCTCGGTGTCCTCGGCCGCCCGGATGAGGCCCTCCGCATTGGATTCGGCACGCACCACCACGCCGCGCGCGGGGACGTCCTCGGGGACCAGGGCGAGGCCCTGGTCCATCCACTCCTGCAGCTGCTCCGTCAGGAGGCTCTCGAAACCCTTGCCCCGCTGATGGATCCCCGCGTAGGGGGAATGCTGGGGTGTGACGAGGACGAGGTCGAGGCTCGCCCCCTGGCGGCGCGCGAGCGCGACGGCGAGGCAGACGGCGTCGTGCCCGCGCTCGTCAGCGGTGTATCCGACGACGTAGCGCATGCTCACGCCCCCCGACCGGTCGCGGCGGGCTGCACCCCGGCGGACAGTGCGCGGTGGATCTCGACCGCGGTCCGCTGCCCCATCCGGATGGCGCCGTCGACGTGCTGGTAGCCCTCGGCCGCGATATCGGAGCAGGACCAGTGGATGGGCCCCACCGGCGTGCGCTGGTCGCGGCCGTAGCGGTGCAGCCCGCCGAGGTCGTAGCTCGAGGCGTACGCGCCACGCGTCCACTCCTCCGACGCCCAGTCCGACTCGTAGTACACCTCCGGCTCCAGCGCCTGCGGACCGAGGAAGTTCGCGATCGACGAGAGGATGCGCTCGCGGCGCTCGTGCGGAGCCAACTCGAACATGGCGTCGGCCTTCTCGTCGGAGACGAATGCCACCAGGGTGCCGCGGGGGTCCTCGAAGTTCGTGTTGTCGTAGACCTCCTGGACGATCGAGCCTGCGCTGAAGCCGGTCCCCGAGAGCCCGTCCTCGCGCCAGAACGGCGTGGCGTAGACGGCGTGGACCTTGATCACGAGGCCCAGCGACTGGTGCTGGTGCATCTGGTGCTGGCGGCGCGGCAGCGGCGGGTCGTAGCTGATGCGGGAGTAGAGGTTCGGCGGGACGGCGACGACGGCGTACCGCGCCTGCACCGTCGTCGTATCGGAGACGACCGTGACCCCCTCGGCGTCCGGGCCGTCCAGGCCGCTCCAGCGGAGCGTGCGGACCGGACTCGAGAGGATGACGTCCTCCCCCAGGTCCGCCGCCATGCGCTCCGACACCGACTGCATGCCCCCGACCACGCGCTTGTCGAGGATGAAGTCCTCGTCCACGAGGTTCGAGAAGGATCCGGCGGTCGCGGCCATGAGGATGGCCTGCAGCGTCGAGAACGAGTGCGCAGGCTTCGTCAGCATGCCGCCCGCGATGAACAGGCCGATGTTGTCGCAGGCCTCCTCGTCGTCGGACTGCTGCCGGAGCCAGTGGTGGAAGGAGATGGTGTCCAGGGCGCGGGCGTCGGGGTGGTTCCACGGCGCTTCGGGCCCGGCCTCGTCGACGAGGCGGTCGAGGATCACGATGAGGCGCTCCATCTCCTCGCGCGTGTAGTCGCTGACGGGGAACATCTCGCCGCTGTAGCGGATGGGCTCACCGTCGGGCCCGATGTACACGGAGTCGCCCTCCCGGTACCGGGAGAACGTCTGCATGCCCAGTTCGTGGAGGAGGCCGATGAGCGCGGTCTGGTCCGGCGACACCCATTGTCCGCCGACCTCGAAGACGGCGCCGTCGATGACGTCCGTGTGGGTGCGTCCGCCGACGCGGTCACGCGCCTCGAGCACGGCGACCGAGTGGCCTGCCCTCCTCAGCTCGCGGGCGGCCGTGAGGCCGGACGGGCCGGCTCCGATGATGACGACGTCGCGTTCGATGATGTTCACGTGATCCTCCTAGGCTGCATGACGCAGGCCACAAAATGAATGGTATTCATTATTGGGCCTACTATAGCCACGGGCGCCCGGAGAGGGAAGGGCCGCCCGTAGGGTTAACGCCATCGCAACAGGGAGCAGGATCGATGACTTCAGCAACGCCGACCCCGCGGCGCGCCGGCCGCCCACCGCGCAGCGTCCTGTCCAGGGACCGCATCACGGCGGCAGCGCTCGACCTCATCGCCGCCGAAGGTTACGCGGGACTGACGATGTCCGCCCTCGCCCGCCGCCTCCGGGTGGCACCCTCCGCCCTGTACAACCACGCCGCCTCCAAGCAGGAGGTGCTCCGGTGGGTCCAGGACCACGTCATGACGATGGTCGACTTCAGCGGGTTCGCCGTCGAGCCGTGGGACGAGGCGGTACGGCAGTGGGCCTGGTCCTACCGCGAGGTCTTCGCACGGCATGCACCCCTGGTCCCGATCATCGCCGTCCTTCCCGTGACCGACGCCGCCGAGACGCTGCGCATGTACGAGGAGGTGGCCCGCGGCTTCGCCGCAGCGGGCTGGCCCGAGGAACGCATCGTCCCCGCGATCGTCGCACTCGAGTCCTTCATCTACGGATCGGCGCTCGACGTCGCTGCACCGGGCGACATCTTCGACTCCGGCACGCTCGCGGGCCAGTTCCCGGTCTTCACGGCCGCGGTGCAGAGCGCTTCCGCGGCGGCAGGCGCCGGGCGGGCCGCGGATGCCGCCTTCCGGGCCGGGCTCGACGGCATGATCGCGGGCCTCCGCGAGCAACTCGCCGCCTACTCCCCGTGACACCCGGTCCTCAGAGAGCTGATTGCTAAACAGCCTAGCTTTACGGATCCCGAAGTTGCTGCTACGGTACGTGAAAGGTCAAGCAACGGCCTCCATCACTCCCGATAGTTCTGAGGCATGCCATGTCCGTTGCCCCTCTTCCCCCGACCTCCGGCTCCTACCGCGGGGCGGATGCCGACGCCTTCGACGCCCCGGACTCCCCCGCCGGGTCCGGGACCCCCGACGTCCCCCGCGACCTGTCGGTCGTCTCCACCCGCGAGCTGCGCATCCTGTCCAATGAGCTCTACCGGGCACTGGACACCGACTTCCCGGTCTACGGCGTGCTGGACGATTACGAGGCGGTCGTCGCGGCCATCGTCGACCGCGAGTCCCGTGCCGCCGACCGCTCGGAGACCGAACAGCTCCGCGAGAAGTTCCGCGACAACCCGGTAGCCTCGCGCTTCGAGCTGTTCCACGACGGCACCATGGTCGGCTACGTGAAGTACGACCTGCGCGCCGGTCGGCTCCGCCTGCTGCAGACCGTCGTCGGGCCCGAGCACCGTCGCCTGGGACTGGAACCGGTCCTCGTCCGCGCCGCACTCCTGAACGCGCACCGCCGCCGCCTCGCGCCCGTCCCCGACTGCGGGCACGCGCGGGCCTTCCTGGCGGAGAACCCCCAGTTCCGGGCCCTCATCCCGGTCGGCTGATCACCCGAGCGCACGGAAGAGGCCCTGCAGCAGTGCTGCAGGGCCTCTTCCGTGCGCGGAGGATCAGCCGGCGTTGGCCGCCCTGATCGCGGCCTCGAGGACGTCGAGGCCGTCCGCGAGCAGTTCGTCCGTGATCACGAGCGGCGGGAGCAGGCGGACCACGTTGCCGTAGGTGCCGCAGGTGAGGATGATGACGCCCTCGCGCAGGCACTGAGCGGCGATCGCCTTCGTCGCCTCGGCGTTGGGCTTCCTGCCGCCCGGCTCCACGAACTCGAGGGCCAGCATGGCGCCACGGCCACGGAGCTCACCGATGATGCCGTGCTCACCGAGCTCGGCCTGGAGCGCGGCGAAGCGTTCGGTGACGACCGCCTCGATGTGGCGGGCACGACCGGCGAGGTCCTGCTCCTTCATGGTGCGGATCGCCGCGAGCGCCGCAGCACAGGCCACCGGGTTGCCACCGTAGGTGCCGCCGAGCCCGCCGCCGTGCACCGCGTCGAGCAGGTCCGCCCGGCCCGTGATGGCCGAGAGCGGCATGCCGCCGGCGATGCCCTTGGCCATGGTGATGATGTCCGGCACGACGCCCTCGTGGTTCACGGCGAACCACTCGCCGGTCCGGCAGAAACCGGACTGAACCTCGTCCGCGATGAACACCACGCCGTTGGCCGTGGCCCACTCCGCGAGCGCGGGGAGGAAGCCGTCGGCAGGCACGATGAAGCCGCCCTCACCCTGGACGGGTTCGATGATGATCGCCGCAACCGACTGGGCGCCGATCTGCTTCTCGATCATGGTGATGGCGCGCTGCGCTGCCTCGGGGCCCGTGATCGACGGGTTCTCCTCGCGGAACGGGTAGCTCATGGGCACGCGGTAGATCTCCGGCGCGAAGGGACCGAAGTTCGTCTTGTACGGCATCGACTTCGCGGTCAGCGCCATGGTCAGGTTGGTGCGGCCGTGGTAGGCGTGGTCGAACGCGACGACGGCGTCCCTGCCCGTGGCCAGCCGCGCCACCTTGACCGCGTTCTCGACCGCTTCGGCGCCCGAGTTGAACAGGACCGTCCGCTTCTCGAAATCTCCCGGCGTCAGTTCGGCGAGCTGCTCCGCGACGGCGATGTAGCCCTCGTAGGGCGTCACCATGAAGCACGTGTGGGTGAAGTGGCCCACCTGCTCCCTGACCGCGGCGACCACGGCGGGATCCGACGCACCGACGCTCGTCACGGCGATGCCTGAGCCGAGGTCGATGAAGGAGTTGCCGTCGACGTCCTGGATGATCCCGCCGTCAGCGTCCGCCGCGTAGACGGGTACGCCCGAGGCGACGCCCTTGGCGACGACGGCGGCGCGCCGCGCGGCGAGCTCGGTGGACTTGGGTCCGGGGAACTCGCCGGTGATGCGGCGCTTCTGCTCGAGCCGGAAACCCGGCGCGACGGCACCGGGGGTGGTTGCGATGGTGGTCATCAGGGGTTCCTATCCAGAAGGGGACTGTCAGACGTCCAGCACGCTCATGACGTGCTTGATGCGGGTGTAATCCTCCACGCCGTACATGGAGAGGTCCTTGCCGTAGCCGGAGTGCTTGAAGCCGCCGTGCGGCATCTCGGCGGTCAGCATGATGTGCGTGTTGATCCAGACCGCCCCGAAATCGAGGTCGCGGGACACGCGCATCGCGGTGCCGTGGTTCGAGGTCCAGACACTGGACGCCAGGGCGTACTCCACGCCGTTGGCCAATTCGATCGCCTCCTCCTCGGTGGCGAACGTCTGCACCGTGAGGACCGGCCCGAACGTCTCCTGCTGCACCACGGAGTCGTCCTGCCGGGCGCCGGTGATGATGGTCGGCTCGAAGAAGTAGCCCTTGTCCCCGGCGCGCTTGCCGCCGGTCGCGATGCTGCAGTGGGCGGGCAGCGCGTCGATGACGGCGTTGACGGCGTTGAAGTGGTTGATGTTGTTCAGCGGCCCGAAGTAGTTCTCGGAGTCGTCGGCGCTGCCGGTCTTCAAGGTGGCGGTGTGGGCGACCATCGCGGCGACGAACTCGTCGTGCGCCTGCTCCTGCACGAGCACGCGGGTGATGGCGGTGCAGTCCTGGCCGGCATTGAAGAACGCGAACTCGGCGATGGCCTGGGCGCTCTTCGTGAGGTCGGCGTCCGCGAAGACGACGGCGGGGGCCTTGCCGCCGAGTTCGAGGTGGGCCCGCTTGAGGCCCTTCGCGGCGCTGGTCGCGACGGCGATGCCGGCGCGCACGGATCCCGTGATGGAGACCAGCCCGGGCACGGGGTGCTCCGTCATCGCGGCACCGGTCTCGCCCGTGCCGAGCACGACGTTCAGGACGCCGTCCGGCAGGATGCCCTGGGTGAGGCGCGCGAGGACGAGGGTGGATTCGGGGGTGGTGTCGCTCGGCTTCAGGACCACGGTGTTGCCTGCGGCGAGGGCGGGGCCGATCTTCCAGATGGCCATGAGGAGCGGGTAGTTCCACGGCGCCACCTGGGCGACGACGCCGATGGGCTCGCGGCGGATGTAGGAGGTGTGGCCCTCCATGTACTCGCCCGCGGACTTGCCCTCCATGAGGCGCGCGGCGCCGGCGAAGAACCGGAGCTGGTCGGCACCGACGGCGACCTCCTCGGCGGCGATCATCTCGCGTACCTGGCCCGTGTTGCGGTGCTGCGCCTCGACGAGCTCGTCGCTGGCGGCCTCGACGGCGTCGGCCAGCTTCAGCAGCATGAGCTGGCGCTGGCTCGGGGTGGTCCGCTTCCAGGTGGTGAAGGCACGGGCTGCGGCGCGCATGGCGTCGTCGACGTCCGCCCGGGTGGAGACGGGTGACTGCGCGACCACCTCTCCGTTCGTCGGGTTGACGATGTCCAGGAGCTCGGTGCCGACGGGCGTCACGAACGCCCCGTCGATGTAGTTCTGAAGGGTCTCAGCCACGCTGCAGTGCCTTTCACGAGGATGGAGTCCGCGCGTCCGGGGGATCCGGCCATAGGGTATCGACACGACGGTACCGGGGGTCAGAGCGGCATGCCACAGCTCTCTGCACAACGATTCGAGGTCTCACCCGTGCACCAGCACAGCAACGCCTACAGTTGGTCCATGGCCATCACACTCGCCGACCTGCTGTCCGATCCTGCCCTGGGGCTGGTCGCGGAGGGCCGGTCGAATCCTGCCGGCCAGACCATCCAGTGGGTGGCCGTGACCGAACTCGAGGATCCCCGACCGTTCCTCAACGGGGCGGAGGTGGTCCTCACGACGGGCGTCCGTTTGAAGACGGGCGCCGCCCAGCGGGCGTTCGTCCGGCGGGCGCACGACGCCGGGGCCCTTGCCATCGGCTTCGGGGTCGGGCTCACCCACCGGCGGATCCCTGCGGCCCTGCTCGCGGAAGCGGACGCCGTCGGCCTCCCCGCGTTCCGGGTCCCGTACGAGGTGCCCTTCATCGCCATCGGGAAGAAGGTGGCCGATGCCCTCTCGGCCGATCATTACGCCGGGCTCGAGGAACTCCTCGAGGGCCACGCCGTGCTGGCGTCGGCGCTGCTGGGTGCGGGAGGCCTTGCAGCGCTCCTCGGCGAGCTCGCCCGCATGCTCGGCACCGACGTCGCGCTGTTCCAGTACGGCGCGTGCATCGCACGCGCCCCCGGCACGGCCACCGGTACGTCGGCCACCGGTACGCCCACCACCGACGCTTCGGCGACCGGCGCGGGGGAACCGGGGCCGACGGCGTGGCACCGGCTGCCCGTGCCCACGGGCCTGAAGGACCGCTGCACGCTGGCCATCGCCGAGCCCTACGGCCGGACCGCCGTCGTCGACTACGCGCAGAGCCTGATCTCCGTCGAACTCACCAACCAGGCCCGGAACCGGACCGGTGCCCGCACCGCGGCGGGCCAGCTGTTCGAGGACGTGGTGCGCGGCACGCTCGCCGGCGCCGAAGGAGCGGCCCGGCTCGCCAGTTCGGGCATCGACACGACCCTCCGGCACACCGTGCTGATCGTCGACGTCGCCTCGGGCCAGCGACGCGCGCTGCGGACGCTGCCCCTGCCGGACGGGTGGAACGGCGGCGCCACCGGGCTCGTCGACGACCGGCTCGTGCTCGTGCTCCCGGCCGGTGCCCCCGATCCCGCCGCGCTGAGCCGGTACCTGCACGGCGCGGGGCTCACGGCGCGCATCGGCATCGGCGGCTCCTACGCCCAGCCGAACGGCCTGCGGTGGAGCTACTTCGAGGCACGCGAGGCCCTCCAGCGCGGGCAGGCCCTCAACTTCGCGGACCGCCTGAGCCTGACGTCGCTGCTGATGTCCAGTGCGGACGTGCCACTCGCCGACCTCGCCACGGAGACCCTGCACCCCCTCGAGGCCTTCGACGGCACCCATGGCTCGGGGCTGCTGACCACGCTGCAGCGCTACCTCGACCTCGACGGTTCCGTGGCCGCCGTCGCCGCGGACCTCGACCTGCACCGCAACACCATCCGCTACCGGCTCCAGCAGGTCGTGGCGCTGACGGGCTACGACCCGGCGGTCACCGCGGACCGCGTGCACCTGTACCTCGCCCTGCGCGTCCGGGCCCTCGGCTGACGCGGTCCGCCCTGCCGTGCCCCGACCGGCGGGCGTGGGATAGTGGACGCACCTACACCGGTCTCATACTGCTTCGGGGGTCAACGTGTCTCTGCTCTCTACCGGCCGTCCCACAGGACGCCCTGCCGGGCCTCCCTCCGACGGGCCGGAACTCCGGGAACTCGCCCGCCAGGCGGTCCTGCAGGAGTACCGGCTCCCCTACGGCGAGGCCGACGGCGTCCCGGTGGAGAAGCCCGACTACGCGACGCCGCCGGAACTGCTCAACCTCGTGAAACTCGCGGTGCGGGTGAGCGGCATGGAGGCCGGCGTCATCAACATCATCACGGCGGACCAGCAGCACCAGATCGCAGCCGTCGGGGTGGACGCGGCGGTGTGCTCCCGCGACGACTCGATGTGCTCGAAGGTCTTCACCAGCGGCGCGATCACCGCCCTCGCGGACGCCTCCCTCGACCCGCGGTTCGCCGACAACCCCTTCGTCAACGGTGGCATCGCCGAGGTGCGCTCCTACGCGTCCGTCCCGCTCGTGACGGAGCACGGCGCCGCCCTCGGCTCCCTCTGCGTGTTCTCCCCGCGGGTCCGGGCGTTCGACGCAGAGCAGCGCGAAGGGCTCGAGATCCTCGCACGGCAGGTCGTGGAGGTCCTCGACCTGCAGTTCAAGACCCGCCAGCTCGTCGAGGCCCTCGAGGTGGTGCGGCGCAGCAACGAGGACCTGGCGGGGTTCGCGGCCCGCGTGAGCCACGACCTCAAGAACCCGCTGACGGCCATCCTCGGTTACGCCGAGCTCAGCGAACAGGACGACGACGTCGCGGCTGCCGGGCCGGCGGCGCGCTACTTCAGCATCATCCGGGGCAGCGCCAGCCGCATGCTGGCCACCGTGGAGGAGGTCCTCGAGTTCTCCCGCATCGGCGGGTCGATCACGCGCCGGACGGTCCGCCTGAACACCCTGATGAACGCCGTGCTGCAGGACGTCCTGCCGCTCAGCAGTGCCTGCGACGCCGTGGTGACGGTGCAGGACGCCGAGCTGAGCGTCGACCAGGCGCAGGTCACCGCGCTGCTGCAGAACCTGGTGGCGAACGCGCTGAGGTACTCGGTCCCGGGCAGCCCCCCTCGCGTCGAGGTGATCGCGAGCGTCGGCGAGACGCAGGTGCTGCGCGTCATCGACCACGGCAAGGGCATCGCCCCGGCGGACCGGCAGCGCGTCCTGGAACCCCTCGTGCGGCTGCATCGGGACGGCGATCCGGCCGGGAGCGGGATCGGCCTGGCAACGTGCGCGCGCATCGCCGCGGCGCACGGCGGGTCCATCGGCCTCACGGAGACGCCGGGCGGCGGCCTGACGGCCACCGTGGACCTCGGCCCCGCCTGACGGACGTCCGCGGCCGCGCCGGGCGGCGGAGGACCGGCCGCCCGGGCAGGACGGCTAGTGGTCCTGGGGCTGCAGTTCCTGGACCTGCTCCGCGCGGGCGAGCGGCAGGAGGAACGTGAAGGTCGAGCCCTCGCCGACCGCGCTCCGGCAGGTGATCATCCCACCGTGCCGCTCGACGATCGCCTTGGAGATGGCCAGGCCGAGCCCCACCCCGGGGATCGCCGCGTTGCGGGCCCCCACGGTGCGGAAGAACTTGGAGAAGACGCCCTTCTGCTCCTCCGCCGTCATGCCGCTGCCCTGGTCGGTCACGCTGCACTCCACCTCGCCGTCGACCTCGCGGGCGCGGACGGTCACGCGTCCGCCGGCAGGCGAGTACTTGATCGCGTTCGAGAGCAGGTTGTCCAGGACCTGTCCGATCCGGGAGGCGTCACACAGCGCGACGAGCCCCGGATCGGTGAGGTCCTCGAACCGCACCAGCGGGTTGGTGTTGCCCTGCTCGGCCGTGGCGACGCGTCGGCCCACGAGACGGGAGAAGTCGGTGGGTACCGGCGTGATCTCCGGCGACCCCTCCGCGGTGGACAGCAGGTCCACCACGAGCTTGTGGAGCCGCTCGGAGTTCCGGGACACCACCTCCAGGCCGGAGGCGACCTCCGGGTCGAGGCCCGGCGTCCCGAGGAGCAGTTCGAGGTAGCCCCGGATCGCGGTCAACGGGGTCCGCAGCTCGTGCGAGACGGTCGCGACGAACTCGTCCTTGGCGTTCAGTGCGGTGACGAGCTCCGTGACGTCGTTGAAGGTCACCACGGACCCCTCGCGGTCCCCGGCCTGGTTGGTCATCAGCCGGGAGGACGTCGAGAGCACCCGCTGGTCGGGTCGCTCGCCCCACCAGAGGAGGTAGTCGGAGAACACGTGGCCCTCCGCGGCACGCCGGGTGGGCCGCCGGGACGCCGGGACGGCCGTCGCGCCGTCCTGCTGGAAGATGGAGAGGGACGCCTCGTCGGTGTCGCGGGCGCCGCCGGCGAGGGCACGGAACTGTTCGAGCTTGCGGTTCGCGAGGACCGTCCGCCCGGCCTCGTCCACGGCGGTCACACCGATGTTCACGCTGTTGACCACGGTGTCGAGGAGCCGTTCGCGGCGGGCGCTCTCCTCCAGCAGCAGCCGGAGGGCATGGTCCTTCTCCTCCACGACGGCCTGCTGCGCCATCATGCTCGCCGTCATCACGCGGATCGTCACGCCGATCGCGAGCATGATGAAGGGCAGGAGGAAGGACTGCGTCAGCGACTGCGAGGTGACGTCGGTGTCCGTCACGAACACCGGCACCCAGACGATGGCGAGCGACGCGAGGAAACCCGCGGCGAGGAGGACCCGCGGGTACAGGCCCGACGCGGCGAGCCAGATGATCGGGAACACGGCGAGCAGGCCCACGCCGGTGATGATGGTGCCCGCACCATGGCGCATGAACCCGATCGGGACGAAGTCGAGCAGCGGGATGACCAGGAAGCTCGCATGCGGCAGCCGGTCCCACGGGACGAGGACGCAGAGCGCCAGCAGCACGCCCTGCATCCAGACACCGATCAGGAAGGACGGGGCGGTGAAGAGGTCCTGGTGGAAGAGCAGGCCTCCGACGACGATCAGCGCGACGGTGAGCGCCAGCGGCAGCTGGCTGAGGACCACGCGCGACCGCAGGGTCAGCTCATGGAACTGCCTCGTGTTGAGCGTCAGGTAGGAGAGCACCCTGTCCATGCTGCCAGCGCACCCCCTCATGGTCGTCGAACTCGTCCGTGCCGGATCCGAGAACTGACGGGGCGATCCCCGCCAGCCACACACTAACGCGGCAGCCCCGCGATTCCGGGTCCTGAAAGTCGGCCGACCCCTCAAGATCGGATCAAGTTCACCGCAACAATCCGGCGATTCGCGTGAAGCCGGGTGCCGCGTCCTGAAGACGCCGCGCCGTAGCGTTTAATGAGCATCATGACTGTCGCCCCGGAGATCCGCCGTGCCCTCGTTGTCGAGGACGACGTCGACATCCGGGGCCTGCTCGTGCAGATCCTGAAGCGCGAGGGCTTCGAGGTCACCGAAGCCGCGACCGCGAGTGAGGGCCTCCGGCTGGCCCGAGCCGGCGCGGACCTCATCACCCTCGACCTCAACCTCCCCGACGGCGACGGCGTGGAGATCTGCCGCGAGGTCCGCACCTTCTCCGACGCCTACATCCTCATGATCACGGCCCGCACCGACGAGATCGAACGCCTCACGGGCCTGGAGACGGGGGCGGACGAGTACATCAGCAAGCCCTTCAGCCCCCGTGAACTCGTGGCGCGCATCAATTCGCTGTTCCGGCGCCAGAGCCGGCAGGCCGCCGTGGACGTCGCGAACGCGGACGAGCGCCAGCGCGCCGCTGAGGTGCAGCAGAACCTGCTCCCGCGCCGGGAACTCACCCTCGACCACTTCCAGCTGGCGGGGCGCTTCAGGCCGTCGAGGAGCGTGGGCGGCGACGTCTACGACTGGTACCCGACGCCCGACGGCCTGCACTTCACCGTCGCCGACGCCATGGGCAAGGGCATGGGCGCGGCACTCATCGCGGCGACCGTCCGGGCGACCATGCGCTCCGTCGCCTCCCAGCCGAGCCTCGAGACCGCGTTCGCGACGGCGGCGCGGGCCACGGAGGCGGATCTGGAACACACCAGCTCCTTCGTCACGCTGTTCCACGGCCGCCTCGATGCCGGCACCGGCGTGGTCGGCTATGTCGACGCCGGGCACGGCCTCGCGCTGCACGTCGCAGCCGACGGCGGCGTGACCCGCCTGCCCTCCGCCGGCCCGCCCGTGGGCGCCTGGCCGGACCAGGCCTGGCCGGAAGCCTCCCTGCGCCTTGAGCCGGGCGATTCCCTCGCGATCGTGAGCGACGGCCTGCTCGACATCTACGAGACGGTCGACCAGTTCACGGAGGCGGTGGCGGGCGTGGTCTCGGCGGCGGCGAGCGCCGCGGAGGCCTGCGCGGTGCTGCTGGACCTGGCCGACGTCCCGGAGGTCGCCGACGACGTCACCGTCGTCATCCTGCGGCGCGCGCGGGACTGACCCGCGGCCGGCACCGGACCGGCAGGACACGGCGCGCAGGGGCGCCACGATTCAGGAAACAGCCGGCACACGCCGACAGGCAGCGGAAGAGGAGCAGATGGAATTCACGGTCCAGGACAAAGGGCGGTACACCGAGGTCTCGGCGAACGGGCGCCTGAACATGGTGGCGGCACCGAAGCTGCGCGAGGTCGTCAACGAGGTCGTGAACGGGGGCGGGAAGCGGATCGTCGTGAACCTCGCGGACACCAGCTTCATGGACTCCTCGGGCCTCGGCGCGCTGATCGGCTGCCTGAAGCTGGCGCGGCAGTCCGGCGGCGACCTGCGGATCGCGGCCGTCCAGCCGCAGGTCACCATGGTGCTCGAACTCACCAGCATGCACCGGGTGCTCACCCCGCACGCCACGCCCGACGAAGCCTTCCGCAATGACTGACGTCCTGGCGCGGCGCACCCTCGAGGAGCCCGCCGCGGAGCAGGCCATCGAGGATCTGCACGTCCTCCTGGAGCAGTTGTGGCTGGACGCCGCCTTCGTGCCGGCGCCCGACCAGATGGCCTTCACCACGGCGGTGATCGAGGCAGCGAGCAACGTGGTGCAGCACGGCGTCCCCGCGGAGGGCGCCACGCTCCTCCTGGGCGTCGAGCTCACCGTCGCCGTCGAGCGGCTGCGCGCCGTCATCAGCGAGATCGGTGCCGCCCCGCTGGACCCCGTCCCCGATCTCGCGGGACCCGTCGTCGTCCCCGGTCCCGACGACGACGCGCTGCTGGAGGACTACGACGAGTCCGGGCGCGGTCTGTCCATGATCCGGGCGCTCGTCACCACCGTGACGGTCGAGCGCGAGGGCGACACCAACGTCTGGGT
The DNA here is from genome assembly GCF_054511115.1 of Arthrobacter arabinosi. Classification (NCBI taxonomy): domain Bacteria; kingdom Bacillati; phylum Actinomycetota; class Actinomycetes; order Micrococcales; family Micrococcaceae; genus Arthrobacter; species Arthrobacter arabinosi. The sequence continues at coordinate 264,376 of NZ_JBTNDF010000003.1, forward strand.
GCTGTCGAGGGACTCCGCCCGGGGCTGACGGGCGGGTCCGTCCCCGGGTCCGCTACGGGAGGGCCGGCCTGCCGAGGAACGCGGTGAGGTCCGTGAAGACCTCCCTGGATTCCGGGAGGCGGGGGAACGCCGGGAACACGTGGAAGCCGCCCGGGTAGACCTTCATCTCCACGGCGGCACCGGCCGCGACGGCGCGGTCGCGGAAGACCGTCGCGTCCGCCATGCAGACATCGCGCGTGCCCTGGTAGATCCGCGTGGGCGGCAGCAGCGCCAGCATCTCCGCGGGCGCACAGGCCGGGCTGACCAGCGGCGTCCGGGGGTCGTCGCCGCCCGCCCACCACAGCCCCGCCTGCACCCCGCCTCCCACGGAGAGCATCGGGTCCACGGCGTCGTACCGCGGGATGTCCGGGTTGGTCGCTGTGACGTCGAGCCACGGCGAGAACGCGACGACGCGGCCGGGCGCGGGAAGCCCGGCGTCCCGGAACGCCCAGGGCTGCGCGACGGCGAGCCCGCCGCCTGCCGAGTCCCCCATCAGTGTGACGTCCCCGGGCTCCGCCGTCCTGAGGACCTCGCGGTACACCGACACGAGGTAGGGGAAGGCCTCGCGGTAGGTGCTCTCCGGCGCCAGCCGGTACAGGGGCACCGTGACGGCGGCGCCGGTGCGCTTCGTCAGCTCCGCGATGATCCACCAGTGCGGCCTGCCGAGCTCGTTGATGTAGATCCCGCCGTGCGTGTAGATGATGTGCGAGCGGGTCGCGCCGAGCAGCGGGCGGACGGTGATGGTCCTGATGCCGTCGATCCGCTTTTCCTGGATGGTGTGCGTCTGCTTGAGTGTCCAGGGGATGGCGGCCGTCGGCGGGTAGCTGCGGCCCGGGTATCTCGCGTTGACCCAGTCGGTGCCGGTCAGGTTCCGCTTCGTGGGCAGGAAGCCGATCAGCCGGGCCGCCAGGCGCATCGCGCGCGACCCGTCCGTCGCACTCGGCTCCACCGTCTCCGTGCTGTCCGCGTCTCTGCTCGTCATGGGCCCAGCCTAGCGCCGGCGTCCCCGTCCCCGTCTGTCATGCTGGATTGGCCCTCCCTCCCTCCGCCGACCCTGCGGATCCCCCTGGGCACCCCGCCGGCCCGCCGAAGGAAGACATGGACACCGCTTCACACATCGCCCTGGGCGCAGACCTCCTCGGCGTCTTCTTCTTCGCCGTCTCCGGGTCCCTGCTGGCGGCCCGCAAGGGCTTCGACCTGGTCGGGTCGCTCCTGCTGGCGTCCCTCGCGTCGCTCGGAGGTGGGGTGGCGCGGGACCTCATCCTCACCGTCCCGCCCGCCGCCTTCACCAATCCCGCCTACCTGCTGCCACCGCTGCTCGCCACCGTGCTGGTGTACTTCGTGTCCGCCGGCGTGGAACGCGGCATGCGCGTGCTGGTCGTCTTCGACGCCGGCGGGCTCGCCCTGTTCTGCATCACCGGCACCCTCAAGGCCCTCGACGCCGGGCTCCACCCCGTCTCCGCCGCGCTGCTCGGCGTCACCACGGCCGTGGGCGGCGGCCTGCTGCGCGACGTCGTCGCGAACGAGATCCCGCAGCTCTTCGACCCGCGGGACATCTATGCGCTCCCCGCGATGCTGGGCGCCGTCGTCGTCACCGTGCTCTACCTGACCGGGACCTTCTCCCTCGTCACGGGGACGCTCGCCGCGTCCCTGGTGTTCTCCCTGCGGGTCCTCGCCTGGCGCCACGGCTGGCACGCACCGCTCGCCGCGCGGACGTGGAAGGCGCGGAGGTAGAGCGGGCGTCGGAAGCGGCGGCTAGGATGGAGGTCTCCCCCCACCCCACTCCTGGAGTACCTGTGACCGACCTGTTTTCCGACAAATTCCGCGCCCTCGTGCCCCAGTACTTCGAGGACGAGTGGGCCGAGGAAGACGGCCTGTCCGACGACGAGCTGGCGGAGATGCTCGAGGGCAAGGACTTCGACCTGCCCCTGGCCCTGCGCGACTTCTACCGGGCCGTGGGAGCCACCGAGGACATCATGGAGGCGTTCCACTTCTTCTGGGACCCCGACGAGCTCGAGATCGAGGACGGCTTCCTCCTGTTCCTCGAGGACGAGGACGAGCAGTACACGTGGGGCATGCGGGCGGATCAGCTGGACGTCCCCGATCCGATCGTCTGGCGGCGCAACAACGTGCGCGGCGAGTGGCAGAGCGAGGAGGGCACCTTCAGCGAGTACGTGCTCGACCTCTTCGAATGGGTCTTCGCGGAGGACGACGAGGACTGATGCCGTTCGCCCACCACGCGCCGGACGGGTACCGGTGCCCGTTCTGCGACCTCGCGCGGTCGGATTTCAGCAACCCCGGGAACCTCTGCCGCCCGGGGGACGTCATCCACGAGGACGACCTCGCACTCGCGTTCATCGCCTCGCACGGTTTCGACCCGAACCCCGGCCACGTCCTGATCACCCCGCGGGAGCACGTGGAACTGCTGTACGAACTGCCCGACGACGCCGCGGCCCGCATCATGACGCTCACGCGTGACATCGCGATCGCGATCAAGCTCGCCTGGGAGCCCGACGGCGTCTCGACCCGGCAGCACAACGAGCCGGCCGGGAGCCAGCACGTGTGGCACTACCACCAGCACGTCCTGCCGCGCTGGCACGACGACGGTTTCTACTTCACGCCGAAGCGGCCCATCGTGGACCCGGCGATCAGGGCGCGGAAGGCCGCCGAGCTGAGGTCCTTCCTCCCCCGGTAGCCCGCCGTCCTGGCTTCGCTGCGGGATCGTGCACGCGGTCGGTCCGGTGAGCCCGTGGCGTCCCGCCCGTCCGCCCCGCCGACGCAGGTGAGCCTTTGCTCCGGCCGCGACGAGGTCGTCCGGTGCATCAGGACGAGCCGGGACGAGCCGGGACGCCACGACCTACGCGGACGGTGGGCTAGACGTCCCTGCTGACGACGGCCTGCGCGAAGCTCGCCAGCGCCTGCTTGACGACGCTGTCCGGGAGGGGGTCGAGGGCCGCCACGGCGTCGTCCGCCCACTGCTGGGCCACCGCCCACGCCGCCTGCGTCTGTTCGTGCTCGCGGACGGCGGCGACGGCGTCGGCGAGGGCAGCGTCGGAGGACAGGTCGCCGTCGACGAGCGCGACGACATCGGCCGCCGACCGGTCGCCGGCGGCCGCGGCACGGCGCAGCAGGATGACCGGCAGCGTGGGCACGCCCTCGCGGAGGTCGGTCCCGGGGGCCTTGCCGGACTTCACCGTGCGGCCGGTGACATCGATGACGTCGTCGGCCAGCTGGAACGCGACGCCGACCTTCTCGCCGTAGGCGACCATGACGTCGATGACCTCCTGCGGGGTGTCCGCGAAGAGGGCCCCGAGCTGCCCGGAGGCGGCCACGAGGGAGCCGGTCTTGTCCGCGATGACCGACAGGTAGTGCTCGAGGTCGTCCTCGCCGTCGCGCGGGCCCACGGTCTCGTGGAGTTGGCCGAGGCAGAGCCGCTCGAAGGTGCGCGCCTGGATGCCGAGGGCCTCGCCGCCGAGTTCGGACACGAGGATCGACGCCCGGGCGAAGATCAGGTCCCCGGTCAGGATGGCGACGGAGTTGCCCCACACCTCGTGCGCGGTCGGTGCGCCGCGGCGGTAGGGGGCCGAGTCCATCACGTCGTCGTGGTACAGCGTGGCAAGATGCGTCAGTTCGACGACGACGGCGGCCTGGACCACCTTGGCGCGCGTCGGGTTGCCGAGGTGCGAGGCGAGGATCGTCAGGAGCGGCCGGATGCGCTTGCCGCCGGCTTCCACGAGGTGGCGGCTCGTCGCGTCGGCCAGCGGGTCGGAGTTGGCGATGGCGCTGCGGAGCTGCTTCTCCACCTCGGCCAGGCAGGACGAGACGGACGGTCCGAGCTCCGGGTCCTCGGCGATGAGGGCGAAGCCGGGAGGCAGACGCAGGGCGTCGCCGGGGGTGTCCGCCGTATCCAGCGCGCTGTTCAGGCCCGCGCTGGTCCACCCGGAGTCGAAGGATTGTGTCACGGTCTAAGACTAACGAAGTGGGGCGGCGCTTTGCGCACGCAGGTGGCCGGCCAGGGAGGGCTGGTTGGAGGTGGGCGGCACGAGCGACTCCAGCAGGTGGATGACGCGGTCCTCGAAGCCCCGGCCGCCGGAGTCCGTGAGGTTGGCGAGCATGCGCACCACGAAGCGCATGAGGATCGGGACGGGCATGCCCGTGCGGAGGGCCAGCGACATGACGGCGGGCCTGCCGATCAGCTGCGCGAAGATGCGGCCGAGGGTGAAGTGGCTGCCCCACTGCTCCCGCACGTAGGGCGCGTACCCCGACATCACCTGGTCGCGTCCGAGCAGCGAGCCCACGCCCTGCGCCCGCTCGATGAACTCCGCCGCGTACCGGGCGGACTCCATCGCGTAGGAGATGCCCTCGCCGTTGAACGGCGACACCATGCCGCCGGCGTCCCCGAGGAGCAGGAGCCCGGGGCTGTAGTGGGGTGTCCGGTTGAAGCCCATGGGCAGCGCGGCGCCGCGGATCTCCCCCACCATGTTCGACGGCGTGAACCCCCACTCGGCGGGCATGCCCGCGGTCCAGTCCCGCAGCACCTGCTTGTAGTCCAGCCGGCCGAACTCGGCGGACGAGTTGAGGATCCCGAGGCCCACGTTGGAGGTGCCGTCGCCGACCCCGAACACCCAGCCGTACCCGGGCAGGGGCCTGCCCGTGGCGTCCGGCAGTTCGAGCCAGCCCTCCATCCAGTCGTCGTCCGTGCGGGGGCTGGTGAAGTAGGTGCGGACGGCGACGCCGAGCGGGCGGTCGTCCCGCTTCTGCATCCCGAGGCTGACGGCGGTGCGCGTCGAGTTGCCGTCGGCGGCGAGGACGACGTCGGCCGTGAACGTGCGGGTCCCGCCCGTCTTGCGGCCGTCGGCGTCGAGCAGGTTCACGGTGACGCCGGTGACGCGTCCGGCGTCGTCGCGGACGGCGGAGGACACGGAGTGGCCTTCGAGGATCGTGGCACCGGCGGCGCGGGCGTGCTGCGCGAGGGCTTCGTCGAAGCCGAGGCGCGTGCGGACCAGGCCGTAGTCGGGGAAGTCGCTGAGCTCGGGCCAGGGCACCTCGACGGTGCGCTTGCCGGCGATGAGGCGGAGACCCTTGTTGCGGCGCCAGCCCTCGCTCTCGTCGTGGGGCAGGCTGAGCAGCTGCAGTTCGCGGGTGGCGCGGGGCGTGAGGCCGTCGCCGCAGACCTTCTCGCGGGGGAAGAAGGTCTTCTCGAGGACCGTCACCTCGATGCCGGCGCGCGCGAGGTAGTAGGCCGCGGTGGACCCGGCGGGGCCGGCCCCGACGATGAGGACCGACACCTAGTCGACCGCCGTCGTCAGCCGGCGCAGGCGTACCTGGCCCGGCAGGAGGGGTTCCTCGCCCGGCGCCGCGGGCGCCTTAGCGGCGCGGTGCACGGCGACGATACCGCCGTTGAGGTTCCGGTACTCGACCTCGCCCCAGCCGCTGTCACGGATCCAGGCGGCGAGCTGGTCCTGGTTCGGCCAGGCGCGGATGGACTCGGCGAGGTAGACATAGGCGTCGGGGTTGGAGCTGACCCGGCGGGCGATCGCGGGGAGCGCGCGCATGAGGTACTCGGTGTAGGTGGTGCGCCAGAGCGCGACGGTGGGCTGGGAGAACTCGGCGATGACCAGCCGTCCGCCCGGCCGCGTCACGCGCAGCATCTCGGCGAGCGCCTTCTTCGGCTCGTCCACGTTGCGCAGGCCGAAGGAGATGGTGCAGGCGTCGAAGGAGTTGTCCGCGAAGGGGAGGTTGGTGGCGTCCCCCGCCACGAAGGCGATGTCAGGGCGGCGTCGCTTGCCCACCTTCAGCATGCCGAGCGAGAAGTCGCAGGCGACGACGTCGATGCCCGCGTCCGCGTAGGGCTCGCTCGACGTACCGGTGCCGGCCGCGAGGTCCAGGACGCGCTGTCCCGGCTCCGCGCCGACCGCGTCCACGACGATGCGGCGCCACCGGCGCGTCTGCCCCATCGACAGGACGTCGTTGACGACGTCGTACTTGGGCGCCACGTCGTCGAACATGGCTGCCACTTCGTCGGGCCGTTTCTCCAGCGATGCACGATTCACTCGATCATTGTCTCAAACAAACTCCGCGAGCCCACCCGCCGTGCCCAACCTCACGGGACCGCTCGAATGCGGCCCCGTGCCGCGGAGTACGCTTGAGGCATCATGAGCATTCCGTCCCTCACCGCGCTGACCCCTGCGCGCGGACAGTCCCGCGGACTCCGCAGCATCACGGTGGCACGGACGGACATGGACCCGCAGGCCGGGATCCTCGACTACGTGGTCCGCAACGACGCCCACACCTGGATCCGCCACGGGGGCGGCCTCGTGGCCTACGGCGAGACCGCCCGCTTCACCGTCACCGGACCGGACCGTTTCACGCGTGCCCAGGAGTGGTGGCGCCGCGAACTCGCCGGCGCGGAGGTGCTGGACGAGCTCGGCGTCCCCGGGACGGGCCTCATCGCCTTCGGCTCCTTCGCCTTCTCCAAGACCTCGGCGCACGAGTCGCGCCTGATCGTCCCCGAGGTAGTGGTGGGCTGCAGCGAGGGCCGGACGTGGCTGACCCTGATCACCGACGACGCCGAGGCCGAGTTGAGCGCGGAGGCGGCGGAGGCGGCGCTCGCCGCCTACCTCGCGGAACCCGACCGCGGCCGCTCCCCCCACCCGGACGACCGCCTCGGTCCGGGCGTCCTCAGCGAGGACCAGTACGAACGCGCGGTCGCCGAGGGCGTGAAGCACGTCCGGGCCGGCGAGCTGAGCAAGCTCGTGCTGGCCCGCGACGTCGTCGCCCACCTCGGGACGCCCGTCGCGACGGCCCAGGTGCTGCGCGACCTCGCGGTGCGGTACGAGGACTGCTGGACGTACGCCGTGGACGGCCTGATCGGTTCGACGCCGGAGATGCTCATCAAGGTGGAGAACAGCACGGCCCGGGCCCGCGTGCTCGCCGGGACCCTCGACCGGGCCAATGCACCGGCCGGGGACCCCGGGTACGCCGACCGCGTCCTCGCCGGGTCGGAGAAGCAGCTCCACGAGCACCAGATCGCGATCGACTCGCTCACCGACACCCTCCAGCCCTTCACGAGTTCCATGACCTCGCACAGCGAGCCGTTCGTGCTGCAACTGCCCAATGTGTGGCACCTCGCCTCGGACGTCACGGCCCAGTTGGCGGTGGACGACGACGGCCAGGTGCCGACGTCGCTGGCCCTCGTCCAGGCGCTCCACCCCACCGCCGCGGTCTGCGGCACCCCCACGAGGGTCGCGGGCGCGCTCATCCGCGAACTCGAGCACCTGCAGCGCGGCCCGTACGCCGGACCGGTGGGCTGGATCGACGCGGGCGGGAACGGCGAATGGGGCATCGCCCTGCGCGGCGCCGTCGTCGAGACCCCCACCCGGGTGCGGCTGTACGCGGGGTGCGGGATCGTCGAGGGCTCGCAGCCCGAGGCGGAGCTCGCGGAGACCTGGAGCAAGTTCCGGCCCATGATCGAGGCCCTCGGCCTGACTCGATGATTCCCACCTTGGTTACCAATAGGCAATCCCTGTAGCCTGTGATGCACATCTCGCTGTCGTTAGAATCAGCAGGACCGTCCCCGTTCCACCCCGTCCGCACAAGTGAGGTACCCATGCTTTCCAAGAAGACCGCAATGCTGGCCGCCATGGCCGCCGGCGCACTCGCGCTGAGCGCCTGCGGCGGAGGCTCCGACGACGCCGCCTCGGAGGAGGCCGGCGGCCTCGGCCTCGTCGCCGACGGCGCGCTGACCGTCTGCTCGGACATCCCCTACCCGCCCTTCGAGTTCGAGAAGGACGGCGAGTACACAGGCTTCGACATGGACCTGATGAAGGAGATCGCCTCCGGCATGGACCTCGAGCTCGCCGTCCAGGACGTCGAGTTCAACGGCCTCCAGAGCGGCGCGGTGATCGCGGCCGGCCAGTGCGACATCGGCGCCAGCGCCGTCACGATCACCGAGGAACGCAAGGCGAACCTCACGTTCTCCGATCCGTACTACGACTCCCTGCAGTCGCTCCTGGTCCCCGCGGACTCCGACATCGCCTCGATCGACGATCTCGCCGGCAAGAAGGTCGGCGTGCAGCAGGGCACCACCGGCGAGACCTACGCCACGGAGAACGCACCCGAGGCCGAGATCGTCCAGTTCCCGTCCGACGCCGAGATGTACGCGGCCATCCAGGCCGGCAACGTGGACGCGCTGCTGCAGGATCTCCCGGTCAACATCGGCCACACCGAGGACGGCTCCTTCACCATCGCCGAGGAGTACCCCACCGACGAGCAGTACGGCTTCATCATGGCCAAGGACGCCAGTGAGGAACTCGTGACCGCCGTGAACGAGCAGCTGAGCACGCTGCGCGACAACGGCACGTACCAGGAAATCTACGACTCCTACTTCGCGGAGTAGACCAGCCCTACCCGTGCGGCGCCGACGGTCCAGGACCCCGGCGCCGTACGGGTGCCACCTCCCGAAGGAAGGTAATCCCCCCGCGTGAAACGTTCAACACGCAGACGCCTCATCCAGGGCGTCCTCTACGCGGTCTTCGCCGTCGTCGTCCTGCTCATCATCCTCGCGGCCGACTGGGGCAGAATCCGGACGAACTTCCTCGATCTCGAGGTCGCCGCCGCGACCTTCCCCGAGGTCGTCACGATCGCGGCGAGGAACACGATCGTCTACACGGCCATCGCGTTCGCCGGCGGCATGCTGCTCGGCCTCCTGCTGGCGCTCATGAAGCTCTCCCCGGTGCTCCCCTACCGCTGGGTCGCGACGGGTTACATCGAACTGTTCCGGGGGCTCCCGGCACTGCTGGTGATCTTCGGGTTCGCCTACGCCGTCCCCATCGCGTTCGAGTGGCGTCCTCCGGGAGGCAATGCGGGCGCGGGCCTCATCGGCCTGATCGTCGTGTCCGCCGCCTACATCGCCGAGACCATCCGCGCCGGGATCGAGGCCGTCCCCAAGGGGCAGGTCGAGGCCGCACGGTCCCTCGGCATGAACTCGGTATGGACCATGCTGACCGTCGTCCTCCCGCAGGCCTTCCGGATCATCACGCCCCCGCTGACCAACGAGCTCGTGATCCTCATCAAGGACACGTCCCTGCTCTTCGTCGCCGGTATGGCCATCGCGGACCGGGAACTGACGACCTTCGCCCGGGACGCCCTCACCAGCCAGGCCAACGCGACCCCGCTCGTCGTGGCCGCCCTGATGTACCTTGTCATCACGCTGCCGCTCACCCAGCTCGTGGCGAAGCTCGAACGACACAACAAGAGAGGCCGGTGATCCCCGTGGCTCACGCAGCAGCGAATGCGGCGCGGTCGACGGGCGCCCCCGCCATCGAGGTCCGCGCCCTGTGCAAGAACTTCGGCAGCAACGAGGTGCTCAAGGGCATCGACTTCCATGTGGACCACGGCGAGGTGGTGTGCGTCATCGGACCCTCCGGATCCGGCAAGTCCACGCTGCTCCGCTGCGTCAACCGGCTCGAGGAGCCCACGAGCGGCACGGTGATGGTGGAAGGCGTCGACATCACGGACAGCGAGACGGACCTCGACGGCGTGCGTACGCGCATCGGCATGGTCTTCCAGCAGTTCAACCTCTTCCCGCACCTGAGCGTCCTGAAGAACCTGACGCTCGCGCAGCAGCGTGCCAAGAAGCGCGGCAGGGCCGAGGCGATCGAGGTCGCCCACCGGAATCTCGCCAAGGTGGGCCTCGCGGAGAAGGCCGACGCCTTCCCCGCCCAGCTCTCCGGCGGCCAGCAGCAGCGCGTGGCCATCGCCCGCGCCCTGTCCATGGACCCGGACATGATGCTGTTCGACGAGCCCACCAGCGCCCTGGACCCCGAGCTCGTGGGCGACGTCCTCGAGGTCATGAAGCAGCTGGCCCGGGAGGGCATGACCATGATGGTGGTCACGCACGAGATGGGCTTCGCCCGCGAGGTCGGCGACCGCGTCGTCTTCATGGACGGCGGTGTGGTCGTGGAGCAGGGCAAACCCGAGGACGTCCTCGGGAACCCGCAGAACGAGCGGACGAAGCTCTTCCTCTCGAAGGTGCTCTAGGCAGGACGCGCCGCGGACGCCACCGCCCGGCGGACGCGCGCGTGGAGGTCCCGGAGCGTCGAGCGCTCCGCCCGGACCTCGAGGATGGAGCGGCCCGTGACGGGCCGCTCCATCGCCGTATCCAGCTCCTCCAGCGTCGTCGCCCGCTCGTAGCGCAGCCCGTAGGCGGCGGCGAGGGCCGCGATGTCCACGGTGTGCGGCGTCCCGAACAGCCGCTCGACGGCGGGCCCGTAGCGCGCCGTCGTGCTCTCCTCCCCGTGCTCGAGCAGCCCGAAGATCCCGCCCCCGCCGTCGTTGAGGACCACGAGGTGCAGGTCCGGCTGCGGTTCGCCTGTACCGAGCAGCAGGCCCCCGACGTCGTGGAGGAACGTGAGGTCCCCCAGGAGCGCGCGCGTCGGGATGCCCGCCGCGAGGGCCACGCCGGTGGCCGTCGAGATGGTGCCGTCGATCCCGGCGAGCCCCCGGTTGGCGAAGACCTCGAGCGGATGCCAGCCCGTCGCGGCGACGAGATCCACGTCCCGGATGGGATTGGAGGAGCCGAGCACCAGGTTCCCGTCCGTGTGCTCCCAGGCGGCGTCGGCGACGTGCATCCCGGTGATACGCGGTTCGTCGGCCAGCAGCGACTGGATCGCCGCCTCCGCCGCCGCCCCCGCCGCCCGCCACGACCGCAGCCAGCCCTCCTCGCCGCGCCCGGCGAACGCGAGCAGCTCGGGCAGGGTGTCGATGATGTGCTCGGGGCGGCGCCCCTCCTCGAACCAGGCGACGGGTGCCGGCAGGTACAGGGCGTGCTCGACGTCGGGCCGGGCCAGCAGTGCGGTGACCGGGCGGGACAGCGTGGGGCGCCCGAACGTCACCACGCGCGTGATCGCGGGGCCGAGGTGCTCCAGGAGCAGCCGGTACGGAGCGATGGCGCTGCTGCCGAACCGCGCGTTGGAGGACGGCTCGGCGAGCAGCGGGAGGTCGAGGTGCGCGGCGAACACCGCGGCGAGCTCCCCCGCCCCATGGCCGGCGACGACGACGGTCCTGCCGCCGGGCTGCGCCGGACCGGCCGCACGGGTCGCCGCGCCCGGCTCCTGCCCCGGAACCACCGGCGGTACCGCGTTCCATGGGGTGGCGGGCCGGATGTCTGAGGGGAGCTCGTCCGATCCCTCGCCGGCGGGCACGAGAGGGTCACGGAAGGCCAGGTTGAGGTGCACGGGACCGGCCGGCTGCGGGGGCACGCCGTCCGCGGGGTGGCCGAGGGCGGCGCGCAGGGCGTCCCCGATCACGCCCGTCGGGTCCTCCCCCGCGCCGAGGTCCACGCCCGCCCGCACGTGCACCCCGAACAGGCCCGGCTGCACGGTGGTCTGGTTCGCTCCGGTGCCCCGCAGTTCCGCGGGCCGATCGGCCGACACGACCACCAGCGGCACCGCGGCGTGGTTCGCCTCCATGACCGCGGGCAGGAGCTCACCCACCGCGGTGCCCGACGTCGTCACGATCGCCGCCGGACGCTGGGCGCCCAGCGCCAGCCCCAGGGCGGTGAAGGCGCCGGACCGCTCGTCGATCCGGACGTGCAGCCGGACGTGGCCGGCGTCCTCCGCCGCGGACAGGGCATAGGCGAGGGGCGCGCTGCGCGAGCCGGGGGCGACGACGACGTCCCTCACGCCGCCTGCCACGAGGGCCCGGACGGCGCGTGCGGCGGTGGTCGCGGAGTCGAGGGGGGCTGGCGGGGGAAGGGCTGCATCGGTCACGGTTCCATCCTTCCACCCCGACCGGGGTGCACCCCCTCCCGGAGGAGGGGGCACCCCTGCCGTCGTCCGGTGGGCGTCCTGCGAGGCCGGCCTACGCGCGGAAGACCTGCACCACGGACGGGCGCGGGATCGCCGCCTGGCCGGGGCGCGGGGCGGTGCCCGCGGGTACGTAGTCCGGGAAGTAGGAGACCTGGGCCGCCCATGTGCCGTCCTCGCCGGGGTGCTGCACCGCGACGAACACGGTGCCGTCCTGGTCGTGGATGACCGGCCCGCAGGTCTCGGCGTCGCGCGGGACGGCGAGGAACTGCTGCACCCGGCCGCGCTCGGCGCCCTCCAGCCCCACCTTGAACAGGCCGTCGTTGAAGCCGACGGTGCCCGGCTGGCCGTCCGTGGAGATCCACAGGTTGCCCTCGGAATCGAATGCGACGTTGTCGGGGCACGAGATCGGCGAGACCTGGTCCTTCGGGTAGCCGCCGAAGTAGGTGGACTGGTTGCGGGCCGGATCGCCGCAGACGAGGAGCAGGTTCCAGGTGAAGCGGGTGCCCGTGGCGTTGCCGCCCGCCTCGGTCAGTTCGACGACGTGGCCGTCGCGGTTCTGGGCGCGGGGGTTGGCCTCGTCGGCGGGGGCGTTCGAGCCCACGGCGCGGTTGGTGTTGTTGGTGCAGGCGACGTAGACCTTCCCCGTGGCCGGGTTGGGCTCGACGTCCTCGCAGCGGTCCATCTTCGTGGCGCCCATCCTGTCCGCCGCGAGGCGGGTGAAGACGCACACCTCGGCGGCCGTCATGCCCGGCACCACGGACCTGTTGTCGATGAGCAGCGGGAGCCACTCGCCCACGCCGTCGAAGGCGCCGTCGGACGGAAGCGTCCCGGTGCCGTCGATCTCGGCCACCGAGTTGCCCTGGAAGCGCGCCACGTACAAGGATCCCTCGCTCAGCAGACTCATGTTGGCCTTGCGGGCAGCGGGGTCGGTGCCCTGCTGGACCGTGTTCGTGGAGACGAACTTGTAGAGGTAGTCGAAGCGCTCGTCGTCGCCCATGTAGGCGACGACGCGCCCGTCGGGAGCGACGGTGACGTTGGCGCCCTCGTGCTTGAAGCGTCCCAGCGCCGAGTGCTTCCTCGGGGTGGAGGTCGGGTCGAACGGATCGACCTCCACGATGTACCCGAAGCGGTGCTTCTCGTTCTCGTACCCGGCGTTGCGGGTGTCCCAGCGCGGCTCGTCGATCTCCCAGCCGCGCGCCGTCGGCTTGCTCGTGATGCCGTAGCGGCGGTCACCGGCGCTCGTCCCGGCGGCCACGAAGTAGCCGTTGAAGTTCTCCTCGCCGGAGAGGATGGTGCCCCACGGGGTGGTGCCACCGGCGCAGTTGCCGAGGGTGCCGAGGATGGTGCGTCCTGCGGGATCGTCCTTCGTCGTCAGGAGGCCGGAGCCGGCGGCGGGGCCGGTCACCTCGTAGGGGGTGGTGGTCAGATAGCGGCGGTTGAGGGGCGCACCCTGCACGTACGACCACGGCTTGTTCCTGTTCCTGCGCTCGAGCTCGACGACGGACAGCCCGTGGGCTGCCTTCCCGATGCCGCGGACCTCGGCGGCCGGGGTGGTCGGTGGCACCATGATCGTCTCGTTCGTGTACTCGTGGTTGGCGAACAGCACCGCACGGCGGCCCTTGCTGCCCTCGATCTCCAGGACATCCGTGTAGTCGCAGTTGTAGCCGAACTGCTGGGCCTGGGCGGCGGCGGTCTGGTGGTTCGGGTCGAACACGGGCGAGGTGCGGAAGAGGGGGTCCCCCCAGCGGACCACGGGCTTCCAGTCGTATCCCTGGGGCACGGTCATGGCGTCGACCTTCGCGTCGACGGGCGCGATCGGCTGGAACGGCAGGTTGCTCCTGAGGTAGCCCTTGCCGGGCGGGGGTGCGGCGACGGCGGACCCGGCCCCGGTCTGCGAGGCGACCAGGAGCGTCAGCGCCCCGGCGGCCCCGGCACCGAGGGCGCTGCGGCGGGAGAACTCGCGCGAGACGATGTCACGGAAGTAGTCGTTGCCCGACGTGTTGCACACGGCGTCGGAGCACGCGTTGTCGCACTTCAGCGCGCACGTGACGGCACTGCGCTTTCCCTTGGTGTGGCCGAGCATGGGCAGCAGGCGGCGCGTGGTGTCAGTCATGGCGTGGTACCTCTCGACAGGATGAACAGCGTTCCTCCCCACCCTGCCGAGGGCACCTGAACAACCGCAGTGCGCACCGGTGAACCCCGCGTGAACGGGATCACAACAGGAGTCAGCGCTCCCGCGCCGCGGCCAGCACCGCGTAGCAGCGTGCCAGGCGGTCCAGCCACCACTGCCGCCGCTCCTCGGCTGCCGCATGGCGTTCCAGCAGCGCCTCCACGACGTCGACGTCCCGCACCGGGAGGTACCCGTGCTCGGGTACGAGGGACTCACGAGCGACGTCGCCGGCCATGAGCGAGACCGTGGCGAGCCCGCACGCGTACGGCAGCGCGGGCAGCGCCGCGGCGAGGGCGACCCCGGCACGGATGCCCACGGACGTGTCGAGGGCGGAGCTGACGACGGCGGGGAGCCCGGCACGGCCGATGATGTCCAACGCCCGCCGCACGCCCCCGAGCGGCGGGGCCTTGATGACGAGGAGATCGGCCGCGTCCTCGCGGGCCACCCGCAGCGGGTCGTCCTGGCGCCGCACGCTCTCGTCGGCCGCGACGAGGATCTCCTCCCCGCGGCGGCGCAGTTCGACGCGGACGGCGCGGAGGCCGGGGATGTCCGCCACCGGCTGCTCCACGTACTGCAGGCCGAACCGGCCGAGGGCGTCGAGGGCCCGGAGTGCCTCCTCCACCTCCCAGCCGCCGTTGGCGTCGACCTTGATGCCGGCGTCGGGCAGGAGGCGGCGCACTTCGGCGACCCGGGCGACGTCGTCCGCGAGCGACTGCCCCCGCTCGGCCACCTTCACCTTGACGGCGCCCACGGCGCCGAAGCGGGACAGCACCCCCTCGACGTCAGCGGCATCCACGGCCGGGACCGTTGCGTTGACCGGGATCGCGGACCGGACCGGGTCGGGGAAGCCGTGCCAGGCCGCCTCGATGGCGCCTGCGAGCCACGCGGCGGATTCGGTGTCGTCGTACTCGAGGAACGGGCAGAACTCGCCCCAGCCGGCAGGCCCCCGGACCAGCAGGGCCTCACGGACGAGGACGCCCCGGAACTTCACGCGCATCGGCACCGAGACGACCCGCGCGGCCGCCGCCACCTCCTCGAGGGTCGGCAGCGGAAGGGCGTCCGGCAAGGGCGGGTCCGAGGTGTGCACGCCCTCAGGCTACGGGAGCGGCGGGACCCGGCAGAGGTCGCGGGGCGGGGAACGCGGCGGTTCGTGTGGAACCATGGAGAGGATGACGTCCCAGCGAACCTCCACCGGACGGGCCCGGGCCGCACGCTCGCCGCTGCTGTTCGTGCTGGCCGCCGTCTTCTGCGCCACGGCGCTCGGCTGGACGTACTGGGCCTTCGTCCGGACCACGCGGGGGCAGTTCGCTGACGAGTCCGCCTGGCGGGAGGCCGATGTCGCGGCCCCCGACACCCAGCTCCCGTTCCTGCGGTTCCTCGACACCCTGCCGCTCGTCTCGGTGGTCGTCGCGGCAGCCGCGATCCTGTTCGTGGCGGTGGTCCGCCGGCGGATCGCGGCCGCGGCGACCGCCGTCGCCGTCATCCTCGCCTCGAACCTGAGCACGCAGCTGCTCAAGAACGTCGTGTTCGACCGCCCGGACCGAGGCGTGGAGACACTGGCCTTCAATTCATTACCCTCCGGGCATACGACGTTGGCGGCCTCCGCGGCCGCCGCCGTCTTCATCATCGTGACGCCGCGCTGGAGACCCTTCGCCGCGGCCGCCGGTGGGGCCTACTCCGTCCTCGCGGGGGCGGCGACGTTCATCAATCTCTGGCACCGCCCCGCGGATGTCGTCGCCGCGCTCCTCGCCGTCGGGACCTGGACCCTCATCGGCGGGCTCATCATCATGCGGACCGGCGACCACTGGAACACCTGGCACGGCTTCGGCGCGTTCTGGGCGTCCTCACGCGCCTGGCTGACGGCGTGCTGGCTGCTGGGGATCGGCGGCCTGCTGCTGTCCATGGTGCTCTACCTCTCCGTGCTGGCCCTCGGGCCGGCCCCCGAACCCGGCACCGCGGACGTCCCGCTGTTCTTCTGGTGGGGGCTGACCTGGATCATCGGCGTCGGCTTCACCCTCGCCGCCGCCGCCGGCTGGCTCTTCTCCTCGCAGGCCCGCGTGTCCCTTCCGCCGACCGCCCGGTAGCACCCACTAACACCCCCACTGCCGCCGCGCACGTCCTTTTTCCGTGCGCCCGGTCCCGTTGTCCCACCGCAGGGCTGGTGGAACGCTGGCCGGACCAGCGACGAGGGAGACGATCGATGAAAGCCATGGTGTACCGCGGCCCGTACAAGGTCCGGGTCGAGGAGAAACCGATGCCGACGATCCAGCACCCCAACGACGCCATCATCCGGGTGACCACCGCCGCGATCTGCGGCTCCGACCTGCACCTGTACCACGGCCTCATGCCGGACACGCGGATCGGCCACACCTTCGGCCACGAGTTCATCGGCGTCGTCGAGGAGGTGGGGCCGTCCGTGCGGAACCTCACGCGGGGCGACCGCGTGATGGTGCCCTTCAACGTCTACTGCGGGTCCTGCTACTTCTGTGCCCGTGGGCTGTTCTCCAACTGCCACAACGTCAACCCGAACGCCACGGCGGTGGGCGGTATCTACGGCTACTCGCACACCACGGGCGGGTACGACGGCGGGCAGGCCGAGTTCGTGCGCGTGCCCTTCGCCGATGTCGGGCCCACCATCATCCCCGACTGGATGGACAGCGAGGACGCGGTGCTGCTCACGGACGCCCTGGCCACGGGGTACTTCGGGGCGCAGCTCGGCGACATCGTCGAGGGCGACACCGTGGTGGTGTTCGGCGCCGGGCCCGTCGGGCTGTTCGCGGCCAAGTCCGCGTGGCTCATGGGCGCGGGGAGGGTCATCGTCATCGACCACCTCGAATACCGGCTGGAGAAGGCACGCGTCTTCGCCCAGGCGGAGACCTTCAACTTCGCCGAGTACGACGACATCATCATGGAGATGAAGAAGACCACCGACTACCTCGGCGCCGACGTCGTCATCGACGCGGTGGGCGCGGAGGCGGACGGGAGCTTCCTCCAGCAGGTGACGGGGACCAAGCTCAAGCTGCAGGGCGGCTCCCCCGTGGCCCTGAACTGGGCCATCGACTCCGTGCGCAAGGGGGGTACGGTGTCCGTGGTCGGAGCCTACGGCCCGATCTTCAGCGCCGTGAAGTTCGGCGACGCACTGAACAAGGGCCTGACCCTGCGCATGAACCAGACGCCCGTGAAGCGGCAGTGGCCGCGCCTGTTCGAGCACATCCGGAACGGCTACCTCAAACCCAACGACATCGTCACGCACCGGATCCCCCTGGAGCACATCGCCGAGGGATACCACATGTTCTCGGCGAAGCTCGACGGCTGCATCAAGACGCTCATCATCGCGGACCCCAGCTAGGAGACCATCATGTCCTCACCCACGCCGCCCACTCCCTACATCGCGAACAAGCCCAGGGACATCCCGAGCGCCGAGGCGCTCCGGGCGAGGATCGCGGGCTGGGGTGCGGACCTCGACCCGAAGGACCGGCCCTCCTATCCGCGCGAGGTCTTCGATCCGGCTGCAACGGGTGCCCACTGGGACTACCCGGAGGAGCAGCAGGGCCGTGAGGGCCGTGAACGGTCGATCGAGCACGGACGGCTGACGCCGGTCTTCGGGACCAGCGCGCCGCTGCACGGCGTCTCCGGCAGCATCCGGCGCTACGCCTACCGGTACGGCGAGGGCCGGGCCGCCCACTGGCTCATCCTCCTGGCCGGCGACCGCGTGGACGCCTGGGGCGCACACCTGCGGTCGCTCGCCTCGCTGCGCCCGGACAATCCGATCACCGAGACGGGCATCCTCTCGGAGGGACGGAGGCACGGGATCGCGTCGCGCGTCGGCAGGAAGCGCGTGGACGTCAACCATCTGTGGATCGACCCGATCGTCGTGGCCGGCCCCTGGGTGGCTGCGACGGCGGGAGCGGCGCTCGCGGCGCGGGCGATCGCCCGCAGGGCCCGGGACTGACGCCCGGGATCACACGACGTGCCCGGTCGACGGCTTCCCTCGGTGGGCATGTCCGGGGATGCCCACTCCACGCCCCTGTGCACTGGGCAGAACCGACCGGCGCCCAGGAACGGGACCGGCCGACGCGGCGTGGCCCGTGCGTCAGCCCAGGGCACGGACCGGTTCGGCCGACCCAGGGGCAGCCCGCGGGATCCAGTACCAGAGGACACCGGCCCCGAGGAAGCCGAGGACCGCCGTCGCCCAGATACCGGCGGACAGGGTGGTCAGGGTGGTCACGAGGGCGAGCAGCCCGGGGCCTCCCATGGTCCCGACGTCGGTGAACAGGCGCCAGATCCCGAGGAACTGCGGCCGGCCGGGCGACGGCGAGAAGTCCGCCCCGAGCGTCATGACGATGCCCGAGCCGATGCCGTTGCCGAACCCGATGAGCAGGGCGACCAGGAGCAGTCCCGTCGCATCCCCGGTGAGGGGCAGGAGCGTGAGCGCGACGCCCATGACGAGCATGCACGGGACCGCGACCCACCGGCGCCCGCGGACGTCCATGACCTTGCCGGACGGGTAGAAGACCAGCATGTCGATGGCGCCCGACAGCCCGTAGATCAGCGCGGTGGCCGACGCATCGAGGCCGATCGCCTCGGCCCACAGCGGCAGGACTGCCTGCCGGGTGGCCCGCACCGCGGCGATCAGCAGGACCCCGATCCCGACGGTGAGGAAGATCCGGCGATGGCTGCGCATCACGGAGCGCACGGTCGGTGAGGATGCCGGCGGTGCGCTGCCCGGGGCCGTCGTCGCCCGCCGATGCGGCGCCTCGAGGTCGGGCACGCGCCAGCTGAGGGCGGCGGCGGCGAGGCTTGCGACTCCGCCCACCCAGTAGGCGCCGTCGAGCCCGAGCGCGCTCATGGCGAGGGCTGCCGCGAAGGGCCCCGCGAAGACCCCGATGCGCGTCACGCCGCCGAGCGTGGACAGCGCCCGGGCCCGGACATGCGGGGGTACGGCCTCGGTGAGGTAGCTCTGGCGCGCGAGACCGAACACAGCGCCCGCGATGCCCACCATGAGGACGGCGACGGCGAAGACGGGCAGGGTGGGGGCCGCGAGGGCGAGGAACATCGCCGCCGCACACCACAGCGCAGCGCCCACGAGGGCCTTGCGTTCCCCGAACCGCGTGGCGATCAGCGTCGCCGGGACATTGGCCGCGAGGGAACCGATGCCCGAGAGCGTCAGGACGAGTGCCGCCGTCGCAACGTCCGCCCCGAGGTCGCGCGCGGTGAGCGCGATGACGGGCAGGATGGCGCCGGTGGCCACCCCGTACAGCAGCGACGGGCCATAGGCTCCCACCGCGATCGCACGGACGTCGAAGGTTTCCTCGGGCACTCTTCGACCTTAGCCCGGGGACCTCGGGCTGCGCGGGCGGCAGGGCCGGTCTACTCCCCGGTGTCGCCGCCGGTGGTCCCGTGCTCGGAGTCGGTCGGGTAGGCGTCCCCGCGGATCGGCCCGAGCTCTTCGAAGAGGGTCAGCTGGAGCCCCGCCGGGCCGTCGAGCGAGCGCCAGGGCGTCTCCGCCGGCATCGAGGATCGTCACCAGAGCACCGTCCCCGCCCTCGAACGCCGCCTCTTCGGGCAGACCGAGGACGTCGCGGTAGAAGACGACGGCGGCGTCGTAGTCCTCGGCCTCGACGACGAGCCGCAGCTGACGGACGGGCGGCACGGGGCCGGTGGGATCACTCACCGCTGCAGGCTAGGCGAGCAGCAGCCCCGCGGACAGCCCCAGTGCCGCCGCGGCGAGCGCCGCCAGCGCCGTTCCCGCACCCGACAGCACGGCGGCCCCGATGCGGTCCGCCTGCAGCAGGCGCACCGTCTCGCTGCTCGCCGTGCTGAAGGTGGTGTAGCCGCCGAGGAAGCCCGTACCGCAGATCAGCACCCACTCGGACGGGAGGACCGCCGCGACGCCCAGCGCGGTGACGAGACCGACCAGGAACGAGCCGGTGATGTTGACGGTCATCGTGCCGATGGGGACCACCCCCCGCAGGACGCTGCGGATGACGCCGTCGAGCACGAAGCGCACCACGGCACCCAGCCCGCCGGCCGCGCCGAGCGCGAGGACCAGGGCGAGGCTCACCGCCGTCCTCCCGCGAGGGTCGGCGTGCGACGGCGGACCAGACGTCCCGCGGCGATGCCGAGCGCCGTCGCCCCGAGGCCCATCAGGACGGACACCACGAGGTAGCCGAGGCCCGCCGCGGCCGCGCCCCCGCCCAGGAGGAGTGCGGAGTCGACGGCGAGCGCACTGTAGGTCGTGAATCCACCGAGGAAGCCGGTGCCGAGCAGGAGGCGCAGCGCGCGGCGCCGGCCGATGTCGGGACCCCGCCTGGCCAGGGCCTCGAGGAGCAGGCCGAGGGCGAAAGCCCCCGCGATGTTGATGAGGAAGATGCCCAGGGGAACGCCCGACGGCGTCGGGAGGACCTCGGACAGTCCGAACCGCGCGAGGGTCCCTCCCATCCCGCCGACGAACACCAGTGCGAGGTAGCCGGCCCGGAGGTGCGGCGGCGCCTCACCCCGCGGGGGTCGGCGTGGGCCGTGCAGCTCAGGCAACGTGGCGTGCGAGGAAGGTCAGGGTGCGGGTCCAGGCGTCCTCGGCGGCCTCGGCGCGGTAGGCGAAGCGGTTGGAGTCGTTGAAGAACGCATGGCCGGCCCCCTCGTACGCAACGGCCGTGAAATCGACGCCCGCCTCGGCCATCGCCTTCTCGAGCGCGGGCAGGCCGGCGATCAGGGCGGCGTCCTCCTCCCCGTAGAAGGCGAGGATGGGAGCGGTGATCCGCGCGAGCTCCTCGTCCGGGACGTCGGCATGGCCGTAGAACGGCACGCAGGCGAGCAGGCGCGGCTCGTGGACGGCGAGCGAGAAGCTGTAGGTCCCGCCGAAGCAGAAGCCGGTGATGCCCACGCGTCCCCTGACCTCGGCGTCGTCGTGCAGGAAGGTGAAGCAGGCCCTGACCCGCTCGGTGGTGAGCGCGCCGACCTCCGGGTTCCGCAGGGGCGCGAGGAGCGCCCGGAGCTTCGGCTGGGCCTCGTTGCGCGCCGCCTCGTCCGGCCCGAAGAGGGCCTCGCCGAGTCCGGCGGTGGACTCCTCGGTGATGCCCCGGTCGGCGAGGAGATCGGGCGCGACGACGACGTAGCCCTCGCGCGCGAAGCGGTCCGCGACGTCGCGGGTGTGGGCGACCAGACCCCACACCTCATGGAGGAGGACGAGCCCGCCACGTACCGGTCCCTCGGGCCGTGCGACGTAGGCGGAGAGGGGACCGGTGGCGGTCGGGATGTCCTGGCGGGAACTCACCCGCCTAGGTTGGCACGCTTCGCGATGGTGCGCCAACCGCCGGCACGGTTGTCGGCGATGACGGCGCGGAAGATCTCCCGGAGCGCGTCCTGGTCCACCGGACGATCCTCGTAGACGGCGATCGTGCGTCCGGTCGAGTTGCCGTGGCCGCCCGTGATGATCCCGTGGGGATCGGGGGCCAGTCCGCCGTCGTAGAGGAAGACGTTGACGTGGTCCCGGGTGGCGAGCAGCGCGCACACGTTGCCGTGGAGCACGAAGTAGGGCTGGCGGGTGCGCTTGATCGTCTCCTCGACCTCGGGGTCGGCCTCGTGCACCACGCGGCGGACGGTGCGGCAGATGTCCTGCTGCCATGCGGGCAGCGCGGCGATGTAGTCGTCGATGCGCGGATCGGGGGCTCCTGCCATGGGCACAGTCTGGCAGGAGGGAGGACGGTGCGGAAGAGCGGCCGGGATCCTCCGGGCTACAGTTGCCGGGTGCTCCTCCCTACCCTGCCATCCGGCACGACCATGCGTCTGTTGGCCGCGGCCGACGCGCCCGCCCTCGCCCGGGCGTACAGCGACAACCGGGGGCACCTCGCGCCGTGGGAGCCACTGCGGGAGGAGTCGTTCTTCACCGAGTCGGGCCAGGCGGAGCAGATCGCGCGGCGGCTCGGGGGCGCGGCGGCCGGCACCGACGTGCCGTGGGTCCTGGAGGCGGAGGAGCGGATCGTCGGCACCATGACGCTGTCAGGCATCGTGCACGGGCCGTTCCTCAGCGCCCATGTGGGCTACTGGGTGGACGGGCGCCTGCAGGGTCGAGGCGTCGGCTCGGCGGCCCTGCGCGCGGCGCTGCAGCACGCCCGGGACGAGCTGGGACTGCACCGGGTCCAGGCGTCCGTGCTGCCGCGGAACACGGCATCGACGGCGGTCCTGCACCGGGCCGGGTTCACGCTCATCGGGACGGCGCCGTCGTATCTCCGCATCGCCGGGACCTGGCAGGACCATCTGCTGTACCAGCGCATCCTGCACTGATCGCCGGCGGCCCCGGAGACCCCGACCCTGGTGTCAGAGCCCGCCGAGTGCCTGTGCGATCGGCACGGCGGAGGCGGCGGCCCAGGCCTGCGGACGGCACGACGCCGGGTACGCCCTGGCGCGTATCCCGTTCCGCGGGCGGGGTCTGGTCTTCGCGCTGCACGCAGTACCCGCTGAAGCTCGCGGCGGCGGCCCTGATGACCGTCCCGGTGGCCGTCGTGTTCTTCGTCTTCCAGAAGAGGATCCTGAATACGTCGGCCGGCGCCGTGAAGGAATAGGAGTACAGGACGCCCGGGCGGGCGACGCTCCCCCTGGTTCGGTGCGCCGGCCCGGGGTACCATCGGTGCCACACCACCAGTCAACGACGACGGACGTGTGATGACCACCAGGCTGTTCCTTCCCCTCGCTACCCTCGGCATCTCCCTCGGGATCCTCGCGCTCACCGCGGGCTGGCGCGACTACCCCCTCCTCGTGATCATTCCGAGCGCGCTCTTCCTCGCCCGTCTGTGCTTCCGACCCGGAGGAGCCGACGGCGTCCGGCGGGCTGCGAAGGACCCCGGCACCGCCGACCCGGCACGGTTCACCATGCCCCCGGTCGACACCTGCCCGCCGGAGCGCCTGCAGGAGGCGCGCGACCTGGCGGCGAGGGTCCTCGATGCGGCGGGGCCGCGGCAGCACCGACCCTGACGGCGCCACCTACCCGGGGACCAAAGCCTCTGCCCCTCCACTCCGCCACGGCCGACCATGACCTGACACGGGCGCCCACGGCGGGAGACCCGGATGCGGGGCCGCCGCCCCGTGACGCCGTCCGGGGGAGGAACCATGACGCAGACACCAGCGCGGACCGGCCGGGGGCGCTGGGGCGCCGTCCTGCTCATGCTCATCCTTCTGGCGACCGTGGTGGTCGCCGTGGTGATCGCGAACCCCGCAGGCGGTCCACCGCCGTCGGCCGCCCCTACGGAGTCCTCGCCCGGAACTGTTCCGGCGTCCCCGACGGCGACACCACCTCCCACCCCGTCTCCTGAACCCGTCCCACCGCCGGTCGTCGTGCCCCCGGCACCCGAGCCGGAGCCCGTACCGGAACCCGCACCGGAACCGGGGCCCGTGCCAGTACCGGCGCCCACGACCCCGCCGCCCTCCGCGCCGTTCCCGCCATCCCTCCGCGGCCAGGACCTCTCGGTCGTTCCCGGCGCAGGAAACGTGGTGGTGCTGACCTTCGATGCCGGTGCCGATTCCGCGGGACTTCCGAAGATCCTGTCGACGCTGTCCGCCGAGGGTGTTCCCGGCACCTTCTTCCTGACCGGGGACTGGGCAGCCTCGAATCCCGGCGGCGTGGCCCGGATCATTGCCGCCGGCCATCGCGTCGCGAACCATTCCATGACGCACCCCGGCTTCACGGGTCTCTCGGATCAGCTCATCGCCGACGAGGTCCTCGCGGCCGAGCAGACCATCCTGGCAGCCGGCGGCGATCCCCGCCCGTTCTTCCGCTTCCCCTTCGGCGAACGGGATGCGCGGACCATCACCGCGGTGAACGACCTCGGCTACGTGGCCGTCCGGTGGACCGTGGACACGCTGGGCTGGAAGGGCACCAGCGGGGGCATCAGTACGCAGACGGTGACGGACCGGGTGCTCGACGGACTCCAGCCCGGCGAGATCGTGCTCATGCACATCGGGTCCAACCCCGACGACGGCAGCACCCTCGACGCCGACGCCCTGGCCCAGGTCATCGACGGGATCAGCCAGGCCGGCTACGGCTTCGTCACCCTCGACCAGCTCGGGGGCTGAGGCCTCCTGCCGCGCCGCAGCCCTAGGAGCGGCCCCTCGACCGGGGCCAGTAGCCCTCCACCTGGCTGACCGGGCGGACGGACGCCGCATCGGGGTTCTCGCCGTACTCCTTCTTGGCCCTGCGCTGCCGCAGCAGGTCCCAGCACTGGTCCAGGCTCTCCTCGATGCGGCGCAGGCGTCCCTCGTTCTCGTGGCCTCGGACGCTGCCCGCGGCGTTCTGCCGGAGCCGGTGCTCCTCCTCAACGAGGGAGCGGATGGTGGACAGGATGTCCTGGTCGTCCATGCCGGCCTCCTCACCGTGTCTGGAGGTACCGTACCCGCGAACGACAGGCGGAACCAGAGTCCCCCGCGACCGCGGGAGTGCACAGGAGACCAGGGTGGAAGGATGCGGGAGTGCTTCCCTGTCCTCCCGGCCGAGGCCGGTCCGCCCGGGACCCGGCCGGGCCTACAGGGCCGAGATGGTCCAGCCGGTCCGGTGCGTCTCCCCCGGCTCGAGGACGATCAGGTCCTCGCCCGAGTTGAAGGCATCCGGCGGGCAGGTCATGGGTTCGACGGCGAGGCCCAAGCGCGTGCTCTCGGGCTTCAGCGGGAGGTCGGCGGTGTGGATCTGGACCCACGGGCAGCTCCCGTCCCACGCCATGGCCGTCCCTGTGCCGTGGGCCGGGTCGGTGACCCGCACCATGGCCCGGCCGGCGTCGTCGCGCTCCAGTTCGGTGAACGCGTGGTCGATCTGCACGTCGCCGAGCGCGTGGGCCGTTCGGAAGTCGAACGGCGTCCCGGCGACGGGCTCCTTCGCCACGGGCAGCAGGCGGTCGGGCGTGACCGTCAGGACCGTGGCGGCGGGGAGTTCGAGCACCCATTCGTCCAGCGGCGACGGCCCTGCCACGAGGTACGGGTGGGGGCAGACGCCGTAGGGGGCGCGCCGGTCGCCGGTGTTGACGGCCGTGACGGACGTCCGGAGGCCCTGCGCGTCGACGGCGAAGTGCGCCTCGAGGGCCACCTCGAAGGGGTAGGCCGTGACCGGCAGGATGGTGCACGCGAGCGTGACGGAGGACCCGGTGTGCTCCACGAGCGTCCAGGGGACATCGAAGACCAGCCCGTGGAGGGCCGCACCGCGCTCGGGTTCGTTGACCGGCAGCTCGTAGTCGACGCCGTCGAACGAATAGCGGCCGTCCTCGATCCGGTTGGGCCAGGGGGCCACGAAGGCACCGCGGAAGTTGGGCATCTCCTCGTCGGCGCCGAAACCGACCACGAGCGGCCGCCCTTCGTAGGCCAGTTCGCGGACCGCTGCGCCGAGGCCGAGGACGACGGCCGTGTACCCGCCGCCCTCGATCCGGAATTCGATGGGAGCTGGACGGTTCATGCGAGGGCTACGGCAGTCCAGGAGACGGGCGGCAGCGTGACGGTGACGGCGCCGCCGTCGAGCGTCGCCGAGGTGTTGGGCTTCATGGTCACGCGCTCCGGCTCCTCGAGGGTGTTCTTCGCATACACGTCCGTATCGTACAGGGACTGTGCATCCACCGAACTGAAACCGCTGAGCGCCGCGATGTCGATGGTCACGGTAATCTCCTCGGTCTGCGAGCGGTTGACGAGGAACACGGCTGCGGCGCCGGTGGCGTCGTCGTGCGTGGCCACGGCATCGACGAGCGACACCTCGCCGTACTCGCCGGTCTCGTAGGTGCCGGCGTCGAGCTTGAGTTCGAGCACCGAGCCTTGCGCGAGCTTGGAGGTGATGGCGAAGGGGAAGAAGGTGGTCTGCCGCCAGGCCGGTCCTCCCGGCTCCGTCATGATGGGGGCGATGACGTTGACCAGCTGTGCGAGCGACGCCGAGGTGACGCGGTCGGCGTGCTTGAGCAGCGAGATCATGAGGTTGCCGAACACGACGGCGTCCGCCACCGAGTAGCAGTCCTCGAGCAGGCGCGGGGCCACGGGCCAGTTGTCGAGCCCCTGGATCTTGTCCACGTTCTCGAAGCGGCTGATGTACCAGACGTTCCACTCGTCGAAGGAGATGTTGATGGTCTTCGTACTGCCCCGGACGGCCTTCACGTGGTCGGCGGTGGCGACGACGGACTCGATGAAGTGGTCCATGTCGACGGCGGAGGCGAGGAAGGAGCCGAGGTCGCCGTTCTTCTCCTCGTAGTAGGCGTGGCAGGAGATGTAGTCGACGTCGTCGTAGGTGTGCGAGAGGACCACGCGCTCCCACTCCCCGAAGGTCGGCATGTGGGCACTGGAGGAACCGCATGCGACGAGCTCGATGGACGGGTCGAGCTGGCGCATGGCCTTCGCCGTGCGGGACGCGATCTTGCCGTAGTCCTCGGCGGAGCGGTGCCCGAGCTGCCAGGGTCCGTCCATCTCGTTGCCGAGGCACCAGATCTTCACGGCGAACGGATCGGGCCGCCCGTTGGCCATGCGCTGCTCCGACAGGGCCGTGCCCTTGGGCAGGTTCGAGTACTCCAGGAGCTCGAGCGCTTCGGAGGTGCCGCGGGTGCCGAGGTTCACGGCGAGCATGAGCTCGCTGTCGACCTTCTGCAGCCAGGAGGCGAACTCGTGCAGGCCCACCTGGTTGGTCTCGGTGGAGTGCCAGGCGAGGTCCAGCCGTGTGGGGCGCTCCTCGCGCGGGCCCACGCTGTCCTCCCAGCGGAAGCCCGAGACGAAGTTGCCGCCGGGGTAGCGGATGGTGGAGACGCCCATCTCCTTCACGAGCTCGATGACGTCCTGGCGGAAGCCCTCGTCGTCGGCGGTCGCGTGGCCGGGCTCGTAGATGCCGTCGTACACGTGGCGGCCGAGGTGCTCGACGAAGCCGCCGAAGACGTTGCGGTTGATCGGGCCTACGGTGAAGGAGGGGTCGAGGGTGAGGCGTGCGTTCTGCATCAAACTACTTTCTCTGCGTGGTGACATGGCTCGGGGACGGAGTGTGCGCTATTTGAGCGAGCCCAGCGACAGACCGCCCTGCCAGTACTTCTGGAGGGAGAGGAACGCGATGATCAGCGGGATGATCGAGATGAAGGCGCCCGTGGTGATGAGGTTCCACAGGGCCTCGCCGCCGCTGCCGGCGTTCGAGAGGGCCTGCCAGCCGTTGAGGCCCACGGTGACCGGGAGCAGCAGCGGATCGCTGAGGACCGCCAGCGGCAGGAAGAAGTTGTTCCAGGTCCCGACGACGGAGAGGAGCAGCACCGTGACGATGGCCGGGCGCAGCAGCGGCAGGGCGATCTGGAAGAAGGTGCGGATCTCGCCCGCTCCGTCGATCCGGGCGGCATCGAGCAGCTCGTCCGGCACCGCCTCCTGGGCGAACACCCTCATGAGGTACACGCCGAAGGGGCTGAGGAGCGAGGGCAGGATGACGGCCCAGATGGTGTTGACCAGGCCCACCGAGCTGAGCAGGACGAAGGTGGGGATGACCAGGGCCGTCAGCGGGACCATGACCGCGCCGAGCAGGATGCCGAAGAAGGCGGTCCGGCCGCGGAAGTCGTACTTCGCGAAGCCGTACCCGGCGAGGACGGCGAGGATGGTCGCACCCACTCCGCCGGAGATCGCGTACAAAAACGAGTTCCCGAGCCAGCGCCAGTAGATCCCGTCCTGGCGTTCGAACAGTCCCTGCACGTTGCTGAAGAAGTGGAACTCGTCGTCGAACCAGAGCGGTCCGCCGGAGCCACCGAAGAGTCCGGCGGTGTCCTTCGTGCTCGCGACGGTCAGCCACCAGAGAGGGGTGACGAAGTAGATGACGAGGATGAGCAGGAAGATGTGGGACCCGATGCGCGGGCCTCCGTTGCGGGCGCGATTGCGTGCGCCGGAACCGCGGACCTTCCGGCCACTGTCGCGCTGCTTCGGGGTGTCTGTGACGAGTGCCATGGCTTATTTCAGTCCGCTCTGCTTGCGGGTCAGGAAGAGGAAGAAGAACGAGAACACGAAGACCACGATGCCGAGCGCGAAGGAGATCGCGGAGGCGTAGTTGAACTGGCTGTAGGAGAACGCAAGGGAGAAGGCGTACATGTTGGGCGTGTACGACGTCGGTATGGCGCCCTGGGCGACGGCCCTCAGCACCTGTGGTTCTGTGAAGAACTGCAGTGTCCCGATCAGGGCGAAGATCACCACCATGACGAGCGAGGACGAGATCATGGGGATCTTGATGCGCGTCGCGATCTGCCGGTCGGACGCTCCGTCGAGGACGGCCGCCTCGTAGATGCCCGGGTCGATGCCCCTGAGCGCCGCGTAGATGATGATCATGTAGTAGCCGGCCCACTGCCAGGTCACGATGTTCACGAGGCTGCCGAAGATGTTGCTCTGCGCCAGGAACTCTGGCGCCGCCAGGCCGACGATCGCGAAGATGTCACTCGCCGGGCCGAAGCGGGGGCTGTAGAGGAACCCCCACATGAGTGCTCCGATGACCACCGGTACGGCGTACGGGATGAAGATCATCAGGCGCGAGAACTTGGACGCCCAGGTGGCGAGGTTGTCGAGGACCAGGGCCGCGACCAGTGCCACGATCATCTGCGCCGGGATCATGATGAGTGCGAATTTCGCGACGGTCCCGAGCCCCTCGAGGAAGATCGGGTCCGTGAACGCCTTGACGTAGTTGTCGGCACCCACGAACTTGTTCCCCGTGGCCAGCGTGCTCGTGAAGAGGCTCATCCTGAAGGCGTAGATCAGGGGCAGGATGAGGAAGGTCAGGAAGATGAGGGCGAAGGGCGCCACGAACAGCCAGCCCCAGCGCTGCCTGCGCCGGTAGCTTCTGTCCGGTCGGTGCTTGACCTGCTGGGATGCCTCGGCGCTGTGTGACGACGTCGGCGCGGTGGTCGTGGCCATGGTGTCTTTCCTCGAGCTGTGGGACGGATGTGCGGTGGACGGGGTCCACGGGACCGGTCCGGGTGGGCGCCCGCGCTGTGGCGGACGCCCCACCCCGGACGGTTACTTGATGGTGAAGCCCTGCTCGGTCGCGTACTGCTCGAGCGATGCCTGGAGGTCGTCGAGCGCCTGGCTCGCGTCCTTCTCACCCTGGACCATCGCGTAGATCTGGACGGTCAGCTGGTCGTAGGCGTAGTTCTGGAAGGGGCTGAACGTGGCGCCCTCGTAGCCGGCGGCCGCCTCGAGGAACACGTCCTTGTTGATCTGCTGTCCGCCGAAGAACTCGTACTCCTTGTCGGCGAACTCGGGCGAATCCAGGACCGGCGCATAGGACGGGAAGAGTGCTCCCTTGTCGACGCCGAGGTTCATGCCTTCCTCGTTACCGAAGATGCCCATCGCGACCTTCGCGGCGAGCTCCTTGTCCTTCGCCTGTTCCGTCACGGCGAACGTGGAGCCGCCCCAGTTCACCTGGACCGGGTTGGCGGCGTCCCACTGCGGGAGCGGAGCCGCACGCCAGACGGCATCCGGATCGGCGTCGGACAGACCCTGCAGGTAACCGGGGCCCCAGGCGGCGGCGAGGTAGACGGCGTAGGAGCCGTCGACGAGCTTGGTGTTGTAGTCCGCGGTGAAGGCGTCGTCCGTCGCGACGAGTCCGTCCTTCACGAGGCCGTCCCAGTACTCCAGGACCTTCTTGGCGCCCTCGTCGTTGACCTCGATGCCGATCTCCTGCGGGTTCGCGGAGTCGTAGTCGAAGGGGACGGAGCCTGCCTGCGCGAAGAGGGCCTGGTTGAAGGCGCGTCCGTTGGTCGGGAAGTCGGCGATCACCGCGCCGTTGCCCGATGCCTTCAGCTTCTCGGCTGCGGCCTGGAACTCCTCCCAGGTGGTGGGCACGGTGATACCCGCGGCGTCGAAGATGTCCTGGCGGTAGAGCATGCCCATGGGCCCGCCGTCGACGGGGATCGCGTACACGGCGTCGCCGCTCGAGGCGTCCTCCCATGCACCCTCGGCGTAGTCGGCCTTGACATCGTTGGCACCGAACTCCGTCAGGTCCACGAGCGCGTCACGGATCGTGAAGCTGGAGAGGACCTCGGACTCGAGCTGGATGACGTCGGGAGCGCCCGAACCGGACTCGATGGACGTCGAGAACTTCGTGTACTCGTCGTTGCCCTGGCCGGCGTTCGTCCAGCAGATCTGGACGTCGTCGTTGGCGTTGTTGAACTGGTCGACCACCTCGTCGAACGCCGGGTACCAGGCCCACACGGTCACCTGGGGGGCCTCGGCGTTGACGATGGTGTTGGTGCAGGACGCGGCCTCCGAGCCGCCTCCCCCGCCACTTCCGTTTCCTCCGGAGCAGCCGGTCAGTGCTACGGCAGTGGCGGCGACGATGCCGGCCGATGCCAGGAACTTGGCTTTCATATCTCTTGCTTCCTCTCGCGGTGGCATTCCACCGTGGTCCGTCCGGGGCGGCCGGTCCGGGTGATGCAGGGAGGAGGATCGCCGGGGCACGAGGTGCCGAGCCCGCTCGAATCTTCCTTGATCCGGGTCCTTCCTCCTGCCGATCCGCCCGATCGGGCGGGCATCTGCGAGAGTCGGTTCCGTCATTTACATCGTTGTAGGTAAACGATGTAGAAACTATGCAGAGTAGCTCGGGCCGGTGTCAAGCATTCGAGGAAAATGGCGCACGGGCCTCACTGCGACCGGGACAGTGCGGAGGACTCCCGCTCGATGACCTGGAAGCGCGCCTCGAACTCGCGGGGCGGGACGCCGCCGCCACGTCCCGAGATGCGCTCCTGCAGCACCCGCACCGCGGTGTCCGCGATCTCGGCCCTGCCCGGATCGATCGTGGACAGCGTCGGGAGCGAGTACCTGCCCTCGTCCAGGTCGTCGAAGCCGATCACGGCCACGTCGTCGGGGATCCGCAGCCCCGCTTCCTGCAGCACGCGCATCGCACCGAGCGCGAGGGTGTCGTTCATGCCGAACAGCGCATCGAACTCGACGCCGGAGGCGAGCAGTTCCCGCATGGAGGTGGCGCCGTTGGCCCGGTGCCAGAGGGTCGTGTACGCGACGAGGTCGGGATCGAACGGGATGCCTGCTGCGTCGAGAGCCTGGCGGTAGCCGCGCAGGCGCAGCCCGGCCGATCCGATCACCTCGCCCTCGTGGCCTCCGACGACGGCGATACGGCGCCGGCCCCGCGAGATCAGGTGCTCGGTCGCGGCGCGGGCGGAGTCGACGTTGCTCATGGTCACGTGGTCGGTGGGCCCGCCGAAGATCCGCTCCCCGAGCAGCACGAGCGGGAAGTTGACGTTCAGGTGGTCGGCGTCCTCGTTGGACATGCCGAGCGGGCTGAACAGCAGTCCGTCCGTCATCTGCAGCCGCGGACTGGACAGGATCTCGAGCTCGCGGGAGCGGTCGCCGCCGGTCTGCTCGATGAGCACCTTCAGCCCGCGCCGCTCCGCAGCCTTGATGGTCGAATCGGCCAGTTCCGCGAAATAGCTGAGCGACAGCTCGGGGACGGCGAGCCCGATCACCCCGGTGCGGCCCGAGCGCAGGCTCCGCGCGGAGAGGTTGGGGCTGTAGCCGAGGTCGGCGATGGCGTCCATGACGCGCTGCTTCGTGTCGGCGCGGATGTGCTCGTAGTCGTTGATGACGTTGGAGACGGTCTTGATCGAAACGCCGGCTGCAAGAGCGACGTCCTTCAGTGTGGCCGCCATGCCGCTCCCTCGGATCCTGTCGTGATGCCCTGCACGTCACGCGTGTGGTGATTCTACAACGTTGTAGGATAGGCGGGCACGCCTCTCGACGTGCCGCTGCGGCCCCGACGCCGGCCGCCGCGACACCGGCCGGACAAGGACCATCATGCTCGAGGAACAGGTACGGGACAGGCTCAACTGGGCGGGCAACTACGAGTACCGTGCCCGGACGATCCTGCACCCCACCTCGCTCGCCGATCTCCAGCGAGCGGTCGCGGGGGCCACCCGCATCCGCTCGCTCGGCTCGCGGCACTCCTTCAACGACATCGCGGACAGCCCCGGCACCCTCGTCTGCCTGGACGTGCTCGATCCCGGGGTGCAGGTCGACGAGGACGCACTCACCGTCACGGTGGGCGCGGGCGTGCGCTACGGGGTCCTCGCCGAGCATCTGCAGCGGCGCGGCTTCGCTCTGCACAACCTGGCCTCCCTGCCCCACATCTCGGTCGGAGGCGCCATCGCCACCGCCACCCACGGCTCCGGGGACGCCAACGGCAACCTGGCCACCGCCGTCGTCGGGATCGAGCTGGTGACCGCGTCCGGCGACGTCCTGGCCCTGGCCGCGGGCGACGAGGACTTCGACGGCGCCGTCGTGGGCCTGGGCGCCCTCGGCGTCGTCCACCGCGTGAGGCTGCGCATCGAGCCCTCGTTCGACGTGCGCCAGGACGTGTTCACCGACGTCCCGTGGGACGCGGTGCTCGCGGACTACGACGCCGCCACGTCCGCGGCGTACAGCGTCAGCCTGTTCACGGACTGGGCCGGTGACACCATCGGCCAGGCATGGCTGAAGAGCCGCGTCGACGGCTCCGGCCCCGTCCCCGTCCCCGTCCCCGATGCCTTCTACGGCGGTTCACCGGCGGACCGCGCCTACCACCCGGTGCCGGGGGTGGCCGCGGACCACTGCACGCAGCAGCTCGGCGTCCCGGGACCGTGGTCGGACCGGCTGGCCCACTTCCGGCTCGCGTTCACCCCCAGCAACGGGCAGGAGCTGCAGACCGAGTACCTCGTGGGCCGCGAGCACGCGGTCGAGGCGATCCAGGCGGTGCGCGCCCTCGCGCCGAGGATCGCGCCGCTGCTGCTGGTCTCGGAGGTGCGCTCCATGGCCGCGGACGAGCTGTGGCTCAGCAGCAACTACCGGCGCGACGGGATCGGCCTGCACTTCACCTGGAAGCCGCTGCAGGACGAGGTCGAAGCACTGCTGCCGGAGCTCGAGGCGGCCCTGCTCCCCCTGGGTGCGCGCCCGCACTGGGGGAAGCTGTTCGCGGCGGACGCCGCCCAGCTGGCCCCCCTCTATCCCCGCTTCGAGGACTTCCGGCGCCTCGCCCGGCGCCTGGACCCCGAGGGCACGTTCCGCAACGCCTTCCTCGACCGCACCATCTTCGGAGCCTAGGAGGACGCCGGCCTCAGTGCTTGCGCCAGCCAGTTCCAGTGCGCGAGGGTGCGCAGGCGGATGAGCAGTGCACGGGACTGCTCGGGGCCGTACGGCAGGAGCGGGATGGCCTTGGTCATGTCCACCGACGCCTCGTCCATGGCCACCCGGGTCACCCGGACGGCGCTGCGCATCGTGTTCATCTGCGTGACGACGTCCTCGACGCCCACGGGCCGGCCGTGGCCGGGCACGAACACGTCGTAGAGGTCCTCGAGGGCCGCCATCTTGCCGAGCGTCCGCACCCAGTCCACGGGGAACGAGTCCTCGAAGACCGGATCGGCGCCCTCCTCCACGAGATCCCCCGCGAAGAGGACGTTGCCGGCGCCCACCAGCAGGTCGTGGTCGGTGTGACCGCGTCCGAGGTGGAACAGGGTCACGGACTGGCCTCCCAGGTCGAGGTCCACCGGCGTGCCCTCCACCAGCCGGTCGGCGGGGAGGATGCGGGTGTGCTCGCCGGCGCCCGCTCCCATGGCGGGCTCGACGGCGGCGACCGTCGCCCGCCGGTCCTCGCCGTTCTCGGCCTGCACGGCGCTGCACCGGGACGTCGCCCAGAAGTCCTCGACGCCGTGCGCGGCGAAGTAGTCGTTGCCGAAGAAATGGTCCGCATGGGCGTGGGTGTTCACGACCACGAGCGGCAGGCCGGTGACGGACCGCACCTGCGCATACAGCTCCGCCGCGCCGAGCGGCCCTGGCCCCGTGTCGACGACCAGCGCCTGCTCGGAGCCGACGACGAGCCCGGCATTCGTCCGGGAACCTGCGGTGCGCAGCACATGGATGCCCGGACCGAGCTCCCGCCACGGGCCGTGGGTCTCGCTGGGGACGTCGGTAGTCATGGGGTCCTCTCTGACGGCAGGAGCTCCAGTCTAGGTCGGCGGGCACCGGAGCCGGACGCCCCGGCGCGCCGCTCGTCCGCTCGTCCGCTCGTCCGGGGTCAGGCTGTGACGGCTGCGGGCACGGTGCCGTGGCGTCGTTCCGGCATGCGGAAGATCGGCAGCGCGACGTTGATCATCGGTCCGATGAGCAGGGCGAAGGCGACGGTGCCGAGGCCGACCGACCCGCCGAGCATCCAGCCGAGCAGCAGCACGGTCCCCTCGATGGCCGTGCGGACGAACCAGATCGGCAGCCCGAAGCGGGCATGGAGACCCGTCATGAGCCCGTCGCGCGGGCCCGGCCCGAGACGGGCGCCGATGTAGAGGCCGCTGGCCACCGCCAGCAGCACCAGTCCGCCGGTGAACAGCAGGATCCTCGCCCACAGCCGATCGGGCTCCCCGAGCAGCGCGAGCCCGATCTCCGCGCTGGGCCCCACGAGCAGGACGTTCAGGACGGTCCCGATGCCCGGGCGCTGCCGGAGCGGGATCCAGAGCAGCAGCACGATCACGCCGATGATGTTGGTCATGAAGCCGAAGGGGATGCCGGTCCGCAGCGAACCGCCCTGCCCGAGGACGTCCCAGGGGGAGACGCCGAGCGTGGCGCGGATCATCATCGCGAGCGAGAACCCGTAGAGGAAGAGGCCGATCAGGAGCTGCAGCCCGCGCCGGGCGCCGAGAAACGTCATCGTCCCAGTAGAACCGCGAATTGGACTGACATCAAGATGCCAATTGTGTCATCGTGGCTCCATGATGGTTCTTCCCGCGCGCCGCCTTGCGATCGACCTCGGGACCTGGCGCACCACCGGTCCGGCCTACGGTGCACTCGCCGACCGCATCCGACTGCTCACCCTCGACGGGCGAATCCCGCTGGGCACGCGCCTGCCGGCCGAGCGCGAGCTCGCCGCGCAGCTCGGCGTCAGCAGGACGCTCGTGGCGGCCGCCTACGCGCGCCTGCGATCGGCCGGCTATGTGGAGAGCACGCGCGGTTCGGGCAGCGTCGTCGCCATGCCGGGCCGCGACGTCCCGGTGCACGACGACGGCGGGACCGGCGTCGTCCTCGACCTCAGCAAGGCGACCCTCCCCGCCGCCCCGCAGGTCGGCGAGGCCGCGGCGCGGGCGGCACAGGAGCTTCCCGCCTACCTGAACGGGAGCGGCTACGATCCGCTCGGCCTGCCCCGGCTGCGGCAGGCACTCGCCGACCGCTACACGGCGCGGGGCGTACCCACCACGTCCGGGCAGATCATGGTGACCCTCGGAGCGCAGCACGCCATCTCGCTCCTCGCGGGGGCCCTGCTCGGCCGCACCGATACCGCGCTCGTCGAGGCGCCGAGCTACCCCCACGCCTACGAGGCGCTGCGGGCGGTGGGCCGGCGCCTCCTGCCCGTGTCCGTCGACGTCCGTCACGGCTGGGACGACGACGGCCTCGAGCAGGCGTTCCGGCGCGGACGGCCGGCGCTGGCGTACGTCATGCCGGATTTCCACAACCCCACCGGCGCGGTCATGCCCGCCGAGCAGCGTGACCGGCTGATGGCGGCGGCCGCCCGGCAGGACACCGTCGTCGTCGCGGACGAGACGATGGCGGAGCTGCACATCGACGGCGGTCCCCTCCCACCGCTCGCGGCCTTCGGCCCGGCCGTGCTGGTCGGGTCCATGGGCAAGACCGTGTGGGGCGGACTGCGCATCGGATGGATCCGCGCGGACGAGGGGCTCATCCACCGCCTGCTCCAGTCCCGCTATGCGCAGGACCTCGGCACGCCGATCCTCGAGCAGCTCATCGCCCTCGAGATGCTGGGCACGTACGACGAGCTGCTGCTCCTGCGGTCCCGACAGCTCGCCGAGGGCCGCGACCACCTCGAGGTTCTCCTCAGGGAGGCCCTGCCCGCCTGGGAGGTGCCGCAGGTGGCGGGCGGACTCTGCACCTGGGTGAATCTGGGCGCACCGGTCAGCTCGCAGCTCGCGCTCGCTGCCCGGGACCGGGGCCTGTTGCTCGGGGCGGGCCCCCGCTTCGGGATGGACGGGGTGTTCGAGCGGTTCCTCCGCATCCCGTTCAGCTACCCGCCCGAGGACACGCGCCGGGCGGTGGGGATCCTCTCCTCGGCCTGGCGGTCCCTGGATGCCCGGGTCCCGGTCAGGGACGACTTCGCCCCCGCGCTGGTGTAGCGAGGGACGGGCCAGGCAGGCAGGCTGCCCGGAACGCCGGTCAGGCCCCGATCCTGGCCCCGAGCTGCGCTGCGAGGTACGGTGCCGTCACGCTCACGTCCGGTCCGAGTCCCGCGATCTGCTCCGGGGTCCCGGCGGCGACGATCCCGCCGCCGGCGGAACCTCCTCCCGGGCCGAGGTCGATCACCCAGTCGGCCGCCGCGATGACGGCCATGGTGTGTTCCACGACGACGACCGTGTTGCCGGTCGCGACCAGCTTCCGCAGCTGCGCGAGGAGCAGCACCACATCTGCGGGGTGCAGCCCCGTGGTCGGCTCGTCCAGCAGGTAGAGGGTATGGCCACGGCGGGCCCGCTGCAGTTCGGTGGCCAGCTTGATGCGCTGGGCCTCTCCCCCGGAGAGCTCGGTGGCCGGCTGTCCCAGCCGCAGGTAGCCCAGGCCCACCTCCTGCAGCGTGGCGAGCGAACGGACCGCGGCCGGGATGTCCCGGAGGGCTGAGGCCGCGTCGTCGACGGTCAGGCCGAGGACATCCGCGATGGTGCGGCCGTCCAGCGTCACCTCCAGGGTCTCCTCGTTGTAGCGGGAACCTCCGCAGGCCGGACAGGGGCCGTAGCTCCCGGGCAGGAACAGGAGTTCGACCGCCACGAATCCCTCGCCCTGGCAGGTCTCGCAGCGTCCGCCCTGCACGTTGAAGGAGAACCGGCCGGCGCCGAAACCCTTCGCCCTCGCCGCGGGTGTCGCCGCGAACGCCTTCCGGACGGCGTCGAACAATCCGGTGTAGGTCGCGAGATTGGAGCGCGGTGTCCGCCCGATGGGCTTCTGGTCCACGCTGACGAGGCGGTCGAAGGCGTCGAGTCCGCTGATGCCCGCCACCGCCGGGCCGGCATCGGCCTCGGGGGCCGCGTCCTGGGCCGTGCCGTCGTCGACCGGCTCGGCAGGGGTGTCGTCCCGGACATGCGCCCCGACGGCCTCCGCGAGGACCGTGCTGACGAGTGTCGACTTCCCCGATCCGGACACGCCGGTCACGGCCGTCAGCACGCCCACGGGAATGGCGGCGTCGAGCCCCTGGAGGTTGTGGCGGCGGATGCCCTCGAGGCGCAGCCACGCCTCGGGTTCCCGCCGGGTGTCGTCAGCGGGTGCGGCCGCCGCGGTCCGGGCGAGGAACGGCGCCGTGAGGGAGGCCTGGACGTCGACGAGCCCGTCGGCGGGGCCGCTGTAGATGATGCTGCCCCCGCCCTCCCCGGCCCGGGGTCCGACGTCGACGATCCAGGCCGCACGCCGGACGACGTCCATGTTGTGTTCGACGACGAACACCGAGTTCCCGGCGTCCTTCAGCGCTTCGAGGACGGCGAGGAGCGGCTCGACGTCCGCGGGGTGCAGCCCGGCGGACGGCTCGTCGAGCACGTAGACGACGCCGAACAGGCCGGACCGCAGCTGCGTGGCGATGCGCAGGCGCTGCATCTCGCCCGGGGAGAGCGTGGGGGTGGAGCGGCTCAGGCTCAGGTAGCCGAGGCCGAGGTCCACGAGCACGCCGAGCCGCTCGACGAGGTCGCGGCTGATGGTGACCGACACCTCCGTCCCCTCCCCCGAGGTCCACGACCCGTGCGCGGCGACCGGGTGCTCGAGCGTCGCGGCCGGGCCGAGGTGGACGGCGAGGTCCGCGAGCGGCAGCGCGTTCGCCTGCGCGATGGACAGCCCGGCGAAGGTCACGGCCAGGGCCTCCGGGCGCAGGCCGCTCCCCCCGCACACGCCGCACGGTCCGGACTCCATGAAGGGCAGCACGCGGTCGCGCATCTGCTGGCTCTTCGAGTCGCGGAGGGTGTGCATGACGTAGCTCTTCGCGCTCCAGAACCGCCCCTTGTACGGCTTGGCCACCCGGTCCCGCTGGGGGGTGACCTCGACGACGGGTTGCTCCTCG
The DNA here is from genome assembly GCF_054511115.1 of Arthrobacter arabinosi. NCBI lineage: Bacteria > Bacillati > Actinomycetota > Actinomycetes > Micrococcales > Micrococcaceae > Arthrobacter > Arthrobacter arabinosi. The sequence goes on from NZ_JBTNDF010000003.1 coordinate 302,426, forward strand.
GTGAACAGCAGCCAGTCCCGCGCCTGCTGGGGCAGCGTCCGCCAGGGGACGTCGATGTCGTGGCCGAGTTCGCTGACGATGTCGCGGAGGTTCTTGCCCTGCCAGGCGCCCGGCCACGCGGCGATGGCACCCTCGCGGATGGTCAGGTGCGGGTCGGGGACGAGCGTCTCCTCGGTGACGTCCCGCGCGATACCGAGCCCGTGGCACCGCGGGCACGCCCCCGCGGCGGTGTTCGGCGAGAAGGCATCGGATTCCAGCCGTCCGGCGGCGTCCGGCGGGTACGTGCCGGCCCGGGAGTAGAGCATCCGGAGCGAGTTGGAGAGGGTGGTGAGCGTCCCGACCGTCGAGCGCACGCTCGGCGTGCCGCGCCGTTGCTGGAGCGCCACCGCGGGTGGGAGCCCGGTGATCGAGCCGACGTGCGGGGAGTGCCCCTGCTGGATGAGCCGCCGCGCGTAGGGGGCGACGGATTCGAGGTAACGGCGCTGCGCTTCGGCGTAGATGGTCCCGAACGCGAGCGAGGACTTGCCCGAACCCGAGACGCCAGTGAAGGCGACGACGGCGTCACGGGGCACGTCGACGTCGACGCCCCGCAGGTTGTTCTCGCTCGCCCCGCGGACGCTGACGAAGCCGTCCCTGGTCGTGGCGGGGTGGGGAGGGGTGTTGTTCGGGGACTCGATCACCAACCCACCCTACGGTTCCCCGCGGGGCGCGCAGACCAGCCCTCAGGGCGTCCCGGGTGCGCGCGGATCCCTTGACACCCCGGGATCGTCAGCCGGTGCGGGCGGCACGGGGTGCGTCCGGACCGCGTAGTGGTGGCCGAGGGAATCCGTGTGGATCTCGATGGACCGAAGCGTGCTGTCGGAGAGGTCCTCGGCGGCATCATGACGATGCACCACCGGCGTGCCCCCGTCGCTGCGCGCGGCCGGTCCGAAGATGGTCCGAGCTGCGGTGTCGAGTCCGTCGAAGAACGACCGGTGGGCATGGGACCCCGCGTGCGGCAGGTCCTGGGCAGGCTTCTCGCCGGCCGTCGACGCAGGGGCGGGGACGGACTGCTGGTCGTGCTTCCTGTGATTCCGGCGGATTCTCATCATGCACCTGATTCATCGTGGGACCGCCATTCTACTCCGCAGAACCCTGGAAGGACCCGGCGGGATCCCCTCCTACAGGTCCGCGAGCATGCCGCCCGGGTTCTCGATCGCATCCGCGACGAACCGCAGGAAGCCCCCCGCGGTGCCGCCGTCGCAGACGCGGTGGTCGAACGCGAGGGTCAGCTCGGTCACCTTGCGCACCGCGAGCGCACCGTCCACGACCCACGGCCGGTCGATGATCCGTCCCATCCCGAGGATCGCCGATTCCGGGTGGTTGATGATGGCCGCACTGCCGTCGACGCCGAACACCCCGTAGTTGTTCAGGGTGAAGGTGCCGGAGGACAGGTCCGACGGCGTGGCCCTGCCCTCGCGGGCCAGGGCGGCCAGGCGGCGGATCTCGGTGTCGAGCCCACGCGCGGACAGGGTGTCGGCGCGGCGGACGCTCGGCACCACGAGACCGCGATCGGTCTGCGCCGCGATCCCGAGGTTCACGCCGTCCACCCGCACGATCTCCAGGGTGCCGTCGTCTCCCGTCGTGATCCGGCTGTTCAGTCCCGGGTAGCGGGCCAGGCCCGCCACGACGAACCGCGCCACGAAGGCGAGGAGGCCCGGCACCGCGTCCGGGGTCCTGCGCTTCATCGCCGCCCGCAGCTCCACGAGGGCGGTGGCGTCGACGTCCACCCAGACCGTGGCCTCGGGGATCTCGCGCCGGCTGCGCGTCATCGCCTCGGCGATCGTCCGCCGGACGCCCCTCAGCGGGGTGCGCTCGAGGACCGCGAGCCCGGAGCGGGAATCGAGCGGGGCGCCGGACGGCGCATCACGGTCACTCGGCGCGCGGCCTGTCAGTGCACCGGGGGTGTCCGGTGCCGTCTCCGGGGCTGCCACGGCCGTTTCTTCGGTGGCCTCGATGGCCGTCGCCGTCCCCGCAGCGATCGCCTGCTCCACGTCGCGGCGGAGGATCAACCCGTGCTCCCCCGATCCGCGGAGGTCGCCGAGCCGCACACCGTTGTCCCGCGCGAGTTTCCGCACCAGCGGCGACACGCACATCGGGGCCGTCGAGGCTGCCGGAGTGGAAGCGGGCGGAACGGGCGCGGCCTGCGCGGCGGGCGGAACGGAGACAGTCGCCGGTGAGGCAGGTCCCCCAGCCGGGCCCTTGCGCGGTCGGGTGCGACCACCCGCGAGGCCGCCCGGAGTGCCGTAGCCGATCAGCACGTTGCCCGAGCCCTCGCCGGCCGCCGGGGCGTCGCCACCATCCCGGGTGGCGGCCGCAGGGACACCGGATTCCTCGCGGAGGTCCGCCGCAGCGGTTCGGACGACCGGGCTGGTGGCCGCAGCAGCGCTCCGCACCGCTTCCGGAGGGACGCCGTCGGCCCGGACGGAGAGGAACGGGGCGCCGACGTCGAGCATCTCACCGGGCCTGCCGTGCAGCACGGCGACGGTCCCGGCGAAGGGCGAGGGGACCTCGACGACCGACTTGGCGGTCTCGACCTCGGCGATGGGCTGGTCGACGGCCACGGGGTCGCCCTCGGCGACGAGCCAGGACACCAGTTCGGCCTCGGTCAGCCCCTCTCCGAGGTCGGGGAGGGTGAAGACCTGGAGGCCGGAATCGACGGTGGGCGTGCTCATGTCAGTCCTCCCACTGCAGGGCGTCCACGGCGTCGAGGATGCGGTCGACGCTCGGCAGGTAGAAGTGCTCCAGCTTGGGTGAGGGGTACGGGATGTCGAACCCGGTGACGCGGAGCACGGGGGCCGCGAGGGAATGGAAGCAGCGTTCCTGCACGCGAGCCACGATCTCCGAGGCCACGGACGCGAAGCCCGGCGCTTCCGCGACGACGACGGCGCGGCCGGTCCGGCGGACGCTGGCACAGACGGTCTCGTCGTCGAACGGCACGATGGAGCGGAGGTCGATGACCTCGATGGACCGGCCCTCCTCGGCGGCCGCGGCAGCCGCGGCGAGCGCCGTCGGCACCGACGGGCCGTAGCTGATGAGGGTCGCGTCGCTCCCGGGGCGGGCGACGACGGCCTTGCCGATCCGCCGGGGCGCCTCTCCGGCCTCGAAGGTCCTGCGCAGTTCCGCGAGGTCCACCTCCTCCTTGGACCAGTACAGCTTCTTCGGTTCCAGGAACACCACGGGGTCCGGGGACGTGATGGCCTCGCGGAGCATGAAGTACGCGTCCCGGACGCTCGCGGGAGCCAGGACCGTCAGGCCGGGGGTGTGCGCGTAGTACGCCTCGGAGGAGTCGCAGTGGTGTTCCACGCCGCCGATGCCGCCGGCGTACGGGATCCGGATGACGAGGGGCAGGCGGACCTTGCCCCTGGTGCGGTTGGGCATCTTCGCGACGTGGCTGACCACCTGCTCGAAGGCCGGGTAGGCGAAGGCGTCGAACTGCATCTCGACGACGGGCTTCATGCCGTTCATCGCCATGCCGATGGCCATGCCCATGATGCCGGCCTCCGCGAGCGGGGTGTCGAAGCAGCGCTCATCGCCGAAGCGGGCCGTCAGGCCGTCCGTGATGCGGAAGACGCCGCCGAGCGTCCCCACGTCCTCGCCGAACATCAGCACGGACGCGTCGGCCGCCATGGAGTCCGCGAGCGCGGCGTTGAGTGCCTTGGCGAACGTGGACATCACGCGTCCTCCCGGCGCCGGCACGGGGTCGGGCCTCGTCGCGGCGCCTCCGGTGGGCGCCTCCGTGGTCTGCGTCATCGTCCGTCCGCCTTCGTGTCACCCGTGGTGGTCCCGCTGCCGGCGGCGTCCCGCGCCAGTTCCTCGCGCAGCTGCTCGGCCTGTTCGCGCAGCTGGCTCGTCTTCTCCGTGTACACGTACTCGAACAGCTCGGCAGGGTTCACCGTGACCTCCGTGTTGAGTCCCTTCCGGATGGCGGCGGCGATCGCATCCGCCGCCTCGGCCAGGGACTGCTCCACCTCGGCCGTCAGCAGGTCCAGGCCCCGCAGGTAGGTGCGCATGCGGAGGATCGGGTCCTTCGGCACCCAGCGCTCGACGTCGTCGGCCGAGCGGTAGCGGGTCGCGTCGTCCGCGTTGGTGTGCGCCTGCATGCGGTAGGTGTGGGCTTCGACGAGCGTCGGGCCGCCGCCGTCGCGGGCCCGCTGCACGGCGCGGCCGAGGACCGCCAGGAGCGCGGCGAGGTCGTTGCCGTCCACGCGCTCCCCCGGCATGCCGTACCCGATCGCCTTGTGCGCGAGGGACGGTGCGACGCTCTGGTTCCGGAGGGGCACGGAGATCGCGAACTCGTTGTTCTGCACGAAGAACACGACGGGCACGTGGAACACGGCGGCGAAGTTCAGGGCCTCGTGGAAGTCACCCTCGCTCGTCGCGCCGTCACCGCACATGGCCAGGACCACCGTGGACTCGCCGCGGAGCTTCGCCGCGTGGGCGACGCCGACGGCGTGGAGCAGCTGCGTGGCCAGCGGTGTGGCCTGGGTAGCGACACGGTGCTCGTGCGGGTCGTACCCGCCGTGCCAGTCCCCGCGGAGGAGCGTGAGGACCTGGAGCGGGTCGACGCCGCGCGTGATGACAGCGACGGTGTCCCGGTAGGTCGGGAAGAGCCAGTCCTCGTCGCCGAGGACGACGGCGGCGGCGACCTGGCAGGCCTCCTGGCCGTGGGAGGAGGGGTACACGGCCATGCGGCCCTGGCGGACGAGCGCGTTGGCCTGGTCGTTGATGCGACGCCCGGCCACGAGTCGGCCGTAGGCGCCGAGCAGCAGATCGCCGTCGGGAAGCGGGTACCGCTCGTCGGCACGATGATGTCCGTCCGGACCGACCAGCTGCACGGGCTCCGCGGACGGGAGCAGGGCGCTGCCCGCCGTCGGCGTCGTGCCGCCGTCGTGCATCCCTCCGCGGGGGGCACCGCCCGTCATGCTGCCGCGGCCGTCGTTCGTTGCCGTACTCATTCCGCCTCCATCACCAGCCGCTGCAGCGGCAGTTCGTTCCCGGCGCGGAGCGGTAGCCCCGACACTGGATGCTGTGTGAGACCAGTATGGCCAGCGGGCATCTTTTGTATCCACGGAGTCCCTGAAGTGTGGATCTTCGCGCTTGAAGGGCTGTATTCTTTGGACGAATCGGCAGTGTGACCTGCATTACGCGAAGGAGCGTGGACACGTGGTGGACGGAGTGCTCGACGACGTCGATCGGAAGATCCTCGCCGAACTCACGCGGGACGGCCGGCAATCGGTGACGTCGGTGGCGGAGCGCGTGCACATCTCGCGGGCGCACGCCTACTCCCGCATCGCGAAGCTCACCGAGGACGGCGTGCTGACGCGCTTCACGGCCATCATCGACCCTGCGAAGGCAGGCCTCCGGTCCTCCGCCTACGTCACCCTCAAGGTACGGCAGCACTCGTGGCGGGAGCTCCGCGACAGGCTGCGCAGCGTCCCGGAGATCCACCACATCGCGCTCGTCGGCGGGGACTTCGACGTCATCCTCCTAGTGCGGGCGGAGGACAACGTGGGGCTACGGCGGGTGATCTTCGACCAGCTGCAGTCGATGCCCGGCGTCCTCGATACGCAGACCTTCCTCGTCTTCGAGGATCTCGACACGCGCTGAGCACCTGCAGTTTGGACTGGGGTCCTTGGTATTGGCGCTGATCGTGCACATTTCCGGCAGGCCGAACATTGTTGAATCACAGCCCAGGAATCCCGCGCAGACGATAGACACACATGACATTCCATGAAGTCTCACGTTCAGGTCATCACACAGTGAAGGGGCCCCCAAATGGGAGCCCCTTCAGTTTGGCGGCTTCTAGCTCAGGTTTTGAATCGCGTAGTCGGCTTCCTCGGGCGTGAACTTCTCACCGAACTCCGACGTCAGCTGCTCGCGGATGCCTTCGGGAGACATGGACATAGTCTCCTGGTAGTCCTTGGCCTTCTCGAGGGCGTTTGCGTTGTAGTCCGCTTTGAGGTTATCAACCGCGTATTGCGCTGCCTCAGGCGAGAACTTCTCACCAAATTCCGATGTGAGTTGCTCGTAGATGCCAGCTTTGCTCATGTACATAGTCTCGGAGTAGGACTCCGCCTTATTCAGTGCAGACTTGTACTCGGTAGGGATTTCGGGTGCCGCAGCTTCTGCGGGGGGAGCCGTCTCTGCAGGGGAAGCCGTCTCTGCAGGGGAAGCCGCAGCAGATGCCACTACCGATGTATCGGCGCTAGGAGCGACGGCGGTTGAAGTGTCGTCCTGACCACCGTTGATAAGCCCCGAGATGATCATGATTCCCACAATGATCAGAGGTAGCAGGAAGCGCTTCTTCTTGTACCAGGGCCGCGTGGCCTTGCGGTAGGCCTTGTCCGCTGCTGCTTCGGCTTTGCCGTTACGCGGAGCGCTCGGCACGGTTGAATTCTCTGTCATTGCTGATCCTGTCTAACTACTTTGGCTGATGTCTCTGGGTGGCGTCTCTGCCGCTGCATCACTGAGATATAGCCCTGCGTCAGACCAAATGACAGGTCAGTCCCCCGGACGAACTATAGCAACAAGCTCAGCAAGGGCTACCAACACTAGTGTGGCGAGCCCTAGGCCTCAGCTTCCCTGAAAGGCGATCCTCCCTCGTGCGGTGCATCTGTGTGCGCAGAAATGTAGATACAACGTGCGAGAACGACGGCGAGAATTCGGTGCGCCCTATAGCTCGACAGACCCAACCTGTACACGGTTCATGCAGTCATGGCACGACGACGTGCTTGGCGCTGGCGACAATGCCGGCGGATGGGACGGAAGGCCAGGCGCCAAACCGCGGCGCCCACTTGCGCCGGAACGTCTCGCAACCTTCCAAGAGTCGTCCGAGAACCCAGGCACGCCCTGGATGTCGGTCTTGCTGCTGACGAGCTGACAGGGGCGACCTCCGTGACCAACCCATGGCCTCTCGTCCCGTGAACGGCCGGCTTCTTCCGAAGTCCAACGCCAGCCGAGGTCGTCGAGGCTTCCCGCCGAACGATGCCATGTACATCCTGGGTCGGGTTCTCTACAGTCGGTCGTCACTCGCAGCGTTCGATCATCGTGACCATCAAGAAGGAGACCCCATGTCCCTCGTCCGCGTCCACAACTTCTCGGTCTCCCTCGACGGCTTCGCCACCGGCGAGGGCCAGAGCCTCGACGCCCCGTTCGGCCATGCCGGCTCACGGCTCATGGAGTGGGCGATCGGGACGCGTACCTTCCGCGCGATGGGTCTTCACGGGGAAGGTACGGGTTCCTTTGGCGTCGACGACGCGTTCGCCGCCGCCTGGGGTCCCGGGATCGGCGTGGAGATCATGGGGCGCAACAAGTTTGGCCCGCAGCGCGGCCCGTGGGAGGACGAGGAGTGGAAGGGCTGGTGGGGTGAGAACCCCGTCTTCCACACCCCCGTCGTCGTGCTGACGCACCACCCCCGGCCGGTCCTCGAGATGGAGGGCGGGACGACGTTCCACTTCGTCGACGCGGACCCCGCCACGGCGCTGGAGCGGGCCCGCGCCCTGGCCGGCGGCCTCGACGTGCGGATTGGCGGCGGCGCCATCACGGTGCGCCAGTTCCTCGAAGCCGACCTGATCGACCACCTGCACGTGGTCCTCGTCCCGATCGTGCTGGCCCGGGGCGAACGGTTGTGGGCCGGACTCGAAGGGCTCGAGGAGCGCTTCGAGATCGAGGCGACCCCCTCACCGACGGGCATCGTGCACCTGGTCTTCACGCGCCGTTCCGCCGGGTAGGTCCGTGTACCCCGCGCCGGGCGTCAGGCGCCGAAGCGCGGCGGCCGCTTCTCCCGGAACGCCTCGAGGCCCTCGCGGTAGTCGTCGGAGGCCCCGAGCACACCCTGGACGTCGTTCTCGCCGCTGACGGCCTGCCACAGGCCCAGCCGCTCGTCGCGGATCCGCGCGACGAGGCGCTTCGAGGCGACGAGCGCCTGCAGCGGACCGCCGGCCGCCCGCGCGGCCTTCGACCGCGTGAACTCGAGCAGCTCCCCGGCGGGCACGGCGCGGCTGAAGAGTCCGCCGGCCACCGCCTCCGCTCCGGTCATGAGGTCGCCCGTGTACATCAGGTCCAGGGCCCGGTGCGGGCCGAGCCGCTCCGTGAACAGCCAGTGCCCCCCGGAGTCCAGCGCCAGTCCGAGGGCGGCGAACGGGGATCCGATCTTCGCGTTCTCCGCGACGTAGACGACGTCCGTCGCGAGCAGCAGGCCCAGTCCGACGCCGAGGCAGGCGCCCTGCGCCGCCGCGAAGGTCGGTGCGGGGAAGTCCGCCATCTTCTTCAGCAGCGGTGTGAGCGTGGCGTCCAGGAACGCGAAGGCGTCGTCGGCCCCGGGTTCGATCGAGCCGAGGTCCCGGCCCGCGCAGAACGCGCGCCCCTCCCCCCGCAGGACGAGCGCGCGCACGGAACCGTCCCGCACCCCGGCGGCGGCGGCGTCGTAGGCGTCCGAGAGCTCGGTGAGCGCCGGCTCGTCCACGGCGTTGAGACGGTACGGCGCGTCCAGCACCACCTCGGCGATCCCGCCATCGATGCTGAGCCGGATCATGCCGGCGTGAGGTTCACTGCCTGACGGGGTGGTCGTGGAGGGGGCGGTCATGGCTGCCTCTCAGGCGTCGTAGTCGACGGCGACGGCGTCGCTCGTGGGGTGGGCCTGGCACGTGAGGACGTACCCGGCGGCCAGTTCGTCGGGTTCGAGCGCGTAGTTCTCCTCCATGCTCACGGTGCCCGTGACGAGCTTCGCCCGGCACGTCCCGCACACCCCGCCGGCGCACGCGAAGGGCACGTCGGGGCGCACCCTGAGGGCCGCGTTGAGGATCGACTCGCGGGCGTGGGTGGGGCTCTGCACGGAGCCCTGCAGGCCGTCGAGGTTGAAGGAGATGGTGTAGTTCTCGCCGGCGTCCGCCGGCGCCACCGGGTGTCCGTGGCTGCCCTCCGGCCGGGTGGGCTCGCCGGTCGTGAAGAGTTCGAAGCGCACCTTCTCCGCGGGCACGCCGCGTGCTGAGAGGAAGTCCCGGCACAGCTGCACGAGTTCGAACGGCCCGCAGAGGAACCACTCGTCCACGTGATCGGCGTCGATGACCGTGCCGAGCAACTGCTCCAGCTTGTCGGCGTCGATCCTGCCCGAGAGCAGGGGCGAGATGCGCTGCTCGCGGGACAGGACGTGGTGCAGTGCGAAGCGGGCGGGGTAGCGGTCCTTCAGGTCCGCGAGTTCCTCGAGGAACATGACGTCCATCGCGGCCCGGTTCGCGTAGACGAGGTCGAAGCGCACGTTCGGGCCGCCGGCGAGCATGGATCGGGCGATCGCGATCACCGGGGTGATGCCGGAACCGGCCGCGACGGCGACGAACGAGACCGCCTCCTGGCCGGGCGTCGTGCGCGGGGTGAACTGCCCGAGCGGGCTCATGACCTCGAGGGTGTCCCCCGCCTGCAGGGACTCGTTCACCCAGGTGGAGAAGACGCCGCCGAGGTCGCGTTTCACGGCGACGCGCAGCTCACCCGGGCGGGGGTCGGCGCAGATCGAGTAGCTGCGGCGGACCTCCCGCGGCTCGCCGTCGACGTCGAGCGTGGTGCGCAGCGCGACGTACTGCCCGGGCAGGTACCCGAACGCGTCGTGCAGGTGCGGAGGGACGTCGAGGGTCACCTCGACGGCGTCCTCCGTGAGCCGGCGGACGCCGCGCACGGTGAGCGTGTGGAAGGCACTCCGCCGCTTGGTGGAGGGGGCGAGGACAACGGCCATCAATGCACCTTGAAGTAGTCGAAGGGTTCCCTGCAGTCGTTGCACACGTACAGCGCCTTGCAGGAGGTGGACCCGAAGCGGGTGAGCTCGCGGGTGTTCAGGGACGAGCACTGGGGGCACTTGACGCTCAGGCCGATGCGCACCGGCCCGACGGCGGCCTTCCCCGTGGGGGGCGCGATGCCGTACTGCGCGAGCTTCGCCTTGCCGTCATCGCTGAGCCAGTCCGTGGTCCAGGCCGGCGCGAGCACCAGCCGCACGGTGACGTCGTCGTACCCCGCCGCACGGAGCGCCGACGTGACGTCGTCACGGATGGCGTCCATCGCCGGGCAGCCCGAGTAGGTGGGGGTGATCGTCACCTCGACCCGGCCCGACGGCGCCACGTGCGCCTCGCGCAGGACCCCGAGGTCCTCGATGGTGAGGACCGGGATCTCCGGGTCGCAGACCGACGCCGCGACGTCCCACACCGCGGCGTCGGGCGCCGCAGAGGGCCGCATCTGCGTCCCGGTCACCATCAGGACCTCACCATGGCGCGCTCACCAGGACGCGCCGGGATGCTCGCGGGCCAGGACCTGCAGCTCGGCGATGATGTAGCCGAGGTGCTCGCTGTGGCGACCGAGGCGTCCACCACCGGTGGCGCCGGGTACTGCGGGGACCTCGAGTTCCGCTTCGGCGAGGACGGCGCCCACAGCGCTGTCGAAGGGGTCGCGGAGGTCGCTCGGGCGCACCCCGGCGTCGCCCACCTCGTCGATGGGCGGGTAGTCGGTGAACAGCTCCTCCACGTAGGGCCAGGTCAGCCGGAGGCCCGCGATCATGCGTCGGCGTGACTCCTCGGTGCCGAGCGCGAGGCGCAGGACCCACTGGGTGGCGTGGTCGCGGTGGTAGTCGACCTCCTTGACGGCCTTCGCGGCGATCGCGGCGAGGGTCGGATCGCTCGAGTGGACGAGGCGGGAGTAGAGCTCCCACTGGTAGAGCGCGACGACGAACTGCCGGGCGATAGTGCGGGCGAAGTCACCGTTGGGCTGCTCCACGAGGTGCACCGAGCGGAACTCGGGCTCGCGGCGGAAGTAGGCGAGGTCGTCCTCGGTCCTGTCCCAGGCGCGGCCCGCGTAGGTCAGGAAGGACCGGGCGTGACCGATCTGGTCCAGCGCGATGTTCGCCAGCGCCACGTCCTCCTCGAGTTCCGGCGCCCGGGAGATCCACCAGCCGAGGCGCTGCGCGAGGATCAGGGCGTCGTCGCCGAGCCCCAGCGCGTACCGGGCGACGGCGTCGCCGGGCGTCGTGTCCTGGAGCGCGATGTCCTCGGGCCGCAGCGCGTTGCCCGGGGTGATGCGGGTGGCACTGGCGTTCGCCTCGCTCACAGGTGCTTCACCCCCTCGCTCTTCGTGTAGTACGTTGCGTGGCGGTAGTCCTTGCCCTGCGGGGACTCGAAGAACGCGCCCTTCGCGTCCGGATCGCTGGTGATGATCGACGACGCCGGGACCACCCAGAGGCTCACACCCTCGTTGCGGCGCGTGTACAGGTCGCGCGCGTTGCGGAGGGCCATCGCGGCGTCGGGCGCGTGCAGCGACCCGGCGTGCACGTGCGAGAGCCCGCGCGAGGACCGCACGAAGACCTCCCAGAGCGGCCAGGCCGCGCGGTCCTCGTGGAGACCCGACGACGGAGCCGTCGCGCCGTCGTCGCCCGTGGTCGATCCGCCGGTCATCTAGGCCACCTTCGCCGTCGTGTGCTTCGCTGCTTGGCGGGCCGCGTAGGCCGACGCGGCCTCGCGGACCCAGGCGCCGTCCTCATGGGCCTCGCGGCGCCGTTCCATGCGCTGCGCGTTGCAGGGGCCGCGGCCTGCGAGGACTTCCTTGAACTCGTTCCAGTCGAGGGGTCCGTACTGCCACCGGCCGGTCTCCTCGTCGAAGCGGACGTCCCTGTCCGGCAGCTCGAGACCGAGGACCTTGATCTGCTCGACCATCATGCCGACGAAGCGGGACCGCAGTTCGTCGTTGGAGAAGCGCTTGATCTTCCACTCCATCGACTTCTGCGAGTTGGGTGAGTCGTCGTCCGGCGGACCGAACATCATGAGCGACGGCGCGTACCAGCGGTCGACGGCGTCCTGGGCCATGGCGCGCTGCTCGGGAGTGCCGTTGGCGAGTTCGAGCAGGATCTCGAAGCCCTGCCGCTGGTGGAAGGACTCCTCCTTGCAGATGCGGACCATCGCTCGTCCGTACGGACCGTAGGAGGCGCGGCAGAGGGGCACCTGGTTGCAGATGGCCGCCCCGTCGACGAGCCACCCGATGGCCCCGATGTCCGCCCAGGTCAGGACGGGATAGTTGAAGATGCTCGAGTAGCGTGCCTTGCCGGCGATCAGGTCCTCGGTCATCTGCTCCCGCGGGGTGCCGAGGGTCTCCGCGGCGGAGTACAGGTAGAGCCCGTGCCCGGCCTCGTCCTGGACCTTCGCCATGAGCACGGCCTTGCGCTTGAGGGACGGCGCACGCGTGATCCAGTTCGCCTCCGGCTGCATGCCGATGATCTCGGAGTGCGCGTGCTGGGAGATCTGGCGGGTCAGGGACTTGCGGTAGTCCGCGGGCATCCAGTCGCGCGGCTCGATCCGGGAGTCCTGGGCGATGAGGTCGTTGAAGATCCTCTCGCCGGCGGCGTCGTGGTCCGCGCGGGTCTCGATCGCTGTAGCCGTCATGGTGCCTGCCTCGCTCGTCCGGACGTCCGGTTTATTTACCGACCGTTCGTTCAGTATAGGGAGGGCGGGCGAGGGCAGTCAACGGTCGAGGAGGCATGCGGGGGGCGGCGCCGGTGCGTGCAGCGTGAGGGGTGTTACGGGGGGGCGACGAGGTGCCGGGAGATGTCACTGATCCACGGATCGTGGACGGGGGGCGCATGGGGGCGGCGGTCAGCCGGCGTGGGCCAGCGGCGCGTCCCGGCTGTCCTGGCTCCCGGCCAGGAGCTCCCGCAGCGCTCGGACGGGTCCGTTGTCCACGGCCCGCGAGGAGAGCTGGGCATTCATCCAGGCAGCGAGACGCTTCTCCCCGACCGATGCGGGGGACGAGAGCGAGGGCAGCCGGCCCTCGTCCTCGAGGAACTCGGAGATGCTGTCGACCTTCAGCCAGGCGGCTCCGGTGCGCTCGCGCTCGACGGGCTCCTCGGAGAGCACCCCCGCGGCGCAGAGCTTCGCACGATGCGCGACCGTCAGGCGCCCGGCGCGGGCGGCTTTGCGCTGTTCGTCGAGCCACATCGCCAGGCGGTGCTCGCCCGGGGTGGATGCCCTGAAATGCGGGTCGCGGCCCTCGGTGGCACGGAAGACGATGAGCGCCCGCAGGCGGAGATCCCAGGAGGTCGTTTGCACGGGAGCGCCCTTTCGACGTGGAGCAGGTGACAGTGATAAGGGTACTACTTACTAGGCAAGCTAACTATCACCCGTCGAGAGTGAGATGACGGGAGTCCGCACACCAGCGGCCGACCGAACGGTCGTGCAAAAATGAGCGCATGACCGTCGACGGAGCCCGCCCTGCCGCCACCGCACGGCGGGGACGCCCCGGGTACGACCAGCGGTCGGTCCTCGCCGTCGCCGTCACGGCCTTCAACCGGTACGGGTACGAGGCCACGTCGATGGGGATGCTCGCCGAGGAGCTCGGCATCAGCAAGTCCGCGATCTACCACCACGTGCCTTCCAAGGGCGACCTCCTCCGGCTGGCCCTCGACCATGCCCTCGGCGGTCTGGAAGCCGTGCTGCAGGAGCCGGGAGCGCACTCCGGTCCCGCGGACGCCCGGCTCGAGTTCGTGCTGCGGGGCACCGTCGCCGTCCTGACCGAGCGGCTCCCGTTCGTCACGCTGCTGCTGCGGCTCCGCGGCAACACGGAGATCGAGCGTGAGGCGCTGGAGCGGCGTCGGGCCTTCGACCGCGAGGTGGCGGGTCTCGTCGACGCGGCGCGGCACGAGGGGTCCATCCGCAAGGACATCGACCCGAGGACAACCACCCGGCTGATCTTCGGGACCATCAACTCGATCGTCGAGTGGTACAAGCCGGGAGGGCCCCTGACGGCGGAGAAACTCTCCGACGACGTCATCCACATGGTGTTCGACGGCCTGCACCGGCGCTGAGCGTCCGGCCGGTCCTGATCCCGCCGCGGATTCCTCTCCAGCCCACCGAGGTGCGGCGTTCGGTGGGCACCATGCGTCATGCCCACCGACTCCCGGGGTCCAGTGGGCACGACGGCGAACGCTCGATCGCCCGGGGCCCGTCCCGGTGGGGCACGACGGCGAACGCTCCGCACTCGTCCACATAGGCCGTCGTCGTGCGCCCGCGCGGCGATGGTGCTGGCAGGGTCCCCTCATGGACCCTCGCGCAGCACTGGAGACCTTCGGCGGAGTAGCCCGCAGCAAGAAGCTCCTCCGGGCCGGCGTCACCCCCTATCGGCTCCGGCTGGCGGTGGATCGCGGGGAGGTGCTGCGCCCGGTCCGCGGCGTGTATTGCCTGCCCGGTGATGCCGGCGATCTCCTGGCGGCGACCTGCGAGCACGCCGACCTCGCCTGCATCAGCGCTGCGCGGCGTCTCGGACTGTGGGTCCTTCAGGAGCCGTCACTGATCCACGCGAGCGTCAACCACGGCCGCCCCCTCGACGCCAGGTTCCGCGTGCACCGGACGGAGGGTCCGCTCACGCCCCTGCGGATCTGCCTCCAGGCCATGCGCTGCGTCCCGGAGCTCGACGCCCTCTGCGTCGTCGAATCCGCCGTCGTGCTCGGCCACGTGCCGCTCGGCCGGCTACGGGGTGCGGTGGGAGGACGGAGGGATGCCCCGCTCCGGCGGATCGTCGATCTCGTCGATCCGCAGTCGCAGTCCCTCATCGAGACCGTGGCTCGCTATCATCTCCGGTCCGCAGGGTTCAGCACGCAGTCGCAGGTGTACGTGCCGGGGGTCGGCCGGCTCGATCTGTACGTCGACGGCGTCCTCGGTATCGAGGCGGACGGGCGGGAGTACCACAGCGACCGCCGGGAGTTCGAGGAGGACCGGCGCCGCTGGAATCTGCTCACCACCCGGGGCATCCCGGTCCTCCGCGTGACCCATGCCCTGCTGACCCGGCAGCCGGATCACTTCCTGACGCTCGTGCGCGCCGCGGTGGCCACACGGCAGCCCAGTGGCTGACCGGTTTCGGTGGGCATGAATGCTGCTGCCCACGGGGACCGGCGGGTCGGTGGGCAGCAGCAGTGGCGAAGGGGCCAGGAGAGGGGCGGGCTACTTCCGGACGAGGGTCAGGACGTCGTACGTCGCCACGATCTCGTCGTCCTGGTTGTGCAGGACGGCGTCCCATGCGACCTCACCGTACTCGTCCGTCTCCCGCGGCGTGATGCGCTTCGCCGTCAGGGTCACGCGGATGGAGTCCCCTGCAGCGACGGGCGTGATGAACCGGAGGTTCTCCAGGCCGTAGTTCGCGAGCACGGGCCCGGGCGCGGGGTCCACGAACAGGCCCGCTGCCCAGGACAGCAGCAGGTACCCGTGCGCCACGATCCCCGGGAAGAACGGGTTCGCCGCCGCCGCCTCCTCGTCGGTGTGCGCGTAGAAGGTGTCGCCCGTGGTCTCGGCGAAGGACGCGATGTCCTCCAGCGCCACCCGCCGCAGCTCCGAGCGGACGGCGTCCCCGATGCGCAGCGTCGCCAGGTCCTTCCGGAACGGGTGCACGTCGTCGAACCGGCGGTCGGCGCCCGTGTGCCACTCCCCCGTGATGCTCGTGAGCATGTTGGGCGAGCCCTGCACGGCGGTGCGCTGCATGTGGTGCAGCACGGAACGCATCCCTCCGAGCTCCTCGCCGCCGCCCGCGCGCCCCGGACCGCCGTGCACGAGGTGCGGGACCGGCGACCCGTGGCCCGTGGAACTGCGCGCGTCCTCGCGGTTGAGGACGAGGACGCGGCCGTGGTGTGCGGCGATCCCGAGGACGAGTTCCTGCGCCACCGCCGGGTCATTGGTGCACACGGTGGCGACGAGGGAACCCGAGCCCAGGGCGGCGAGGTGGACGGCGTGCGCGAGGTCCTCGTAGCCGATGACGGAAGCGACCGGGCCGAATGCCTCCACGGAGTGCAGGGCGCCGGCCTCGACGTCCTTCCAGGTGAGCAGCACCGGCGCCATGAACGCGCCGTCGGGCGCCTTGCCCGTCGTGCTGTCGGCGAGCACGACGTCGGGCGCGTCCAGGGAGCCGTAGGCCAGGGAGGCCCCGCCGTCGAGGAGTTCGCGGACGGCGTCCTGCACGCCCTCGAGCTGGGCGAGCGATGCGAGGGCACCCATGGTGACGCCGTCGGCCCGCGGGTCGCCCAGCGTCACACGCGCACGGATCCGTTCGCCCGCGGCGCGCACGACGTCGTCGACCAGCGCCTCCGGGACGATGGACCGGCGGATGCTCGTGCACTTCTGCCCGGCCTTGACCGTCATCTCCGTGACCAGGGACTTGATGAAGGCCTCGAACTCGGGGGTACCCGGCACAGCGTCAGGTCCGAGGATGGCGGCGTTCAGGGAATCGGTCTCGCACGTGAAGCGGACGCCGCCGCGCTCGACGGACGGGTGGGACTTCAGGTGGTTGGCGGTGGATGCCGAGCCGGTGAAGGACACGAGGTCGCGGTAGTCGAGGTGGTCGAGGATGTCGCGGGCCGGACCGGAGATGAGCTGCAGGGACCCCTCGGGGAGGATCGCGGAGCCGATGATGAGCTTCACGACGGCGGCCGTCAGGAAGCCGGTCGGCGTTGCCGGCTTCACGATCGTGGGCACCCCGGCGAGGAACGCGGGAGCGAGCTTCTCGAGCATGCCCCACACCGGGAAGTTGAACGCGTTGATCTGCACTGCGACGCCGGGGATGCGCGTGTGAATGTGCGTGCCGAGGAAGGAGCCGTCCTTGGACAACACCTCGGGCGGGCCGTCCACGATGACGTGGGAGTTCGGCAGCTCGCGGCGCCCCTTGGACCCGAAGGTGAACAGCACGCCGATGCCGCCGTCGATGTCCACCATCGAGTCGATCCTCGTGGCGCCGGTCTTCGCCGACAGTTCGTACAGCGGCTCGCGCTGCGCGTTGAGGTACTGCGCGAGCTCCTTGAGCTTCAGCGCGCGTTCGTGGAACGTGAACCGGCCGAGCGCCGCCTGGCCCGTGGTCCGCGCGAAGCGGACGGCGGCGGCGGTGTCGATGCCGGCGGTGCTGACGAGGGCGAGGTCCTCGCCGGTGCTGGCGTCCCGCACCACCGTCCCGTCGCCCGCCGCGGCCGTCCGCTCGGGCGCCCACCAGGCGTCCTCGAGGAAGCTGGGGACGACGTCGATCTGTACTCGTTCCGGGGCGGTTGTCATGGTCCGCTCGCCTTTCACTGGTGCTGCCGGGATGGGCGCTGGGGGTTCTGGTCGGCGGCGGGCGACGGCGGGGCGTCGTCCCAGTCGAAGAAGCCTCGGCCGCTCTTGCGCCCGAGCTCGCCGCGCGCCACCTTCTCCCGGAGGATCGCGGGCGGACTGAAGCGGGCCCCGAGGGTTGCCTCGAGGTATTCGGCGATGCCGAGGCGGATGTCGAGGCCCACGAGGTCGGTGGTGCGCAGCGGGCCGACGGGGTGCCGGTAGCCGAGCACCATGGCGGCGTCGATGTCCTCCGCCGTGGCGACGCCCTCCTCGAGCATGCGCATCGCCTCCAGGGCGATGGCCACGCCGAGCCGCGAGCTCGCGAACCCGGGGGTGTCGCGGACGACGACGGACGTCTTGCCGAGCGCGGCCACCCAGGACCGGGCCGCCTCCTCGAGCTCGGCGGACGTCTGCGTGCCGAGGACCACCTCGACCAGGGCCGACGCCGGCACGGGGTTGAAGAAGTGGAGTCCGCAGAACCGGGAGGGGCGCCGCAGGGCGCCGGCGAGCGCGTCGACGGACAGGGACGAGGTGTTCGTCGCCAGCCAGGCGTCGTCGTCGAGCACGTCCTCGACGGCCCGCAGCGCCTGCCGCTTCAGGGCCGGATCCTCAGGCACGGCCTCCACCACCAGGCCGCATCCCGCGAATGAGGCGTAGTCCGTGGACACGGAGATCCGGGCCTCGAGGTCCGCGAGCGGCGCCGTCGTCGTCCCGCGCTCGACGCTGCCGGCGAGGGCCCGGGTCACGCGTCCGAGGCCGGCCTCGGCGGCGGCGCCGTCCCGTTCGACGACGAGGACGCCCGACCCGGCGAGGCAGAACGCGTGGGCGATGCCGGCCCCCATGCGGCCGCCGCCGAGGACACCGATGCGCGCGGGGACACCGGCGGGAGTGCTCGCGGTGCTGCCGGCGGGGTTGCTGGTCATGCGTCCTTCTTCCGGTCGAGGAACCGCTGCATGCGGTCGAACTTCGCGTCGGACTCGAAGAGGACGGACTGCGCCAGCTGGTCGATCACCGGGTGCGCGTCCCGGGGCGCGTGGAAGACGCTCTTGGTGATGCGGACGGCGAGCGGGTCCTGCCGTCCGATGCGGTCGGCGAGCGCGTGGGCCGCCGGCAGGAGGTCCTCGGGCGCGTGGATCGCCGTGACGAGGCGTGCGTCCAGGGCCTCCTCCGCGGAGAGGATGCGCCCGGTGAGGAGGATCTCCAGGGCGAGGGGTTCCCCCACGAGCTCCTTGAGCCGCCAGGTGGCGCCGGCGGCGGGCAGGATGCCGAGGCCGGTCTCCGGGTTGCCTATTCTGAGGCGGGGCGTCCCCAGGCGGAAGTCGGCGGCGAAGGCGAGTTCCGCGCCGCCGCCGAGCGCGAACCCGTCGAGGGCCGCGATGACGGGCATGGGCAGCGCGGCGATGCGCGCGAAGAGCGTCGAGTTGATTCCGGCGAGGGCGTCGTCGCGCCGGCGTTCGCGCAGCTCGGCGATGTCGGCGCCCGAGGCGAAGACGCCGTCGGACCCGGTGAGGATGAGCGTGCGCGGCGTCCCTTCGAGGTCCTGGCATACCGCGTGCAGCTCGTCGACCATCTGCCGGTCGATGGCGTTGCGGACCTGGGGCCGGTGCAGTTCGACGACGAGCCGGTCCGGTGCGTCGGTGAGCTTCAGCGCGGACGGCATCAGACGGCCTCGATGAGCATGGCGGTGCCCTGGCCGACACCGACGCACATGGTGGCGAGGCCGAGGGGCCGGCCCGGGCCGGAGAGTTCCCGTTCGAGCCGGCCCAGCAGGGTGACGGCGATCCGGGCGCCGGAGGATCCGAGGGGGTGGCCGAGGGCGATCGCCCCGCCGTCGCGGTTCACCATCCCCTCGTCGAGCCCGAGCCGGCGGATGCACGCGAGGGACTGCGTCGCGAAGGCCTCGTTGAGTTCGACGGCGCCGAGGTCCGCGACGGTGAGCCCGGTGCGGTCGAGGACCTTCTGCGTTGCCGGGACCGGACCGATGCCCATGATCTCCGGCGGGACGCCCGCGGACGCACCGTCGAGGATGCGGGCGCGCGGCGTCAGCCCGTACCGTCCGATGGCCGCCTCGGAGGCGACGATGACGGCGGACGCGCCGTCGTTCAGGGAGCTCGAGTTGCCGGCGGTGACGACGCCGTCGGGACGGACCACGGGACGGAGCTTCGCGAGCGCCTCGAGGGTGGTGTCGGCGCGCGGCCCCTCGTCGGTGTCCACGGAGAAGGACGTCCTGCCGCGGTTCACCTGCACGGGGACGATCTCGTCCGCGAAGCGCCCGGCCTCGATGGCCGCGAGGGCCCGCTGGTGGGAGCGGAGCGCGAACGCGTCGGCGTCGTCACGCGTGATGCCGTCCACCGCCGCAAGTTCCTCCGCTGTCTCCGGCATCGAGTACGTGGCCTTGTCTCGGGCGGAGAGCAGCGGGTTGGTGAAGCGCCACCCGATGGAGGTGTCGAACACCGCTCCCGGCCTGGCGAACGCCTTGTCCGGCTTCTCCATGACCCAGGGCGCACGGCTCATGGACTCGACACCACCCGCGACGACGATGTCCGCAGCTCCCGCCCTGACCATGTGGGACGCCATGATGATGGCCGAGAGGCCGGAGGCGCAGAGCCGGTTGACGGTGATGCCCGGGACGCTGTCCGGGAAGCCCGCGAGGAGGGACGCGAGCCGCGCCACGTTGCGGTTCTCCTCACCCGCACCGTTGGCGTTACCGAGGATCACCTCGTCGACGGTGGCCGGGTCCACGCCCGCGCGCTGCACGACGGCGGAGAGCACGAGGGCTGCGAGGTCGTCCGGTCGGACGCTCGAGAGTGCCCCGCCGTAGCGGCCCACGGGGGTGCGGACGCCACCCACCAGGAAAGCCTCGGCCATGTTCGTCTCCCTCGTCGTCGTGGGCCCGCTCCGGTCGAACGAATTACTGAACGTTCGTTCTGTAAAAGCCTGCTCCAGAATTGCACGACCGCCCAGCACGGTCAACCGCCGCGGCAGCGGGGCTGCTGCGGGGCAGCGTGTCAGCGGCGGGGCAGCGGCGCAGTGGCAAGATGGGACCCATGACCGCTGACGCCGCTCGTGTACCTGTCCCTGTGCCTGCTCCCGCCCGGAAGGTGCCCCACCTGCGCACCCATCACGGGGACTCGTTCGTCGACAACTACGAGTGGATGCGCGACAAGGAGAGCCCGGAACTCGTCGAGCACCTGAAGCGCGAGAACGCCTACACCGAGGCCGTCACCCGCTCCCAGGAGCCGCTGCGCGAGGCCATCTTCGCCGAGATCAAGGACCGCACGCAGGAGACCGATCTGTCCGTCCCCGCCCGGAAGAAGGGGTGGTGGTACTACTCCCGCACCGAGGAGGGCAAGCAGTACGGCATCCAGTGCCGGGTCGCCGCCGAGGACACCGGCGACCTCCGCCGCGACTGGACGCCGCCCGTGGTGGTCCCCGGACAGCCCGTCCCGGGCGAGCAGATCATGCTCGACGGCAACGAACTCGCCGAGGGCAAGCCGTTCTTCTCCCTGGGCGGCCTGTCCGTCACCGAGGACGGCGCGCTGCTGGCCTACAGCGAGGACAACGCCGGCGACGAGCGCTTCACGCTGCGCGTCAAGGACCTCGCGACCGGTGAGCTGCTGCCGGACACCGTGCCGAACGTCTTCTACGGCCTGGCCTTCTCCCCGGACGGCACCCGCGTCTACTACACCGTCGTCGACGACTCCTGGCGCCCCTACCAGGTGCGCGTGCACACCCTGGGGACTCCCGTCGAGGACGACGTCGTCGTCTTCCAGGAGGACGACGTCGCCCTCTGGACCGGCTTCGAGGTCTCGGCCGACCGGACGCAGCTGCTCATCAGCATCGGCTGCTCCGAGTACAGCGAGTACCGCGTCCTGGACCTCGCCGCGCCGGAGCGGGGCCTCACCACGCTGCTGTCCCGCGACGAGCGCATCCTGTACGACGCCGAGCCGGTCACCATCGACGGCGTGCCGCACTACCTGCTGACCCACGACCGCGACGCGAAGAACTCGATGGTGAGCCTGGTGGCCGCGGGCGAGTTCGAGAAGCCCCTCGCCGAGCAGGCATGGACGACCGTGATCCCGCACGACGACGCCGTCCGCGTCGAAGGGGCCTCCGTCACCCGCACCCACCTCGTCCTGTCCGTGCGCAAGGACACCATCCAGCGCGTGCAGGTCCTGCCCCTGGCGGGGCTCGGGACGCCCGCGCAGGGTGTACCGGCCGAACCGGACTTCGCCGAGGAGCTGTTCACGAGCAACCTCGCCAACGCCGAGTTCGACTCCCCGGTCATCCGCCTCTCCTTCACCTCCTACCTCACACCGCCGCGCGTCTACGACTACGTGCTCGAGGACGGGTCGCTGGAGCTGCGCAAGGAGACCGAGGTGCGCGGCGGCTACGACCCGGCGGACTACGTCGCAGAGCGGCACTGGGCGCCGGCCACGGACGGGACGCTGATCCCGCTGTCCGTCATCCGCCGCGCGGACCTCGCCCAGGACGGGTCCAACCCGGGCCTGATCTACGCGTACGGCAGCTACGAGGTCAGCATGGATCCGGCGTTCTCGATCGCCCGGCTCTCCCTGCTGGACCGGGGCGTCGTGTTCGTCGTCGCTCACATCCGCGGTGGCGGCGAGATGGGCCGCAGCTGGTACGAGCAGGGCAAGAAGCTGGCGAAGAAGAACACGTTCACGGACTTCGTGGATGCCACGACGTACCTCGGCACCACGGGGTGGGTGGACGCCGACAGGATCGCGGCGATGGGCGGGTCCGCGGGAGGTCTGCTCATGGGTGCCGTGGCGAACCTGGCGCCGGAGAAGTACCGGGCGATCGTGGCGCAGGTGCCGTTCGTGGACGCCCTCACGACGATCCTCGACCCGGACCTGCCGCTCTCGGCCCTGGAGTGGGAGGAGTGGGGCAACCCGATCACGGACCCGCAGGTGTACCGCTACATGAAGGAGTACACGCCCTACGAGACCGTGCGTCCCGTCGCCTACCCGCGCATCGCTGCGGTGACGAGCTTCAATGACACGCGCGTGCTCTACGTGGAGCCCGCGAAGTGGGTGGCGCAGCTGCGCGAGACGACCACGGGTGACGAACCGATCGTCCTGAAGACCGAGATGGACGGCGGCCACGGCGGGGCCAGCGGCCGTTATTCACGCTGGCGCGACATCGCCTGGGACTATGCCTTCGCAGCCGACGCGGTAGGTGCGACGGCTGTGCTGGCCCGCTCGACGAGTTCGGTCGCGTAGATGACGGGCTCCGGGTGCGAGCCCGGGGCCTCGATCTCCTCGAGGAGCATCATCCCCGCCCGGACGGCCATCCCCACCATGGGCTGCGTGATCGTGGTGAGGGGCGTGGGCGCCGTCTCGGCGACCGCGTGGTTGTCGTAGCCCATCACCGCGACGTCCCCGGGGACCGTTTTGCCCGCGGCGTGGAGGGCCTCCATCACGCCGAGCGCCATGAGGTCGGAGGCCGCGAAGATGCCGTCGATGTCCGGGTGCTCCGCGAGCAGCCTGCGGGCCGCGGAGGCCCCGCCCTCCGTGGTGAAGTCGCCGTGCACCACGGGCGACGCGGGGAGCCCCGCCGCGGCGAGCCCCTCGTTCCAGCCGCGGAGGCGGTCGACGGCGGCCGTCATGTCGGCGGGCCCCGCGACGGTCGCGAGGCGGCGTCGTCCGAGGCCCGCGAGGTGCCGCGCCGCGAGCCGGCCACCGCCCACGTTGTCGGAATCCACATACGTGACGTCGAAGGTCGTGTCCCACGGCCGGCCGATGAAGATGGTGGGAAGGCCCGTCTGGGCGAGCGACCTCGCCCAGGAATCGGCCTGATGGTGCGAGACCACGATGGCGCCGTCCACGTGCCCGCCACGCAGGTAGCGCAGGGTGCGGGACGAGTCGTCGTCCGTCCGCGACATCAGCAGCACCAACTGCACGTCGGTCTCCCGGAGGGCCTCGGTGATGCCGGTGATGACGACGGCGAAGAAGGGATCCATCATGACGCGGACGTCGGGCTCCGGGATCACGAGGGCGATCGAGGACGTCCGTCGGGTCACGAGGCTGCGGGCGGCCCGGTTGGGGATGTACCCGAGGGCGACGACGGCGCGGTCCACGGCGGCCTGCGCCTCCGGGCTGACGCGGTCCCCGCCGTTGATGGCGCGGGACGCCGTGGACCGCGACACCCCGGCCGCCAGCGCGAGATCCTCGAGCGTGGGGCTCGGGCGGCTCGCGGTCCGGCGCAGCGACCGGGGTGGGGACGTGTTCATCATCCCGACAATACGACACCCGCCGTCCCGGCGTCCTGCGTGGACGCGATGCCCGGCACGGTGTTGGAGGCGGCGAGGCGCGCGTACCAGAGGGCGCTCGCCTTCGGGATGCGCTCCTGGGTCGCGTAGTCCACGCGTACCAGGCCGAAGCGCTGGTGGTAGCCCCACGCCCACTCGAAGTTGTCCATGAGGGACCATGCGAGGAAGCCGCGGAGGTCCACGCCGTCGTCGATGGCGTCCTTCATGGCCCGGACGTGGGCGTCGAAGAAGCCGAGGCGGTCCTGGTCGTCCACGAAACCGTGGTCGTCGGGGACGTCGTCGTAGGCGGCGCCGTTCTCCGTGATGTAGAGCGGGATGCCCGCGGGGCCGGTGTACTCGTCCTGCAGCCGGTTGAGCAGGCGGCGGAGCCCGTCGGGCTGCACCTCCCAGTCCATCGCCGTCACGGGCAGCCCGCGCGGGACCGAGCGGACGCCGGGCGCGGCGACGTAGGGCGAGGAGACCGGGCGTCCGAGCGGGGCGTGGCCGTCCTGCGGTGCGGCCTGACCCGACGGCGTCGTCGTCACGGCCTCGCCGTGGTAGTAGTTCACGCCCAGCACGTCGATGGGAGTGCCGATGATCTCGAGGTCGCCCTCGCGGATGTGGTCGGTCATGTTCAGGTGCTCGACATCGCGGAGGACGTCCTCCGGGTACGCGCCGCGCAGCACGGGGTCGAGGAAGATGCGGTTGAACTGCCCGTCGATCCGGCGGGCGGCGTCGCGGTCCTCCTCGCTGGCCGGGTCCAGGGGATCGGGCACCGTGAGGTTGAGGGTGATACCGAGGGTCGCGTCCGCGTCCCTGCGGCGCAGCTCCTGCGTCGCCAGACCGTGCCCGAGGAGGAGGTGGTGTGCGGCGGCGAGGGCCGCCGCCGGCTCCTGCCGGCCGGGCGCGTGGACGCCGGCGGCGTAGCCGAGGAAGGCCGCGCACCAAGGCTCGTTGAGGGTGGTCCAGATGCGGACGCGGTCGCCGAGGGCCTCGTGCATCACCGCGGCGTACTCGGCGAAGCGGTGGGCCGTGTCGCGGTTTGTCCAACCGCCGGCGTCCTCGAGGGCCTGCGGGAGGTCCCAGTGGTACAGGGTGAGCCACGGCTTGATACCGGCCTCGAGGAGCTGGTCCACGAGCCGGGAGTAGAAGCCGATGCCCTCGCTGTTGGGGGTGACGCCGTCGGGCATGCAGCGCGACCACGACGTCGAGAAGCGGTACGCCTGCAGGTTGAGGCTCTTCATCAGCGCGACGTCGTCTGCCGAGCGGTGGTAGTGGTCGCAGGCGACGTCGCCGTTGTGGGCGTCCGCGACGGCCCCGGGGACACGGGAGAACGTGTCCCAGATGGACGGTCCCCTGCCCCCCTCACGGGCCGCGCCCTCGATCTGGTAGGCGGCGGTCGCCGCGCCCCACAGGAAACCCTCGGGGAAGGTGATCTCGGTGCTGCTCATCCTTTGACTGCTCCTTGCATGATTCCTGAAACGAGTTGGCGTCCTGCGACTGCGAAGAGGAGCAGCAGGGGGATGGTGGAGAGCACGGCCCCGGCGAGCACGATCGAGTAGTCGACGAAGTGCGCGGCCTGGAGCAGCTGCAGTGCCACCGGGAGGGTGGGGTTGGACGGATCCAGCACGATGAACGGCCAGAAGAAGTTGGTCCAGGTGGCGACGAAGGTGAACAGGGCGAGCATGGCCGCCGCCGGGCGCGCCGCGGGCAGTCCGACGTACCAGAACGCCTGGATCATCGAGGCGCCGTCGATGCGGACGGCCTCGATGAGTTCGTCGGGCAGCGCGTCGCGGAGGTACTGCGTCATCCAGAACACCCCGAAGGCCGTGACCACGCCGGGCACGATCACGGCCCACAGCGATCCGGTCCAGCCGAGCTTCGCCATGACGATGAACAGCGGCACCACGCCCAGCTGGGTGGGGACGGCCATGGTGGCGATCACGAACACCAGGAGGCCCTTGCTGCCCCGGAAGCGGAGCTTGGCGAAGGCGAACCCTGCGAGGGTCGAGAACAGGACCACGGAGAGCGCCGTGACGGTGGAGACGATGATGCTGTTGCCGAGCGCCTTCCAGAACGGGATGGTGTCGAGCACGCTCGCCGCGTTGGCGAGGAAGTTGCCACCCGGCACCAGGGGGACGCCCTTGCTGATGACCGAGCTGTCATGGCTTCCGACCAGGAAGGACCACCAGAGCGGGAACACCGAACCGAGGATCACCGCCACCAGGAACCCGTAGGTCAGGAACCCCGGCCGGCGCATGGTGCCGCCCGGTGCGCCCCGGCGTCGTGTACCGAGGCCCCGCTGCGCGGCGCGGGCCGCGCCCTTGCCCGCCGTCTGCTCGATCATGGGGATGGAACTCATCGTCGGCCTCCCTGGCTTGCGATGCGACGGGTGATGAGGAAGTTGGCCATCGCGATGACCACGATGATCAGGAACAGCAGCCAGGCGACGGCCGAGGCCCTGCCGAAGTTGCGTTGCCCCCAGCCGAGCTCCCAGATGTACATGGTGAGCGTCTGCCACTGGCGGTCCGCGCCGCCGAGGCCCGCCTGGTCGAACACGCGTGCCTCGTCGAAGATCTGGAGGCCGCCGATCGTCGCGGTGATGACCACGAAGATGATGGTGGGGCGGAGCATCGGGACGGTGACCGAGAAGAACTGGCGCAGCCGTCCGGCGCCGTCGATCGTCGCCGCCTCGTAGACGTCCCGGGGGATGGCCTGCATGGCGGCGAGGAAGATCAGGGCGTTGTAGCCCGTCCAGCGGAAGTTCACCATGGTGGCGATCGCCGCGTGACTCGCGAGCGAGTCGGAGTGCCAGCGGACCGGGTCCAGCCCCATTCCCGTCAACAGCTCGTTGAACAGGCCGGCCTGATCAGCGAAGAGGTTGTTGAAGATCAACCCGACGGCCACGGGGGCCACCACGAACGGTACGAGGACGCCCATCCTCCAGAACGTCCTGGCACGGAGGTTGGCGTCCAGGACCGCCGCGATGGCGATGGCGAGGACGACCTGCGGGACGGACGAGAGGAGGAAGATGCTGAACGTATTGCCCACCGCGTTCCAGAAGAACGGCTGCGCGAGGACGAACTCGTAGTTCTCCAGCCCCGTGAACTCGCCCCGGCCTCCGATGAGGTTCCAGGTGTGGAGCGAGACCCATGCCGTGTACAGCAGGGGGAACAGGCCCGTGATCGCGAAGAGGAGGAAGAACGGCGAGATGTAGAGATACGGCGACAGCTTGACGTCCCACTTCGACACCTTCTGGGAGAAGGCCAGCCGCTTCACGCTCTTGTCGTACGGCTGCTGGTTCGTGTGGGGAGGTGGGGGTTGGACCCGGTCCGTGACGGCCACCGGCTACAGAGCGCCTACAGCCGTGACGAACTTCTCCCAGGAGGAAGCGGGGTCATCGGTCTTGTCGACGTCGACGCGGGTCAGTGCCTGCTGCATGGCGTCGTTGATGGCGAAGTACTTGGGACCCTTGAAGGGCGTGACCTCGACGGCGGTGGCCCGGCTGGCGAGGATCTCACCGGTCGGGGCGTCGTTGAAGAACGCGTTGGTCTGGCCCAGGAGCGCGTCGCTCTCGAGCGCCTCGACCTGGCTGGGGAAGGTGCCCTTCGATTCGAAGGCCTTGATCTGCTGCTCCGGGGCGGTGAGCCACTGGGCGAGCTTCTTGGCCTCGGCCTGGTGGGCGCCCTGGGTGGGGACGGTCAGGTAGGACCCGCCCCAGTTGCCGCCGCCGCCGGGGAAGACGTCGGCGATGTCCCAGCCCTCGACGCCCTCGGCGTTGCCCTCGATCACTCCGAGCATCCAGCCCGGGCAGAGCTTCGTCGCGAATGCATCGGACTGGAAGCTGGCCACCCAGTCGTCCTCCCACTGCGTGAGATGCGCCGAGAGACCGTCCGTGACGGAAGCCTGGAGGACCTGCTCGTAGATGTCCTTGACCTCGGGGTTCTCGGCGGCGATGACCGTGCCGTCGTTGTCCTCGTAGGCATTCTGGACCTGGTTGACCATGCCCTGGTAGGTGGCTCCGGCGGAATCGAACCAGGCCGCGCCGTCGCTCGCAGCGACGAACTTCTTGCCGGCGTCGAAGTAGTCCTGCCAGGAGCCGTCGAGCATCTTGGCGACCGACTCGCGGTCGCTGGGGAGCCCCGCCTTCTCGAACAGGTCTGCGCGGTAACACACGGCCTGGGGTCCGACGTCGGTACCGTACCCGATCAGTTGCCCGTCCTCCGTCGTGGCAGCGGCGGTCTTCCAGTCGAGCCAGCGTCCTTCGACGGCCGGGTCGCTGAGGTCGGCGAACTGGTCGGGATATTCGAGCAGCTCGGGCAGCCAGTCGACCTCGATGCCTTCGATGTCCGAGAGACCGGATCCTGCGGCGAGTCTCGTCGTCAGGTTGTCGCGGGCCTCGTTCGAGGTCGCGGCCTTCTTGTGCTCGATGGTGACGTTGGGGTTGAGCTCCTCGTATTCGGTGAAGAGGTCCTCGTACCCGAATTCGTTGAAGGTGCCGACGGACAGGGTGACGTCCTCGGTGCCGGTCTCCCCTTCGACGCCGGCGTTGTCCGAACCGCCGGATCCGCAGGCGGTGAGGGCCAGGGCGAGGCATGCCGCCGCGGCCGAGAGGGCGGTGTTTCGTGCTCGGTTCTGCACGGGTGACTCCTTTGTCAGCTCGGATCCGCTGCGTCTGCAGCGGATTCTGGGTGGAACGTCCTGCCGGCACCTGCGTCCGCAGGGGGACGCAGGCGGAAACGACGCGCCCCGGGTGGCGAGGCGCCCATGGGCACGGGGGACACGGGTGAGCCCTCCGCGCGGATGCGGGTGGTGGTGCCGACGACGAGCGCACCCCGTTCCGCGGTATCAACGGTGGGAGCGCTCTCACGCTGAGTCCCCATCCTGACTGTGACGTAGGACACTGTCAAGTGGGAGCGCTTCCACGGGCGGCTCGAAGGCCCTCGTTCCAGCATCGTCGCAGGTCAGAGCGGGGTGCGCGCCGCCCCCCGTGACCGGATCGTTATGGAAGCGGCCCGGCCGCATCGGGGGCGTCCGGCGCTAGAGTGGCGGACGACCCGCGAACCCGGCCTTCAGGAGCAGCACCACGTGACCCACGAATCCCTTACCCCCTGGACGATCACCCTCGGCGAGCTCGACGAGCGGATGGGCGTCGCCATCGTGGAGCAGTCGGTCGAGCGGGTGGTGGCGACCATGCCCGTGGAAGGGAACCGCCAGTCCTTCGGCCTCCTCCACGGCGGTGCGTCCCTCGCCGTCGGTGAAGCCGTGGGGTCCTGGGCGGCCGTGATCCACGCGTCCACCCTCGGCAAGACGGCGGTGGGCGTCGATGTGTCCGCGACCCATCACCGGAGCGTGAGGGACGGCATGGTCACGGTCACGGCCACCCCGATCCACCTCGGCCGCAGCCTCACGACCCACGAGGTGCTGCTCACCGACGATGCCGGACGGCGCCTGTGCACGCTGCGGATCACGAACCTGCTGCTCGACCGGCCCGTCCCGGGTACGGTGAGCGCATGACTACCAGGAAGAACGCCCCCCGCCGCCGGACCACCAGGCTCACCGCTCTTGCAGCCGCCGCCACGGCAGCCCTGCTCGGCGGTGCCGCCGGCCCCGTTGCAGCCGCCCCGCCCGCCCCGCTGTCCTATGTGGCGCTCGGGGACTCGTACGCCTCGGGGTTCGGTGCCGGCTCCTACGTGAACGGCTGCGGCCAGAGCCCCCTGGGGCTGCCGGGCATCCTCGACTCGAAGAAGCAGGTGGCCCTGGTGGCCGACGCCACGTGTGCCGGCGCCAAGGCGGCGACCGAGGCGGGAGGCGCCCTGGACCTGCCCGAGCAGGTGGCCCGCGTCGTCGCAGCCGGAGCCCTCTCCCCGTCCACGGACCTCGTGACGATCTCCGCGGGCGGCAACGATGCCGGCTTCGGGCAGGTCGCCGGAGTGTGCGCCACGCGTCCCACCGCCGACTGCACGCAGTTCATCGCCCTCCAGAACGCGACGGCCCTGCCCGTGCTGGAGCGCACCCTCGACGCCCTGTATGCCACCATCGATGCGGCGGCACCTGGCGCGACCGTCGTCGTGACGGGCTATCCGCACCTGTTCTCCCCCGAGGCGGGCACGCCCGTCGTCCTGCCCGTGGCGTCGCAGACGGCGTTCAACGCGGGCACGGATGCCGTGAACGCCGTGATCAGGAGCCGGGCCGAGGCACACGGGTTCGTGTTCGTCGACCTCGTGCAGAAGTTCGAGGGGCACGGGCTCGGGTCCGCATCGCCGTGGATCACCTTCCGGCCCGGCGCGGTGGACAACCTGCACCCCACGGCCGAGGGCTACCGCTCCGGCTACTTCCCTGCCGTCCGCAGCTCGGTGAACATCGCCCAGCTCCAGCGCTGAAGGGAAGGCGGGCCCCCGCCAGGCGGTGCCCGCCCTTCCCTTCCCGCGCCGGAGGTCCTAGCCTTCCGTCATGCCTTTCGCCATCCAGGTCTCGATCGACTGCTCGGATCCGCATGCCCAGGCCGACTGGTGGGCGGAGACGCTCGACTGGGTCGTCGAACCGACCGACGAGGCGTTCATCGACCGCATGATCGCGGAGGGTTACGCGCGGGAGTCGGACGTCATCACACGCCACGGCCGCCGCGTCTGGAAGGACGGCACCGCCATCTGTCGGGCGGACGACGTCGGCCGGCGGGGCCGGGAGCGCATCCTCTTCCAGCCCGTGCCGGAACCCAAGGTGACCAAGAACCGCGTGCACATCGACGTCGACCTCGGGGGCGAGGACCGCGACGCGCAGCGGGCGCGGCTCGAGGCGCGGGGCGCGCGGTACGTGGAGCAGCACTCCCAGGGCCCGCACGCCTGGTACGTCATGCTCGACCCCGAGGGCAACGAGTTCTGCATCGCCTGACCGGTCCGGGCGACGGCATCCGGCCCGGCCCGCGCCGCTAGACTCGACGGGTGACTTCAGAGCTCCCCACCCCGGTATCCGACATCTTCGACCCCACCCGCTGGCGGGTCGTCGCGGGCTTCGAGGATCTCACGGACCTGACGTACCACCGCCAGGTGGAGCGCGACGCCGGCGGCGCCGTCGTCCGTGACCTGCCCACCGTCCGGATCGCCTTCGACCGCCCCGAGGTGCGCAACGCCTTCCGGCCCGGGACCGTGGACGAGCTGTACCGCGCCCTGGACCACGCGCGCATGACGCCCGATGTCGCCACCGTCCTGCTCACCGGCAACGGACCCAGCCCCCGCGACGGTGGCCACTCCTTCTGCTCGGGCGGCGACCAGCGGATCCGGGGCCGGGACGGCTACCGGTACGCGGAGGGCGAGACGAGGGAGACGATCGACCCGGCACGAGCCGGCCGCCTCCACATCCTCGAGGTGCAGCGGTTGATCCGCACCATGCCGAAGGTCGTCATCGCCGTCGTCAACGGCTGGGCGGCGGGTGGCGGGCACAGCCTGCACGTCGTCGCCGACCTGACGATCGCCTCGGCGCAGCACGGCCGGTTCAAGCAGACGGATGCCACCGTGGGCAGCTTCGACGCCGGCTACGGCTCCGCCCTCCTGGCCCGGCAGATCGGCCAGAAGAAGGCGCGGGAGATCTTCTTCCTGGCCCGCGAATATTCCGCACAGGACATGGTGGAGATGGGGGCGGTGAACGAGGCCGTGGACCACGAGGAGCTCGAGGTGACCGCGCTCGCGTACGCCGCCGACATCGCCCGGCAGAGCCCGCAGGCCCTCCGCATGCTCAAGTTCGCCTTCAACCTGGCCGACGACGGCCTGGCGGGCCAGCAGGTCTTCGCGGGCGAGGCGACCCGTCTCGCCTACATGACGGACGAAGCGGTGGAGGGCAAGGAGGCGTTCCTCGAGAAGCGCGCCCCGGACTGGTCCTCGTTCCCCTACTACTTCTAGGAGCGGCGTGGAACTCCTTCCCGTACACACCCCCGAGGGCTTCGACGCCCTCGGACTGCTCAAGCCCCTCGCCGCAGCCCTCGCCGGTGAGGGACCCGCCGTCGCCCCGCATGTGAGACCGGACCAGGTGTTCGGCGGCGAGCTGCCCAACGACGAGATCGCCGCGGTGATCAGCACGTCGGGATCGACGGGGACCCCCAAGCAGACCATGCTCAGCGTCGACGCGCTGGCGGCGTCCGCCATGGGCACCGCGTTCGCCCTCGGTGCGGAGGGCCAGTGGCTCCTCACGCTCCCGGTGCACTACGTCGCGGGCTTCCAGGTCCTCGTCCGGTCCCTGTACGCGGGGACGCAGCCCTGGGTCATGGACACCACTGCGGGCTTCACGCCGCAGGCCTTCACCGACGCCGCGGCGGAGCTGACGGACCGCGTCCGGTTCACCTCGCTCGTCCCGACGCAGCTCCACCGGCTGCTGGTCGACCCCTCCCCCGAGACGCTCCGCCTGCTGCGCCGCTTCGACGCGATTCTCCTCGGCGGGGCGCCGGCCGGAGCCTCCCTGCGGTCTCTCGCCCGCAGCCAGGACCTGAAGATCGTCGAGACCTACGGGATGAGCGAGACCTGCGGAGGGTGCGTCTACGACGGCGCGCCGCTGGATGGCGTCGAGCTCCTCTCGGTGGAGGGCCGCCTGCGCATCAGCGGCCCGGTCCTCGCCGAGGGCTACCTCGACGCGCCCGAACTCACCGCGGAGAGGTTCGTCTTCAACTCCGGCCGGCGCTGGTTCGTGACGGACGACGCCGGGGAGGTGGCGACGGACGGTTCCGTCGCCGTGCACGGCCGGCTCGACGACGTCATCATCACCGGCGCCTTGAAGGTCTCGGCGACCCGGGTCGCCGATGTCATCCAGGCGCTCCCCGGCGTCGACCGGGCCATGGTGCTCGGCATCCGCAGCGAGGAGTGGGGCACCGCGGTCGCTGCGGCGGTCGTCGGCGACGTCGACGCCGATGTCATCCGGCAGGCCGTCCACGTCGAACTGGGAGCGCACGCCGTCCCCAAGGCGATCGTGACGCTCGACGCCTTCCCCCTGCTGCCGGGCGGCAAGCCGGACCGCCTGACCATCCACCAGCTCCTCGAACGCGCCTAGGCGTCCGACGGACACCCTGCACCACCCACCCGACCTGAAGGACTGATCCGTGGCGACTGCCGCCCAGTGGC
This sequence comes from Arthrobacter arabinosi, assembly GCF_054511115.1. Lineage (NCBI taxonomy): Bacteria > Bacillati > Actinomycetota > Actinomycetes > Micrococcales > Micrococcaceae > Arthrobacter > Arthrobacter arabinosi. Next base: position 334,927 of record NZ_JBTNDF010000003.1, read on the forward strand.
TCGAAGGAGCCCGCCCCCGCACCCTGCCGATGGCGTTCGCCCCCGTGATCGTGGGAAGCGCCGCCGCCGCCGGGCTCGGATCCTTCCAGCCGCTCCACGCGGCGCTCGCACTGATCGTCTCCGTGCTGCTGCAGATCGGTGTGAACTATGCGAACGACTACTCGGACGGCATCCGCGGCACGGACGACGTCCGGGTGGGCCCGCTGCGCCTGACCGGGTCGGGTGCCGCGCAACCCCGCCAGGTGAAACTCGCCGCCTTCGCCTGCTTCGGCCTCGCCATGCTCGCCGGGCTGGCGCTGATCCTGCTCTCGCAGGCATCGTGGATCCTGCTGCTCGTCGGCGTGGGCTGCATCGCGGCCGCGTGGGGCTACACGGGCGGCAAGAACCCGTACGGGTACCTCGGGCTCGGCGACGTCTTCGTGTTCGTGTTCTTCGGGCTCGTCGCGACCCTCGGGACCACGTTCACGCAGGCGGACCGGCTCAGTGCGGCCGCGTGGATCGGTGCGGTGAGCACGGGGCTGATCGCCACGGCCCTGCTGATGGCCAACAACGTCCGGGACATCCCGACCGACACCGTCGCGGGGAAGAAGACCCTGGCCGTGCGGCTCGGGGACACCGCCGCGCGGATCAGCTACGTCGTGATGCTCGCCGTGGCCGTCCTGCTGCCGCTCCTCCTGGCCGGCGACTACCCGTGGATGCTGCTCGTGCTGCTGCTCGTCCCGGCCTGCCTGATGCCGAGCCGGCTCATGCTCACCGGCAGCCGGCGCGAGAGCCTGATCCCCGTGCTCAAGCAGACGGGTCTGATCAGCCTGGCGTTCAGCATCCTCTTCGCGGCCGGCGTCGTGATCACGCGGGCCCTCGCCTAGCGGGCTCGCGGCCGCCCCCGCGCTGCTCGTGCATCGCGTGGCTCCTGCAGCGAGCCGCTCCTACGACGTCAGGCGCTCCCCCGGCGGCGGCCGCTCCCGTGCCGGGTCGCTGCTGCGCCCGGCCCGTCCGCAGCCCCACGCGCTCCGGCGGCCGCTCCGGCGTCGGGACGTGGATCAGGCGGCGTTGCGGCGGGGCTTCCGGTCCGCGTTCACGCGGGTGTTGGGATCGAGTGCGTCCTCCGCTGCGGCGTCGTCGAGCTCGACGGCCGAGCGGACCGGGGGGGCGCCGGGTGTCATGCGGCGCTGCAGGGTGGCCGCGGCGGCATCCCGGAGATCCCGTGCGAACAGGTAGGTCACGCACCAGGCCAGCACAGCGGCCACGATCGCGGAGAGGACGAGTCCGAGCCCCAGCAGCACGCACGCCACGTAGAACACGACGATCAGGAGCAGTCGGACGGCGGTGAATTTGAGGAAGGCCACGCTCCAAGTTTACTCGCCTACAATTGGCGCATGCCCCGCCTCCTGCTCTTCGCCGCGATCCTCGGAGTCGCCGTCGTCATCTACGCGCTGATCGATTGCGTCATGAGCCGTAAACATGAAGTGCGGAGCATCTCGAAGACCGCGTGGTTCATCACCATCCTGCTCCTGCCTCTCATCGGAGCGGGTATGTGGTTCCTGTTCGGCCGTCCGCGCAGCGAAGGACCCCCCGGTCCGCGCCGCCCGGCCCCCCGCCAGCCCACGGCCCCCGACGACGATCCCGCCTTCCTCCAGAATCTCGAGACGCAGCGGTGGCAGCAGGCCCGCGAACAGGAGAGACGCCGCCGCGAGCAGGAGCAGAAGGAGCGCGAAGCCAAGGAACGCGGCACGGGTCTCGACAAGCCGTCGAAGGACGGCAAGCACGATGGTGAGGGCAACGACGATGCCGGGTCGGGCCCCACGGGCGCACACCACCCCTGACCGGGCCGCACCCGGCGCCGCGGACGAAGGCGAAGACGATTTGAGCCTGGAAAGCTGGCAGCGCGAATACCGCCGCTAATGGACGCGCGTCTCGGCCGCGCAAGGACGTCAATGGTCCGAAGACGACGAGATCGTCCTCGGACCATTCGCGGTTGTGTGGCCTTTGGAACACTCCGACTGACAGACACGGATCGGCTGCTTGCCCGCTTCATTGAGCTGTCCCACGGCCGGTGTGCTGGCAGTGTCCGCGGAATGAGGCGTGACCAAACGAGGCATATATGCATGGACCTCACTAATCCCACCCGGGGGCGGCTGCTCGGCTGCGACGATACGACGAGCAGTCTTGGCAGCATGCGTTATCTCACATTCGCCGGAGGATTCCCGTTTGGCGAAGAGGACAGACTCGTGGCGGTCAAAGTAGTCAATCCACTACGACGACATCCCGCCGTTCGCCTGGGCGTCCAGCCACTGCTCACACAGTCCCCGGAACCTGTCGACGGCTTCGGGATGGTTGCACCATTGCGAGCACCAATACTGGTTTTGCGACCGTTCCATGGATTCGAGCATCGCCACCAAACACCCACACCGATCAGCGCCGCAAGATTGCAGTGCACGAAGAAGATCAGGCGCGGTCTCCCGAGCGTCTGCTTCTTAGCAGCAATTGGGTGACGAAGCGGGAGGGGGCCGTCGCCAACACCAGCAGACGCAAGACAGGTTATCGGCGCATACGATAACGAGTTCCCGTGGAAGCTTTTCCGAGCGACCGCACACCCGCCGGTCGCCGGGCGGCGTGGTCGCTGCCGCGCACGGTCAAGACGTTGACGGAACGACCTCCGATAGTTGACGCCTGCCGCCAGACACACCTGGCGTGTCACGCTTACTGCGTGGATCTCGAAGTGACATCGGACTTGATCATTCCGGCGACCGAATTGCAGTGGAAGTTCTCCAGGTCGTCCGGGCCCGGCGGGCAGCACGTCAACACTTCTGACAGTCGGGTGCAACTCACCTGGGTGGCGTCGGAGTCGTCGGCGCTAAGCGATGAGCAACGGATGCGAATCGTTCACCAGCTCGCCCGAAGCCATGTCTCGGGCGCGATCACGGTAACGGTGTCGGAGCAGCGGTCCCAGTTGCGTAACCGCGAAATCGCTCTCAAGACGCTCCGCGAAATTGTGGCCGCCGCACTTACCCCTTCGCACCCTCTGCGCCGCGCGACGCGTCCCACGCGCGGCTCCGAACGTCGCCGTTTGGCGTACAAGCAGCAGCGATCCGCGACCAAGCGGCAACGCCGACCGCCCACCAGCGAGTAACGGCCCGGGGGACTGCACGCCCTCCGCGGCCGCGCACCACGGAGATGCCCACCGACTGAGCTACGTCGGTGGGCGTCTCTGTTCATGCCCACCGAACCGCCCCGATCGCTGGGCACGGTCGACGCCGGACCCGCACCCGCACGCTCGACCCCGGACCCGCCCCCACGCATACGAGAGCCCCGCGGCGTACGCCACGGGGCTCTCGGGTACAGGGGCTCGGGGGCGTCAGACGCCCGCGTAGCTGTGGAGGCCCGAGAAGTAGATGTTCACGATGGTGAAGTTGAAGACGATGCAGAGGTAGCCGACGATCGAGAGCCACGCCGCGCGCGTGCCGGTCCAGCCACGCGTCGCGCGGGCGTGCAGGTACCCGGCGTACACGGTCCAGATCACGAAGGTCCAGACCTCCTTGGTGTCCCAGCCCCAGTACCGCCCCCAGGCCTGCTCGGCCCAGATCGCGCCGGCCATGAGGGTGAAGGTCCAGCCCACGAACGCGATGGCGTTGAGGCGGTACGCCAGGTTCTCCAGGCTCAACGCCGACGGCACGAGCCGCAGGAACCGCGCCCTGTCCGCCTTGCCCGCCAGGAGCTTGGCCTCGCGGGAGGTCTGGAGGAGTTGCAGTACCGACATCGCGAACGTGATGGTGAACAGGGCCGAGGACGCGACGGCAATGGAGACGTGGACGATCAGCCAGTAGCTCTGCAGGGCCGGGATCAGCCGGGCGACGGGCGTGGGGAAGCCGACGGTGGCCGCGCACAGCATGACGACGACGAGTCCGACCACGAAGGACCCGACGAAGCGGAGGTCCTTGCGGGTGAGGGTGATCAGGAAGATCGCGGTCACGAGGAAGGCCCCCGTGGTGCAGAACTCGTACATGTTGCCCCAGGGCACGCGGTGGCCAGCGAGGCCGCGGGTGAGGACGGCGGCACCGTGGATGACGGCGGCGAGCACGGTCAGCGAGACGGCGATGCGCGCGACCCCGCGCCGCGGCCCCGAACCGTAGTCCATCGAGTCGTCGGCGGTCGCAGGACCGGCGGGCACGGCGGTCGACGTCGACCCGGCACCGCGTGCACCGACACCCGCGAGGGCCGGCGCCGCCTTCTCCTGCGCGAGGCGCGTCTCGAGCGAACCGATGGTCGCGCTGGACCTCACGAGGTCCAGCACGAAGAAGATCAGGGCCACCACGTACGCGATGGAGGCCAGCAGCATGAGGAGCTCACTGAGCTGCCCGAGCTCTGCGTTGACTGGTTGTGGCATCAGTTGTCCTTTGAGTTGTGGTGCGGCTGCCCCGTGCCTGCCGCCGACGACGCGGCCTCCGGCACCTTATTTTCTCCCGTGCTGCCCTCGCGGACCAACCAGCGATCCGCCAGCAGCTTCCCGACGGCCTCGCCCTCCGCGGGCAGCCGGTGGTCCTCGCCGCGGGCGAGGAGCCCGTACTCGACCATGAGGCGGCCGTCGGGGTGCTCTCCGGTGCGGATCCAGAGCCTTCGGCGCCCGATGAACAGGGACGCCATCAGGCCGAGCAGTGCGAGGGTCGAGAAGACGAGCGCCCCGGCCTGCCCCGGATCGTGGTGGATGTCGAGGGCGACATAGCGCTTGAGGCCGTCGAACGTCACCGAGCCCTTGCCCTCAGGGAGGTCGTAGGTCTGGCCGACGCCGAGCACGATCCCGCCGTTGTCGTTGGTGCGGCTGTTCAGCTCGGTCAGGTCCTCGGTGTCCAGGACGTACACGTTCTCGGGGGTGCCGTCGTCGAGCCCCAGGTCCCCGTAGTACGCGTTGAGGTTGAGCTGGGGGTTGAACGGGTCCGGATCCCGGGAGAAGGACACACCCTTCTCGTCCACGAAGGCCGTGGGGAGGAAGAATCCTACGAACCCGAGCTGATCCGGCTTGGCATCCGGGGCCTTGAGGACGAAGAGCGACGTGTAGAGGCCGTCGGACGGTACAGAGACCACCGGGCCCTGGGAGGCGATGTTGCCCTCGCCGTCGCGCACCGTGACGACCGGCGCGTAGCCGTTCCCCACGAGATAGACGTTCGTCCCGCCGAGGGTGAGGGGCGCGTTGACCTTGAGGACCTGGGATTCCTCGGCCCCGCCCGGGCCGTCCTGCGTGGTGACGTTGGCGGTGAAGTCCAGCGGCTGCCCGTAATGGCTCTCCTGCTCACGGTCGAAACGGACGTCGAAGGAGTCCAGCCGGATGGAGTACGGCTCGAGCCGGTCGTCGGAGAAGTTGGAGCCCGGGCTGAAGGAGTCGTAGCCGATCAGGGTGTTGACGAAGCTGTCACCCTCCACGATGACCTTCTGCCCGTTGTAGCCGAACAGCCCCCCGACGGCCACCGACACCAGGACGCCGATGAGGGAGGTGTGGAACACGAGGTTGCCGAGTTCCTTGGCGAGGCCGCGCTCGGCCCCGACCGACGGGCGGGCGGTCCCGGCATCCCGCACGTCCACGCGGTAGCCGCGCTTCCGGAGGACGGCCGCGGCCTGCTCGGCGGCGGTGGCAGGCGTGAGGCCGGCGGTGCGGGCGTGCTCCGCCGGGACCTCGAGCGTGCCGTAGACGGGCAGGCGGGAGAGCCGGGTCGGCGTGCGCGGCGGCTTGGAGCGCACCGCCCGGAAGTGCGCGATCGCCCGCGGGACCACGCAGCCGATGAGGGAGATGAAGAGCAGGAGGTAGATGGCCGAGAACCAGACCGACGAATAGACGTCGAAGAGCTGGAACCAGTCGAGGACGGGCCCCGTGTCCGGGTTGTCCTGCAGGTACTGCGTGACGACGGCGGGATTGGCGGGGCGCTGCGGGAACAGGGAACCCGGGACCGCGGCGACGGCGAGCAGCAGGAGCAGGAACAGCGCGGTGCGCATGCTCGTCAGCTGCGTCCAGGCCCACCGGAGGGTCCCGAGGAACCCGAGGGAGGGCAGGACGACGTCGGATCCGGCGGCTGAGGAGCCCCCGTCTCTCGTGTCCTGCGGAACGTCCTGCTTCACTGTTGCCTTTCCATCGATTCGTGCCATGGCGTCCTGGGCTGCGCTGTTCCGTACCCGCCGATCAGATCGGGAGCACGACGTTGCCGATCAGGAGATCCTGCAGCCGGGTGATCCAGAGGTTCCACACTCCCGTGACCATGAGGACGCCCACGAGGACGAGGAGCCCTCCCCCGGCACGCTGCAGCAGGAGCCGGTGCTGCCGGAAGAACGCGAGCGCACCCATGCCGCGCCGCACGCCGAGGGCGATCAGCAGGAACGGCAGGCCGAGGCCGAGGCAGTACACGAACGTGAGGACCGCACCCTTCAGGGCGGTGGCATCGTTGCCGGAGATGGCGAGCAGCTGCACCGCGCCCAGGGTCGGCCCGATGCACGGCGCCCAGCCGAGCCCGAAGGTCACCCCGAGCAGCGGCGCACCCAGCAGCCCGGCCGGGACCCTCGCATGGATGCGGCTCTCCCGCTGGAACCAGGACAGCCCGCCCATGAAGACGATGCCCAGGAGGATCACGACGACGCCGAACACCTGGAGGAGCCACCCCTGGGAGACCCGGAGGAAGGACCCGAGCTGGCCGAAGAGGGTCCCGTAGGCCATGAAGACCACCGAGAAGCCGACGACGAACAGCCCGATCCCGGCAAGCATCCTGCCCTTCTTCTGCTTCTCGAGATCGACGCCTGTCAGTCCCGTGACGTACCCGAGGTAGCCGGGCACCAGCGGCAGGACGCAGGGAGAGGCGAAGGAGACGAGTCCCGCCAGCAGGGCGACGGGCAGCGCCAGGAGCATCGAGCCGTTGAGGACGGCATCGGCGAAGGCGTTGCCCACGGCGAGGGGCATCGACGAGGCCTGCGGCCCCGTCATCGGCATGCCCGGACCGGCGCGCTATTCGGCGAGGGCATCGGAGATCAGGGCCTTGAGCGTGCTGCGGTCGGCGAGTCCGAGGATCCGAGCTGCGACACGCCCCTCGCGATCCAGCACGATGGTGGTGGGGACCGCCTGCGGCGGGACGTACTGGGTCATGTCCAGCAGGACGCCGCCGTCCTTGTCGTCGAAGCTCTGGTACGGGATGCCGAAGCTGCGCTCGAACGCCTCGGCGGTAGCCCGCTCGTCGCGGATGTTCACCCCGTAGAAGGCAGCACCCTGCGGCGCGTAGTCGTCGTGCAGCGAGACCAGGTCGGGGGCTTCCTCACGGCAGGGGGCGCAGGAGGCGTACCAGAAGTTGAGCACCGTGACCTGGCCGTCCCACTCCGTACTCGACACGGAGGTGCCGTCGAACAGGGTGCCGGAGACCTCGACGGGCTCTCCCCTGTCGGTCGCGGCATACTCGGTGACCGAGCCGTCGCCCGCGATGTAGTTCTTGCCGTCACCCGCGGCGGCCTGCTGCGCGAGTGGGTCCTCGGCCGCGCAGGACGTCAGCGCGAGCGACACCGGCACGGCAAGCGCCAGCGCCATGCGCAGCGTGATCAGGCGGCGCGATGCGGGACGGGCGGGTGTGGTCACGGCTTCTTCCGTCGATTTCTACAAGGTGTAGTAATTCTATTACGCGCCGGGGACATTCGCCGCACCGGGCAGCAGGTCCGCGCACGGCTCGGCGTACCGCACGCTCCGGATGGAATCGCCGTCGAAGTCGAGGGAGGTGATGGAGGTGAGCGTGCATTCGCGCTCGCGCGGGTCGTGCCAGAGGCGACGGTGCTCGGCCGCGAGCCTCGTCACCCAGATCGGCAGCTGGTGGCTGACGAGAATGGCCTCGGCGGGGCGATCCGACCCGTGGTCCGCGCTGAGTGCGAGGGCCCGGCGCCGTGCGTCCTCGACTCCTTCCATCACGCGGCCCACCTGCAGCCGGTAGGGCTCACCCCAGGAGGGGCGGAACGGATTGACGAGGAGCGGCCAGTAGCGGGGCTGCCGGAGCCTGCTCTTGATCCTCGACATCCCCTCGAACCGGTTCTCCGCCTCGATGATGCGCTCGTCGGTGGTGACGGAGAGCCCGAGAGCATCCGCGAGCGGCTGCGCGGTCTCCTGGGCCCGGACCAGCGGCGAGGCCACGAGGTGCACGATCTCGGCGCCGTCGTCCCGCCGTTCCTGGAAGTACCCGGCCATCTGGTCGGCCATCCGGCGGCCCAGTTCGGAGAGGTGGAACTCGGGGAGCCGCCCGTAGAGGACCCCCTCGGGGTTGTGGACCTCACCGTGGCGCACCAGGTGGACAGTTGATCGCTGCATCCCTCCAGTTTCGCGCATGCTCGGCCGTGACGGCCAATCGGGCTCGACCGCTCCGCGTGAGTTGCCCGACGATTAGTTGAAGATTCCACCGAATCGCGGAATAAACCATGCATATGCATGCTTCTACTCCGTGTAAGCATCCCCCGACCCTTCCCAGGAGTTCTTCATGACCGTCCCCTCAGGCCTCACTTCCGGCACCTGGTCCTTCGACCCCTCCCACAGCGAGGTCGGCTTCAGCGTCCGCCACGCCGGCATCAGCAAGGTCCGCGGCTCGTTCACGGACGTCGACGCCGCCCTCACCGTCGGCTCGTCCCTCGAGGATTCGAGCATCTCCGCGACCATCAGGACCGCCTCCTTCACCTCCGGCGACGAGAACCGCGACGGCCACGTCAAGGGCGCCGACTTCTTCGACGTCGAGCAGTTCCCCGAGATGACCTTCGTGTCCACCTCCCATGAGGGCTCAGGCGAGACGTACCGCATCAACGGCGACCTCACCATCCGCGGCATCACCAAGGCCGTGGTCCTCGACGCCGAGTTCAACGGCGTCGCCGTGGACCCCTTCGGCGCCACCCGCGCCGGGGTCTCCGCCTCCACGACCATCTCGCGCAAGGACTTCGGCCTCACCTGGAACGCAGCCCTGGAAGCGGGCGGTGTCCTGGTCGGCGACAAGGTGACCATCACCATCGAGGCTGCCTTCGTGGCTCCCGCGGCCGTCACGGTCTGATCCGCCCCGCCGGTCCGCCCGCCTGCGCCGACGGCCGGCGTCGTCCTCCCGACGACGCCGGCCGTCGGCGTTCCCTGTTGCCTCGGGAAGGGCACACACTAGGCTGACGGTGACCACATCCACGAGGGGCGCGTCCATGGGGGCACCCGCGACGGGATGACCACCTGATCAGCGAAGGACGCGACGATGAGCACACCGCAGGACACCCCGAACGGGCACAACGACGGCGGGCAGTACGGCTACCGGCCCGCAGGGCCCTCGAACTATGCCTACCCGACGTCCGGCGTGCCCGGACCCGCCGAGAAGGGCGCGGCACCCCAGGAGGTCCACCGGGCGTACTACCTCATCCTCGCGGCCGGCGTCGTCTATCTGCTGTCGTCCATCGTCACCACGCTGGTGACCGACCTGCCCGATGTGCCGGGTGCCACGGTCGGAGCAGGGATCGGCCTCGTCGTCGCGCTCATCATCGCCTCCCTCTACGTCGTCCTTGCGGTCTTCATCCGCAGGGGCCGGAACTGGGCGCGCATCACCGCGACGGTCCTCGCCGCACTCAATGTGCTGGCCGTCCTCGCCACCCTCCTGCTGATGCCCGTGCTCACCGCCGCCGCGGCGTCGGCGGGTCAGCCGGTGGTCGAGACCTCCGCGCTGTCGACGGGTTCCAGCGTGCTGGTCATGCTGCTGGGCGTGGCCGGCGTCGTCCTGACCTACCTCAAGCCCGCGCGGCCGTACTTCGCACCGCAGAAGCTCGGGTACTGACCGCGGAGCAGCCCGCCGGCGGCTACTGGGCGCGGGAGATCGGACCGAGGTCCGGCTCCTGCGCCCTTTGCGCGTGATAGGCGAGGATCTGCAGCTCGGTGGACAGATCCACCTTCCGCAGCTGGACGTGCGGCGGCACCTGCAGGACCACGGGCGCGAAACTGAGGATGCTGCAGATCCCGGCTGCGACGAGGCGATCACAGAGTTCCTGGGCGACCGCCGCGGGAACAGCGAGCACAGCCATGTTGGTGCGCGTGCGATCCAGCACCGCCTCGAGGTCGTCGACGGCGCCGACCCGGAGGTAGCCGACCTCGGACCCCACGACCAGCTGGTCGGCGTCGAGGAGGGCGACGATCTCGAAGCCCCGCGAGACGAACCCCGAATAGCCGGCGAGGGCACGGCCGAGGTTGCCCGCCCCGATGATGGCGACGCGCCAGTCCAGCGTCAGCCCGAGCGCGACCGAGATCTGCCGGTTCAGGTACTGCACGTCGTACCCGACGCCCCGGGTGCCGTAGGACCCGAGGTAGGAGAGGTCCTTGCGGAGCATCGGGGAGTTCACGCCGGCGGCGTCCGCCAGTTCCTCGGAGGACACGCGTTCGATGCCCTCGGCGAGCAGGGAGTTCAGGGCCCGCAGATAGATGGTCAGACGGGCCACCGACGCGGGAGGGATGTGGCGCGCCGCGTCGCCGACGGGGTGAAGACCTGGCATGTCCGGCGTTGTCACTGTCATCGGCTCCGTAGCTCGCACCGCGGTGCCCGGGTCCGGGGCCGCGGTTCCGTTACCCTCGGCGTCGGGGGCGGAAGTATCACCACTGTATGCCGACGGCGCAGGGCCTCCAAGCCGGGCGGAGGGCAGCCCCGGGCGGAGGACCACGCCGGTCGGGTCCCGTCAGGCGCCGGCCAGCAGCCGCCTCAGCCTCGACTCGTCGATCGACCAGAAATCGCGCTGGACCCCGTCGATGAACAGGACCGGCAGCTCCTCCGCGAACCGGGCACCGAGGGCGGGTGCCTCGGCCACCGTCACCTCCTGCCAGCCCAGTCCCAGCTCGGCCGTCACGCGCCGCACGACCGCACGGGCGTCCTCGCACAGGTGGCACTCGGATCGGGTGAGGAGCACGACGCCGGCACCGGGCATCTCCGCGGGGGTTTGCATCCCTCCACGGTACTGCGGTGCACGGGCGCCGGTGGAGGAAACGGGCCCGGCGGAGAAGCCGTCGAAGCGGGCAGCCCACGAACTAGACTCTGAGCATGCCGGATGCCGCTCGGGTCAGGAACCCCACCCTCCAGCCTCCGGCGACGATCGCGGGCGAAGCCGCCTTCTTCGACGTGGACAACACGCTGATGCGCGGTGCGAGCCTCTTCCACGTCGGCCGGAAGATGTACCAGCGCAGGGCCTTCACGCTGCGCTTCGCCGCGGGCCTGGCCTGGAAGCAGGCCCGCTTCATCATGCGCGGCGAGACGATGACGGACGTGAACTCCGTGCGCGACGCCGCCCTCGCGTTCGCGATCGGGATCGCCCACGAGGACATCCTGGCCCTCGGCGAGGAGGTCTACGACGAGATGATCGCGTCGAAGATCTGGCCCGGCGCCCGCGCACTCGCCGAGCAGCATCTGACCGCGAACCGGCAGGTCTGGCTGGTCACCGGATCCCCCGTGGAGGTGGCCGGCGTGATCGCGAGCCGCCTCGGCCTCACCGGGGCTCTCGGAACCGTGGGGGAGGTCGCCGACGGCCTCTACACCGGCAGGCTGGTCGGGGAGTTCCTCCACGGACCGGCCAAGGCGGCCGCGGTGCTGGCCCTGGCCCGGCAGGAGGGTTTCGACCTCGCACGCTGCTGGGGCTACAGCGACTCCTTCAACGACATCCCGCTGCTGAGCGCCGTCGGTCATCCCGTGGCGATCAACCCGGACCGCCGGCTGCGCCGCCACGCCCGCGCGAACAACTGGCCCGTGTACGACTTCCGCAGCGGACGGCGGGCCGCGACCCTCGCCCTGCAGGCAGCCACCGTGGTCGGATCCGTGTACGGGCTGTGGCGCGGGTACTCCCGCTTCAGGAGTCCCTGACCCCCGACGGGGCGGGCCCGCAAGGAACCCCGCAGACGACGACGGCCCGGCTTCCACGCCGTAGGGCGGGAATCCGGGCCGGTCTGCACACTCCGGCTCGCGGCCGGGCGCCTCGCTACTTCTTGTTGCGGCGCTGGTGACGGGTCTTGCGAAGCAGCTTGCGGTGCTTCTTCTTTGCCATACGCTTGCGGCGCTTCTTGATTACTGAACCCATAGAGTCCTCACAAACTGTTGTGTTGCCAGGGCGGACGACGGCGACGTGCCCCGAGATCTGCCCTGGTGGTGACGAAAGGCGCATGCCTGGTGGCAGTTGCCCGTTTGATGCACTAAGTCGAGCGGGCCCGAAGCCCGCCCCAAACGCTCCTTAATAGGGTACATCCGTTTGGAGACCCCACCGACGAGCCGGCGCTCAGGCGCTCTCCGACTGCCCGTCGATCTGGGCGTGGTGCAGGAAAGCCCCCACCGCGGACTCGGGGATGCGGTACGAGCGGCCGAACTGCACCGCGGGCAGCTCTCCTGCGTGCACGAGCCGGTACACCGTCATCTTCGATACGCGCATGAGCCCGGCCACTTCCGCGACCGTCAGAAACTGCACATCCGAGAAGTTGCTCCCGTCTGCCATCTCACCACTATTCCTTTGCATGGAGCCTGCGCCTCGCCCTGAGACCGGCGTCGGGCAAGCTACCCGGCCCGACTGATCGGCGCGTCGCCCTGCCCCCGAAGGTTAAGCCGCCTAAGGATCCACTCTAATGGCTGATGGATCTGGAGTGAAAGATGGGATTCGAGCCTACGACGACGGGTCGCGTCGCCGTCGCAGCTGGGACAGCAGGTCCGCGGCCCGCTCCGCCGCGCGGCCCATGGTCCGGCCGATCGGGGGACGCGGCGCGTCCGGCCCTCCCGACGCCGCAGGCGCGGCCAGGACCGCGGCGGACAGCGCCGTGGCTTCGGCCGTGCTCGCGGCGTCCGCCGCGTCGGTCGTCTCGGGCTCGAGAGCCGCGACGACGTCCTCCACCGTCGTCAGGTCGGAGGACGGCCCGTCCCGGAGGGAGTCCTCCGAGGCCGCGATGGACACGAGGTCCGCCGTCGGCTCGAACCCGGCGAGCCAGTCCCGCATGAGGCCCAGCGGGGCGGTGTCGAGGGAGTAGTAGCGCTTCTGCCCCTGTGCCCGCATGCTCACCAGGCCGGCCTCCCGCAGCACCTTCAGGTGCTTCGACACCGTCGGCTGACTGACCTGCAGCTCGATCACGAGCTCCCCCACCGCCATGTCGCCGTCGCGCAGCGTCTCGAGGATCTGCCTGCGTGTGCCTTCGGCGATGACGGCGAATACATCATCGATTCCCATCCGCCCACCCTAACGATATATACGCCGGACGGCATCCTGACACGGTCCACCGGACCCTGTCAGTCGAACCAGGGGTCCAGTCCATGGAGGGGGAAGAGTGCCTTGCGGGTCGCCATCACCGTCCGGTCGAGGTCGTCGTCCGGGTCGTAGCCGATCTCCCACGAGCGCCACCAGATGTCCGCGCCGTCGCCCATCAGCCGGGGTGCTTCGACGCCGTGGCGCTCGCGTACGTACTGCCGCCAGGCGTCGGGGACGGGCGTCGTGGGGCCCATCGGCGCATCGGCAGCCACCGCCACGAGCAGCGACCAGGACCGCGGCACCACGCTCGCGAGGGCGTAGCCGCCGCCCCCGGTCGCGATCCACCGCCCCTCGCACAGGCGATCCGCCAGTTCGCGGACACCCACCATCAGTGCGTGCTGGGCATCGACGCTGACCCGCAGGTTCGTGAGGGGATCCTCGCGGTGGGAGTCGCAGCCGTGCTGGCTCACGATGACCTCGGGCGCGAAGGCCCCGGCGAGCTGCGGCACGACGGCGTGGAAGGCCCGCAGCACCGCGGCGTCCCCGGCGACGGTCGGCAGGGCCACGTTCACCGCGTACCCCTCGGCCGCCGGTCCCCCGATCTCGCTGGCGAAGCCGGTTCCCGGGAAGAGGCTCATGCCCGTCTCGTGCAGGGAGATCGTCATGACGCGGGGATCGTCCCAGAAGATGCTCTGCGTCCCGTCGCCGTGGTGCGCATCGACGTCGATGTACAGGACGCGCTGGGCGCCGCGGTCGAGCAACCGCTGGATGGAGGCCGCGGCGTCGTTGTAGATGCAGAAACCGCTGGCGCGGGAGCGGGCCGCATGGTGCATGCCGCCGCCGAAGTTCACCGCCCGGACGGCCGAGCCCCGGACGATCGCGTCGGCCGCGTCGAGCGATCCTCCGGCGAGCCGGGCACTGGCCTCGTGCATCCCCGCGAACGCGGGGGTGTCCTCGGTGCCGAGGCCCCGGGCGGCGTCCGACGTGTCGGGGTTGCTGCTGACCTGGCGGACCGCCCTGATGTAGTCAGGGCTGTGGACGGTCGCCAGCTCGTCGTCCGAGGCCACGGAGGGCGCCGCGACGGTCACGCCGTCGAGGTCCAGCAGCCCGCAGTCCCGGGCGAGCCGGGCCGTCAGGTGCAGCCTCTCCGGGTTCATGGGGTGCTGCCCGCCGAAGTTGTACGCCAGCATGGACTCGTCCCAGACGACCTGGAGAGGCACCGCCGACCTTGAATGCGTAGACATCCCTGCAAGGCTACGCGATGCCGAATATCCCGACGGCGCCCAGCGGTGAGATGCTTTACTACTGCAAGGGACAATCAGGCATGGTTATGCGCCGGTTCGGCGGAAGGACCAGCGGACAGGGCAGAGCGGACGCCAATGTTAGGTCAACAGCCACGATGGCTGACGGACGATCGCCGTGGATACGTCAGGCTGCTGGCCTCGGTCCGCGACTTCGTCGACTCCTTCGCGAACAGCTCGCCCGCGCGCCTCGCCCTGTTCATCTTCAGCGCCGTGATCCTGCTGTTCACCGCCCTGCTGAGCCTGCCGATGTCCGCCAGCAGCGGTACCGTGACACCCTTGTACGACGCCTTCTTCACGGCGGTGTCCGCCGTATGCGTCACGGGCCTCACCGTGGTGTCCACGGCCACCCACTGGTCCTTCTTCGGCCAGCTGGTGATCCTGCTCGGCATCTTCATCGGGGGCCTCGGCACGCTCACGCTGGCCTCGCTGCTCGCGCTGATCGTGAGCAAGCGGCTCGGGGTGCGCGGCAAGCTGCTGGCCCAGGAAGCACTCAACAACGCGAGCCGCCTCGGCGAGATCGGCACGCTCCTGCGGATCGTCATCACGACGTCCGTGCTCATCGAGATCGTCCTCGCCGTCGTCCTGATCCCCCGGTTCATGGTCCTGGGGGAGCCGTGGTGGCAGGCCCTCTGGCATGGCATCTTCTACTCCATCTCCGCCTTCAACAACGCCGGCTTCACCCCGCACAGCGACGGCCTGGTCCCCTACGAGACGGACCTGTGGATCCTGATCCCGCTCATGGTCGGCGTTTTCCTCGGGAGCCTCGGCTTCCCGGTCATCATGGTCCTCGTGCAGGTGCGCCACCGCTTCAGCAAGTGGACGCTGCACGCCAAGCTCACGGTGTCCGTGTCGCTGATCCTGCTCGTCGCCGGGACGTTCGCCTGGGGCGCGCTCGAATGGGAGAACTCCGACACCATCGGCACCCTCGGCGTGGCCGACCGCGTGATCCACGCGGTGTTCGCCTCGGTCATGACCCGCTCCGGCGGGTTCAACCTCGTGGACCAGAACGACATGACGTCGACGACGATGCTCCTGACCGACGCCCTGATGTTCGCCGGCGGGGGTTCCGCGTCCACGGCCGGCGGCATCAAGGTGACCACCATCGCCGTCATGTTCCTCGCGATCGTCGCCGAGGCGCGCGGCGACTCCGACGTCCGCGCGTGGGGCCGCACCATCCCCCACGGCGCGATGCGTGTCGCGATCTCCGTGATCTTCATGGGCGCCACCGTCGTCCTGATCGGCAGCGCCCTGCTCCTCAGCATGACGGACGAGCCGCTCGACAAGGTGGTGTTCGAGGTCATCTCCGCCTTCGCGACGTGCGGCCTCAGCACCAACCTCAGCGCCGAGGTCCCGCCCGAAGGCAAATACGTCCTGTCCGCCCTGATGTTCGCCGGGCGCATGGGCACCATCACCCTGGCCTCGGCGCTCGCGCTGAGGCAACGCAGCACGCTGTACCGCTACCCCGACGAGAGGCCGATCATTGGCTGAGAGACCCGCCCACAACGCACCCGTCCTCGTGATCGGCCTCGGCCGGTTCGGTGCGGCGACCGCAGAGCAGCTCGTCCGCCAGGGCCGGGAGGTCCTGGCCATCGAACGGGACCCCCAACTCGTACAGAAGTTCTCGGGCATCCTCACGCACGTGGTCGAAGCCGACGCCACGAACCTCGACGCCCTCCGCCAGCTCGGCGCCCAGGAGTTCTCGGCCGCCGTCGTGGGGGTGGGCACCTCGATCGAATCGAGCGTGTTGATCACCGCGAACCTCGTGGACCTCGGCATCGACCACCTGTGGGTCAAGGCCATCACGCCCTCGCACGGCAAGATCCTCAAGCGCATCGGCGCCAACCACGTGATCTACCCCGAGGCCGACGCCGGCCAGCGCGCCGCGCACCTCGTCGGCGGCCGCATGCTGGACTTCATCGAGTTCGACGACGGCTTCGCGATCGTGAAGATGTACCCGCCGAAGGAGACGCAGGGCTTCACGCTCGCGGAGTCCTCCGTGCGGTCGAAGTACGGCGTCACCGTGGTGGGCGTGAAGTCGCCGGGCGAGGACTTCACCTACGCGCGGCCGGACACGAAGGTGTCCGGCCGGGACATGCTGATCGTCTCGGGGCACGTCGACCTGCTCGAGCGATTCGCGGGCCGGCCCTAGCCACATGCAGGATTCCCCCGGGACGGCGGGGCCCGTGCGCAGCTCCGGCGGGTCGCGTCATCGAACACCCGCCACCACTGCACGTCCGGCCGCCGGTCGACGGTGGGCTGCCGGCCCGGGCGCCGTCGTCGTGCTCGCGGTCGTCGTGCTCGCCGCCCAGATCCACGGCCTCGATCTCGCGGTGTACCGCGAGGGCGCCCTCGCCCTGCTGGGCCGCGCCGGCGACACGGAGCTGTACGACGACGCCCTCATCCGGACCGACACGCGCGGCCTGCCCTTCACGTACCCGCCCTTCGCCGCCCTCCTCTTCGTGTCTTTCGCGCTGGTCCCGGAGTCCGTCGCCCTCGGGATCGTGACCGCCCTGACCTGCGCGTGCTTGGTGGGCGTCGCCGTCGTCGTCGTGCGGTACCTGCGCACGTCCGGGGTGATCGGGGCGGGGACCACCCGCTGGGGCCCTCCCGCCGTCCCGGCCGCCATGCTGCTCATCGGCGTGAGCGGGCCGTGGCGTGAGGGCCTCGGGTTCGGACAGGTCAACGCCCTCCTGATGGTGCTGATCCTCGCCGACCTGCTGCGCTCCACGAGGCTTCCCTCGGGCGTCCTCATCGGGATCGCCGCAGGGATCAAGCTGACACCCCTCGCCTTCGGCCTGGTGTTCCTGGCGCGCCGTGACTGGCGCTCACTGGCCTGGCTGGCGGCGTCCTTCGCCGGGACGGTGGCCGTCGGCTGGTCCCTGGCGCCCCGCGAGTCCGCGATCTTCTGGCTCGACGCGCTGTTCGACCCGTCCCGGGTGGGCGCTACGGCCGATCTCTACAACGTGTCCCTGAACTCGATCGTGGCGCAATCGGGCATGCCCGAGGCCCTGCAGCGGCCCCTCTGGGCCCTCGCGTCGCTGGCGGTCGTCGTCGTCGGCTACCTGGCGATCCGCCGGGCCGACGACGACGGCGACGCCGTGCGGGCGATCGCGGCCAACGCCGTCGTCATGCTGGCGATCTCCCCCATCTCGTGGTTCCACCACTGGGTGTGGATCGCCCTCGTGTTCCCCGCCGGATGGGTCCTCACCCGGCAGCAGGAGGGACGCCTGCGCACGACCGGCCGGGCACTGCTGGCGCTCCTGGCGCCCGTGATGATGTTCTCCTCGATCACCGTCACCCTGACGCTCACCGGCATGGTCTCCGGGGAGGGTCCGCTGCCGCTCCGGCTCTTCACCGGCCTCGGCGTGGTCCTGCCGGTGGCCCTGCTGATCCTCTGGTCGCTTCCGCCCGTCAGGCGGCAGGGGATGCCAGTTCGCGGGTGATCTCCGCCGCGCGTGCCACGGCGGCGCGGGCCCCGTCCGCGACGATGCCCGGGAGACCCCGCTCCCCGAAGGTCTCGATGGCGCTCTGCGTGGTGCCGTTGGGGCTGGTGACGGCGCGGCGGAGGGCCGCGGCGTCGGCGCCCTCCTCGGCGAGCATGAAGCCTGCGCCCGCGACGGTCTCCCGCGCGATCAGCGCGGCGAGGTCGGCGTCGAGGCCCAGGTCGACGCCGGCGGCCGCCATCGCCTCCGCGAGGTAGAAGGCGTACGCCGGTCCGGACCCGCTGACGGCGGAGAGGGCGTCCACCTGGTCCTCGGGGATCTCGACGACGGTCCCGGCCGGCCGCAGGAGGTCGCGGGCGAGCGCCATCGGTTCCGGCCCGGCGGCCGTCCCGGCCGAGATGGACAGCACTCCCCTGCCGAGCCGTGACGGGGTGTTCGGCATCGAGCGGATGACAGGCTGACCGTCGGGAAGGGCCGCCTCGATCATCGCGATGGTCACGGCGGCGGCGACGCTGAGGACCACGGCGGCGGGCTTCAGGGACGGCCCGATCTCGCGGGCGAGGGGGACGACGCCCACGGGTTTCACGCCCAGGACGACGACGTCGGCGTCCTGCACGGCCGTCGCGTTCGCGGCGTCGTCGTCGGCCGTGGCGAGCGCTGTGACGCCGTGCCGCTGCCGGAGCTCCGCGGCGCGCTCGGCGCGCCGGACCGTCGCCGTGACCCGCCCGGGCGGGAGGCCGGCGGCGAGGAGGCCGGCGAGGATGGACTCGTTCATGGATCCGCAGCCGAGGAAGGCGATGCGCGGTGCGCCCGGGGTCGTCATGCTCCCATCCTGCCACGGAGCCTCACAGGCTACTCCCAGTCCGCTCGGGGGTGCAGCACAAGGAGGCGTCCTAGTGTTGCGGGTACCTCATAAGGGTGCGAGTGATGAGGGCCGGAACTTCCTGATCCGGCCCGGCGTCGGTGGCATCGGATGGATCCCCCAACCATCCGGACCGTCCACCGGCGCCTTCCCCCGTTAAGGGGCGCTCAGTGGCCCAGGTGCTCGCGGGCGAACCGCAGGGTCTCCGCGAGCCAGTCCTCGCGCTCCCCCGCGCCACGGGCGCGGCGCGTGCTCACCTCGACGGCGACCACCCCGTCCCACGCCGACCCGGCGAGGTGTCCCAGCGCCTCCGCGCACCGCTGCTGCCCCTGGCCGGGGAGAAGATGCTCGTCCTTGCCGTTCGGCGTGCCGTCGGTCAGGTGCACGTGCGCGAGCCGCGCACCGAGCGTGCGGATCTCCTCGTAGGAGTCCATGCCGGCGATGGCCGCGTGCGAGAAGTCCCAGGTGATGCGCTCGTACGGCTCGGGGATCGGGTTCCAGTGCGGCAGGTAGGCTTTCGCCTCCCGGCCGCGCACCTTCCACGGGTACATGTTCTCCACGGCGATGTCGACGCCGTACTCCGTCGAGATCCGCGCGATCCCCTCGGAGAACTCCTCGGCGTACCCGATCTGCCACCGGAACGGCGGATGCGTGACGACGGTCGGGGCCCCCACCTCCGCGGCCATCGCCGCGGACATCTCGATCTTCGTCCAGGCCTTGCCCCAGACCTGCTGGGTCAGCAGGAGGGTCGGGGCGTGGATGGCGAGGATCGGCAGTTCGTAGCGTTCGCTCAGCGTCGACAGCTGGTTCGGGTCCTGGCTCACCGAGTTGTTGGTGACCATCACCTCGACGCCGTCGTACCCGAGGTCCTGGGCGAGCGCGAACGCGTCGTGGACCGCGAGGGGGTAGACCGACGCGCTGGAGAGCGCGACGGGGATGGCGGGCAGGCTGCCGTCGCGTGACACCTCAGGCTCCCCGCGCGACGGGGGTGCGCGATGTCGCGTCGAGCTGGGCGTGGCCCACCCCGGTGCCGGGGAGGGGCTCGTCGGCGTCGAACATCTTCGTGTCGAAGCGCCGCAGCAGCAGCCCCTCGCGCAGCGCCCACGGGCAGATGCTGATCGAGGGGACGCCGAACAGCTCGAGCGCGGACTCGGCCACGAGTGCGCCCGCGAGGACCTGCGGTGCCCGCAGCTCCGAGACGCCGTCGAGGTGGGTGCGGTCCTCCACCGTCATGGCCGCCAGCCGTTTCCGCCACAGGGTCAGGTCCTCGAGGCGCAGTTCACGGCGGACGAAGGGCCCGGCGGCCGACGGCGCGGCACCCGCCATCCGCGCGAGGGAGCGGAAGGTCTTGGACGTGCCGGCGACGAGGTGCGGCGTCCCGAGATGGGCGAACCGGGGGACGGCCTCGCGCAGGGTCGCGCGGATGTACCGGCGCAGCTCCTTGACGCTCTTGGCCGAGGGCGGGTCCTCGCCCAGCCAGTCGCGCGTGAGCCTGCCCGCGCCGAGCGGGACGGAGAGTGCCACCTCGGGCAGCTCGTCCGTGCCCATCGCCATCTCGAAGGAGCCGCCGCCGATGTCCAGGTTGAGGATGGACTCGGAGCCCCAGCCGTACCAGCGCCGGACGGCCTGGAAGGTCACCGCGGCCTCCTGGTCGCCGGACAGCTCCTGGAGATCCACGCCGGTCTCCCGGCGCACGCGGTCGAGGACCGCCCTGCCGTTGGCGGCCTCCCTGATCGCAGAGGTGCAGAACGCGAGGAGGTCCTCGGCGTCGTGCCGTGCGGCGAACGCGCGGGCCTCGCGGACGAAGCCCACGAGCTCGTCCTGCCCCCGCCGCGAGATGCTGCCGTCCTTCTCGAGGTAGGCCACGAGCTGGAGGGGCTTCTTGTGGGACGCGAACGGCACGGGCCGCCCGCCGGGATGGGCATCCACGAGGAGCAGGTGGACCGTGTTCGACCCGATATCCAGTACGCCTAGCCGCATTGTTCCCGCGCTTCCAGCTCATCCCCCGCCAACGTGTGTCCGTCCTGCCCCGCCGGCTACTTGCCGGCGGCGACCTTGCGCTTCGCGGGCGCCCGGCGCGTCGTCTTCTTCGGCGCCGGGCCCTTGGCGCGCTTCTCGGCGAGCATGTCGATCGCCTGCTCGCGCGTCAGTTCCTCGATCGCCATCGATCCGGGCACCGTGATGTTCGTGTCGCCGTCGGTGATGTAGGGGCCGAAGCGGCCGTCCTTCACCACGATGGGCTTCTCGCTCACGGGATCGTCGCCGAACTCGGCCAGCGGCGGCGTGACGGTCCGGCCTCCGCGCTGCTTGGGCTGCTTGTAGATCTCCAAGGCCTGCTCGAGGGTGATCGTGAAGATCTCCTCCTCCGAGCCGATGGAGCGCGAGTCGCTGCCCTTCTTCAGGTACGGGCCGAACCGGCCGTTCTGCACCGTGACCTCCTTGCCCTCCTCGTCCGTGCCGAGGACCCGCGGCAGGTTCATGAGCTTGAGGGCCTCCTCGAGGGTCACGGTGTCCACGGACATGGACTTGAAGAGGGAGCCGGTGCGCGGCTTGACCTTCGCGGGCTTCTTGGGGGGCTTGGGCTTGCCGTTCTTGTAGTACTCGACCGGCTGGCTGGCGAGTTCCTCCGGCGTCGGCTCCGTGATCAGCTCGATCACGTACGGCCCGTAGCGGCCGTCGCGCGCCACGACGCTCCGGCCCGTCTCCGGGTCGGTGCCGAGGACGCGCTCCTGCGACGTCGGGGCCTCCATCAGCTCGATGGCCTTCTCCGCCGTCAGTTCGTCCGGCGCGAGGTCCTCCGGGACGTTGGCGCGCTGCGGCTCCGTGCCCTCCGGGGCGTCCTCCGGCAGGGGCTTCTCCAGGTACGGCCCGAACTTGCCGACCCGCAGCGTGATGCCCTCGGCGATCTCCACCGAGTTGATGCTCCGCGCGTCGATCTCGCCGAGGTCGTTGACGATGGTGTGCAGCCCGGTGTCCTTGCGGTCGCCGTAGTAGAAACGGTTCAGCCACTCCACCCGGCCGGCCTCGCCGCGGGAGATGCGGTCGAGGTCCTCCTCGAGCTCCGCGGTGAAGTCGTAGTCGACGTAGTCGTTGAAGTGCTCCTCGAGCAGGCGCACCACGGAGAACGCGATCCAGCTCGGCACCAGGGCCTGGCCACGGGTGCGGACGTAGCCGCGGTCCATGATGGTGGACATCGTCGCGGCGTACGTCGACGGGCGGCCGATGCCGCGCTCGTCCAGCACCTTGACGAGAGAGGCCTCCGTGTACCGCGGTGGCGGCGACGTCTCGTGGCCGAGAGCCTCGATCGCCGTCGCGCCGAGCGCGTCGCCCGTGGCGACGTTCGGCAGGCGCGTGCCCTGCGCGTCGTCGTCCGCGGCGTCCTCGTTGCGTCCCGCGTCGCGACCCTCCTCGTACGCGGCCATGAAGCCGCGGAAGGTGATGACGGTGCCGGAGGCCGCGAACTCGGCGTCCCGGCCGTCCGCGCTCGTCGCGCCGAGGCGCAGCGACGCCGTCGAACCCTTGGCGTCGGCCATCTGCGAGGCGACGGTGCGCTTCCAGACCAGTTCGTACAGGCGGAACTCGTCCCCGCGCAGGGACTGGGCCACCTGGGCGGGAGTGCGGAAGGAATCGCCTGCGGGACGGATGGCCTCGTGCGCCTCCTGGGCGTTCTTGGCCTTGCCCTTGTAGACCCGCGGCGACTCGGGCACGTATTCGGGGCCGTACAGCTCGGAGGCCTGGCGGCGGGCGGCGTTGATGGCCTGGTCCGAGAGCGCGGACGAGTCGGTACGCATGTACGTGATGTAGCCGTTCTCGTACAGGCGCTGCGCCACCTGCATGGTGACCTTGGAGCTGAAGCGCAGCTTGCGCGCCGCTTCCTGCTGCAGGGTCGACGTCGTGAACGGTGCGGCGGGACGGCGCGTGTAGGGCTTGGTCTCGACGGAGCGCACCGCGAAGGCGGCGCTCTCGAGTCCGACGACGAGGGAGCGGGCGGCGTCCTCGTCGAGGCGGACGGCGTTGGACGCCTTCAGTTCGCCGCGGTCGGAGAAGTCCTTGCCGGAGGCGATCCGGCTGCCGTCGACGGCGACGAGCTTGGCGGGGAAGGCGCTGCCCTTGCCCGTGTCCTCGGGCGTGAAGGTTCCGGTGAGGTCCCAGTACGACGCCGCGCGGAACGCCATGCGCTCCCGCTCCCGCTCCACGACGAGGCGGGTCGCGACGGACTGCACGCGGCCCGCGGACAGGCCCCGGGCCACCTTGCGCCACAGCACCGGCGAGATCTCGTAGCCGTACAGGCGGTCGAGGATGCGGCGGGTCTCCTGGGCGTCGACCATGGGGATGTCGACGTCGCGCAGCTCACCCATGGCGCGCGTCACCGCTTCCTTGGTGATCTCGCCGAACGTCAGCCGGTAGACGGGCACCTTCGGCTTCAGGACCTGCAGCAGGTGCCAGGCGATGGCCTCGCCCTCGCGGTCGTTATCAGTGGCCAGGTAGAGCTCGTCGGCGTCCTTCAGGGCGGCCTTCAGCTCGGCGACGGTCTTCCGCTTGTCCGGGGAGACCACGTAGTAGGGCTCGAAATCCTTGTCGAGGTCCACCGCGAACTTGCCCACCGAGGACTTCTTCAGCTCGGCAGGGAGGTCGGACGGCTGGGGGAGATCGCGGATGTGCCCCATGGACGCGGCGACCTGGAAACCTTCGCCGAGGTAGCCCGAGATGCTCTTGATCTTGCTGGGGGACTCAACGATGACGAGTTTCTTGCCGTGCTTCTTGTCCGTGGCCTTGGTCGGCACGTCTCTCCTATATATACGGGTGAATGCCGCGGCAGATCCTGGGTCTCCGGTCCGGATCCCGCTGCCGCGCTCACCTCACAGTATGCGTCATGGGTACCTGCACAAGCGTAATGGCAGGTTTCAGGGGGCCGGAATGAGGAAGCCCTCGCGCACGAGCTGCTCGACATCGAGCAGCAGTTCGGAGATGAACGCCGCGTCGGGCCTGTCCAGCAGCAGGGCGAGCGCGCCGGCGATCTGCCCCGCGGTGAGATCCCCGTCGCACGCGGAAGCGAACCCGGCCAGTTCCGTGCTGAGCAGGCTCGTCCGCCGGAGGCCCGCACCCTGCCGCAGCAGGATGACCCCGGGGTGCTCGGCGCCGGGGCGCTGGTGGCGTTCCTCGGTGACGTCCTCCGCGACGAGCAGGTACTCGTCGGCGATGCCGATCCCCGACGCGGCCTGCTCGGTGTGGGCGGCGAGCCAGTCGCTGCGTCCGATCGCTGCGGCGAGGTGCGGGCCGACGGGCTGTTCGATCTCGTGGGTGATCTCCTCGAGCGTCACCCGGACGAGGTCGCTCGGGGTGCGGGGGCGCCGCAGCCAGACGGAACCGAAGCCGATGCCCTCGACGTCCCGGGCGGCGAAGTCGGCGAGGTAGGCGGCGAAGCTCTCCACGTAGGCTGCGCGGTCGCGGTTCTCGGCGGCGTCCCGCAGCCACGTCTCGGCGTACTGCACCGGCGTCAGCTGTTCGCGCTGGATGACCCAGGCGTCGGCGCCGGGAGGGATGAAGCCCCGGATGCGGCGGTCCCACGGCGTCCCGTCGGTGATCTCCCAGTTGCCGAGCAGCTGCGCCGCCCCGCCCGGGGCGAGGACGCCCGGTAGTTCCCGCACGAGCGTGCTGACGATCGCGTCGCCCGCGAGGCCGCCGTCCCGGTAGGTGTACGCAGGGCCGGGTTCCCCCGTGCGGGGCGTGATCACGAAGGGAGGGTTGGACACCACGAGGTCGAACTCCTCCCCCCGGACCGGGTCGAGGAGGCTGCCGCACCGGAAGCTGACGCGTCCTTCGGGCTGCCGGGCGTCGATGTGCAGTGCGGGCGCGTTCAGGAGGAGGTTGAAGCGGGCGAAGGCGAGGGCCCGGTCCGAGATGTCCGTCAGCGTCACGTGGCCGGCGTGCGCCAGCAGGTGGAAGGCCTGGATGCCGCAGCCCGTCCCCAGGTCCAGCGCCCGATCGACCGGGGTCCTCATGACGGTCTGGGCGAGGGTCAGCGAGGCTCCCCCGATCCCGAGGACGTGGTCGTGGCGCAGGGGCCCGGGGCGCTGCTCCGCACCGAGGTCGCTCGCGACCCAGAGGTTCCCTCCCACGTCGGATCCGTAGGGGCGGAGTTCGACCGCGGCACGCCACAGGCGGTCGGCTGCCGGCCGGGCCTCTGCCGGAACCGCGGCGGAGGTCCCGGCCCGGTCCGCGGCGCTGGTCCCGGTGGTCCCTTCGGTGCTTCCTGCGCTGTCTCCACCGGCGTTCGCCGCGATGTCTCCCCCGTCGCGTCCCGGGTCGCGCTCGATGAGTCTCAGCTGTTCGAGGCCCGTCACACCGCACGAGGGGAAGGCACGTCGGAGCTCCTGCTCGGGCACGGTCTCGCCCAGCAGCCACAGCAGGACGGGGACCGCGCGAACGGCGTCACCGGATCCGGGGAGGCGACGGCATTCCAGCAGGGCCGGGACCAGCTGGCCCCGGCCGAGGGCCGCGTACGCCGCTGCCCCGAGGAGGCCTTCGACGCCGTCGACCGTGTAGTCGAGGGCCGTCAGGTCCTCGGCCAGCGCCGCCAGCGCGGCGAGGTCCCGGCTCGACGGCGCGGAGGGGACGTCGTCGTCGAACTCCGGGCGGGCCTTGGCATCCGCCGGCATCAAGCGGCACCCGCGGCCGTCGCCTCGGCCTCGTCGGACTCGCAGCCCTGCGGGCAGCGCAGTGTCGAGGGGTCGGCCGCGCAGCCGGCGCAGTACAGGGTGAGGTTGCGGCAGGACTGGTTGGAACAGTTCTCGAACGTGTTGGTGGGCGCCTGGCAGCGCACGCACTTGCCGATCGTGACGGCGTCATCGCTGAATTCGAGGTGCATCCGCTTGTCGAAGACGTACAGCGAGCCCTCCCACAGTCCGGCGTCGCGGTATCTCTCGCCGTAGCGGACGATCCCGCCGTCGAGCTGGTAGACCTCCTGGAAGCCCCGGTTGACCATCAGGCTGGACAGCACCTCGCAGCGGATGCCGCCCGTGCAGTAGGTGACCACGGGCTTGTCCTTCAGGTCGTCGTACTTGCCCGAGTCGAGTTCGCGGACGAAGTCGTGCGTCGTCCGGACGTCGGGGACCACGGCGTTCCGGAACCGGCCGATCTGCGCCTCGAGCGCGTTCCGCCCGTCGAAGAAGACGACCTCCTCCCCCGCCTCGCGTTTCGCGTCGACCAGCGCGTGCAGTTCCTCGGGGGCGAGGTGCGTGCCGCCGCCCACGACCCCGTTCTCGTCGACCGTCAGCTCGCCGGGGGCGCCGAAGGAGACGATCTCGTCGCGTACCCTGACGCTGAGCCTCGGGAAGTCGTCCGCGCCGCCGTCGGACCACTTGATCTCCATACCCTTGAAGGCCGGGTATTCGCGTGTGGTCCTCACGTACTGCTTCACGGCGGTGATCTCGCCGCCCACGGTCCCGTTGATGCCGTCCTTCGAGATCAGGATCCTGCCGCGCAGGCCCCACTTCTCACAGAGCGCCCGCTGCCACAGCCTGATGGCTTCGGGATCGGGGAGGGGGGCAAAGGCGTAGTACAGGGCAATACGGTTCATCGACACGTTTTAAAGCCTACTTCGCGTCTCAAAACCGTCACCTCGCGCCCGTCTATACCATCGGCGGCGCCGGAGAACTATCGTCAGCACATGAACGCTCATGCAGACAATCAACTCCTCCAGACCTGGATCACGGGATGGTCCCAATGCCGGGGTTACGAGCGTCATGTTGACGGACGCAGCACCTCCGTACTGCTCACGGACCAGCAGAACGAGACAGAGCATTTCCTCTTCGAGCCGACCGCGGACCAGTTCCTCGAGCTGGCCGCCGAGACGAAACAGGACCCCGCGCGGGTCCTGACGGTCGTCACCAATCGGATGTACGAGCTGATCGACGCGGCGCACCCGCTCGGCATGCGGGTGACGGACCGGCAGCAGGCGCTGATGGGGGTGGACATGAGCGGCCAGGACGTCGAGGACCCACGTCCTCCCGGCGACGACTACACACTGGAGCGTGCACGCGACGGCAGATGCCGCCGCGTCGTGGTGCGCGCCCACGGGGAACTCGCGGCGCGCGGGTCCGTGTCGGTCGTGGACGACTACGCGGTCTACGACCGCATCATCACGGAAGAGGCGTTCCGGCGGCGGGGGCTGGCCAGCTTCGTCATGCGATCGCTCACCGCCGGTGTCCTGGAGGACGACGTCACGAACGGTCTGCTCATGGCGTCGGCCGACGGCCGGGCCCTCTACGAGTTCCTCGGCTGGGAGCATCTCGCGGACGTGTTCGTCATCAGAGGATAAGGCGGGTTCACGCGGTCCGGAGCCGGGGCCGATGGGACAATGGCGGAGTGGCTGCGCATGATTCCCTCATCCCCCTGCTCGGGGGTGGACCCGATCCTGAGCAGCTGCTGCATGTCCGCGAGATCCCCGCCCGGGACGCGGAGCATGCGCCGTGGCCCGCGTGGGCGCACCCCGACGTCGTCGAGGCGTTCACCCGGCGCGGCGTGCACCAGCCGTGGCGCCACCAGGTGGAGGGTGCTACGTCCGCCCACGACGGCGCGCACACGATCGTCGCGACCGGCACGGCGTCGGGGAAGTCCCTCTGCTACCAGCTGCCCGTGCTCGACGAGATCCACCGCAGCGAGTTGCTGGACCGCGCCACGCTGGCACCCACCGGGTCCGTGGCCCTGTACCTGGCACCGACGAAGGCGCTGGCCGCCGACCAGCTCTCGGCCATCAACGCACTGGGTCTGCCGACCGTCCGCGCCGAGACCTACGACGGCGACACGGAGTCGGGTGCTCGGCGGTGGATCCGCGACCACGCCAACCTGGTCCTCGCGAACCCCGACATGCTCCACTACGGCATCCTGCCCAACCACACCTGGTGGGCGCGCTTCTTCCGCCGCCTGAAGTACGTGATCATCGACGAGGCGCACAGCTACCGGGGGGTGTTCGGGTCCCACGTCGCGAATCTCCTGCGGCGCCTGCGGCGGGTCTGCGCGAGCTACGGCGCGCACCCCGTGTTCATCGGGGCGTCGGCGACGTCGGCGGAGCCCTCTGCGTCCTTCGGGAAGCTGATCGGCGCCCCGGCGCGCGCCGTCGACCGCGACAGTTCGCCGCACGGCTCCACCACGGTCGCGTTCTGGGAGCCGCAGCTGACCGGCCTGAAGGGCGAGAACGGGGCCGCCACCCGGCGTACCGTGATCGCCGAGACGTCCGACCTCCTCGCCAACCTCGTCTCCTCCTCCGTGCGGACCATCGCCTTCATCAAGTCCCGGCGGGGCGCGGAGAGCATCGCGCAGACCACGCGCCGGATGCTCGAGGACGTGCATCCGGGCCTGCCGCACCGCATCGCCGCCTACCGGTCGGGGTATCTGCCGGAGGAACGGCGCACCCTCGAGGCATCACTGCGCAGCGGTGAGCTCCTGGGCGTCGCGAGCACCTCGGCCCTGGAGCTGGGGATCGACATCTCCGGCCTCGACGCCGTCCTCGTGGCGGGGTGGCCGGGGACCCGTGCGTCGCTGATGCAGCAGATCGGCAGGGCGGGCCGCTCGGGCCAGGACGCCATCGCGGCGTTCGTGGCGAGCGACGACCCGCTGGACACCTATCTCGTCCACCACCCGGAGGCGGTGTTCGACCTCGCCGTCGAAGCGACCGTCTTCGATCCGTCGAACCCGTACGTGCTCGGCCCGCATCTCTGCGCCGCCGCGGCGGAGTTGCCGCTGACGGAGGCGGACCTGCCCATGTTCGGCCCCACCTCGCAGGACCTGCTGGGCACGTTGTGCGAGCAGGGCTTCCTCCGGCGCCGCCCCGCCGGCTGGTTTTGGACGCACCCCCAGAGTGCCGCCGGGATGGTGAATCTCCGGGCTGACGGCGGCGGCCCGATCAACATCGTGGAGGCCGAGTCCGGCGCCCTGCTCGGGACGATGGACTCCCCGCAGAGCCATTACCAGGCACACCCCGGCGCCGTGTACGTGCACCAGGGCCGGACCTACGTCGTCCAGGACCTCAACGAGCGGGACCACTGCGCCGTGGTGGCCAGGGCCCATCCGGATTACTACACGCAGGCCCGGGACGTCACGCAGATCGAGGTCATCGACCGGGACGTGAGCGTCCTGTGGGGTGGCGTCCTCGCGAGCTTCGGTGACGTGAAGGTGACGACCCAGGTGGTGTCCTTCCAGCGCAAGGCCTTCTCCTCGAACGAGATCCTCGGCGAGGAGCCGCTCGACCTGGAAGCACGTGACCTCTTCACGAAGAGCGTGTGGTTCGAGATCAGCCCGGAGCTGCTCGAGGCGGAAGGCATCCTCGCCGAGGAACTCCCCGGGGCGCTCCACGCCGCCGAGCACGCCGCGATCGGGCTGCTGCCGCTCGTCGCGTCGAGTGACCGCTGGGACATCGGCGGTGTGTCGACGGCCCTGCACGCTGACACCGGCCTGCCGACCATCTTCGTGTACGACGGCCACCCCGGCGGCGCGGGGTTCGCCGAGCGTGGGTTCGAGGCCGCCCGCACCTGGCTGTCGGCGACCCGCGACGCCATCGAGGCGTGCGAGTGCGAGTCCGGCTGCCCCTCCTGCGTCCAGTCCCCGAAATGCGGCAATCGGAACAACCCGTTGAGCAAGGGCGGTGCGGTGGCGGTGCTCTCCCTGATCCTGCAGCAGGCCGCCGGCAGCGTCGCTCCCGTCGGCGCCGTCGCTACCCCCTCCGGACCGGACGGGCCGTCGGACGCGAACACCGGAGCCGGGGCGGGCGGGGACTGACAACCGGATCGGGGGCGGGCATCTCCGCGAGACCCTCAGGGCGGCGGTCCTGCCCGTGCCGTGCCGACGGCGTCGGGAATCAGTCCCGGTGTCCCCACGGAAACCCGGATGACGGCTGTCCCCGGCCCGGTTGCGCCGATCTCGCAGTCCTCGACCGTGGCGCCGTGCTGATCCGCCACGGTCTCCGCCGCTGCGCACGGGTCCTCCGGGGACAGCCCCCGGGCCGCGTCCGCTGCGGCGAGGGCCGCGAGGTCTGCCGCGGTCGCCGCCCTCGAGGCCGCCGACGCAGCCTGGAGCAGGACTGCCGTCGACCCGACCAGCAGCAACGCCAGAAGTGCGAGCGCCCCCATCAGGATCGTGCCTGCACCGCGTTGGGCGTCGACGTGTCTCCGCCGCAGGGCGTCGTCCCGTGAATCACCCATCGTGTTCCTTCCTTCCCGACGCGGACGCGTGCAGTTCCAGGTCCATGAGCCCGACGAGGGGACCCTCCACCCGCGCCCGCACGTCGATGGTCGTCCAGGTCCCGGCGGACGTGACCCGTGCCGTGGCGCTGTCCCCGGCAAGGCGCTGCGCTGTCTGCTGCACGCTCGCGCGGCTCTCGCCCCGCACCGCCTCGCGGGCACCGGCCCGCGCGGCCTCCTCCAGACGCAACTGCACGGCGCCGACCTGGGCCGTCGTGAGCAGGAGCGCGAGGAGGACGACCAGGGCGGGGAGCACCACGGCGACCTCGGCGGTGACGGATCCGCGCTGGGAACCCTCCTCGCTCTCCCTCCGTGCATGCCACGCGGCGGGTGCACCGGGCAGCACCCGGATGCGCGACCTGGAGGAGTGCGTGCGCTTCCAGGGCACTGTCGCGCGCTCGTCCCCATCGCGCGTCGCCCCGCCCTGGCCGCTCCGCATCAGCCGAAGCTCAGCGCCGAGGTGATGAGGGACATCAGGAGTCCCTTGATCTCGCCGCTGGACAGGACGGCGACGAGGAGCGCAGCGAACCCGACGGCCGCGAGAGTGGCGATCGCGTACTCCGCGGTTGCCATGCCCGCCTCCCGGTCCGTGATCCGGCCCTGCCCGATGACTCGATCTTCGGCCCGACGCCGTCGCGCTTCGGCACGGCGCGCGGCCCGGTCCGCGAGACCGGTCGGTTCACCGCCACGGGACCTGTCCGTCCCGGATCGGGCACGCGGGAGGTCACCCACGGTCCGCTTGAACAGGATGAACGACACGGACGCCGGCGCGCGTCCTTCCGCGGGCGAAGGCTGCTGCCGATCGGGCGCGGAGAGTCCCGGTTCCCGCTCACGCGGATCGCTCCCCGCCGACCCGTCCTTCGGACTGTCCGCGGTGGCTTCCGTGGACGTGCTGCCCCGACCGGGACAGGAACCTCCGTCGTCGTTCCGGGAAGCCTGGAACGCGAGGCCCTTGCCCTCCGTGCGTTGTGTCTGTATCGACATGGCGTGCCCTTCCATCGGTGTGGGGGTCCTGCCCCACGTGCTGTGTGCGGCGAGCGCCGCTGGACCAACTCTGCCGATCCGGGTGTCCGCCGCGGGGCGGAGGAAGCGCTAAGTGGATAACCCGGTGTTCCTCCGGCCCGGAACGCCGACCTGCTGGACTAGAGGACGGGCAGGAGGCCGAGGACCACCGGTACCACTCCCAGGCAGATGAATGCTGGCAGGGAACACAGGCCGAGTGGCAGGACGAGCCGGACTCCCAGCGCAGCCGCTTCCCTGTCGACCGCACGGTTGCGCCGCCGTCGGAGCTGGGCGGCGTGGGCGTGCAGGAGCGCTGCGGACGGCGCCCCCGTTGCCGTGCCGAACCGCAGGCCCTGCCTGACTTCCTCGATGATCGGCAGCGGGTCGGGTCGCTGGGGCGCCGGCCACCGGAACGCTGACCGGCCCGATGGGCCGAGGTCCGTAGGCGCGTGATCGGGCGCCACCCCGGCGTCCCACGCTGCGTCCCAGGGGGCGCCGAGGAGCCGGGCCGCGTGGACCCGGGTCAGCACCGAGCCGACGCGTGGATCGCAGGCTTCGCCGACGATGAGCAGGGCACGTTCGACGGATGCTCCCGCCGACAGCACGGCGGCCAGCAGGTCGAGGATGAGGGGGCCGTCCAGGATGCCCCCGAGCAGCGCCCCATGCACGGGGGCGCCCGTGGCGCGCTGCAGGCGACCCGACGGTGCCGTCAGGACCACGGCGCCCGCGCCGAGGAGGAAGGACACGACGAGTCCCGTCACCGGGGAAGGCCGTCCGCTCGCCCGACCAGGTGCCGGGACCAGACGCGGGCCGCGAGCATGAGCAGGACCCCGCAGGCAAGGGCCAGCCGGCCGGGCGTCGACCCCAGCAGCACCTCCAGCGGGTTCACGCCGAGGGCGAAGGCCAGCACGAGTCCCACGGCCGGGAGCCAGGCCAGGAGCACCACCGTGGCACGTGGTCCGGCCAGCGCCGTCTCACGCGCGGACAGACCGTCGAGTTCGGCGTCGAGCTGCGCGGCGTACTGCTCGAGGATCGCGGCGAGTGGCGCACCGCTGCGCTCCGCGACGACCAGGCACCCGGCGAGGTCGACCCACAACCGGTCGATGCGGGGACCCTGCCTGCCCCGCGCGGACGGCCCGGGGCCTGCGTCGAGGGCGTGGCGGAGCGCATCCGGGACGCTCAGCCCGAGCTCCGCGGCCCGCCGGGCCGCGGCGATCACGGGCAACGCCGTCACCGCGAAGGCGGTGCTCCCGCCCGCGTGGACACGCTCCATGTCCTCCCACAGCACCTGCGGAGGCCGCCCTGCGCGGAGGAGCCCTGCGAGTTGATGCACGAACAGCGGGAGTTCGTGCAGATCGACGGCTCGGCGCGCGCTCGACCGACCAGGACCGGGGCCGACGTCGTCGTCTCGGGGTCTCCCTGGTCGCCGTGCCGGGCCGGTCCCCGTCCCCGTCCCCGTGCCCGTGCCCCTGCCTCTGCCCCTGCCCCTGGTGGGTGTCCCGACACCAAAGCCGCTCGCGCGCGGTAGGGCGAGGACGGCGCTGGCCGCGGTCAGGAGGAGTGCCACGGCGATCCCGGTCACGGTCCCCGCCGTCCGGGGCCCGGTCCTGATCTCGGTCCCGGTCCGGACCCGGCCCCGAACACGGAGTCGTCGGGAAGCCGCACGTGAGCCGCCGAGGCGTCGGCCCGGGCCCCGGGTTGGGCCGCGGGTTGGGCCGCGGACCGAGCCACAGGACCAGCATCGCGACCGTCGTCAGGCCACCCCACGCGGCGCGCGAAGCCCTCCCATCCCGCAGCACGCCGGCACCCCGCCCCGGAATCGATGAGTACGGGGGTGACGGTGAGTTCCCCCGCGGCACGCTCCAGGGTACCGATGCTCTCCACCCGCCGCCCGCGCGCATCGCGTACGAGGTGCACCACCGCATCGAGGGCGCTCGCCGCCTGCAGGGCGACCCCTTCCGGAGTGAGCGCGGCGAGCGCCGCGAGTGCGCCCAATCGCGCCGGTACCGCCTCGGCGGAGTTGGCGTGGATGGTCGCTCCTCCGCCGTCGTGTCCCGTGTTCATCGCAGCGAGCAGCTCGCGGACCTCGGCACCCCGGCACTCCCCCACCACGAGCCGGTCCGGTCGCATCCGCAGCGCCTGCCGGACGAGTTCCGTGAGATCCAGGACGCCCGCCCCCTCGAGGTTGCCGTGCCGTGCCTGCAACCCGACCGTGTGCGGGTGCTCGGGGTTCAGCTCGGCGGCATCCTCGACCAGCACCAACCGCTCGTGGGGTGCGGCCAGGCCGAGCAGGGTGGCCAGAAGAGTGGTCTTGCCGGTTCCTGTCGCACCGCTGACGAGGAAATTCAGGCGGTGCCGCACGATCAGCCGGAGCGCGTCGGCCATCATCGGCGCGACGGCCCCGTCGGCCACGAGATCCTCGAGCGAGAACACCCGTGCACGCCGGATCCTGATGGACAGCAGGGTGCCGGCCGTCGAGATCGGCGGGAGGACAGCGTGCACCCGAAGGCCTGCCAGCCGGACGTCGACGGCAGGACAGCCGTCGTCGAGGCGCCTGCCCCCCGCTGCGACCAGACGGACCGCCAACGCCCTCACCTCCGCGTCCGATCCGAAGACACCCCCGATCCGACGCAGCCCCGTCGCAGCGTCGACCCACACGTCGTCCGGCCCGTTGACGAGGATGTCCGTGATGGAGTCCTCGGCAAGGAGGGGCTCGAGCGGACCCAATCCCTGGAGTTCGGCGTGCACGCGGTCGAGCGCGGACAGCGTGCCCTCCGAGCCGAGCAGCCTGCCGCTCGCGCCGACGGCGTCGGCGAATGCCGCTCCCGTCGTCCGGACGCCACCGGACAGGACGGCCCTGCGGACCGACTCGACCATCGAGGCACCACCCGGACCGGCGCCCGCGGCTGCGTCCGCCGACCGGGGGGCGGAGGCAGGGAGGGTCGGCACCCGGCCACTCGCCCGCAACTGGCGCCGGGTGGTTGCGGTGGCATTCCCGCCGTGCCGAGGTCTGTCCGCGATCCGGCCCTCCCCCGAGTCGTCCTCGCCCGGTCCGGTCATGCCGCCCGCTCCAGACCGGCCACGACCGAACCGACGAGCTTCCGGGCCCTCCGCGGCAACGGGAAGTCCAGCATCCTTCCGCTGGCTTCCGCCACGGACGAGCCCCTGACGAAGGGGAGATACGGCAGTGGGCCGGGGCGACCGGCGAGATCCGCGACCACCCAGGCATCGAGTCCGTCGAGCACCGGTCCGCGCAGGACGACCGTGGTGGGCAGGGAGCTGTACGCCTCGAGGATGCGGGTCACCGCCGCGGCGCTCCGCGGCCTGGAGGGGACGAGGAGGACGAGCTGATCGCACATCGGCACCAGGGAATGGATCGTCGAACTGCCGGCGCTGCCGAGGTCGACGACGCTGAGGTCGTAGGCGCCGCGCGCCGCGTCCAGGACGGCCCCGACGGACTCCATCCCGTGGCCGGGGTGGCCGTCGGCGGTCTCGGGACGCGCGGCATGGGACAGGACCGCGAGGCGTCCGGTCCCGGGCAGAGCCGCCGCCAGCTGCTCCGCGTTGAGGGTTCCCCGGAGATCACGGAGATCATCCCAGCGCACACCGGGGTGGTCCTCGATCCCGAGCGCCAGATCCAGGCCTCCGCCCAGGGGATGCCCGTCCACCAGGAGCGTGGACGTCCCGAGACCTGCGGCATGCCGCGCACACCAGAAGGCGAAGGTGCTCACCCCGGCCCCTCCGGCGGCCCCCAGGAAGCCGACCACGGCCCCCGAGGCGGCCGGGTTGAGGCGTCGGCCGAGGTGCTCCGCGAGCCACCCCGCACCCTGCGGGAGGATGACCACCCGGGAGGATGCCAGGTTCGCCGCGGCGGCCCACGCCCTCGACTCGTCGTCGGCCGCGCCCACGACGATGACGTCGCGGTGCCCTGGCAGTCCGTCGGCCGACTGCTCGGCGCCCAGGAGCAGCACGGTGGGCTCCAGGGGGAGGGCCCGGGCAAGGTCCACGGCGAAGTGCGGGCTGACCCCCGCCGCCGCGCAGGCCCGCGCCACCTGGTCCTGGACGTACTGCGAACCCCCGGCGAGGACCACCGCCCGTCGTCGTCCCTCCGGTGTCCATGTCTGCTGGGTCATGCGGAAAGCATCCCGGGCCGGGAACCGCGCACCACACGCGGATCCCCCTATGTGGACAACAGTCCTGGATTGCAGGAATGACACCGGTGCGCCCGATGATATGGACATGTACATTGCCGTGGCGCCCGGGCCGTCGACCCGCGACAGCTCCGGCGGCGTGGCACTGCAGCCCCTGGACGCCGCCGGCGGGCGCAGCGGCGAGCCGCTGCTGGTGGACCGGGACCGGTTCCACGCCGCCGTCGCGCAGGCCGGGGATCGGCAGCCGGTCTGGGTCTGGGCGGGCACGAGACTCTGGTATCCGGACCTGCTGTCGGCGGGGGTCGACGTCGACCGCTGCCGCGACCTCGGCCTCACGCGCACCATCCTCGCGAACTCCCCGTCCTGCGCGCCCTCGCCCTACCTTGCGTCCATCCGGGCCGCGGCGCTCTCGGCGGACGGCACCGAACCGCCGCGGACCCTGCTGCCGCCCCCGCCGCCGCCGAACCAGCACTCCCTGTTCGACGAGCCGCAGGACACGTCGGGCCCCCTCCTCGACGACGTCGTCGAGGAATTCGCACAGCAGCTCTCCACCATCGCCGGCGCCTCCGAACCAGGGCGCCTGAACCTCCTCGTCGCCGCCGAGTCCGCCGGCGCGCTGATAGCGTCCGAGATGGAGCACTGGGGACTCCCCTGGCGCAGGGACGTCCACGAGGACCTCCTCGAGCGGACCCTGGGACCGCGCCCCGTGGACGGCGTCCGGCCGGCGAGGCTCGAGCAGCTCGCCGGCGCACTGCGCCAGACGCTGGGCAGTCCCACGCTCAACCCCGATTCCCCCCAGGATGTGCTGCGGGCCCTGCACCGGGCCGGCATCGAGGTGAGGACGACGCGGTCGTGGGAGCTCGAGCAGCACCGGCATCCGGCCATCGAACCCCTGCTCGCGTACAAGAAACTGTCACGGCTCCTGACGGCGAACGGCTGGAACTGGCTCGACGCCTGGATCCGGGACGGTCGCTTCCGGCCCGAGTACGTGGTCGGCGGCAGCGTCTCCGGACGATGGGCGTCCCGCGGCGGGGGTGCCCTGCAGATCCCGCGGCAGGTGCGCGATGCCGTCCGCCCCGACGAGGGCCACGTCCTCGTCGTCGCCGACGCCGCGCAACTCGAGCCGCGGGTCCTCGCCGCCCTCGGACAGGACTCCGCGCTCGCCGCGGCGGCCAAGGGCAGGGACCTCTACCAGGGCATCGCGGACCAGGGCTTCGGCGGGGACCGTTCGCAGGCGAAACTCGCCATGCTCGGTGCCATGTACGGCGCGACGAGCGGTGAGTCGGGCCGCCTGATGCCCCAGCTGATGCGGGCGTACCCGAGGGCGATCGGCGTCGTCGAGGCAGCCGCACGCTCCGGAGAATCGGGGGACGGAGTGTCGAGCCACCTCGGCCGGGGCTGCCCTCCCGCGTCGGAGGAGTGGCGGGCACGGCAGCGCACGACGACGGCGGAGGAACAGCGCCGCGCGGACGGCGCCGCACGGGCCCGCGGACGCTTCACCCGGAACTTCGTCGTCCAGTCGACCGCGGCGGAGTGGGCCCTGTGCTGGCTCGCGGAGATCAGGCGGCGACTCGCCGCGAGTGCCATCCCGGAGCCCCGCAGCCGGATCGCGTTCTTCCTGCACGACGAAGTGGTCCTGCACGTCCCCGAGGACCAGGCGACCGAGGCCGTGGCGATCCTCTCCGACGCCGCGCGCGCCGCGACCCGGCTGCTCTTCGGGGAGATCCCGATCGAGTTCTCGATCTCGACGGTCACCGTCACCTCCTACGCCGACGCCAAGTAGCCGCCCCACCGGGTTGTCCACACAGTCATCCCTCGGCTCCCACCCCGGCCGCGGTGGCCCTACCGTGGCATCACCGATGGGAGAGAGGTGGACTGCGTGGGCGTGCTGCGGATCGATACGGACCGGTACACCGAGGCATCAGGGCTGGCGGCGTCGGCGGGTCGCCGGCTCGTCGACGCCGGGGACGCAGCAGGCGCTGCGCTGCGGCAGACCGGCGGCATGGCCGGTTGGGATGCGATGGGCGCGGAGTGGGCGGCCGCCTACGACCCGGCAGCACACGATGTGCTCGCCGCGTCCCGTGACCTTGCGCTGGCGACGTCCGACACGGCGCGAGCCCTGGCCCTCGCCGCCGGCAACTACATCACCGCCGAGCATGCCGCCTCGATGGGCCTGTCCGCGCTGACCGGTCCGCTGATCCCGCCGGCCGCCCCGGATCCGACGGCTCCCTTCCTCCCGTCCGCCTGCGGTGCCGACGCCGGTTTCCCACCGCTGCACTGGGACCTCGTCGCGGGCATCGCCGGGGTCGTGTGGCCGGCCGGCGACCCCGCGCGCCTGCGTGCGGCGAGCGCGACGTGGACCGGCTTCGCGGACGGGATCGCGGCGGCCGTCGGCGGTCCGTCGGCCCACGCGCGCCACTCACTCGACGGTTTCATCGCCGAGGACCTGACGCTCTTCCGGGAACGCAGCGCCGTCGTCGACGCATCCGGCCGTCTGGTCGCGCAGGCATCGAGGGACCTCGCCGAAGGGTGTCGGGGACTTGCGGACGCCGTCGAGGCGGCGCACCAGGAACTGGAGGACGAGGCGCGGTCCTTCGCCCTCGAATGCCTGGCCATGGTTGCCGTCGGGACCGCGCTCAGCCTCGTCACCCTCGGGGGTTCCGCAGCGGTCACCGCCCTGGTCGGCGCTGCCCGCACGGCCCAGATGGTGGCCCGGGTCCATCAGGTCCTGTCGCGCCTCGGCGTGCTCGCGCGCACGGCCTCGGTCGTCGCGGCGAGGATGCCGGGAGCGGCCAGGCTCACCTCGGGGCTGCGGTCTCCGGACAGGACATCCGCGTCCACCCGCGCCGCTCTCCACGCCGGCGGTAGGACCCCCGGTCCGGCGTCGGGGGCGGGAGGATCCCCGGCCCGGCTGTCGCGTCTCGCCCCGGCGGTGCGCGTCCTCCGGCCCGTCGGGGCGGCAGGGCTCCGCGTCCTCGACTCCCGGGCGGTCTCGGTCGCCCTGTCCAGTCCCGCGGCCCTCGCCCGGGAGCAGGTCTCGCGTCAGGTCCGACGGCGTCTCGCCCCGGATGCAGCCCCCGGCGGCATAACCGAACAGGTGCTCGCAGCACTGCGCACCCGGACCGGGGCGTCACCTGTCGTGCCCGCGGTGGAATGCGCGCTCAGGACGAAGGAGCGCGTCGACACCGCCGTCGGGCTGGTGGCACTCCCCCGCACCCTCAGGGACCGCTATGCGCCGGGCCGGACCCCCGGCCTTCCTCCGAGCGCCGCGGGACCGGGGCGGCTCACAGCGGTGCAGGGATCTCCAGCGACCGGTCCCACGGCGTCGTCCAGCCGAGCCCGTCGAAGATCGCATCCAGGAGCATCGCCGTGAACCCCCAGATCACGGCGTCCGGGGTGAGGAAGGCAGGGGTCCTGCTCACGAACCCGTCCCGGCGGACCACGGCGGTCCTCCGTCGTGACGGGTCGAGGAGCGTGCTCACGGCACAGCGGAAGACCAGCTCGGACTCCGCCGTGTCCACCGCATGGACCGGGGACTGCTCCGCCCACCACGCGAGGACGGGCGTGACCAGGAAGTTGCTGACGGGAAGCCCTACTTCGGGCAGCGTCCCGAGGATCTCGATGCCTGCGGAGTCCACCCCGGTCTCCTCGCGCGCCTCGCGGAGCGCTGCGGCGCCCTCGTCCAGGTCGCCGGCGTCGATGGTCCCGCCGGGAAACGCCACCTGCCCGGGATGGTGGGCGAGGGAACTGGCGCGCATCACGAAGAGGAGGTCGACGCCGTCGGGGGCGGGACGCGGCGAGGAAGCGGGCGGCACGTCCTCGCTCTCCCCGAAGAGGATGAGCACAGCCGCGCGTCGGCTCTTCGCCGGGTCGAGTGTCGCGAACTGCCAGCCGTCCGGCCGCAGGAGCGACGTCCTCGACACCTGCATCGAACCGACCCAGCGGGCGAGTTCGTCCCGGGCGGTCATCCCCGGGTGCCGGCGGGCCGCGCGATGACGGCGCCCCGGGGAAGCCGGGGTCCGTCCGACCGTGGTCGCGCGGCCCGGAGGGAGCCGGCCCTAGGCACCCAGGCCGTGCCCTGCCGCGCGGAGTTCGGACCGGGTCCGCCCGGCGCGCATCGACTCGAGCAGGTCCTCCCGGCCCGGAGCGAGTTCGTACTTCAGCAGCTTGGCGGCCTTCATCGGGTCCGTCTCCCCGTCCCCGTAGGACGGGCACAGCGCCGCCACCGGGCACACACCGCAGGCGGGTTTCTTGGCGTGGCAGATCCGGCGCCCGTGGAAGACGACGTGGTGCGAGAGCATCGTCCAGTCCTTGCGGTCGAAGAGGCCCGCCACCTCCTGCTCGACCTTCACCGGGTCCTCGGACGTCGTCCACCGGAACCGGCGGGCCAGTCGGCCGAAGTGCGTGTCCACCGTGATCCCGGGGATGCCGAAGGCGTTCCCCAGGACGACGTTCGCCGTCTTGCGGCCGACCCCGGGGAGGGTGACGAGATCGTCCAGGGTCCCCGGCACCTCGCCGTCGAACTCGTCGACCAGTCGACGGGACAGTGCGAGCAGGCTGTTGGCCTTCGCCCGGTAGAAGCCCGTGGGCCGGATGAGTTCCTGCAGTTCGGTCTCCTCGGCCTCGGCCAGCGCGCGCGGATCGGGGTAGCGCTCGAACAGCGCCGGCGTCGTGAGGTTGACGCGCACGTCCGTGGTCTGGGCGGAGAGCACGGTCGCCACCAGGAGTTCGAACGCGTTCCGGAAGTCGAGTTCGGCCACCGCGTACGGGTAGGTCTCGCCCAGGATCCTGTTGATCTTCCGGGCGCGCCGCTTCAGGGCGACCGGCGACTCCTCGTCGCCCCGTACTCTGCTGCCTGCCACTCGCGTGTCTCCTTACGGTGCTGCTGCCCCGGGCTTCCCAGCCGCAGGACTCGGGGCTCAGTCCTGGGGGGCTCGTTCGATGTTGCGGAGATCCCTGAGGATGCCGACGGCACCGGTGCGCTTGTCCTGGACGAGGAACTCGTGGCCGCGGTCCTCGATGCCGACCTCCCAGTCCCCGGGCTGCAGCATGAAGACCTCCTGGTCCGTCTGCTCGTCGAAGACCGGACGGGAGGATCCGACGGCGAACCAGAACGCCTCGACGACC
Organism: Arthrobacter arabinosi; assembly: GCF_054511115.1. Lineage (NCBI taxonomy): Bacteria > Bacillati > Actinomycetota > Actinomycetes > Micrococcales > Micrococcaceae > Arthrobacter > Arthrobacter arabinosi. The sequence goes on from NZ_JBTNDF010000003.1 coordinate 375,268, forward strand.
GGCTCCTCGTCGGCCGAGCGGGTTGCCGTGATCGGTTCCTGGCGGCTCCGCTGCTCGGAGGGATCCGTGGCGTCGGCCCGGGTCGGTTCGTCGCGGACGACCTCGTGCACCCGGGTTTCCCCGGCGGACGACGGGGCGGTCGTGGAGGAGTCCTCATCCGTGCCGCGCGTGCCTCCGTCGTGACCGTCGACGGCGTGAGCGCCGCCCTGGGACGCGCCGGCCGAGGAGTGGGCCGAGCCGTGCGCCGAGCCATGATCGGACCCGTGATCGGACGTCGCGGATGCGTGACCGACCGTCGCCGCGCCACGCTCCAGGCCGGACTGGCCCGAGGCGGCTGGACCGGCACCCACGACACCGGCTCCCCCGGCCCCGTACAGACCGGCACCGTTCTGCAGGACCGGTGCAGCTGCGGGGTTCACCCCGGACTTGTCCTTCCGGCCGAACCGGGAAGCCCATCCGGCAGTGTCCTTCGCCGGGGCGTCCAGCGCGCTAGCGTCCGTCGCGGCGGGGGCGGGCTCGGCCGGCTTGGCGGGGCGGGGCCGTGCCGCGGTGATCGCACGCGCCGCCGGGTGGGCGGGGACCTCGGGGCGATCGGCGAAATCATCCTTGAGGACGGGCAGGACCGGCGCGAGGACGGTGGACGCCAGCATGGCGAGCGCACCGATCAGCGCCACGAGGGGCCCGACGTGGAACATCGTCACGGTCTGCAGGAAGAAGTAGATGGTGGCCAGCACCGCGGACACCGACGCGAACTGGTCGACCGACAGGGAGCCGACGCGCAGCCCGGAGCTTCCCAGCCGGCGTCCGGCGACGAGTGCCAGCGCGACCACGGGCAGCAGGATCCCGATCCCGATGAAGAAGAGCGGAGCGGTGTTCCAGAAGTTCTGGTAGCGCACGACCCCGTCGATGAAGGGCAGCAGGGTGCCGACGAAGACGAGCACCACGCCACCGCCGAACAGCACTTCACGCAGCGTGAACGGTCCTGCGAGGGCCTGGCTCCGGCCGACGGGGCGGCTCTCCGTGGACGCAACGGCGGACCCTGCCGACCGCCCGGACGTCGTGGACGCGGATGACTGCTCCATGGCGCCCGCCGGCCCCTCGTGCCTGCCGTGATGTTCCTCGGATGCTTCGGTCATGGTGTACTCCCGTTCATGGCGCTGGTCTCCGGCGGAGCACCAGCGGCCCCCGACGTCGATTGCCTTCCTCCACCCTAGCCACCGGCCCGCACCTTCTCCAGCAAGCACGGGCACCGGCGCCCCGCCGCTCACCGCACAATCGCGGCGGTTCGGCTAGGGACTGTGACCCGGGGCACACACCCCCGGGGAGAACTCGGTAGGGTTCCACTGGAGCACGTGGTGGTGCGTCGCACCCCGCTTCTTCTGTCCGTTACCGACCACGTCACAAAGGGGTAGATCATGACCGCCGAACGACAAGGCGACGCCTTCGAGAACCTGCTGCACGAGGAGCGCCGCTTCCCGCCGAGCGAGGAGTTCGCGGCGCAGGCGGTCGCCCAGCCGTCGCTCTACGACGAGGCCCGTGAGGAGGGCACCGAGTTCTGGGCCAGGCAGGCTCGCGAACTGCTCACGTGGGACCAGGATTTCACCCAGACCCTCGACTGGTCGGACGCGCCGTTCGCCAAGTGGTTCGTCGGCGGGACCGTGAACGCCGCCTACAACGCCCTGGACCGGCACGTGGAGGCAGGCCTCGGCGACCGCGTGGCCATCCACTTCGAGGGCGAGCCCGGGGACACCCGCACCATCACCTACGCGGAGCTGACCCGCGAGGTGAAGAAGGCCGCCAACGCGTTCGAGTCGCTCGGCGTGGAGAAGGGCGACCGCGTGGCCGTGTACCTGCCCATGATCCCCGAGGCCGTCGTCACCATGCTCGCCTGCGCCCGGATCGGCGCGGTCCACTCCGTGGTCTTCGGCGGTTTCTCCGCGGAGGCGCTCCGCAGCCGCATCGACGACGCCGAGGCCAAGCTCGTAGTCACCGCCGACGGCACGTACCGCCGGGGCAAGCCGAGCGCCCTCAAGCCCGCCGTGGACGGTGCCCTCGAGAAGGAGGGCCACACCGTCTCGCACGTCGTCGTGGTCCGCCGCAACAACGAGCCCGTCACCTGGACGGAAGGCCGCGACCTCTGGTGGGACGACGTCGTCGGGGGCGCCTCGGACGAGCACACGGCGGTGCCGCACGACGCCGAGCACCCCCTGTTCATCCTCTACACCTCGGGGACCACGGGGAAGCCGAAGGGCATCCTCCACACGACCGGCGGCTACCTCACCCAGACCGCGTTCACGCACCGCAACACCTTCGACCTGCGCCCGGAGACCGACGTCTTCTGGTGCACCGCGGACATCGGGTGGGTCACCGGGCACAGCTACGTCACGTACGCGCCGCTCGTGAACGGCGCCACCCAGCTCATGTACGAGGGGACGCCGGACACCCCGCACCAGGGCCGCTGGTGGGAACTCATCGAGAAGTACAAGGTGAGCATCCTCTACACGGCGCCCACGGCCATCCGCACCTTCATGAAGTGGGGCCGGGACATCCCGCAGAAGTACGACCTCTCCTCGATCCGCGTGCTCGGCTCCGTCGGTGAGCCCATCAACCCCGAGGCCTGGATGTGGTACCGCGACGTGATCGGCGGGGGCAAGGCGCCGATCGTGGACACCTGGTGGCAGACCGAGACCGGGGCGCACATGATCGCCCCCATGCCGGGGGTGACCGCGACCAAGCCCGGCTCGGCGCAGGTCGCCGTGCCCGGCATCGCGATCGACGTCGTCGACGAGATGGGTGAGTCCGTCCCGGACGGCGCCGGCGGCTACCTCGTCATCCGCGAGCCCTGGCCCGCGATGCTGCGCGGCATCTGGGGCGATCCCCAGCGGTTCAAGGACACCTACTGGTCGCGCTTCGACGACATGTACTTCGCCGGCGACGGCGCGAAGAAGGACGACGACGGGGACATCTGGCTCCTCGGCCGGGTGGACGACGTCATGAACATCTCGGGCCACCGCCTCTCGACCACGGAGATCGAGTCGGCCCTCGTCAGCCACCCCTCGGTGGCGGAGGCCGCCGTCGTCGGGGCGAGCGACGAGACCACGGGCGAGGCGATCGTCGCGTTCGTCATCCTGCGCGGCTCGGCGAAGGACGACGACGACATCGTCACCACCCTGCGCAACCACGTGGGCAAGGAGATCGGCCCGATCGCGAAGCCGCGGAACATCCTGGTGGTCCCCGAACTGCCGAAGACCCGCAGCGGGAAGATCATGCGGCGCCTGCTCAAGGACGTCGCGGAGGGCCGGGAGGTCGGCGACGCCACGACGCTGTCCGACCCGACGATCATGCAGCAGATCGCCTCGTCGCTGCGGAAGTAGCGGCCCGGGCCGGACGCGAGAGGCCCCCGCACCGGCGGGGGCCTCTCGCGTCTGCGGGACGGGTCAGCCGATCGTGGCGTCGACCGTGACCTCGATGTTGCCGCGCGTGGCGTTCGAGTAGGGGCACACCTGGTGCGCCTGCTCGACGAGCCGGTCCGCGGTCTCCTGGTCCACCCCGCCGATCTCGGCGTGCAGGGCCACGGTGAGCTGGAACCCGCCGCCGTCGACCGGGCCGATGCCGACCTCCGCCGTGACCGCCGTCTCGCTGATCGTGGCCCTGCTGCGGGACGCGACGAGCTTGAGGGCGCTGTGGAAGCAGGCCGCATAGCCGAGGGCGAAGAGCTGCTCGGGGTTGGTCGCGCCGCCCGGGCCGCCCATCTCCGTGGGGACCGCGAGATCGACGACGAGTTGTCCGTCGTCGGTCCGCGCCTTGCCGTTGCGGCCGTCACCGGTCGCCGTCGCCACTGCCGTGTAGAGAGCGCTCATGGTGTCGATCCTTTCGTCGTGGGGGCCGGATGCCCTTGCCGACTATGTAGACTAACTAGTAACTCTACTTCGAGCAAACCACGACGGCCGCAGAACGGAGCACGATGACCACCCCTCCCGTCCGCGAGCGCATCCTCGCCTCGGCGACCCGCCTGTTCGACGCCACGAGCATCCGCTCGGTCAGCGCCGACCGGGTCATCGCCGACGCCGGCACCACGAAGGTGACCTTCTACCGGCACTTCCCGACCAAGGACCACCTCGTCGTCGCCTACCTCGAGGACCAGCTGCGCCGGCTGCAGGCGGCCGTCGACCGCGAGCGGACCGAGGGGGCCGACGCCTGCGAGGTCCTGCTCCGGCTGGCCGCCGCGAACGGCGACGCGGCGTGCCGGCCGGGCTTCCGCGGGTGCACGTTCATCAACGCGGCCGCCGAGTACCCCGCGGACGGCTCCCTGGTGCGGGACGCCGTCGAGCAGTACCGGGGCTGGCTGCACGGCGTGGTGACCGGGCTGCTGACCGAACTCGCGGTGGAGGGACCCGACGTCGTCGCGGACCAGCTCATCATGCTGCGCGACGGCGCCATGGTGCACGGCTTCATGGGAGACCCCGCGGCGGTGACCGGATCCCTCACCACGGCTGGACGGGCGATCATCGACGCGCGCCGCCGCGCACCCCTGCCCGCCGGACCGGGACGGGTGTGACGTTCGTCCTGAAAGGTGGCTGATGCCCCGGGGCGAGAGGATGATTTCAGCGTGTCCACAACCCTGCAGCAGCCTCCCGCCACGACTCCACGCATGGCCCGCCGCGTCGCCGGCGCCTCCTTCGTGGGGACGGCCCTCGAGTCCTACGACTTCTACGTGTTCGGCACGGCGGCGGCGCTCGTCTTCAACACGGTCTTCTTCACCGAGCAGGACCCCCTGGCCGGGACCCTCTCGGCGTTCCTGGTCTTCGCGATGGGATTCGTCGCCCGCCCGCTCGGCGCGATCCTCTTCGGCCACCTCGGGGACAGGATCGGCCGCAAGCGTACGCTGATCTGGACCATCACGCTGATGGGCCTGGCGACCGGCTCGGTGGGACTCCTGCCGGACTACACCACCATCGGCGTCTGGGCCCCGATCATCCTGACCGTGCTCCGCCTCCTGCAGGGGCTCTCGCTCGGCGGCGAGTGGGGCGGCTCCATCCTCATCGCCACCGAGCACGCCGAGCCGCGCAAACGGGCGCTCTACGCCTCCATCCCCCAGCTCGGCTCGCCCGTGGGCACCATGCTGATCTCCGCCATCTTCCTGGCCCTCGCCGTTCTCGCACCGGAGGTCATGACCACCTGGGGCTGGCGCATCCCGTTCCTGCTCGCATTCCCGTTCCTCGCCGTCGCGATCTACCTGCGGCTCGCGATCGACGAGACGCCCGTCTTCCGGGAGACGAGCCGGGAGCACGCGCTCCCCCGCGCCCCCTTCCTCGAGGTCCTCAGGTCCCAGCCCGCCGCCATCATGGTCGCCATCGCCTCCGCCGTGCTGGGCATCGGCTCCTACTTCCTGATGGTCACCTACACGCAGGCGTACGGCACCGGGACCCTGGGCCTGTCCCAGGAGACGGTCCTGAACGCCGCGCTCGTCGGTTCCGTCCTGCAGCTCGTGACCATCCCCGCGTTCGGCTACCTGGCGATGCGCGTCGGCTCGGCGAAGGTCGTCGCCGGTGGCGCGCTGGGGACGGCTCTGATCGCCTTCCCGCTGTACTGGGTCATCAGCATCGCCACCGAACCGGTGTACGTCGCGGCGATCATCCTCGGCGGCATCCTCCCCACCGCCAGCTGGGCGGCGCTCGGCGGGCTGATGGCGGACATCTTCAAGCCGGCGACGGCGTTCACCGCGCTGTCCTTCGCCTACAGCATCGCCGCGATCGTCGCCGGCTTCGCGCCGTCCATCACGCAGCGGTTCGGCATCGCCACCGACGGCGCGTGGTGGCACCCCGGCGTCGTCCTCGCCGCGATGAGCCTGGTCACGGTGGCGGGTGCGCTCGGCGCGGTCCGCCTGCGGTCGCGGCTCGCGGATCCGGTCGGGTCCGACGCCGCCGCAGGTGCGGCATAGTTAGGGCATGACCCCGCGCACGCCCAGCATCCTCGTGATCAACGGCCCCAACCTGAACCTGCTCGGTACGCGGGAACCGGACGTCTACGGCACGGCGACACTCGACGACGTCGTCCGCCTCGCCTCGGACACCGCGCGGGACCGCGGCTGCACCATCAGCGCCCTGCAGTCCAACCACGAGGGCGGGATCATCGACGCCATCCACGCCGCCCGCGGGACGGCGGACGGCATCGTCATCAACGCCGGGGCGTACACGCACACCTCGATCGCCATCCGCGACGCGCTCGCGGGCGTCGGCCTGCCCGTGGTCGAGGTCCACATCAGCAACGTGCACCGCCGCGAGGACTTCCGGCACCACTCGCACATCTCCGGCGTGGCCGACGCCGTGATCGTCGGCGCGGGCATCGACGGCTACCGGCTCGCCGTCGACCACCTCGCCGGACGGCTCACCGCGGTGACCCCAGACGCCCCGCACACACCAGAAACTTAGGGCGGACCCGTCCCGCCACGCCCCCGATCGCCCGGCCCATAGGGCACGATGGTCCTATGACGGACATCACTCCCGCCGCAAGCACGGCCGCGCAGCCCGAGAACCCCGATGCACCCCTGCTCGAGGTGAGGAACCTGGCGGTGACCTTCCGCACGACCCACGGCGAGGTCCACGCGGTGGAGGACGCCAGCTTCACCCTCAAGCGCGGCAGTGCCCTGGCGATCGTCGGTGAGTCAGGGTCGGGCAAGTCCACCACCGCGATGGCCTGCATCGGCCTGCTCCCGGCCAACGGCCGGGTGGCCTCCGGCAGCATCCTGTTCGAGGGCCAGGACCTCGTGGCCCTGCCCGAGGCGAAGATGCGCTCGATCCGCGGCCGGGCGATCGGGCTCGTCCCGCAGGACCCGATGTCGAACCTGAACCCGGTCACGAAGATCGGCACGCAGGTCGCGGAGACCCTCCTCGTCCACGGGATGGCGACCAAGCAGAACGTCAAGCAGCGCGTGATCGAGGTCCTCACCGCTGCCGGGCTGCCCGACGCCGGCGAGCGCGCCAAGCAGTACCCGCACGAGTTCTCGGGCGGCATGCGCCAGCGGGCGCTCATCGCGATCGGCCTCGCCTGCCGGCCACGCCTGCTCATCGCGGACGAGCCGACATCGGCCCTGGACGTGACCGTCCAGCGCACCATCCTCGACCAGATCGAGACCATGACCGAGCAGCTGGGCACGTCGGTGCTGCTCATCACCCACGACCTCGGACTCGCAGCCGAGCGCGCCTCGCAGCTCGTCGTCATGCACCGCGGCCGGGTCGTCGAGACCGGGCCGGCCGAGCAGCTGCTCAACGACCCCCGGCACCCGTACACGCAGTCACTCGTACGCGCCGCCCCCAGCGTCGCCGCCGTCCGCCTGAGCCCGGGCGCCTACACCGCGGATCCAACGGTCCGGCGGAAGCTCGCCGAGGCTGTCTTCGCGGAGCACGACGGCGCCGAGCCCACCTCCGAGAGTCCCGACGCATCCCGACCGGCTGCTGCCGCCGCGGGAGGCGCCCACGCGGCGACGTCGTCATCGGACCGGCCCGCACCGCCCTCGAGCGGCGGGGCGCCCGCCGCTCCCGCAAACATCGTCGAGATCCGGGACCTCACGAAGGTGTACAAGAGGCGCGGCAGCAAGGAGGACTTCTTCGCGGCGAAGAACGTCACCCTCGACGTGCCCCGCGGGCAGACCGTCGCCATCGTGGGCGAGTCCGGCTCGGGCAAGACCACGACGGCGCGCATGCTGCTGAAGCTGATCGAACCGACGTCGGGCACCATGACGTTCGACGGCATGGACGTCGCGACCCTCGACAAGGCGCAGCTGGGCGACTTCCGGCAGCGCGTGCAGCCGATCTTCCAGGACCCCTACTCGTCGCTGAACCCCATGTTCACGATCGAGCGCATCGTCGAGGAGCCCCTCAACGCGTACAAGCGCGGGTCGAAGCAGGAGCGCGCCGCCCGGGTCCGCGAACTGATGGACCAGGTCTCGCTGCCGCAGAACGCCCTGCGCCGCTACCCCGCGGAACTCTCCGGCGGGCAGCGGCAGCGCGTCGCGATCGCCCGGGCGCTCGCCCTGAAGCCGGAGCTCATCGTGTGCGACGAGCCGGTGTCCGCGCTCGACGTGCTGGTGCAGGCGCAGATCCTGAAGCTCCTGGGCGACCTGCAGTCCGAGCTCGGCCTCAGCTACCTGTTCATCTCCCACGACCTCGCAGTGGTGCGCCTCATCTCGGACTACGTCTGCGTCATGAAGGACGGCGAACTGGTCGAGGCGGCCAGTTCGGAGGAGGTCTTCCAGAACCCACGCCACCCCTACACGCGGAAGCTGCTCGCGTCCATCCCGGGCAACGAGCTCGACATCGACGAGTTGGCCTCCTAGCTGTATCCACCGCGGACGCCGGGGCCTCGGCCCCTGACGGACCCGAGGCGACCGGACCTGCGCGCCCGCTCCCCGTCCCGGACGGGCTACTTACTGCGGGTCTTCGGGTCGAGGGCCTCGCGCAGCGACTCGCCCAGCAGGGTGAAACCCAGCGCCGTGATGACGATGCACGCACCCGGGAGGAAGGCGAGCTGCGGTGCGACCGCCAGCTCCACCTGTGCGTAGGTGAGCATGCGCCCCCACTCGGCGGTCTGCGGCAGCCCGCCACCGAGGCCGAGGTAGGCCAGCGCGGCGGCGTCGATCACGGCGGTCGCGAGGCTGAGGGTGGCCTGCACGATCACGGGACCCATGCTGTTCGGCAGCAGGTGGCTCATCGTGATCGTCCGGCGGCTGAGGCCCAGGGTCCGCGCCGCGAGGATGTAGTCCGCGCCCCGCTGCGACAGCATCGTGGAGCGCAGGAGCCGCGCGAAGATGGGGATCTGCGAGACGCCGATGGCGATCATGATCGCGTAGGTGCTCTGGCCCAGCATCGCGGCGATGCTGACGGCGAGCAGGAGGCTGGGGACGGACAGCAGGATGTCCACGAACCGCATGATCACGCTGTCCACCCAGCCGCCGAGGCCCCCGGCCAGGACGCCGAGCAGCATCCCGCCCGCGAGGCCGAGGGCCGTCGAGACGACGCCGATCAGCAGCGACGCCCGGGCACCCCAGATGAGCTTGCTGAGGACGTCCCCGCCGAAGCGGTCGAGTCCCAGCGGGAATCCGTCGATCTCGCCGGGACCGGGAATGGTGGTGGGGGTGATCGATGTGCGTCCCGGGAGCTCGTCGCCGCCGTAGGGCGCGAGGACCGGCGCAAGGATGGCTACGAGCAGGAAGAGCCCGATGATGACGGCGCCGACGATCGCCTGCGGGTTCCTGCGCAGCCGCAGGTAGGCGTCCTTCCACAGGCCGGTGCCGCGTCCGGTGTCGATCGCGGGATCGTTCGGGGCCACGGAGCCGCCGGCGGCGGGAGGCAGGATGGTACTCATTGCACACGCACCCTCGGGTCGATGACGGAGTAGGAGAGGTCGACGATCAGGTTGATCAGCGCGTAGAGGACGGCGATGAAGATGATGAAGCCCTGCAGGACCGGGTAGTCCAGCCCGAAGATGGCGTCCCGCAGGAACCGGCCGATGCCGTTGAAGGCGAAGACCGTCTCGGTCAGCACCGCACCGGAGATGAGCAGGCCCAGCTGGAGGCCGATCGTCGTGACGACGGGGAGCATCGCGTTCCGCAGGATGAAGCTGCCGCGGATGGTGCTCTCCTTGAGTCCCTTCGCCCGGGCGGTGCGTACGTAGTCCGCGTTCTGCACCTCGAGGACCGAGGCGCGCGTGATGCGGACGATGATCGCCAGCGGGATGGTGCCGAGGGCGAGCCCGGGCAGGATCAGGTGCAGGAAAGCGTCCCAGGCGGCGTCGTACTCGCCGGTCAGCAGGCCGTCCAGTACGTAGAACTGCGTGTAGTGGGTGGCATCCATCCGCGGGTCCTGCCGGCCGTCCGGGGGCAGGAGCGACCACTGGATCGCGAACAGGTACTTGAGGATGAACGCGAGGAAGAAGACCGGCACCGTGATGCCGATGAGGCTGAGGACCACCGAGCTGTGGTCGATGAACCGTCCGTTGTGTCGCGCAGCGAGGTACCCGAGGGGTATCCCCACGCCGACGGCGAAGATCAGGGCGACGATCGTCAGTTCGACGGTGGCCGGGAACCGGGTGGCGAATTCCTCCAGCACGGGGCGCCCGGTGTTGATCGAGACCCCGAAGTCCCCCTGGAGCAGCTTGCCCATGTAGGTCAGGTACTGGGTGATCAGCGGGCGGTCGAACCCGTACAGCTCGTTGATCCGGGCGATGGCCTCCGGTGTGGCCTTCTCACCGAGCAGGGCGGTGGCCGGGCCGCCGGGAAGATTGCGCACCCACAGGAACAGCAGGATGGACAGGCCGAACAGGGTGGGGATGAGCAGGGCTAGCCGCTTACCGATGACGCGTAACACTGGGGATCCTTCCGGGTGAACCGGGATGCCGGGCGGGGGTGTCGCAGCGCGGGCCGGCCACCGGGATCAGTGGCCGGCCCGCGCTGCGTGGTACTGCTACTCGCTCAGCTCGATGTCCGTGAAGACCTCGTCGTTGACGGGGCTCGCCGGGTAGGAGGTGACGCGCGGCGCGAAGGCCAGCGACGGAGCGGGGTGGGCGAGCGGGATGGCCGGGTTGAACTCGGCGATCTGCTCGTTGATCTCCTTGTACTTCTCGGTCTGCTCGTCACGGTCGCTCATCCCGCGGGCCTCGTCGAGGGCCGCGAAGAGCTCGGGGTTGTCGAAGCCGAATTCCTGCTTCTCCTGACCGAAGAAGACGCCGATGAAGTTGTCGGTGTCGTTGTAGTCGCCGGTCCAGCCGAGCAGGTGCAGACCATGGTCGGCTGTCGCCTGGACCTGGTTCAGGTAGTCGGGAGACCAGGCGGCGGGAGCGGGCTCGACCGTGATGCCGACGTCCGCGAGCTGGGCCTGCAGGTTGGTGAAGACCTGCTCCGGCGTCGGCATGTACGGACGGGAGACGTTCGTCGGGTAGTTGAACGTGACCTCGAAGCCGTCGGGGTAGCCCGCCTCAGCGAGCAGTTCCTTGGCGCGATCGGGGTCGAAGTCGTAGGTGGTGACGTCCTCGTTGTACCCGTCGACGACGTGGGGGATGAACTGCGTGGCGACCTTCGTGCCCTCGGGCAGGGTCTGCGCCACGAGGGCGTCCTTGTCGATCGCGTGGGCGATCGCCTCGCGGACCTTCGGGTCCTTGAGCTCGGGGACGGCCTGGTTCATGCCCAGGTAGAGGATCGTGAAGGGGTCACGGGCGGTGATGTTGTAGCCGGCGTCCTTGAGGGACTGCGTATCGGCGGGAGCGACGAGGTCGTAGCCGTCGATGTCGCCGGCCTCGAGGGCCTGGCGGCGCGCCTGCGGATCGTCGATGATCCGGAAGATGGTCTTGGTGATCTGACCCTTGTCGCCCCAGTAGTCGTCGTAGATCGAGATCTCGAGCTGCTGGCCGACGTTCCACGAATCGAACTTGAAGGGGCCCGTGCCCACGGGGTGTCCGAGGGCGTATTCGCTCAGCGACGGGGCTTCGGCGGTTCCGCCGATCTCGTCGGCCGCGTACTTCTCGAGCGCCGTCGGGCTCTGCATGGCGAAGGCCGGAAGCGAGAGGGCGGGGACGAACCCGGCGAACGGCTTGGCGAGGTTGATGGTGACCTCATTGTCTCCATTGGCCTCACACGACTTGTAGACGGCCTTCTCGGGGCTGTCGGCGAAGCCGCGGAACAGCGACCCGTAGTAGTACGACGTCGACTCGGCCTGCTGGATGCCGGTCCAGTTGTACCAGCGGTCGAAGTTGAAGCAGACCGCCTCGGCGTCGAAGGGCGTGCCATCGTGGAAGGTGACGCCTTCCTTGAGCTGGAAGACCGTGGACAGGCCGTCCTCGGCGGTCTCCCAGGACTCCGCGAGCAGCGGGGCGGGGTCGGCGGTGCCGGGTTCGACGCCGATGAGGCCTTCGAAGATCTGGCGGCTGACGCGGAAGGACTCGCCGTCGCTCGCGAAGGCGGGGTCGAGCGACTTCGGGTCCGACGACGCGCCGAAGACGAAGGTGGAGTCGACGGCGGAGTCGCCCTCGGCGCCGGTGTTCTCCTCGCGCTGGCTCTGGACGCAGCCGGTGAGGAGGAGTGCGGCGATGGAGATTCCGGCGGTGAGCGCAGCGCGTTTCCTCGCGAAACCTGCGCCGCGCACGGATGTGCCTCGGTTAGACATGTATTGCTCCCTGGTGACGAGTGAATCCTGGCGGGTGCCGGTATCCCTGGGGATCACGACGACGAACCCGCCGATCGGTGTGATGAGCCTAACTTCAAGAAGGGGCACCGGCGGTATTTCGGGGCTCTCGGCGGTTACGATTTGGCATCGCAGTCGGCGCGCCGCGCCGATCCCGTCCGCAGGACATGTGACGCACCGGGAGGACCGATGACGGAGCCGGAAGCGACCACCGCCGAGCGTTACCGGCGCTTCGCCGAGGTGGAGGCGCGGGACTACTCGCCGACCTACGACGCCTGGTGCACGGGGATCAGCGGCGACGGCGAACTCCTCGCCCTCCTCGACACCCTCCCGGCCCATCGCCGCCAGCCGGTCCTCTTCCTCGGGGCGGCGCGCTTCGTCGGGGTGCCCCTCGGCGACTACGCCGCGTTCCGCGCCTTCGTCCTCGGCGAATGGGCCGCCGTCCGGGACGTCATGGAGAGCCGGACCACCCAGACCAACGAGGCCGGACGGTGCGCCGTCCTGCTGCCGCTCCTCGCCTCCATCAGTGCCGGGGAGGGACGGCCGCTCGCCCTCATCGAGGTCGGTGCCTCCGCCGGCGCCTGCCTCTACCCCGATCGGTACGCGTACGCCTACACGCCCGGGCCCCGGCTCGAGCCGCCCGGCGGGTCCCCCGTCCCGGTGCTCGAATGCGCGGTGTCCGGGGACGGCGCGCTGCCCACGCGCCTGCCCGATGTGACCTGGCGGGCGGGGATCGACCTGAATCCGCTCGACGCGCGGGACGAGGACGACGTCCGCTGGCTCGAGGCACTCGTCTGGCCCGAGCACGGATTCCGCGCCGACCGGCTGCGCGCTGCCCTCGGCGTGGTCCGTGCCGATCCGCCGCTCCTCGTGCGCGGTGACCTGAACGAGCACATCGAGGCGCTCGTGGAGCGCGCCCCACGGGACGCCGTCGTCGTCGTGTTCCACAGCGCGGTGCTCGCCTACCTCGACCAGGCCGGCCGGGACCGCTTCGCGGGCACCATGCTGAGGCTGGCGGCGGACCGGAGCCGTCCCGTGCACTGGCTGTCCCACGAGGGCCACCGGACGCTCACCGGCGTGCCCGGGGCCATGCAGCCTGCTCCGGGCGAGCGGGAGGGCCTGTTCGTCCTGCAGCACGACGGGAGGACGGTGGCGCGGACGGGTCCGCACGGGCAGTCGATCGAATGGCTGCGGGACGAGGCCGTGTGAGGCTGTCACCACCCGATCGGTGACTCGGCATGCGGGCATCCGCGGTCCCTCCCGGATGGCCCGGCGCCACAGGACGAGGCTGCTGATACTCTGGCGGCGATCCGGAGGCGAGGAGTGCCATGAGCTACATCATCGAGCGTGAGGACGGGTTCGACTTCCTGTCCGCCCAGTACGGCGCCCTGCACGCCGCCTCAGCCGCGACGGCGTTCCAGCACGGCGTCTGGCTGCACTGCCTCTACACGACACTGGTTCCGGCGCGGGGCGCCCGCCCGGTCGTGGTGACGGTGCGCCGGGAGGCCGACCGGGAGCTCGTGCTGGTACTGCCGCTGGTCCGCACGGGCGGGGTCGTCCGGACGCTCACCTTCGCCGACCTCGGAGTCGCGGACTACAACGCCGCCGTCGCCTCATTACCCGTGCTGGTGGAGCTCAGCTGCGACCCGGAGGTCGTCGCCGGGATCCGTCGCGCCCTCGGACGCTTCGACCTGCTCCGGGTGGACCGGGTCGCGGGCTCCCCGGATGCGACGGCGGCCCTGCTCGGCGGCGCGATCGTGCAACGCCACCACTACGACACCCACCTGATGACGCTGGAGGACACCCCGGAGGCGTGGCGCCGGACCCTGGATGCGGCATTCGTGCGCCACCTCGAGCGCAAGTACAAGCGTCTGCGCCCCAGGGGGGAGCGGGTCCTGCGAGTGGTGACGGACGTCGCGGAGGTCGAGCCCCTGATGCTGAGGCTGCGCGCCTTCCGGGCGGCCCGGTTCGCCGAACGGCGCGGCGTGGACCTCGTGCAGGACGATGCCACCTTCGCCTTCTATCAGGCCGTCGCCGAGGACAGCGTGCGACGGGGAGGCCCCGGACGGGTGGTCGTGCTGGACGTCGCGGGCGAACCGGTCGCGATCGCCCTCGACCTGGTGGAGCCCGACCGCGAGCTGTTCCTGCTCGTGGGCTACGACGTCGAACGTCTCCGGAACTACTCGCTCGGCCTCCTGATCGTCGACGGCCTCGTGCAGGACGCGATCGCCCGGGGCAAGTCCTACTTCGACCTCACCGTGGGTGACGAGTCGTACAAGTCGGACTTCGCCGCGCGGCCCCTGCCGCTCCACCAGGTGCGGGTACCCCGAACGGTGCAGGGCCGGGTGGCCATGGTCTCCGACGACGGCGTCCTCGCGGCGCGTCGCCTCGCCAAGCGGACTCTGGTGGCGTGGGAGGCACGGCGTCCGCGGAAGCAGGCAGTAGCGGTGAGCGCCGGAGCGGAGGGATCAGCGCCGCCGGTGCAGTCTCAGGCGCAGTGAGTGCCGTGCCATGCGAGCCACCAGGTGCGCCGGGGTGTCGCGCGGGCTGACGTAGCAGCGCGGCAGGGCGAACCGGTCGCCGGGGTCGTAGCTGCCGATCACGCATCCGTGGTCGTACCCGGCGGCACGGACGGCTTCCGTGGCTGCGTCGTCGAACTCGCCGTACGGGTAGCAGAAGCTGGCGACTCCGGCCTGCAGGACGTCCTGCAGGACCTCACGGCTTCCGCTGATCTCCTCGCGCAGGAACCGCGGACCGGCGCCCCGAAGGTGGGGGTGGGTCATGGTGTGGCTGCCGATCTCCTGCCCGGCGGCGGCGACGGTGCGCACCTGGTCCGCGTCGATCAGGTCGAACCGGGGGCCCCCGTCCCACTCGTTGGTGCCACCGAGCCGGCCCGCCACCACATACAGCGTGCTGGTCATGCCGTACCTCCGAAGGGTCGGGAGTGCATGCTCGAGGTAGTCGGTGTAGCCGTCGTCGAACGTGAGCCCGACCAGGCGGTGAGCCTCCCCCCGTTCCTCCGCGTGCAGCAACTCGGACAGGGACACCCCACGCAACCCCAGCCGCCGTAGCAGCCTCAGGTGCCGGTCCAGCCGGTCCGGGTGGACCCGCAGCCGATGGGGGTCCGGCAGGGTCGACGGGCTGATGGAGTGGTACATGAACACCGGCGGCGTGGCCAGTCGGACCTGCTTCGCGGGTGCGGCAGCTTTGTCGAACAACGCGGTTCCCCCTGATCGACGTGCGACGTGTGCCGACAGCGTATCAACGGGCCCGGTCAGCCCCGGGCACACTGCCCTGCGGAGACGGCGTCGCCGAGCCCGGGCGCACCCGCCGCGATGGGGCGCAGCTCCTCGAGGGACAGGGCGTAGCCCACGGGCGCGTCCGCCGTGGACTTCGCGAAGACGACGCCGACCACCCGTCCCTGCAGGTCCAGCAGCGGACCGCCCGAGTTCCCCTGCCGCACGTCGGCGGCGAGGGTGTAGATCTGCAGGGGCTGGGGGTCCGCGCCGTGGATGTTGTTGACGAGCACGGGCGAGAGTCCCTGCACGCTCGCCGGCTGGATCCGGTACGGACCGCCCGCCGGGTAGCCCGCGAAGGCCGCCGTCGCACCGTTCCCGAGGTCCTCGCCGAGGGCCAGCGGAGCGGCCTGCAGGCCGTCGACGGCGATCACGGCGATGTCACGAGCGGTGTCGAGCTGCACCACCCGGCCCGGCAGGGCACCGCCGCCGGGGACCTCGACGACGGGCTGGTCCACGCCGGCGACGACGTGCGCGTTCGTGATGACGCGGTCGGGTGCGACGACGAAGCCCGAGCCGGTCTGGTTCTGCCCGCACTGGAACGCCGTGCCGGTGATGCGGACCACCGAGGCCCCGGCGGCGGCGAGCTCGGGCGTGTCGACGGAGGCGTCGGGCACCTGTGCGGGGGCGGCGGGCCCGACGCTCTCGAGGATGGTGGGGATGCCGTCGTCGACCGCGATGGACCGCAGCTGGGCGGTCCACGAGCGGACGGGCCCGGGCGTCGCCGCGTCGATGGAGCGGATGACCTGCGATGACGCGAGCTGCTGGGACAGGAACGGCACCCCGAGGGTCCCGACGCTGAAGGCGAGCATCGACAGGACCAGGGCGGCGACGACGACGTTCACCAGCCCGCCGAGGACCCGGTCGATGACGCGCAGCGGCGGAACGTCGGTCCAGCGGCGGATCGACGCCCCCAGGGCGGAGCCGATGCCCTGCCCGACGACGATGAGGACGATGACCGTGCCGATGACCGCGATCAGGCGCCAGGGGTTGTCGGGCACCCAGCCGACGACCAGCGGCACGGCGAAGAAGGCGGCAACGGCCCCGGTGACGAAGCCCGCGATCCCGCCGAGGGTGACGAGGAACCCGTTGCGCAGCCCGGCGACCAGATACCCGAGGAGGACCACCACCAGGATGATGTCGAGGAGGGTGAGCCCCCCGAGATTGACTTCCGGCACGAACGTTCTCCCCTGGCTATGGTCACGGGACGGCTGCACAGCTCCCGGCACTGCGAGCGATTCTAGCGGCGAAGAGTGGGAGAAGGGTGGGAGGGACCCCGCCCCGGCCTGCAATACGGGCGATCGCGGTGTGTATCAGTCGTCACAGCCGCCCGGGTACGGCAAGATGGACAGGAGCAGACAGCGGTGACCGCTGCGGAACGACGCACTACAGACGCATCAGGAGAATTAATGGACATCGAGGTACTGCGCCGGGCACCCCTCTTCGCATCATTGGGCGACGACGTCTTCGCCGCGCTGACGGACGAGCTGATCGAGGTCGATCTGCCCCGCGGGTCGTCGGTGTTCCGCGAGGGCGACCAGGGCGATCAGCTGTACTTCATCGTCTCCGGCAAGATCAAGCTCGGGCGCACGGCCCAGGACGGCCGCGAGAACCTTCTCGCGATCCTCGGGCCCGGCGAGCTGTTCGGCGAGATGGCGCTCTTCGACCCGAGCCCCCGGACCGCGACGGCGACCGCCGTGTCCGAGACGCGGCTGGCCGGGCTGAAGAACGAGGACCTGCGCTCGCTGCTCGAGACCCGCCCCGAGGTCTCGGCCCAGCTGCTGCAGGCCCTGGCCCGCCGCCTGCGCCGCACCAACGAATCCCTCGCCGACCTCGTGTTCTCGGACGTGCCGGGTCGCGTCGCCAAGGCCCTGCTCGACCTCGCGGATCGCTTCGGCCGGCCTGCGACGGACGGCATCCTCGTAGCGCACGAACTCACGCAGGAGGAACTGGCGCAGCTCGTGGGTGCTTCCCGCGAGACCGTCAACAAGGCCCTGGCCGAGTTCGTCCAGCGGGGCTGGCTGCGCCTCGAGGCGCGTGCCGTCGTCATCCTCGACATCCAGCGTCTGCGCCAGCGCAGCCGCTGACCCTCGGGGTCCTGGCCCTCCCGGCCTGAGGGTGCGGTTGTGGTGGGTGTCAGGCATGACGGCACCCACCACACGTGTACGACGAATCGCGACGAGCCCGGGGGAAGACGGCAGACCCGGTCAGCGCCCCCGCTGGACCGACCCGCCCTCGGTGAGCTTGGGGCACTCGACCTTCAGCAGGAGGTCGCCGTCGTGCTCCGAGAGCTCCGGATGGTAGACCGTCACGGGGCGCTTGTGGGACAGGTAGGCGATGCAGCCACGCGAGGACCCGATCTTCTCGAGGATGATCTCCACGGCGGGCACCGCGAGTTCGCTGAGCGTGCGGCCCACGGTGTTCGGCTGGCCCACCTCGTCGCCGAGCCGCGCGGTGTCGCGGTCGGCCACCTCCTGGGCCGCCCAGCGCCACTGACCCCAGACGCCCTTGCTCTCGAGGATGCTGGGTTCCTGGTTCACGGGCTGCGCGGCGGCGAAGTAATGCGTGTCGAAGCGGCGGTGCGCGAAGTCGGGGGTCAGCCAGTGCGAGAGCGGTTTGATGAGGTCCGTCCGGACGCCGAGGCCACGGCGGCCCAGGATGTCCGCGAACCGGCACTCCCCCTCGTTGATGGCTTCGCGCGCCTTCATCCATTCCCTGGCCTGGGTGCCCTCGACCAGCGAGGACGCATCGGGCCCGGCCAGCAGCACGCCGGTCTCCTCGAAGAGCTCCCGGATGGCGCACAGCACGTGGCGCCGCGCGGCCTGGTGGTCCTCGACGCCCAGCGTCCTCGCCCACATGGACGGCGTCGGGCCGAACCACAGGACGTCGTCGTCGTCGGACTCCTCGACGCTGCCGCCCGGGAAGCCGAGGACGCCCAACGGGGACTGCCCGCGGCGGTAGGTGAGATACGTCTCCGTGCCGATCGCGCTGTCACGCAGGAGGACGACGGACGACGCCGGGCGCGCCTTGAGCGGGGTGCGCTCCCCGTGTTCGATCCAGCTCCGGGCCGCCGAGCGCTGGTCCGGGGATACGGGGAAGAGCCTGGTGCTGAGACGGTCCACGGTCTAGGTGAACTCCGCGACGATCTCGACCTCGACGGGAGAGTCGAGGGGAAGGACGGCCACGCCGACGGCGGACCGCGCGTGCACGCCGGCGTCGCCGAGGGCCCTGCCGAGGAGGTCCGACGCGCCGTTGATCACGCCGGGCTGGCCGGTGAACGAGGGGTCCGAGGCGACGAAACCGACGACCTTCACGATCCGCGTGACGCGGTCGAGGTCGCCGATCACGCTCTTGATCGCGGCGAGCGCGTTCACGGCGCAGGTCGCGGCAAGGCTCGTGGCGGTCGCGGCGTCGACACCTGCCCCGACCTTGCCCGAAGCTGGGAGTTTGCCGTCAATGAAGGGGAGCTGTCCGGAGGTGTACACGTGGTTGCCACTGATCACGGCGGGCACGTACGAGGCGACCGGCGGGACGACATCGGGCAGCGTGATCCCGAGGTCGGCGAGACGCGCTTCGACCCCCGGGACCACCGGATTCCCTGCGGACACTGCTAGCTCTTCTCCCTCTTGAGGTACGCGACGAGGCCGTTGCCGTCGGGCCCGGGAACCACCTGGACCAGCTCCCAGCCATCGTCGCCCCACTGATCGAGGATCTGCTTCGTCGCGTGGATGATGAGCGGAATCGTGGAGTACTCCCATTTCGTCATGAAGAAAGCCTAGCGCGTGCTTGTAAACTGGAATAATGGCTGCGCGCAAATCACCCCTCTTCGACACGGCTACCACTCTCGGCAGGATCACCGCATTCCTCGGAATCAGTGGCCTCGCCGGTGTGCTCGCCGCAGGGCTCCTCGTACCGGTGGCCGCGGCTGCCGGCACCGGCGCGTCCGCTTCGATCCAGTTCTTCGAGGAACTGCCGGCGGAGCTGGAGCTGGAGGCGCTCGCCCAGCCGACGAAGATCCTGGCGGCCGACAACTCCCTCATCGCCACCCTGTACGAGGAGAACCGGCAGCCGGTGACGCTCGACCAGGTGTCGCCGACCATGAAGGACGCCCTCATCGCGATCGAGGACTACCGCTACTACGACCACGGCGGCGTGGACCTCGAAGGGATCTTCGGTGCCATCGCCAGCAACGTCTCGAGCGGGACGAGCCGCGGCGCGTCCACGCTGACACAGCAGTTCGTCACCAACGTGCTGAACGACTCCGCCCGGCAGAACGGCGGGACGGTCACCCTCAACGGTGGCGGGAAGTCGGTGGGTGACAAGCTCCGCGAGATGAAGCTGGCCATCGCCGTCGAGAAGGAACTCTCCAAGGACGAGATCCTCGAGGGGTACCTGAACATCGTGCAGTTCAGCGGCACGAGCTACGGCGTCCAGGCCGCCTCGAAGTACTTCTTCGACGTGGACGCGAAGGACCTCAACATCCAGCAGAGCGCGTTGCTCGCCGGCGTCGTGAACGGTCCGACCTACTACAGCCCCACGGAGAACCCGGAACGCGCACTGGAGCGCCGCAACCTCGTCATCGACGCCATGCTCACCCGCGGCAAGATCACCCAGGAAGAACACGACGCAGCGATCGCGACGGACCTCGGACTGAAGGTCACCCCGACCCTCAGCGGCTGCGTCGGCGCGGCCCAGGCACCGTACTTCTGCGACTACGTCTCCCACCTCATCCTGAACGACCCGGCCTACGGCGAGACGCCGGAGGATCGCCAGAAGGTCCTCTACCGTTCCGGGCTCACGATCAAGACCACGCTCGATTCCCGCGTCCAGGCCGCCGCCCAGACCGCCGTGACCGAGACCGCCAACCCGGACACCACCGACGGCAAGGTGGGGCACACGATGGTGAGCCTCGATCCGAAGACCGGCAACATCCTGTCCATGGCCCAGAACACCCGGTACAACCCGGAAGCGGGTACGGGCAACACGGTCCTGAACTTCAACGTCGACCAGTTCGACGGCGGCGACCCCACCAAGAGCCTCGGCGGCGGCGGCGGTTTCCAGCCCGGCTCGACCTACAAGCCGTTCACGGTGGCCGCGTGGGTCGAGGACGGCCGGTCGCTGAACCAGTACCTCGACGGCGGCAAGCGAACCTATCCCCAGAACGACAAGTGGAAGGCGAGCTGCGCCCAGGGCGGGCAGTTCCTGGTGCAGGAGGAGGACGGCTACACGCCGCAGAACTACGGGGACACGAACTACTACACCACCACCGTCCTCGAGGGCCTCGCGAAGTCCTTGAACACCATCACCATGGCCAGTGCCCGGCAGCTCGACCTGTGCCGGATCCGCGACATCGCCTACGACCTCGGCGTCCACCAGGCCAAGAGCTCGGAGGGCGAGGAGGAGCGCTTCGGGTTCCAGCCCTCCGCCCTGATCGGTGGCGGTGGCGAGGCCGCCCCCATGTCGATGGCCAAGGCCTTCTCCGGTTTCGCCAACGAGGGTGTCGTCTGCGACCCCCGGGCGCTGACCGAGGTGACCGCGGTGGACGGCACGAGCTACCCCGTCCCGGCGGAGTCCTGCGAACGCAAGATCTCCCAGGACGTGGCGCGGGGAGTGAACTACGCCACCGAGCGCGTGATGACCGAGGGTTCGGGCCAACTGCTCGAGTACGGCGACATCCCGATGGCCGGCAAGACGGGCACCAACGACGCCCGCTCGCAGACCTGGTTCATGGGCTACAACTCGGGGATGGTCACGGCGAGCTGGATCGGCAACTGGCAGGGCGAGGGCCCCGACAGCTCGCTGGGCGGGCTGCAGATCGGCGGCCGGGTCTACCCGGAGATCGACGGATCGCTCATCGCCGGTCCGTCCTGGGCCCGCTTCATGCAGCAGATCCCCGGACTGTACGTGGGGAAGCCCTTCGTCGACCCGCCGTCGCGCATGATCAACGGTCCGCAGCGCAGCATCACGGATCCGAGCAACCGCGGGACTGGCACGGGTGGCGCCAACGGTGGTACCACTGGAGGAGCTGCCGGCAACGGCGGAACGACCGGGAACGACGGCACTGGAGGAAACGGCTAGCGTGACATCGACTCAGACATCCCGGAGCGGGGCACCGCTCGGCTGGGCGGCAGGGCTCACCCTGACCGCCGCGGCCGCAACCCTCGCCTACGCCTCGGCTGTCGAGCGCACGCTGTACGAGGTACGGGAGGAAACCGTCCCGGTCCTCCCGCCCGGCTCCGCTCCCCTGCGGGTGCTGCACCTCTCGGACATCCACATGGTGCCCCGGCAGAAGTCCAAGGCCGACTGGCTGCGCAGCCTCGCGAGCCTGAAGCCCGACCTGGTGGTGAACACCGGCGACAACCTCAGCCATCGGAAGGCCGTCGGACCCCTCCTCGACGCGCTGGAACCGCTTCTGCGGTTTCCCGGCGTCTTCGTCCCGGGCTCCAACGACTACTACGCGCCGACGCTCAAGAATCCGCTGCGCTACTTCGCGGGACCCTCGATCGCGCCCAAGGAGTCGACACCGAAGGACCTGCCCTGGGCGGACATGTTCAGTGCGTTCGGCGCGGCGGGCTGGGTGGACCTGACCAACAGGTCACAGTCGGTCGGCTTCGGGAACATGCGCATCGACTTCACGGGCGTCGACGATCCGCACCTCGACCGCGACCGGTACGTGCCGTATCCCTCCGGGAGCAGCACCTCGGCCCAGGCTCCGCACATCAGGGTGGCCGTGGCCCACGCGCCCTATCAGCGCGTCCTGGACTACTTCACGGCCGGCGGTGCGGACCTCATCCTCGCCGGTCACACGCACGGGGGCCAGGTGTGCGTCCCGGGCTACGGCGCGCTCCTGAGCAACTGCGACCTGCCACCCTGGCGCGCGCGGGGGCTCACCCGGTGGGAGTCGGACGGGCGATCCGTCCCGCTCAACGTCTCCGCGGGCATCGGGACGTCGCGCTTCGCGCCCGTCCGGTTCGCCTGCCGACCGGAAGCCGTGCTGCTCACGCTCACCCCTCGGAGTGGGAGCTAGCCGACAGCTGCCTGCTTCTTCAAGTCCCGCCGTCGTGACCGGCACCACAGGCTCCGTGCCCTAGGATCGTTGCTGAGGGACACCAACAACCGTCGATCACCGAAGAGTTGGCATGAAGAACCAGAACACGCTGTGGGAATCGCTCGGTCGCCTGTACCCGCACGTCCGGCCCATCCTTCCGCGGCTGCTCCTCGGCCTGCTGTGCGCGCTCGGTGCCAGCCTCATGGCCCTCGCGATCCCCCAGGTGCTGCGCGTCCTCGTCAACGACGCCCTGGCCGAGGGCGGGTCGGCCCGCACGGTGTGGGCGGCGTCCGGCGTCGTCCTGCTCCTCGGGGTGCTCGAGGCCACGTTCGTGGCGCTGCGGCGCCAGTTCGTCATCACGCCGGCGACGACCGTCGAGACGGCCATGCGCACGTCCTTCTACCGCCACCTGCAGAACCTGACCATCGAGTTCCACGACCGCTGGGGCAGCGGGCAACTCCTCTCCCGCGCCATGAGCGACCTCAACCTGATGCGGCGGTGGATGGCGTTCGGGCTCATCATGCTCGTCGTCACGTCGCTGACCGTGGTGATGGGCGTCGTCGTCATGTTCTTCATGAGCTGGGTCCTCGCGCTCATCTTCCTCGCGGCCGCCGTGCCGCTGATGGTCTACGGCTACCGCTTCCGCACGTCCTACAGCCGCGTGTCCCGCAAGAGCCAGGACCAGGCCGGCGACCTCGCGACGACGGTCGAGGAGTCCGTGCACGGCATCCGGGTCCTGAAGGCGTTCGGCCGCAGCCGCGAGGCACTCGAGGACTTCGAGGAGCAGGCCGAGGAGCTCCGCCAGACCGAGATCTTCAAGGCGCGATCCCTCGCGAACTTCTCGATGATCGTGACCCTGCTGCCCGAACTCGCGCTCGGCGCGTCCCTCGTCGTGGGAGTGATGCTGGCCGCAGGCGGTGATGTCAGCATCGGCGCCCTCGTGGCCTTCTTCGCCACGGCCGCCGCGGTGGCCGGGCCCGTCGAGTTCATCGGCCCGCTGCTCGCCATGACCTTCACCGCGAAGACGGCGATCGACAGGCACTACGAGGTCATGGAGTCGGAGAACACCATCACCGACCCGGCCACGCCCGTGCACCTCGAGGCACCGCGGGGTGACATCGTGTTCGATGCCGTCCACTTCCGCTACCCCGACGCGCCGGAAGGCACCCGCGACGTGCTCGACGGCGTCGACCTCACCCTGCGGGCCGGGGAGACCATGGCCCTGGTCGGGGTGACGGGATGCGGCAAGAGCACGCTCCTCCAGCTCGTCCCCCGCCTCTACGACGTCACGGAGGGGAGCATCACGATCGACGGCGTGGACCTGAGGGACGTCACGCTCGGGGAGCTGCGGACCCTCGTGGCGGTGGCCTTCGAGGACACCACGCTGTTCTCGAACTCCGTCCGCGACAACGTCCTCATGGGCTCCGACGCCGCGGGTGCCGAGGCCGAGCGGATCCTCGCCGAGGCCCTCGACGTCGCGCAGGCCCGGTTCGCCCACGACCTGCCCGAGGGTCTCGACACCCTCATCGGCGAGGAGGGCCTCAGCCTGTCCGGCGGGCAGCGCCAGCGCATCGCCCTGGCCCGCGCGATCGCCGCGCAGCCGACCGTTCTGGTCCTCGACGACCCGCTCTCGGCGCTCGACGTCGCCACCGAGGAGCGCGTCGAGCAGGGGCTCCGCGCCCTGCTGCGCGCCACGACGACGCTCATCGTCGCCCACCGCCCCTCCACCGTCGCCCTCGCGGACCGCGTGGCCCTCATGCAGGACGGGCGGATCGCCGACGTCGGCACGCACTCGGAACTGCTGGCCCGCAACGACCACTACCGCTACGTCATCGCCAGCCTCGACGACGAGGAGATCGCGCAGCTCGGACGCACCGTCCAACCCCTACCCGACGACGAGGAGGCGCTGGCATGAGCCGCACCACGGCGGCGCCAGGCGGGACGCCCAAGGACGAGGACGGGCAGGGGGCGACGTCGTCCGGTGTGCTCAACGAGGACGACGTCCTCCTCGGCCGGGCCCAGAGCAGGTCCGTGCGGTCGAGGTCCTTCCGCCTCCTCGGCTCGCTGATCCGGCCGAACCGGCGGCAGTTCGTCTGGACCGTCCTGCTGGTCGTCATCTCGCAGGCGGCGCGCGTGGCCGGACCGGCGATCATCGCGTTCGGCATCGACCGGGCCCTGCCCGCCCTGATGGCGGGTGATCCCCGGTTGCTGTGGGTCGCCGGCGGCACGTACCTGCTGGCCGCCGTCCTCGCCTCGGTCCTCACGGCCGGGTACGTGCGGGCGACGGCGCAGCTCAGCCAGGCCATGCTGCTGGATCTGCGGGTGCGGGTCTTCCGGCACACGCAGCGCCTCAGCCTGGAATTCCACGAGAAGTACACCTCCGGGCGCATCATCTCCCGGCAGACCTCGGACCTCGAGGCGCTGCGGGAACTGCTCGATTCGGGGGTCAGCTCGCTGGCGTCCGGCGCCGTCTTCATGCTGTTCACCGCTGCCACGATCGCCGCCCTCGACTGGCGGACGGGCCTGCTGATCCTGGCCGCGGCGGTCCCCATGTTCTTCCTCGCCCGCTGGTACCAGAGGCACTCGCAGATCGCGTACCGCGAGTCCCGCGTGGTGTCGGCGAAGCTGATCGTCCACTTCATCGAGACGATGACCGGGATCCGCGCCGTGAAGGCGTTCCGGCGGGAGACGGTCAACGCCGACCGGTACGACGAGCTGGCGGAGGACTACCGGCGGGTCACGGTCCGCTCCATCAACCTCAACGGCGTCTTCCAGCCCGGGCTCGTACTGATCGGCAACGTGACCGTCGCCGTCGTCCTGGTCTTCGGCGGGTTCCGGGTGCTCGGCGGCACACTCGAGGTCGGAGCGCTGCTGGCACTGCTGCTGTACAGCAAGCGGTTCTTCCAGCCGGTCGACCAGATGGCGATGTTCTACAACTCGTTCCAGTCCGCGGCCGCCGCGCTGGAGAAGGTCTCCGGCCTGCTCGAGGAGGTGCCCACCGTGCGCCCCCCGAAGCACCCGGTGTCCCTCCCCGATCCCCGCGGCACCGTGGAGTTCCACGACGTCGCGTTCCGTTACGGGAACGGACCCATGGTGCTGCCCCGCATGGACCTGACCATCCACGCCGGGCAGACGGTGGCCCTCGTGGGCCGGACGGGTGCCGGCAAGTCCACGCTGGCCAAGCTCATCGCCCGGTTCTACGACGTGTCCGAGGGCCGCCTCACGCTCGACGACGTCGACCTCCGTGATCTCGCGCCGACCGACCTCCGGCGCGCCGTGGTCATGGTGACGCAGGAGGCGTTCCTCTTCAGCGGCTCCGTGGCGGACAACATCGCCCTCGGCAGGCCCGAGGCAGGCCGCGACGAGATCGTCGCGGCGGCCCGGGCCGTGGGTGCCGAGGAGTTCATCCGGGAGCTGCCCGAGGGCTTCGACACGGACGTCAACAAGCGCGGCGGGCGCGTCTCGGCCGGCCAGCGGCAGCTCATCAGCTTCGCCCGCGCGTTCCTGGCCGACCCGGCGGTCCTCATCCTCGACGAGGCGACGTCGTCCCTGGACATCCCGAGCGAGCGCCTGGTGCAGGAGGGCCTGCAGAAGCTGCTGGGGAACCGCACGGCGCTGATCATCGCGCATCGGCTCTCCACCGTGGCCATCGCCGACCGCGTGCTCGTGGTCCATGACGGCCGGGTGGTGGAGGACGGCACCCCCGCGGAGCTCATCGCCGGCACGGGACGCTTCGCGACGCTGCACGCGGCGTGGAAGGACTCCCTGGTGTGAGCAGCCGCGCCGGTTTTCCTCGCCGCTGATCCTCCGCTATCCTTGGACAGTTGCTGTTCGGGAGGTCCGCCTCCCGGGAGCGGCACCGGGGTGTGGCGCAGCTTGGTAGCGCGCGTCGTTCGGGACGACGAGGTCGCAGGTTCAAATCCTGTCACCCCGACCAGTGGGAGGCCCGCCGGCAGCAGCCGGCGGGCCTCTCGCATGTCCGGCCGCGGAAGCCGGGAACGGCGACACGTCCGGGGAGGATCAGGCGAAGGTGCGGCCCGTCAGGCGTTCGTACGCCTCGATGTAGCGGGCGCGCGTGCGCTCGACGACGTCGTCCGGCAGGGCCGGCGGCTCCGACCGCCGGTCCCAGCCGGAGGCGCCGGAAGTCAGCCAGTCGCGGACGAACTGCTTGTCGAACGAGGGCTGAGCCTGCCCGGGCGCGTAGAGCGCGGCGTCCCAGAAGCGCGAGGAGTCCGGGGTGAGCACCTCGTCCCCGAGGGTGACGCGGCCGGTGAACGGGTCGAGGCCGAACTCCACCTTCGTGTCCGCGAGGATGATGCCGCGTCCCCGCGCGATCGCCTCCGCCGCGGTGTAGATGTCGAGGGTGAGGGACCGCAGCCGGGCCGCGGTGTCGTCACCGACCGTCATGACGACGGCGTCGTACGTGATGTTCTCGTCGTGCTCGCCCACCTCCGCCTTCGCCGACGGCGTGAAGAGGGCCGGCTCGAGGCGGGACCCGTCCACGAGGCCCTCGGGTAGCGGCAGGGAGCAGACGGTCCGGGACGCCCGGTACTCCAGCAGCCCGCTCCCGGTCAGGTAGCCGCGGGCGATGCACTCGATCGGGTACATCACGAGCCTCCGGCAGATCATCGCCCGGCCCTCGACGGCGGCCGGCACGCCGCCGGCGACGTCGGCGGCGAGCACGTGGTTCGGGATGCCGGAGAGCCGCTCGAACCACCAGAGGCTGAGCTGCGTGAGCACGCGCCCCTTGTCGGGGATCGCGGTGGACAGGACGTGGTCGTAGGCGCTGATGCGGTCGCTCGCGACCACGAGCACGACGTCGTCGCGCCCGTCCTCCGGCTCGTACAGGTCGCGGACCTTGCCCGAGTAGACGTGGCGCCAGCCCGGCAGGTCGGGGTGCTCGGGGGCGAAGGTGCTCATGCCGTGGCCGCCGCGGGGCCCGCGACCGTGATCTCCGAGCGGGACGCCCTGAGGGCGATGTCCGTCCGGAACTGCCCGCCCTCGAGGTCGATGCGGCCGAGGCTCTCGTACGCGGTGGCCCGCGCGTCCGCGAGGTCGTCCCCGAGCCCGACGACGGCCAGCACCCGACCGCCGGAGCTCACCACCCTGCCGTCCCGCAGGGCGGTGCCTGCGTGCAGGACCTGCGCGCCCTCCACCTTCACGGCCCTCTTCAACCCGCGCACGCGCCGGCCGGTCACCGGGGCGTCGGGGTAGTTCTCGGAGGCGAGCACGACGGCGACGGCGGTCTCGGGCGACCAGTTGAGGGGGTCGATCTCCTCCAGGGCGCCCTTCGCCGCGGCGAGGAGCACCCCGCCGAGCGGTGTGGTCAGGCGGGCGAGGACGGCCTGCGTCTCCGGGTCCCCGAACCGTGCGTTGAACTCGATGACGCGCGGGCCGCGCGCCGTGAGCGCCAGGCCGACATAGAGGACGCCGACGAAGGGGGTGCCGCGGTGCGCCATCTCGTCGATCACGGGCTGCGCCACGCGCGTGACGACCTCCTCGACGAGGCCGTCCGGCACCCATTCGAGCGGCGAATAGGCGCCCATGCCGCCCGTGTTGGGACCCTGGTCGTCGTCGTGGATGCGCTTGAAGTCCTGCGCGGGCGCCAGCGGGACGACGGTGCGGCCGTCGGAGAGGACGAACAGCGAGACCTCGGGTCCGTCGAGGTACTCCTCGATGACCACGGAGCCTCCTGCGGCGAAGCACGCGGACGCGTGGGCCCGGGCCTCGTCGACGTCGTCGGTGACGACCACCCCCTTGCCGGCGGCGAGCCCGTCGTCCTTCACCACATAGGGGGCTCCGAAGCTGCTGAGCGCCTCATCGGCCTCCTCGTCGGTGGAGGCCACGTGGGCCATCGCGGTCGGCACACCGGCGGTAGCCATGACCTGCTTGGCGAAGGCCTTGGAGGCCTCGAGCTGGGCGGCAGCCCGTGTCGGGCCGAAGACGGGGATGCCGGCGTCGAGCAGGGCATCCGCGACGCCGGCGGCGAGCGGCGCCTCGGGTCCGATCACCACGAGGCTCGAACCCAGTCGACGGGCGAGCTCGACGACGGCGCCGGGATCGTTCGCGTCGATGTCGTGGGTGGGGACGTCCTCGGCGATCCCGGCGTTGCCGGGGGCCGCATGCACCTCCCGGACGAAGGGATCGGCCAGCAAGGCCCGGACGATGGCGTGTTCGCGGCCGCCGGGGCCCAGTACAAGAACCTTCACAGTAGGACAGCGTACTGGAGGGGTCCGCGCCCGGCACGGCACCGGGCGCCTGTTACGCCGACCGCGGCCACCCATACGCCCTCCGAACCTCTCCGAATACTTCGCATGAGCAACTCCACGACGCCCCGCCGCAGCCTTCCCCTGGCGGCCGCACTGGCCGGCATCGTCGCGGCCGGGGTGGTGCTCGGGGTCGCCGAACTCGCCGGGGCCTTCTTCCGGGCAAGCGCCACCCCGGTGATCGCCATGGGGTCCACCTTCATCGACTTCACCCCGCCGTGGATGAAGGACTTCGCCATCGCGACGTTCGGCACCGACGACAAGCTGGCACTGCTCGTGGGCATGGGCATCACGATCACACTGCTGGCGGCGGTCCTCGGGATCGTGGCGTTCCGCCGGTGGGCGCTCGGCGCCGCCGGGGTGCTGCTCATGGGCGCGATCATCCTGGCCTGCGTCCTCACCCGGGCGGGAGCCGCCCTGCCGGACGCCATCCCGACCGTCGTCGGCACCGCCGCCGGGCTGCTGGCGCTCCGCTGGCTCATCGCCCGCCTGCGACACGCCGCCGTCGTTCCCGCGACGACGACGGTCACCACAGGTTCCACAGGTTCCCTGGCCGCCGACGCGTCGGCGGCTTCCGGCGGTTCCGGTGCGACGGGCTTCCGGTCTACCTCGCGACGCGGTTTCTTCGCGGCCGCGGGCGTGACCGCCGTCGTCGCGGCCGCGGCTGCCGGCGGGGGCCGCCTGCTGGCAGGCGCCCGCACCAACGTCGCCGCGCTCCGGGACAGCCTGCAGTTCCCGGTTCCGGCCAGTCCCGCGCCGGCGCTGCCGGCCGGCGTGCAGTCTCCCGTGGCGGGCGTGACACCCTTCGTCACCCCGAACGGCGACTTCTACCGGATCGACACGGCGCTCAGTGTCCCGCAGCTCACCACCGACGACTGGGTGCTCCGCGTGCACGGCATGGTGGAGGAGGAATTCGAGCTCACCTACCAGGACCTCCTCGACGCCGACCTCATCGAACGCCACGTCACCCTCACCTGCGTCTCCAACCCCGTGGGCGGTTACCTCTCCGGGACCGCGAAGTGGCTCGGTTACCCGCTGCGCGAGGTCCTCGCGCGAGCGAAGCCGCTGGACGGCGCGGACATGGTCCTGTCCACGAGCTCGGACGGCTTCAGCGCCTCCACTCCCCTGCCCGTGCTGCAGGACGACCGCGACGCCGTCCTCGCCGTCGCCATGAACGACGAGCCGCTGCCGGTGGAGCACGGGTTCCCGGTCCGCATGGTCGTCCCCGGCCTGTACGGCTACGTCTCGGCGACCAAGTGGGTCGTCGACCTGGAGGTGACACGCTTCGCGGACCGGACGGCGTACTGGACGGACCGCGGGTGGTCCGAGAAGGGCCCCATCAAGACGATGGCGCGCGTGGAGGTCCCGAAGTCCTTCGCGCAGGTCGACGCCGGCAGCGTCGTGCTCGGCGGTGTCGCCTGGTCGCAGCGGCGCGGCATCACCGCCGTCGAGGTCTCGATCGACGGCGGCGACTGGGAAGAGGTGGATCTCGCCGCCGAAGCCTCCGTGGACACCTGGCGTCAGTGGTCGCACGAGGTCCCGCTCGAGCCCGGGCTGCACACGGTCAGGGCGAGGGCAACCGACGCCGTCGACGGCCTGCAGACCGACGAGCGGGCGGATACCGTCCCGGACGGCGCATCGGGCTGGCAGTCGGTGCAGTTCACGGTGACGTAGCCGCCCGCCCCGACGTTCCCCGGGCCTGCGCCCACCGGATGACCGTCCTCTCCGGTGGGCGCAGCCGTGCAGGAGGAGAATGCCCTCTCCGGGCGCAGCGGATGGTGAATACTGGGACCATGCCCTCCACCTTCACCACGGCTGACGCCGTTGACTTCGCCGTCCTCGAACGCAACGGTTTCATCGAGTCCCGCCACGTGGGCGCCGCCGTCGTGCTGGCCGCCGACGGCTCCGTGGTGACCGAGCTCGGGGACATCACGAGCCCCATCTTCCCGCGCTCCACCCTCAAGCCCTTCCAGGCCCTGGCCAGCATGAAGGCGGGGGTTCCCCTGCGGGGTCCGCAGGTGGCCCTCGCGGCCGCCAGCCACGTGGCCAGCAAGGAGCACATGGACGTGGTGCGCACCATGCTCGACGCCGCCGGCGTCACCGAGGACCACCTGCAGTGCCCCGCGGACTGGCCGCAGGACGAGGAGGCCCGCAACGGGCTCGTGCGCAGCGGCAAGGGCAGGCAGCGCATCGCGTTCAACTGCTCCGGCAAGCACGCGGCCTTCCTGTGGGCCTGCACGGAGAACGGCTGGGACACCGACACCTACCTCGACCCCACCCACCCGCTGCAGCGGGCCGTCGCCTCCGTCATCGAGGAGTACACGGAGGAGTCCGTGTCCGCGTGGGGCGTCGACGGGTGCGGCGCGCCCGTGGCCGCCGTCTCCCTGACGGGCCTCGCCCGCGGGATCGGGAGGATCGCGAAGGCGCCGTCGGACAAGCACGCGGACGCGCGCGCCGCGACGATCGCGACCGCCATGCTCGACTACCCGTGGGCCGTGCACGGCCACGGCATGGAGAACTCGGTGGTCATGGAGGATCTCGGCGTGCTCGCCAAGAGCGGGGCCGAGGGCGTCCTCGTGCTCGCCGCCCCGACCGGCGCCTGCCTGGCCCTCAAGGTCCTCGACGGCAACGCCCGCGCGGCGACCCTCGTCGGGCTGACGCTCCTCGCGGCGTCCGGTGCCATCGACGCCGACAAGGTCGGGGCCACCCTCGAGAAGGTCGTCTCCCCGGTCCTCGGCGGAGGCCGCACCGTGGGCAGCCTGCGCCTCGCGGCCCCGGTCCTCGCCCTCCTCGACTAGGAGCGGCAGCGCATGGCACGACGACGTATCTCCGGGGAGGACGGCCACCGCGCGCTGGCGCAGGTGGCCGGCGGCTCTGCCGCCCGCGCCGACCTCGCGACGGCGGTGCGGTTCACCCTCGAGGAACTCGCGGAGCTCGCGCCCGGGAACAGCGTCGAGGTGCGCGTCCCGCCGTTCGGGGTCACCCAGTGCGTCGAGGGGCCGCGCCATACCCGCGGCACCCCGCCGAACGTCGTCGAGACCGACGCCGCCACCTGGCTCGCGCTCGTCACGGGTGCGGAGGCGTGGCCGGACGCCGTGGCCGCGGGGAGGGTCGCTGCCTCGGGCCAGCGGGCCGACCTCAGCGCCTGGCTGCCCCTCGTCGGGCGCCGCCCGTGACCGGCGGCGCGGCGAGCTCGGACCCGGCCCCCGGGAGGACCCGACAGGCGCGGCCGCTCGGAGCCGGTTCGGACCCCCTGCCGATGGCGACGGCGCCCGGGCGGCGCGCGACCGGCCCGGCCCGGCCGACGGGGAGCCGCCCCGCCGTCGTCCGCGGACGGGCGGCGGCTGCGATCCGGCGGCAGCCGCTCGGCGCCTGGCTGACCGGCATCGGGGCCATTGTCCTCTACACCGTCTTCTCCGTCTCCCAGTGGTTCCGGCTGGATTCGCCGTCCTGGGATCTCGGGATCTTCACGCAGCTCGCGAAGACCTATGCGGGCTTCGACGCGCCGATCGTCCCGATCAAGGGCGAGGACTTCAACCTCCTGGGTGACCACTTCCACCCGCTGCTCGTCCTGCTGGGACCCGCGTACGCCGTCGTGCCGTCCGGCCTGACCCTCCTGATCGTGCAGAACCTGCTCTTCGGTCTGTCCGTGGCGGTCGTCGCGCGCACCGGCATGCGGCTGCTCGGGCCCGTCGCAGGCATCGCTGTCGGCATCGCCTACGCGCTGTCCTGGGGCCTGCAGTCCGCCGTCGCGGCGCAGTTCCACGAGATCGCGTTCGCGGTCCCGCTCCTGGCGCTCAGCCTCGAAGCCGTGCTGGCGCGGCACGTCCTGTCCGCCGTCCTCTGGGGCGGGCTGCTCGTCTTCGTGAAGGAGGACCTCGGGCTCACCGTCATGGCCCTCGGGCTGGTCGTCGCCTGGCGGCTCCGCACGGCGGCCGGCCTGTGGCTGGCCGCGTGGGGCGCGCTGTGGCTGGTCCTCTCCGTGCGCGTGATCCTGCCGGCGCTCAACGCCTCCGGCCAGTACGACTACTCGGACCGCATCGACGCCGGCGCGATGGTCGCGGACCCCGCGGGCGCCGTCGTCGGCCTCCTCACCGGCTCCGCGAAACACGAGACGCTCCTGCTGCTCCTGCTCGCGGGCGGCGTCCTGTTCCTCCGCTCGTCGCTGAGCCTGGTCCTCCTGCCCACCCTGCTGTGGCGGTTCGCCTCCGGACAGGAAGGCTACTGGGGGCCGGAATGGCATTACAGCGCGGTCCTCATGCCCGTGCTCTTCCTGGGCCTCGTGGACGGCGTGCACTCCCTCCGGACAAGCCGCCGGCGCTGGGTGCGGTCCGCCGCCCTGCTCGGTGTCCCCGCCGCCGTCGCCGCCTGCCTGGTCCTGCTGCCGGGCCAGAAGTTCGCCGCCCTCGCCGACCCTGCCACGTACCAGCGGTCCGCACGCTGGGATGCCGCCCACCGCATGATGGGCCTCGTTCCCGAGGGGTCCACGGTGGAGAGCGGCGTGGTCCTCATGGCGTACCTCGTACCGGAGACCCGCGTGTACTGGCTGGGCAACACCAACCCGGCGCCCGACTACCTCATCGTCGACGCCGACGACTGGAGCTGGGGACCGACCCGCCCGAGCGACGCCGAGGCCCACGCCGAGCAGCGCTACCCGGGCACCGACTACACCCCGGTGTTCGACGAGGCCGGCTACCAGCTCGTCCGGCTGGAACGCTGATCCCCGGTAGCCTTAAAGCATGACCCCCGAGCAGCCGATGCCGCACACCTCCCCCGACCAGCCGGACCCGCGGGGCGACGACGGGACGCCGTCGTCGGACGGTCCGCAGATCCCCGAGGATCGCCGGGCCGGCCGCGGTGAGGCGCAGATCGACGGCGCCCCCGCGGCAGGACAGCCGGCCTCACCCGTCCCGTCCGTCGCGCCCGACGTCCGTGAGGTGACCGTCCGCCGGGCGCCGAAGTTCATCCCCTTCATGGCGCTCGGGGCGATCCTCGGTTTCCTCGCCGCCCTGGTGCTCGCCTACACCGGCCCCGAGGACCCCACGCTCACGCGCGAATCGCTCCTCGGCTTCTTCAGCGTGGCCTTCGCCCTGCCCGGACTGCTCCTCGCCGCGATGCTGGTCCTCGTCATCGACCGCCGCAGCATCAGGCGTGCGGAACGTGCCCGCGCGGAGCGCACCGACGACGCCTGACGACGCCTGACGCCGCACCGAATCCTCGGCGGATCGTCTTACACCGCGGTCCAGGATGACGACAGTAGGGCCTGATGGGGGGCAACCACCGAGCCTGAGAAGAGGACTGTGCCATGAAGGCATTCGCATGTGGAGACGTCGTACCGGGCTGTGAAGCCCGCTGGGTCTGCAGCACGGAGGATGAGATCCTCGCCCGGGTGGGCGCGCACGCCGCGTCGGCCCACGGCCTGACCGTGATCACGCCGGAGCTCGTCGGCGCGGTCCGCGGCAGCATCATCGCCGCCTGAGCCCGGCCCCGGTGGAAGCCCCTGACCAGGCCGCGGTGCGGGAGGCCGCCGAACTCGCTGCCGCATGCCGCGGTCAGGGGATCACCTCCGCCTACCAGCCCATCATCGACACCGCCCGCGGCACGGTGGTCGGCTACGAGGCCCTCGTGCGCTTCCCGGACTACGGCGAGAAGAACCCCGAGGTGTGGTTCGCCCGTGCGCGGCGCGAGGGATGCGCGGCGGAGCTGGAGGCGGCGGCGCTCCGCAGCGCGTTCACGCACCGGAGGACGCTCCCGTCGAACTGCTTCCTCACCGTGAACGTCTCCCCCGCTCTGCTCGCCTCACCCCTGGTGCGGCGGGTGTGGGCCGAACAGGGGGACCTCGGCGGCCTCGTCGTCGAACTGACCGAGCAGACGCCCATCGATTCCTACCTCGCGCTGGAACCGCACCTGAACGCGCTGCGTGCAGCCGGCGCCATGATCGCCGTCGACGACGCCGGGTCGGGGTACGCCGGACTGCAGCACCTGCTCGCCCTCAAGCCCTCCATCATCAAGATGGACCGCGAGCTGGTGCGGGACATCGACGCGGACGAGGCCAAGCGTGCCCTGATGGAGATGATCGGACGCTTCGCGGGCAGGGTCGACGCCTGGATCCTCGCCGAAGGGATCGAACGGGTCGAGGAACTCGACACCCTCACCGCCCTCGGGGTCCCCCTCGTGCAGGGGTACCTGCTGGGACGGCCGGGTCCGCCCTGGCAGACGCTCGACCTCGACCTCGCGCTCCGACTGTCCGCGCGGTCGCGCGACGCCGCCGCGTCGACGGTCCGCGGAGTGCTCGAACCGGCAGCGACCGCGCCCTCCCCCGGTACGGCGGCGTCGCTCTTCACGGAGAACCCGCAGCTCACCGACGTCGTGCTCCTCGACGGCCTGAGGCCGCGGGTGGTCCTCACCGAGGAGGCGGCCCGCCTCGGCAGCGTGACCACCGGTCTCGTCGTCAACGTGGACACCCCGATCGGTGAGGCCCTCGCCCGCTCCATCACGCGGGAGGCGGCCTCCCGCTTCGCGCCTCTGCTCGTGACGGACAGCGCCGGACGGTTCCTCGGGATCGCCCGGATGGAACGACTGATCGGGAAGCTGTCCGGCGCGCAATAGGCGCTCCCCGAAGAGGGACGGTCGGGCGTGCCGTGAGAGAATGGCGGCATGCTGCGCGGCGACGGACACCTCTCCCACGATCTTCTTCCCGGCGAAAAAGGACCCCAGGACGCCTGCGGGGTCTTCGGCGTCTGGGCGCCCGGTGAGGAGGTGGCCAAGCTCGCCTACTACGGCCTGTACGCGCTGCAGCACCGCGGCCAGGAATCGGCGGGCATCGCCACGAGCGACGGCCGCCGCATCAACGTGTACAAGGACATGGGCCTCGTGTCGCAGGTCTTCGACGAACCGACGCTCAACACCCTGACCGGGCATATCGCCGTCGGCCACTGCCGCTACTCCACCACCGGCTCCTCGCACTGGGCCAACGCGCAGCCCACCCTCGGCGCCACGGCCGCAGGCACCGTCGCCCTGGCCCACAATGGCAACCTCACCAACTCGGCCGAGCTCTACCAGATGGTCCTCGCCCGCCACGGCAAGCCGCGTGCCGGGGAGATGGCTCAGGGCAACACCACGGACACCGCCCTCGTCACAGCGCTCCTCGACGGCGACGACGACCGCTCGCTCGAGCAGACCGCCCTCGAACTGCTGCCGAGCATCCGCGGCGCCTTCTGCTTCGTCTTCATGGACGAGGGCACGCTGTACGCGGCCCGCGACACGTTCGGCGTCAGGCCCCTCGTCCTCGGCCGGCTGGAGCGCGGCTGGGTCGTCGCCTCCGAGCAGGCGGCGCTCGCCACCGTGGGGGCGAGCTTCATCCGCGAGATCGAACCCGGCGAGTTCATCGCCATCGACGAGGACGGCGTGCGCAGCAGCCGCTTCGGCACCCCCACCGCCGCCGGCTGCGTCTTCGAATACGTGTACCTGGCCCGGCCGGACGCCGCGATCGCCGGGCGCTCCGTGTACGAGGCCCGCGTGGAGATGGGCCGCCAGCTGGCCCGCGAGAACACGGCCGAGGCGGACATCGTGATCCCCGTCCCCGAATCCGGGACCCCCGCGGCCGTGGGCTTCGCCGAGGAGTCCGGCGTCCCCTTCGCCCACGGCTTCGTGAAGAACGCCTACGTGGGCCGCACGTTCATCCAGCCCAGCCAGACCCTCCGCCAGCTCGGCATCCGGCTCAAGCTCAACGCCCTCGAATCCGTCATCCGCGGCAAGCGCATCATCGTCGTGGATGATTCCATCGTCCGCGGCAACACGCAGCGCGCCGTCGTCCGGATGCTGCGCGAAGCGGGCGCCGCCGAGGTCCACGTCAAGATCTCCTCGCCTCCGGTGCGCTGGCCCTGCTTCTACGGCATCGACTTCGCCTCCCGCGCGGAGCTCATCGCCAACGGTGCGGCGGTCGACGAGATCAGCAAGTCCGTCGGCGCCGACAGCCTCGCGTACATCACCGAGGACGGCATGATCGATGCCACGCAGCAGCCCCGCGAGCGCCTGTGCACCGCCTGCTTCACCGGGCAGTACCCCATCGAACTGCCCGACGACGACCGCCTGGGCAAGAACCTGCTCGAACGCCTCGACCCCGCCGACCGGTCGGGTGCCACCGGCTGCGATCCCGGGCCGGACGCCGAACTCGAAGCCGTACTGACCGTCGACGACAAGAAAGAGCGGGTATGAGCTCCCCCAACCCCATCACGTACGCCAGCGCAGGAGTGGACGTCGAGGCGGGTGACCGCGCCGTCGAGCTCATGAAGGACGCCGTCCGGGCCACGCACGGCGAGCAGGTCATCGGCGGGGTCGGGGGTTTCGCGGGGCTCTTCGACGCGTCCCGCCTCCTCTCCTACACGCGGCCGCTCCTCGCGACGTCGACCGACGGCGTGGGTACGAAGGTCGCCATCGCGCAGGCCATGGACATCCACGACACCATCGGCTTCGACCTCGTGGGCATGGTCGTGGACGACATCGTGGTGGTCGGCGCCGAACCGCTGTTCATGACCGATTACATCGCGTGCGGGAAGGTCGTCCCCGAGCGTATCGCGGACATCGTCCGCGGCATCGCGGCCGGCTGCTCGGCCGCCGGGACCGCCCTGGTGGGTGGCGAGACCGCGGAGCACCCGGGGCTGCTCGGCGAGCACGAGTACGACGTCGCCGGCGCCGCGACCGGCGTCGTCGAAGCGGACCGCGTGCTCGGCCCCGAGCGTGTCCGTGCTGGCGACGTCGTGATCGGCATGGCGTCCTCCGGGCTGCACTCCAACGGCTACTCGCTCGTCCGCCGCGTCATCAACCAGGCGGGCTGGGCGCTGGACCGGCAGGTCTCCGAACTGGGGCGGACCCTCGGTGAGGAACTGCTCGAACCCACCCGCGTCTACGCCTCGGACTGCCTCGCGCTGGCCCGGAACGACGCCGCGCAGGTGCACGGGTTCAGCCACGTCACCGGCGGCGGACTCGCGGCGAACCTCGCCCGCGTGCTGCCCCGCGGACTCGAAGCCGGCGTGGACCGCTCCACCTGGGGACTGCCCCCGATCTTCACGCTCGTCGCGCAGCTCGGCAACGTCCCGCTGCCGGACCTCGAGCGCACCCTCAACCTCGGCGTCGGCATGGTCGCGATCGTCGGAGCCGCGGGTGCCGACGCCGCGCTCGCGCAGCTGAACGCGGCAGGCGTGCCGTCGTGGGTCATGGGCACCGTGCAGGCCGCCGACAGCGGCAGCACCGACGGGCCGGACTACGTGCAGGGCGCCAAGGGCGTCGACGGCGGGTCGGTGCGGCTCCTCGGGGACTACGCCTCCTAGCCCCGGGCCGCACTCCTGATACCAGGTCGCCGTCGTGACGTCCCTGCCGGGTCACCGTCTCGACCTTTCTGCCCACTGACTCGCCGGGATCGGCGGGCATCCGTACTCATGCCCGCCGAGCAGACCGGCTGAGTGGGCAGGAGCGTCTGCCCGGGACGCTCCCGTCGTGCCCCGGGCCAGCAAGGAAGCCCCTGCCCTCGGAGAGGACAGGGGCTTCACTGCTGCCGCGGAACGGTCAGGGCTTCCCGGGCTGCTTGCGGACCACGATGACGTCGAAGGAACTGGTCCGGGTGTTCCCGGCCTCGTCCGTCGCCGTGCAGGTGACCGTCGTGGTGCCGATGACGAAGCGTGAGCCCGACGCCGGATCGCAGACCAGCGGCACCTCCCCGTCAAGGGTGTCGATGCCCGACGGCAGGGTGTACTTCACCTTCACGCCGCCGGCACCGTTGGAGACGGCTCGGACGTCCGACCGGTCGGCGATCCGCGGCGGGAGCACGTCGGCCGGCCGGGCGGGGAGCCTGGACGGGTCCACGATGCCCCAGTACGCCGGGGTGACCTGCAGGTCGTCGTCGAACGGCAGCGGCTGTTCCCACGGTCGGGCCATCGGCCACGTGCGCAGCCAGGTGCGGGCGTTGCTGATGCCCCAGAACGTCACCGAGTCGACCGACTCGTTGTGCTCCCGCAGCATCGCGAACAGGTCCCGGTAGTAGTAGCCCACCTCGGCCGCCGCGTCCTCGTCGTTCCCGAAGGCGGGGCTGTAGGGATCGACCGGAGCGCCGCTGACGTCGGCGCCCTGGTTCTCCGTCGACGCGTTCACGTCGAGTTCGGTGATCGCCTGCAGGAGATCGGGGTCGAGGGCCTCGACCGCCTCGATGGAGTCCTCGAGCCACTCCACCGGCCGGGCGACGTCCACGTGGGCCTGGTGCCCCACGCCGTCGATCGGCACGTTGCGCGCCTCCAGCGCCCGGATCAGGTCGAGATAGTCCGCGCGCTTCTCCGGCATCTCCGTGTTGTAGTCGTTGATGAACAGGGCCGCGTCGGGGAAGTGACGGTCGGCCAGGCGGAAGGCCTCGTCCACGAAGCCCTCACCGAGCACCTGGAACCAGCGGCTGTCCCGCATGTCGTGCGGGTTCGCGGTGTCGCCGTCGGCGATGACCTCGTTGACCACGTCCCAGGCCCAGATGGGGCTGTCGCCGTCGGGGTAGCGGGCGTTGACATGGTCGGCGATGCCCTTGATGTGGGCCTCCATGCGGGCCTTCAGCAGTGCCTGGTCGGCGGGGCTGTCGGTCAGGTCGCGGGTGCCGTCCTTGAAGAACCACGCCGGCGTCTGCGAGTGCCAGGCGAGCACGTGGCCGTAGACCTGCACGTCGTTGGCGTCGGCGAAGTCCAGCAA
The DNA here is from genome assembly GCF_054511115.1 of Arthrobacter arabinosi. Taxonomy (NCBI): domain Bacteria; kingdom Bacillati; phylum Actinomycetota; class Actinomycetes; order Micrococcales; family Micrococcaceae; genus Arthrobacter; species Arthrobacter arabinosi. The sequence continues at coordinate 414,773 of NZ_JBTNDF010000003.1, forward strand.
CTGGTCGAGCTGGGTGAAGGAGAACCGACCCTCGACCGGCTGCACGCTCTCGGGCTTGCCCGCGTTCTCGGGGGTGAAGGCGTTGAAATGCTTGCGGACGAGGTCCGCCGCCGTTCCCACGGTCTCCCGCGCGTCGATGGCGACACCGACGTGCTCGATCCCGTCCGCCCCGAGGACGTCCTTGAGCCCGGGCACATCGGCCTGGATGGGCTTCTCGCCGAAGGGGGCGAGGCTGAAGTCGTCGAGGAGGAAATCGACGCCGACGGGGCCCTCGACGTAGATCTGCGCCTTGTCGGCCGCCGCCCCGAGGGTGTAGGTGCCCTTCAGCTGCGTCCAGCCGTCGGCGGTGACGGTTGCCGCGGCACCGGCCACGCCCTCGTACGCACTTGCGCCGCCGTTGTCGCGCTGTACGGACACCTTGAGGGAGGCGGGTGACTCGCCCGGAGCGAGCTTCGCCCAGACCGACACCTCCATCGCCGATCCCACGGGGAGCCCGGCGGTGACGTCCAGGGCTGCACCGTGCCAGGGCTGGGTGCGGTTCGTGACGAGCAGGCTGCCGGTCCCGGTCCGGGCATCGGTGCCCGGGGCGACCGCGACGCCGTCGCCCCGGGGCGTCCAGCCGTCGGTCCCGGTCTCGAAGCCCGAGGTGATCGCGGTCGGCGTGTCGGCCGCTCCGCCGGCCGGCAGGGCGAAGATCCAGCCCTCGGCCAGCTTCTCGGTCACCACCGTCGTCACGGCCCTGACCGTGGCGGACCGGTCGCCGCCGCCGTCGTGCGCGAGCACGACGGCACCGGGCGTGAACGCCTTGCGGAGGTTCGCGGTCAGCGTGGCCTCGCCGAGGTCGTTGCCGTCCCAGTCGAAGATGACGTTGCCGAGGCCCAGCGGCTGCATGCCGAGGGCGGCCGCGACCTCGCCGGTGGCACCCCAGCTGCCGTTCGGCGCCCGGAAGTACGGCACCTGCAGGGACGGGTCCCCGGCCGCTTCGCGGATGATCCGGAGGTTCTCCTTGAGGTCGGTCTCGACCTGGGCCTGCGTCCACGAGCCCATGTCCGCGTAGGACGTGCCGTGGTTGCACAGCGTGTGCCCTTCGGCGACGATGCGCCGCAGCAGGTCCGCCCCGCCGTCCGCCTGCACGTTCTGCCCGATCAGGCAGAAGGTCGCGGTGATGCCCTTGTCCTTCAGGAGGTCGAGGAGCGCGGTGGTCTCGCCCGGGTTGGGGCCGTCGTCGAAGGTGAGGGCGACGACGTTCCCGGTGCCACGGGCCGAGGCGAGGGGGGTGGAGGTGGGGTTGGCGGCCCCGCCGGGGACGAAGGCCGGATCGGGCGTGGGCTGCCAGGTCCCGCCGTCGCCCGGTCCGGCGGTGCCGGTGATCACGACGTCGTCCACGAGGTAGTCGTACGGTGCACCGAGGTCTCCTGTCCCGAGGTAGGCGCGCAGGGTGGCCGGGTCGGCTCCGGCAGGGGCGTTGAACGTGCCGCTCACCGTCGTCCATGCGTCGGCCGACACCGTGGTGTTGCCCACCCAGCTGTACGCCGGTTCGACGACGAAGCGTGCCGACGTCGTCGTGCCGGCGGCGGCTGCGAGCTTCACCTGTGCGGAGAAGGAGTAGGTGCCCCCTGCCTGCAGGAGGTTGGCGGGCGTCTTCACGCCGTCGTAGTCGTTGGCCCTGCCCTTCACCAGCAGTGCCTTGTCGCCGTCGGCGTCGACCACCGAGAGGGCGGCCCCTCCGTTCTGGACCAGCGGCCCGAACGCGCCGTCCTCGAAGTCCTCGTTGAGGAGCACTGCGGGCTCCTCGGCGTTCGCCGCGGGCAGCGCCAGCGCGCCGGCTCCGGCCACCAGGCCGAAGGCCGTGGCGCCCGCGATCAGACAACGTCGTCTCATGGTTCTTCCTGTCCTGTCGTCGATCATCAGCGGTTGCCGCGCCCGGGGGACGCCTGCTCGAGGGTGCGCTGCAGCGCGTAGTAGGAGGGCTTGCGGGTGAAGTCGTTCCACATGACCGTCGCCTCCCCCTCACCGCTGAAGAACACGGGCACCCAGGAGTACTTGTCGGTGAAACCCCAGATGGTGAAGGAGTTGCACTCCTCGACCGAGACGCAGGCCTCGAGGGCCCGCTGGTAGTAACTCGCCTGCTTGGTCAGCTGCGCGTCGGTGGGTGACGTCCCCGCCGCGACGTCCATGCGCACGTCGATCTCGGTGATGGCGGTCTCGAGGCCGAGGTCGTCGAAGCGCTGCAGGTTGGCCTGCAGGTCGCCCGGGAAGCCGTACCGCGTGCTGAGGTGGCCCTGGATGGCGAAGCCGTCCACCGGCACCCCCTCGGCCTGCAGCCGCGGGATCAGCTCGAGGTAGGCGTTGCTCTTCGCGTTGATGCCCTCGACGCCGTAGTCGTTGAAGAACAGCTTGGCCTTGGGATCGGCCTCGTGGGCCCAGCGGAAGGCGTCGGCGATGATCTCCGGGCCGAGTTCGCGGATCCAGATGTTGTCCGTGGTGCGCAGCGTACCGTCGCCGTTGAAGATCTCGTTGGCGACGTCCCACTGCTGGATCTGGCCCGCGTACCGGCCCACCACGGTCTCGATGTGGTCCTTGAGGATGGCGCGCAGCTCGTCCTTCGAGAAGTCGCCCTCCTCGAGCCAGGCCGGGTTCTGGCTGTGCCAGAACAGGGTGTGGCCGCGGACCACCTGCTTGTTCTCCTGCGCGAACTTCACGATCGCGTCCATCTCGGCGAACCGGTAGGTGCCCTGCTCCGGGTGGACGAACTCCCACTTCAGCTGGTTCTCGGGTGACACCGAGCTGAATTCCGCCGCGAGGTGCCGGCGGTATTCCTGGTCGAAGGTGAACGGTGCCGGGTAGGGCTGCGTCTCGTGGTGACCGCCGCCCGCGACGGCCGTGCCGATCTTCAGGTCCTGGGGGGCGACCCCGCGGAGGGTGTCCTTCTTCTCGATGCCCTGCGGGCGGGGCGACTGGTGCTGCGCCGCGAGTGCGGGCGCTGCCGCGGGAAGGATCATGGCGGACGCCAGGACTGCCGCGGCGATGGATGAACGAACCTGCATGAGCTCTCCTTTGAGGTACCTGAGGCACGGTGGCCGACCCGATGATCGGAACATTTCCGGAAGTTTCCGGAAATACCGTTGCTGTAGGTTAGGAACAACGCCCCAGGCAGGTCAAGGGTGCGGTGATTTTCGCCCTGGGGATGCCCCGCCGCAGCGTCGGGGCTTCCCGAGGAGGACGACATGCAGGACAATGCCCAGCCCGCAGTGACGATCTCCGCCATCGCCTCCGCGGCGGGCGTCTCGATCCCCACGGTGTCCCGCGTCCTGAACGGACGGTCCGACGTCGCCCCCGCCACCCGCGAGCGGGTCGAGGTCCTGCTACGGGAGTACGGCTACCGACGGCGCGGAGTGGGGCGGACGGCGTCGTCAGGACTGGTGGACCTGGTGTTCAACGATCTCGACAGCCCCTGGGCCGTCGAGATCATCCGGGGCGTCGAGGAGTTCCTGAACACCGAGGGACTGTCCGTGGTGGTCTCCGCGATCCACCGCCGGGGCGGCAGCGACTCGACGCGCAAGTGGCTCGATACCCTGGCCGCCCGGCCCAGCGACGGCGCCATCCTCGTGACGACGGACCTGGATTCGTTCCTGCACGCTGAGCTGCAGCGCCTCAACCTCCCCCTCGTTGTCGTCGACCCCGCCGGAGTACCCGACCTCGAGGTGCCGACCATCGGGGCGACGAACTGGACCGGCGCGGTCACCGCGACCGAGCACCTGCTGCAGCACAACCACCGCCGGATCGGGTACGTGGCCGGCCGCCCCGGCCTCTGGTGCAGCAGGGCGCGCCTCGATGGCTACCGCGCGGGACTCGACGCCGCCGGCATTCCCTTCGACCCGGACCTCGTGATCGGCGGGGACTTCGATTACGCCTCGGGATTCGCGGCCGGCACCGAACTCCTCACGGGACCCGGCCGGCCGACCGCGATCTTCGCGGCGAGCGACCAGATGGCGCTCGGGGTGTACGAGGCGGCGCGCCAGCAGGGTCTGCGCATCCCGGACGACCTCAGTGTGATCGGCTTCGACGACCTCCCCGAGGCGGGCTGGGCCTCCCCTCCGCTGACGACCGTCCGCCAGCCCCTCTCGGAGATGGGGAGCCTCGCGGCCCGCACGCTCGTCCGGCTCATCCGCGGCGAGACCGTCGACAGTCCGCGGATCGAGCTCTCCACGCGCCTCGTCCAGCGGGCGAGCGTCCGCGCACTGCAGCCGTAGGCACGTCGGGGAAGCGGGATTTTCCGCTTGACTCCAGCCGTGAACCTAATATGTTTGTAACGGCAACATATTAATCACTTCTTCCCTCTGGAGCACTCAATGGCGATCGAGCCCACCCGCGACGACAAATTCTCCTTCGGCCTCTGGACGGTGGGCTGGGAGGCCCAGGACCAGTTCGGGTCGGCCACCCGCGCGCCCCTCGACGTCGTCGAGGCCGTCAACCGCCTGAGCGACCTCGGCGCGTACGGCATCACCTTCCACGACAACGACCTCTTCCCCTTCGGCTGCTCGGCAGCGGACCGCCAGCGAGAGATCGACCGGCTCACCGGCGTCCTGAAGTCCACCGGCATGGTGGTGCCCATGGTGACGACGAACCTCTTCAGCCACCCGGTCTTCAAGGACGGCGGCTTCACCAGCAACGACCGCGGCGTCCGCCGCTTCGCCATCCGCAAGGTGCTGGACAACATCGACCTCGCCGCCGAGCTCGGCGCCAAGACGTTCGTCATGTGGGGCGGCCGCGAAGGCAGCGAGTACGACGCCGCCAAGGACATCCGCGGCGCCCTCGAGCGCTACCGCGAGGCCGTGAACCTGCTCGGCGACTACGTCACCGACAAGGGCTACGACATCCGCTTCGCGATCGAGCCCAAGCCGAACGAACCGCGCGGCGACATCCTCCTGCCCACGCTCGGGCACGCGATGGCGTTCATCGAGACCCTGGAGCGTCCCGAACTGGTCGGCATCAACCCCGAGACCGGCCACGAGCAGATGGCGGGCCTGAACTTCACCCACGGCATCGCCCAGGCCCTCTACCAGGGCAAGCTGTTCCACATCGACCTCAACGGCCAGCGCAGCATCAAGTTCGACCAGGACCTCGTCTTCGGCCATGGCGACCTGCAGAACGCGTTCTCGCTCGTCGACCTGCTGGAGAACGGCGGCCCCACGGGCGGCCCCTCCTACGACGGGCCGCGCCACTTCGACTACAAGCCCAGCCGTACCGAGGACATGGACGGCGTGTGGGACTCCGCGGCCGCGAACATGCAGACCTACCTCCTGCTCAAGGAACGCGCCGCCGCGTTCCGTGCCGACCCCGAGGTCCAGGCGGCCCTCACGGCCTCCCGTGTCTCCGAGATCAACGAGCCCACGCTCAACGAGGGCGAGGGCTACGAGGCCCTCCGCGCGGATCGCGCCTCCTACGAGGACTTCGACGCCGACGCCTACTTCAACGGCAAGGGTTTCGGGTTCGTGAAGCTGCAGCAGCTCTTCATCGAGCACCTGCTCGGAGCCCGCTGACCCATGGCCCTCGTTGCGGGCGTCGACTCGTCGACGCAGAGCTGCAAGGTCGTCGTCGTCGACTCCGTGACCGGCGCCGAGGTGCGCGCCGGCCGTGCCGTCCACCCGGAGGGTACGGAGGTGGATCCGGAGGCGTGGTGGCAGGCGCTGCGCGCGGCGCTGGACGCCGCGGACGGGCTGGGCGGCGACGTCGAGGCGCTCTCCATCGCGGGGCAGCAGCACGGGATGGTGCTGCTGGGCCGGGACGGGCGGGTCCTCCGTGACGCGCTGCTGTGGAACGACACGCGGTCCGCGGGCGCCGCCCGGGACCTGATCGGCGAACTGGGCGTCGAGGAGCTCGTCGCCCGGACCGGGTCCGCGCCCGTGGCGTCCTTCACGGGCACCAAGGTGCGGTGGGTGCGCGACGCCGAACCCGGTGTCGTTCCGTCCATCGCCGCCGTGGCACTCCCGCACGACTGGCTGACCTGGCGGCTGCGCGGGTACGGCCCCGAAGGCGAGTCGCCGCTCGGCCCGGTGCTCGAGGAACTGGTCAGCGACCGCTCGGATGCGAGCGGTACAGGCTACTGGAACCCCGCGGAGGACGCGTACGACCTCGCCCTGTTCGAGCACATGCTCGGTCGCCCGGCCCGCGAAGCGCACCCGGCTGGTGGGGCACACCCGGACGAAGGGGCGCACCGGGACGGGGCGGCCGGCGCCGACGCGGTGGTCCTCCCCCTCGTCCTGCGTGCGGATCAGGCCGCCGGCACGGTGCACCCCTCCCTCACCGCCTCGGGTGACCGGCGCATCACGCTCGGCCCGGGTGCGGGTGACAACGCCGGCGCTGCCCTGGGGCTCGGCGCCGAGGAGGGCGACGTCGTCGTGTCCCTCGGCACCAGCGGCACGGTCTTCGCCGTCGCGGCCGACCCCGTGGCAGATGCCAGCGGGACCGTCGCGGGCTTCGCCGACGCGAGCGGCCTGTTCCTGCCCCTGGTGGCCACCCTCAACGCGGCGCGGGTCCTCTCCTCGGTGGCGGGGGTCCTCGGCGTGGACCATGACGGCTTCGCGGAGCTGGCCCGGGCAGCCGGGCCGGGCTCCGACGGCGTGGTCCTCGTCCCCTACTTCGAGGGGGAACGCACACCCAATCTCCCGACGGCGAAGGCCAGTTTCCACAACCTGAGCATCGCCTCCGCCACACGGGAGAACCTGGCGCGGGCCGCCATCGAGGGCATGCTGTGCGGACTCGCCGACGCCCTGGACGCGGTGCGTGCCACGGGCGTCGAGCCGCGCCACCTGCTGCTGATCGGTGGCGCCGCCCAGAACGCGGCGGTGCAGGAGGTCGCGGCGCAGGTGTTCGATCTGCCCGTGCGCATCCCGGCACCCGGGGAGTACGTGGCGCGGGGAGCTGCGGTACAGGCCGCCTGGGCGTTGACCGGGTCGAGGCCGCGCTTGGCGCTCGACACCCGCGAGCGCGCCGCCGATCATCGGCCGGTCATCCGCGAGCAGTACCGGGCGGCGGTGGGGTCCCTGCGTCTCTGAGGTCCCGGAACGGCGAGAGGCACCACCCGCAGGGGTGGTGCCTCCCGCCGTCTGCGGTGCTCCGGGTCGGCCAGGGGCCGGCGCGGTGGTTGATGCCGGCCCGATCCACCATGCGGTGGACGTGCATGCCGGCCTTCCCGTCGGCGCCCGGTGCCTCCTAGCGTGCGGTCGCCGGGGAGGGGAGTTCGCCGCTGGTGATGAGGTGGTCGGCGACGCCCCAGAGCTTCAGGTGCGTGCGCTGGCTGGCCATCGACAGCACGATGAACGCCTGGGCCCCGGTGATCTTGTGACGTTCCATGAGGATGCCCTTGGCCTGGCCGATGATGTCCCGGGAGTCCACCGCCGCACGCAACTGCCGGCTCTTCTCGGCCTCGGCGAACGCCACCGAGGCATGGGAGGCCACCAGCAGACCGATGTTCTCCGACTCGTCGGTGAACGCGTCCGCCTCGTGCGAATAGAGATTCAGGGCCCCGAGGTCATCGCCCTCGACCCACAACTGGATCGACAGCATCCCCCGGGCGCCGGCCTCCGTGGCCCGCCGGGCGAAGAGCGGCCACCGCTCTTCGTGCGCCATGTCCGGCACCCGGACGGTCCGGTGCTCGTACGCCGCCTCCAGGCACGGACCCTCCCCGGTCTCCATCTGCAGCGCGTCGATGCGCTCGGGAAGCTCCCCGGACGGCGCCCGCGACCCCACGTTCTCCCGTCCCAGGACCACGCTGACGGACCCTTCGTCAGCGCCCGGGATCAGTTCCAGGGCCGCGTGGACGAACCCGGCGAGGACCGCCTCCGAATCCGGTTCCTGCTGCAGCGACCGGGCCAGCTCCGCCAGCTCCGTGGCGAGATCACGCTCCCGGTCCTCATCCCCGTACTGCGCCGATGTCCCGCCCCGACTCCCGCGGGGCTCCTCATCGGTGATGGGCCCCTTCCCGCTGGTCGGCTCCTCGTCGATACGGCTCCCACTGCTCTCATCCATACCGTTCATGGTGTCAGACGGGACGCGCGCCTGGTTGCGCAGGTCGGTTCCGGCGGAGGAATCCGGCGATGGTGGTCGCCACGACGCGGGCGGCGCTGTGGTGCGCGGCGTGGGGTGCGCCGTCGATGGTGGCCGATTCCCCTCGCGGTACGGAGCGCGCGAGCCTGTCCGACCAGGCGACGCCGGCAACGACGTCGCGCGAACCGCGCAGCACGAGCACGGGCTGTTCCACCCGGGGCAGCCGCTCCTCCAGCGGGTAACCCATCGCCAGCCCGAGCTGGGCGACGTACCAGCGCGGACCGCAGCGCAGGACGTCGAGGAACTGCACCATGCTCAGCAGTGGCTTCTCGAAGACCGAGTTGATACCCAGCCTCAGGGCCTGCTGGTGAATGGTGCGGTGCTCGGCGTCCACTGCGGCGCCGATCAGGACGAGGCGGGAGACGAGGTCCGGATGTTCGATGGCCAGTTCCGTGGCGCTCTGCACGCCCATGGAGTGGCCGACGACGACACAGGATGATGCACCGGCGTCGTCCAGGAGCTTCCCCACGAGGTCCGCCGTCCCCCCGATGGTCCTCGCGTGCGTCGGTCGGCGGGTCCACCCGTAGCCGGGCAGGTCGATGAGGTGCACCGTGCCGTAGGCGGAGAGGAGGGCCCCGAGCCGGCGGAAGTAGCGGTGGGACATGCCGATCCCGTGGATCAGGACGAAGACCGGCGCGGGCGTGCCGTCGTCGGCTCCGACCGCGGGCGCGCCCGAGCCGTGGCTGCCCGGGTAGGAGCGGCACTGCGTGTCCCCCACCATGACGCTCCGCATCTCGACGACCTCATCGGGCGCCTGCGAACCGGGCCGGAAGGTCCTCGAGGTCCGGGTGAAGTACAGCGGGGCCGGCTCCGCCTCCAAGGTCCCTCGACCGGGGAGGGAGTCGAGGAGCGCGGCCGCGATGGCGACGGCACCTCCCCGGTGGGCCGCATGGGGCAGGCGGGCCAGTTCGAGCAGGGAGCCGTCGCGTGCCGTGCGGGCGAGCTTCTCGCACCAGCCGCGGCCCGAGATGATGTCGAGGGACCCCCGCACCACCAGGACCGGGCAGGAGACCAGGGGGAGCCTGTCGTCGAGGCGGTAGTCGAGCATGACGGGCAGCTCCCCGAAATACCAGCGGATGCCGCACTGGGCGTAGGCCGTCCCGACCATCAGGTTGGTGACAGGGTGTTCCAGGAGTGTGTCCGCCGCGAGCATGAGGGTGTGCTTCACGGGGGATGCGTGGGCGGTGTCGGTGACGGGACCGATCAGCACGAGCCGGGACACGAGATCCGGGCGGCTGACGGCGAGCTCGGTCACGAACTGGGCGCCCATGGAGTGGCCGATGAGCACGCACCCCTGCGCGCCGTCCTCGTCCAGGGCGCGTGCGATCACCGCCGCGTAGGCATCGACGCCGAGCGGGTGGTCCGGGGAGGGCGTACCGCCGAAACCGGGAAGGTCGAGGACGAGCGTGTCCCCATGGCCGACGAGCGCGCGCTGCAGGTCGTCGTAGTACCGGTGGGACATCCCGAGCCCGTGGACCATCACGAAGAGCGGCCGCGGCGATCCCGTGGCGGGGATCCGCCGGGCACGATGCACGCGGCAGGTCAGCTCCTCCTGCTCCGGCAGGCGGGCCATCGGCCCGTCGCGTGTCACGGCGGGGGAATCGGCGGCGCCATCGGCGATGTCGTGCACGTCGATGACGGTGGGCGGCTGGTCGGCCATGATGGTCCTCGACGGTCGGAGTGGGTGCCGCATGCAGGTCATCCCCGTGCCGGAGGATCCATGGCACGGGGATGAGCGGAGGGGCTAGGCGTTGTAGTACTCGCGGCTTCCGGACTTCGCCAGTCCGCGGGACACCATGTAGCCGATGGTCAGGTACGTGATGAGCTGCATGGCGTCGCGACCGTCGAAGATGTCATCGCCGCCACCGTCGCCATTACCCACCATCACCGAGGTGACGACGGTGGCGAGGACCATGGCGACGTAGGCGAAGAACTCGGTGGTCTTGGTGGAGGCCTTCGTCTCGGTGGAGCGACGGGTCTCGACCACGTGGTCACCGGTGGCGCTGTTGGAGCGGGAGTTGGTGTGGGCGTTGCTGTTTGCCAAAGGATTCTCCTGGAAGGTGAGGGGCCGGGATGCGGCGATGGGGCCCTGCTCGGGCTCGTCCATGGGGTGTGAGCTGGAAGGTCCGCAGTGTTCTCTACGACCGCTCTCCACCCCGAGCCTACGGGGTTGCGTCCGAGATGCCAAGCCGGCTTACTAATGCGCGGCGGAGAAGGCGGCCGGAACCCTCCACGCCGGGGCCACCCTCCTGCGCCCCCGGCACGCGGGGACGATTGCCGGCAGCAGCCCCGACGCCCTGCAGCTCGACAGGACCCAGTACCCGGAAGGTAAGCTTGCTTGCAATAGGTGTCTGCCCGGGGCTATTCCGGTTCCCCGGTGGTGTTTTGAAGAGCACAGGCACGCGTCACTTCCCGGTCGAAGCCCGAGCAGGCATCCGCATGACCACACACGCGCAGCACCCCGTGGGTGCACCCCGGGGTCCGTGATGTCCGGCCCCACTCCCGAGGACCAGCGGCGACGCACCCTCGACGCCATCCGCGCGGTCGGTCTCGACCTGCAGGCCGTGTGGATGCGCTACTTCGAACTCACCGGGGACGCCGACAAGATCGACGTCGACGCCTATCTCAACGGCCTGCTCAGCCTCCCCCCACTGGACCGCGACCTCATCTCCCACGCGGTGAACGAACTCATCAGCGAGATCCCCCCACCCACGGCCCCGTACAGCAGGGACGACGCGTAGGCGGGACGCGAGCGTCCGAACAATCTCCGGCTCGATCCGGCCACGAGCCTCGTGGTGCGCCGGAGCACCGCCGGGCCGCCCGTCTCCCGCGCGGGCGGCGCGGCCGGCGCAGCAGCGCGCCTGACGGACGGCAGCCCGGGAGGAGCTGGATACGATAGGGCGAGGCAACGGCGCAGGGGACTCCTGCAGGACGAAGGAGAACCCAGGGCTGTGCGATCACTACCCGGCGTGGCGAACGGCACCGAGGGCCTGCGCGCACAGAATCTCTCCCAGATCCTCACGATGGTCCACCGGAGCGGCCCGCTGTCCCGCTCCGAGCTCACCCGGCGCAGCGGCTTCAACCGCTCGACGGTCGGCGCCCTGGTGTCCGCGCTCGCCGGGAAGAACCTCGTCCGCGAGACGGACCCGGCCGCCGCCGGCCGGGTGGGCCGCCCGAGCCCCATCGTGCAGGCGAACCCGGACGTGGCCGTGATCGCCGTCAACCCGGACATCGACGCCCTGACCGTGGGCGTCGTCGGGCTGGGCGGGCACGTCCACCGGAGGGTGCGCCGCGAGACCCGCGGCATCCCCTCGCTCGAGGACGCGATCGGGCTCACCCGCGAGATCGTGTCCGGTCTCCAGCCCACCCTGGCCGGCCTCGACCGGGTGCTCGGCGTCGGCATCGCGCTGCCCGGGCTCGTGAACGCGGGCACGGGCCGCGTGCTCGTCGCTCCGCACCTCGGCTGGCACGACGCCGACCTCACGGGACCCTTCGGCAGCGCCCTCGGGCTTCCGGCGGTGGCCGCGAACGACGCCTCCCTCGGGTCCCTCGCCGAGAGCATCTTCGGTGCGGCGCTCGGCGTCGACGATGCCGTCTATCTCAACGGCAGCGCGAGCGGCATCGGCGGCGGCATCGTGACCGGGGGCGCGCAGCTGGTCGGCGGCCGCGGGTACGGCGGCGAACTGGGCCACACGCTCGTCAGCCCGGGCGGGCGGGCATGCCACTGCGGACGGTCGGGCTGCCTGGACGCGGAGGTCCGCCTCGAGCGCCTGCTGGAGGCGGCGGACCTGGACGGCGGGGGCATCGAAGCCCTGGAAGGCGTGCTGTCGGGCGACCCGCCCGCCGGCGTCCGGAGGGAGGCCGACCGGCAGCTGGGGCTGCTCGCCGTCGCCCTCACCGACTTCGTCAACATCTTCGACCCTGCGCTGATCGTGCTCGGCGGATTCCTCGGATCGCTCGTCGGCTTCGGCGGCGGGCAGCTGGCCGACGCCGTCAACGCGGCCTCCCTGGCGGGCCGTGTGGAGGTGCGGCGCGCGGCGCTGGGGCCGGAGCTCCTGCTCGTCGGCGCCGCGGAGCTCGCCCTACAGCCCCTCCTCGCGTCCCCCTCCTGAGGCGTGACGTCCCGGGCCGGGACGCGGTCCCGGGCGGATCCCGTCCGGGCACACAGAACGGCGCACCGCCCCGGAGGGGCGGTGCGCCGTGTGGTTCGCAGGAGGACGGCCGACCGGGGTCAGCCGGTGCGGCGCGAGCCGCTCCCCTCGCCGTCGTCGTCGAGCTCGTCGGCGTACTTGTCCGCATACTCCGAGTAGTCCGGTTCGACCGGCTCGAGAGGTTCGGTACGTCGGGCGGATGCGCGACTGCCCGGGCCTGTGAGCTCTCGCTGCAGTGCCGAATAGTCAGTGGCCGGGCTGAAGTACTTCATGTCCCGGGCCTGCTTGGTAGCTTTTGCCTTTTGACGGCCGCGCCCCATGGCGTGACCCCCTTTGTGCGTCGATCCGAGGTGGTCACTGGGGCACGAGGCCCAAGGCTGCAGCGAGGCCCCGGAGTATTTGGTCGATTTGTCGTAAGTATAGGTTACATGTTTTCGGGGGCACCCGAGTGCGCGCCCACCGAGGTCCCGCAGAACGCCGGCGCAGGCGATCCCGCGCCGCACGGTCCCTCCGCGGGCGATTGTGGATAGAGTCGACCCGACGTCGGAGCGCCGGCCATGGGACGGACCATGCGGCACCGGGAGGGCAAGGAGACAGCGAGCCGCCATGAGCAACGAGGAACAGGTACCCCGGGGCCCCGGGCACGAGTCCGGGCCGGACGAGACCGAGGAGCCCGGGACCGCCGCCGTGGTTGACCCCGACACCGTGATCCTCGACGACGGTGTCATCTCCGCCGAGGCGCTGGAGCCGGAGCTGACCGTCTCCCCCGACACCCTCGACCTCGAGGAGCCCGCCCTCGGACCCGCACGCATCAGCCCGGAGATCGCGGAGGCGGCGTCGCTCGACGATGCCGCCGCCGAGGCCCGCGCCCTCGCTGCCGAAGCCGAGGAGGCAGGGACCCTGGTGGGCGGGCCGATGCCCCCGAACGCCCCGTCCGTCGAGGCCGCGCCGGACGTCACGGCGCCGGCGGGAGGGGCCGCGGGCGATCGGGCGGACCAGGCGGCGCACAGGACTGAGGAAGCGGAAGCCGGCCCCGTCGGCGATTCGGCGGACGGCCCCGTCGGGGGCGCCTACGCCTTCTCGCCGGAGGGAGGCGGATCCGGTGCGGGACATCCCGGGCCGTATCCCGGTTCCGACCCGGGACGCACCGGCCCTTCGGCCCCCGGAGACCCAGGAGACCTCGGCAGGGACCCGGGCGGGACCGGCGGAGCCACCCGCGCAGGGTGGATCCCGACGACGACGGACAGCGACGCCTCCGCCGAGGGCCACCCGAAACGTGACCGGACCCGGGCCGGGAACAGCAGCCTCCCGCTCCTGCTGATCATCGGCGGCGCCGCCGTGCTGCTCGGGCTCCTCATCTGGCTGCTCGTCTCGCTGTTCGGCGGGGCCGGGGACGAGGCCCGCGTGGACCCGTCCTCGCTCGCCGCCGGGGAGTGCCTCGCGGAGTTCACTGACATCACGGAGGAGGCCGTCCTGGTGGACTGCGGGGAACCGCACAACGCGCAGCTCGTGGCGAGTGAGAACTACGCCGAGGACGCCGCGTTCCCGGGGCGTGACCAGCTGGGCCTGCGCGCGGAGGCTGCCTGTGCGGCGGCGTCGGCCGGCATCGACCCCGACGTCCTGGCGGGAGACCTGCAGGTCACGCTCCTGCGCGCCACACCGACGGAACGGACCTGGGCGGACGGGGACCGCCGCGTGGACTGCTTCGCCGTCGTCGAGGACGGCGGCCCCGTCCGCCAGAGCCTGCTGGCCCGCTGACACGACCCGCCGGGTCAGCGGGCGGCGTGCACCAGCAGTCCGCCGCCCTTGGACCCGTCCTCACCGAGGGCGTCCACGTCCGGTTCGGGACGGTCGACGACGACGGTGTCGCCGTCGACGATCTCCCCCGCGAGGATGCCCTTCGCCAGCCGGTCGCCGATCTCGCGCTGCACGAGCCGGCGGAGCGGGCGGGCCCCGTATGCGGGGTCGAACCCGGTGAGGGCGAGCCATTCACTGGCCGCCGCGCTGACGTCGAGCTCGAGCCGGCGGTCGTGCAGCCGGTCGCCGAGGGCCCTGACCTGCAGGTCCACGATCCTCGAGAGCTCGTCCAGGCCCAGCGGATCGAAGATCACGACGTCGTCGAGGCGGTTGAGGAACTCCGGCCGGAAATTCGCGTTGACCGCGGACATCACGGCGGCGCGCTTCGCCGCGTCGTCGAGGGATGGGTCCACGAGGAACTGGGAGCCGAGGTTCGAGGTCAGCACGAGGATGACGTTGCGGAAGTCCACGGTACGGCCCTGCCCGTCGGTGAGGCGCCCGTCGTCGAGCACCTGCAGCAGCAGGTCGAAGACCTCCGGGTGGGCCTTCTCGACCTCGTCGAGCAGCACCACGCTGTAGGGACGGCGCCGGACGGCCTCGGTGAGCTGCCCGCCCTCCTCGTAGCCCACGTAGCCGGGGGGCGCTCCGACGAGGCGCGCCACCGAGTGCTTCTCCGAGTACTCGGACATGTCGATGCGGATCATCGCGCGCTCGTCGTCGAACAGGAAGTCGGCGAGGGCCTTCGCGAGCTCCGTCTTGCCCACGCCCGTAGGGCCCAGGAACAGGAAGGACCCGGTGGGGCGGTTCGGGTCGGACACCCCGGCCCGGGCGCGCCGGACGGCGTCGGACACCGCGTTCACCGCGCGCTTCTGGCCGATCAGCCGTGCCCCGATGACGTCCTCCATGGCGAGCAGCTTCTCGCTCTCGCCCTGCAGCATGCGCCCGGCCGGGATGCCCGTCCAGGCGGAGATGACCTCGGCGATGTCGTTCGCCGTGACCTCCTCGGCGACCATCAGCTCCGGCGACGTCGCGGTCTGCTCCTCGGCGGCCTGCGCCTCGCGCAGCTCGCGCTCCACGCCCGGGATCTCGCCGTAGAGGATGCGCGACGCCGTCTCGAGGTCGCCTTCGCGCTGGGCGCGGTCCGCGTGCGAGCGCAGCTCGTCGAGGGACGCCTTGAGGTCGCCCACGCGGTTCAGGCCCGCCTTCTCGGCCTCCCACCGCGCGTTCAGGGCGTCGAGTTCCTCCTGGCGGTCGGCCATCTCGGCCCGCAGGGCCTGCAGCCGTTCGAGGGACGCCTCGTCCTTCTCGCGGGAGAGTGCCATCTCCTCCATGTTCATGCGCTCGAGGGAGCGGCGCAGCTCGTCGATCTCGACGGGCGCGGAGTCGATCTCCATGCGAAGCCGCGAGGCCGCCTCGTCCACGAGGTCGATCGCCTTGTCCGGGAGCTGCCGGCCGGGGATGTAGCGGTGGGAGAGGGCGGCTGCGGCGACGAGCGCGGAGTCGGCGATGGAGACCTTGTGGTGGGCCTCGTAGCGCTGCTTCAGCCCGCGGAGGATGCCGATGGTGTCCGTCACGGACGGCTCGCCCACGTAGACCTGCTGGAACCGGCGCTCCAGCGCCGGGTCCTTCTCGACATTCTCGCGGTACTCGTCCAGCGTCGTCGCGCCGATCAGCCGGAGTTCGCCGCGCGCCAGCATGGGCTTGAGCATGTTGCCGGCATCCATCGACCCCTCGGACGCGCCGGCCCCCACCACGGTGTGGAGCTCGTCGATGAACGTGACCACCTGGCCGTTGGAGCCCTTGATCTCCTCGAGCACGGCCTTCAGCCGCTCCTCGAACTCGCCACGGTATTTCGCGCCCGCGATCATGGACCCGAGGTCCAGGCTGATGAGCCGCTTGCCGCGGAGCGATTCCGGGACGTCCCCGGCGATCATGCGCTGCGCCAGTCCCTCGACGACGGCGGTCTTGCCGACGCCGGGCTCGCCGATGAGCACCGGGTTGTTCTTGGTGCGGCGGCTGAGCACCTGCACCACGCGGCGGATCTCGGCGTCACGGCCGATCACCGGGTCGAGCTTCCCGCTGCGGGCCACCTCGGTCAGGTCCACGCCGAACTTCTCGAGCGCCTGGAACGTGTTCTCGGGATCCGGCGTCGTGACGCGCTTCTCGCCCCGCACGCCGGGCAGCTCCGCGGCGAGCGCCTCGCGGGTGAGCCCGACGGACCGCAGGATCCGGCCCGCCGCTCCGCCGTCGGCGGCCAGGGCCAGCAGGAGGTGCTCGGTGGACACGAACTGGTCCCCGAGCGTCTCCGCTTCCTGCTGTGCGGCGCTGACCACCTGCAGGGCGCCCCGCGAGAGCTGCGGCTGCGCCACGGACGAACCCGACGACGACGGCAGGGCCTTGATCGCGGAGCTCGCCTGCACGCTCACGGTGTCGGGATCCGCGCCCGCCGCCCGCAACAGGGCGACGGCGATGCCGTCCCGCTGGTCGAGCAGCGCCTTGAGGAAATGGGGCGCCTCGATCTGGGCGTTGCCCGCCGTCGAGGCGTTCATCGCCGCGGCTGACAGCACCTCACGGCTCTTGGTGGTGAAGTTGGTATCCACGCGCGGTTCCTTTCTGGCCTGGGCCGACATCCTTCTGACGCCTTGAGTGTACCCGACTCAACTTTGACGGACAGTCAGGAATTCCCCGACCGTCGAAGCTCCGCGTCGACGGCGGCGGCGAGCACCCGGACGACGGGCCACGCACCCTCGGAGCTGTTGCCCAGCACGCTCACCGTGGTCTGCCTCCCGAGGATGTGCGTGGAGCGGAAGGACGCGCCGGCGTCGTACCCCTCGAGGACGGCCGCCGGACCCGAGGGGTGCAGCCAGAAGCCCATCCCGTACCGCAGCCCCTCCTCCGGCACGTCGTGGCGCGGGCGGATCATCTCCGCGACGGTGCCGGGCGCGACGATGCGTCCGTCGAGGAACGCACGCCAGAACCGGTGCAGGTCCGCCGCCGTCGTGAACGCGCCGCCGTCACCGTTGCCGAGCACCGGGAGGTGCAGGGTGTTCACCAGATCGCCGTCGTCGAGGACGTAGCCGGGAGCGGCGTCCGCCGGCAGGTCGTTGAGTGGCAGGAATCCGGTGCGATCCAGCTCCGCGGGGTCGAGGACGAGCCTGCGGACGGCGTCGTGGTAGGTCATGCCGGTCACCCGCTCCAGCAGCACCGCCAGCACCATGTACCCGCCGTTGCAGTAGGCGAACCGCTCCCCCGGAGCGGACCGCTGCGGGCGGCCGCCGAGCAGAGGCAGGAACGCCCTGGCCGTGGTGAGCGTATGCACGGGCACGGGGAGGACGTAAGCGGACGCCGTCCAGTCGGCGCCCTCGTCCAGGTAGTCGCCGATGCCCGAGGTGTGCGTCAGCAGGTGCTCGATCGTCACGGCGTCGTCGATCAGGGGCAGGTCGTCGCCGAGGAGCCCGCGCACCCGCTGCCCGAGCCCGAGCGTGCCGTCCTCGACCAGGCGCATCAGCGCGAGGGCGGTGAAGGCCTTGCTGCCGCTGGCGATCGCGATGCGCGCGTCGGGCGTCATCGGCACGCGCAGACCCCGGTGCAGGAAGCCCTCGCAGCGCTCCAGGGTCCGGCGCTCTCCGACATCGATCGTGGCCACGCCCGTGAACGCGTTCCGCACGACCGCGTCGTCGAGTGTTCGTGGCTCGATGTGCATCATTGCCCCCGGGGGTCGTGGACCTCGAATGGTACGCCGCGTCCACGACGGGCGCGACGCCCCGGGGAACAGGCGGAACGGGGCGTGGCGGGCTCCTCGGACATAATGGGCCGTATGGGGAGAATTCAGCGTGCCACGTCCGTCCTGACCACCGTCGCCCTGGCCCTCGCGCTCGCGGCCTGCACGGACGACCGGCCGACCGCCGAGGACGCCGCCGCCACGCTGGCCGAGGGGCTCGCACGGCTCGACGTCGGGCGGTCCACCTTCACCGCCGCGGAGCCCGCCGACGTGACCGCCCAGCTCGCGGCGATCACCGAGGGCTTCGCGCCGGAACCGCCGAACGTCACCGTGGCCGGCGTCGAGGAGACCGGCGAGGACACGGCGACCGCGACGCTCGAGTACACCTGGGACCTCGACGCGACGGGTCAGGACTGGACGTACAGCACGACGGCGGACCTCACGCGCGTCGGGGACTCGTGGCGGACGGCCTGGGAACCCGGTGTCTTCGCCCCCGACCTCCTGCCGGACGAGAAGCTCACCCTGACGCGCACCCCGGGGGACCGCGGCGACATCACGGGTGCGGGCGGCGCGGTCATCGTCACGCAGCGGCCCGTCCTCCGCGTGGGCATCGACAAGACGCTGGTCCCGGAGGCACAGCGGGCCGCCTCCGCACGCGCCCTCGCGACGCTGCTCGACGTCGACCCCGCCGGCTACGAGGAGCAGGTGACGACCGCCGGCGCGGAAGCCTTCGTCGTGGCCCTCGTGCTGCGCGACGACGCCTCCCGGACCGTGACCGACGCGCAGATCGACGCCATCCCCGGAGCGCTCCGCCAGGCGGACACCCTCGAACTCGGGCCCACCCGTACCTTCGCCCGGGAGCTGCTCGGCGGCGTCGGGGAAGCCACCGAGGAGCTCGTCGAGGAGTCCGACGGCGCCATCAGGGCCGGGGACATCACCGGCATGGGCGGCCTGCAGCTGCAGCACAACGCCCGGCTCGCCGGCACCCCGGGCCTGTCGGTCGACGCGGCGCCTGCGGGCGGTGGATCGACGGCCCCCCGGAGCCTCTTCACCACGGCGCCCGTGGACGGCGAGGACCTTGCCACGACCCTCGACCCGCGGCTGCAGAGCCTCGGCGAGGAAGTGCTCGCGGACGAGCCGTCGGCGTCGTCGATCGTGGCGATCCGCCCGAGCACGGGTGAGATCCTCGCGGCCGCCAACGGGCCGGGCAGCGAGGGCCTGCAGACGGCGCTCCTCGGCCAGTACCCGCCGGGCTCCACGTTCAAGGTCGCCACGAGCCTCGCGCTGCTGCGCAAGGGGTTCACGCCCGGGACGCCGACCGAGTGCAGCGAGGAGGTCGTGGTGGACGGCCGGAGGTTCACCAACGCCGGCACCTTCCCCGCACGGTTCGTCGGCACCATCCCCCTCCTCGAGACCTTCGCGCAGTCCTGCAACACGGGGTTCATCTCCGCCCGGGACAGGATCAGCCAGGCGGACCTGGAGGGCGCCGCCACCGACCTCGGGATCGGCGTCGAGGCGAGCATCGGGACACCCGCCTTCTTCGGCTCCGTACCGGACACGGCCGAGGGGACCGCCCATGCCGCCGCCATGATCGGCCAGGGCGAGGTCCTCGTCTCGCCCCTCTCGCTCGCCACCATGGCGGCCTCCGTCGGTGCCGGCGCCCGCGTCACCCCGACGCTCCTCGCACCCGGGGAGCCCACGGACCTCGAACCGGGGTCGGAGAGCGCCGCGGCATCGCAGGAGCCCGACGGCGATTCCACCGGGTCAGCGTCGCCGTCCGGTCCCGCTCCGTCCAATCCCGCTTCGTCCAATGCCGCTCCGTCCGGTCCCGCTTCTTCCAATCCCGCTTCGTCCAATCCCGTGGAGCCGAGCGCGCTCACGGCCGCGGAGTCCGCGACGCTGAAGACCCTGATGGGCGCCGTCGTCAGCCAGGGCGGCGCGCAGCTGCTGCAGGACGTCCCGGGGGCTCCCGTCCTGGCCAAGACCGGCACCGCCGAGTTCGGCAGCGAGACTCCCCCGCGCACGCACGCCTGGGTCGTCGCCCTGCAGGGGGACCTCGCCGTGGCAGTCTTCGTCGAGGAGGGCGAACTGGGCTCCACCTCCGGCGGGCCCCTCATGCAGGCGTTCCTCACCGGAGCCGCCGCCTAGAACCACCGGCCCGCGGCGCGGGTCGTCCACTTCGACGACATGGGGGTCGGATCAGCACAGTGCACGCATCAGCTTGATCATGCTCCGGCGCGCACCCGCGCCCCCGGAGCCTCCTCGAAGACCATTGAAAGGGTCGCAAGTGGATCTCACGTTCATCCCGCTCATCATCGGCGCGGTGGTACTCCTCGTCCTCGTCGTCGCCGCCGTCGTGCTCGCCCGGATGGCGCTGCACATCGCCAGCCCGGACCAGGCGCTCATCATCTCGTCCAAGGACAGCAAGGGGCAGCCCGATCCGGACAGCCAGCGCGTCGTCTTCGGCCGCATCTTCATCAATCCGTTCTCCCAGCGGGCCTACCCGCTGTCCCTCGCCTCCCGGCAGGTGTCGCTGCGCATCGAGGGCATCTCGAAGAACGGGATCAAGCTCCACCTCACCGGCGTCGCGCAGGTCAAGGTGGGCGGCGACGCCGACGCCGTCCGCAAGGCGGCCCAGCGCTTCCTCAACCAGCAGGACGCCATCGACCACTACACGCAGGAGACGCTGTCCGGTTCGCTGCGCTCCATCGTGGGCACCCTGACCGTGGAGTCGATCATCCGGGACCGCGCCACCTTCGCCAAGAGCGTCAAGGAGGAGGCGGAGCACTCCATGCACAACCAGGGCCTGGAGATCGACACGTTCCAGATCCAGTCCGTGGACGACGACTCCGGGTACCTGAAGAACCTGGGCCGGCCCGAGGCGGCCCTCGCCGAACGGAACGCGAAGATCGCCGAGGCGCGGTCCATGCAGGAGTCGGAGCAGGCCCGTGCCCTGTCCGACGAGCAGGTGGCCCTCGCGCAGCAGCAGCTGATCATCCGCCGGGCGGAACTCAAGGAGGAGGCCGACGCCCGTCAGGCGCGGGCCGACGCCTCGGGTCCGCTCGCCCAGGCGGAGCAGCAGGAGCAGGTCATCATGCGCGAGCAGCAGGTCGCGCAACGGCGCGCGGAGCTGCGCGAACGTGAACTCGACACCGAGGTGCGCAAGCCCGCGGACGCCGAGAAGTACCGCCTCATCCAGCAGGCCGACGCGAAGCTCGAGGAGCGCCGTCGTGCCTCCGAGGCGACGGAGATCGAGGCCCGGGTGGACCTCGCGCGCCGCAAGCTCGTCGCCGAGGGCGACCGCGTGGCCGCGGAGGCCGACGCCGCCGCCAACACCGCGCGCGGCACCGCCGAGGCATCCATCAGCGAGGCCAGGGGCCGCGCCGACGCCGCCGTCATCGCATCCCGCGGCGACGCCGAGGCCGGGTCCACGGAGGCCCGCGGCAAGGCGGAGGCCGCGGGCATCGCCGCGCAGGCGGAGGCCTACGAGAAGTTCAACCAGGCCGCCATCCTGTCCAAGGTCCTCGAGGTCCTCCCAGCGATGGCCCGCGAGATCGCCGCGCCGATGTCCGCGATCGACACGATGACCGTGGTCTCCAACGACGGCGCGAGCCAGCTCAGCAGGAACGTCTCCAACGGCGTCCACCAGACCACGCAGATGGTCAAGGACACCACCGGCCTGGACATCATCGCGCTGCTCGGGGACCTGCTCAGGACAGCCGACAAGCCCGGGCAGAACGGGGCGGCAGTCCGCAGCTCCACGGCGGACTAGCCGTCGGGCACCGGTGGGCCGCCGCCGGGTGTCCGGCGGCGGCCCGTCGGCCGGGAGGTCAGCGGTACGTCGGCAGGTACGTCCCCTGCGACGGGACGATCACCTTGCCGAGCGGTGCCAGGGACACGGGGATGAGCTTGAGGTTCGCGATGCCCAGGGGGATGCCGATGATGCTCACGAACATCGGGATCGCCGTGACCACGTGGGCGATGGCGATCCAGATCCCGGCGACGAGCAGCCAGATCACGTTGCCGATCGTGGACCACGCACCCACGCGCCCGCCCCGGTTCACGACGGTCTGCCCGAAGGGCCAGAGCGCGTAGACGCCGATCCGGAAGGAGGCGATACCGAAGGGGATGGTCACGATCAGCAGGCAGCAGACCACGCCCGCCAGAAAGTAGCCGAGAGCGAGCCAGATGCCGCCGAACAGGAGCCAGATGACGTTCAGGAGTGCGTTCATCCGGCCATTGTTCCCCACGCGGCACGCTCCCGCACCACCCGGAACGCGTGAGGCCCCCTACCCGGGCGGGTAGGGGGCCTCACGGACGTGCGGAGTGCTAGCGCGGGCGGCGGTCGTTCGACGCCGGCGCGCTGGCCCTGCGGGTGCCGCCGGCGCGGCGGGCACCCTCGGGACGTGCACCCTCGGAGCGCGGGGCCGACGACGGCGCGTGGCTGCGCTGGCCGCCGGCCGCGGGAGCACCCGCGGCGGTGCGGCGGACGGCGTCACCGACGCGCTGGCCCGACGCCGGACGGCGGCTGCGGGTCGTCGTCTCCGATGCGGTGCGGGGCTCCTCGGTCCGACGGCGGGAACCGCCGGACTTCGCTGCCGCGCCGGTGTCGGTGCCGAAGCGGGGTGCCTGCGGCTGGTCCTTGCGGCGGTCGGCGCGGTTGCCCTGGGCGGCCTGCGGATCAGCGGAGACGCGTCCGCGCCCGCCCCGTCCTCCACGGCCTCCGGCCGCCGGAGCGGCCGTGCCGCGACGGGCGCGCTTGCGCTCGGCGTTGGCGCCGGTCGAGGTGCCCTGGCCGCGGGATGCGTCGCGGGAGGCGATCAGCGCCGCACGCGTGCGGGGATCGATCTTGTCCGCGAGGTCGCCGATCAGGGACATCACGAGCGGTGAGGTCGCCTTGACGTTCTCGAACGCGACGTCGACGCCCGCGGCCTTCATCAGCTTCTGCACCTCGGACTTCTGCTCGGGCAGCGTGATCGTGACCACGGTTCCCGAGGAGCCCGCGCGGGCCGTACGGCCGGAGCGGTGCAGGTAGGCCTTGTGCTCGGTGGGCGGGTCCACGTGGACCACCAGTTCGACGTCGTCCACGTGCACGCCGCGGGCGGCGACGTCGGTCGCGACGAGGACTCGGACGTCACCGGAGGAGAATTCCGCGAGGTTGCGGTCGCGGGCGTTCTGCGACAGGTTGCCGTGGAGGTCGACGGCGGGGATCCCGGCGTCGGTGAGCGTCTTGGCGAGCTTCCGCGCGTGGTGCTTGGTGCGCATGAAGAGCAGGCGGCGCCCGGTTCCCGACGCGAGCTGCACGATCAGCTGCTTCTTCTGCGTCTGGTCGCCGATCAGCAGCACGTGGTGCTCCATCGTGGTGACCGCAGCCTGCGGGTCGTCCACCGAGTGGGTGACGGGGTTGGTCATGTAGCGGTTGACCACCTTGTCCACGCCGTTGTCGAGCGTGGCCGAGAAGAGCAGTCGCTGACCGTCCTTCGGGGTGGTGTCGAGGAGTTTCTTCAC
Source organism: Arthrobacter arabinosi (assembly GCF_054511115.1). Lineage (NCBI taxonomy): Bacteria > Bacillati > Actinomycetota > Actinomycetes > Micrococcales > Micrococcaceae > Arthrobacter > Arthrobacter arabinosi. The sequence continues at coordinate 438,059 of NZ_JBTNDF010000003.1, forward strand.
GACGGGGAGGAAACCGAGGTCCGCCATGTGGTCGGCCTCGTCGAGGATGGTGATCTCCACGGACTCGAGCGAGATGACCTTCTGGCGCATCAGGTCCTCGAGGCGCCCGGGGCAGGCGATGACGATGTCGACACCGGCGCGCAGGGCCTTCTCCTGGCGCTGCTGGGAGACACCGCCGTAGATGACGGTGGTGTTCAGTCCCAGTTCCTTGGCCAGCGGCTCGACCGTGGCGTTGATCTGCGTGGCGAGCTCACGCGTGGGAGCCAGGACCAGGGCCAGCGGGCGTCCCGGCTTGCGGCGGTAGGCCGCTTCCTGCTCGGCGAGGCGCGCGACCATGGGGAGCGCGAAGGCGAGGGTCTTGCCCGAGCCGGTGCGGCCGCGGCCGAGGACGTCGCGCCCGGCCAGCGAGTCGGGGAGCGACTTGACCTGGATGGGGAATGGTTCGGCGATCCCCTGCGCGGCGAGGTTCTCGACCAGCGCTTTGGGCACACCGAGGGCAGCAAAAGTAGTCATGTGAGGTACACGAACTTTCTTCTCATGTTCCCCGGCGCCGGTCGGCGCAGGGGTTCGCCGAAGAAGAGTCAGACAGTGTCCACCGCGCTCGCGATCGCGCGAGCTGGATGCGGGACAAAAGAATGCGTTCTATCGACGCAGGCTGCGCACTGGTGCGGCTGACGTGGTCGGCCGTGCGCAGGCAAGTCTGTCCAGTTTACCAGCCGGAACGCCGGAAACCCGCATCGAGGCCCCGGCCGGTAGCCTTGGGAACGATGGATTCTCACGTACAGACCCCCGATCAGCCGCACCGCACCCAGCCCGTGTCCTTCGTCCGGCGGGGCTCCCGCCTGCAGGGCAGGCGGCGGGAGGCATGGGACGAACTGGCCGAGGCCTTCCTCCTGGACGTACCGCGCGTCCACACCGCCGACACCTCGGTGGCACCCGGCTTCGTCCTCGACGTCGACGCCGCCTTCGGCCGGTCCGCGCCGCTCGTCGTCGAGGTCGGATCGGGCCTGGGCGAAGCCATCACCCACGCCGCCGAACAGGACCCGCACCGCGACTACCTGGCCCTCGAGGTGTACCGTCCCGGCCTCGCCCAGACCATGCTGCGCATCAGCCAGAAGGACCTGACGAACGTGCGGACCGCGCAGGTCGACGCGGCGGCGGCCTTCGCGGGGATGATCCCGGCGTCGTCCGTCGCCGAACTCTGGACCTTCTTCCCCGACCCCTGGCACAAGGCCCGCCACCACAAGCGCCGGCTCGTGAAGGAGGACTACGTCGAGCTCGCCGCCCGCATCATCGCCCCCGGCGGCCTCTTCCGCCTCGCCACCGACTGGTCGAGCTACGCCGTGCAGATGCGCGCCGTCCTCGATGCGCACCCGCACTTCGAGAACCTCCACGCCGGTGAGCGCACCGGTGCCGACAGTCCGCTCACCCAGGTGTGGGACAGCGGCGTGGAATCCGTGGTCGGCGGGGCCCCCGTACGGGCGGGCCGGGACCCGGTGAGCACCGGGAACACGGGCGTCAACGAGGGGACGGACATGCTGGGCGGCTGGGCCCCCCGCTTCGAGGGCCGCACCCTCACCAGCTTCGAGAACAAGGCGATCGAGGCCGGTCGCATGGTCTTCGACCTCACCTACCGTCGCTGCTGAGCGGTCGCGAGCACCGGGGGATGCAGGAGTGATGGGTATTTTCAGCCGCCGGAGCGCGTCCGGCCGCAGGGCGGGCACGGACCCGATCGACGCCTTCTGGCGGTGGTGGTCCGAGGACGGCGAGGACCTCCTGACCACGGCCACGCGGGCCGGGGACTTCGACGCGTACGTGGAGGTCATGACACGGCGCGTGACGGCGATCGCGCGCGGCCTCGAGTGGGAGACCCGGGCGGGCACCGACGCCGAGCACACCCTGTGCGTCTCCAGCGGCGGCGACGCGTCGCTGCGCCCGGTCGCCGAGCGGTGGTACCGGGCGTCCCCGCCGCCGAGCCCCCGGTGGGACTTCGTGCCGGCCCGCAGCGCCAAGCCGGACATGCTGGACTCCACCATCACCTACCGCGGTCGGACCTTCGATCTCCGCCTCACCCGCGTGCATGCCGCCGCGACCCGCGAGGGTGACGGCTTCATCATCTCGGTGTACAACCCCGGTTTCACCGGACAGTGGGACGACGAGTACGGATTGTGCGTCCTGCTGCTCGAATGGCTGCTCGGGGAGGACGACGTCGAGCGCTGGGTCCGCCGGGTGGACTGCATCGTCCACGACGTCGTGGACAGCATCCCGGCCGCCGCGCTGCCGGCCCGGGTGGCGGAGCTCGCCGCCTCGCTCCCCGCGCCGACCTGGCTGCTGATGCAGGGGACGCTCGGTGCGGGTGATCCGATCCTCGTGCGGGTCCTGCGCCCGCTGCGCTGGATCGACCACCCGCGTTTCGACCTCCACACGGCGCTGCGGGTCCCGTTCGACGCCGACGAGCAGGGCCTGCCCCGGCCCGCGGCCTTCGATGCCCTAAACGACCTCGAGGATTCGCTCGTGACGGCTCTCGGGATCCGCGGGATGCTGGTGGCCGCCGAGACGTCGAAGGGCGTGCGGACCTTCCACTTCTACTCCGATTCGGAGGACCAGAACGGCAGGGACGCGCTCGACGCCGCGGCCCGCGGGCAGCGCGGCATCACCGCGAAGCACTCGCTGGACCCGGGCTGGAAGAAGGTCCGGGACTTCGCCTGACCCGCCCGCCGGCGGTGTCCGGGAGGGCCCCGGCGCTCAGGGCACAGGGGGCGTCGGTCCGGCGACGGCGCGCAGGGCCGTGCCCGCGATATGCCGGCCCTCGGCGGTGGCGGTGTCCACGTCCGTTCCGCGCAGGATCATTCCGAGGACACCGGTGTAGACGAGAACGAGCCGACCCGCCAGCAGCGGCGCCTGCTGCGCGCCGACAAGGGGCTCCGCCAGTTCCTCCAGCCGGCTCAGGAGCAGCCGGGTGTCGGCGGCGAGTGCGTCCTCGAGGTCCCGCCCGGGGTGCGGGGTCTCCGCGGCGACCCCGAGGAACACGCACCACCGCGAGGGCGTGAGGACGTGCCGGTGCCGGGAGAGTGCGGTGAAGACGGCGAGCAGCTTCTTCTCGGGAGTGGGTGCCTCGTCGACGCATTCCTGCCACGTGGTGTCCCACCTGGCCAGCCGACGACGCAGGGCCTGCGTGATCAGGCCCTCCTTGTTGCCGAAGTGCGCGTAGAGCGTCGCCGGCGACACCCGGGCGCGCTGGAGGATCGCATCGACGGGGGTGACGCTCACCCCCTGCGTCGCTGCGAGGTCCTCCGCCGCATCGAGCAGCCGGTCCCGTGCCGTTGGTTGTGACGCCATGGGACAAGGGTATAACGTTCGTTTCAATGAAACGGTCGTTACAGTCATTCGCCCCTCCCCACCCCCTGCTTTTCGCGACGTCCGGTGTCGCGCTCGTCGCCGTCACCTACGGTCTGGCCCGCCTCGGGTACGGACTGTTCCTGCCGGCTTTCTCCGCGGCGTTCGCCCTGACTCCCGCGGTGAGCGGGCTGCTGGCGTCCGGCGCTTCGGTCCTCTACTGCGTGTCCGCCGGGATCGGCTTCCGCCACGCCTCCCTCCGTCCCCGCGCGGTGACCGTGCTCGCCGGGCTTTCGGCGGCCCTCGGCAGCCTGGGTATCGCCGCCGCCTCGAACACCCCGGTCTTCGCGGGAGGAGTCCTGCTTGCCGGGATGGGAGCGGGGTTCGCGTCGCCTGCCATGGTGGAGCTGGTCCGCCGCAACGCCGACGCTTCGGCTCAGGGGTGGCTCCAGTCGGTGGTGAATTCCGGGACGGGGTTCGGCGTGGTCCTCGCAGGCGCCCTCTCCCTCGTGCTCGGCGAGGCGTGGCGCCTGGCCTGGGTACTGGTGGCGGTCCTCGCCGTGGCATCCATGGCCGCTGTCCTGCGGCTGGACAGGAGGAGCGGCACGCCCGGCCCCCGCCCGGCCGAGCAGCGGGCCGTCCCCTCGCCGGTCGCGCGGTCGCGCGTGCACGGACTGGCCAGGCCGCTCGCCGGGGCCCTCGTCTTCGGGAGCGGGTCCGCCGCCGTATGGGTCTACGGCAGGGTGACGCTCGAGCAGGCGGACGGCATGGGGATCGGTCTGTCCGCCGGCGCCTGGATAGCCCTGGGGCTGGGTGGCGCCGGGGCCGCCGGGGTGTCCCGCTGGCTCGCAGGGCACTCCATCCCCGTGACGTGGTCGCTGTCGACCGGCGTCACGGCGGCGGCGACCACACTCGTCGGAACAGCACCCGACTCCCTCCTCCTGGCCTACCTCGCCGTCTTCTCCTTCGGGCTCGCCTACACGGCAGCGACGTCCGTGCTCATCCTGTGGGCCTCCGCGGCGGCGACCGACAGCGCGGCCGGGACGTCGCTCCTGTTCATCGCCCTCGTCCTCGGGCAGGCTGCCGGAGCGTCGCTCACAGGACTCCTGCTCCAGACGGGCAGCACCGCTGTCGCCTTCCCGGTGGCGGCTCTTGCGTGCGCGGCCAGTGCCGTCGCCGCCGTCCCGACGACGGCCCGCGTCACCCGGATGCGGCAGGCCGGGGCCGCTCCCCGGGCTGCCGGAGTCAGAACGACGACGACGGCAGGTCCCGCTCGCCGTCGCGGATCCCGGTGACGATGCGCGCGGCGACGGCCACCGGGTCCTTGCCCTGCGGCAGCCTGGGGGCCTCCCCTGCGATGGGCCGGGTGGCCAGCCCGGTCTCGGTGTGCGGCGGACGGACATCCAGGATGCGGACGCCCTGGCGGCGCAGCTCCAGCGTGAGCGCCTTCCCGTACGCGCTGAGGCCGGCCTTCGTCGCCGAGTACGCCGCCATGCCCGCCGTCGGGCTTTCCGCGACGACGGCGCTGATCTGCGCCACGAAGGAATCCTTGCCGAGCCTCGGGCCGACCTCGCGCATGAGCCGCATGTAGCCGAGGAGGTTCACGAGCACGAGCTCGTCGAGGGTGTCGTCGTCGACCTCCATGGCCGGCCCGAAGGCGACCACGCCGGCGGCGAAGACGACGCCGTCGAGCTCACGACCGTAGACCGCCGCCGCGATGTCGGCGGGCCCCGACGGCTTGCCGAGATCGGCAGCGACGGACCCGACGACGGCGTCCCCGAGCTCGTCGACGAGACCCGCCAGCTTCTCCCGGGAGCGGCCGGACACCGTGACCCTGGCACCCTGGGCCGCGAGCTGGCGGGACAGTTCCGCCCCGAGGACTCCGGTGGCACCGACGACGAGGACGTGGGACCCGCTCAGCTCAGTCATGCGCCGAGTGTAGCAACGCCCGTCGGCGCCTCTCCGGTGTGCGGATCGGGCGTGCGGACCAGGCGCGCGGACCCCGAGAATCATGCGCCACCGCTGCCGCTACAGTGTGGGCATGGCCGAGATGCAGAGCTGGCAGTCGAAGGTGGATGCGAACGCGGCACGCCTCCTCCGGACCACCGGGCGGACGTCCTCGGACTGGGCCGACGACGCCCGCGCCGCGGGCATCACGACGCGCGAGGACCTGTCGCGCTGGCTCAGGGAGCAGGGGGTCACCGGGTACAACCTGATGAGCGTCGACTGGGAGGTCTTCGGGCTCCCCGAGATGTTCCTCCGGTCCGCCGACGAGCTCTACGACGCCCAGTACGCGGACCGGCCGGCCCTCAGACCCGTCGCCGACCGGATCCTGCTCTGGGCCGCGGCGACACCCGGGACGATCATCCAGATGCGGAAGACCTATGTCTCGCTGCAGTCGTCACGGCGGAAGTTCGCGCAGCTCGCCCCGACCACCCGTACCGCCGTCGATCTGTCCTTCCGCCTGGCGGTGCCGGACCTGCCAGGACTCGAGCCTGTCCGTGGCGACGACCCGTTCGCCTGGCGCGTCCGGCTGCGGCACGAGGACGACGTCGACGACGCCCTCCTGCGGGCGCTCAGCGCTGCACTGGAGGATAGCCTCGGTCGTTCCGCCGCTTGAGGTCCTCGAGCTCCTGCTGCATCGCCGCTTCGGCCTCGAGTTCCTCGAAGGCCTGCTGCAGGCGCGGTGAGGACGGGTCGGTCCAGGAGAGCTCCTCGCGCGCCTGCGCCTGGGCCTCGAAGCGCCGCACCTCGAGCTCGGCGTTGCGGCGGGCGGCGTCGATCGCCGCCGCTTCCCGGGAGGAGGAGGCGAGGGCGTCGTGCACGCCGATGGTGGCCTGCGCCGCGGCACGCCGGGCCCGCATGGCGTCGTACTCCATGGCGTTCTGCTGCACGCGCTGTTCGAGCCGCTGGACGTCCTGCTGCAGCCGGCGGGACTGCTCCTCCGCCTCGCGGAGCTGCCGGGTCAGGGTGTCGAGGCGTCGTCGAGCCGTCATCCCCTCGCGGATCGCGGCCCGGGCGGCGTCGTCGTCCCCGCGGCGGACCGCCGCGGCGGCGGCCGCCTCGACCCTGTTCAGGTAGGCGGCGGCCTCGTTGGCCGCGAGCCCCACGCGGTGGTGGTGCGCCGCGACGTCGGCCGCCCCCCGACGCGCCTGGTCCAGCAGGGAGTGCTGCGCCATTTGGGCGTTCTGCGCCTGGACCCGTGGGTCCTGCTTCGCTTCGGCCGCCGCGTTCCGGTTGGCCTGCACGATCCGCGTGATGCGGCGTTTGATCGACATTGCTCCCCTGGCTACTGGTTGGTGTGTGGCTGTCCGGTCGAACCGCTCACCACGTCTGCCGGTTCCCGTAGGTGTCCCGCCACGTGCCCATGGCCGAGATCTCGGTGCGCAGGCGCGTGGTCGCGCGCTCGAGCTGGAGCGTGTCGATGGACCGGGACGTCTGCAGGAGGCACCGGCGCAGGTCTGCCGAGAGTTCGTCGAGGGCGTGCGCCTGGGCGGAGAGGTCCCTGGTCCATTCCTGCTTGAGCGCGCGGTTGGGCTCCCGGTCCGCGGCACGGAGCAGGTTCTCGAGCGATGCGGCCGCCTGGTCGATCTCGGCGGCAGCCCGCGGCAGGTCGCCGACAGGGCGCCCCTGCGACGTCGCCTCCACCAGGGCCAGGTGCGTGGCACGCGAGGACCGGGCCAGAGCGCCGATCAGCCGTGCCGGCTCGCGTGTCAGCGCGTCCGGGGAGTAGGCGCGGGCGGCCAGCATGCCGCGGTCCCGGGTCCGCTCGATGATGCGGGAGTTCCTGACCCTCCGCACGACCACCCAGCCGGCGACCCCGGTGCCGGCCCCCAGGGCGAGGAGCACCCCGAGGCCGATGGCGAAGGCTTCGACGAGCGGCTCAAGCATGATGGTGCTCCGGGAAGTGTTCCATCCCTCCAGTCTGACGGCCTCCCCTGACAAATTCCACCCGTCAGGGGGACCCGCGGTCACTCCGGGGCAGGGGTCGGCACGCCGGGCAGACGCCACACCTGCACGCCCGGCCCGCGACCCGAGACCACCAGCGCGTCGGTCGCCTCGGCCGCCGACGCCCCCGGCATCCCCAGGTCGACCGGCCGCGCGGCGGCCCATCGCCCGGGCAGCAGATCGAGCGGCACCCGGACGCCGTCGAAGTCCGTCCGTGCGGCCGCGACGAGGAGGCATTCCTCCTCGTGTTCGCGCACGAACACGACGACGTCCGGCGTGGCGGCCAGCCAGCGTACCGCGCCGTCCCGCAGCGCCGGGGAGGAACGCCGCAGCGCGGCCAGGTCCGCGATCAGGGGCCGCAGGTCGGAGGGCCTGCGGTCCGCGTCCTCCCACGGCATGGGCGTCCGGGCGTCCTCGCCGTTGATGCCGTGGAGGCCGAACTCGTCACCCGCGAAGAGCGTGGGCAGCCCGGGCAGCAGGAAGGCGAGGGCCAGCCCGACGGCGGGCCCGCCGTCGACCATCACCGTGGCGGCGCGTGCGGTGTCGTGGGTGTCCAGCGCCGTCATGTTCTGGGAGCGGACCCGCCAGGAGAAACCCGAGGACAGGGCGGTGTGCGTGGCGACGAGATCACCGCCGTCGATCCGCGGCACGCCGGGCGCGGGCGTGCCGAACAGGTTGATGCCCCTCGTCTCCTCGTACTCGCGGGCCAGCCACTGCCAGAGCGGGCGCGTGAGGTTCGAGTAGGTCATGCCGCCGTCCCAGGTCCGCCCGGACAGGTCGCCGGTGGCGTCGCCCGTGGATTCGGCGAGCAGCATCAGCCCGGGCCGGACGGCGTCCATGGTGTTGCGGATGAGCGCGGCGACCTCCCGGTTGAGGTCGACGCTCCCGTGCCGTCCGATCATGTTGGCGACGTCGATGCGCCAGCCGTCCAGGTTGAAGGGAGGGAGCAACCACCTGGCCACCGCCGATGACGGGCCCTCGACGAAGCGCCGCCGCAGTTCCTCCGAGGACCAGTCGAGTTTCGGCAGGCTGGGCACGCCGAACCAGCTGGCGTACTCCGTGCCGTCCTCGCTGACGTAGTAGAAGCCGGCCTCCTCGGAGGTCGGATCGGCAGAGGCCTTCCGGAACCAGTCGTGGGCGTCACCGGTGTGGTTCACGGTGAGGTCCCCGAGGACGGCGATGCCGCGGGCGTGCGCTGCCTCGACGAGCCGGACGAGGGCGGCGTTCCCGCCGAGAAGCGGGTCGACCTCGTCGAACGTCGAGGCGTCGTACCGGTGGTTGGACCGGGCCGGGAAGAAGGGGGTCAGGTACAGGACCGTGGCGCCCAGCGCCCGGATGTGATCGAGGTGTTCGGTGATGCCGTCGAGGTCTCCCCCGTACACCTGCCGGGGCGTGAGCTCGCCGCGCGGCTGCACCGCATCGTCCCAGGAACAGGCGACCGCCCAGTCGGGGAGGGCGTCGAGGGGCACTGCGGCGGACGACCTCGCGTACCGGTCGGGGAAGACCTGGTAGATCACGGCGTCGCGCGCCCACGGCGCCGGCGCGGGACGGCAGTCGATCCGGAAGTCGTCGCGGTCGGGGGTGTCCAGGCGGGACGCGCCCACGGCGTTGAGCCACAGGAGCGTGGGCCCGGCGGCGCCCGGCACCTCGAACAGGAACCGGTAGCGGAGCGTGGGGTTGACGGCGGTGACGCGCGCCTCCCAGCATGCCCAGCCGCCGTCGTCCGCCTCCCCGGGAAGGAGCCGCGCCTCGTCGTAGTGGCCTTCGCCGTCGCGCAGCGACCGCACGAACACCCGCCCCGGTGTTCCCCACCGGGCGGGGATCCGCACGCGCACCGCGAGGGTGTCCCCCACGCCCGGTGACTGCTCGGGCACGTACAGGCGCGAGCCGTCGTGGTGCGGTGCGAGGAACGGTTCCTGCACGGTCAGCCCTTGACGGAGCCGGAGACGAGACCCGTGGTGATGTACTTCTGCAGGAAGAGGAACAGGGCCATGACGGGCACTGCGGCGAGCACCGCGCCCGCCGCGAAGACGCCCCAGTTCTCCGACCGCTGCTGCGCCACGTAGGAGTACAGGCCGACGGCGAGGGTCTGCGAATCGGGATCCGTCAGCACCACGCTGGCGATCACGAATTCGCTGCTCAGTCCGATGAACGCGAGGAGCCCGACGACCGCGAGGATGGGCGTGACGAGCGGCAGGATGATCGTGAAGAACACCTGCACGTGGCTGGCGCCGTCGATGCGCGCGGCCTCGTCGAGGGACTTCGGGACGGTGTTGAAGAACCCGTACATGAGGTACGTGTTCACGCCCAGGGCGCCACCCAGGTAGACCATGATCAGGCCGAGCTGGCTGCCGAGGCCCAGCCACGGGACGACGTCGGTGATGGCGTTCAGGAGCAGGAAGATCGCGACGACGGCGAGCAGCTGCGGGAACATCTGCAGGATCAGCAGCGAGAGCAGGCTCACCCGGCGGCCCTTGAAGCGCATGCGGCTGAACGCGTAGGCGGCCAGCGCCCCGAGGAACACGGTGGCCGCGGAGGTCACCACGCCGATGATCATGGTGTTCATGAACCACCGGCCGAAGGGCCTGCTCGGGTTGCTGAACAGCGCCTCGAAGTTGCCGGTGTCGAACCTGCTGAAGAGGGCGTTGGAGCCGGCCATGGTGCCGTTGGAGTTCAGCGCGGCGGAGAGCACGTAGAGCAGCGGGAACACGGCGAAGACCGTGGTCACGACGCCGACGACGTGGCGCCAGCCCTTGTGCCTGAACCACTGGCCGAACGTGCGCCGGCGCTGCGCCGGGACGCGGCGGGACCCGCCCGCGCGCGTCTCGGCGGGGGCGGCTGCCTGGGGATCGGTGAACGTGCTCATCAGTTGATGTCCTCCAGGGCCTTGGTCTGCCGGAAGCTGAGGGCGGAGATCACGGCGACGATGATGAAGATGATGATGGACAGGGCGCTGGCGAGGCCGTAGTCGCGGCCCACCCCGGTGCCGAACGCGATCTCGTAGACCATGGTGATCAGGATGTCGGTGTGGCCGATGTTCGCCGTCGTGTCGGAGAAGCGGGGTCCCCCGTCGGTCAGCATGTAGATGACGTTGAAGTTGTTGAAGTTGAACGCGAAGCTCGCGATCAGCAGGGGCGCGACCGAGACGAGCAGCAGGGGCAGCTTGATGGCGGTGAACGTGCGCCAGGCGGTCGCGCCGTCCATGCGGGCCGCCTCGTTGACCTCCTCGGGCAGCGACTGCAGGGCGCCGGTGCACACCAGGAACATGTAGGGGAAGCCGAGCCAGAGGTTCACGACCAGGACGCTGATCTTCGCGAGCAGCGGGTCCGTGAGCCACGGGATGTCCGCGCCGCCGAAGAAGGTGTTGTTGACGAACCCGAACTCGGGGTTCAGCAGGCCCGACCACACGAGGCCGGCGAGGAAGGCCGGGAAGGCGTAGGGCAGGATCATCAGGATGCGGTAGATCCGCTTGCCGCGGAGGTCCGGGAGGTTGAAGGCGTTCGCGAGGAACAGGCCGAGCGCGAACGTGGACAGGACGGAGACGATCGCGAAGGTGAAGGTCCACAGGATCACCTGCAGCAGGGGTCCGCGGATGTTCGGGTCGGAGAACGCCTTCACGAAGTTGTCGAAGCCCACGTTGATCTTCCAGCCGGTGCTCAGCTGCTCGCCGTCCGCGGACCGGAAGGAACCCTCGCCGGTGTCGGAATAGGTGGTCCCGGTCTCGAGGTCGGTGAACGTGCTGGTGGCCTCGTCGTAGCTGAGCGACGGCCGGTAGACGTAGGCGTTCGAGCCGTCGCTGGTCTTGAGGCTGCCGTCCTCGGGGTCGTCGGAGAACGGGACGGTGATGGCCAGGATGTCCTCCTGGTTCGCGAGTACCTCCCCGAACTGGAGCGTCCGGTAGCCCTCGAGTTCCACGCCCTTGCCGGTGCTGTCGGTGACGGCGTCGTCGGCCTCCTCGAGCGGCACGCCGGTGGTGCCCACCGACACCCCGCCGTCGGGGTCGGTGGCGAGGAGGTGGAATACACCGTCGGCCTCGAGGACCGAGACGCGGTAGGCGGGGGAATCGGGGACCCGCTGCTGCGCGGAGAGCTGGATGGCGCTCACGGCGTCGGCCTTGGTGCTGTTGTGGCCGTCACCGTAGTTGGTGAAGGCCACGTAGCCGCTGTAGATCATGACGAACACCTGGAAGACCACCAGGAAGAAGATCCCCGGGGCGAGGTACTTCGCCGGCAGGCCGCCCCTGCGCAGGTAGATCCAGTTGATGAGGACCGTCACGGCCGCGCCGACGAGGAGGATCACCCACTTCTCCTGCAGGAAGAGCGTGATCAGGACGTAGACCGCGAAGGCGTCCACGAGGCCCAGCAGCGCGATCTTCGCGAGCAGGCCGAGGGTGGAATCGGAGCGGACGGCGGTCGTGGACGGACGCGGTGCGGCCGGGCCGGGAGGGGCCGTTGTGAGCATGGCGGAGGCTTTCGGTGATCGGCGCGGAAGGCCGCTGCTGCGGTGCCGCCACCTCGAAGGGGTGGCGAGGAAAAGGGTGGCGCCCGTCGCCGGGGCGACGGGCGCCGATGGTGCTGCGTTGATGCATCACTGCGGGTACTACGGGTACTACGGGTACTACTGCGCGGCGATCTTCGCCTCGATGTTCTCGACCATGGTCGGCCAGGCCGTGGCGGGGTCGGCGCTGCCCTTGATCAGGGCGAGCTCGGTGCCTCCCCAGTCGGCCCAGACGGCCTGCATCTCGGGCAGCGCGGGCATCGGCACGCCGTTGGCGCCGATCTCACCGAACGCGGCGACGATCGGATCGGTCGCTGCCTTGTCGAAGCTGGTCTTGAGCGCCGGCGGGCGGCCACCGACCTTGTACATGGCATCCTGTGCGGCTTCGGTGCTCAGGTAGTTCACGGCGAACTCGTTGGCGGCGAGTGCGTTGGCGCTCTTCGAGGAGATGAAGAAGCCGTTGACGCCGATGAACGGCTGGGCGTCCTGGTCGCCGACGGTCGGCAGCTTGTCGACGGCGAGCTCCAGGCCTGCGGCCTGCGCGTCGGGGACGTTCCACGGGCCGGTCAGGAAGTAGGGGGACTCGCCGGCGTTGAACTTCTCCTTGGCGATGTCACCCGTGATGTTCGAGTTGATGATCTTCGATCCCTTGTCGCCCCACTCCACGAGTTTCTTGGCGAATTCCACGCCGTTCGGCTCGCCGAGCAGCAGTTCGTCGGCGTTGTAGCTGCCGTCCTCGTTCTGCCCGAACACCGGCACGCCCATGGAGGTCTGCAGCGGGTACAGGTGGTACGGGTCGCCCTGCTTGGGGTCCATGCCCACCAGGAACGGGTAGGTCGCCTTGCCGTCGGCGACGGCGGCCTCGCCGTTGGCGATGACCTCGTCGAACGTGGCGGCAGCCTCGGGGACGAGCTCCGTGTTGCGCAGCAGCGCGATGTTCTCCAGCGCGTAGGGCACGCCGTAGACGCTTCCGTCGTAGGTCATGGCCTGGATCGCGGAGTCCTGGAACTCGGACGCCTTGTCGCCGAGCTCCACGGGGGCGACGACGCCGTTCTGCACGAAGGTCCCCAGCCAGTCGTGCGGGCCCACGATCAGGTCGGGGCCCTTGCCGGTGGGCACCTGGGTGATGAAGTCGTCGCGGACGGCGGCGAAGTCCTTGACCGCGAGCTTGACCTCGATGCCGGTGTCCTCCTTGAAGGACTTGGTGATCTCCTCGAGGGCGGGAGCGCGCTCGGCGTCGACCCACATGGTGAGGGTGGTGGCGCCGCCCTCGGCGAGGTTCGGGGCGGCAGAGCTGGATGTGGCCGAGGAGGACTCGGTTGCCCCTCCGCCGCAGGCCGTGAGGGCCAGGACGGCGACCGACATGACGCCGGTGATCAGAGCGTGCCGACGCGTCGGCTGGGTGGATCGCACCTTCATTGGTGAACCTTTCATGAGCGGCTTCTGTCGATCCCCCGGACGAGGCCGGGGCCTTCGTGAGCCGGGAGACGTAGGTGTCGCAGCCGCTCCCCAACGGAGGCGACGGTGACCCGAGTCACAACTGTAAACGCTTGCATCACTTTTGATCAAAGCTGAACCCGCGACGCGCCGGAACCTGAAGAAAGTCGCAGAAACAAGAGGTTCCCCGTTGAAAACGCTTCCATAATCCGGTCCGCAGCAGTCTAGGATGATCCGCATGTCTGAGATTGCCCCCCTCCTGCACGGCGAGGACCTGTCCGCGCCCGATGCCTTCCATGCCCCGCTCCACGCCGCGTCCGACGGCGACCAGTGGTGGCGTTCGTCCGTCATCTACCAGGTGTACCCGCGCTCGTTCCGCGATTCGAACGGGGATGGCATGGGCGACCTCCCCGGCATCACCGCCGAACTGGCGCACCTGGCAGAGCTGAGCATCGACGCGGTGTGGCTCTCGCCGTTCTTCACCTCGCCCCAGCGGGACGGCGGCTACGACGTCGCCGACTACTGCGACGTCGACCCCCTGTTCGGCACCCTCGCCGACTTCGACGCGCTCGTGGCACGCGCGGACAGCCTGGGCATCCGCGTGATCGTGGACCTCGTGCCCAACCACTGCTCCAGCGAACACGTGCTCTTCCAGGCCGCCCTCGCGGCTCCCGCGGGGTCCGCCGAACGCGCGATGTTCATCTTCCGGGACGGCCGCGGCACCGACGGCAGCGAGCCGCCCAACAACTGGCAGTCGCACTTCGGCGGGCCCGCCTGGACCCGCGTCCTCGATGCCGACGGCACGCCGGGCCAGTGGTACCTGCACCTGTTCGACTCCTCGCAGCCCGACTTCAACTGGGACAACCCCGCGGTGCGCGCCGAGTTCGAGAGGGTCCTGCGCTTCTGGCTCGACCGCGGCGTCGGCGGTTTCCGCGTCGACGTGGCGCATGCCCTCATCAAGGCCGAGGGGCTGCCGGACTGGGGTGGGCGCGCCGACGGCGGATCCTCCGAGGGCTTCCCCGGCTCGGAGGCGCCCATGTTCGGCCAGGAGGAGATCCACGACATCTACCGGCAGTGGCGGTCCATCCTCGCCGAGTACGACGGCGAGCGCATCCTCTGTGCCGAGGCTTCGATCGATCCCCTGCCGCGGCTCACGAACTGGGTGCGCCCCGACCAGATGCACCAGGCATTCAACTTCGCCTACCTCCACCACCCGTGGGACGCACACGGCCTCCGGCACGTCATCTCCTCCTCCCTCACCGCGTTCGACGCCGTCGACGCGCCCACCACCTGGGTGCTCAGCAACCACGACGTCGTCCGGCACGCCAGCCGCTTCGGGCTGACGGACGGCCCGCCGCGCGGCGGCGACGGCATCGGGCGCTCGGATGCCCAGCCCGACGCCGCGACCGGCCTCGCCCGTGCCCGCGCCGCGTCGCTCGCCATGTTCGCGCTGCCCGGCGGGATCTACCTCTACCAGGGCGAGGAGCTGGGACTGCCCGACCACACGGCCATGCCCGACGACGCGCGGCAGGACCCGACGTTCGTCCGCACGGCGGGCGAGAGGATCGGCCGTGACGGCTGCCGCGTCCCCCTCCCCTGGCAGGCGGAGGCGCCGGCCTTCGGGTTCGGCGATGCCTCCGTGACGCCCTGGCTGCCGCAGCCCGAGGGCTGGGCGGAGTACGCCCGCGACACGCAGGCCGGTGACCCCGAGTCCACCCTCTCGCTGTACCGGACGGCGCTGCAGCTTCGTCGGGACCTGCGCCTGGGCGCCGGGTCCCTCGCCTGGTCCCGTGACTTCGAGTGCTCCGACGTCGTCGCGTTCCGCAACGGGGAGGTGCTGGTGATGCTCAACATGGGCGAGTTCCCCGCTCCCCTGCCGGACGGCACCGTCATCGCCGACAGCACGCCGGGCGCGGTCGCGGACGGCATGCTCGCCCCCGACGCCTGTGTCTGGCTGATGGCCGCAGCCGGGTAGGAGATCCGGGCAGCATCGGCGATGATCGGACGGGGACGCCATGTTGGGGTGTCCCCGTCACCGCCGCCCACACGGAAAGGGGACCATGGCCGGCATCAAGGACGTCGCCCAGCTGGCCGGCGTGTCCACGGCGACCGTCTCCCGGGCCCTCAGCGGCAACGGCCGGGTCTCCGAGCGGGCGCGCGCCCGCGTGCTGCAGGCGGCGAGGGAACTCGGCTTCGTCGTGAGCTCGACGGCGTCCTCCCTCGCGTCCGGACGGCACCGGAACATCGGCGTCGTCGTGCCGTCGGTGGCCCGCTGGTACTACTCGCAGATCGTCGACAGCGTCGCGGCGTCGCTCCTCACCGCCGGGTACGACCTCACCCTGTACAACCTCAACGAGGACGCCGGCATCCGCGACCGCGTCCTCTCCGAGTTCCTCCTGCGCCAGCGCTGCGACGGCGTCATCGCGGTCTCGCTCGAGCTGAGCCGGGAGGAACTGGGGCAGCTCCTCGCGGTCGGCAAGCCCGTCGTCGGGATCGGCGGCCCGCTCCCCGGCGCGGAGACCTACAGCGTCAACGACCGCGAGATCGCGGAGCTCGCCACCGAGCACCTCATCACCCTCGGGCACCGCCGCATCGCGCACATCGGCGGGTCCGACGCCTTCGAGAACGACTTCCGCATCTCGGGCACACGCCGTCACGGCTACGAATCGGCGATGGCCGCTGCGGGCCTGGAGATCCTCGACTCCTGGCGTGTCGACGCCGACTTCACCATCCAGGGCGCCCGGAGCCAGGCGAAGCAGCTCCTCGGCTACCCGCGGGACACCCCGACGGGCATCTTCTGCGCCTCGGACGAGATGGCCATCGGCGCCGTCCTGGCGGCCCGCGAGCTGGGCCTGCGCGTCCCCGAGGACGTGTCCGTCATCGGGATCGACGGGCACGAGCTCGGCGAGGCCCTCGGCCTGACCACCGTGGCCCAGTTCCCGCAGCAGCAGGGCAAGCGGGCCGTCGAGCGCCTGCTGCAGATCCTGCAGGATCCGGATGACTACCGACCCTTGAACCACTCCGCCCGGACGGCGCTGATCATCCGGTCGAGCACCGCCGCCCCGGCGGCCTGACGCCCCCGGCCCGCCCCTGAGCCGCCCCCGACCCGCCCCCTGAGCCGCCCCTGAGCCGGCCCAGGCGCGGCCCTGCCCCTGACCCCTTACCGGTTCCGGGGCCTTTCCACCCCCGAGCGGCGTGTCGGGCTGCGACCCGCCGTGCAGCCCTGCCCGATCCGCGCCGAAGTCCCCGGCTCCGACCGGGAAGCAGAACGGCCCGGCACCCCGTGAGGGGCGCCGGGCCGTACGGGAGGCCGGTCAGCGCGCCTCGAACACCGCCACGGTCCGGGCAGGGACCGTGAAGACCCCGTCCGTGGTGGCCGTGGCCCCGCGGACGACGTCGTCGCTCCCGCCCGCCTGGACGGCGTGCAGGGCGAAGCCCTTGCCGGCGGCGGCCGGGACGCGCTGCGTGGTGGGCTCGTCGGCGGCGTTGAAGACCACCACGATGCCCTTGCGCCCCGGGTCGACGTCGGGACCCACGGTGTCGTCCAGGTGCATCACGATGACGCCGGGCGCCTGGTCGGGACCGCTGCCCGGGAAGGACAGCTTCTGCTGGACCAGGCCGGCCGTGCCGAGGCTGAACAGGGGGCTGCCCTGTCGGATCCGCAGCAGCTCCTGCGCCTGCTCGCTCGCGGCCTCGATGTCCGCCGGTGACGGCTTGAGCGCCGGATCGGCCAGCAGCGGCCGCATGAACGCGTACTTGCCCTCGTTGTCCGCCCGCGGCGGCAGGCCCCGGCCGAAGCCGTTGTCCGCGCCCGTGTGGTCGAGGATGTTGAACCAGTCACCTGAATCGTAGCTGTTGCGGTCCAGGGACTTGCTGCGCAGCGCGTCGCCGCCGGCGTGCCAGAAGGAGACGCCCTGGCCCAGGGCCGTGGTCGAGAGCGCGAGGGTCTGCATCCTGACGCGGTCGGCCATCGGGGTGCCGGCCGGCAGCTTGAACGCGAGGGCATCGAAGAGCGTCTCGTTGTCGTGCGCCTCGACGTAGGTGATGCTCTCCTGCGGGTCGGTGGTGTATCCGGTCGGCGACCCGTTGTAGTCGACCTCGGCGCCCGTGACCTGCCGGCCGGTGCGGTCGGTGAACGTGTAGTCCTTCAGGTTGCCGGTCAGCCCCACCCGGATCTGGTCCTGCGACAGGAGCAGCTCGGCGCGCTGGTCGGCCTCGGTGCCGTTGCCGGCCACGCCGTTCGGGTCGGTCAGGAGCCCCGAGGCGAAGCCCTGGATCCGCGGGTCGTCGTCGAACGGTCCGCCGCCGCGCACGGCGTCGCGGAGCCGGTCGTTGAACGTGCCGATGCCGGTCCCCGCCATGGTGACCTGCGTGGCCTGCACGAACCGGGCGTTGTTCGCGACCTCCCCGAAGTTCCAGCCCTCCCCGTAGAGGTAGATGGACGTACCGTCCACGCCGTCGCGCTCGAGGGTCAGCCTGTCGAGGGCCGCGCGGACGTCGAGGATGTTCTGCCGGGAGTGGTGCCCCATGAGGTCGAACCGGAAACCGTCGAGCTTGTAGGTGCGCGCGAGCGTGACGATGGAGTCGACCATCAGCTTGCCCATCATGGTGTGTTCCGTCGCCGTGTTCGGGCAGCAGGTCGAGGTCTCGACGGCGCCCGACTCGGGGTCGAGGCGGTGGTAGTAACCGGGGACGATCCGGTCGAGGTTGTTGTCCGAGGACTGCCCGGCGCCGGCGGTGTGGTTGTAGACGACGTCCTGGATGACCCGCAGCCCCGACGCGTTCAGGGAGGCGACCATGCCGCGGAACTCGCGGATGCGCGTGGCATCCGCGGGGTTGGTCGAGTAGGAGCCCTCGGGCGTCGTGTAGTGCAGCGGGTCGTAGCCCCAGTTGAAGCCGTCCCGCCCGGCGACCTCGGTGACGCACTCCTGCTGCCCGGTGCTGTCGGGGGCGAAGGAGGGGAGGTCGCAGTCGGGTTCGGCCTGCTGCGCGCGGTCCTCCTCGATGGTGCCGATGTCGTTCACGGGCAGGAGGTGGACGGCGTTGAGCCCGTTGTCGGCCAGGTCCGAGAGGCGCTGCATCCCGGCGCTGTCGGGCCGGCTGAAGGCCGCGTAGGTGCCGCGTTCGGCTTCGGGCACCGTGGTGTCGGTGATCGAGAAGTCGCGCACGTGGAGTTCGTAGACGGACAGCTCCTCGGGCCGCTCGAGGGCCGGCTTCGCCAGCCGGGACCACGACGACGGCGTGAGCGCCGGATCCGTGAGGTCCACGAACAGGGACCGCTCCGAGTTGGTGGACAGGCCGACGCTGTAGGGGTCGGTCACGAGGTTGTGTTCCACCGCGCCGGTCTCGGGGACGAAGACCTCGACGTCGTAGAGGTAGTAGGCGCCGTTCCAGTCCTTCTCGCCGTCGACGCTCCACACGCCGTCCTTGCCTGCGCGCAGGGGGCGCGTCGCGATCGGGTCCCCGCCGGAGCCGTCGCGGAAGACCTGCACGGAGACGCTGCGGGCCGTCGGGGCCCAGAGATCCAGGTGCGGCTTCCTGCCCTTCCAGCTGAGGCCGAGCTGCTGGCGGGAGGCTCCGGCGTAGAGGTCGTCGAGCACGCCGGGCACCTGGACGCCCGTGGTGGCCAGGACCGTCCCGCCGGGCGAGACGGCGGCGAGGAGCAGCTGTCCCTTGAGCAGGTCCCCGGCCTTCCGGGCATCCTTCTTCCCGAGCGTCACCGTCGTCAGGCCGGCCAGATGCGGGTACCGGGCGGCGAGCTCGGCGGGCAGGGCGTCGCTGCCGCGCGCGAGGTCGATGTACGTACCGCCCGTGACGCCCTCGTCGTCGGCGACGAGTCCGCCCTCCGGGGCGGAGTAGAGCCGGAAGCGGGCGTCGGCGGGCACGTCCGGGCCCCACGCGAGGGTGTCCGCGGTCAGCCAGTGCGCGGACGTCGATCCCGTGGGCGCGGAGGGCGCGTCGCTCGAGATGACGTGCGTGCGGTGGTTGTAGGTGAAGGTCACCGGACCGCCCGGCGCCTGCAGCGCCAGGTTCGCGCCTCCGGCAGCGCCGTCGGCGCCGTAGTTCTCACCCCAGGACTCATTCAGCGCCACCTTGTACTCGTAGGATCCGGCGGGGACGTCGAAGGTCGCCGACCAGGTGTCCGGAGAACCGGCCACGGGTACGAGTCTGGTGGCCGCACACTCCGGCTGCCAGTCGCCGGGGCACCCGAGTTCTCCTTGCAGGGAGCCCACGAGCGCCACCGTGCCCGGCGTGGTGGTGTGGTCGGCCAGCGCGGGAGCGGGCGTGAAGGTCGCGAGAAGGGGTGCGGCCAGGACGACGGCGGCCAGCCGGGACCCGCGCCGCAGGGCTGGTCTCCCGCCGGTCCGGTCGGTCTCCGAGGTGTTCAGGGTCATGGTGGTCCTTCCCCGGCCGTGCGTCGCTGCAGGCCGGACTGGGGGTGGGTACCTCGATCATAGGGACGCCGCACGGCGAGCAACAGGACTTTCCAAAACTTTCACGCAATCTTTCTGATGCCGATCCGGGGCTGCGTTAGATTGGGACCATGACCCCCGCCAAGCGCACCGAGCGGCCGCGCCTGGACGACGTCGCCCGCACCGCGGGCGTGAGCGTCCCCACCGTGTCGCGCGTGCTGAACGGCAAGGGCGGCGCCTCGCAGGAGACCCGGCACGCCGTCCTGGCGGCGATGGACAGCCTGGGCTACGAGCGGCCCGCCCGCTCCGCCGGCCGCTCCAAGGGGCAGATCGGCGTCGTCGTCCCGGACCTCGTCAACCCGATCTTCCCGGCGTTCGCGGGTGCCATCGCGGCCCTGCTGGCGCCCAACGACTACATCCCCGCCCTGTGCACCCTGCCCGGCGGAGGCATCACCGAGGACGAGTACGTCGCCCTCATGCTGGACCAGGGCGTCAGCGGGATCATCTTCGTCTGCGCCGCACACTCCGACGGCCGGGCGAGCATGGAACGCTACCGGCGCCTGCGCGGCCGCGTGCCGTTCGTCCTCGTCAACGGGTCCCGGCCGGAGATCGACGCCCCGTCCGTCGCCAACGACGACGCCTCCGCCATCCGCACGGCCGTCCGGCACCTCGTGGCGCAGGGCCACCAGCGCGTCGGCTTCGCGACGGGGCCCGACCGCTTCATCCCCACCCGGCGCAAGCTGGAGGGATTCCGGTCGGGCCTCACGCAGTTCCTCGGCGAGGACGACGGCGAATCACACGTCGCGACGAGCATGTTCACCATCGAGGGAGGGCAGAGTGCTGCGAACGAGCTCATCGACAGCGGGCACACGGCGATCGTCTGCGCCTCCGACGTCATGGCCCTCGGCGCCGTCCGCGCCGCGCGGACGCGCGGCCTCCGGGTCCCCGAGGATATCTCGGTGGTCGGCTTCGACGACTCCCCGCTCATGGCCTTCACCGATCCCCCGCTGACGACCCTGCGGCAGAACGTGGCGGCGATGGCTGAAGCCGCCGTCCACGCCCTGGTCACGGAGCTGGACGGGGACCGGGCGCCGCGGAACGAGATCCTGTTCCAGTCGGACCTGGTGGTCCGCGGGTCCACCGGGGCGGGACCCGCGGTGCGGGCCGGCGCCCACCCCTAGGACCGATACGTCTCGTCCCCTGCCCGGCTGCACGCGGGCGGTATGCGCGGCGGCGCGCTCAGTTGCGCGGCTGCTTCGCGGTACGCGCCGGCTCGGGACGCCACACCATCAGGGCCTGGCTGCGGGCGCGGGGGCGCTGCCCGCGGACGAGGGTGACGACGTCCCCCGCCAGGCCGGCAGCGAACACCCGGCTCGACTCGGCCTGCACGCGGCGAGCCGACAGTTCCGCGGTCAGCTCCGCGACGCGCGACTGCAGGGCCGCGACCTGGTTCTCGAGGTCGAGGATCCGCCGGATGCCCTCGAGGGACACGCCCTCCTGCGACAGTCGCTGGATCTCGCGCAGCGTGCTGACGTCCTTCTGCGAGTAGCGCCGGGCGCGGCCCGGTGCCCGGCTGGGCGTCACGAGGCCCAGGCGGTCGTACTGGCGGAGCGTCTGGGGATGCATGTCCGCGAGCTCGGCAGCCACGGAGATGACATAGACGGGTACCGTGTGGTCCACCCTGGTCTCCTTCCGTCCCCGGCACTCCCGGGTAGTGCTCGTGCTGCAGGGCTCGGACGTACTGCTACAGGCGCGCCTTCGCGGCCAGGCCCGCCCGCGGATCGGCGTCCCGCGTGGCGGCGCGGAACGCGTCCACGGCGTCCTGCGCCTCCTTCGACAGGTTCTGCGGGACGACGACGTCGACGGTCACCAGCATGTCTCCGGTGGTCTTCGACGTCTTGACCCCTCGGCCCTTCAGCCGGAGGGTCCTGCCCGACGGCGTGCCGGCGGGAACGCGCATCGTGACCATCTCGCCGGAGAGCGTCGGCACCTGGATCTCGGCGCCGAGCGCCGCCTCCGGGAAGCTGACAGGTACGTGTACACGGATGTTGTCGCCGTCGCGCTTGAAGAGCGGGTGCTCCTTCACGCTGACACTGACCATGAGGTCGCCGGGGCCGGCCTGGCCCGGCTGGCCCTTGCCCTTGACGCGGACCTTCTGGCCGTCGCGGATGCCTGCCGGGATGCGCACGTCGATCTGCTCCCCGGAGGGTTCGCGCAGGCCGATCGTCGTGCCGTTGATGGCACCCGCGAAGGAGATGGACGTGCTCGCCGTGCGGTCCGCGCCCTTCTGCGGGCGCGTGGACTGGAAGCCGCCGGGGAAACCGCCGCCGCCCATGCCCCCGCCGCCGAACAGGTCGGCGAACTCCGGGGGCAGGTTGCCGTTCGAGAAGCCCGTGCGCTGGCGGGTGCCGGCGCCCTGGCCGAAGAGGTTGCCGAAGACGTCCTCGAAGCCGCCGCCGCCGCCCGGGCCGCCGCCGGCCCCGCCGGCGGAGAAGCGGGCGCCGCCGCCCATCGCGCGGATAGCGTCGTACTGCTGGCGCTGCTCGGCGTCGGACAGCACGGAGTAGGCCTCGGAGACGTCCTTGAACGTCCGCTCCGACGCCGCAGCCCCCTGGTTCTGGTCGGGGTGGTGCTTGCGGGCGAGCTTCCGGTACGCCTTCTTGATGTCGTCACCGGACGCGTCCTTGGAGACACCCAGGATCTTGTAGAAATCCTTGTCGACCCAATCCTGACTGGCCAATGGGCGTCTCCTTCCGTTGTACTGCTGAAAAATTGGGGCCGACGTGGTGGTCGCAGCTTCCTGCACCCACCACGTCGGGAAAGCCGGGTGGGGTGGTCTTCTGTAGGGCCTTTAATATTCCTCCGCGAGCTCTGCGAGCGCAGGAATTTCGTTGGCCCGGGAAGACCATCCCACCCGGCGGGAAGAGCTACTCGGGCACTGCCACGATCACCTGGGCGGCCCGCAGGACGCGCTCCCCCTTGCGGTACCCCGCGCGGAGGATCTGGCTGACACTGTCGGCCTGCACGTCCGCGCTGGGCTGCTGCATGAGCGCCTCGTGGATGGTCGGGTCGAACGCGACGCCCACCTCGTCGATGGGGGTCAGCTCGTACGTCTTCAGGACGTTCTCGAGCTTCCCGGCGATCGCCGCGAACGGGCCCTCCGCGAGGTCGCCGTGCTGGCGTGCGGCGTCGATGTCGTCGAGGACGGGCATCAGCGAGTTCAGGACGCCGATGACCGCCTGGTCGCGGGCGACGTCCCGGTCACGCTCGACGCGCCGCCGGTAGTTGACGTACTCCGCCTGCAGGCGGAGCAGGTCGTTGCGGAGCTCGGCGACGACGTCCACCGCGGGGTTGCTCTCGCCGTCGGCGCCTGCCTCGTTCAGGATGGCCTCGGCCTGGGCCAGTGCATCCCCCTCGGAAGCGTCGGCCGCCGGAGCGGCCTGCGCCCCGGCCGCGGATTCCTCCGCGGCCGGCTCGCCTGCGTCCTTGTGCTGCCCACGGACTTCGCCTGTCTCAGGGTCGATCTTCCGGTTGTCGGATGAGGTCACCGGCTCTGACTGGTGCTCTTCTTCATTTCCGTGGTGCGGCATGACTACTTCTTCTCGTTGGTGTCTTCGTCAACCACCTCGGCGTCGACGATGTCCTCGTCGGCACCGGCGGAGGCTGGCTGGTCGTCGGCGGACGGGGCGCCGGGCTGGCCGGCCTCCTGCTGCGCCGAGGCGTAGATGGCTTCACCGAGCTTGGACTGCGACGCCTGCAGCTTCTCGAAGGCCGTCTTGACCTCGTCGTCGTTGTCCTGCGTCTCGAGGGCCTTCTTGAGGGCGTCGACGTCGGCCTGGACCTCGGTCCTCACGTTCTCGGGCAGCTTGTCCGAGTTGTCGGCGATGAGCTTGTCCACCGAGTAGGCGAGCTGCTCGGCGCCGTTGCGGATGTCGGCGGCCTCACGGCGCTTCTTGTCCTCGGCGGCGTGCTCCTCGGCCTCGCGCACCATGCGGTCGATGTCCTCCTTGGAGAGGGATGACCCTCCGGTGATGGTCATCGACTGCTCGGTCCCGGTGCCCTTGTCCTTGGCGGACACGTGGACGATGCCGTTGGCGTCGATGTCGAAGGTGACCTCGACCTGCGGGACGCCGCGCGGAGCCGGTGCGATACCGGTCAGCTCGAACGTGCCCAGGGGCTTGTTGTCGCGGGTGAACTCGCGCTCGCCCTGGAACACCTGGATCGCCACGGACGGCTGGTTGTCGTCGGCCGTGGTGAAGGTCTCGCTGCGCTTGGTGGGGATGGCCGTGTTGCGCTCGATGAGCTTGGTCATCATGCCGCCCTTGGTCTCGATGCCGAGGGACAGCGGGGTGACGTCGATGAGGAGGACGTCCTTGCGCTCGCCCTTCAGGACACCGGCCTGCAGTGCGGCGCCAACGGCCACGACCTCGTCCGGGTTGACGCCCTTGTTGGGCTCCTTGCCACCGGCGAGCTCCTTGACGAGCTCGCTGACGGCGGGCATGCGGGTGGAGCCGCCGACGAGGACGATGTGGTCGATGTCCGAGACCTTGATGCCGGCCTCGGTGATGACGTCGTGGAACGGCTTCTTCGTGCGGTCCAGCAGGTCCTTGGTGAGGTCCTGGAACTTGGCGCGGGAGAGGTGCTCGTCGAGGTGGACGGGTCCGTCCGGCGTCACCGAGAGGTACTGCAGGGAGATGTTGGTGGACGTCGCCGAGGACAGTTCCTTCTTGGCCTGCTCGGCGGCTTCCTTCAGGCGCTGCAGCGCGATCTTGTCCTTGGAGAGGTCGGCACCCTTGGACTTGGCCTGCGAGAGCAGGTAGTCCACGACGCGCTGGTCCCAGTCGTCGCCGCCGAGGCGGTTGTCGCCGGCGGTCGAGCGGACCTGGATCGTGGAGAAGGCGTCCTCGTCCTTGCCGACTTCGAGCAGGGAGACGTCGAACGTTCCGCCGCCGAGGTCGAACACGAGGATCAGCTCGTCCTCCTTGCCCTTGTCGAGGCCGTAGGCGAGGGCCGCGGCGGTGGGCTCGTTGACGATGCGCAGCACCTTCAGGCCGGCGACCTCGCCCGCCTCCTTGGTGGCCTGGCGCTCGGCGTCGTTGAAGTACGCGGGAACGGTGATCACGGCGTCGGTGACCTTCTCGCCGAGGTAACTCTCGGCGTCGGTCTTGAGCTTCTGGAGGATACGCGCCGAGATCTCCTGGGGCGTGTACTTCTTGTCGTCGACGGCGATGGTCCAGTCGGTGCCCATGTGGCGCTTGACCGACGCGATGGTGCGGTCGATGTTGTTGACGGCCTGGCGCTTGGCGATCTCGCCGACCAGGACCTCGCCGGACTTGGAGAATGCGACGATCGACGGCGTGGTGCGGGCGCCCTCGGCGTTCGCGATGACGGTGGGCTCGCCGCCTTCGAGAACCGAGACGACCGAGTTGGTGGTTCCGAGGTCAATACCTACTGCACGTGACATGCAAGTTCCTTTCGACTGCCCGGGGTTTGCGAGGCGCTCATCCGCCGGGCGCGTAGATTGAGCGTTCTGCACTCAACTATACGGGCCGGCCGGGCCAGGTCAAAACGGAGTTGAGTCCCGCCGACTCAACTTCGGCCGTCAGGCGGCCGGCACGGCGGTGATGAGCCCTTCGCGGAAGGCGTCGACGAAGAGCGTGTGATCCTCGCGCACCGTCTCGCCGTAGGCCTCCCCGAACGCGACGATGTCCTCGAGGAAGTCCTCGCGCGCTCGGTCGACGACGGCGAGGATGGCGGTCTCCGTGCGGAACGGCACCAGATCATGGTCGCTGTCCTCGTCGGTCGAGCAGTGGATCTTCGCCGTCGCCTGGCCGAGGGCCTCGAGCACCGGCACCATCTGCTCGGGCTCGGTCAGGTCCTCCCAGGACAGGTCCCGCTTGTAGGGCGAGAGTTCCGACACCACGAAGGAGACCCCCCGGATGGTCGTGTAGCCGAGGAACGGGTCGGTGTGGGTCTGCAGGGACCGCTGGCTGATGACGGCACGGTGTCCGTCGTCCTCGAAGTAGCCGCGGACCCGCTCGTCGTCGACGATCCGGCTGGGCGCGGCGATGTTCGACTGCTTCATCGTCAGGATGATGTCGTTCTCCTGGGCCTCGTCGAAGCCCTCGATGAGCACGTTGTAGGTCGGAAGGCCTGCGCTGCCGATCCCGAACCCCTTCTTGCCGACGATGCCCTTCACCCGGTAGAACACCTGACGCCGGGACCGCTCGCCGTCGGGGATCGTACGGAGGTAGCGGTCGAAGGCGTCGGCCACCTCCCGGTGCTCGTCGTCGTCGAGCACCCGGATGGATCCGTCGTCGCGGAACTTCCGCTCGTAGTCCTCGATGAGCGTGAGGGCGTCGAGGAGTCGCGTCCGCCGGGCCGCCCGGGCCTGCTGGAGGACCTGGTAGACCGGCCCGTCGGTGTTGTCGAGCCCGAAGGCGAACGCGGACTGCTCGTCGTCCACATAGTCAGCGACCCGGCCGAGGTAGGCCTCGAGGTAGACGCGCGAGAGGTCGCGTACGGACTGCGACGGCAGCGCCTTCTGCCAGCAGAGCAGCGTCAGCGAGGCGACGAAGCGGCGCAGGTCCCAGGAGAAATGGCCCACGTACGCCTCGTCGAAATCGTTGACGTCGAAGGTGAGCCGGCCCTCGTTGCTCATGTAGGTCCCGAAGTTCTCTGCATGCAGGTCGCCGTGGATCCAGACCCGGCTGGTTCGCTCGTCCGCCCAGGCGTCGTCGAGCCGGGCCATGTCGGTGTAGAACAGGGCCGCGCTGCCCCGGTAGAAGGCGTAGGGATCCGCTGCCATCTTCCGGAAGCGTGCCCGGAAGGCGAGGGGGTCCGCGCCCATGAGGTCCCGGTGGGCCTCGACGAGGGTGCTGACGATGTGCTGCTGACGGGACTCGGTGGCTGCCATCAGGCCACCGTACGCGCGTCGCCCGTCATCGCGGAGTGCCCCACCCGCGGCGAGCCGGCCGTGGACTACTCGCGGTGGTCCCCGCGCGGATCGCCTCCGTGGCTGTCACCGGCCTGGCTGGTCACGGTGGTCAGCAGGAACACCGAGTCCTCCAGCGCCTCGACACCATGGCGCACGTGGGTCAGCGCGACGATCTCCCCGGCAGCCACCTCGGACGGGTCCTGTCCGGTGACCCGCACCCGACCCCGCAGGACATACATGCTCGCAGCAGGCGGGGAATTGTGCTCGGCGAGGACCTGACTCCTCCTGAGCCCGATCACGGTCTGACGAAGGGGCCCGTCATGGACGAGGATCTCCGCCGAGCGGCCCTTGTCACTGGTGGTTGCTCCGCGGAGTGCCTTCGCGAGAGCCGACTCGACGTCGGGCATGGTGCCTCCTGTGATCCATTCCTGTCGCGGGTCCGACCGGTCGGTGCTGGCAAGTCTAGGGGGCGAGGCGTCCACCGTGGCGGCGCGCCGGGGAGAACGCCCGCGGATGCCATACTGGCGGGCATGGATCTCGAACACTGGTGGAACAGCGTCACGCCGCAGAGCCGGGACTGGCTGATCGCCCACAACGGGGAGGCTCTCACCCCCGAAGTGGTCGCCGACATCAGCAACGCCGGCGGACTGGTGGCCTCCAAGTCCTGGTGGATGGGTGAGCGAGGCCCCGACGGCCTCTTCCTCTCCGACGCGGCGACGGACTGGATCGAGGAGCGCGCCAACCAGGAGTAGCCGCGGGCAGGGCGGTCGCCACCGACGCTCGTGCCACCCCGTCGAGGTCGCCGCGTGGCCTTGTCGCGCTGGACGGTCCTCCGTACCGTGACCTCGCACTTCAGGGATCAGGAGCCGCGGCGGATCGTCTCCCAGGACCAGTTCGAGACCAGTTCGGTGACCCCGAGCTCCAGCAGTCGTCGGTTCCCGAGCAGGCTGTCGTCGAATCGAGCACCGCCGCACCACGCACCCACCCGCGGTGCGCGGCCGGCGAGACGGGTGAGCCGGCGCACGACGTCGGTCACTTCCGAGGTCACGGACGCGGGTGTGATCTCGTCTGCCGAGCGGTGGGTGAGCGTGTGGAAGCCCAGCGTGTGTCTCCGAGCCAACCGGGCCAGCTCGTCGTCGCCCACGGTGCCGGCACGGTGATCCGCGACTTCGAGGGCGATCGGCAGGATCACGACGGGGAGACCGAGTCGTTCGCAGATCGGCACGACCATCTCTGCGGCATCCCTGTACCCGTCGAACAGGAGAACGACGATGCGCGGGCAGGGCCCTGCGGTCCCGCCCTCCTCCAGGAGATCCCGGAGCCGCGCCAGCCCGGTCAGCCGTCCGTCCGCGATCCCGCGGTGCTCCGGTGAGACATCGTGGAAGTTCAGGGTCAGGCGCGGGATCGCCGACAGTTCGTCCCGGGACCAGCCGGCGCCTTCACTCTCGAGCAGATGTTCCCCGAGGACGCTCTGCAGGACGTAGGCCTCGTACGTGAACGGCGTGGGCCGTCGGATCGGTTCCGGGAGTGGGCGCAGGATCCCGGGGATCAACCTGGACGGGTCGGCTCCGGCCGCGACGGCGGTGTCGTCGAGCAGGACCACGGGTGCTCCGCCGGGCCGTCCACCCTGGTCGAGGATGTACGTCTCGAGTTCGCCGGCGTCCTGGCCGCCGCTCATCGTCGCGTCCGCCATGGATGCGGGAGCATCAACGCTCACCGAGGACGAGTCGGGCGGCGTGCCGGCCGGGCTCCCGGTACAGCGGCAGCAGTCCGGCCGCGGCGGCGTCGACGGCGTCACGATCCAGCCACGCCGGGCCACCGAGACGCTCGGCGGCTTCGGACGTCAGGATCACTTCCCGCCACCCGTCGCCTTCGGGCCGTCGGCCCACGCGCGCAAGATCGTCCCGACCGTCGTCGACCAGTCGCCGCACCCCTGCCTCGCCGATCCGGCCGTAGGCGACGGTCTCGACCTCTGTCCCGGGCACCACGACCTTGACCGCCCGAGCCGCGCCGTCGTCGTCGGTGGATCCGGGCGGCGTCAGGTCGGCGACGAGAACCTCGAGGCCACGCCCCGCCATGAGCGCCAACGGGTCGGCCGTCGGGCTGGAGGGCAGGTCGTGGAACCGCACGACGGATCGGCGGGAGAACACCGTCGCGTCGAGGCGGGCGCGCACCGCTGCATCCTGCTCCGGGCCGACGGTCAGCCAGGCCAGGGTCGCTTCGAGGACGCGTGGCTCCTCGGCCGCCGGATCGACGACGGTCAGCGCGTCGTCCAGGTAGTCCTGCGGGGCGACCCGTCGGACCGCGCCCAGGGGACCGTGCATGAACGCCTTGCGTGCCCGGGCGGAAGCGAACTCGAGCACCGCTTTGCGCAGCGCCACCTCCCGGTCGGGGTGTGCCGCCTCCCCGCATGCCGTAGCGACGACGAGATCGTCGCCGGGCGCGTACCCGACGACGTAGAGGTTGGGTACCCCCCGGTCGATCGAGGCGAGCTTCACCATCACCTCCACCCCGGCCCTGCGGAGGGCTTCGAGCGCCCGGCGCGTCCCGGCGTCCCCGTCGCCGGGGCGCAGGTCGACGACGGCGCCCCGGTCGAGCGCCCGGAACGTCAGACCGTTGCCATCGCGTTGGAGGATCTCGAGGACGCCGTGGACGACGGCCTGCCGCAGGCTCGTGCCCGCTCCCATCCCGTTCGCGACGGGCATCAGGAGGCGCCCGCCTGCATCCCGGCCGTTCAGCTCCGACGGGCTGCTCGCGACGAGATCGACCGGGACGAGCACGGCGTCCTCGTCGAGCTGAAGGGTCGGCACGCCCGTCCGGGGCGAACCGGGGCCGCCTCGACCGGCCCGGGCACGGCGCATCGGCAGCCAGGCCAGGACCATGTCCTCGTGATAGGGGGAGCCCGCCGGGAGCCCCAGGGTCCGTGGATCGGCGACTCCCGCCGGGCCGCGACGGCGTCGGAGTTCGCGGTAGGACGCCACGGTCCGCTCGAGGCGCGCCGCCGCGAGGAGGGAGAAGGCGTTCTCGACCGTCTCGCCCAGGGCGCCGACCCGCGCGTGCGCCGCCGACGCACCGTACCCGATCCCGCCCAGCGCCCCGACCGGGCTTCGCCACCACGTCGCCCATGTCGGGACTCCTGCCCGGTCGAGGCCGTCGATGGCGAACTGCGCACGCAACCCCGGCAGAGCGGTCTCATAGGCGTCTGCGGCCGCGGCCAGCGCTCCCCCAGCCGGTCGAGAGGGCCCGCCCCTGTCCGTCATGCCCCCAGTAGAGCACACGGTCCGTCGGTCCCGTCAGGGGGCTCCTGCCCCTCTGCAGTGTCGGAACGGTGTTGTAGGTTGTGACCTACCTCACCCGAAAGGCAGGACGATGACGGTTTCCAGGCGGCAGATCCTTGGCGGAGCAGGTTTCCTCGCGGCGGCGGCGGCGCTGAACGGATGCGCCGGTTTCTCGGGTGGCGCGAACACCGGCGGTGATGACAGCGGGGAGAAGACCCTGAGCTTCACCACCTGGGGCAGTCCTGCCGAGGAGGAGGGCTTCCGCCGCGGGATCGACGCCTTCAAGGCAGCGAACTCCGGCGTCGACGTCCAACTCAATCTCGTGCCCTACGAACAGATCTTCCAGAACATCGACGCCCAACTGCAGGCGGGCACGGCGCCGGACCTGTTCCGCGTCGACTACGGCACCATCGGTGCCTACAGCAGCCAGGACCAGCTCCTGGACCTCAGCAGCTACATCGACACGGCGGCCGGGGAAGAGTTCCTGCCCGCCATGTGGCAGGCGGTCCAGTTCGACGGCAAGCCCTACGGAGTCCCGCACCAGACCGACACCTCGGCCCTCGTCTACCGCACCGACCTCTTCGAGCAGGCCGGGATCACGGGCGTCCCCGACAGCCTGGACTCCGCGTGGACGTGGGAGGAGTTCCGGCAGGTCGCGGAGCAGCTCCGCGGCTCGCTCCCTGACGACCTCTACCCCTTCGTCTACAACTGGCAGCTCGGCGGCTCCACGCGCTGGTTGAGCTGGCTCTTCCAGGCCGGCGGCCGGCTTCTCGACGACGATCTCACGGGGTCGGCCATCCAGTCCGACGCCGGGGCGAAGGCGCTGGAGTTCACGCAGGGCTTCTTCACCGACGACCTCGTACCTCCCAGCAGTTCCGTGAAGTCCTCCACCTACGCGGACAGCGCCTTCTCCGCCGGGACCACCGCGATGGCCTTCGTGGGCAACTTCGTGCTTCCGGGCCTGGATGAGGCAATCACCGACTTCGAATGGAGTGCCACCTATCTGCCCCGTGATGAGCGTGGTGCGTGCGACCTGGGCGGCAACGCCCTCGTGGCCACGAAGAACGCCCGGAACCCCGAGCTGGCAGCCGAGTTCCTGAAGTTCATGACCCAGCCCGACCAGATGTCGGACTTCTGTGCACGCGCCATGGAACTGCCCACCCTGAACAGCCTCGTCGACACGGAACTCGACTACCAGACGCGGCCCGACATCGCGGGCATCTGGGTCGAACAGGCGACCACCCTCGAGCCGTCCGACGTGGAGCAGCTCACCTCCCCCGCGATGGCGGCCATCAATCCGAAACTGCGCGACCAGCTCGAGGCCGCCTTCACGCAGGGCCAACCCGTCGAGGAGACCCTGGCGAACATCGCGGCAGCTGTGGATGAGGCAGCCGGCTGATGTCGGCCGGCACGTCGGCCCGCGAGGAGTCCACCGGTGACATGCAGGGGCTGCCCCCGCCGGTTGCCACCTATGCGGCCCGGCCCGCGCGAGCCGCCCGGGGCCGGCGGACCCTCGCCTCCTACGGCTTCCTGGGACCCAACCTGGTGCTGCTGGGGATCTTCCTCTTCCTGCCCCTGGGGTGGGCCTTCCTGATCAGCTTCCAGGAATCCAAGGGCTTCGGGGCCAGTGGCTGGGTGGGGCTGCAGAACTACCAGCGGCTCGTCACCGACCCGACGTTCTGGCAGTCGGCGGTCAACACCGCGGCCTTCACCGTGATCACCGTGCCCGCGAGCCTCGCCCTCGGGCTGGCCCTCGCCGTCCTCATGAACTCCGTCCTTCCGGGTCGCAGGCTCTTCCGGACCCTGATCTACCTGCCGATGGTCATCTCGGGCGTCGCCACGGCACTCATGGGGGTACTGCTCTTCGACGAGGCGACGGGCATCATCAACAAACTGCTCCGCGGGGGCGGTCTGGCGGGCATCCCCTGGCAGTCGCAGGGGTCTGCAGCATTCGCCTCGGTCGTCCTCGTCACCCTGTGGATCCGCGTCGGGTTCAACATGGTCATCTACCTCGCCGGGCTGCAGAGCATCTCCCCGGAGCTCTACGAGGCGGCGACGCTGGAGGGAGCGAGTTCATGGCAGCAGTTCCGCTATCTCACCGTGCCGCTCGTCGGCCCGTCCACGTTCTTCCTGCTGATCATGGACGTCATCTACTCCTTCCAGGTCTTCGACACCATCTTCGTGATGACCGGGGGAGGTCCCGGCCGCTCGACGTCGGTGCTCGTCACCTACGCCTATGAGAACGGCTTCGTCACCCGCGACCAGAGCTACGCGGCGGCAATCGGCATCGTGATCTTCCTTCTCACCCTCGTCTTCACCGCGATCCAATGGCGAGGCAACCGCACCCGCGACACGACCGGCTAGCTGCGCGTGATCCCGGCCGCCACTGCTCCCGGGACTTCCGGGGATCACGAGCCCACCAGGACAGGATTCACCATGGCGCATCCACCTCCCTCCGAAGGCGGCGACCCGACGGTCCGCGCCGCCGCGCCCACCGCCGCAGCGGACGTCGTCGTCCCCCGCGTCAAGCGGGTCTCGCCCGCCCAGCGTGCCTCCGCGGCCGCCCGGCTCGTGGCCGCCGTCGTCGTGGGCCTCGTCATGATGTTCCCGCTGTACTGGATGGTGACGCTCGCCTTCTCCCCGAACACGGATGTCTTCAGCCGCGAGCTGCGCATCTGGCCGTCGGAGTGGACGCTGGAGAACTTCCGGACCATCTTCAGCCGCTTCCCGACGGCCACGTGGTTCGGCAACTCCGTGGTCATCACCGCGATCGTCACGGTCCTCACCGTGACCGTGAACCTGCTGGCCGGCTACGCCTTCGCCAAGCTCGACTTCCGGGGCAAGGGAGCGATCTTCCTGCTGGTGCTGAGCACGATGATGGTCCCCGTCCAGGTGCTGATGGTGGCGCAGTTCCGCCTCGTCACGGAACTCGGGATCTACGGCACGTTCTGGGCGGTCATCCTCCCGTCCGCCGCCTCCGCGTTCGGGATCTTCCTCGCCCGCCAGTTCATGATCGCCATCCCCGACGAACTCGTCGAGGCAGCGAAGGTCGACGGCGCGGGTACCCTCCGGATCTTCCTGCAGATCATCCTCCCGCTGTGCAAACCGCTGATCGCCGTGCTCGTGCTCCTCACGGTCATGTACCAGTGGAACGACTTCGCGTGGCCACTCATCGCGCTCAAGGACAGCCGGCTCTTCACCCTGCCCATCGGCCTGCTGTACCTGAGGGGACAGTACGGCGCGGACTACGGCGCCATCATGGCGCTGGCACTGGTGTCCATCACGCCGATCATCCTCATGTTCCTGGCGTTCCAGAAATACTTCGTGCAGGGCCTGGCACGCAGCGGCATCCGGTAGGCGCAGGGCAGGCTCCCGACCCCCGACGCCCGCGCTATCGCAGGACGAGGAGCACGGCCAGCAGGAGCATGACGGCGGCGATCACCGCATCCAGGATGCGCCAGGCCCAGGGGCGGGCGAAGACCGGGGCCAGGAAGCGGGCGCCGACACCCAGCACCGAGAACCAGAGGACGCTGCCGAGGGCGGCGCCCGCGGCGAACCACCACCGCCCCGGCGTGCCGTGCGTGTTCGCGAGGGATCCGAGCAGCAGGACGGTGTCCAGGTACACATGCGGGTTGAGCCAGGTCAGGGCGAGGCAGGTCCCCAGCGCGGCGCGCCAGGACATCGATGCGGGTCCGCCGCCCACGTCGAGTCGCTCGCCCCGGACAGCGCGCCAGGCGGCCAGGGCCGCGTATCCGGCAAGGAAGGCCGCACCGGCCCACCGCACCACCTCCAGGATCACGGGGGCCCGCTCGATCGCCGCCCCCAGCCCTCCGACGCCGAGGACGATCAGCACGAGGTCGGAGACGGCGCACACCGTCACGACCAGCGCCACGTGGGATCGCCGCAGGCCCTGGCGCAGCACGAAGGCGTTCTGCGAACCGATGGCGACGATCAGGGTCAGGCCGGCGGCGAGGCCGGTGGCCGCAGTGGACATCATGGACTCACGCTAGGCCCGCCCTCCATTTTCAGGCCAGCTAAAGATTCTTCAACATGGTAAGAGTGGCTTATGAAATCCATCGATCCGGGCCAGGCCGAGGCTCTCGCGGCCATCATCGACCAGGGCAGTTTCGAGGCAGCAGCCTCCAGGTTGTCCGTCTCCCCCTCGGCGATCAGCCAGCGGATCCGCGCCCTCGAGACGGCCGTCGGCCGCCCGGTCGTCACCCGGACGCGACCCCTGCGCCCCACCGACGCAGGCCGGTCGATCATCCGCTTCGCGCGGCAGCTCGACCTGCTGACGGCGGATCTCGCCGCCGAGCTCGGTTCCTCCCGGAACGATGCCCACCGGCGCATCACGATCGTGGTCAACGGCGACTCGCTGCACACCTGGGTACTGCCGGCCCTCGCCCGGGTCGCGGACACCCTGCAACTCGAGATCCTGCGGGAGGACGAGGAGTACTCGCTCGAACTGCTGCGCAGCGGAGCCGCCTCGGCGGCCATCACCTCCGTGGCCTCCCCCGTGCCGGGGTGCTCCTCGCAGCCGCTCGGCGTCATGCGCTACGTGCCCGTCTGCTCCCCGGATTTCAGGGACACCTGGTTCGCGGCCGGGGCGACGCCCGAACGGCTCTCCCTCGCCCCCGTGGTGCTCTTCGACCGCAAGGACGACCTCCAGGACCAGTACCTGCGTTCACGCACCCGCCGGTCCCTTGATCCGCCCCGCCACTACGTACCCGCGGCACAGGAATTCGCGGATGCGGTCCGCCTCGGCATGGGGTGGGGCCTCCTGTCCGACCTGGAGCTGCGCTCCGACCCGCGGGACCTCGTCCCGCTCGACCCGGGAAGCCACGTGGACGTCCCGCTGTACTGGCAACAATGGCGCCACGGTTCCACGACTCTCGCCGCTGTCGGCGAAGCGGTGCTGCAGGCCGCCGCACCGCTCCTCCGACCGCGTGCGCGGAGGAGCTGACCGCGAGGGCGGCTCCTCGGGCGGGCGCCCGTGGCGCCACGCTTCGACGCCGCTCCCGGACGGGCTACAAAGGTGTCGGTGGGGGTTGCTACTATCGTCGGGCGAGCAGCCGCTCGTCGACAAAGGCAAACCCGGTGCGAGCCGGGGACGCAAAGCCACGGGACCCTCGAGGTCAGCCGGGCCGCCGAAGAGAACAGGTCCATGGAATATGCCTCGGACACGCCAAGTCCCCACCGTTCCTCCACCGGCCTGCCCGCAGGCACCGGCCGCCCTGCACGGCCGTCCCGGGACAGCACGCGATGAATAGCCCGGCACCCGGAGACCGCCGCGCGGCTGTCGTCATCGAGGACGATCTCGACATCCGGAACCTGGTCTGTGCCGTCCTCGAGCAGGGCGGCTTCGTGGTCAGCAGTGCGACCACCGGGCGCGAGGGCGTCGCCGTCGTCCGCCAGGAGCACCCGATGGTGGTGACCCTGGATATCGGGCTTCCCGACATCGACGGGTACGAGGTCCTGCGTCGGATCCGCAACAGCACCGACTGCTACGTGATCGTGCTCAGCGGCCGCAGCGACGAGATGGACATCCTCACCGCGCTCCAGGCAGGAGCCGACGACTACGTCGTGAAGCCGTTCCGGCCCCGCGAACTCCGGGCGCGTATCGACGCGATGCTACGCCGCCCCCGCGTCGAGCAGAACGCGAAGCATCCGCCGGGCCAGTCCGCGGCCCCCGCGGCGTCCGCAGCGTCCGACGGCGGCGACACCGTGCAGGTGAAGTCCGCGAACCTCCTGCGGAACGGAAGCATCGTGGTGGACGGCGACGCGCGCATCGCCCGCTGCGACGGGGTGGAGCTGCAGCTCACGAAGACCGAGTTCAACCTGCTTCATGACCTGATGCGGAGCAACGGCGCCGTGCGGACGAAGGAGGATCTGGTCCGTGTGTCCCGGGGAGCGGACTACCGGGGGTACAACTTCGTCAGCCGTACGGACGAGCGCGCCATCGAGGTGCACGTCGCGAATCTCCGTCAGAAGCTGGCGCGTTTCGACGGCGGCCCGGAACTCATCACGACGGTGCGGGGCGTGGGGTTCCGCATCATGCCCAGGAGCACGGACGAGCCCCCGACCGACGCCGCATCACGGTCCGTCCGGATAGCCCGCCCGTAGCTCGCGGAGCGTGCCGGCTGCGCATGCGTGCAGCAGGGCGAGCGTGCGCCGGGCGCCCTCGATGTCGGCGGCGCCGATCAGCCTGTGGGTCGCGCGGGCAGCGTGGTGGAGGCGTACCGCGCCCACCATCAGGGCCGACGTCGTCACGCTGAGGACGGCATCCTCAGCGCCCGGGGCGTCGCCGTCCCGGAGCCGCGACTCCAACCGCTCGATCTTGCCCTCCAGCGTCGCGCAGAAATCTTGCGCGAACCGGGCGACGACGGCGGGGTCGGAGAAATCGCGCACCATGTCCGCGAGGACGGTGGGATCGACGAGGGGCGCGGCCGTCCCGGATCCGGCAAGGGGCTGCCCTGCATCATCAGGAAGGCGTGCCGCGCCGCCCGCGGGGTACCGCGCCTGATACTGGTCAGGGCCTGACGGAGTCGAAGGTAGGGGCACGATCCAAGGGTACCGAGGGCGGGTGCGCGGCGTGCATCCCCGGGCGTTCTTGCGCAAAGCTTGCGCTGGAACATACCGTTCCCCGGCAGGACCACTGCGCTTCACCTCAGCACCCCCGTACCGGACCCCCGTACCGGGGCGGGGGGGGGGGGGGTGGCGCGGCACCCGTCGGCGTCCTCGGATCAGCCGGACGAGGCCCGCCGCCCTGCGGTCGGCATCGGGTGCTGCCGCCGTCCCTGGATGATCTGTTCCAGCTCGTCCAGGACAGCGAGCAGAGGCCCGTCGGCGTCCACGCGCCGGAAGCCGGTGAACTCGGGGAGCCCCAGATAGCCGTCGCGGTAGGCCCGCAGGTCCTCGACGCGTTCGGTGTCGGTCCCCCGGGCGGTGATCCGGCGGGCGGCCTCCTCCGGGCTGACATCGAGGAAGACGACGACGTCCGAGGCCGGCAGCAGCCGGGTCAGCAGGGCGAGCAACCTGCCGCGCGGCAATCCGCGGGCGGCGCGCAGTGCCTGCTGGCAGTACAGGTGCCGGTCCAGGATCACGACGCCGTCGAACCGGCGGGCCCGCACGTGATTGGCGAGCACGTTGGCTGCCCGGACCACCGATTCGAGGAGATCGAGGATCCGTGGCGGGACGGCGATGCCGAGCTGCGCCGTCCACGCCGTCATCGTGCGCCGCCCCGAGGGGTTGGCGAGGACGAGGGCGGGCGTCGCCGTTCCCAAGAGGTCGCCAAGCGCGCGGGTTGCCGTCGTCTTGCCGGCGCCGTCGATCCCCACGACCGCGACCACGACGCGGCTGGGCCCGGCGGTGCGGCCTCGGGGAGTCATCCTCCACTTGTACCGACAGATCCTAGGAGGCATCTCCACCCACCATGTGAGGGGGCTGTGAGACGGGAAGCTCCCCGCGGACCCGGGTCTGTCCCGGTCCGCTGCGGGGACCCGTCACGGCTGCGCTCCCAGCACCCGAAACCCGGCCGGGCGTCGGAACCCCTACCGCGGGGACGGCACCATGCCCAGCTTGGACGGCCACCAGATCTTCGGCCCGATGTCGTACGAGAGCGCGGGGATGAGCAGCGAACGCACGAGGATGGTGTCGAGGAGGACGCCGAAGGCCACGATGAACGCGATCTGCGCGAGGAACAGGATCGGGATCACGCCCAGCGCGGCGAACGTCGCCGCGAGGACCACGCCGGCCGAGGTGATGACGCCGCCCGTCACGCCGAGTCCGCGCAGGATGCCGGGCCGCGTGCCGATGCGGAGGGCCTCCTCCCGGACCCGGGTCATCAGGAAGATGTTGTAGTCCACCCCGAGGGCCACGAGGAACACGAAGCCGAACAGCGGCACGGACGCATCCGCCCCCTCGAAACCGAAGACGTTGTTGAACACCAGCGCCGAGACGCCGAGGGCCGTCGCGTAGGAGAGCGCCACGCTGGCCACGAGGAGCACCGGGGCGAGCACGGAGCGGAGCAGGAGGATCAGCACGACGAGGATGACCGACAGGACGATCGGGATGATCTTGACGAGGTCCGCGAGCGCGGTGTCGTTCGTGTCGATCGCCACCGCCGTGACACCGCCGACGAGCGCGTCTCCTCCGCCGGCGTCGTCGAGCACGGTCCGCAGCTCACGCACCACGTCCTCGGCCTCCTCGGAGTCGGCCTGGTAGGCGAGCGTCCCGCTGATGAGGACCCGCCCGTCCTGGACGACGGCGGCGCCGCTCCGGTCCGCGGTCAGGGCGACGTCGGAGATGCCCGCCTGCGCCGTGACGACGTCGAGCGTCGCGGCCTGGTCCGCCTCGG
This sequence comes from Arthrobacter arabinosi, assembly GCF_054511115.1. NCBI lineage: Bacteria > Bacillati > Actinomycetota > Actinomycetes > Micrococcales > Micrococcaceae > Arthrobacter > Arthrobacter arabinosi. The sequence continues at coordinate 476,261 of NZ_JBTNDF010000003.1, forward strand.
GTGCGACCACGTAGACGGGGCTGCCGGAGCCTGCGTCGAAGTGGCGCGCAAGGGCCTCCTGGCCGTCGACCGCATTGGACGGCGTCAGGATCACGGCGGACTGCGGGACCCCGTTCGCCTGCAGCTGCGTCAGCCCCAGGGCGCCTGCGCCCAGGACGAGCACGGACGCGATCCACAGCACGCGGGGTCGGCGGGCCACGAGCAGGGCCACACGCCGCCAGAGGCCCTTGAGCTGTTCGAGCCCGGTCTCCGGCCCCGCATCCGTCACCGCCGCATGCCTGCCGTGGTGGGGCGCGACGACGGCGGCCGCCGCGGGGTCGTGGCGCGGGATCATGGGCCAGAAGGCCGCCCGGCCCAGGAGCAGCAGGAGCGCGGGCAGGAGCGTGAGTGCCGCGGCGAGCGAGAAGGCGATGCCGATGGCCGCGATCGGCCCGAGGCTCCGGTTCGAATTGAGGTCGGAGAAGAGCAGGCACAGCAGGCCGAGGATCACGGTGGCGCCGGAGGCGAGGATCGGCTCGAAGGAACCACGGAAAGCCTCGCGCATGGCCTCCCACTTCGTCGCGTTCCCCACCAGGGCCTCCCTGAACCGGGCGACGAGCAGCAGCGCGTAGTCCGTTGCCGCGCCGATCACGAGGATCGAGAGGATGCCCTGGCTCTGGCCGCTGAGCTGGATCACGTCGAGCTTCGCGAGCCCGAAGATCAGCAGGATCGACGTCGCCAGGGCGAACACCGACGTCAGCAGGACGAGGAACGGCAGCACGATGGACCGGTACACGGCGAGCAGGATGACGAACACCGCGCCGAGCGCGACGGCGAGCAGGATGCCGTCGATCCCGCCGAAGGCGTCGACGAGGTCGTTGGTGAGCCCGGCGGGGCCGGTCACGTAGCCGGTGACGCCGTCGGGCAGTTCGTCGTCGAGGATGGTGCGCAGTTCGCCGACCACCTCGGTGAGTTCGGCGTCGGCGGAGACGAAGGCGATGTACTGGACGGCGAACCCGTCCTCCGAGGGGATGGGACCGGCGACCGCCGGCGCCCCCTCGGCCGGGGGCTGGAGTCCCTCGACCTCCCCGAGCGTCGCGCCCAGCTCCTCGTAGGTGCCGAGGTCGCGCGGGTCGATCGCGGTGTCCGATTCGGCGACGATCACTGCGGGGAGGGCGTCCGAGTCACTGAACCCCTGCTGCAGCTCCCCGGCCTCGGTCGACTCGGCGCTGGCCGGCAGGAAGGACGCCTGGTCGTTGCTCGAGACCTCCTCGAGCCGCCCGAAGGTGGGGCCGCCCACCGCGGCACCGACCAGCCAGATCAGCACCACGACGACGGGCAGGAGCACCCGCAACCACTTGTTCTTCATCGATGTCAACGCCTTCCTCGGATTCCTTCTGCAACAAAGTATATCTATGATGGAGATAAAGGGAATCGGCCTAAGCTGGAGGGAAAGAAGAAGGCGAGGATTCATGGCCGCGAGGGACGAACTCATGGCACTCATGCGGCAGTTCACCATCGAGACCGAGCGTTACGTGGAGGCCGTCAGTGACCGCGACCGCCTGTACCGCACGGATCTCCACGCCCTGAGCATCATGATGGGCGCGGCGCGGGCCGGCCTCACCGTCACCCCCGGGCTGCTGCGCGAGGAACTCAATCTGAGCTCGCCGGCCACCACCGCCCTGGTCGACCGCCTCCATTCCGCCGGCCATGTCACGCGGCGCCGCAGCGAGACGGACCGGCGGCAGGTCCACCTCCAGATGACCGACAAGGCCCTCAGCACCGGCGCGATGCTGTTCGCGCCCCTCGCCCGCCACATCAACGGCGTCCTCGACCGGTACACCGACGAGCAGCTGGGCCTGCTGCGGGACATGATGCAGGAGGTCACCGACGCCACGATCGCCGCGAAGGACGAGGCGCGGGACGGCGTCGGGCTGGCTGGGGACCGGCCCGACGGTTAGCCTTCGAAGCATGAGTGATGAGGTCTACTCCCACGGACACCACCCGAGCGTGACGTCCGCGCATGCGCTGCGCACCGTCGCGTCCTCGGCCGCCTACCTCGAACCCCTCCTCGAGAGCGGGATGGACCTGCTGGACATCGGGTGCGGGCCGGGCAGCATCACCGCCGGGTTCGCGGATCTCGTGGCGCCCGGGTCCGTGCTTGGCCTCGACCGGTCCGCCGACGTGGTCGCGCAGGCGTCGGACACCTACGCGGACGTGGCCAATGTGGAGTTCCGCGAGGGCAACGTGTACGACCTCGACGTCCCCGACGAGTCGTTCGACGTCGTGCACGCGCACCAGCTGCTGCAGCACCTCGCCGATCCGGTGGCGGCGCTCCGGGAGATGCGGCGCGCCGTGCGGCCCGGCGGGATCGTGGCCGCCCGCGAGGCGGACTTCGGCGCGATGACCTGGTATCCCGCCGTGGCCGAGCTCGACGCGTGGCGGGACCTCTACGGGGGGCTGGCGCGCGGGAACGGCGGCGAGCCCGACGCCGGTCGGCGCCTCCCCGGGTGGGCGGCTGCGGCAGGCTTCGCGGAGGTCGAGGTGTCGTCGTCGACGTGGGTGTACGCCACCCCGGCGGACCGGCGCGCGTACGCGGAGTCCTGGGCCGAGCGCGTGCTGCACTCGGCCTTCGCGGAACAGACCCTGGAGCGCGGCCTCGCCGACCAGCCCACCCTGCAGGGCCTCGCAGAGGGGTGGCGCAGGTGGGGGCGCGCGGACGACGGCGTGTTCCTCCTGCCGAGCGTGGAGATCCTCGCGCGCGCCTGACCGGCCGCCGATAGGCTGGCGGGATGTACCGCATCGTCACCGTCTGCACCGGCAACATCTGCCGCTCCCCCATGGCCGAGCTCATGCTCGCGCACGCCTTCAGGCGGGCGGGCCTGCAGGACGACGTCGCCGTCGACTCCGCGGGGACCACCGACTGGGAGGCCGGCCGGCCGATCGACCGGCGTGCGGCAGCCAGGCTGGCGGAACTCGGCATCGAGAGCCACCTGCACCGTGCCCGACGCTTCGAGGCCGACTGGTACCACGAGCGCGACCTCATCCTCGCCCTGGACCTGGACCACTACCGCGTGCTGCGCCGGGACGCGCCCGACGGCGACGCACGGGACAGGATCCACCTCCTGCGCGAGTTCGACCCGTCGACCACGGACACGGACCTGCAGGACCTCGGCATCTACGACCCCTGGTACGGGGACGCCAGCGACTTCGACGCCACGTGGCGGATGGTCGACGGAGCGGTGGACGGCGTCGTCCGGTTCGTGCGCAACGAGCTCGGCGCGTAGCGTTCCGCCGCCCCGGCCGGCGATGCGTACCATGAACGGGTGAATCCCTCCCTCTGGCTGGCGCTGCTCGGCGCCCAGACGCTCATCAGCTTCATGCCCGGGGCGGGAGCCGTGAACACCATGAGCAACGCGCTGACGGTCGGGTTCCGCCGCTCCATCTGGGGGATCCTCGGCCAGCAGGCGGCCCTGCTGGTGCACGTCGGGATCGCCGGCGCGGGGGTCGGCCTCCTCGTCGCCAACTCGCCGCTGGCCTTCAACCTCATCCGGTACACCGGCGCCGCGTACCTGGTCTACCTGGGCGTGCGGAAGTTCCTCGCTCCACCGGAGCCCGGCGACGTCCGCGCCCGGCAGGTCGACGAGGGCGCACTCTCGATGGCCCGCCGCGGCCTCTGGGTGAACCTGCTCAACCCGAAGGCCATCGTGTTCTTCCTCGCCCTGATCCCGCAGTTCATCCGCCCGGACCGCCCGCTGCTCGCGCAGTACGCCGTCCTGGCCGTGACCGTCGTCGTCATCGACGTGCTCGTCATGTGGTTCTTCTACGCCGGTGCCGCCCGCTCGTTCCGCCGGTTCACGCGCGACGACCGCGGGCAGGTCATCCTCAACCGCACCTTCGGCTCGCTCTTCGTGGGCGTCGGCGCCCTGCTCGCCGCGGCCTGACCGTGCCCTCCGACGCGCCCCTGCTCATCGCCCTCGACGGGCGGTCCGGGGCCGGGAAGACCACCCTCGCCGTCGAGCTCGCCGCACTCCTCCGCGAACACCACAGCGTCAGCGTCTTCCACCTCGAGGACATCTACCCGGGCTGGGACGGGCTCGACGACGGCATCGGCCGCTACGTGGAGCGCGTGCTGCGCCCCCTGCGGGCCGGCCGGCCGGCCCGCTGGAGCGCCTGGGACTGGGACCGCGGGCAGGACGGCCCGGAACGGACGACGGCGCCGGCCGAGATCGTACTCCTCGAAGGCGTGGGAGCGGCGGCTGCCGCGGCCCGGCCCCACCTGGACGCCGTCATCTGGATCGAGGCGGACGCCGAGGTACGGCACCGGACCGCGATCGCACGCGACGGCGAGGCCTATGTGCCCTTCTGGCAGCGCTGGGCGGACCAGGAGGAGGCCTGGCTCGCGCACGACGATCCCGGGGCCGCCGCCGACGTCGTCGTGCAGGGCCACCGGGGGGTCCCGTCACCGCACGCCGTCCGCCTCGCCCTCACCGGGGTGCCGGCGTGCGCGATCCTGCTCGCGCCGGAGCGCGCGGGCCGGCGCGGGCTCCGGCTGGACTGCGAGCGCATCGACGCTGTACCGGACACCGCGGCGCTGTTCTCGTCCCTGTACGGAGCGTCCCCCGCGGCGGTCTGGCTGGACAGCTCCGATGCCGCGACCGCGACGCCCCTGCCGGACGGGCGGAATCGCTTCAGCATCCTGGCGGACGCGTCGGGCGTCTTCGGGCAGCAGGCCCTCCACCGGGACGGCACCACGGAGATCACCGCCGGCCCGGTCACCACGCGCATCCGCGAGCCCTTCTTCCGCTGGCTCGACGACGTCTGGGGCCGCCGGGCGGTCCGCACCCCGGAGGGCTTCGACTGCGGCTTCGCGCTGGGGTGGCTGGGCTACCTCGGCTACGAGCTCAAGCGGGAGACGGGAGGCTCGGCCGTGCCGACCCCGGCCGGGGCCCTCCCCGACGCCGCGTTGCTCTTCGCGGGCCGAGCCGTCGTCGTCGACCACGCGGAGAGTGCCGTCTTCCTGCTCACGCTCGCGGATGGCCGGCGCGACCCGGACCGTGAGGCCTGGCTGGCGGAGGCGCGCCGGGCCGTCGCGGCCCCGGCGCCCGTCCCGCCGTCGGCCCCGCCCCCGGCGCCCCGCTTCACCGCCCGGGATTCCCGCGAGGAGTACCTCGGGAAGACCCGGCGCGCGCAGGCCGAGATCGCCGACGGCAACACCTACGAGGTCTGCCTGACGACGTCGCTCTCGTCGCGGGTCGAGCGCCTCGATCCGCTGGCGACCTACCTCCGCCTGCGCGCCGCGAGCCCGGCGCCCTTCGCGCACTACCTCCGCTTCCCGGGCTTCGCGGTCGCCAGCACCTCCCCCGAACGCTTCCTCAGGCTCACGCAGGACGGCCGCATGCGGGCCGAACCGATCAAGGGCACGCGCGGGCGGTCCGCGGACCCGGCGGAGGACGCCGCCCTGCTCGAGGACCTCCGGGGCTCGGCGAAGGACCGCGCGGAGAACATCATGATCGTCGACCTGCTCCGCAACGACCTCTCGCACCACGCGGTCCCGGGCTCGGTCACCGTGAGCCGGCTGTGCGACATCGAGTCCTACGCCACCGTCCACCAGATGGTGAGCAGCATCGACGCCCGCCTGCGCCCCGGCACTGCGCGCGCCGGGGTGGTCGCATCCGCCTTCCCGGCCGGCTCCATGACGGGTGCGCCGAAGATCAGCACCATGGGCATCCTGGACCGCCTGGAGCAGGGTCCTCGCGGCCCCTACTCGGGCGCCGCCGGGTACTTCAGCCTGACCGGCGCCACGGATCTCGCCGTCGTCATCCGCACGCTCGTGCTGGCGGACGACGGCGACGCCACGCGCCTCACGCTGGGCGTCGGCGGGGCGATCACCGCCGACTCGGACCCGAACGAGGAATGGGCCGAGGTGCGGACGAAGGCGCGCGGTGTCCTGTCCGCCCTGGGGTCCGACTTCCCCTCCGATGCCCCGGCCGCGGCGCCGGGACGGCACCGATGACCGGCCGCAGGGCTGGTGGGCGGTGGGGGCGGACCATGACTGCCTCTCCCCGATGACCCTGCACGGGACACGCGTCCGGGGCCGATCCTCCCCGAGGGCGGATGTCAAGCGGATCCTGCCGGTACCGGGGCCCTCCCGTCGGGTGGACGATGAACGGGTCAGACTGCGGCAGCCCACGGCGGACCGCGGACCGGTTCGGCTGGAAGAGGACTGTATGGCGGACAGTGGTGGAATGGCCGACACGGCCAAGGATCATGCACAGGACAACGATCGGAAGTAACCGATCCCGACCCTGGGCCGGGCCGCATCCCTGCGGCCCGGCCTTCCTGTCTCCGCCTCCCCGGTCGGTGCCGAGCGGATACGCTGTGGCCCATGACAGTTCTCGTGTTCCTGGACCCGGCCCACGACGACGGCGAGGTCGTCGACGCGTCGCGGCCGCAGCTGATGGCCACCGATCTCGGCGCCACCCGCGGGGACGGCATCTTCGAGTCCCTGCTCGCCGTCGACGGCTCCCCCCGCAAGGAGCAGGCGCATCTGGCCCGCCTGGCGTCGTCGGCCGCCGCCCTGGATCTCACCGTGCCGGCCGCCGACGCCTGGAGCCGCGCGATCCGCACGGGCCTGCGCGAGTTCGCGGCGGCGGAACCGGACCAGGGACACGCCGTCGTGAAGCTGATCGCCACGCGCGGTGTCGAGGGCGCCGGGCGGGCCACGGCCTGGGTGCAGGTGTCGCGCGTCCCGGACGCCACCCTCCGGCAGCGCGAGACGGGCCTGAAGGTCCTCTTCCTCGAGCGCGGCTACGACAGCACCGTCGCCCAGCGCGCGCCGTGGCTGCTGATGGGCGCCAAAACCCTCTCCTACGCCGTCAACATGGCCGCCGTCCGATACGCGAAGGCGCACGGCGCCGACGACGTCATCTTCACCTCCTCCGACGGCAAGGTCCTGGAGGGCCCGACGTCGACGGTGCTCCTCGCCCACGACCGCGACGGCCGGAAGACCCTCCTCACGCCGCAGCTCGAGAGCGGCATCCTTCCGGGCACCTCCCAGAGCGCGTTGTTCGCCGCCGCGAAGGAGCAGGGGTGGGAGCTCGGCTACGGGCCGCTGGAACCGCACCACCTGCTCGACGCCGACGCCGTATGGCTGATCTCGAGCATCCGGCTCCTCGCGCCGGTGCTCTCCCTGGACGGCCAGGAACTCCGCACCTCGAGCGCCCTGACCGCGGAACTCACGGACCTCGTGGACCGTTTCGTGTAATCTCCGCCACACAAGGGCCCTCGAACGCCCCTGTGCTACGTCACGTGTCGCATTTCGGCCCTTCTCGTTTTGACCCGGCGCTCCGTGCTGCCCTAGCGTTTTGCCTGCAATCAAGAGTTCCAGCCCTCGGCCCTGGCCGGCTGGACAGCAACCCTCTCCCGTAGTGGGGTGCTCCAGGTGAAGATTCGGCCGCCGGGACAAGTCCCCCGGTTGGCAAGTACGGCGTCGTGCGGCCCCCGAACCCTCCCGGTGACGGCGACCGCGCCTGCGCACAGCCCAGAACAGTGAGCGTGTCACCCAGCAGCCCAGCATCCTCCTCGCCGTGATCCGGTCCCCGGCACCACCCGTTCCCGCGCCCCCACCCGGGGCCAGCATTCCCGAAGGACACCATGAACCTCTCCCGCAAGGCCCTCGCGGCCCTCGCCGTCCCCCTCCTCGCCCTGACCGTCTCCTGCGGCAGCGGCAGCAGCGAGCCCGCCGAGACCACCGACGCGCTGGCCGGAAGCGACCAGCAGTCGCTCGACCAGTACACGACCGACTCCACGACCCCGGTCGACGAGATCGACACGTCGAAGCTCGGCCTCATCTCCGACGGCACCCTGCGCGTCGGCACGCTCTCCGACGCCCCGCCGAACATCTTCCTCAAGGACGGCGTCTTCACCGGCTACGACAACGAGCTGCTCCGCGCCATCGGCGACGAACTGGGCCTCGAGGTCGAATTCGCGTCGACGGACTTCTCGGCGCTCCTCGCCCAGGTGCAGAACAAGCAGTTCGACGTCGGATCCTCCTCGATCTCCACCACCGCCGAGCGCCGCGAGAACGTCGGCTTCAGCAACGGCTACGACTTCGGCTACATGGCCGTCGTCACGAAGAACGGCTCCTCGGTCACGGGCTTCGACTCCCTCTCGGAGGGCACCCGCATCGGCGTCGTCCAGGGCACCGTGCAGGACGACTACGTCTCCAACACCCTCGGCCTCGAGCCCGTGCGCTTCCCCGACTACAACACCGTCTACGCGAACGTGAAGAACGGCCAGGTGGACGCCTGGGTGGCCCCGTCGCAGCAGGCCACGGGACAGGTGAAGGACGGCGACGACACCACGATCGCAGAGACCATCATCAACACGGAGAACTTCACCGCGTACGCCGTGAACAGCGACAACCAGCCGCTCATCGACGCCCTCAACGCGGGCCTCGACGCCGTGATCGCCGACGGCACGTGGAGCGAACTGACCAAGGAGTGGTACCCGGACCGCGAGATGCCCTCCGACTGGAAGCCCGGCAGCAAAGCCGTGGAAGTAAAGTAGCGGTTCCTGCATGGATGCCCTCGAACAGCTCGGGAAGACCTTCTTCGACTGGGAGGCGATGGCGGCGGTCCTGCCGGACCTCCTGACCGTCGGACTGCCCAATACGCTCATGCTCGCCCTGGTGTCGGGGATCATCGGCACGATCGCCGGGATGATCCTCGCCGTCATGGGGATCTCCCGCAACCGTGTGCTGCGGTGGATCGCGCGCATCTACACGGACATCTTCCGGGGCCTGCCCGCCGTCGTGATCATCCTGCTCATCGGCCTCGGGCTCGGACCGATCTTCCGGCAGGTCACGGGCAGCACCAGCCCGTACCCGCTGGGCATCCTCGCCCTGTCGCTGATCGCCTCCGCGTACATCGGCGAGATCTTCCGCTCGGGGATCCAGAGCGTGGAGAAGGGCCAGCTGGAGGCGTCGCGGGCCCTGGGCTTCAGCTACAGCTCCTCGATGCAGCTCGTCGTGATCCCCCAGGGCGTGCGGCGCGTGCTGCCCGCCCTGGTGAACCAGTTCATCTCGCTCATCAAGGAGTCCTCGCTCATCTACTTCATCGGCCTCGTGGCCAGTGAGCGCGAGCTCTTCCGGGTGGGTAACGACGCCGCGAGCAACACCGGCAACCTGTCACCGCTCATCGCCGCCGGCGTGCTCTACCTGTGCCTGACCATCCCGCTCACGCACCTGGTCAACTTCATCGACAACCGGCTCCGTGTGGGCAAGAAGCAGAAGCCCGAGCCGGACGAGCTGGCCGCGAAGATCGGCGAAGGAGCCAAGGCGTGAAGACGATCGAATCAGGCACCCTGACGGGCAGGAACCTGCACCTGTCCTTCGGCTCCAACCACGTGCTGCGTGGGATCGACCTGCACGTCGAGCAGGGCACGACGGCGTCGGTCATCGGCCCCTCCGGGTCCGGCAAGTCCACCCTCCTGCGCGTCCTGAACCGGCTCATCGAACCCGACCAGGGGGACATCCTCCTGGACGGCCGGTCCGTCCTGAAGGACAACCCGGACGAGCTGCGCCGGCGCATCGGCATGGTGTTCCAGCAGTTCAACCTGTTCCCGCACAAGAGCGTGCTCGACAACGTGTCGCTGGCGCTGCGGAAGCTCCGGAAGATGCCGGCGGACGAGGCCCGGAGCAAGGCCCTCGCCCAGCTGGACCTGGTGGGACTCAGGCACAAGGCGGACGTCCGTCCCGGCAACCTCTCGGGCGGGCAGCAGCAGCGCGTGGCGATCGCCCGTGCGCTGGCCATGGACCCCGAGGTCATGTTCTTCGACGAGGCCACCTCGGCGCTGGACCCCGAGCTCGTCAAGGGCGTCCTGGCGCTCATGGCGGATCTCGCGACGGCGGGCATGACCATGGTCGTCGTCACCCACGAGATGGGTTTCTCGCGCAACGTCTCGGACACCGTGACGTTCATGGACGGCGGCGTCGTGGTGGAGTCCGGCCCGCCGGCCGCGATCTTCGACGATGCGCAGACGCCCCGCCTGAGGTCGTTCCTCTCGGACGTGCTCTAGCCGGTCCCGTCCACGCTGTCCCACCCGGCACCGGGGGCCCGCTCGAGCGGGCCCCCGGGGGCCGAGACCGCGTCGGGACGCCGGATCAGGACAGGACGAAGTTCCACGTGCCGGCGAGGACGGCCGCCGTCGTCGCCCCCACCGCGATGCCGAGCCCGACGACGGCCACGCCGACGTCGAGCACCGAGAACGTGCTCGTTCTCGCCCACGTGCGTGTACCTCCGCCGAAGCCGCGGGCCTCCATGGCCGTCGCGAGCCGGGTGGCACGCCGGATGGCCTGCACGATCAGGCCGAACGACTGCCCCAGCAGGTTCCGGGTCCGGGCGACGACGGATCCGTCCGAGCCGATGCCGCGGGCGTGCCGGGCGAGCCCGAGCATCTCCCACTGCTCCACCAGCAGGCCCACGAGCCGCAGCGACGCCAGCGCCCCGAGGACGAAACGGTGCGGGAGGTGCAGCTTCTGCGCCAGGGCGTCGGCCAGGTCCGTGGGGTCCGTGGTGAGCAGGATGAAGATCCCCGGCAGGGCGAGCGCCAGGCCGCGCAGCCCGACGGCGATGCCCCCGGCCACGGAGCCCTCGGTGAAGAGGAACGGCCCGACGTCGAGCAGGACGTCCCCCGTCTTCTCCGCGAGCAGCGCCGTCCCGTACGCCCCCAGCAGGGCGGCGACCAGCAGGGGCCAGATCCGCCGGGCGAGCCCCACCACGCTGATGCCCAGCAGCGGCAGAAGGGCGAGCTCGCAGCCGAGGACCACCGCGGCGCTGACCCAGTCGATGCTGGCCAGGAGGGCCAGCGTGATGACGGTGGCCGCGAACAGCTTCGACACCGGGTTGGCCCGCAGGAGGGTCCGGCCGGTGAGGACCGGCGTCAGGTGGTCGCCGCTCACCGGGCCACCAGCCGGCCCGCCCCGCCGCTGACGCGCAGGGTCGCCCCGCCGAGGGCCGCGATGAACTCGGCGTCGTGCGTCACCGGGACGACGGCGACGCCGTCGCCGATCAGTTCCCGCAGGAGCGTCACGAGTTCCGCCCACGTGAGGGCGTCCTGGCCGAACGTCGGCTCGTCGAGGATCAGGACGCGCGGCGCGGTGGCGAGCATCGTCGCCACCGACAGCCGCCGCTTCTCCCCGCCGGAGAGCGTGAACGGGTTGGCCTGCAGCAGGTGGGTGAGCCGCAGCCGTTCGGCCAGTTCCGTGGCGCGCCGGGGGTCCGGGGGCCCGCCGACCCTCCGCGGCCCGAACGCGAGCTCCTCCCCCACGCTCGGGGTGAGGAACTGGTGCTCGGGTTCCTGGAAGACCGTCCCGATGCGCTGCACGAGCTGCGCGGAGCGCCAGCGGAACGGGTCGGCGCCGGCGGTGCCGGCGAGCTCCGGCGACGCCTCGATCCGTCCCGCGCGGGGGCGCAGCAGGCCGCCGAGCGTGAGGGCGGCCGTGGATTTCCCGGCGCCGTTGGGCCCGGTGATGCTCAGCGCCTCCCCGGCCCGCACGTCCAGTGCGAGGTCCGCGACGGCGGCGGGGCCACGCTTCGACCGGGCGACCGCCAGGCCCCGCGCGGACAGCAGGACCGCCCCGCCGCCGTCGGGCACCGGTCCGCCGACCGGCGGTTGCCGGCCGGGGAGCCATACGCCCGCCTCGGCGAGCCGGGCGCGTGTGTCCTCCCGGACCAGCACCGTCCCGGGGGCGCCGTCGGCGAGGACGCCGCCGGCGGCGTCGAGCACGATCACGCGGTCGACGACGTCGGCCCAGACGGCGACGCGGTGTTCGACGACGACGAGGGTCGCGCCGGTGCGCTCGAGGACGCGGACGACGGCATCGCGGACCTCCAGGACGCCGTCGGGGTCGAGGTTCGCGGTCGGCTCGTCGAGCAGGAGCAGGCCCGGTTCCATGGCGAGGACGGCGGCGAGGGCGAGACGTTGCTTCTGGCCACCGGAGAGCGCGGTGGTCGGGTGGTCGAGCGCCAGGTCGAGGCCGACGTCGTCGAGGGCGCGGTGCACGCGCCGCCAGATCTCCTCCCGCGGGACCGCGAGGTTCTCGGCGGCGAAGGCCACCTCGTCGCCGACGCGCGCGAGGACCACCTGGGTCTCGGGGTCCTGCAGCACCAGGCCGGCGCGGCCCCGTACGTCGGCGGGGCGGGCGCCGTCGAGCAGGAGCTCGCCCTCCTGCTCGCCCTCGTCCTGGCTGCCGAGCAGCCCGGCCAGGCCGTGCAGCACGGTGGACTTGCCCGCACCGGACGCGCCGAGGAGCAGGACGCGCTCACCGGGCCGGAGGTCGAGGTCGAGGTGGCGGGCGGCGAAGGCCTTCCGGCCCGCGTGGCGCCAGCCCCACCCCCGGGCGCTGACCGAGACAGCGCCCGGGGACGGCACCTGTGCTGGTGTCACACGTCCGCCGTGCGGCCGGCGGCGAAGGAGGACAGCACGCCCGTCCTGGCGAGCCCGCGCATGGCCAGCCACGACAGCAGGCCCGCGATGACGACGCCGGAGACGGCAGCGAACACGACGTACAGGAGCTTGAACTCCAGGCTCCAGAGCGCGTTGTAGAGGATGTTCTCGCTGATCGCCAGCGCCAGGCCCGCGCCGAGGCCCGCGAGGAGGGCGACGGGCAGGTTCCACTTCCGGTAGAGGAACAGCAGGAACACGAGTTCGGCGCCCGCCCCCTGGATGGCGCCGGAGAGGAGGACGCCCACGCCCCACTGCGTGCCGATCAGGGCGGAGACCGCGGCCGCGAGGACCTCGCAGTAGATCGCGGCGCCGGGTTTCCGGATGATCAGCCCGCCGAGCACGCCGGCGATGAGCCACCCGCCGGAGTACAGGCCCGCGAGCGGCGGGAAGCCCGCAGTGAGCACGCTGATGCCCGAGTAGCCCGCGGACCAGGCGAAGAACAGCACGCCGACGGCGACGGCGATGACCGAGGCCACCACGATGTCGACGACGCGCCACTGGCTGGTGCGGGGGGAGAGGCCGTTGAGGGCCGTTGATGATGCCATGCTGATTCCTCCTGGGTGGCAGGAGGGGAGGGCGCACGGTTGCCGCGCGCCCTGAGAACTCGACTCCCTTCGCCGGTACTAGCCGGATCAGGTTCGAGGGTCTGCGGCGGTCCGCACTCTCAGCGCCCGCTCCGGCAGCATGCTGCGGATCGGCGCTCCCCTGTCGTTGTTGCTTGAGCGCTACCGAGCCTACACCTGCGTCGAGGGGATCGGCCCGGCTAGGCTGGACGCAGGAACCAACGGACCAGAAGGAGAAAACCATGAACGTCGTGTTCAAACTGCTCGGTGTGGGATTGAGTGCGGGCGCGGGCTTCGTCGGGACGAAGCTCGTCGACTTCCTGTGGGAGAAGATCACGGGCGAGGCACCGCCCAAGAGCAAGGACGGCCTGGAGAACACCCTGCGCTCCGCCCTGGTGTTCGCCGTCATCTCGGGTGCGGTCAGCACCACCATCCAGGTCCTGACCAACCGGTCGACGCAGAAGGCGATCGCCCGCTACTCGAAGACCCGCGACCTGACCTGAGCCGCACGCAGCACGGAAAGGGCGCTCTCCGGGGCGCCCTTTCCGGCGTCCTGGGTCAGGGCTCCCCGGCGGCGCGCGGCTCGGGCCGGACGGCCTGCAGGATGCGGTGCAGGTTCATGCCGATCGCGGCCGCCGATCCGAACGGGACGGTCGCCGAGGAGGACTCGTAGGCCGCCCTCTCCAGGTCCTTCAGTGCCCGCTCGGCGTCCTCGACGGTCCCGGCGTCCATCTCCTCGACCGTCCACAGGTCCAGGACGTTTCCCACGGCCACGAACGCCGCCTGCAGGGGCACGCGGACCGCCGCGGACAGGGGACGCTCGGTGGCCGTCCCGTGCAGCCCGTCCTGCAGCATGTTGGTGATGTTCAGGGTGTGGGCGGCGACGACCTCCAGGACCTCGACGTGCCGGTAGTCCTGGGTCATGTCCCGCGGGTGGAAGCGCCGACGCACGTTGCCCTTCCGGCTCTCGTCCGCGAACTGCAGGGCGCTCCGCGCGCTCCGGGCCGACGCCGTGAGATCGTCGCGGCGCTCCGTCCACCGCGGGTCCTCCTCCGCCCAGTCCTCCTCGAGCGCCTCACCCATCTCCTGGAGCTGGCGTGCCGCGGTCCGGCGCAGGCTGCTCATCTGCCCGACGGCGTCATCGAGGTGGAGTGGCGGCAGGATCAGCGCACTGACCGCGAGTCCGACGCCGACCCCCACGACGGTCTGGACCAGGTAGCCCAGCGAGTAACCCAGGTCCTCATTGCCGATGACGAGCACGAACAGTCCGGCCGACGCGATGCCCGACCCCCCGCCGGCCGTCCGCCTGAGCACCCCGCCGAGGAGCACTCCGACCCCCACGACGAACGCGATGGTCAGCCAGTTCGGGTCCCCCGCCCACACCGCGACGTACGCGAGGAGGATCCCGATGGTGAGCCCGACGACGGTCTGCAGGCCGAGCTTCACGGTCCCCGCGACGGTCGGGTAGATCGCCAGGAGCGCGCCCAGTGGGGCGTAGTAGGGGTACTGGGAGGCGGTGCCGGGGATGGCGAGGGCGATCGTCCAGGCGAGCGCCGCGGCGAGCGCTGCCTTGGCCGCCAGGAGCAGCTGCGGAGTGATCGCCGCGGCGCGGAGCCGGTCCCTGAGGCCGCCGTCGAAACGGGCCCTGAGGGCGCCGAGGCCCGGGTGGATTCGGAGTCGGGGCATCCCGCAGTATGGCAGCCGAACCTTGACGCCCCGTCGGAGAGGTGGGGAGGTGCCCCTCCCGGCCGGGCGCACGCGGACCACGGCGGCCGCCGACACGACGGAGGGCCGCCCCCGAGGGGACGGCCCTCCCGATGGCGGGGCTAGCCGCGAGCCTCGACCAGGGACCGCTCCGCCTCCAGTGCGGCACGGTGCTTCTCGATGCGGGCCTGCTGGAGGGGCGTCCTACGGTTGACGGACCACGCCGCGCCGAGGAACAGGAACCACAGAGGAGCCACGAACAGGGCCAGGCGGGTGTCGTCCGCCTGCGCGAGCGCGACCAGCATGAACAGGAAGAACGCCAGGACCACGTACGGCATGAACGCGGACCCGGGCATCTTGAACGCCGACTGCTCGTGCAGTTCCGGGCGGCGGCGGCGGAACGCCAGGTAGCTGATCAGGATCATGGACCAGACGAACATGGTGAGGACGGACGCCACCGAGGTGACGATCGTGAACGCGCCGATCACGGAATCGCCCGAGTACAGCAGGATCAGGCCGGCGAGGAGGAAGATGCACGAGAAGAGCAGCGCGTTCTGGGGTACCTGGCGTGGGCTCAGCTTCCCGAAGGACTTCGGCGCGTTGCCGTCCTGCGCCAACCCGAACACCATGCGCGACGTCGAGTAGATCCCCGAGTTCGCGCTGGAGGCGGCGGAGGTCAGCACCACGAGGTTCACGACGACGGCGGCGATCCCGAGCCCGGCGAGCGTGAACATGCCGATGAACGGACTGTTGGCGGCGTCGATGGTGCGCCACGGGTTGACGGCCATGATGACGGTGAGGGCGCCGACGTAGAAGAGGAGCACCCGGACGGGGATCGAGTTCACCGCGCGCGGGAGGGTCTTCTCGGGGTCCTTCGTCTCCGCCGCCGCGGTCCCGACGAGCTCGATGCCGGCGAAGGCGAAGATCGCGATCTGGAAGCCGAGGATGAAGCCGAACAGGCCGTGCGGGAACATGCCGCCGTCGTTCCAGATGTTCTCCAGCGCCGCGACCTGGCCGCCGGGCGAGGTGAAGTGCGTGGCGATCATGACGATGCCGGTGACGATCAGCGCCACGATGGCGACGACCTTGATGATCGCGAACCAGAACTCCGCCTCACCGAACGCCTTCACCGTGGGCAGGTTCAGGAGCAGCAGCACCACGGGGGTGGCCAGGGCGGGGATCCACAGCGGGGTCCCCGGGGCGAGGATGTCGACGTAGCCCGCGATGGCGACGATGTCCGCCACCCCGGTGACCACCCAGAAGAACCAGTAGGACCAGCCGGTGAAGAACCCCGCCCACGGTCCGAGGAGATCGCCGGCGAAATCGCTGAAGGACCTGTACTCGAGGTTGGAGAGCAGGATCTCCCCCATGGCGCGCATGACGAAGAAGAGCATGAACCCGATGATCATGTACACGAAGATCACGGAGGGCCCGGCGAGCGAGATGGTCTTCCCTGACCCCATGAAGAGCCCGGTGCCGATGGCACCGCCGATCGCGAGCAGCTGGATGTGGCGGTTGCTCAACGCCCGGGTCAGGTGGGGGGACTGATGGTCACCGGCGGGCGCGTGGGTGGACGCGGGCGCCGGAAGGGAGGAGGCAGGCATGGGGGTGGGGGTCCTTCCGCGCCCGCAGGCTCCGGAACGGAACCGCGACCGCGTGGTGTGAACGGATGTGACAGACATCAAACCCTGAACGGTGGCCGACGGCGAGTCAAATCGACGGCCCCCGGTGCCCGGGCCCCTGCGGGGTGCTCCGCCCCCGCACTGGCCGTCGGACCGGCTCCGGGACCTTCACGGACCCGGGGTCTCCGGGCCATACTGGCCGCATGACCATCCTCACCACGCAGCAGCTCCTCGATGCCGGCCTGGACGACTGGCGCAAGCTGGCCCGGGCCCTGCACGCCCGCTTCGTGACAGGCGATTTCGCCACGGGCCTCGCCCTCGTCACGGCAATCGGTGAGCTCGCGGAGCAGGCGGGCCATCACCCCGACGTCGTGCTGACCTACCCGCACGTCGACGTCACGCTCCTCAGCCATGACGCCTCCGGCGTGACGGAGCGGGACGTCGACCTCGCCCGCCGGATCAGTTGGATCGCCGGCGAGCGGGGCATCGCGGCGGACCCTGCGGCGCCCGCCGTCGTCGAGCTCGCCCTCGACACGGCCGACGTCGCCGCGATCGGACCGTTCTGGGCGGCCCTGCTGACCGGCGACGCGGGCGTGGTGGACGGTGACGACGTCGCCGACCCGGGAGGGCGCGTCCCCCTCCTGTGGTTCCAGCACACCGACGCCCACGAGACCCCCCGACAGCGCTTCCACATCGACCTGTGGGTGCCGCACGACGCCGCGGAGGCCCGGATCGCGGCCGCCGTCGCCGCGGGCGGTACGGTGGTCGACGACGCGGAGGCGCCGTCGTTCACGGTCCTCGCCGACGCCGAGGGCAATCGCGCCTGCGTCTGCACGATCCTGGGGCGCTGAGCGGCGCCCGCCGCCGATCGCCATGGGGGATACGACAGGACGGGACACCGACGTGCTGGTGGTGGGCGCGGGTCCCACGGGCCTCATGCTGGCCAACTGGCTGACGAGGCTCGGCGTCCGCGTGGTCGTGGTGGACGGCAAGGACGGCCCCACCCTGGAGTCCCGCGCCCTCGGCGTGCACTCGCGGTCCATGGAGATCTACGACCAGCTCGGCGTCGTCGACCGCGTGCTGGCCGCAGCGGAGCACGCGGATTCGATGCGGCAGGGGTTCGGCCGGAAGGCCTTCGCACCCATCCCGCTGACCGGGCTCGGGCGGGGCCTGACCCCCTACCCCGGCATGTACATGCTGGAGCAGAGCGCCAACGAGAGGATCCTCGCCGGGCGCCTCGGCGAGCTCGGCGGCGCCGTCCGCTGGCGGCACCGCCTGGCAGGCCTGGAGCAGGGCGACGACGGCGTGGTCGCCCTGATCGACGGGCCGGACGGGCCGTCCTCCCTCCGGGCCCGGTTCGCGGTCGGGTGCGACGGCGCGTCCTCGACGGTCCGGTCCCTGTGCGGGATCCCGTTCGAGGGCACGACGAACCGGCAGACCTTCTACCTCGTCGACGCGGTGGGCGTGCGCGGACTCGCACCGGCCACGGTGAACATCCGGCAGGGCGCCGAGGAGTTCCTCCTCGCCTTCCCGATGCGGCCCGAGGGCACAGCGCGGTCGAGGCAGCGGCTCATCGGGATCGTCGACGACGGTGCCGCGGCGGTGACGGAGGCGTACGCGCGGCATCACGTGGCGGAGGTGTTCGGCGTCACCTACGAGGACTACCGCTGGTTCTCCACCTACCGCGTCCACCACCGGGTCGCCGCGCACTTCCGTGACCGCTCGGTGTTCCTCGCAGGCGACGCCGCCCACGTCCACTCGCCGGTCGGCGCCCAGGGCATGAACACCGGGCTCCAGGACGCCCACAATCTCGCGTTCGCGCTCGCCGACGTCCTCGCCGGGCGGGAACCCGCGGCCCGCCTGGACCGCTACGAGGCCGAACGCCGCCCCGTGGCGCTGCGCCTGATCCGCACCACCGACCTCGTGTTCCGCGGCGTGACGTCCCGTTCGCGGGCTGTCACGTTCGTGCGCAGGTACGCGCCCCGGCTGGTGCTGCCCGTCGGGGTCGCCCTCCTCCCCCACCTGCCGATCGGGCGGAGGATGGCCGGCTACCTGGGTCAGATCCGGATCCACTACCGGATGGACGGGTCATCCCGACGGCGCCGGGACCGCGTGGTCGGCCGCCGGCTGCAGTGGACCGGGGAGAACTTCGACGTGCTGCGGTCGGCGTCATGGCAGCTGCACCTGTACGCCGCCGACGACGCCGCGGTACGCGGCGCCGAAGCCGCTGCCGTCGACCTCGGGCTCCCGCTCCACACCTTCGGCTCCACCGGCTCCACGCCCCTGAAGCCGGGCACCCTGTACCTCGTGCGGCCGGACGGCTTCGTGGCCGCAGCGTCGCCGCCCGCCGAGGCCGTCGCCGCGTTCCGCGCTGCCCGGCAGGACACCACTCGGCCGACCGGGAAGGAAGGACCGCCATGACAGGCGCTTCGGGCCGTTCCGGGACGCCTTCGCCGCCGCCTTCGAGGGGCGGCCCCGCAGGGGCGCGGCCCTCGCCGTCCGTCCTCATCGCCCGGCTCGTCGAGGCGGGCAGGCTGGACCACGACACCCGGGTGAGCGAGCTCCGGTCCGGGTTCGGGGCCCGGGGGAAGGGCGGGATCACCGTGGGGGATGCGCTCGCACACCGCGCGGGGGTGTCCGCACTCCGGCACCCTGTCAGCCTCGACGAGGCCCTCGACCGGCGGACCATGGCGGGCCCGCTCGCCGGACAGGAGCCCCTGTGGGAGCCGGGATCCGGGTACGCGTACCAGCGCTGACCCACGGCTGGCTCACGGGGGAGATCATCCGCCGCGTCACCGGGAGGATGCCCGGCGCCCACCTCGAGGACGCGCTGTCCTCCCCGCTCGGGGCCGAGGTCCGTCTGGGCGTCCCCGCCGGCCGGCAGTCCGGCGTCGCCCACCTCGAAGCGTCCGACACCCTGCGGGACATGGTGCGGGCTCCACGGGCTGCCGACGGACCCGGCGGAACGGACCTGCCGACCCTGGCCGTGACGCTGGGGGACGCCTTCCCCCAGGAGGTCACCGGTCCGGACGACGGCTCGGACAGGTGTCGTTCGCGCAGCCTGATCTGGGCGTGAGCATGGCGTTCCTCACCAACCGGATGGAAGCCGGCGACGACACCCGGCCACGACCGTCGTCGATGAACGGCGGACCGTGCTGGCGACATAGGACGCAGCTCCTCGCGCCGGGGTGCACTCCTCGGCGTCGGGGACAGTCGGGAGCGCCGGCGGGCGCTACGCGGCGTCGGGGAGGGGGAGGACCCCGTCAAGGTAGGCGCGCAGCGCGCGCGGACTGAAGGGCTTCGCCATGAACTGGTCTGAACCCGCGGCCAGGCACTGTTCCTCGGTGAGCTGCGGGGGTCGCGCGGAGATCGTGAGGATGTGCGCGTCCGAATGGGTTCGGAGCCGCAGGCAGAGATCGAGGCCGTCCACATCCGGCAGGTTGAGGTCCAGCGTGATGAGGGCCGGCTGGACCGCGTCGACGAGGCGCTGTCCCTCGGCGCCCGTGCCGGCCTCGTGCACGGTGAACCCCCGCCCCGTCATCACGATCACGAGCAGTCGGCGGATGTCGGCGTCGTCCTCGATGACGACCGCGCTGCGCTGCAGCATCTCCATGCCGAACCCTCCAGTACCGTGTGGATCATCAGCAGCAAGCTTATCGTTCGCGGGGAGTGAGACACGGGAGCGGCGTCCTCCCGCCATTGGTTGACACGCCGGCGCCACCGGCGTCAGGCGCGCGTCGGTGCTGGCGCACCCCGTCAGGGCGTCCTGCCGCCGGTCCTGTGGTCCGAGCCTCCGGCCCAGCCGCGGTGTGCCGGATCCTCCCCCGCTGCATGCGCCACGACGTCGTCGAGCTCGTCGAGGGTGAGCAGGTCCCGCCGCAGGTGCCGCGTCCGGTAGCCTGCCCGGCCCACCATGTGCGCCGACACGGGGCTGGTGAGGAGCTGGAAGATCCAGCACAGCGCCAACAGGGGCACGAGCAGCCAGTTCTCGAACTCGACGGCGAGCGCGAGGAGGAACAGCAGCAGTCCGAGGACCTGTGGTTTGGTCGCCGCGTGCATGCGCGAGAGCAGATCGGGGAAGCGCACCAGCCCGATGCCGGCCGCCAGGGACATGAGCGCGCCTCCGATCAGCAGGACCGAGACGATGGCGTCGTTGATCACGGCGCTACTTCCTGTCCGTGACGAACCGGGCGACGGTGACGGAGCCGATGAACCCGATGAGCGAGATCGTGACGAGCAGCACGAGGTTGTCGAGGTGGCGGCCCATCACCATGTTCAGGACGAGCCCGGCCGCGATGATGGCGAGCACGACGTCGAGGGCGAGGACGCGGTCCAGGATGGACGGGCCGCGAACCGCCCGGGAGAGAGCCAGCAGGACGGCGACCGCGAGTATTCCACCGGCCACATATATTGCTGCCGTCATCGGGCGGTCTCCTCTGCTGCGAGTCGGTCCAGGTCGGCGCGGCTCCCCATGATCCGGATGAGCCAGATCTCCGTGGCGCGGACGGCCCGCCGGACGGCCTCGGCGTCCTCCGCGGACCGGATGTCGAGGCAGTGGAGGTAGAGCGTCGACGTCGATCGGTCGACCTCCAGCACGAGGGAACCCGGGATGAGCGAGATCGCATGGCCCGTGGCCGTGACGAGGAAGTCCGAGTGGCTGCGGAGGGACACGGCCACGACCGCGCTCCGGAGAGACGGCCCCCTCCTCACGGCCAGCCAGAACACCTGGGCACTGGCGACCACCAGCTGGTACAGGAACCGGCCGAGGAACGGGAGGACCCACAGCACGTTGAACCGGCCCGTCAGCTCGACCGGCGGCAGGTAGAAGACGTTCACGACGCCGTACGCGATGACGGCGCCGAACACGAGGGTGCCGGGGCTGAAGTCCTGCCACAGGGCACCCCACACGAGGACGAGCCAGATGACGAGTGGCAGCTCGGTGACGAGGGGGATGCGCTGGCGGCTCATCCGTCCGCTCCCGGCCCGAGGACGGCCTCGATGTACGGTGTCCGGTCGAGCATCTCCTGGGCTGCGTCGTCACTGAGCGTGAACAGGGGCCCGGCGAGGACCGTGAGGGCGAGGCCGAGGGCGACGAGGCCGATCGTCGGGCCCGTCATGGTGCGCGGCAGGAGCGTCACGGGATCCTTGCCGGCGAAGCGGCCGGTGTCCTCGCCCGTGACGTGGCGCGAGGTGCCGAGGCTGGAGCCGTCGGCCTTGCTCGCCAGCAGGATGGGGTCCGGGTCCTCGGCGTCGGCGGGGCTGCGCCAGAACGCACGGTTCCAGACCCGGGCCATGACGAGGAGGGTCAGCAGGCTCGTCAGCACGCCCCCGGCGACCAGCAGGTACGCGAGCGGGGTCCCGAGTTCCACGCCCGCCTGGATGAGCCCGAGCTTGCCGAGGAAGCCCGAGAACGGGGGGATCCCGGCGAGGTTCATGGCGGGCAGGAAGAACAGGACGCCGAGGAGCGGCGAGAGTTTCGCCAGGCCACCGAGGCGGTCCACGTTCGCCGTCCCGCCGCGGCGCTCGATCAGCCCGGTGACGAGGAAGAGGCTCGTCTGCACGGTGATGTGGTGGGCGACGTAGTAGACGGCGGCACCGAGTCCGATCCGCGAGGACAGGGCCAGCCCGAAGACCATGTAGCCGATGTGGCTGACGAGGGTGAAGGACAGGAGCCGCTTGATGTCCGCCTGGGCGAGCGCCCCGAGGATGCCCACCACCATCGTGAGCAGCGCGACGACCATGAGGAGGGAGTTGATGCGGTCGCCGGGGAAGAGCAGCGTCTCCACCCGGACCATCGCGTACACGCCCACCTTGGTCAGCAGGCCGGCGAACACGGCGGTGACCGGGGCCGGGGCCGTCGGGTAGGAGTCCGGCAGCCAGAAGGAGAGCGGGAAGACCGCGGCCTTGATGCCGAAGGCGACGAGGAGCATGAGGTGGAGCACCAGCTGCGTGGCGGGGTCCACCGTCTCCAGCTTCACCGCGAGATCGGCCATGTTGACCGTCCCGGTGGCACCGTAGATCATCGCGATACTGATGA
Source organism: Arthrobacter arabinosi (assembly GCF_054511115.1). NCBI lineage: Bacteria > Bacillati > Actinomycetota > Actinomycetes > Micrococcales > Micrococcaceae > Arthrobacter > Arthrobacter arabinosi. Next base: position 498,676 of record NZ_JBTNDF010000003.1, read on the forward strand.
GGAACAGCATGGAGGACACCACGCTGACGACGACGTACGTCACGCCCGCCCGGATGCGGGGTGCGGTGCCGCCGAGGGTCATGAGGACGTAGCTCGCGGTGAGCAGGATCTCGAAGCCGACGTACAGGTTGAAGAGATCGCCCGTCAGGAAGGCATTGGACACCCCGGCCACGAGGATCAGGTAGGTGGGGTGGAAGATCGAGACCGGCCCCTCCTCGTCGCCGTCGGCCATGCCCTGGCCGGCGGCATAGACCAGCACCGCGAGGCTGATGGCGGAGGACACCACGAGCATCAGGGCGGAGAACTGGTCCACCACGAGCACGATGCCGAACGGGGCCTCCCACCCGCCGAGCCTCACCGCGTGCGTCCCGGAGGACGGTGCGGCGAGCAGGATCACCACCTCGATGATCAGGGTCACGCCGAGGGTCGAGATGCTGACGACGCGCTGCGCCCGGGAATGGCGGATGAGCAGGAACGTGACGGCCGCCCCGAGGAACGGCAGGACGACGGCGAGGGGCGCCAGGTCGGCGGCGATCACAGGGCATTCCCCCGCCGGGGCACCCGGGCGGGGGGCCCGTCGTCACCGGGTGCTGTGCCTCCGGCGGGCGTCGCGGCGCTGCGGGCACCGGGCCCGTCCGCGTCGTCGAAGAACTCCGAGGTCTCGGCAACGACGTCGGCGTCGTCCTCCCAGTCGTAGCTGTCCTGGTCGGCGACGCGGAGATCCTCGGGATCGTCCTGCACGTCGTCCTCGCGCCCGAGGACCCATGAACGGTAGATGATGCCGAGCATGAATGCGGTGACGGCGAAGGTGATGACGATCGCCGTCAGGATGAGGGCCTGCGGGAGGCTGTCGGTGTACTCCTCGGCGGGGGTCCCGGAGACGTAGAGCGGCGACTTCCCGCCGCCCCCGCTCATCGCGAGGATCAGGATGTTCGCGCCGTTGCCGACGAGGATCAGGCCGAGCAGTACGCGGGTCAGGCTGCGTTCGAGCAGCAGGTAGATCCCGGCGGCGAAGAACGCGGCCATGAGCACGATCAGCGTGAGGTTGACGGTCATGGCTGGGCTCCTTCGGCGGCGGGCGGGACGAGGGCGTCGGACCCGGGGTCCTCCTCGACGGGCCCGTCCGCCTCGCTGCGCTCGTCGATCTCCGAGCCCAGGCTGCGCAGGACGTCGAGGACGAGGCCGACGACGATGATGTACACCCCGATGTCGAAGATGGTGGACGTCACGAACTTCACGTCCCCGAAGACCGGCAGCCAGAACTCGAGGATGTAGCTCTCCAGGACCGCACCACCGATCAGCAGGGGCGCGGCCGCGGTGAGGGAGACGATCGCCAGCCCGACACCGAGCAGGGTGCCGGCGCTGACCGGGCTGGCTTCGGCCAGTTCGAACCGGCCGCCCGCCAGGTACCGGATGGCGAGGGCGAGCCCCGCGGTGAGACCGCCTGCGAAGCCGCCGCCGGGCAGGTTGTGACCGGCGACGAGCAGGTAGACGGAGAGCACGATGACGGTGTGGAACAGCAGCCGTGTGATGACCTCGAAGATGATCGACCGGCGCTCGGGGGCGAGGGTGCGCCCGGCCACGAGCCAGGGGTCGCGGGGGACGTCGGTGAACCGCGCGGCGAGCTCCCGGGCGGCGCCTGCCCGGCCGCCGGCGTCCAGCGGCTCCTGGCCGCGGTCCACCGACCCGTCCTCGACGCCGTGGGCCCGGTGACGCTTGTCGCCGCGCCCGCGGATGAAGATGAGGCTCGCGATCCCGGTCGCGGCGATCGCCAGGACGGTGATCTCGCCGAAGGTGTCCCAGGCCCGGATGTCGACGAGCAGGACATTGACGGCGTTGGCGCCGCCACCGTCGTCGTAGGCCAGCCCCGGGTAGGCCAGGGAGACGGGCGCGGCGTTGCGGGATGCCATGGCGGACATCGCGATCACGGCCATGATGCCGCCGAACGCCAGGCCGAGCCCGGCCCGCAGGAGTCGATGCCGGCTCCCGGCGCGGTTCCAGAGCCGGGCCGGGAGGGAGCGCAGCGCGAGCACGAACGCCACCAGCACGATCGTCTCGACGAGCATCTGGGTGAGCGCCAGGTCGGGGGCGCCGTGCAGCGCGAAGATCGCAGCCATCCCGTACCCGGTGATCCCGACCATCAGGACGGCCATGAACCGCTTGGTGGACCGGAGCGCCGCCAGGATGCCGATGATGATGACGATCGCGGCGACGACCTGCGCGGGCGACTCGGCGATCCGGATGTCCGAGGGCAGGGGGGCGTCGAAGAGGATGAGCGCGGCGAGCGGGGTGACGACGGCCGTCGTCAGGATGACGAAGAGGTAGAAGGACAGCGAGCCGCGCTGCGTACGCCCCGTGACCCACACGGCGACGTCGTCGAGGACGCCGATCAGCGAGCGGTAGACCACCTCCGCCTCGCGGACCGTCGGGACGCCGTCCTGCAGCCGCGCGAACGGCGCGCGCAGCAGATACAGCGCGGTGCCGCCCACGAGGGTGACGGCCGAGAGCAGCAGCGGCAGTGTGAAGCCGTGCCACAGGGCCAGGTACGGCGCCTCCCCCTCGCCGGGGAACAGGGCGGCGTACGGCTGGACCACGGCGTCCAGCGGTGCCGGCCAGAGCCCGAACAGCACGGTGGCGACCGCGAGCACGGCGGGCGCCAGCAGGAAGGAGGTGCGGACGTGCTCGAACGGGGTCTGCGGGCGGCCGTGCTTCAGGGCGAAGGCACCCCACACGAAGCGCGCGCTGTAGGCGAAGGTGAGGATGGACCCGAGGACGACGCCGCCGAGCAGGAGGGTGCCGGCGGTCCCGTCCTCGGCGCGGTGGACGAACGCCTCCAGGACGGACTCCTTCGCCACGAAGCCCAGCAGCGGCGGCACGCCTGCCATGGAGCCGGCGGCGACGAGCGCGACGGCGAACAGGGCGGGCGACGTCGAGCCGACCCCGGACAGGACCCGCAGGTCGCGTGTGCCGGACTGGTGGTCGATGATGCCGACCACCAGGAAGAGCGTGGCCTTGAAGAACCCGTGCGCCAGGAGCAGCCCGAGACCCGCGACGGCGCCGTCGGGCCCGCCGAGGCCGACCACCATGGTCAGGAAGCCGAGCTGGCTGACCGTCCCGTAGGCCAGCACGAGCTTGAGGTCGAACTGCCGCAGCGCGCGCCAGCCCCCGATCAGCATGGTGGCCATCCCGAGCCCGAAGATGACGGGGTACCAGAACGTGGTCTCCGCGAACCCGGGGGCGAAGCGCGCCACGAGGAAGACGCCCGCCTTCACCATCGCGGCCGCGTGCAGGTAGGCGCTGACGGGGGTGGGCGCGGCCATGGCCCCGGGCAGCCAGAAATGGAAGGGGACGAGCGCCGACTTGGTGATGGCACCCACCAGCACGAGTCCGATGGCGACGTCGATCAGCAGCCCGCCGGCCGTGAGGGTCCCGGCGTCGGCCATGATCTCGGAGATGCGGTAGGTCCCGGCCTCCTGCCCGAGGACGACCAGGCCCACGAGCATCGCCAGGCCTCCGAACGTCGTGACGATCAGCGCCTGCAGTGCCGAGCGCCGGGCGGAGAGCCGCTGCCGCGAGTAGCCGATGAGCAGGTAGGACAGGATCGTGGTCAGTTCCCAGAAGATGAACATGAGGATCAGGTCATCGGCGGTGACCAGCCCGAACATCGCGGCGGCGAAGGCGAGGAGCTGGGCGCCGAACGCGCCCACGTCGGGATCGTCGTTCTTGAAGTAGCGCGCGCAGTAGAAGAGGACGAGGGCCCCGACGCCGAGGATCAGGATGCACAGGACCGCCGCGAGGGCGTCGAGCCGGAAGGCGAGCTCGAGCTGCAGTGCGGGGATCCAGGGGACGGTGAGCGACGGCGGTGCCCCGGGGCTGCCGTTCGGCGCCTGCTGGTCGGCGGCCATGACGTCCGGGAGCCGGGTCAGGAGCCAGACGAAGCCGGCGGCGGGGGCTGCGGCGAGGACGAAGAAGGCCGAACGGCCGAACCGGGAGAAGAGGACGGGCGCCCCGAGTGCCAGCGCGAACATCGCGAGGAGCACGGTGAGCATGAAGGTCTCGATCTTCCGCTGGGGGACGGTCGGGCTGCAGCCAGTCTATCGGGCGCATTGCTTGAGGGTTCCACTATCCCCTCCGGCGGGTGCTGGGACGCGGGGTGCGGGACCCGGGCCTGCGCCTCGCCGTGACGGGGATCACGCGGCGCTAGCATTCACCGTATGAGCACTCGTGAGCCACTTCCGCTTCCGGCCGAGGCACCCGCTCCCGCGCCCCCCGGGTCCGGCCGCATCTTCAGCCGGCCCGTCCTGGCCTGGGCGTCGTGGGACTGGGGATCGGCCGCCTTCAACGCCGTGATGACGACCTTCGTGTTCACGGTCTACCTCACCTCCGACGCGTTCGGCGGCGAGGAACGCGCCTCGCAGGTGCTGGGGTGGGGCCTCGCTGCCGCGGGGCTGCTCATCGCACTGCTCGCCCCGGTCACCGGCCAGCGCTCCGACAGCGGGGGCCGCCGGAAGCTGTGGCTCGGGGTGAACAGCGGGATCGTCGCCGTCCTGACCGCCCTGTGCTTCTTCGTCTCCCCCAGCCCGGAGATGCTGATCCTCGGGGTCGCGCTGATCGCCGCGGCGAACATCTTCTTCGAGTTCGCGGGCGTCAACTACAACGCGATGCTCACGCAGATCTCGACGCCGGCCACGATCGGACGCGTCAGCGGGTTCGGCTGGGCCATGGGCTACGTGGGCGGCATCGTGGCCCTCGTCGTGGTCCTCGTCGTGTTCATCCAGCCCGTCGTCGACTGGCCGGGGGCGTCGAGCGAGAACGGGCTGAACATCCGCCTCGTGGCCGTCTTCTCGGCGCTGTGGTTCGCGGCTTTCGCCCTGCCCGTGCTCCTCACCGTGCCGGAGGTCCCCCGGAAGGCCCGGGCCGCGCAGCTGCCCTTCCTCGCCTCCTACGGCCTGCTCCTGCGCCGGGTGAAGGCCATCTACCGCGAGAGCCCGCACACCCTCTACTTCCTGCTGGCCAGCGCCATCTTCAGGGACGGACTCGCGGCGGTGTTCACCTTCGGCGGCATCCTGGCGGCGGGCACCTTCGGCTTCTCCACCAGCATGGTGATCGTCTTCGCCATCGCGGCGAACGTCATCGCCGCGATCGGGGCTGTGGTCGGCGGGTTCCTCGACGACCGCATCGGACCCAAGCGGGTCATCATCGGCGCCCTGGTCGGCCTGCTCCTGGCGGGGACGGCCATCCTCGTCCTCGGAACGGGATCGTATTCCTTCTTCGGCATGGAGTGGACCGCGGACACGACGTTCTGGGTGTTCGGCCTGCTGCTGACGCTCTTCGTCGGCCCGGCGCAGTCGTCGTCCCGCGGGTATCTCGCGCGCCTCGCCCCGGTGGGGGACGAGGGAGAACTGTTCGGCCTCTACGCGACGACGGGGCGGGCCGTCAGCTTCCTGGCGCCCACGCTCTTCGCGCTGTGCATCGGCATCTTCGGCGCGCAGCTCTACGGCGTGGTCGGGATCCTCGTCGTCCTGCTCGCGGGGCTCCTCGTCCTGCTCCCGGTCAAGCCACCGTCGCAGGTGGCGCGCGCCGTCGTACCCGAGGCCTGAACGGCCGCCGGATCAGATGCCGGTGCGGTGGAAGTTCAGGTGGCTGCGCGACGCCGTCGGGCCCCGCTGCCCCTGGTAGCGGTTCCCGTACTCGCCCGAGCCGTAGGGGTGCTCCGCGGGGGACGTGAGCTTGAAGAAGCACAGCTGGCCGATCTTCGAGCCCGGCCACAGCTTGATCGGCAGGGTGGCCATATTGGACAGCTCGAGGGTCACGTGGCCGGAGAACCCGGGATCGATGAACCCGGCCGTGGAGTGGGTGAGCAGCCCGAGCCGGCCGAGCGAGGACTTGCCCTCGAGGCGCGCGGCGATGTCGTCGGGCAGGGTCACCGTCTCGTAGGTGGAGCCGAGGACGAACTCGCCGGGGTGCAGGATGAACGGCTCGTCGGGCGCCACCTCGACCAGGCGGGTGAGCTCCGGCTGGTCCTCGGCGGGGTCGATGTGTGCGTACTTGTGGTTGTCGAAGAGCCGGAAGTATCGGTCGATGCGGACGTCGACGCTGGAGGGCTGCACCATCGCGGGATCGTGCGGGTCGAGGACGATCCGCTGGGCTGCCAGTTCTGCTCGGATGTCGCGGTCGGAGATCAGCACCGTCCAAAGTTACCAGTCCGGCGCGTGTCTCCCGGCGGCGATCAGCGTCCGATCTCGGTGCGCACGGCGAAGAGTTCGGGGAAGAACGTGAGCTCGAGGGCGCGCTGCAGGAAGCCGACACCGGAGGACCCGCCCGTCCCCGCCTTGAACCCGATGGTCCGCGCGACGGTCTTGAGGTGCCGGAAACGCCACAGCTGGAAGTTGTCCTCGAGGTCGACGAGCTCCTCGCATGCCTCGTAGACGTCCCAGTGACCCGCGGCATCCTCGTAGACCTGCTTGTAGACCGCGACGAGCGCGGGGGTGAACTCGTGGGCCAGCCGGACGTCGCGGGCGAGCAGGTCCTCGGGGACGGCGTATCCGCGCCGGGCCAGGAGGGCGATGAACTCGTCGTAGACGCTGCTCGTCGCCAGCAGTTCCGCGAGCAGGGCGCGCGCCGCCGGGTCGGCGTCGAACACCTCGATCATGGCGGCGTTCTTGTTGCCGAGCAGGAACTCGACGGCGCGGTACTGGTAGGACTGGAAGCCGCTCGAGGACCCGAGGTCCCCGCGGAACTCCGCGTACTCGGACGGCGTCAGGGTCGCCAGGACGGACCACTGCTCCGTCAGCGAGCGCTGGATGTGCTTGATGCGGGCGATGCCCTTCATCGCCGCCCGCAGGTCGTCGGCCCGCAGGTGCAGGCGGACGGCGCGGAGTTCGTGGAGCACGAGCTTCAGCCACAGCTCCGAGGTCTGGTGCTGGATGATGAACAGCATCTCGTCGTGGTGTTCCGGGGAGCTGACGGGGTGCTGGGCGTCGAGCAGCCTGTCCAGCCCGAGGTACGAGCCGTAGCTCATCCTGTCCGAGAAGTCCCGCTCGATGCCCTGCTCCAGGTCGCGGGTGTTCCGCTCCACGCTCATGCGGCCAAGCCTACGTGCCGTGCCGTGCTGCGGGAATGTCGGCCCGTCGGCCTACCGTGGGGACCAGTCGAAGGAGGCCCCCTTGCAGCGCATCCACTGCAGCATCGTCCCGCCGCACCTGCTCACCCGCCTGGCCGGTCTGCGGGACACGCGGCATGCGGCCGCCGCGGAGGCGGCCAGGCACGCCCTGCTCGAACTCGACCCCCTCCGGCTCGCCCGTGCCGAGGCCTTGCGGGCACCCGTCCGGCGCGGGTCCGCCGTCGCCGGGACGCTGACGCGCCGCGTGTACGACGCCGGCGGCAGGGAGGAGCTCCCCGGCTCCCTGGTGCGGGGCGAAGGAGCCGCGGCGACGGGAGACCCGGCGGCCGACGAGGCCTACGACGGGCTCGGATCCACCTACCGGCTGTTCAGCGAGGAGTACGGGCGCGCGTCCATCGACGGTGCGGGCAAAGCGCTCGAAGCCTCGGTGCATTACGGGACCGGCTACGACAACGCCTTCTGGGACGGCGACCGCATGGTCTTCGGCGACGGCGACGGCGAGATCTTCGGCCGCTTCACGGCGTCGCTCACGGTCATCAGCCACGAGCTCGCCCATGGTTTCACGCAGTACTCGACGAACCTCGAGTACCAGAACCAGTCCGGGGCGCTGAACGAATCGATCTCGGACGTCTTCGGGGTGCTCGTGGAGCAGCGGCAACTCGGGCAGGATGCCGCCGCGGCGTCCTGGCTCGTGGGTGCCGGCATCTTCACGGCGGCGGTGCAGGGCGTCGCCCTGCGGTCGCTCCGGGCGCCCGGGACCGCGTACGACGACGACGTCCTGGGCAGGGATCCGCAACCGGCGATCATGGCGGATTACGTGGAGACGGTGTCGGACAACGGCGGGGTGCACATCAACTCGGGGATCCCCAACCACGCCTTCTACCTCGCCGCCACCGCACTGGGCGGCCGCGCCTGGGAGGGGGCGGGGCGCATCTGGTACGACGCCATCCTCAGCGGCGGCATCCCGCCGGACTGCGATTTCCCGACGTTCGCCGCCGCGACGCGGGACGCCGCCGCCGTGCAGTTCGGGACCGGCAGTCGCGAGGCGGGCGCCGTCGCCGACGCGTGGACCGCCGTGGGCGTCCTGCCGTGAGGATCGAGATCACCCGGTCGGGCGGCATCGGCGGGATCACCAGGACGTGGAGCCTCGAGGTCAGCCGGGCGGAGGCCGAGCAGCGGTGGCTGCCGCTCGCCGAGGCGGAGGAGGCCTCCGGGGAGGGGTTCGGGGAGGGGGACACCGATCCGCCGGCGCCCGACGCCGCGCGGGACCGCTTCACCTACCGCATCACCGTCGGTTACACCGAGGTCTCCGTCCCCGAGAGCAGGCTCGCGGAGCCCTGGCGGGAACTCATCGAGCGGGCCAGGGCGGCGGCGCGGAGCGCGCCCGAGGCGGACCCCGGTCCAGCGCTCGATGCAGCCCCTGATGCGGCCCCTGATGCGGCGTCCGGCGCGGTCCCCGGCACAACCCCTGGCGGGGCGACCGCACCGGGCTCGGACGGCTCCCCGGGGGCGGGGCACGGCACGCCCCGAGAACTGTTGTAAGGTGATGGAGCGGTTCCAGACGCCGTGCGGGCGTAGCTCAATGGTAGAGCGCTAGCTTCCCAAGCTCGATACGCGGGTTCGATTCCCGTCGCCCGCTCCCTTCCGTCCCGGCCGGGCCTTCGAGGCCGCCGCGTGTGCCGCAGGACACCCTGGCGACCGGCCCGCGCACGGCCTCATCGGCAGTATCCTTGAGTCGATGAATCGCACATTGTTCAAGTCGAAAATCCACCGCGCCACGGTCACGCACGCGGACCTGCACTACGTCGGCTCGGTCACCGTGGACCTCGACCTGCTCGAAGCCGCCGACATCCTGCCCGGCGAACTCGTGTCGATCGTCGACATCACCAACGGTGCCCGGCTCGAGACGTACACCATCGCCGGCGTCCGGGGATCCGGGGTGATCGGCATCAACGGAGCCGCAGCGCACCTCGTGCAGCGCGGTGACCTGGTCATCCTCATCACCTACGCGCAGATGACCACCGAGGAGGCCCGCGCGTTCACGCCCACGGTCGTCCACGTCGATGCGGCCAACCGGATCATCGAATCGGGCACCGATCCGGCCGAGGCCGTCGCGGAGGGCGTCCGGCGCCCGCCGTTCGCCCTCGACAACACCACCGCCTCTGCCTGAGCCGCCCTACACCTCCGGCCGCACCATCCGGGCTGCCGCCTCCCGTCGCGTAACACCAGCATGCTGCCTAGCGCTTCCTGCCCACAGGGCATAGGGTCGAAAAGCAAGCTTGCTTAGGCTGTCGATTCGATCGAACCGTCAGCCGGGCTGTCTACGAGGATGTGGAGGCTCGGTACGAATGCCGACTAGTCGAAGAACGCGCAATTCCGTGAAGGGCCGTCCGAAGGCCGCCGTCCTGGCCGGCCTGGTGATCGGCACGATGGCCATGAGCGGGTGTGGGCCCGCGGAGGCCGACAACAGCCTGACCTGGTACATCAACCCCGACGCCGGGGGCCAGGCGGCAATCGCCCAGAAATGCAGTGACGAGTCCGGTGGCCGCTACCGCATCGAGACGTCGCTCCTGCCGAGCGACGCCGCCTCGCAGCGCGAACAGCTCGCCCGGCGCCTCGCCGCGGGGGACACGTCGCTCGACATCATGAGCCTCGATCCCCCGTTCATCGCCGAACTCGCCGAGCCGGGCTTCCTCGCTCCCGTTCCCGACGACGTCGCCGCGGCCACCACCGAGAACGTCGTCGAGGGCGCCCTGGCCGGGGCCACCTGGAAGGACGAACTCGTCACCGTCCCGTTCTGGGCCAATACGCAGATCCTGTGGTACCGGAAGTCGGTCGCCGAGGCCGCGGGCCTCGACATGTCGAAGCCGGTCACGTGGGAGCAGATCATGGAGGCCGCCCGGAGCCAGGAGAAGAGCCTCGGGGTGCAGGGTGCCCAGGCCGAATCGATGACCGTGTGGGTGAACGCGCTCATCGAATCCGCGGGCGGATCCATCATCGTGGACCCCGAGGCGACCGCCGAGACGATCGAACTCGGCCTGGATTCCGACGCCGGCGTCGCCGCGGCCGAGGTGATCTCCACGATCGGCGAGGACGGCCTCGGCGGTCCCGGCCTCCCGACGCAGGACGAGAACGGTTCGCTCATCGCCTTCCAGGGCGATTCCGGCTCCTTCATGGTCAACTACCCGTTCGTCTGGCCCGCCACCAACGGGGCCGTCGAAGCGGGCACGCTGGACCAGGCGGTCCTGGACGACATCGGTTGGGGCATCTTCCCGCGGATGTCCGCGGACCAGGAGTCCGCGCCACCGCTGGGCGGCATCAACCTCGCCGTCGGCGCCAAGAGCGACAACCCCGAACTGGCGTACGAAGCCATCCAGTGCATCGTCTCCGTGGAGAACCAGGCGGAGTACTTCGTGACGAACGGCAACCCGCCGGCGAACACGGAGGCCTACGAGGACCCGCGGATCGCGGAGTCCTTCCCCATGGCGGACACGATCAGGGATTCCCTCCAGGTGGCGGCACCGCGCCCGCAGACACCCTTCTACAACGAGGTATCCACCGGCATCCAGCAGACCTGGGCGCCGCCCGCAGGCGTCGACCCGGAGAGCACTCCGGAGACGTCGAGCGACTTCATCACTTCGGTCCTCAGAGGGGAGCAACTCCTGTGACCTCCGCCATCCCAGCGAGAACAACGACGGCGGCCTCCGCCGAGCCAGGCCCGCGGCTCGACCCGGGCAAGGGCAGCGGCAACGGCAACGGCAAGAAGCCCCGCAAGCAGTACAGCGATCGGGCGCGGGCGGAACGACGGCTCGGGTGGATACTCGCCGGACCGGCGTTCATCATCATGCTGCTGGTCACCCTGTACCCGATCCTGCAGGCGGTCTACGACTCCCTGTTCCAGTTCCGCCTCACGGCGCCGGACGAGCGGGCCTTCATCGGCCTGGAGAACTACGCCGTGATCCTCACCGACCCGGTCTGGTGGAGCGGGCTGAGGACCACGGTGTTCATCACCGTGGTCACCGTGCTCGTCGAACTCGTCCTCGGTTTCGCCCTCGCACTCGTGATGCACAAGGCCCTGAAGTCCGTCCGTGGGCTGCTGCGCACGGCGATCCTCGTGCCGTACGGCATCATCACCGTGGTGTCGGCGTTCGCCTGGTTCTACGCGTTCGACATCAACTCCGGCTACGTGAACAACTGGTTCGACTGGCTGCCCGGCATCGACGAGAACCTCAACTGGTTCGCCCAGGGCGGCACCGCCCTGTTCGTCATCATGGCCTCCGAGATCTGGAAGACCACGCCGTTCATCTCCCTGCTGCTCCTCGCGGGCCTCGCTCAGGTCCCGGACGAGCTCACCGAGGCGGCGAAGGTCGACGGCGCCACCTGGTGGGAGCAGATGCGCAAGGTCATCATTCCCAACATGAAGGCCGCGATCATGGTCGCGGTGCTGTTCAGGGCACTGGACGCGTTCCGGATCTTCGACAACGTGTTCATCATGACCAACGGCGCCTACGGCACGGAAGTGCTGTCGCTGCTCGCCTACCGCCAGTCGATCAGCAGACTCGAGATAGGCCTCGGATCCGCCGTGTCCGTCCTCCTGTTCCTCTGCGTCCTGCTGATCTGCTTCGTGGCGATCAAGCTGTTCAAGGTCGATCTCGCCGGATCGCAGGGAGGAAAGTAATGACCAACAACAGCACCAGGCACAAGGTTCTGTGGGCGATCGTCTCCGTCCTCGTGATCGTCTACGCCCTGTTCCCCGTCCTCTCGATCCTCGCGACGTCCTTCAAGGCGCCCAGTGATCTCACGAGCGGCAAGTTCCTCCCGTCGTCGGGCACGGCCACGACGAGCAACTACGAGCAGATCCTGGTCGGCGACGCCCAGGGCCTGTTCCTCTCGGCGCTGCGCAACTCCGTCGGCATCGCCCTGATCGCGACGTTCATCGCCGTCGTGCTCGCCACGCTGTGCGCCTACGCGATCGCCCGCCTGGACTTCCCCGGCAAGAAGCTGATCCTCACCACGGCGCTGGCCGTCTCGATCTTCCCCGTGATCTCGATCGTGACACCGCTGTTCAACCTGTGGCGCACGATCGGCCTCTACGACACCTGGCTCGGCCTCATCATCCCGTACCTCTCGCTCACCCTGCCCATCTCCATCTGGACCCTCGCCGCGTTCTTCCGGCAGATCCCGTGGGAGCTGGAGCAGGCCGCCCAGGTGGACGGGGCGACGACGTGGCAGGCGTTCCGCAAGGCGATCGTGCCGCTGGCGGCGCCGGGCGTGTTCACGACGGCGATCATCGCGTTCTTCATCGCGTGGAACGACTTCGTCTACGGCATCTCGCTGACCTCGACCGAGGCGGCCCGCCCCGTTCCGGCGGCGCTCGCGTTCTTCACCGGCGCCTCACAGTTCGAGGCACCCACGGGAGCCATCTCGGCGGCCGCGATCATCGTCACGATCCCTGTCGTCCTGCTGGTCCTGCTCTTCCAACGCCAGATCGTCTCAGGCCTGACCTCGGGCGCCGTCAAGGGCTAACGCCCCCGGTTCAAGTAAAGGATTCGCACCATGGCTTCAATCACCCTCAACCACCTGGTCAAGAAATACGGCGACGGGTTCCCCGCCGTCAACGACATCAGCATCGACATCGCCGACGGCGAGTTCATCATCCTGGTCGGCCCGTCCGGCTGCGGGAAGTCCACGCTGCTGCGCATGATCGTGGGCCTCGAGGACATCACGGAGGGCGACCTCCTGATCGACGGGCAGCGCGTGAACGACAAGGCGCCCCGCGACCGCAACCTCGCGATGGTGTTCCAGAACTACGCCCTGTACCCCCACCTGACGGTGTACGAGAACATCGCGTTCCCGCTGCGCCTGGCCAAGGGCAAGCACACCGAGGAGCAGGTGGACAAGCTCGTCACCGAGGCCGCGGCAACCCTGGAACTCACCGACCACCTGCAGCGCAAACCCGCGAACCTCTCCGGTGGGCAGCGGCAGCGCGTCGCCATGGGCCGGGCGATCGTCCGGCAGGCGGACGCCTTCCTCTTCGACGAGCCGCTGTCCAACCTCGACGCCAAGCTCCGCGGCCAGATGCGGTCCGAGATCTCGCAGATGCAGCGGCGCCTCGGCGTCACATCGGTCTACGTCACCCACGACCAGACCGAGGCCATGACGCTGGGCGATCGCGTGGCCGTCCTCAAGAAGGGCGAACTGCAGCAGATCGCCTCACCGCGCGAGCTGTACGAGCAGCCGGTGAACCTCTTCGTCGCCGGCTTCATCGGTTCGCCGTCGATGAACTTCCTGCCCGCAACCCTGGAGGGCACCACGCTCAGGACCGCCATCGGCGACCTCCAGATCCCGCAGGAGAAGGCGCAGAAGGCCGCCGGCAAGAGGGTCGTCCTCGTGGGCGTCCGGCCGGAGTTCTTCGAGGACGCCAAGCTGGTCGAGGACAGCAAGCGACCCCACGGATCGACCTTCGCGGCGACCCTGACGCATACCGAGTGGCTCGGCAACGAGCAGTACGGGTACATCAACTTCGACCCGGCACCGGAGATGCGGGAACTGCTCAACAGCCTCGCCCGGGAGATGGACGCCGACGAGCTGCGCCCGCAGGTCGTCGTCACCCTCGACGCGTCGAGCCGGATCCGGGGCGGGCGCGAGTCGGAGCTCTGGGTGGACACCCGGAAGCTCCATCTCTTCGACGCCGAGTCCGGGGAGAACCTGACGCGTGACGTAGAGGCCGGTGCCGCGCTGACCCGCGAGGCCGCCGAGGAGCGCGCCGAGGAGATCGCGACCGCCCAGCAGGCCGACGGCCGGGGGGACGGCAGCGGATTCGGGGGCCCCAACGGGGCGCCCGGCGGCCGGGACGCGGCCACGGTCGACGCCGGCCGGACCGGTGGCGCGACGGCGGCAGGCGGCAAGCACGCCGACGGCTGACACGGAGCCGCGCGCGGCCGCACGGGCGCCCGCCGCAGGACCACCGGACAGGACCGGCGCCCGGGAGGGTGCCGGTCCTGCTGTGTAGTCTGGCCCTATGGTCGAACACGACGGCGCCGCCCGGGTCACCGCCATGAGCGCCGGATACGTCGTCGACGGACCGGGGCGGGGCCTCTCCCACGGGAAGGCGCACGGACGCTTCGGCACCAGCCCCCGCAGGCCGCGGTACTGACGCGATGCGCCGTGCGGCCGGGCCCCGATCATGCTGATCGAGATCGTCAGTTCCACCCTCGTCGTGCTGGGGCTGGTGCTGCTCGCCGCCGCGCTCGTCGTCCGGCTCGTGTACGGCTCCTGGACGAAGACGCAGGCCATCACGTTCGAGCACGAGGGACACCCCTACCTGCGCTGGCACGACCACCGCTTCCGCATCGTCGAGGCCCTGTGGTCCAGCGGCTCGCGACGACGGCGTGGCCGGGTCCCCGCCCCTCCCCCGCTGCCCCCGGGTCAGGACGTCACCATGTTCTACTCGGCCCGCCATCCCACCCACTGGTCGCTCGAGGAACCGTATCGCGGCTCACGGCTGATCGCCGTCGTCGGGCTCGTGTGCGCCGTCGCCGGCGCCGCCCTGGGCTTCCTGCCCGGCTGACCCCGGGGCCGGCCAGCCGGTAACGTGGGACCGTGCACATCACCCCGGTCGTGAAGGTCCTCGCCGCGTGGCTGATCGGACTCCTGCTCGTGGGAGTTGCGTTCTTCGCCACCGTCGCCTTCCTGAACGGGCGGCTCTACAGCCCCGAACACCAGGTGGATCTGTACCTGGACGCGCTGCACGACGGCGACGGCGGAAAGGCCCTGGGACTGCTCAACGCGTCGGTCCCGGAGGGAGCGAACCCCGCCCTGCTGGACGGCGAGCCCCTCCGCCGGGCGAGCGCCCCCGTGGAGGACGTCGAGATCGGGGAGGCGCGGGAAGCGGGCGCGGACCGGGTCGAGGTACCGGTGAGCTACACCCTGGACGGCGCGGAGACGACGACGGTCTTCACGCTCCAGCGCATCGGCACCGAGTGGGGCTTCTTCAACGTCTGGCGGTTCGAGCGGACGGTGCTGCCCACGGTGCAGGTCACGGCCCTGAACAGCGTGGAGGCCGCGGTGAACGGCCTCGACGTGGGGTTGCCCGAGGGTGCGGCCGTCCTCGCCTCCTTCTACCCGGCCGCCATCACGGCGGAGTACGACGGGCGGTACGTCGCCGCCCCCGAGCAGCATGCGATCGTGACCACCCCGGAGCCGGCCCCGCCTCCCCTCGCCCTGGCCACGGAGGCGACGCCCGAACTCACCCGGGCCGTCGACGGCAAGCTGCACGCGTTCCTCGACGGGTGCGCGGAGCAGACCGTCTTCCAGCCCACGAACTGCCCGTTCAACTACGTGACGAACGAGCGCCTCGCCGGGGACATCACCTGGTCCATCGAGGAGTACCCCGCCGTCGAGATCACCCCGGCCGACGGCGCATGGCTCCTGGCGCCGCTGCGCGGGTCCGCGCGGATCGACACGCAGCTGCGCGACTTCTTCTCCGGGGCGGTCCGGGACGTCTCGGAGACGGTCCCGTTCGAGTTCGAGGCGGACCTCACGGTGACCGAGGACGAGATCACCGTCACGCCCGTCGTCCGGTACTAGCGCCCTGCAGCCGCTCCCGCTCGTCAGGGGATGAGCCCCTCCGCCCGGTAGCGCTCGAACAGGGCCGTGAACGCATCGGGGGTGCGCCGGTACCCGGTGAAGCCGGCGACCCGGCTCTTGCCCATGTCGGTGACCACCTCGATCCCGCGTCCGAGGTCGCCGTCCGTGTGCCACCAGGACGCCATCCGGTCCAGCCGGGGTTCAGCGAGGCCGTGACGCGCGGCGAGGTCCGCCCACTGGTCCTGCCGCCCGGCCATCGCCTGCTCCAGCGGCCGGGGCGCGCCCTCGTACCCCTCCCACTCGACGCCGAACCAGGCGGCGAGCTGCGGCCACATCCAGCGCCACCGGAAGACGTCGCCGTTGACGACGTTGAACGCCTCGTCGGCGGCCGCCGGGGTCGTCGACGCCCACACCATGTGTTCGGCGAGCAGACCTGCGTCGGTCATGTCGGTCAGGCCGTTCCACTGGGTCTCCGACCCGGGGAACACGAAGGGCTCGGCCGCGTCCCGGCAGAGTGCCGCCTGCGTGGCGAGGGTGAGTCCCATGTTCATCGCGTTGCCGACCGCGTGGCCGATGACGGTGTGCGCGCGGTGCACCGACCACGTGAATCCCTGGTCGGCCGCGGCGGCGAACAGTTCGTCCTCCTGCGCGTAGTAGAAGTTCCGGACCGGCAGGCGCGGCTCCTCCTCGTGGAAGGGCGTGTCCGCCATCTCCCCGGCCGCGTAGGCCTCGAAGGGGCCGAGGTAGTGCTTCAGCCCGGTCATGAGGGCCACGTGGGCCACGTCCTTGCCGCGGAGTGCGGCGAGGAGGTCGCGGAGCATGGCTGCGTTGACCTCGATGTTCTCCTCCTCGGTGTCCCTGCGGGACCACGCCGTGAAGAAGACGTGCGTCGGGTGCTCGGGTGCGAGGACGGCGGCCAGCGCCTCGGCGGAGGTCAGGTCCGCGGACAGCCAGCGCACGCCGTCGCGCTCGGCCCCGGGCCGGCGGGACAGCGCCAGCACGGGCCACCCTGCGGCGGTGAGCGCCTCGACGAGCGCGGAGCCGGCGATGCCGGTCGCCCCCACCACCAGTGCCGTGCGTTGCGTGGGTGCGGGGCTGGTATCGGTCGTCATGGGTGCTCCTCGTGGTCGGGCGGCCGACGTCGGGTCGGCACGGTGGGTGGGACGCGGTCGGCCGCGCCCCGCTGTGCGACGGGAGTCGGCGCCGAAGCCGGGGTGTCGGAGCGGTCCCGGGGGAAGGCCGCATCGGGTCGGGACGGCGCTCCCCGGCGGCGGCTTCCCTACCGCGGGTCAGTCGAGGCCGCGCAGCTCCAGGGTCAGACTCGTGTCGCCGCCGTCCGAGACGGTGACGGGGATCCCCCAGTCCTGCTGGTACAGGTGGCAGGCCGCGTGGTCGGGGATCTCGCCGCCCGGCTCGCCGTCGCAGGACGCCGCGCGGGCCGTGATGTGCAGGACGCCGCCGCCGGCCTCCGGGGAGAGCACGAGGTCACGGGTCAGGCCCGGGGACGTGCCCCCGCCCGAGACGAGGAGCGATTCCGGTGACGCACTGATCTTCAGCTGCGTGGGATCACCCCAGCGGTCGTCGAGCTTCTGGCCCGTCGGCGCGGTGAAGCGCACGGTGAGGCCCACGGGGCCCGGCGCCATGGCCGTGGTGGGCCGCTGAGTCTGGGAGGCCCCCTCGTCGACGGCGAGGGCTTCCTTGGGCAGCGGGACGCGGACCAGCTGGTGCCGGTTGGTCTCGACGACGATCAGCAGCGGGTCCCCGCCGTCGGCCACCGGCGTCAGGTCGACGAGGACGTCGGACGGCTCGGAGAGGCCGCGGAGCAGCGTGGACACCTGGCGGGTCGCGGGATCGTACCGGCGGACGGCACCGTTGTAGGTGTCGGCGATGGCGATGGAGCCGTCCGGGAGGGCCGTCACCCCGAGCGGGTGCTGCAGGCGCGCCTGGTCGGCGTCGCCGTCACGGAAGCCGAAGTCGAACAGGCCCGTCCCGACGGCGGTCTGCACCTGCACGCGGCTGCGGCCGTTGACCTCGAGGAAGGACAGGATCCGCACGGAGGAGGTCTCCGAGTCGGCGATCCAGATGCTCCCGTTCGCGTCCTCCGCGAGGCCCGAGGACTGGGCGAACCATGCGGCCGACGCGTCGCCGTCGAGCAGTCCCTCCAGGCCCGTGCCGGCGAGGACGTCGACGGCGTGGGTGCGGGGGTCGTAGGTGAAGATCTGGTGCGTGCCCGCCATGGCGATCACCACGCGGTCCAGGACCGTCGAGTGGAGCACGTCCCACGGCGAGGACAGCGATACGTTCAGCGCGTCGCTGCCCAGCTGCGTCTCCGTGAGGCGCGGTGCCTCGCTCTCGGCGTCCACCTCGAAGGCGTTCTCCTGGAGTCCGGCCTTGCTGTGGTTGGCGGCGTCGAGCAGTCGCTGCGTGCCGTTGCCGGCGAGGGTACGCACCTCGCCCGTGGCGAGGTCCACGCCGCGCAGGCGGTGGTTCACGGAGTCGGCGACGACGACGTCGTATCCGACCTCCACGGCCAGCGCTGCCGGGAGCAGGGCGAGGCCCTGCGGCTCGTTGAACTCGGCCTCGCCGGGACCGCCGTCGCGGAAGCCCTTCGCGCCGGACCCGATGGTGCGGCGCACGGTGACGAGGTCCGCCTCGAGCTCCACGAGCCGGTGATGGCCCGTGTCGCCGGCGAGGAAGGTCCCGGTGGCGGGGAGGGCGAGGAGCTTGCCGGGGAACTTGAGGTCCCCGGCGGTGCTTGCCGCGGGGACGTAGGGGCCGTCGCCGCGGTGCAGCGTGCCCTTGGCCTCGTGCTCGGCGACGAGCTCCTCGACGAGCGAGGTGAGCCCGGCGGCGTGCCCCTCACCGGAGAGGTGAGCCACGATGTAGCCCTCCGGGTCGATGACGACGAGCGTGGGCCAGGCACGCGCGGTGTAGGCCTGCCAGGTGGTCAGCTCCGGGTCGTCGAGCACGGGGTGGTGGATGTCGTAGCGTTCGACGGCGGCGGCCAGCGCGTCGGGGTCGGCCTCGTGCTCGAACTTCGGCGAGTGCACGCCGACCGTCACCAGGACGTCGGAGTACTGCTCCTCGAGGGGACGGAGCTCGTCGAGGACGTGCAGGCAGTTGATGCAGCAGAAGGTCCAGAAATCGAGGATCACGATCTTGCCGCGGAGGTCCTCGAGCTGCAGTTGCCTCCCGCCGGTGTTGAGCCAGTTACGGCCGGTCAGGGCTGAGCCGCGCACGCGGTAGTCGGCGCGGGCACGCACAGTGGTCTCGGTCATTCATCGTCTCCTGCGGTGGTGGTCACCCGCGGCGTGGACTGCCGGCCCGGGCGGGCGGGGCCGGCGTCGCGCGCGGCGAGGTCGGCGAACATGCTGTTGTAAGCCGCGAGGTCGGCGTCGTTATTCCTGTCCGCCGCGCGGTCCTTGCGCTTCGTCTCCCGCGCGTCCGACCGCGACCACACGATCGCGACGCCGATCGCCAGCAGCAGCGTGGGGATCTCGCCCACACCCCAGGTGACGGCGCCGCCCACTTGCTGGTCCGCGAGGGCGGAGACACCCCACTCGCGGCCCATGTTGCCGAACCAGGACGCCTCGAGCAGCGACGTCGAGCCCATGAGGGTGACGCCGAAGAAGGCGTGGAAGGCCATGGTCGCGAAGAGGAGCAGCAGGCGCATCGGGTAGGGGGCGCGGAACGGGACGGGGTCCGAGCCGATCATGGACAGCACGAAGATGTAGCCGGTGATCAGGAAGTGGGTGATCATCAGCTCGTGGCCCACGTGCTCGCGCAGCGCGAAGCCGAACAGCGGCGAGTAGTAGAAGACGACGATCGACGCCACGAAGTTGCCGGCCGCGAACAGCGGGTGCGTCACGAGGCGTGACGGCCGGGAGTGGACGATCACGAGGATCCACTCGCGGATGCCGCGGGTGCCGTCCCGCCGGGCGCTGAGGGCCTTGAGCGCGAGGGTGACGGGCGCGCCGAGGACCAGGAACAGCGGCACCACCATGGTGAGGGCCATGTGGTCCACCATGTGCGCGCTGAAGAGCACCATGCCGTAGATCGCGGGCGCACCGGAGGTGAAGTAGGTGAGGAGCGCGAGGCCCACCAGCCAGCTCACGAGTTTCAGCGGTGACCAGGAGTCGCCCCGACGGTGCAGCTTCACCACCCCCAGGACGTACGCGACGGCGAAGGTCAGGGCGACCGCGATCCACAGCCAGTCGGGCCGCCACTCCGTCAGCCAGCGGGCCGGGGTGGGTTCGGGCGGGAGGTCGTAGCCGGTCAGGATCCGCCCGGGCCCCGCCTCGGTGGGCAGGACCTCGGACCGGGGCGGGGCCGTGCGCCCGAGGGCTCCGGCCACGCCGGACACGGCGGCCATGATGACGAGTTCGACGACGATCAGCTGCCACAGGACGCGGCGCGCGGTCATCCTCGACGCGCTGGTGCCGTCCGGCGCCTCGAGCTGCGGGATGATCCACTGCCGGTGCATCCAGCCGATGCCGCCGAGCAGGATCGTGGCGATGGTCTTGAAGGTGACGAGCAGGCCCCACGACGAGCTGAGCTGCGCCAGGTCGGTGATCCGGAGGCTTGCGTTGACCACGCCGGAGGCGACCACGAGGATGAACGCGAACCCGGCCAGGGCGGAGAAGCGCCTGAGGACCGGGAGGGTCTGCTCGCCGAGCCTGCCGCTCACCGAGGCGAGCGCGATGATCCCGCCGACCCACAGGCAGACGCCCACCAGGTGCAGGGCGATCGAGTTCACTGCGGCGTTGTGGTCGTCCCCGCTGGCGGAGTGGCCGATCAGGGCCATGGGCAGCAGGTTCAGGAGCGCGAGCACCAGGGTCAGTGCCAGGCCGGTCTGCGACCGCACCCCGAACAGGAGGGTCGCCAGGAGGGCCGCGACGATGGTGGTCACGAGCCAGGCGCGCCCGGTGGAGAAGTCGGTGAGGAAGGAGGCGAGCCCCTGCGTGTAGG
Organism: Arthrobacter arabinosi; assembly: GCF_054511115.1. Classification (NCBI taxonomy): domain Bacteria; kingdom Bacillati; phylum Actinomycetota; class Actinomycetes; order Micrococcales; family Micrococcaceae; genus Arthrobacter; species Arthrobacter arabinosi. The sequence continues at coordinate 519,356 of NZ_JBTNDF010000003.1, forward strand.
CGGGGTCGGCGCTGAGCGGCAGACCGGCCGCGTCGGAGTAGGTGAACACCAGGACGCCGAGCGCCCCGAGCGTCCAGGCGACGGCGGCGACGGCGGCGAGCAGCATGACGCGCGAGAAGGCCGGATGCTCCGCCGCGGTGTCCGCGGGCTTCCTGCCCGGGCGCCCGACCCTGCGCGGGAGCATGACGACGGCGAAGACGAGCGCACCGATGGTCGCTGCGGCCGCCGTGTTGTTGAGCACCTTCGCGACGGGCAGCCCCCACCGCGTCAGCGCACCGGGGTCCCCGAGTTGCCGGGCGGCGGCCGCACCCGAGTAGAGCAGGGCGACGGCGAGGGCGACGAGGACCACGACGCCGGCCAGGACGAGCCAGCCGGTCCCGACGGCGCGCTCGGGGGCGGCGGCGGCGGTCTCCCGGGGTTGCTTCACAGTGGTCGGCACATCCACCATTCTCTACCCCTAGTAGAAATAGGGCCAATCTCCGGCCGGCCCGCGCCGGGTGCGGAAGTGCCCCGCAACACGAGGGGACCACTGCCTGACGGCAGCGGTCCCCTCGTGTGTCATGCCTGGAACTACTTGGCGGAAGCCTTCAGCTTCGAGCCGGCGGTCAGCTTGACGCTGTGGCCGGCGGCGATCTGGATGGTCTCGCCGGTCTGGGGGTTGCGCCCCGTGCGGGCCGCGCGGCTGGTGCGCTCGACGGCGAGCCAGCCGGGGATGGTGATCTTCTCGTCCTTGGCGATGGACTCGGAGAAGACGTCGAACAGCGCATCGAGGACGCTGTTGACTGCAGCCTGGCTGGTGTCGGCCTTCGCTGCTACCTCTGCGACAAGTTCACTACGGTTCTTAGCCAATGTTTGTCCTCCTGGACGTCACTCTTCGGAAAGAGCTTTTCGCGGTGTTCGAAAAGCCTCTGTGCGAAAACTTACCAGCTTGGGCGCCCCGACCCGCGTGTTTACAGGGCTTTTCGGCACAAAGAGGGCGTGTGGCGGCTGTTTCCGTCCGCCCTCCCCATGGGCCACCAGCGCGAAGAAGCCGCCACCCCGGAGGGTGGCGGCTTCTTCGGTGACCGCGCGCGGCGGCCGGTGGGGCGTCGTGCCCCGGGCGCTGTCTACCAGCTCGACTTGGTCACGCCGGGCAGCTCGCCCCGGTGCGCCATGTCGCGGAAGCGGACACGCGAGATGCCGAACTTCTGGAGCGTGCCGCGGGGGCGGCCGTCGATCTGGTCGCGGTTGCGCAGGCGCACCGGCGAGGCGTTGCGGGGGAGCTTCTGCAGGCCGAGGCGTGCGGCTTCGCGTGCTTCGTCGGTGGCGTTCGCGTCGACGAGGGTCTTCTTGAGCTCGAGGCGCTTGGCCGCGTAGCGCTCGACGATGACCTTGCGCTGCTCGTTACGAGCAATCTTTGACTTCTTGGCCATGGTTAGCGCTCCTCTCGGAATTCGACGTGCTTGCGGATCTTGGGGTCGTACTTCATCAGGACCATGCGGTCCGGGTCGTTACGACGGTTCTTGCGCGTCACGTAGGTGTAGCCCGTCCCTGCGGTGGACTTCAGCTTGATGATCGGACGTACGTCCTTGTCCTTGGCCATTAGAGCTTCACTCCCCTCGCGAGGATGGACGCGACAACCGCGTCGATGCCGCGCACGTCGATCGTCTTGATACCGCGGGCCGAGACCTGCAGCGTCACGTTGCGGCGCAGGGAAGGCACGTAGTAGCGCTTCTTCTGAATGTTGGGGTCGAACCGGCGCTTGTTACGGCGGTGCGAGTGCGAAATGCTGTGTCCAAAGCCGGGCTCGGCTCCGGTCACTTGGCAGTGGGCTGCCATAACTCTCCTCCAGATTAGATGAACGTGACGGAATCACTTGTCGAGCGTCCCGCCACCAGTAATGACACCGTTATTACTGCAGCTTTCCGGAGGTTGACCTGGCAGGGTGAGAACCTGCCGAAGCGCCTCGCCGCGGGGAAGACGGTGAAGTTCAGGCGGCGCGGCCTTGCGGCCGGCACAGCCTTGAATTCTAGGTAGTCGCGGGTAGCTGGGCAAGTTCCTCCCGTCCGTGGACGGGCGGCACGAGCCACAGCCAAACGCCTTACCATACTACCGGCAGGATCAGGCGTCGCCAAAACGGGTCAGTCGTCGATCAGCCCGTCCCGGCCGACGACGGCGGGCGCGTCCGGCCCGGTGCCGAGGCGGTCCCCGTCCACGACGGCGTCCGAGTCCACGACCGCGTTGCGGACGACCGCCCCGGCCTTCACCCGGACGCGGTTCAGCAGCACGGAATCCTCGACGCGAGCGCCGGTCTCGACCGTCGCCCCGGACCCGATGACGCTCCGCCGCACGGTGCCGTGCACGCGTGCCCCGGGGGAGATCAGCGAGTTCACGACGACGGCACCGTCAGCGATGAACGCGGGCACCAGCTCCGGGGGCTCGGTCAGGATGGGCCAGGCCGGGTCCGCGAGGTCCAGGCCCTCGCCGTCCACGAGGTCGAGGTGGGCCCTGAGGTAGTTGCTCGGCGTCCCGAGGTCGCGCCAGTACCCGCGGAGCCGATGCTCGACGACGGAGCCCTGCTCCACGAGGTGCGGCACGAGGTGGTTCCCGTAGTCCCCCAGTCCGTCCTGCGTGTCGTCCAGGTGCTCGAGGGCGTCGAGGAGGGCTGCGGTGCTGTAGAGGAAGATCTCCGCGCTGACGAGGCGCGTCTGCGGCTCCTCCGGCTTGTAGGCGAAGTCCGTCACGCGGCCGGCGTGGTCCACGGCGACGACGCCGTGGGCGGAGGCGTCGCCGTCGAAATCGACGGTGACCATCGTGAGCGCGGCCCCGCTGTCCAGGTGGGTGTCGACGACGTCACGGTAATCGAGGCGGTAGAGGTGGTCGGAGCTGAGGACGAGGACCACGTCCGGCGCGAAGTCGCGGATCGCGGAGGCCTGCCGGAGCAGTCCGTCGGCGTTGCCCTCGGCGAATCCCTCCCCCCTGTCCCCGCTGAACGGGGGCAGCATCAGGAGCCCGCCGCGCGTGCGGTCGAGGTCCCAGGGCCGGCCGTTGCGGAGGTGGTCGTTGATCGTCTTCGGCTGGTACTGCTCCATGACCCACACGTCGGAGATCCCGCTGTGGTGCAGGTTGGACAGGGGGATGTCGATCAGCCGGAAGGTGCCACCGACGGGCATGACGGGTTTGGCCCGGTGATCGGTGAGCGCCCCGAGACGCCCTCCCGCACCGCCGGCGAGCACGATCGCGAGGATGCGCGGCTGGTGCCGGGCCTTCGACTGCTGGTCCATGGAGCGTCCTGTCGTGTCATGTGGTCTCGGGGGCCCTGCGCGGGCCGGGTGGCCCTAGGGACCGTCGGGCGAGTCTCCCCGTGCTGCCGGGGCGCCGCTGAGCGCGGCCTCCGGGGCCGCCGCACCGTCGGCCAGGATCCAGTGCGCGCTGTCCATCCCGCGGAGGATCTTGCGGCCCACCCGATCGAGGTCGGCGACGTCCTGGTCGTCGAGGGCATCGAAGACGGTGGAGCGCACCAGCGCGACGTGGGCGACCGCGAGTTCCGTCAGCATCGCGAGCCCGGCCGCGGTGAGGGAGGCCGTGGTCACCCTCCCGTCGGACGAGGACGGCAGCCGGGTGACCCAGCCGCGGCCCTCGAGCTTCTTGACCACGTGGCTGAGCCGTGAGAGGGAAGCCGTGGACCGGGCGGCGAGCTCGCTCATGGGCAGGCAGGTGCCCTCCGCCTCCGAGAGCATCGCCAGGACGTGGTAGTCGAAGAGGGTGATCCGTGCTTCGCGGAAGAGGTGGGCGTCGAGGTGCGCGGGGAGCAGTGAGGTCAGCGCATAGAGGGCCAGCCATGCCCGCCGTTCGTCCGGTGTGAGCCAGTGCGCCGCCATGCGCTCATTCTGGCATATCGCCTCCCCCGCCCGGCGGGGCCCGGCCCGGGAGCAGGCGTGGTTGCGGGCACGGCTGCAGCCGTGCAGGGGCGGGCCTCAGGCGGTGATCGACACCCACGGGGGGCGGCCAGGGACCGGGTATTTCGGCGTCAGGTCGTCGCCGGAGGAGACACCCCGCAGGCGCCTGCCCACCCAGGGCGTCAGGTACTCCCGCGCCCACTGGGCGTCGGCCCGCAGCTGGTCCGCCCGCTTCAGGGCGGGGCGGGCCTCGAGCTCGGGGAGGTCGATCCGGTGGGAGGCCTTCATGGCCTCGAGGACGCGCGTGGCCATGAGCGTGTGCCCTGCGGCGGACATGTGCATGCGGTCGACGTCCCAGTAGCGCCAGTCCTGGAATTCACGCAGGCGCCAGTAGTCCACGATCGTCGCGCCGTGCCGGTCGGCGATCTCACGTACCCACTCGTTGTACAGGGCGGTCCGGCCGCGGGTCCTCGCGAAGACGGCGGACCCTGCCGTGTCGAAGCCGGTGAACAGCACGACGTCGGCTCCCGCCGCGCGGAGCCGGCCCACGCCGTCGTCGTACCGGGACATCAGGAGGTCGATGTCGACGCGTGGCCGCAGGATGTCGTTGGCGCCGGCATAGACGGTCACGAGCGTCGGCTCGAGCGTCAGGGCGGCGTCGATCTGCTCGTCGAGGATCTGGTCCATCTTCTTGCCGCGGATGGCGAGGTTCGCGTAGCCCCAGGACCCGTCGGCGAGGATCAGCTGCTCGGCGACGCGGTCGGCCCACCCCCGGACGCCGTTGGGTGACGCCGGGTCCCAGTCACCCACCCCTTCGGTGAAGGAATCGCCAAGGGCCACGTATCGCTGGGTGAAGGTCACGACCAAAGATTACCCCCGGCGCGTGCATGCCCCGGGATAAGCTCGACCAAACCCTTCCTTCCCCCTGCCCAAAGGACATCATGCCCACCGAAGCAACACTCGAAGCGTCCCCCGAGGCGGCCCCCGATTCGGGGTCCGGCCGCCGCCGCGCCGCGCTCATCGTCAACCCGATCAAGGTCACCACGGTGGACGTCGAGGCGGCGGTGAAGCGCATCTCGTCCGAGGACGGGTGGGAGGAGCCGCTGGTCATCGAGACGACGGCGGACGATCCGGGCCACGGCCAGGCCAGGGAGGCGCTCGAGGCCGGCGTGGACCTGGTCATCGCGGCGGGCGGGGACGGCACCGTGCGGTGCATCGCCGAGGAACTCTCCGGTACCGACACCATGATGGCCCTCGTGCCGCTGGGCACGGGAAACCTCCTGGCCCGCAACCTGGACATCGCCGTCGACGATCCCGATGCCGCCGTCGAGGCCGCGTTCCGCGGGACCGAGCGCACCATCGACGTCGTGCACGTGACCGTGGACCGGGCGCAGGACGCCCACGTCTTCCTCGTCATGGCCGGCATGGGCTATGACGCCGCCATCATGTCCGACACGCGTGACGACCTGAAGGACAAGGTGGGCTGGCTCGCCTACGTGGACGCCGGGATCAGGAACCTCCCGGGCAAGCCGGCCCGGACCACCATCTCGGTGGACGGGGGCAAGCCTTTCCACCGCCGCCTGCGCAGTGTCATGGGCGGCAACTGCGGCAAGATCATGGGCGGCCTGGAGATCTTCCCGGGCGCGAAGATCGACGACGGCCTGATGGACCTCATGACCGTCGCCCCGAAGGGGAAGCTCGGCTGGCTCGCCGTCGCCGGCAAGCTCTTCGCCCGCGGCAAGGGCAAGGATTCCTCGCTCGAGTACTTCCAGTGCCGTACCGCGGAGATCACCCTGCACGAGCCCCTGGAGGTGCAGCTCGACGGCGATCCCCTCGGCAAGGCGACCCACATGGCGTTCGAGGTCAAGCCCGATTCGCTGCGCCTCCGGATGCCGCTGGGCTACAAGGACCCTGCCGTCGTGAGCGAGCCGCTGCCCTGACGGTCGGCCCGCCCGCGGCGTGGGTCGGTCGCGGCGGTTCGGGCTGCCGCGAGGCGCTCCAGCCAGGGCTGCGGGTCCACCGTCCCGTCGTCGACGAGGACCTCGACGTGGAGGTGGCGCCCGGTGCCGGTGCCGGTGCCGGACCCGGCGGGTGCCGCCCTCGGCCTGCTGCGGTGGGACGCAGGAGGGGCCGGCCCTTACGGGCGGGGTGCGTGGTCGTACGGCGTCAGGACAGCTCCGCGCGCCCCCTGCGCCAGTAACCCATGAACGCCACCTGCTTCCGATCCACGCCGACGTCGCGCACGAGGTAGCGGCGCAGGCCGCGGACCACGGCCGCTTCGCCCGCGATCCAGGCATAGAAGGGCTGCGTCCCCGGGGGTCGCTGGGGGTTGACCGTGGACTGCACGACGGCCGTCTCCAGCAGCTGCGGCGTCTCCCAGAGGATCGCGCCGTCGATGTCGACGTCCTCCGGCTCGCGTCCACCGCTCGCCGCGGTCCGGCCGGACAGGGAGACCCAGCCGGGGACACGCACCGCATCCCGGACCGCCGCCTCGAGGCGCTCACCGTGCGGGCGGCCGTCGCGGGCCAGCCAGGTGGCCCGGACGGAGGACCGCGAGCGGAGGGGCTGGATGTCCTGCTCGCCCGGCACCTCGAGGAACGCATGGCCGCCGACGTCCTCGGGGAGCGATTCGAGGATGGCACTGATGGCGGGCACGGCGGTCTCGTCGCCGGCGAGGAGGACGTGCTGCGCGAGCCCCGGGCTCCACTCGATCCCCCCGTACGCACCGGCCGTCCGGCACTGGGCCGCGGAGGCGTTCGGTCCGATCATGCAGACCCTGTCCCCGGGCTGCGCCGCCGCGGCCCATTCCGACGCCGGACCACCCCGGCCGTGAGCGTTGAGGTGCAGCACGAAGTCGACGTCGATCTCGGGGCGTGGACCGTCGCAGCGGGACGCCCGGACCGTGTAGGTGCGCATGGAGCCGCGCGCGGCGGGGTCCAGGCCGAGCCAGCGCTGGTACCAGCCTCCCGTGTCACCGCCGGTCATCATCGCCGCGAGGTCGGGGCAGGCGCGGCCCTCGGAGGGGATGACGATCTTGATCCGCAGATCGAGGGTGTCCCCCGCCACGCCGAACCCGGCAAGGCATGCGCCACCGAAGGTGATGCGGCGGAAGGTCGGCGTGAGGTCCCGGACGGCCGTGACGACGACGTCGAACGCCAGCACCATCGGCTCGGTGTCCGCGGCGGTCCGCCGCGCGCTGCGCCGGGTGGTCCCGGTCATGATGCGGCCTCCACGGGAGTGGGCACGGCGTCCTGCGGGACGGGCGGGCGGTCCCTCACCGGGGCCGTCCTCGAAGGGGTCCGCGTCCCGGATCCTCCCGCCACGGCGCGGCCGTGGTGCCGGCCGTGGTGCCGGCCGACCGGGACCACCATCGGGGTCCCGGAGACCGGGTCGGCGATGACGCGGCACTCGAGGTTGAAGACCTCCGAGACGGTCTCCTCCGTCACGACGACCGAGGGCGGGCCCTCGACCACGATCCGGCCGTCCCGCAGGGCGATCAGGTGATCCGCGTAGCGTGCGGCGAGGTTGAGGTCGTGCAGCACCATGACCACCGTGGTCCCCGCCCGCCGGTTGAGGTCCGTGATGAGGTCGAGCACCTCGATCTGGTGGGCGACGTCGAGGAACGTGGTGGGTTCGTCGAGCAGCAGGATGTCGGTCTGCTGGGCGAGGGCCATCGCGATCCAGACGCGCTGGCGCTGCCCGCCGCTCAGTTCGTCCACGGAGCGCCCCGCGAGCGCCAGCGTGTCCGTGGCCTCGAGCGCGCCCGCGACGGCGTCGTCGTCCTCCGGCGTCCACTGGCGGAACCAGCCCTGGTGCGGGTACCGGCCGCGGCCCACAAGGTCGGCGACGCTGATGCCGTCGGGAGCGAGCGGAGTCTGCGGGAGCAGGCCGAGGACGCGGGCGACGGCCTTGGTGGACTGCGTGGCGATGTCCGAGCCGTTGAGCAGCACCGAGCCCCCGGCGGGCTTGAGGAGGCGCGCCAGCCCGCGCAGCAGTGTGGACTTGCCGCACGCGTTGGCGCCGACGATCACCGTCACCTTCCCGGCGGGCAGCGCGACGGTCAGCTGGTCGACGACGGTGCGGTCGTCGTACGCGAGGGTGAGGGACTCGGCGGAGAGCGTTCCCTCCGTCGTCGGGTTCCTGGACTGGAACATGGTCAGCCTCCCTGGCCTGATCGGTTCGCCGTGGCGAGCAGCCACAGCAGGAACGGCGCGCCGAGTGCGCCGGTCACGACGCCGACGGGCAGCGACGTGCCGGGTACGAGGTTCGCGGCCACGAAGTCGGCGCCGAGCACGAGGGCCGCACCCACGAGGGCCGCCATGGCCAGCGACGGCCGGTTGCCGAGCAGGCGCCGGGCGATCGGGCCCGACAGGAAGGCGATGGAGGCGACGGGGCCGGCCGCGGCGGTCGCGACGGCGGCGAGGGCGACGGCGGTGGACATCAGCCCGAGGCGCGAGGCCTCGACGCGGAGCCCGAGACCGGCGGCGGCGTCGTCGCCCAGTTCGAGGCCCTGAAGGCTGCGTGCGAGGACAGCGGCGGCCGGGAGCAGGACGCCGAGGCACGCGGCCAGGACCGTGGCGCGGTCCCAGGTGCTGGAGTTCAGCGACCCGTTGAGCCACAGCAGCGCCGCCGACGCCGTGCGGAGGTCCGTCCGGGTGATGAGGAAGCTCACGAGCGCATGCATGACGGCCGCGAAGCCGATGCCGACGAGGATCAGGCGGTAGCCTGCCACGCCGCCCCGACGGGAGATCAGGTAGATCGCCGCGGCGATCACCATCGCGCCGACGAGGGCGGCGACGGACACCGCGGCACCCGCGGCACCGAAGAGGACGATCGCGGTCACGGCGGACGCGCTGGCACCGTAGCTGATGCCGATGATGTCCGGGCTCGCGAGCGGGTTCCGCAGCATGGTCTGGAACACGGCGCCCGCGATCCCGAAGGCGACCCCGATGAGGAGCCCGATCACCGCGCGTGGCAGCTTGTTCTCCAGCACGATGAAGCTGGCGCCCGGGATGTCGGCGCCCCCGAGGATGCGGAGGAAGTCGGGGATGGTGACCGTGTAGGAGCCCAGCAGGACGTCGACGGCGAAGAGCACGACGACGACGCCGGCCGCCAGGGCGAGGCGGGCTCCCGTACTCCTGCGGCTGCGGGCGCGGGCGGTGGCGAGGCTTCCGGCGGTGCGGCCCGCGCGGGGCGTACCGCCGGGAGCCTGATCCAGGGACACGCTCACAGCTGTGCCATCCGGCGTCGACGGACGAGCCAGACGAACACGGGGGCGCCGAGGACGGCGGTCATGATCCCCACCTGCACCTCGCCGGGCGGCAGGATGATCCGGCCCACGATGTCCGCCCCGAGGAGCAGCACGGGCCCCAGCAGCGCGGAGAAGGGCAGGATCCACCTGTAGTCGGAGCCGACCACGAGACGCACCAGGTGCGGGATGACGAGTCCCACGAAGGCGATCGGCCCGGCGGCGGCCACGGCCGCGCCGCACAGCACCACGACGCCGACCGCGGTGACGGCGCGGGCGAGGGGGACGTTCTGGCCGAGGCCGCGGGCCACGTCGTCGCCCAGCGCCAGGGAGTTGAGGACCCGGCCGGTGGCCAGGGTCAGCACGAGGCCCACCGCGAGGAAAGGGGCCACCGCGCCGATGACGTCCCAGCCGCGGCCGGCGAGGGTGCCGACCTGCCAGAACCGGAAGGCGTCGAGGGTCTCCTGGCTCGAGACGAGGACGGCGTTCGTGAGACTCCCGAGTCCGGCGGCCAGGGCGGCGCCGGCGAGTGCCAGCTTGACCGGCGTCGCGCCGTCCCTGCCGAGGCTCGCCACGGCGTAGACGACTGCCGCCGCGGCGCCCGCACCGGCGAAGGCGAACCAGAGATAGCCGGAGGCGCTGCGGAGGCCGAAGAGGTAGATGCCGACGACGACGGCGAGGGCCGCGCCGGCGTTGATGCCGAGGATGCCGGGATCCGCCAGCGGGTTGCGCGCGATCCCCTGCAGGGCGGCGCCCGCGGCGGCGAGAGCTGCACCCACGAGCAGCCCGACGACGGTGCGGGGGACGCGAGAGAGGACGACGGCGTGGTCGCCGTTCGCCGGGTCGAAGTCCGTCACGGCGTCGAGCATCGTCGGGACACCGACGGAGCGAGCCCCGATGGTGAGCGACGCGAGGCAGAACAGTCCGAGGACCAGGGCGGCGAGCAGCAGCTTCGCGATATTCCGTGCACGCGGGGACCCTCGGAGGGGTCGGGCAGCAGGGCCGCCGGCGGGGCGCAGGGCGGAGGCCTGGACTGCCATGTGCCTCCCTCGGACGGACGATCGGTCTGAGGTAAGGCTAGCCTATGCTCGGGGCCATTACGAAACGTGTTTGTTTCCTAATAGCTCCTGGCAGGACCGCTGCAGTGCACGCGGCAGCCCCGCCCGGGTCAGGCGGCGGCCGGGGGCGTGCCGTCACCGAAGGGTCGACCGCCGAGAGCCTCGCGCCCATGGTCCGTGCTCCAGTCGGCGAGGTCCGGGCCCTTCGGGACGATCCCCGTGGGGTTGATGTCCTCGTGGACGATGTAGTAGTGCTGCTTGATCTGCTCGAAGTCGATCGTGTCCCCGAATCCGGGCGTCTGGTAGAGGTCGCGCGCATAGCCCCACAGCGCGGGCATCTCGGTCAGCTTGTTCCGGTTGCACTTGAAGTGGCCGTGGTACACGGGGTCGAAGCGGACCAGCGTGGTGAACAGGCGCACGTCCGCCTCGGTGATGGTGTCACCCACGAGGAAGCGCCGGCCGGCCAGCCGCTCCTCGAGCCAGTCCAGGGCTGTGAAGAGGCGGTCGTAGGCGGCCTCGTAGGCGTTCTGCGATCCCGCGAATCCGCAGCGGTAGACCCCGTTGTTGACCTCGGTGAAGACCCGCCGGTTCACGGTGTCGATCTCCTCGCGGAGGTGTTCCGGGTAGAGGTCCGGCGCTCCCTCGCGGTGGAATTCCGTCCATTCCCCGGAGAAGTCCAGGGTGATCTGCGGGAAGTTGTTCGTCACGACCGCCCCCGTGGTGGTGTCCACGATGGCCGGCACCGTGATGCCTCGGGAGTAGTTCGGGTCCCGCTTGAAGAAGGCCTCCTGCAGGCGCTCGATGCCGAGCACCGGGTCGCGGCCGCCGGGGTCGAGGTCGAAGGTCCAGGACCGGCTGTCGTGCGTGGGCCCCGGGGTGCCGAGCGAGATGGCGTCCTCCAGCCCGAGAAGCCTCCGCACGATGATGGTCCGGTTGGCCCAGGGGCACGCCCGGGCCGCGATGAGGCGGTAGCGGCCGGCCTCGACGGGGTAGCCGTCGGAGCCGTCCCGCGTGATCCGTGTCTCGATGTACTGGGTGTCCCGGGTGAACTCCTCGCCCGAGGTCACGTAGGACCCCTTCGTGGAGTGCTCGGACGGCTCCGCCTGCTGCATGTCGGTCATAGTGCCAGTCTAGGTCGGCGGACATGCGGGAGGCCCGGCCGTTTCCACGACCGGGCCTCCGCAGGGTTACGGAAGGACTGTCAGTGCCGCGCGGACTCGCGCCCGTACTTCTCGCGGAGTTCGCGACCCTGGTTGACGAGCTTGAGGTGCTTCTCGCTCTTCTTCTCGGCGGCCTTGGTGTCGCGCGGGGGAAGCTGGATGGTCTCCTCGGCCTCGATCCCGCCCTGCAGCTGGCGGCCACGCTCCATCTCGGCGTCGAACTCGACACCGAACAGGAGCGAGATGTTGGCCAGCCAGAGCCACAGGAGCAGGACGATGACGCCGGCGATGGCACCGTAGGTCGCGTTGTAGTTGCCGAAGTTGGCGACGTACAGGGAGAACGCGGCCGTCGTGATGGCGAGGACGAGCAGGGCGATGAACCCGCCGAGGCTCATCCAGCGGAACTTGGGCTGCTTGATGTTCGGGGCGCCGTAGTACAGGACGGCGATCATCAGGACGGCGAAGAGGACCATGACGGGCCACTTCGCGATGTTCCAGATGGTCACTGCGGTGCTGCCCAGGCCGATGGCGTTGCCGACGGCCTCGGCCACGGGGCCGGAGAGCACGAGCATGAGGCCCATGGCGACGATCAGGAGCAGGACGATGATGGTGATGAGCAGCATCTGGGGGCGGAGCTTGATGAAGCCCCGGCCTTCCTCGACCTCGTAGACGCGGTTCATGGCGCGGGAGAACGCGTTGACGTAACCCGAGGCCGACCAGATGGCACCGAGGAGGCCGATGATGAACGTCAGGCCCGCGGCCTGGTTGGACGCCAGGTTCTCGATGGTGGGCTTGATCGTGTCGAGGGCGTCCTTGGGCGCGAACTGCCCGATGATCCCCATGACCTGGTCGGTGGTGGCCTGCGCCTGCCCGAAGAGTCCGAGCAGCGAGAGCAGGGCGAGGATACCGGGGAAGATCGCGAGGACCGCGTAGTACGTCAGGGCGGCGGCGAGATCGGTGCACTGGTCCTTGCCGAACTCGTTGACCGAGCGCTTGAACACGTACTTCCAGGCCGGCTTCTTGACGTCCTTCGGGTCGTCCGGCTTGCGCGGATCGTTCGGGTCGGGTGCGCTCTGGGCCTTCTGCCCGGCTGCACTGCGGGGCTCGCTGCCCACCCTGCTGTTGCTGCTCACGGATACCTCCCGGTCTGGCCCCGCAGACGGTGTGGGGCACTCTTTCGGCTATGCGTCTGCTTCAACTGCACCATAAGCTCACTTAGTAGTCCAGTTCCGTCGGGTCACCCCATGCACCTCCACCCACCACGTCAGGAGCAGCAATGCGCATCGCAGTCATCGGCGCCACCGGAAACGTCGGCACGGCGGTCCTCTCGCGGCTCCGTCGCGCGGCCGGCAGCACGGACGGACTCTCGATCACAGGGATCGCCCGGACCCTCCCGGACACGACCCGGTTCCCCTACGCGGACGTCGACTGGCAGTCCCTCGACATCGGCACCGACGAGGGCCGGGACGCCCTGACCGCTGCACTCGCCGGCGTGGACGCCGTCGTGCACCTCGCCTGGGCGATCCAGCCCAACCGGGACGAGGAGGCCATGTACCGGACGAACGTCACGGGCACCGCCAACGCCCTGCGGGCGGCAGGGGCGGCCGGTGTGCGGCAGTTCGTCTGCGCATCCTCCGTCGGTGCCTACTCCCCCTCGGACAAGGCCGTCCGCCGGGACGAGTCCTGGCCGACCGGCGGCATCCACTCCTCCCACTACAGCCGGCACAAGGCCGACCAGGAGCGGCTGCTGGATGCCTTCGAGCAGGACTTCCCGGAGATCGCGGTGGCACGGCTGCGGCCGGGGCTCATCTTCCAGGGCCAGGCCGGCAGCGAGATCGGCCGATACTTCCTGGGCCCCCTCGTGCCGAAGATCCTGCTCGGCGGCCTGCCGCTCCCGCTGCTGCCCGTCCCCGCGTCCTTCATCTTCCAGGCCGTGCACGCGGAGGACGTGGCGGAGGCCTTCTGGCAGGTGGTGGCGCAGCGTGCCTCCGGCGCCTTCAACATCGCGGCCGAGCCGGAACTCACCCCCGAACGCGTCGCCGACCTGCTGGGGGCCCGACGGGTGATCGGCCTGCCCGTCCGCGTTCTCCGCCTGCTGGTCGGGGCGAGCTGGGCGCTCGGCGTCCAGCGGACGGATCCGGGCTGGATCGACATGGCCGCCGGGAGTCCCGTCATGGACACGACGCGGGCACGCGAGGAGTTGGGCTGGGAGCCGCGCCATTCCTCGCGGGACGCCCTGGCCGAGGTCCTGGCGGGCCTCCGCGGCGGGGTCGGTCGTGGCGGCTCCCCGAAGCTGTACCCCCGCTCGGGGTCCTGAGCGGCCTCAGCGCGTGGGGACCCGCGGGTCCTCGTCCACGCCGACCAGCGGGATGCCCTCCGGGAGCTGATCCGGCGCTCCGGGGAGTGTGACCGTGAATTCGGCGCCGCCCCCGTTGACATTGCGGACCCTGATCGAGCCGCCGTGGCTTTCCGCGATCCGCCGGCAGATCGCCAGCCCCAGCCCGGTGCCGGTCGCCTGACCCAGTCCGTTCTCCGAGCGGTGGAACTCCTCGAACACACGCTCGAGATCCCCGCCCGGGATGCCGATGCCGTTGTCGCGCACATGGACCTCGGTCCTGCCGTCCGCGTCGTCCATCGAGGTGTAGACGGCGATCTCTCCCGAGCCGTCGGTCCGCCCGTATTTCATCGCGTTGCCCACGAGGTTCTCCATGAGCTGCAGGAAGAGCCGCTCGTCCGCGTACACGGGGTGGAGGGCACGCACGTCGAAGCGCATCGCGGGCAGTTGCGTCCCGGGCAGCGCGGTCCGCAGGTCGATGATGCCCTCCACGACACGCCCGACGTCGATCCTCGAGGCCGTCAGTCTCTCCTCCTTGGCCAGGCTGTAGGCGAGGAGGTTGCGGATGAGGTTCCGCATGCGCAGGCTGGCATGCTGCAGGCGTTCGATGCTGGCCTGCCGTTCGGACGGCGGCAGGTCGGGGTCCTCGAGCATCTCGAGCCAGCCGTCGAAGACCGTCAGGGGTGTGAGGAGGTCATGGGCGACGACGGACGCGAACCGGCCGAGGTCCCGCTGGTAGGCGCGCTCGTCGGTGACGTTCCGCATCACCACGAGCGCCCCACGCTCGCCCGGCAGCGGCATCGCATCGACGGAGAGGTGCACGCGCTCACCCGACGCGTGCGTGAGGTCCACGTCCATCCGCTCGGTCGCCGATCCCTGCAGGGCCAGGGTCAGCGGGTTGTCTGCCTCCCCCAGCTGCTCGCCGTCGGGTCGGGTGACCTCGTAGTCGCGCCGCCACACCTCGCCGGGGCGGGCCGTCCCCGGTCCCAGCCAGCGCTCGCTCGTAGCGTTCTGGAAGATCAGGCGACGGTCCGGCCCCGCGACGAGCACGCCGTCGTTCATGCGGCCGATCACGAGGTCGCGCAGCTCCGCCGCCGCCTTCGCCTCGTCGGTGGCGCGGTACAGGCGCTCGATCAGCCGGCGTCGCTCGTCCATGCTGAGTGCCAGGACGGCGGAGAGCGAGAACGCGATGAACATGAACGACTGCGCCACGTAGGCGCCCGCACCCGGTTCGAGGTCCTGGAACGGACCGAGGCCGGCGAGGGTGAAGAAGACGAGGAATCCTCCACTGACGAGTCCGTGCAGCATGGCCCACCCGGCGCGCAGGCGGAGCCCGGCCCACATGTGGGCCGGGATGGTGGTGTAGGCGATGGGCAGCGCCGCCCCGGCTCCGAAGGTGACGACGTAGAGCAGCACGGACACCAGGGTGAGGAGCGCGTATTCGGCGCGTCGGGCGCTGGTGAGCGGGGGCTGCACCTCGCCCGCGGCGCGGGCACTGAGGCTGGCAGCGGCCACGATGCCGAGCGAGCCGATCGCGGTGAGCGAGACCGCATGGCGCACCAGCCACGGGATGAAGGCCGAGAACGGGTGGGCGTCGCCCTCGAGCGCGACACCGAGGACGATGAACAGCGCCCCGATGGAGCAGGCGCCCAGCGCCACCAGGCCGAGGCGCAGGTAGTCCCCCACGCTCCGCACGCCCATGGACGGCACGAGGCGCCGGAACGTGACGGCGGCCACGGCGGTCTGCGCCACGCTTCCGAGGGCGACCGCGAGGGCCAGTTGGGGGCTGAGTCCGGTGGCCAGGTTCACTCCGGTCAGCAGCGGTACGGTCGCGACGAGGGCGACGGCGAGGTCACGCCGGGAGCGGGCGGCCCACAACCCCCAGAGGAAGTTGATCCCTGCCGCAGGCCAGACGAGCGCGAGGCTGGAGGATTCCAAGGTCGTGTAGCGGCCGAAGAGCGCCGCCACCACGAGCATCGCCGCGAAGGCTGCATGGGCAGCCGCAGGAGGCATCCGTATGAGTCCCCCAGCGACCGTCCGCATCCGCCCCTCGTCCATCCCATGTCCTGCCAGAGTCATGTGTCCCGCGGTCGAGACCAGACCCCGCGGAGGTGGCCGAAACTAAGCCACCGAGGCATATCCTACGTGCTGCCTCCCCCATCGTGCCTGCCCCTGCGTCCGACGGCGCGGGCAGAGGGACCAGGGCGGCGGTCGGCCCGGGCCGGGCCGACCGCCGAGCGTGGCCGCCTAGCCCAGGGTGGCGGTGTCGATCACGAAGCGGTAGCGGACGTCGGAGGACAGGACGCGCTCGTAGGCCTCGTTGATGGTGTCCGCGGAGATCAGCTCGATCTCGGGCGCAATGCCGTGCTCGGCGCAGAAATCGAGCATCTCCTGGGTCTCGCGGATGCCGCCGATCCCGGACCCGGCGAAGGACCGCCGCTGGTTGAAGAGCGTGAACACGTGCAGGGGAAGGGCGTCGGCCGGGGCCCCAACGTTGACCATGGTGCCGTTCAGGCCGAGCAGCCCGAGGTGCGCGTCCAGGTCGATCTTGGCGCTCACGGTGTTGATGATCAGGTCGAAGGTGTTCGCGAGCTGCTTGAACGTATCGGGGTCGCTCGTGGCGTAGTAGTGCTCGGCGCCGAAGCGCTTGCCGTCATCCTGCTTGCTGAGGCTCTGCGAGAGCACCGTGACCTCGGCCCCCATCGCCGAGGCGATCTTGACGGCCATGTGCCCGAGCCCGCCCATGCCGACGACGGCGACCTTCTTGCCGGGACCCGCATTCCAGTGGGACAGCGGCGAGTAGGTGGTGATGCCCGCGCACAGCAGGGGTGCGGCAGCCTCGTAGGGGATGCTCTCGGGCACGGTGAGGACGAAGTCCTCGTCGACCACGATGTGCGTCGAGTACCCGCCCTGCGTGATCGACCCGTCGCGGTCCACGGAGGCGTAGGTCCCGACGTTGCCGTTGAGGCAGTACTGCTCCTCACCCTGCAGGCAGTTCGCGCACTCGCGGCACGAGTTCACCATGCAGCCGACGCCCACTCGGTCCCCGACCGAGTGCCGCGTCGCCTCGCTGCCGGCCTCCTCGACGACGCCGACGATCTCATGGCCGACCGTCAGCGGGTACTGCTGGGGGCCCCATTCGCCGCGCACCGTGTGGATGTCGGAGTGGCAGACCCCGGCGTAGGCAATCCTGATCAGGACGTCCCTCGGTCCGACGTCGCGGCGTTCGATGGTCGTGGGGATGAGCGGGTCCGTGGCGGACGGCGCTGCGTAGGCCTTGACGGTCTTCATGGGGTTCCTCCTGGGGGTGTCGGGCAGACGGCTCGCAGGGTGCGGGCCGCGGGTCTGGTGGTCGGGGGTGCGATCCTGCACCGTGATGCGGGCACGCCTCGAGGTGGGGAGGTCGCGGACGTCCCGGTGGCCTCCCCTGTTCCAACGGTAAGCCGGATCGCCGGCGCATGGGGGGTCTTCCGGGCGCCGCACCGTCCTTGCCACCACCCCGGCGGGGAATCCGTTGTGGCCCCGGTGGGATCCGGTGGAGGATGGGACGAGCCACCCCGGACGACCTCAAGGAGCACTCCATGGACTACACGTTCGATGTCCTCGTCATCGGCGGGGGGCCAGCCGGCATGGCGGCCGCCACGCGCGCAGCCGAACTCGGGGCGCGTACCGCCGTCGTCGAACGTTCGGCGCTGGGCGGGACGTGCGTGAACTCGGGGTGCGTCCCCACCCGCGTACTCGCCAAGACCGCGCGGCTGTTCCGCGAGGTCCGCACCGCCTACGACTACGGGATCGTCGTCGCCCAGCCGGCCGTGGACTGGGACAAGACGGTGCAGCGGGTGCGAGCCACCGTGGCCCGGGTGCTCGACGCCAAGGGCTACGGGCCGACCATGGAGCGTCTCGCCATCGAACTCGTCGAGGGTGACGCCGAGCTCACCGGGGAGCACAGCGTGGTCGTGGACGGGCGGGAGATCACCGCAGCCGCGATCATCCTCTGCATCGGCGGGAGCGGCCGCCGCCTGCCCATCGAGGGCGCGGAACTGGCCGTCCTGCCACATGAGGTGCTGGACCTCCAGAACCTTCCCCGCACGGTCGCGATCATCGGTGGCGGACACACCGGCGCCCAGATGACCACCATCTTCGACGCCATGGGCTCGGAGGTCCTCCTCCTCGACGTCGCGCCGCGCATCCTGATGACGGAGGACGAGGACGTCGCCGCCGTCGTCACCACCAGCTTCAGGAGCAGGGGGATCCGCGTGGAGGCCGGCATCGGCGGTATCGACAGCATCCGCCGGGGCGATGACGGCAGTCTCACCCTCACCTGGCAGCGTGACGGCGAACCGGAGTCCCTCGCCGTGGATGCCGTGGTCATGGCGGCCGGCTGGCCCGCGAACCTCGCCGGGCTGGGCCTCGACGCGGCGGGTGTCGGTGCTACCCGCTCCTTCATCCCCGTCGACAACTACCTGCGGTCCAACGTGCCGCACATCTTCGTCGCGGGGGACGCCAACGGCAGCAGCATGCTGGTGCAGGCGGCCGTCTTCGAGGGCGAGACCGCGGCCGAGAACGCCGTGATGGGCGCCATGCGGACCACGCCCCATCACCTCCTGCCCGAGGGCGGCTTCACCGACCCGGACTATGCGGGCGTGGGGTTGACGGAGGCGCAGGCGAGGGACCGCGATGCGGAGTGCCACGCCGTCACCGTGCCCTACGCCGCCGTCGAACGGCCCATCATCGACGACCGCGAGCAGGGCTTCCTCAAGCTCGTCGTCGACCGGCACCGCGAACTGATCCTCGGCGCCCATGCCGTGGGTGAGAACGCTGTCGAGGTCATCACCGCGGTGGCCGCCGCCATGGCCGCGGGCACCGACCTGGCGACGCTCGCCCGGGTGAAATTCGCCTACCCGACGTACAGCGCGATCATCGGGCACGCGGCGAGGGCCGGCCTGCGCAGTTAGCGCCGCCCTCGCAGGCGACCATCCCGGGTGCGCCGATGCAGTGGTGCACCGTCGCCTCGGCGCACCGTTGCGTCGGGCGCGCCGTCGCTGCCGGGGCGCGGAAACGTCAGGAGGTGCGGGCCAGCGTGCGGTACTGCGGATTCTGCTGCAGGAAGAGCTGGGCCTCGGCGCATCCGGCCACGAGGTCCAGCCGCCGCCCGTGGGCGCTGAGCACCGCGCGCCGTATGAGGACGGGCCCCAGTCCGCGCTGCTCGAAGCCCGGCATCTCGACCAGCGCACGCAGGGTGAGGCGGCTGCCGAGCATCGAGTACCTGAGGTACGCCGCCAGGCCGCCGTCGACGAACAGTTCGAAGCGCGAGCCGAGGGCCGAGTCCTTGAAGACCTCCCGCGTGGTGGCGCCGCCTCCGCGTGCCGCAGCCCGGCGGGCACGGTGCTCGATCTCGCCGACAGCCGCCGCGTAGCGTTCGGCGGCGTGCGGGGGCGGGACGGCGGCGTCGAGCAGGCTGAACATCCTGTTCGCCAGGGTGCGGAGATCGGCGAGGGACGCGGTGCCGACGTCGGACGCCGTCGCGGCCTCCATCCACTGCGCCTCGCGCTCCCGCTTCGTGGGAGGCGCGACGACGGCGGGGCCCGGGTCCTCGGGCAGGACCGGCAGGGTGTGCAGTGCGCGGCCACCGGCTGTGCCGGTGGCATCAGGAACGATCGATGGGTCTGTCATGGGAGGTCCGATGGTGTGGAGAGAACCGAGGCCTGCTACTAGACCGCGACAGAAGGGATGCTAACCGCTGCCACCCCCAGAAATTCCCTGCCCCGGCCGGCGCGAGGGCCGGGCCCATTCCGGCCCGACTGCACCTGCCGACACGCAGGTGGCGCTGCTAGTCTTGCACTCAGCCGAATGGCAAGTGCACTTAGTTCTTCAGGATCGGCAGGGACGGCGAGGGCTATGACCGACAAGAAATTCACTGCGACCGAGGGTTCGACGAGCAAGCATCCGCACGACTGGGGACGCGCCATGGCGGTCGCCATCAGCCGCCTGACGGACATGGCGCGCGAGGCCGGCGACACCGTGCACGACGAGGCCCTCATCGGCGAGGACCTCCAGCTCTTCGTGGAGGACACCGAGGACGGCGTGGACATCTCCATCTCCTGGACCCCCCGCGAGCAGGGAGAGCACTTCGATCCCACGGGCGGCAGTACGGCCGGCGTGGGGCAGTGAGCGCAAGTATGAGCTGCCCGAGGAAGCAGTAAGCAAGCTGATGGTTCTTTGCGTAGGGTGGAGGGAGCAGCCGGCCAACCACGCGGAGGACAGCATGAGCGAACGAAAGAACCCGGATCCCTCGAATGCGGGAAACCCCGATCCGGAGGAGATGAACCTGACGGGACTCGAACCGGGCGGGGGCGTCCCTCCGGGCGAGACACCTCCCGGCGAGGCCAGCACCACCTGGCAGCAGCCGACCATCGAGAACAAGACGCAGTCCAAGGGCATCACCGGCCTGTGGATCGGCATCATCGCCGTCGTCGTCCTCCTGGTCCTGCTGTTCATCGTCGGCAACATCGTCGGGCTGTTCAACCTGACCTGAGCCGACCGGACCAGCGAAGCCCCCGTCCACGTCCGCGGGCGGGGGCTTCGTCGTGCAGGAGCGGTCAGCCCTGTGCGCCGTCGCGCAGGCCGTAGTGGTCGATCAGGACCGACTCCTCCTCGGGCGAGAGCTCGATGCTGCTGTTGGCGCTGGGGGCGTCGGAGATCTGCTTCTTCGTCCAGGCCAGGTGCAGGGCGTCGCCCTCGAAGCGCGAGTTCGCGAGGGGCACGTAGTGCTTCCGCGAGTTGAGCAGGCCGAGTGACACCGTCACCCACGCGGGGATGCCCGATTCCTTCTCGAGGTGCACGTCATTGACGTCACCGAGCTTCTTGCCCTTGCTGTCCCAGGCCGTTGCCGACTGGAGTTTCGTGATTTCCGCCTGAGCCATCGGGCATTTCCCTTCGTTGGACGCTGTTCGGTACTCCCTCCATTCCAGCCCAGATACGGCCTGAGGGCAATCGGGCTCCGCGCTGCCGGTCCGCTCAGGCCTTGTCGGCGGCCTCACCGAGCAGGGGCAGGAAGCGGTCGAGCGCCCACGGCAGACTCAGCGGGTTGGCTGCGGAGATGGACAGCGTCAGCGTGTCGTCACTGTCGGCCACCAGCGCCCCGCTCTCGACCGCCGGGATCTGGCCCAGCAGCGGGTCGGCGGCGATGGCCTGCTTGGTGGCGTCGTCCGCGACCCAGGTCACGAAGAGGTCGGAGTCGAGCTCGTCGGCTCGCTCGGCCGACCACGGGATGAAGAACTCCGTGGAATCCTTCGTGTTCTCGGTGATGACGTCGGCCTGGACCATGCCGAGCTCCGCCAGGAAACGCGGGCGGTTGTCGTTGGCGGTGTAGATGCTGACGCCGTCGGCGGCGGCCGGGTCGAGGCTGCCGTAGATGAAGGTCTTGCCTTCGAGCTGCGGGTACTCGGCGGCGGCGTCCGCGATGGCCTGCTCCGTGTCGGAGACGAGGCGCTCGGCGTCCGCGGACAGGCCCAGGGCCTCGCCGATGATGCGCGTGGAGTCCTGCCACGCGGTCCCGTAGGCGATCTCGGGGTAGGCGACGACCGGGGCGATCTTGCTCAGGGTGTCGTAGTCCTCCTGCGAGAGGCCCGAGTACGCGGCGAGGATCACGTCCGGATCCGTGGCCGCGATGTCGTCGAAGGCGATGCCGTCGGTCTCCGAGTACTGGGCGGGGGCGTTCTCGGAGCCGATGGCGGCGCCGAGCTCCTCGAGCCTTGCGTCCTTCCACGGGGTGGACTCGTTCTCGTTGCCGCCGTAGGTGTCGGCGGGCATCCCCACGGGCACGACGCCGAGCGCCAGCACCACATCCGCGTTCACCCAGGAGACCGTGGCCACGCGTTCGGGCTTCTCGGTGAGGGTGGTCTCGCCGAAGGCGTGCTCGATGGTGACCGGGAAGGCGCCCGCATCGGCAGGGGCTGTGGCGCCGTCGGCTGCGCCGGACCCGGTGTCGGCCGGGCCGGTAGAGCATGCGGAGAGGGACAGGACGGCAATCGCGGCAGCGGCCACGAGGCTGCGCAGGCGGGAGGGGGCCATGAGGCTCCTTGACTTCTGGGCCTCGGGAGGCCTCGGGAGGGACAGAAGTAAGGCTAGCCTAAGGTGGATGCGATTACGAAACGCTTTCGTTGCGTAATGGCTGGTCTGCGCGGGCCCGCCGCGTCTCGCGGTCGTTCGCCTTCTGCAGCGCGTCGACGAGTTCGGCCTTGGTCATGCCCGACCGGCCCGGCACGTCGAGCTTCCTGGCCAGGTCGTAGAGATGCCGTTTGGAGGCGTTCGCGTCCACACCGCCCGCCGTGCGTCCCGTGCCGGCGCCGGCAGCCTGCTCGTCCGAGGGCCCCTTCTCCTCCTTCGGTTCCCAGTGGTCGCCCACCTTCTCGAAGCCGTGCTTCAGGGAGGCGAAGGCCGTGCGGCGCGCGCGTTCGCCGTCGCCGTACTGCTCCTCCGCGGAGTCGAGGGTCGCGGCGAAGGTGTCCTGGGCCTTCTCGTCTGAACGCTGGAGCGTGCTCGGGAGCGTCTCCGTCTTGACCTTGCCGTCCTTCGTGAACCGGGACATCGCTGCATCCTTCCGGGTCGTGGCCCCGGGCTGTCGGGGGTCTGCCAGCACGCTACAGCAGCCGGACGGGGGGGTGCCGTCGTCGTCGTGCCGTCCCGCAGCCCACCACCGAGCCGCTCGCGAGGAACGACGGCGTCAGCCGAGCGTCGCGAGGTATCGCACCAGCTCGCGGGGAGCGGATTTCGGGGCTGCCGCCTCCACCGCAGCGTTGTAGTTCGTGTTGGTGTTGACGTCGTAGGTGAGGACGCGCCCGTCCGCGGTCTCGATGAACTCGATGCCGCAGACCTCCAGGCCGTTGCGCCGCGCGAAGTCCTCGAACTGTGCGATCACGGGGTGGTCGAACCCCTCGCGGAGGGTGAAGAGCTGCTGGCCCGGCTCGGGGGCGATCGTGGCTCCCGGGGGCATGATCGGCCTGCCGGTCGCCGGGTCGATGGCGCAGGCGTCGGCGGGGCAGAGCTGGAAGCCGCCGCGGGCCGTGTCCGCCTTGATCGCGTAGACGAACCGCCCACCGACGATCTCCGCGCGGGTGATGAAGGGTTCGGCGGCCTGGATGTACTCCTGCACGAGGGTGATGCCGTCCTGCGGTTCTTCGAACCCGTCCGACCCCACGTACTCGGCGAGCTCCTCGTGGGAATCGAACTTCCGCACCCCGAGGCCCTTGCCGCCCTGGTTGTGCTTGACGATGAACGGCGTCGCGAAACCCTGCGCCGCCTCGATGATGCGGTCGCGTCCGACGGCGGCGACCGTGCGCGGGGTGTCGATGCCGGCGGCCTTCAGGGCCGTCAGCTGGTCCACCTTGCTCATCTCGAGCTCGAGGACGCGGCGGCCGTTCACCGTGCGGCGCCCGTGGGCCTCGAGCCAGGAGAGGACGGACCGCGCGTAGTCCTTCGACAGGCCGTGGTCACGCGTGTGG
Organism: Arthrobacter arabinosi; assembly: GCF_054511115.1. NCBI lineage: Bacteria > Bacillati > Actinomycetota > Actinomycetes > Micrococcales > Micrococcaceae > Arthrobacter > Arthrobacter arabinosi. The sequence goes on from NZ_JBTNDF010000003.1 coordinate 542,538, forward strand.
GCGGAGGCGCTGATGCGCGACCAGAAGATGCCCTCCGGTGGCACGGCGTCGAGGTCCAGCACGCCGTCCGTGAGCAGCCACTCGACCACCTCGACGCCCTCGGCGTCGAAGGCGCGGGCGAACGGGGGGAACCACTCGGGGTTCTCGTGCAGGGCGTAGACCGTCGTCACGGGGGGCCTCCTAGGGAGTCGATGAGCCTGTCCGGGTAACCGGTGGCCCCACGCACCTATTCCGGTCCGCTCCGCGTCGAGAACATAACGTCCCGGAAACACAGCCGCAACAGCGCTGGCGAAGGATGAGGGGAGCCCGTCGTCTCAGCGGGCAGCACCGAACCAAGGAGCACCGATGACCGTCATCGCCACCCGCACCACCGCCCGCGTCCTCGACCTCGGCATGCTGCGCACCGGCACACTCCTCGAGGCCCGCCGCCGGAACGAGGTGCACTACCGCGGGTACGTCGAGGAGACCGCCCCCGGCCTCGGCGTCGTCTGGATCCGCGACGACACCACAGGCCACCGCGCCATCCTCCACCTCGACGAGTACAGCATCTGGCACGTCACGGCCTGAGCGCCCCGGTTCGCGGTGCAGCCCATCCACGGGACCTGCGCGGTGGGCATCCGCGTCTCTGCCCACCGACCGGCCCGGGCCGGTGGGCAGAGACCGCGAGCCGGCGGGGAACGCCCCGCCGGGAAGGCCTGCCCTCCTAGACTGGAGGGATGACTGCAACCCTCGTGGCGAAGGACCTGTCCGGGGGCCACGCCCACCGCACCCTCTTCTCGAAGCTCGACCTCACCGTCTCGCCCGGGGACGTCGTGGGCGTCGTGGGCGCCAACGGTGCCGGCAAGACCACGCTCCTGCGCCTCCTCGCCGGAGCGGACGCACCGCTCGCCGGTACCGTCCGCACCACCCCGGCGGACGCCTTCGTGGGCTGGCTCCCGCAGGAGCACGAGCGGGTCGAGGGGGAGACGGTGGCCGCCTACCTCGGCCGCAGGACCGGCACGACGGCGGCGACCCGCGCCATGGAGGACGCCGCCGCGGAGCTCGGCGGCGGGGCGAAGGGCGCCGATGACGCCTACGCCCTGGCGCTCGACCACTGGATGTCCTCCGGTGCCGTGGATCTCGAGGACCGCATGCCGTCCGCGCTGGCCGACGTCGCGGACGGCATCGACCCCGCATCCCTGACCACCGACCTGTCCGGCGGGCAGCTCGCACGGGTTGCCCTGGCCGCCCTGCTGCTGAGCCGCTTCGACATCGTGCTCCTCGACGAGCCGACCAACGACCTCGACCTCGCCGGCCTGGACCGTCTGGAATCCTTCATCCGGAACCTGCGCGGCGGCGTGGTCCTCGTCTCGCACGATCGCGAGTTCCTGGCGCGCTGCGTCACCACCGTCGTCGAACTGGACCTCGCCCAGAACAAGGTGGCGGTGTACGACGGCGGCTACGACGCCTTCCTCGAGGAGCGCGCCGTGGCGCGGCGGCACGCCCGGGAGGCGTACGAGGAGTTCTCCGAGAAGAAGCAGGACCTCGTGGGCCGGGCCCGGACGCAGCGCGAGTGGAGCTCGCAGGGGGTCCGCAACGCGATGAAGAAGAACCCCGACAACGACAAGATCCGGCGCAAGGCGAGCGCCGAGTCGTCCGAGAAGCAGGCGCAGAAGGTGCGGCAGATGGAGTCGCGCATCGCACGGCTGGAGGAGGTCGAGGAACCCCGCAAGGAGTGGCAGCTGCAGTTCACCATCGGCTCCGCGCCACGATCGAGCGCCGTCGTCGCGACCCTGAACAACGCCTCCGTCACGCTGGGCGGCTTCACCCTCGGGCCCGTCTCCGCCCAGGTGAACGCCGGTGAGCGCATCGGCATCACCGGTCCCAACGGAGCCGGGAAGTCCACGCTGCTGCGCCTGCTGCTCGGTCACCAGCGGCCCGACGACGGCGCGGCGGCCCTCGGCCCGAGCGTGGCCGTCGGCGAGATCGACCAGGCGCGCGGGCAGCTCGCCGACGCCCTCCCCCTCGGTACGGCGTTCGAGTCCCTGGTGCCGGAGCTCTCCCAGGGTGAGGTCCGGACCCTGCTCGCGAAGTTCGGGCTGAAGGCCGACCAGGTCCGTGCCGCCGTCGGGTCCCTCTCCCCCGGCGAGCGGACCCGCGCCGGGCTCGCCCTGCTGCAGGCCCGGGGCGTGAACCTCCTCGTCCTGGACGAGCCGACGAACCACCTCGACCTGCCGGCGATCGAGCAGCTGGAGGACGCCCTCGAGTCCTACACGGGCGCGCTCCTGCTGGTCACGCACGACCGTCGGCTGCTGGAGAACGTGCGCCTCGACGAGCGCTGGCAGGTGGAGGCCGGCAGGGTCACGGTCGGCTGAGCACCGGCATGCTACAGGCGCCGGACCCCTTCCACGCCCCTGGATGCAGACCTCCCCCGCCACGCATCCGTGACAGCATGGAACGTGGAGCGCGCGATGCCGCTTCCCGGACGAGAGGCGCCGTACCCGGTGTGCGACAAGACGGCCCAGAGAGAGTCATGGCCTGGATCGTCCTCGTAATCTCCGGAGTCCTCGAAGCCGTGTGGGCGACGGCCCTCGGCAAGTCGGAGGGCTTCAGCCGGCTGGCCCCGACCGTCGTGTTCGTCGTCGCCATCGTCGCGAGCATGGCCGGCCTCGCCTACGCGATGCGGACCCTGCCGATCGGCACCGCGTACGCGGTCTGGGTGGGCATCGGCGCAGCGCTGACCGTCGTGTACGCGATGGTGACCGGCACGGAACCGGCGTCGCTCCTCAAGATCGTGTTCCTGCTGATGATCGTCGGTGGCGTCGTCGGGCTGAAGCTCACGCACTGACCTCCTTGCGTTAAAACTGAGCCTGGACCCACGGTTCAGTTGACGTTGGCCCGGCAGGATCGGAGGAGGCTCCGTCGGAGCCACGACGAGGGGCTGAGCATGACGCAGAACAACGAGACGTTGATGGCCATGGAGTTCGCCGGGCTTTCCGCCTACGAGACGTGGATGCACCACTGCAACATGGGCGGCGCCGTCGACTACCTCGAGTTCGACGCGTACCTCCACGGGCTCCTCACCCTCGACGCCGAGGACGCCGACCTGGTCTCCCAGGCCGTCAACGAACTGATCGACGACGTCCTCCCGGCCGAGGAGTCCCGCTTCAACCGGGCCCCCTACTCGTGGAGCCGCTCCCCGGGCCCGGTCGGCGCCGCACCGTGCGACCTCGGAATGCCCGACGGCGGGGTGGCCGACGACGCGCCGGTCCGCGTCCCGGTCGACGACCTCGTGGGCCCGCACTCCGCACATACCTTCGGCTCCAGTTCACTGGCCGGGCTCGACGTCGACGGACTCACCGGGCGCCCCGGCGTGCCCCTGCCGCCCGGCGCTCCGCTGGAACTGCTCGGCGACGTCCTGGACAGCGGTGTCATCGGCCGCATCGTCGCGGGCGAGCGGGCCTGAAGATCCGGCGCCCTACCCGCGCGGCTCCCGCTCGAGCGCGGCGTCGTGCTCGACGTGCGCCGTGCGGATCAGCTCCATGAACTCGGTCTCGTTCCGGATGAGGCGCTTGAACCTCTCGGGCAGCTTCTTCAGGCCCTCCTCCTCCGCGCACAACCTGGCGAAGATCTTCTCGCGTTCCGCCATGTCGGTCTCGTAGTTGAGGTCCAGGTATTCGGTCGCGTGCCGCTTGGCGCCGGAGATGGCGTTCTTCGCCCGCCCCTTGGGGCTCAGGACCGAGGCCAGGACGGTCACGGTAAGCACTCCGAGGATCACGCCCAGGGAGAGTCCGGTACTGATCTCGACCACCTCGACGTGCTCACCGCCGTTGATGAACGGCAGGGTGTTCTCGTGCAGGGCGTGGAGGATGAGCTTCACGCCGATGAACCCGAGGATCACGGCGAGGCCGTAGGAGAGGTAGATCAGGCGGTCCAGCAGTTCGTCGATCAGGAAGAACAGCTGCCGGAGGCCCATGAGCGAGAACGCCGTGGCGGTGAACACGATGAACGTGTTCTGGGTCAGCCCGAAGATCGCCGGGATGGAGTCGAGGGCGAAGAGGATGTCCGTGCCGCCGATCGCGATCATGACCAGCAGCATCGGGGTGAGGACGCGCTTGCCGTCCACGATCGTGAACAGCTTGTCGCCGTCGTAATGCTCGGACGCCGGGAGGAAGCGCTTCGCGAGCCGGATGACGAGGCTGTCGCCGTCGTCGTCGTGGGCGTCCGGTGTCAGCAGGTTGCCCGCGGTGAGCAGGAGGATCAGGCCGAAGACGTAGAACACCCAGGCGAAGCTGTTGATCAGCGCGGCACCCAGGAAGATGAATCCGGTGCGGGCGATCAGCGCGAAGACGATCCCGAAGAGCAGCACCTTCTGCTGGTCGGCGCGGGGCACCTTGAAGCTCGCCATGATGATGAGGAAGACGAACAGGTTGTCCACGGACAGTGCCTTCTCCGTGACGTAGCCGGCGAAGTACTCGGTGCCCATGGTGGGGCCGCCGAAGACGAGCACACCGACGCCGAACAGCAGTGCGATGCCCACATAGATCGAGGACCAGACCGCCGATTCGCGCAGCGTCGGGGAGTGCGCCTTGCGCACGTGGAAGAAGAAGTCGAACAGCAGCAGACCGACGATACCGATGATGGTGCCGATCCAGACGTAGAACGGTACTTCCATGCCGCACATCTCCCGCCGTCGTTGGTGATGGTCCTGCCTGTTCCGCCAACGGTACGGGCACGACCCTAGACTGGCTCCGTCCGTACCTTTATGACGAGGGATGCCATGAGCCCGATGATGCGCGCCGCGGTGCTTCGCGCCGCCGAACTGCCCGCCCCCTACGGGGACAGCGCCCCGCTCTCCCTGGAGACGGTCGCCGTCCCGGAGCCGCGCCGGGGTGAGGTGCTCGTGCGGATCGCCCGGGCGAGCCTGTGCCACTCGGACCTGTCGGTCATCGACGGGTCCCGCATCCGGCCCCTGCCCATGGCGCTCGGCCACGAGGCGACCGGCGTCGTCGAGGACGTCGGCGAGGGCGTCGACGACGTCCGGGCCGGCGACCATGTGGTGCTCGTCTTCGTCCCCGCCTGCGGACAGTGCCGTGCCTGCTCGGCCGGCCGGCCGGCGCTCTGCTACCGGGGCGCGGAGTCCAACGGCAGCGGCGACCTGCTGCACGGGCCCGCCCTGCTGCGCGACGCCGACGGCGGGCGCATCAACCACCACCTCGGCGTCTCCGCGTTCGCGGAGTACGCCGTCGTCGCCCGCGAATCGGTCGTCGTGATCGACGACGACGTCCCGTTCGACATCGCCGCGATGTTCGGCTGTGCGGCCCTCACAGGGATCGGCGCCGTCCTCAACACGGCCGCGGTGCAGGAGGGGCAGTCGGTCGTCGTCTTCGGCCTCGGCGCGGTGGGCCTCATGGCGGTGATGGCAGCGGCCCAGATCCCCGGCACCACCGTGATCGCCATCGACCCGCTCGCGTCCAAGCAGGACCTCGGCCTGCGCTGCGGCGCGCAGCATACGGGCGCGCCCGACGACGCCGCCGACCTGGTGCGGCGTGTCACGGACGGCGGGGCGGACGTCGTGATCGAGGCGGTGGGCAGCGCCCGCGTGATGCAGGCGGGCCTTCAGCTGCTCGCGCGGGGCGGCGCCCTCGTCTCCGTGGGTCTGCCTCATCCCGATCAGGAGCTCTCGACGCAGGCCCTGCAGTTCGCCGGGCTGGGGAGACGCCTGCTCGGCTCCTACATGGGGGACGCCGTCCCGGAGCGGGACATCCCCGCCTTCCTCGAGCTGTGGCGGCAGGGGCGGCTGCCGGTCGAGCTGCTCCACACGGACACCCGGCCCCTGGAGGACCTCAATGAGAGCCTCGACGCACTGGCGCAGGGCCGCGTGGTACGGCGGATCTTCACTCTCGGCTAGTACCGATACCGGGCGCCGCACGCTGCGAAGCATGCTTACCATGTGGTCGGCACGTCTATCCAAAGGAGAACGACCATGCAGCAACGCACGCTCGGCGGTACCCCGGTCAGCGCCCTCGGTCTGGGCGGCATGCCCATGTCCATCGAGGGACGTCCCGACGAGGACCGTTCCATCCGCACCATCCACGCCGCGCTCGACGCCGGGGTCACCCTGATCGACACCGCGGACGCCTACCATCGCGACGCGGACGAGGTGGGCCACAACGAGCTGCTGATCGCGAAGGCGCTGGCCCACTACGGCGCGGACAGTTCGCGTGTCCTCGTCGCCACCAAGGGCGGGCACCTCCGGCCGGGTGACGGGTCCTGGACGCTGAACGGGCGTCCGGAGTACCTGAAGGAGGCGGCGAAGGCCTCGGTCAAGCGGCTCGGCGTCGACGCGATCGGCCTCTACCAGTTCCACCGGCCCGACCCCGAGGTCCCCTACGAGGACTCCGTGGGTGCCCTCAAGGACCTCCTCGACGAGGGCGTCATCCGCATGGCCGGGATCTCCAACGCCACCGTGCACCAGATCCGGAAGGCGAACGAGATCCTCGGCGGCGCCCTGGCCTCGGTACAAAACCAGTTCTCCCCGGCCTTCCGGTCGAGCGAGGACGAGCTCCGGTACTGCGGCGACAACGGGATCGCGTTCCTGCCGTGGAGCCCGCTGGGCGGCATCAAGAAGGCCGGCGGACTCGGCGAGCAGTTCACACCCTTCCAGGAGATCGCGGACACGCACGGCGTCAGCCCGCAGCAGGTGTGCCTGGCGTGGGAACTGGCCCTCGCGCCGACGGTCATCCCGATCCCCGGCGCCTCCCGACCGGAGAGCATCCAGGACTCGGCCCGCGCGGTGGAGCTCGAGCTGTCGGCCGACGAGATCGCGACGCTCTCGCACACCGACTAGCCGCCCCGTGCGGCGCCGGTAAGGACGCCCGACCGTCGACGCAGGAACGCCCGCACTCCCTCAGGGGATGCGGGCGTTCCTGCGTGAGGCGTCAGGCAGGCAGTTCCATCGCGACGGCTCGGATGGGAGCGCCGTCCGTCCCGGCCAGGGCCAGCGGGAGCACCGACACCAGCGGGCGGTCCCACGTGACCTGCGCCAGGTTCGCGAGGTTCTCCACGATCACGCCGTCCGCCCCGAGGAAGACGGAGTGGAACGGCAGCTCGTCCCCGTTGTCGAGGGTCGCGTCGGGGTTGAGGGTGTCGACGCCGACCACGGTGATGCCGGCTTCCAGCAGCCGGTGCGCCACCTCGGCCGCGAGGACCGGGTGTTCGAGGTAGCGCTCGGATCCGAAGTGCTCCGACCAGTCCGTGCGGAACAGCACCATGGCGACGCCGTCGAGGTCCTGGAGCTGGTCCGCGACGGACGACCACGTGATCGTGCCGCGGGCGGCGAGGCCCGTGCACTGCACGATCCTCGCGGGCCCCACGAGCCGGTCGAGGTCGATGGCGTCCACGGCCCGGCCACCGGGGATCGAGTGGAGGGGCGCGTCGAGGTGGGTCCCCGTGTGGGAGCCCGCGTGCAGCGAGGCCACCTGGTAGCCGTCCTCGACGACGGTTGCCACCGTGGTCAGCGTGACCTCGGGGTCCCCGGGATAGACCTGCATCCCGGTGTGGACCGGCTGGGACAGGTCAACGATCCGCACGGGCGCGGCTCTCCTCCGGCAGGTCGAGGAGGTGGGTGTGCGGGCGCCGCGTCCGCTCGATCCGCCCGGTGCCCGCAGCCCAGGCCAGGTACAGCAGGGCCGAGAGCACGAAGGTGGGGATGGTAGCGCCGATCGGGCTCGGGACACGGTAGGTCAGGACGAGGGAGGCGCCCGCCCCGATCAGCCACACCAGCACGGCGGCGATGTTGACCCCGCCGCGGTACCAGTACTCCCCGCCGCGGGCGCGCAGGATATCGCGTCCGTAGCGGCGCGACTTCACCACGTAGTAGTCGACGAGCATGACGGCGAACACCGGGATGAACAGCGCGCCGATCAGCACGAGGAAGGCGGTGAACTGGTCGAGGAGGGCCAGCCAGGTGGAGCCGAGGATCGAGATCACGCCGAGGACGATCGCCGTCGGCAGGAAGGTGACGCGGCGCGACGGCGCCATGTTCACCACGGAGGCGACCATCCCGTAGACCACCATCGTGTTCGTTGCCATGACGGACAGGAAGATCACGACGGCCAGGGGCGCGCCGAACGCCGCGACGATCACGGTGGGGTCGAAGGGCACGGCCTCACCGCCGTCGAGCACCACGTAGCCGATGGCCGTGGCGCCGAGGGTCATGGCGAGGACCGTGGACAGCACGTAGCCCACGCCGGAACCGATGATGCCGGCCGACTGCGTCCGGGCGAGGCGGTTGAACTCGGCGGAGAGGACGGTCCAGGAGATCGCGGTCGCGATGACCACGTCGAGGGTCGCGACGGGCGTCCACCCGGCGGCGGCGTCCTGCGGGATCGACGCGAACTCGGCGGGACTGTGGGCGAGGAACGCCGTGATGAAGATGTAGGCCATGAACGCGAGGATCACGAGGGCCAGCCACGGCTCCACGCGGGCGATGCCCGAGTGGCCGAAGATGGCGAGGCAGACCACGAGCAGCTGGCAGAGGACGGAGAACAGGACCGGGCTGGAGAACCCGGTGGCCTGCTCGACGAGGAAGTTGACCGTGACCCCGGCGAGCATCGCCTGGACCCAGCTCCAGCCCATCAGGATGATCACGTTCGCGGCGACCGGGAGGAAGGATCCGCGGAGCCCGAAGGACCCCTTGGTGAGGGACATCGTGGGCAGGCCGGTGCGCGTGCCCATGTTCCCGACCAGCACCAGCACCGAACCGCCGATCAGCGTCCCGAGGACGATCATCCCGACCGCGAGGCCCCAGCTGATGCCCGGGACGAAGAGCGTCCCGGTGAGCAGTGTCGTCACGACCAGGTTGGCGGCGAGCCAGATCATGCCCATGCGCGCGGTCCCGAGCGTGCCGCGGAGGGGACCGTAGCCGTCGGAGTTCTTGTCGAGGTGGTCGGACAGGCGGCGGTACGCCGAGGTCCGGGTGGCCTGCGTCATGCGGCACTCTCTTCCGTGGAGTCGTCGGCGGCGGGGCTCAGGTGTTCGTGGACGGCGTCGATCGAGGCCCCTGCGCGGCGGAAGACGATCGTCTCCCGCTCGCTGGTCGTCTCGCTCGTGCCACCGACCGCGGTGGTCGTCCGGACATGGTGGCTGAAGACGGCGGTCGTCCCGAACACCTGCACGCGCGGATCGCTGCTGATGCAGTCCGTCACGCGCCAGCCGTCGGCCATCCATCCGGCCCACAGCTCCTCGTACGCGGCGCGGTCCTCGAGCCGGCGGGGTTCCGAGTGGAACACGAAGGAGGCGTCCGGGGCGAAGCACCGGAAATAGGCGTCGGTGTCGGTCGCCCGGAAGGCGACGACGAGGGCGTCGGCTGCCGCGAGGACCTCGGCCTCCGTGAGGGACCCATCGGGCGGATTCAAGTCAGGCATGTGCGCTCTCATCTCGTGAAGTTGTCCCCCAGTGAACTTTTGTTGTCAAGCGATCTTGGGTGACGTGGACCGCATTGTCAACGCACGCCCACGGGACGGGCAGGGCGGCGTCCGGCGGGAAGGGGCGCGTTGCTAGGGTTGGGCGCATGTCCTCCTCCCCCGTCGCCCTCATCACGGGTGCTTCCCGCGGCATCGGCCGCGCCATCGCCGACGAGCTCGGCTCCACGCACCACCTGCTGCTCGGCGGACGCGATCTGACCGCGCTGGCGGAGCTGTCGTCGTCGTTCCCCTCGGCCGAGCCGTTCGCAGCGGAACTGCGCGATTCCGGCCAGGTGGCCGCGGCGGTTGCCGGCATCCCGCGGCTCGACGTCCTCATCCACTCCGCGGGGGTCCTGCGGATGGGCGCGGTGGCGGACCTGTCCGACGACGCCTGGCGGGAGAGCTTCGAGGTCAACGTGTTCGCCGTCGCCGGCCTCACCCGTGCCCTGCTGCCGGCGCTGCGCACCGCCGGCGGCCAGGTCATCGCCATCAACAGCGGTTCCGGCTACAGTTCCGGCGCAGGCTCCGCGGTGTACAGCGGGACGAAATTCGCGCTGCGCGCGCTCACCGACGCCCTGCGCGAGGAGGAACGTCCGCACGGGGTCCGGGTCAGCTCCATCCACCCCGGCCGGGTGGCCACGGACATGCAGGTGGAGCTGCATGCCTGGGAGGGCAGGGACTACCGTCCCGAGGCGTGGATCCAGCCCGACCAGGTGGCCCGGGCCGTGCGCCTCGCCGTGGATGCGACGCGTGAATCGACGATCGAGACGCTCAGTATCCGGCCCTCGGGCATCGCGCTGTCCTGACGGCACCGCAGCAGCCTGACGCCGTGGGAGGTCCTGACGGCGTGCCTCTGCGGTACCGGACGGGGAGCGCGCACGTCAGCTGATGCAGAGGCAGAACGGGTGCCCGGCCGGATCCAGGAACACGCGGAACGTGGTGCCGGGCTGGTGTTCGTGCTTGACGGCGCCGAGGGCGATCACGGCGGCTTCGGCCTCGTCGAGGTCGTCCACCACCACGTCCAGATGCGCCTGCTGGGGCCGCTCGGAGGACGGCCACTCCGGGGCGGTGTAGTGCTCCACCTTCTGGAAGCACAGGCTCTGCCCGTGGTCGGCCCTGATCTCTGCCCAGTCGTCCTTCATATCGCTGGTCCAGCCCAGCATCTCGCCGTAGAAGGCCGCGAGCGCGGCGGGGTCGGGGCAGTCGAGGACAGTGGTGGGGAAACGTGCGATGGCCATGCGCCGACGCTACCGCTGCATGGGGACGGATGGTGTCCGCATCGACCGCAGGACGTGGGGCCCGGGATCAGCCGGCGTGGACGACACGGGGCTTCCCGAACTGCGTCTGCACTCCCGGCGAGAACAGGACGGACTCGGGCGGACCCTCGACGAGGAGTCCCGCCGCGCCCAGCAGTCCGTCGTCGAGTTCCGTCAGGGTGGCCGGGTGGAGCGGCCACGGCGTGTGGGTGTTGGGGATGTAGAGGGTCCGTCCGGCGAGCACGCTGTGCAGGCCAAAGCGTGCGGTGAGGTCCAGGGACAGCGCATCCGCCGCCGTCCTCCCCGTGTCCGGTCGCACCGCGAAGCGGGAGTCCGCCTGCCGCCTGTACCGGACGACGTCGTACCCGTACTCCTGGCGCGCACCCTCCCCGCGCGTGATCGGCGTGCACTTCGACCACACGTACGGGATGCCGCCCGCACGGGCCGCGAGGACGACGGCCAGGCGGGATGCGTCCAGCGTCACGAAGACGACGCCGCGGGTGCCGTCGGGGCCGCGCGAGTACAGCCTCACGTTGATCTCGGTGAAGGAACCGAAGTAGGGGACGGGCAGGCCGCGGCCCAGTCCGGCGCCGACCATCCGGAAGCCGATCAGACCCACCCAGGAGGAGCCGTCGACCTCGTCCGGCACGACGCCGGGCGGCATGAAGCCTGCCACGGCAGCGGCGTCGATCCGCCAGTGCAGGAAGACGGCGTCCGCCCAGTACTGGTCCATGATCACGGGGCGGGGCAGCTCCGGGGCGAGATGCCGGCCCAGGTCCTGGTGATGATCGGTGGTCATGACAGCGGCTCCCACAGTCCTCGGGTCGGTCGGCGAAGCGGTACCGGTCGGGCAGCACCGCCGTGAAGTCGGAGCGGACGGCCGGGTCCCCGACCACGGTCCGGTCCACGACCGAGCCCACCTCGGGCTCGGACGTGTTCCACTCGAACCAGTTGACCACGGCGAGCCGCGGAAAGTGCTCGTGGGTCGGCAGATCGAAGACCTGCTGCCACCACGCACGCGTGATGTTCACGGTCCGGTGACCGCCTCGATCCCCTCCCGGGGCTCCGGCGTCAGCAGGAGCACGAGCGCTGTCAGGAGGCGCGCTGGGTTCGGGACCACGGCCACGATCCACCGTCGCCCGGGCCGTGTCCCCTGCGAGCGCCGAGGTCAGAAGGCGTAGCGGATCCGGCAGTACGGCAACCGCTCGGCGGCCAGGCGGAGGAACTCGTCGAGGTAGCCGCGCTTGTCGTAGGCGACGTAGCGCACGTTGGTGAAGCCGTTCTGGGACTGCTTGGTCTCCTGGAGGTCGGGCCGCCACAGGATCTCCTCGGCCTGCGGGTGCCATCCGAGGTTGACCTCGTGCAGTTGCTGGTTGTGTGTCAGGAAGATGACCTCGGCGGCGAGCTGCTTCCTGGCGGCAGGTGACAGGGCGGCGTCGAGCTGGTCGAACAGTTCCCGCCAGTCCTCCTGCCAACCGGGCGTGATGATCACCGGGGAGAAATTGACGTGCACCTCGTAGCCCGCCTCGACGAAGTCGTTGATGGCGGCGATCCGCTCCGCGACCGGCGTGGTCCGCACGTCCACCATGCGGGCGAGCTTCCCGGGCATCAGGGAGAAGCGGATGCGGGTACGTTGCTGGGGATCCCAGGCCAGCAGGTCCCGGTTCACGAACTTGCTGGCGAAGGAGAGCTTGGCGGTCGGCAGGTCCCGGTACAGCTCCACGAGGTCCCGGACGTTGTCGCTGACGAGCGCGTCCACGGAGCAGTCACTGTTCTCCCCGATGTCGTACACCCAGGCGTGCTCGTCGCACTGGTTGGGCTCGAGCTTCATGCCCTGACGGGCCACGTGCCGTTCGAGGTAGCCGCTGATCTGGTCGATGTTGGCGAAGACGGTGATGGGGTTGCTGTAGCCCTTGTGGCGTGGGACGTAGCAGTAGGCGCACGCCATGGCGCAGCCGTTCGCCGTGGACGGCGCGATGAAGTCCGCCGATCTCCCGTTGGGCTTCGCGGTGAGAGACTTCTTCACGCCGATGATCAGGGCCTCGGTCTTGATGCGCACCCATCGGCGCACATTCGCCTCGTCCCCGCTCAACTCCGGGATGCGCCAGTGGCTCGCCACCTCGACGACGTCCGCGTCCGGCCAGCGCGCCAGGATCTCCTGGCCCCGGGGCAGTACGGCCGCAGCCGGTTCCACATAGATGCGACTGATCTGGAGGAGCTTGTCGGCCTGGAGCATGCGACCCTTCGAGGTGTCCGTTGTTGCCCTGACGGTACCGCCCGCCACCGACACTTCCGGCCCGCCGCGTGCCGGTCTACTGTGGCTGCACGGGCGCCGACGGCGCGCCCCCGGGGAAAGGGCCGGATCGTGGCCGAACCGCTGACGCAGCCGACGGATCAGGACCCGCGCTCCTTCATCGAGGCGGTCGCGCACCCGACGCGACGCGCCGACGCGCTGGTCCTGCTGGACCTCATGGGCCGGACCACGGGTGAGCGTGCCGTCATGTGGGGTCCCTCGATGATCGGCTTCGGCCGGTACCACTACCGGTACGCGTCGGGGCGCGAGGGCGATGCCCTGTGCGTCGGGTTCTCGCCCCGCACCACGGCGCAGGCACTCTACGGCCTGCTCGCCGCACCCGGGGCGGAGGATCTGCTGCCACACCTCGGCAGGCATCGGCGGGGTGCCGGGTGCCTGTACGTCACCTCCCTGGCCGCCGTCGACCTCGCCGTCCTCGAGGACCTGGTGCGGCGGGGGCACGATTTCATGACGACGGAGAACTTCGCGTAGGCGCCGTACGCCGTCCTCCCTGCCCGGAATCCCTAGTACCCTGACCAGTAGTTCCCTGCCTCCAACCGGTAAGCAGCGCGGAGATCGCCCTCCCTGCTCGGGACGCCGAAAGGAACCACCAGTGAGCGCGAAGGATCCGCTGTCGACCCGCTTCATGCAGGCCACCGGCAAGCTCCGCATGTTCTTCGGTCCCGCGCAGCGCGGCAGCACCACGGGCCCGATCGTCTACCTCGACGACGACGCGCACCGCGCCCGACAGGAGGAGCTGCAGCAGTGGACGGTGGTGCGCAACCCGGATGGATCGACCTACCTCACCTCGAGACGGGAGCCCTGACGGACGGTGAGGGGCGCACTGCCCGTACTCGTCGGTAACCCAGGGACTTCTTGCGGCACGGGATCCCGCGGAATATGGCGGGCAGGTGGCACACTGTCCCTGTCAATGCCTTTTTCGCCCCGGACCAGTGCCAGGGTGCCCCACACACCGAGGTCTCAGATCCATGAGCACACAGTGCCCGCCTGCCCCCACAGCCGCGGACCAAGCCACACCGCACCGGACCGCGCTCCTCATGGTGCCCGACGTGCGCGATGCGCAGGGCAGGGACGCCCTCCTCCATCCGCTCCGGGCCGAGACGGACGCCCTGCTGGGGCAGCTCGAGGGGACCGTCGAGCGCCTCGCCCTCGCGCACCGTTCGATCACTCCTGACGCCGAGACGCAGAGGACGGACGACGAAGCCTTCGCGTGGGTCCAGCAGTCCATCGAGGACATCGCGGCGACCCTGCGGGGACTGGCTCCGCAACGGTCGAGGGAGCACGCGACCGGGGGACGGCTCCACGCCGTCGCCGACCACCCCTGAGGCGCACCGGGTGGTGGCGGACGCGGTCCCCGACGTCGATCGGGTAGCCGGAATCGGCGCCGGGCCCCTAGACCCTAGATGGACTGGCGGGCGCGGATACCGGCCCGGCCCATCGCGTCGGTGTAGGCCGCCTGGATCTCCTTCAGCCACAGCTCCTGGTTGGCGGGCGTTCCCTTGAACGCCCGCTCCCCGGGGGAGCGCACCTCGTAGATCTTGAAGCCGCGCTTGGCGATGGCCCGGTTCTCGAGCTTCATGAGCCGGCGGGCAGCCTTGTGCGCGTCCGCGCCGTGCGCCACGAGTGCCGACGCCCGGGGGACCTGCTGCAGGAAGGTGAGAAGGGGTTTCACGCCGTCGGCGATCTGGTCCATGGTCAGCGCCCGTTCCTTGCCCTCGGGCAGGTACCAGGGGTGGGCGTTCCACGGCATGAAGGCATCGGGCCTCAGGCCGACGGCGTCGTAGATCCCGGCCATGCGGACCGAGCTCGGATCGTCGTTCTCGAAAGAGACGAAGCCGGAGGGCAGGGATGCTCCGGGGTTCGAGAAGAGACTGACGATCTTGCAGCCGTCGACGTCATGGATCGGGTCGATGTAGGGGACCGCCGAACCCGGCTTCGACTCGGCCAGGGTGTCACACAGCCGGTTCACGTCCTCGATCTGCGGATCGTATCGTTGTTCCCACTGCTGCGCCCTGTACGTGGGGTCTGCCATACGCTGTACCAATTCCGCCTCCTCGCGGACGGCGCCAGAGGTGGCGCGAACGTGTCCGCACTTCCTACCCTACGCCAGTACCCGGCGGGCGTCCCGGCCACCGGCCGCCGCCGGGTACCCGACCTCGCCGGCGCGCCGGCGGCCACCGGGTCGTGCGGGGGAACTCAGGTCAGGGTTGCGGCGTACGGGTCCCAGTCCTCGGGCAGCGGTTCGGCGGCGGTCGCCGTGCTGGAGAGCGGGACGAACCCGCCGGTGGCGATGCTCTCCGCGATCGAGACCATGGCGTCGAGGACGTGGTAGGCCATCTCGCCCTGGGCGCGGTGCGGGCGCCCCTCGCGCAGGGCGCGTGCCATCTCGAGCACGCCGCTGCCGCGCGTCGCCGTTGCACCGACCGCCGGGATGACCTCCGGCTCGTCGCGTCCGCGGCGCGTGAGCACGAGCTCCCCGGTGAAGGTGTTCGGGTCGGGGAACGCGAGGGTCGCCTCCGTGCCGGTGACCTCGATGAAGCCGGTGCGCTGGAGCGGAGAATCGAAACTGAAGATGCTCTGCGAGGACTCGCCGCCCGCGAACTGGGCGATCGCGCTGACGTGGGAGGGCACCGTGACGTCGAAGACCTCTCCGGCCCTCGGCCCGGATCCGATGGTGCGTGTCCGCCTGGACGTCGACCCGAAGCCTCCCACCGTCGTGATCGCGCCGAAGGTCTGGACGAGGGCGGTCAGGTAGTAGGGACCCATGTCGAACAGCGGCCCGGCGCCCTCCTGGAAGAGGAAGGCGGGGTTCGGGTGCCACGATTCGGGGCCCGGGGACTGCATGAGGGTGAGCGCCGTCAACGGGACGCCGATGTCGCCGCGTGCCACGAGGCGCAGCGCGGTCTGCAGTCCCGCGCCGAGGAACGTGTCGGGGGCGCAGCCGAGGCGCATGCCGGCGGCGTCGGCGGTCTTCAGCAGGCCGATGCCGCTCTCGCGGTCCAGCGAGAAGGGCTTCTCGCTCCACACGTGCTTGCCTGCTTCGACGACGGCGGTTGCGACCTCGACATGCGCGGCGGGGATGGTCAGGTTGACGACGATCTCGACGTCGGGGTGGTCCAGTGCATCCTGCAGGCCGCCGGAGGCGGGGATGCCGAACTCGGCGGCTCGGGCCGCGGCCACCTCCTCCACCATGTCGGCCACGATGTGCACCCTCACGTCCGGGAAGGCCGTCAGGTTGGTCAGGTACTCCTTGCTGATGACCCCTGCGCCGATGACGGCGACACCGACGGGCCCTGTCCGCCGGGCGGAGGTGCTCATTTCCTTCCTCCGTCCAGGTACGCGAGGCTGCCGGCGACGGCGCTGAAGATGTCGCCGTCGAAATCGTCGAGTTCGACGACGGCGGCCTCCAGCCCGGGGGCGGCGTCGAGCACGTCCCAGACACGCATGCTGCCGGAACCGACGGCCACCTGCTCCTTGTCGTTCCTGGTGAGCGGGCCGTCCTTGATGTGGACGAACCGCACGCGGTCGCCGAGGCGGCGGAGCAGCTCCACGGGATCCTCGCCGCCCACGGCAGCCCAGTAGGTGTCCACCTCGAGGACCACCGCGGGGTCCAGGTACCCGGCGAGGACCTCCAGCGCGGAGGTGCCGCCGATCCGCTCTTCGAGCTCGAATTCGTGGTTGTGGTAGCCGACGGTGATGCCGTACTCGGCACCCTTCTTCGCGGCCTGGTTGAGCGCCTCGGCGGTGGCCCTGATGTCCTCGTCCGAGGTCCAGTGCGAGCGCTCCACGTGGGGGTCGATCACGGTGCCGATGCCGAGCGTGCGCGCGGCTTCGAAGATCTCGTCCTGGTCCGCCCGGAGGAGCGGCGCGTGGCCGGAGGGTGCGGCGAGCCCGCTCTGCGAGAGGGCGGCCGCGAGTTCGTCTGCGGTGGCCACGAAGTTGTAGGGCTCGACGGCGGTGTAGCCGAGTGCGGCGACGCGCTTGATGGTGCCGGGCAGGTCCTCCCCCAGTGCTGTCCGCAGGGTGTAGAGCTGAAGTGAATACTTCACGGGGATTCTCCTCGCTGGGAAAGGGGTGCTGAACCGGTTCAGGTCTGACCCGAACCTAGGTGATCCACCGGGGCCGGTCAAGCACTGCGTGGAGTTATCGTTTAGGCCATGGCCAAGGAAACCATCGCCGGCCTGGCGAAGAGACTGGGCATCTCGAAGGCGTCCGTCTCCTACGCGCTCAACGGCCAGCCCGGGGTCAGCGAACTCACCCGGCGCCGCGTCCTGGACCTCGCCGAGGAACTCGACTGGTACCCCAGCTCGTCCGCGCGCGCCCTCTCCCGGTCCCGCGCGGGCGCGGTCGGGGTGGTGCTGTCAGCCGATCCCCTGCTGATCGGTACGGAGCCCTACTTCATGGGGCTGCTTGCGGGCGTCGAGACGGCCCTCGCCGAAGGGGACATGGCCCTGATGCTGCGCATGGTGGGCAGGGATCCCGCCCAGGAGCGGACCACCTACGCACGCTGGGCGGGTGAACGGAAGGTCGACGGCGTCCTCGTGTTCGATCACCTGCACGAGGATCCGCGGCCCGCGCTGCTGGACCGGCTGGGCATGCCGTTCGTCCTGCACGGAGCACCGGGATCACCCGTGGCCCCCGGGTTCTCCGGGACGACGACGGACCACGCCGCCGACGCCAGCACCATCGTCGAGCACCTCCACGACCGCGGACACCGGCGGATCGCGCATGTCTCGGGCCCGCGCCGGTTCGTGCACGAGAAGGAGCGCATCCGGGGTGTTCGGGAGCGAGCGGCACGCCACGGCATCGAGGTGACCCAGGTGGAGGCGGACTACGCGCTCATGTCCGGGCATGACGCCGCGGCGACCCTCCTCGGCGCATCGGAGGCGGGTCCCGGTGAGGCACCGGTGACCGCCGTGGTGTTCGGCAACGACCTCATGGCGATGGGCGGCCTCCTCGCCCTCCGCGAGCTCGGGCTGCGCTGCCCCGACGACGTCGCGATCGTCAGCTGGGACGACTCCCTGCACTGCCGACTCGCCGCTCCCGCCGTGACGGCCCTGTCCCGCAACCCCGCCATGCAGGGGCGGGTGGCGGCGGAACTCCTGCTCGCCCTGCTCGACACCGGGCGCATCCAGACGAGGTCCATGCCTCACGGCGACCTCGTGGTGAGGTCCAGTACGGCCCCGGGCTGATCATCCCGGGCTGCGCTGCGCGCCGCTGTCACAGACCGCCCGCGAGCGGTGTCCGAAGTGTGTCCGAGGATTCCTGAGGAAGTGAGGCGTGATGAGCGGGACGATGCGCGTTGTGGTGGTCGGCGGAGGATACGCGGGGGTGATGGCGGCGAACCGGATCGCGGGAGGCACGAAGGCCGGGCCCCCGGTCGAGGTCACCCTGGTGGATCCGGGGGCACAGTTCACGGAGCGGATCCGGCTGCACCGCGTCGCCGCCGGCAGCCGCGACACGGCGGGCGTGCACTGGGCGGCGGTGCTGCACCCTCGGGTACGGCGCGTCGCCGCCCGGGCGCTCCGGATCGACGCCGATCGTCGGCTGGTCATGCTGCAGGGCCGCGACCCGATCGGTTTCGACCGGCTCGTGTACGCGGTGGGCAGCGGCGAACCGCCCACTCCCCTGCTGTCGGTGACCAATGCCGCGGCAGCAACCGCGACACGGCACGCCCTCACGACCTTGGCCCACGGCGCCACGGTGACGATCGCCGGTACCGGGCCCACCGGCGTCGAGCTGGCGTGCGTGCTCGCGGTCGCGCGGCCCGATCTGCTGATCACCCTCGTCGCGCCGTCGGGACTGACCCATCCCCTCACCGGCAAGGACGCGGTGGCCCGCCGCCTGCGCCACCTCGGCATCACCGTCGAACGCGGGAGCGTGGATACGGCCACAGGGTCGGTGACTCCGGCGGCGACGGCGGCGAGGGCGGCGGAGGCGACGACGGCGACGACGACGACGGCGACCGTGATGACGGCGGCGAGGGCGGCGGAGCCCACCGGCGCGCAGCCCCGCCCCGCCGCGGCGGCGACCATCTGGACGGCAGGCCTCGCCGTGCCGTCCCTCGCGGCGGACAGCCGGCTGCCCGTGGACAGCCGGGGCCGGCTCCTCGTGGACGCCACACTCACCGTTCCGGGACAGGGGCGTATCCTCGGTGCCGGTGACTCGGTGTCCGTCATCGGAGCGGCTGGGGACCACCTGCGCGCGTCCTGCGCAATCGCCCTGCCGATGGGCGCCCATGCCGCGGACAACGTCCTCGCCCGCCTGGCCGGCTCTGCCCCTGCGGCGATCGACATCGGCTACCTCGCGCAGTGTCTGGACCTCGGCGCGGGGCGGGGGCACGTGCAGTTGGTGCACCCCGATGACACCGCCCGCCGCTGGGCGCTCGCCGGGCGTCCCGGAGGATGGGGCAAGGAGAAGGTCTGCCGCCTGACGGTCGGTTGGCTGGCCGGGGAGGCGCGCAGGCCGGGGTCCTACACCTGGCCGGCCGGCCCCGCGGTGCCCGTAGGCTGAGGTCCATGGCCCCCTCGACGGAGCAGGACGAGCTGTTCACGGCGCACCGCCCGATGGTGTTCGCGATCGCCTACGAGATCCTCGGCACCCGGGCCGACGCCGACGACGTCGTCCAGGACAGCTACCTCCGCTGGGCGGGCGTCGATGCGACCGGGGTCCGGGACCCGCGGGCCTACCTCGCGACGATCGCCACCCGGACGGCGCTCAACGCGATCCGGACGGTCTCCCGCCGCCGCGAGTCCTACCCCGGGCCCTGGCTGCCCGAGCCCCTCGTGGCCGAGACCGACGACCCCGAGCATCGCCTGCTCCTGAGCGAGCAGCTCAGCTACGCCCTGTCGGTGGTGCTGCTGCAGGCCACCCCCGAGCAGCGTGCCGTGTTCATGCTCCACGACGTCTTCGGGCTGCCCTACCCTGCGGTTGCCGAGGCGCTCGGCAAGAGCCAGGCCGCCGTGCGGCAGATCGCCGTGCGGGCCCGGGCCCGGATCGGCGCCGCCGATCGTCCAGTGGCCGGCACGGGGGACGGCGCGGCAGCGCTCGAGGCCTTCCGGTCCGCCGTGGGCACCGGCGACCTCCAGGCCCTGATGGATGTACTGGCCCCCGACGCCGTCCTGCTCTCGGACGGGGGCGGCAGGGTGGTGGCGGCCCGCAAGCCGATCCTGGGGGCCTCGGCGATCGCGGGGTTCCTGCTGAAGATCGCGCGCACGCTGACGCCGGAGGCGCGCGTGGACATCGGCCCGCTCAATGGCGGCCAGGGGATCCTGGTCCGTGCGGGGGACCGACTGGAACTGACCGTGGCGGTGAGGGTGGACGGGCTGGGCAGGATCAGCGGGATCTACCTGGTGCGCAACCCGGACAAACTGGGCGGACCCGGGGTGTCAGGCCTCCCGCCGGGTGGTTCCCGCGGAGGGCACCTCACCGGCCCGGGGCAGTCGAGCGGGTGAGGTGAAGTGGAAGGCCCGCCGACTGAGGTGGTGGGTCGCGTGCCGTCGGGGAACGCGGTACGGCGTGACGGGCAGGTCCTGGCGTGCCCGGGAGAAGAACCACTGTTTGGCGATCTCGACGAGGGCCAGGTACACCAGCACCATGCCCGCGAGGGCGAGGAAGAACGGTGCAGGGAGCGGGTCGAAGCCCAGGACGGGACCCAGGGGCGACAGCGGCAGGGCGACCCCCGCGACGACGACGCCGAGGGATGCGACGGTCAGACCGATGGAGGGCCGGCTGCGCAGGAACGGGACCCTGCGCGTGCGGATCACGAAGATGATCAGGGTCTGGGTGGCGATCGATTCGATGAACCACCCGGCGCGGAACTCGCCGGGCACGGCGTCGAACGCGATGAGCATGAGGGCGAAGGTGGCGAAGTCGAAGATCGAACTGATCGGCCCGAAGAGGACCATGAAGCGGCGGATGAAGGCGATGTCCCAGTGGGCGGGGGCCTGGAGTTGTTCCCTGTCCACCCGGTCGCTGGGGATGGCCATCTGCCCGGTGTCGTACAGCAGGTTGTTGAGCAGGATCTGCCCCGGGAGCATGGGCAGGAAGCTCAGGACCACCGACGCCGTCGCGGCGCTGAACATGTTCCCGAAGTTGCTGGACGTCCCCATGAGGACGTACTTGATCGTGTTCGCGAAGATCCGCCGTCCTTCCCTGACGCCTTCGGCCAGGACGCCGAGGTCCTTGTCGAGCAGGATCACGTCCGCGGCTTCCTTGGCGACGTCCATGCCGGTGTCGACGGAGATCCCGATGTCGGCCCTGTGCAGGGCCAGGGCGTCGTTGACGCCGTCCCCCATGAACCCGACGGATCCCCCGCTCCGGCGGAGCGCGGTGATGATGCGCGCCTTGTGCTCGGGTGAGACCCGGGCGAAGATCGTCGCGTCCCGCGCAGCGGACGCCAGGGCCTCGTCGGAGAGCGCATCGACGTCGGCGCCGGTCAGTGTGCCGCTGGACACCACGCCGATCTCCGCGCAGACGGACTCCGCGACCCTGGCATTGTCCCCCGTGGCGATCTTCACCGTGATGCCCAGTGCTTCGAGCTGGTCCAGTGATTCCTTCACGTCGGCTTTGGGCCGGTCCAGGAAGACCAGGAGGCCGGCGAGGGTGAGGTCGAGTTCGTCGGCCTCGGTGAGGCTGCGCCGTCCCGGCATCCTCCGGGTGGCCACCGCCACCACGCGGGCTCCGGCGTCGAACTGTTCATCCAGGGCCGCCAGCATGGCGGGTGATGCAGGGCGGCAGAGGGCCAGGACGTCCTCCGGTGCGCCCTTGGTGATGAGCAGTTCCGTGCTTCCCGCCTCCTCGACGAGCACGGTCGTGCGTCGTCGCTGATGGTCGAAGCCGATGACTCCCAGGCGGAGGAAGCGCGTCAGGTCGAGCCGCGCGGCGTCCGGACTGGCCCAGAGCGCGGCATCCAGGGGATTCTGCCCCGCTGCGGAGAGCCTGGCCGTGGCGTAGTCAGCCTCCGTTGCCAGCAGCCCCAGGGTGAGCAGGTCGTCGCCGGTCATCGCGGGGTTCGCAGGGACGACGCCCGTGTAGGCGATCCTGCCATCGGTCAGGGTTCCGGTCTTGTCCGTGACCAGCACGTCCATGTCGCCCAGGTCCTCGATGCACACGAGGCGTTTCACCAGCACCTTCCGCCGGGCCAGTTGGCGCGTGCCCGTCGCCAGACTGGTGCTGACGACGGCCGGCAGCAGTTGCGGCGTGATGCCGACCGCGATGGCCAGCGAGAACAGCAGGGATTCCAGGACCGGGCGCTGCAGGAGCAGGTTGCCGACGAAGATGAGGGTGGTCAGTCCGAGGGCGACCTGCAGCAGCAGGAACGAGAACCGTTTGAGCCCGGTCTGGAACTCCGTCTGCGGCTGTCGTTCTCCGAGCCCTGACGCGATCCGGCCGAACTGGGTGCTGCTTCCGGTGGCCACGACCACGCCGGTCCCGTCACCGCCGTGGACGACAGTGCCCATGAACGCGCACGAGGCGAGCTCAGCCAGAGCCGTGCCCGGCACAGGCGCCGCATCCTTCAGGGCCGGCAGGGATTCCCCCGTGAGGATGCTCTCGTCGCAGAGCAGGTTCCCCGTTTCCAGCAGCCGGAGATCAGCGGGGACGATCGTGCCGAGGCCGAGCTGGACGACGTCGCCCACGACCACCGCCGTCACGTCCGTCGTCACCGTCCTGCCGTCGCGACGCACCAGGGCCTGGTGCGTGATCCGGGAGTGCAGGGATGCCGCCGCGCGTTCGGCCCGGAATTCGTTGAGGAAGCCGAGCCCGACACTCATCAGGAGGATCACCCCGATCACCAGCGCGTTCGTCGTGTCCCCCAGGACCATGGACACCGCCGCGGTGATCAGCAGGAGGATCAGGATGGGGCTGGCCCACTGCCGCCGCAGGACCAGCCAGCCGCTCACCCGGTGGGAGACGACGGCATTGGGGCCGAGCTCCGCAAGCCGCGCGGCCGCTTCCTGTTCCGACAGCCCTGCCGGACCCGAGCCCACCCGGTCCAGGACCTGCTCGACGCCGACGCCGGCCACGCTCACGATGGGTGGCGGCGCAAGGGCCCGCTGATCGTGGTCGAAGTGGGGCATGCCGGATCCGTCCGCTGGTGCGACTGCTCGAGCTGTCGGAACAGAGTACGACCACCGTCGACGAAAAGGGAGGAGCGGAATACCCTTCCGGGGTGAACAGCATCGCCCGGGCCGGCGGACCTCACACGCGGGAGAGCAGCTCGAGCACAGCATGCCCGCATCGGAGGGTGTCGAGGTCCACGCGGGACAGGGAGACCCCTTCCGTTCTCGACGGACCGTGCACAGGGGATCTGCGCATCCCACTGGATTCTGCTGTCCGCGGCTGGTGCTGGTGTGGTTTGCTGTCGTTAGATTCTTTAGCAATCACCGATGGTCATCAGAAGGTCTCACGCCCATGCATCCTGCCCAGGTCCCGGTTCGCGCTCTTCTCACGCCCCCGACAGCCCCCGGCCCTGGATCTGCATCATCCGGTGCGTCCGCCGTGATCGGCGACGGCCGCCGCGTGTGGGACATCGAGTCCTTGCTCCTCCGGGTCGGGCAGGGTGACGCACAGGCGCTCGAGGACCTGTACAGGCAGACCTCCCCCCGCGTGTACGGGCTTGCCCGGAAGGTGCTCCTCGATGCCGAGATGAGTTCGGAGACGACGCAGGACGTCTTCCTCGCCCTCTGGCAGGGCGCCGCCGCGCGCTTCGACCCCGGCCTGGGGAGCGCGATGTCGTGGATCATGACGGTCACGCACCGGCGCGCGGTGGACAAGGTCCGGTCCGAGGAATCCCACCGGACCAGGGACCTGAAATGGGGCATCACGAATCAGGACATCGCCTACGACCAGGTCGCGGACACGGTCCTGCAGCAGGCGGAGGCCGAGACGCTCCGGGCAGGCCTTCGGACCCTGTCCGCGGCTCAGCGCGAGGCGATCCACCTCGCCTACTACGCGGGTCTGACCTACCTCGAGGTCGCCGAGCACCTCGGCATCCCAGGGTCGACGGCCAAGACCCGGATCCGGGACGGGATCAAACGCCTCCGGACCTCCCTGCAGGACACTCAGGTCGTATAGTTCTCTGGAGGATTCCGCGTCTGCACCTCGACACAACCAGGGTTCCGGACCCGCCGACCGCTTCGTTCAAGGAATCAGCCCCATGCCCGACGAGAAGGACCTTGCCCGCGAGATCGACCGCGACCCGGTCACCGCGCTCCTGCAGGACATGGTCCTCGAAAGCGGCGACGTGAAGGACTTCCTCACGGGGCTGGCGACCATAGCCTCCGAGGCGTTCAGCGGCGCATACGGTGAGGTGTTCTGCGGCGTCACGCTCCTCCGCCCACGATCCATGATCACCGTGGCCAGCAGCAGCGACAGGGCCCGTGAGGTCGACGAGGTCCAGTACGGGTTCGACGACGGCCCCTGCCTCCGGGCTGCGCGTACCGGGGAGACCATCTACATCCGGGACTTCCTCACGGAACGGCGCTTCCCCGAGTACCGGAGGGCCATCGCGTCCCACGGCCTGCGGTCGGCCCTCGGCATTCCCATCCGTCTCGAGGACGGGGCGAGCGCCGGGCTGGATTTCTACTCCACCTCCCCGGATGCCTTTGACGCCAAGGGCATCACCGTGGCGGAGGGCCTCGCGCGCGACGCCTCACGGTCCCTTCGCTTGGCCGTCCGGATCGCGAAACTCAGCGAGGACACCCAGCACCTCAAAGCCGCCATGGCGAACCGCACCACCATCGACACGGCCATCGGGGCGATCATGGCCCAGAACAGGTGTACGCAGCAGGAGGCGTTCGCGATCCTCCGGCAGGCGTCCTCCACACGGAACGTGAAGCTCGCCGAGCTCGCCGCCGGCATCCTGGCCTCGGTGGGGCAGTCGGAACCTCTCACCACGCACTTCGACCACTGACGGAGGTCATCTGCAGCGGGCGCCGGCATCCCTGGTGCGCTAGCGCGCCTTCCGCTGGGGGAGTTCGCCGCTGTTGATGAGGTGGTCGGCGACGCCCCAGAGCTTCAGGTGCGTGCGCTGGCTGGCCATCGACAGCACGATGAACGCCTGGGCCCCGGTGATCTTGTGACGTTCCATGAGGATGCCCTTGGCCTGGCCGATGATGTCCCGGGAGTCCACCGCCGCACGCAGCTGCCGGCTCTTCTCGGCCTCGGCGAACGCCACCGAGGCATGGGAGGCCACCAGCAGACCGATGTTCTCCGACTCGTCGGTGAACGCGTCCGCCTCGTGCGAATAGAGATTCAGGGCCCCGAGGTCATCGCCCTCGACCCACAACTGGATCGACAGCATCCCCCGGGCGCCGGCCTCCGTGGCCCGCCGGGCGAAGAGCGGCCACCGCTCTTCGTGCGCCATGTCCGGCACCCGGACGGTCCGGTGCTCGTACGCCGCCTCCAGGCACGGACCCTCCCCGGTCTCCATCTGCAGCGCGTCGATGCGCTCGGGAAGCTCCCCGGACGGCGCCCGCGACCCCACGTTCTTCCGTCCCAGGACCACGCTGACGGACCCTTCGTCAGCACCCGGGATCAGTTCCAGGGCCGCGTGGACGAACCCGGCGAGGACCGCCTCCGAATCCGGTTCCTGCTGCAGCGACCGGGCCAGCTCCGCCAGCTCCGTGGCGAGATCACGCTCCCGGTCACTGCCACCGAAATGGGACGAGGGCATGCCCCTGTCGACCGCGGAATCCTCGCTCATCGTTCGTGCCTTCCAGCAGCCGGACCGCATCCACCACGGGTCATCTCCTGCTCGTTCGAAGCGTTCACCACTACAGATTGGCACATGTACCTGCATTCCACCGCTGCTGCCTCGAGCACCTCCCCCGGCCCGCCCCTCTCCGCCACCCGCATCGACTGCTTCCACACACACTTTCCTGACGGATGGGCTGGAAGTGCACGAGTTGATCCCCTGCCGGATCGGCTCTTGACTGGGAAGAGTCCTCGGGTCAAGCAGCCGGCACCGGGGGCGGCAGGGGTGCAGGGCTCACCGCCCTGCACTCCTGTTCAGGCCTCCCGTGGGCCGACCGGGCATATGCAAGTCACGGACCGTCGGGAAATACCCCTGCGGCAGACCGCCTCGATCATGCATCCTGAGACAATGAACGACGCGCCAGGGCTCGTGGCTCCTGCACAGCATCTCCCGGCAGTGACCGCCCCTGGGACGACGCTGCTCCCCGGGACGTCCGCCGGCCTCGGCGCCCTCGTCGGGGCGTTCGGTGCCATGGCCGAGGACATCGACCTCAACAGCGTCCTGGAGCGGGTCGTGTCGGCTGCCTGCGAACTGGTCGGTGCACGCTACGGGGCGCTGGGTGTGATCGGGCCGGACGGATTGCTCAGCGCCTTCATCACCGTCGGATCCGGGACCGACGAGACCGCTCCCCTGCCCCGGGGACAGGAGGATCCACGGAAGCCGGGGGTGAGAACCTTCGTCGACGTCCCCATCCGGATCCGGGACAGGGTCTTCGGGAACCTGTACCTCACCGAGAAGAACGACGGAGGCGGATTCACCGGCATCGACGAGAAACTCCTCGTCGCTCTGGCCGCCGCGGCCGCCATCGCCATCGCGAACTCCCGGCTGTTCGACGACTCGACGCGCCGGAGCCGGTGGCTCGAGGGAGGCCTCGAGGCCGTCCGCGGGATCCTCGAACAGACCGATCCGGCCCGAACCGACTCGGAGTCGGTCGCGCACTTCGCGCTGCGGGCATCGCACAGCGACGTCGTCCTCGTTCTCCGCGAGGTCGGCGACCAGCAGGGCCTCCACTGCGAGGCAGCTGCCGGAGCGGACGCCGGCTCCTATAACGGCGGCTCCGTGAACTATCCGGCACTGCTGGACGGTCTCACGGCAGCCTCTCCTCCGCTGCTGCTGACAGCCGCGGATATCGCGCTCCTGCTGCCCTGCTCCTCCCCGCTTGTCCCGTCCACGGCCCTGTGTGTCCGGTTGGCAGGGTCGGGAGAGCGGGAGTACCTCCTGTTCGGCCGCCGGGCAGGTGTCCCGTTCACCGACGTCGACCACGACATGGTGCGGACGTTCACGTCCCATGCGTCGTTGGCCCTGGAACTCCTGCGGGCGCATCGGTGGCGGGCGCAGGAAGCGGTGTTCGGCAACCGGGACAGGATTGCGCGCGATCTCCACGACCTCGTCATCCAGCGCCTGTTCGCGGCAGGGTTGAGCATCCAGGTCCTCCGCGGGCACCTCACGGATCGCAAAGCGCTCGAACGCATCGGCACTGTGACCACCGAACTCGATGCCACGATCAGGGAGATGCGCGACACCATCTACTCACTGCGGTCGGTCCCGCGGATCACCTCGACCTTCAGCGCCGGGATCTTCGCCCTCGTGGCGACCACGGTCGAAGGGCACCTCCCTCATCCCGTGCTGCACCTCTCCGGCCCCCTCGACGCTGCAGTCGACCCCGAACTGGCCGATCATGTGCAGGGAGTCCTCCGGGAGAGCCTGTCCCGCGCACTCCGTCACGCCGCAGCGCGCTCCATCATGATCACTCTGCAGGCACACCCCGATCGCCTCGAGATGGGAGTCACCGACGACGGGCGGGGACTCACGGACCCGTCGTCCTGGCCCGGCCTGGCCCGGATGCAACGCCAGGCCGAACTCTGCGACGCCACTCTGTCCATCTCGAGCACCCACGGCCAGGGGACACAGGTTCTGCTCGTCGCACCCCTCAGCACCCAGGAAGGCTGAGCGTCCCCGCCCCCTCCGGGGCGAGGGGAGGGACCACTCGGAACTTCCGAAGACGGTGAGGTAGTGTCGTTCTCGCCTCTAGAAGCGGGGCCCTTGAGTTCTTGGTACCTGAATGAGGCACTTCGTGAGTGATAGCAGCAGGTTGGACCCGGAGAAGATCTTCCCGGAGGATCTGACGTCGATCGATCGGGATGACCTGGACATCCTGAACAGCAGGAATCACCGGTCCAGGGATGCACAGTACATCCGGGACGGTGAGGTGGACCCGGAGACCGAAGGACAGCACCACGAGCTGCGGGAGGAACTCGACCGCCGCCAGCTGGTCCGCGACGCCCCGGCCCCCGAGGTCGACGCCGACAGCGAGGCGAAGGAGGCCTGATCCCGCCGGCGACGGTCGCGCCGGGACGGCACCCGACGGACCTCGCTCAGAGCGCTACGAGGGCATCGATGATGTCGCGGGTCTCCGTGCGGCTCGTGTAGTCGGCGTGCACGTCGATGAAGCGGATGGTGCCGGTCGCGTCGGCGACGATCACCGTGGGGAAGGGGATCCTCGGCGTCCGGTCCATGTTGGACCCTGCGACGTCCACCCCCAGGGCGATCCGCGCCAGCGTCGACTCGGGGCTCGGCGAGGCGACGATCCCGAGCCGGGAGGCGAGGGTGTTCCCCGCGTCGGAGTACAGCGGGAGGTACAGGCCCCTCTCCCGCGCCGTCTTGTGCGCGATCTCCGGGTCCTGCGGGCTGATCGCCATGAGCTGTGTCCCGAAGGATTCCGCGAGGGGGCCCAGTTCCCGCTGGTAGGTCTGCAGGGTGATTCTGCAGTAGGGGCACCAGCCGCCGCGGTAGAAGACGATGATCGCGGCAGCGGCCCCGAGGACCTCACGCAACTGCACCGGGCATCCCCCGTCCCCGTACAGGAGGGCATCGGGAAGCTGCTCGCCGACGCGGGCGATTCCTTCCGGGACCCCCGCGCGGCGGAGGTCCTCCTGCTCCAGTGCGAAGACCTCTGCGAGCGCCGGACCGATCTGCGCGTCGAACATCGTGTTGAACTCGTCGACCTGCGCAGCGATCGTGTCCGTGAATGCCTGTTTCTGATTCATCAGTTCCCCCTCGGCGCATCGGCGGCGGGTGCCTCGAACCCGTCGCTGCTCCAATTGTGGTGCAGGGCACACGTTTTCCCAAGACCGGCCGCCGTTACGCTGCGTCACAAACCCGTCGAGCACGCTGCGGAAGACCTGCCGGATTCCTGTGCCATCCCTCGGCGGAACCCGACCCCTGCCCTGCAGGTGCGGCAGGACAATGGGGTGGGACCCGCTGCCGCGCGGGGACCGACCACGCCCGGGCGAGCGCCCGGCGCCAAAGGCAAACCCGGCGCGAGCCGGGGACGCAAAGCCACGGGACCCTCGAGGTCAGCCGAGCCACCGAACCAGCGAGGTGCAGATCATGCTTCCCCTCCCCCCTCCCGCCGTCCCGACCACCGCCGGTGCAGTTCGCGCGGGCGCCGCGCGCCTCGCCGTCGTCGTCGCGACGCTGGCCGTCCTGATGGTCGGGATGACGCCGGCGAGCGCCCAGGCCGCACCCACGATCACGCTCAGCGCCACCTCCGGGACACCGGGCACCGCCGTCATCGTGACAGGGGCCGGTTTCCCGAAGAAGACCAGGGGGACCGTGGTCGCCGGGACCGCGAGCGCGCCGCTGACCACGACGGCGGCCGGCAGCGTCACGGTGTCGATCGTCCCGGCCGGGACCGGGCCGGTGAACATCACGGTGACGGTCGGCGCCGCCTCCGCGACCGCCCGCTACACCGTTGCGGACCCGACACCCGCCCCGGGCACGCCGAAGGGCATCCGGTTCGGCGTCGGCACCGACGGCGGGCCCGCGGCCGGCGGCGAGCTCGACGAGGTCAGCGCGCTCGCCGGCGAGGCGCCCTCGCTCGTGCTGTCCTACAAGGACTTCGACCAGCCCGCGCCCATCGCCGAGCTGGACGCCGTGCGCGCCCGCGGCGCCGAGACGCTCCTGACCTGGGAGCCGTGGACGTGGGGTGGCGGGACCGAGCAGCCCGCCTACTCCCTCGACCGCATCGCCGCCGGCGAGTACGACGCCTACCTCCGTGACTGGGGCACCGCCCTGGGCCGCTGGGGGCAGCCCGTCTACCTGCGTTTCGCGCACGAGATGAACGGCGACTGGTACCCGTGGGCCACGGGCGTCAACGGCAACGCGGCGGGCGACTACATCGCCGCGTACCGGCACGTGCACGACGTCGTCGCCTCGACCGGCGCGACCAACGTCAGCTGGGTGTGGAACCCCAACGTCCCCTACTGGGGCTCCACACCCCTGGACGAGCTGTACCCCGGTACCGGTTACGTCGACGTCGTCGCGCTGGACGGCTACAACTGGGGAACGTCGCAGTCGTGGAGCTCCTGGCAGGATCCCGAGGCGCTGTTCGGCGACGGCATGGCGCAGCTCAGGCAGCTCGCGCCCGGGACGCCGATCATGATCGCCGAGACGGCGTCGTCCGAGCTCGGCGGCTCCAAGCCCCAATGGATCTCCAGCCTGTTCCGGTACGTCTCCGCACAGCAGGACGTCGTCGCGGTCGTCTGGTTCCATATCGCCAAGGAGACCGACTGGCGCATCAACAGCACCACCGCGTCCGCCGACGCCTTCGCCGCAGCCCTCGCCGCGCGGCGCTGACCGTCACCGACCCGGCGGGCCGAGGGACTCGGGCCGGCGGCGTCACCCCCTCGACGGCAGCGGCTGGCAGCGCGGGCACCACCAGGTGCGACGGCGGCCCGGGTCGTTCGGCACCTCCGCCCGAAGGCGCACGGCGGCGCCGCACCGGAGGCAGGGCCTGCCCGCACGGCCGGCCACCCAGTGCTTCTCCCCACGGCGGGTGTTCCCCGTGGTGACCTGGAGCGCGCCCGGCTGCGTCGCCGAGAACCGCAGGCACCGGGCGCCGAGGGCCACCAGCGCTGGGACGTCGACGTCGGCGACGGCCGTGTCGGGGTGGATGCCGCGCAGGAAGCAGAGCTCGTTCGCCCACAGGTTCCCGAACCCGGCGACGTTCCGCTGATCGAGCAGGGCCGCCGCCACCCGTTGCCCCGGGTCGCGGCGCAGCCTGCGCACGGCCTCGTCCGCCGACCAGTCGCCGCGCAGCGGGTCCGGGCCGAGGTGGCCGACGGCCTCGCCCTCCGCCCGGGTGGGCAGCAGGTCGACGACGGGCAGGTCCAGTCCGTACGCCGTCGGGCCGTCCCGCACCGCCAGGATGACCCGCGCATCCGGCAGGAGCGTCCGCGGCAGCGACTTCCCCGGGGCCGTGACCGTCCACGATCCCTGCATCAGCAGGTGGGTGTGGAGGGTCAGTCCGCCGTCGAACCGGGTCAGCAGGTGCTTGCCGTGGGTGACGTGCTCCGTGATCCGCAGGCCGTCGAGCGGCGTCGTGGCGTGGGCGGGAACCCGGAGGTCGCCGCGACGGAGCGTGCGTCCGTCGAGGGATCTCCTCAGGCGGACCGCGAGCCGGAAGACGCTGTCCCCCTCGGGCATCGGGCCTCCCTGTCCTGTTGCTGACGGCGCCACCCTAGCGCCCGGCACCGACGCTTCGGCACGGCATGGGCCGCACCACGTGACCCCTTACAGCATGGCGCCGGTGGAGACCACTCTCGCCGCGGTCGGCGTCGTGGTCTAGATTCGGAGGGAACGCAGTCCGACGAAGGGAGAGCACCATGAAGAACAAGCTTGTTTTCGCCGCCGGCATGGCGGCCGGCTACGTCCTCGGGACGCGCGCCGGCCGGGAGAGCTACGAGCAGCTCAGGACCAAGGCTCAGGAGCTGTGGAACAGCCCGAAGGTCCAGGACAAGGTCTCGTCGACCACCGGCACCATCAAGAGCAAGGCCCCCGAGGTGCAGGAATCCCTGAAGGGTGTGCTGAAGAAGGGCGCCTCCGGCCCGGCCGGGGGCGGCACGCCGACGCCCGCCACGGGCACCACGCCCACGACGGGCACGGGGACCACGGGACCCAGCGGGGGCAACCCCCGCGACATCGAGGACACGCCGTTCCAGGCCCAGGACGGCGAGACCCGCCCCGACCTCGGGAAGGATCTCGGGAAGTAACCGTTCCGGCAGGAGGCGGGCCCGGGCAGCACGCCGGGGCCCGCCTCCTGTGCTGTCCGGGCCCGTCAGACGCCTCCGCTGACCGCCTCCTGGGCGTCCAGCAGCTCCGCGCAGTCCTCCTGGACCAGGACGGCATTGACGGCGACCGCCGTCCGGTAGGCGTCGCCGGCTGCGGTGACGAGGTGGGCGGAAGGATCCGCGGCATTGCCGACCGCCCAGATCCGTTCGTGGGACGCCCGTCCCCGATGGTCGGTGACGATGCAGCCGTCGTCGCCCAGCTCGGATGCCAGGGAGGCGACCAGCGGCGATCCCGCATCGGCTCCGGGCTCGCAGAACACCGCGATGCACGGGACCCGCTCCCCGCCCGTGGACCCGTCGTCGACCTCGACGGCGAGGAGCGCCCTCGGGCCGTCGTCGTCGGCATCGTCCAGGAGGAACTCCCTGACCGTGCCTTCCACCACCCGCACGCCCCTGGCGCGCAGGCGGCGTGCGTCCTCCTCCGGCACCGGCCCCAGCAGGTGCGGGAAGTAGGTCACATCCGCCGACCACTGGCCGAGCAGGAGCGCCTGGGCCAGCGAGGCCTCGGTGGAACCGATCACGCCGAGCGCCTGGTCCCTGACCTCCCAGCCGTGGCAGTACGGGCACTGCAGCAGGCCGCGGCCCCACGCCTCCCGCGCGCCGGGGACCTCCGGGAGGACGTCCCGCAGGCCGGAGGCGAGGATCAGGTGCCGCGCCCGTGCCGTGCCGCCGTCCCTGATCCTCACGGTCCATACATCGGCACCCTCCTGCGCGCCGTCGTCCTCGACGCCGTCCACGACGCCGTCCACGACGCCGTCCACGAACTCCACGCCGTAGGGTTCCAGTTCCGCCCGGCCCAGTGCCACGAGCCGCTCCGGGGTCGTGCCGTCGCGGGTGGGAAAGCCGTAGGCGGCGTCCGCCGGCGCGTTGCGGGGCGTCCCCGCGTCGATCACGAGGACGCGCCGCCTCGACCGCCCGAGCACGAGGGCCGCACTCAGGCCTGCGATCCCGCCGCCGACGACGATGACGTCATGAATTCCTGGCTTGTCCATACCGTCATCCGACCACGGAGCCGGGAAGCGGCGCGACCGCACGTTCCGCTTGCGCTCCGGCTGCCGGTCCCGTGGCGGGGCGCGGGGTCCCCGGAGCGGCGGACAGGCCCAGTGACGCCACGAGGGACGAGAAGCGCTCGTTGGCGGCGAGGTCCTCGACCAGGACGGCCCGGCCGTCGGCGTCGGCAAGGGGGATCCTCCAGTTGGGGTACTCGTCCTTGGTGCCCGGCTGGTTCTGGGTGCGCCGTTCCCCGACGGCGTCGGCGAGCGCGACGCCCAGCAGGACGGACGGCGTCTGCGCGATGAACGCGTGCAGCGCTTCGACGGTCTCGGGGACGCCGGCCGGGCCGTCCGCGAGCAGATGGCGGTTCCGGAGGAGGGCCAGGAACTTCTCCTGGACAGCGCGGTCCTCGGCCTGTTCCTCCTCGACGGACCGGCTGAGGAGGCCGAGCCTCTCGCGCAGCATCACGTGCTCCCCTGCCAGGTAGCCTGCGCTGGGCGGGAGGTCGTGCACGGTCACCGTCGTGAGGCAGCCCTTGCGGTAGGCCTCGGGAGGACGGGGCCCGTCCTCGTCCTGCTCGAACCACAGGATCGAGGTGCCGAGGATGCCGCGCTCGGCGAGGTACTCCTGCACGCCGGGCTCGAAGACCCCGAGGTCCTCCCCGACCACGATCGCGCCGGCGCGTTCCGCCTCGAGGGCGAGGATGCCGATCAGCGCCTCGTGGTCGTAGTAGACGTAGGCTCCCGCGCCGGGCGCGGCGCCCTGCGGGATCCACCAGAGCCGGAACAGGCCGAGGATGTGGTCCACCCGGATGCCGCCCGCGTGCCGCAGGATGTTGCGGAGCATGTCCCGGAAGGCCGCGTACCCGGACGCGGCCAGGCGGTCCGGATGCCACGGCGGCTGGCTCCAGTCCTGGCCGAGCTGGTTGAACATGTCCGGCGGTGCGCCCACGCTGATCCCCGCGGCGAGGACGTCCTGCAGGGCCCACGCATCGGCCCCGCTGGGGTGGACGCCCACAGCGAGGTCATGCACCACGCCGATGGACATCCCGGCGTCGGTCGCGTCCAGCTGGGCCTCCTGCAGCTGTTCGTCGAGGAGCCACTGCAACCAGGCGTGGAACTCGATCCGGCCCGCGTGACGCCGGGCGGCCTCTCGGGTTCCGGGCGAGCCGGGGCGTCCGACGGCCTGCCATTCCGGGGCGTCCGGCGCATACGCCTCCGCGAGCGCCGACCACAGCGCGAAGTCGGCCAACCCCTGGCCCTGGTGTGCACGGTAGGCGTCGAAGTCCTGCTGGCGCTGGGCGGGGCGTTCGACGGCGAAGACCAGTTCGAGGGCCTCCAGCTTGGCGGCGTAGGAGGAGTCCCGGTCCAGCAGGTCGGTGGCCGTGTTCGCCGCGGCGAAACCCACGGCAAGCCCCTCGATGCGGTCCCGCGCCGCGGCGCCGAGCCTCGCGTACTCGGGGATGTCCTCGACCCGCAGGTACAGGGGGTGGAAGTAACGGCGTGTGGTCGGGAGGTAGGGCGAGGGCTCCACCGGCGGGACCGGCTCCGCGGCGTGCAGGGGGTTCACCAGCACGAAGTCGCCCTCGTGCTGCGCGGCCGCCTGCGCGATCCGCCCGAGGTCGGCGAGATCGCCGATACCCCAGGAATCGGCGGAGCGGACCGAGTACAGCTGCGCCATGAGGCCCCACCGGCGGTGCTCGGCCAGCGCCGTCGTCGTGCTCAGCCGGTCCGGCGTGACCACGAGGGTGCACGAGCTCTCCTGCCCGTCGATGGCGGCGCGGAGCGTGTGCCAGCCGAGCGGGAGGGCGTGGGGCAGGGTGGCGTCGCGCCGCTCGAGGTGCCGGCCGTCGACCGTCCGTGTCTCCCGCGCCTCGCCGACCGTCACCGTGTAGTGGACGCCGTCCTCGCCCACGGCGCTGAGCTCCACCGCCGCTCCGGCGGGCACGTGGAGGGCCACGGGGTCGGCGCGGCCCCGGCGCACGACGACGACGGCGGGCAGGACCGAGCGCCACGGGCCAGTCACGGCGTCCTCGAGGGCCTGCGCGACGGCGGTGTCGGACGAGGCGTCGACGCCCAGGGCCGCGAGGACCGTCACGAGCGTCTCGGGGCTCACCCGGGCGGGTTCGCCGTCCCATCCCTTGGAGGTGGTCCCCACCCGGTGCGCCTCGGCGAGCTGTTCGAGGGGCGAGGGGGCGGGCGGGCGTGGGTCGTCGTGCTGCGTCGTCTCGGCCATGGCTTCAATCTAGGCGGCCATCGGCAGGCTGTGCATCCGCTCCTGCGGTGCATCACGGATTTGACGGGGACCGGAACGCCGCGCCGCGCGGTTCCGGGGCCGCTACCAGGTGTCCTTCGTGTAGGTGCTGTTCAGGCGGGCGATCAGCGCTCCGAGCGTCTGCACGTCCTCGGGTTTCCAGCTGCGCATGAGGGCCGTGAACGCCGTACGCCGGCCGCACTGTGCGGCTGCGAGCTGCTGCTGTCCGAGCGGGGTGAGGACCACGCGCTGGGAGCGGGCGTCATGCGGGTCGAGCTGGCGGAGAACGAGCCCCAGCCGTTCGAGCCCGGCGAGCTGGCGGCTCACGGACGGCTTGCCCACCCCGATGCTCAGGGCGATGTCCGTCGCCCGGAGGGAGCCCTCCCGCTGCAGGAGGGTGAGGATGCCGTAGGCGGCAGGCTCCATCTCGGGGTGCACGTGCTTCGCGAGCGCATGCGACGTGGTCCGTTCCCGGCGCCACAGTACGCTCGTCTGCTCCTCGAGCACCTCGATGGCGTGGTCGAATTCGACGTCACCGGCCTCCGCTGCTGTCTCCATCCCCGAAGCGTATAGAGGACCGGCCCGGGCCGGGAGGGCCTCCGGCCAATAATCCGAAGATTTCAGGGCACAGGCGGCGTGGGCGCGCTGACGAAGTCCCGGTGCATCTCCGTCTGGGAGAGGGCGGAGAGCAGCTGGAAGCCCTGCAGCCCCTCCCAGCCCGCGGTCCAGGTCAGCCGCGAGGCGAGGTCCCAGACGCTGGGATCCTCGCCGGCCTCGAGGATCGCCGCCACCTCCCGCGTGCGCGTCAGGTGATGGCCGGCGCTTGCTTCCGCTCGGCCCCCCAGCCCCGTGAACCGGTAGCCGTGGCCGGGAAGTGCCTCGTAGTGCCCGTAGCGGCGCACGCGGTCGATCGAGGCCAGGTAGTCGGCCAGCGGGTTCGACGGCGTCGGCCCCCCGAGCCCCAGCCCGGCGAACACCGCGGGCAGCACGTGGTCCCCGGTGACGAGGAGCCCGCGGTCGTCGTCGCGCAGGCAGACGTGGCCGGCCGTGTGCCCCGGTGTGCCCATCACGACCATCCTGAACCCGGGAACCGGCAGGACGTCGCCGTCGGACAGGGTGCGGTCCACGGCCGGCACGAGCCCGACGGGCGACCGGTCCACGAACCGGGTCAGCTCGGCGTGGCGCTCGGGCGGGACGCCCCACGCTCGGAGCCGCCGGGCGTTCTCCTGCGGGTCGAGCAGCCGGGTGCTGTGCCGCTCGAGCGCGGCACGCTCCGCGGCGTGCATCGCCAGGGGTGCGCCCGAGGCCTGCCGCAGGCGGGCTGCCATGCCGACGTGGTCGGGGTGCAGGTGTGTCCCGGTGATCCCGGTGACCGACGCCGCACCGCCCGGTGCGATCCGGGCGAGCGCCGCCGTCAGCCGGGCCCAGTTCGCGTCGGAGTCCCACCCGGGGTCGACGACGTGGACGCCGCCGTCGGCACCCAGCAGCAGGTACGTGAGGGAGTAGGCGAGGTGCCCGCCCGGCATGGGCTGCGCGAGGGACCAGACGTCGGCGCGCACCTGCTCCAGCGGCGGAAGCTCTCCGCGTTCGAGGGCCTCGACCTGCTGCGTACTGGTGCTCTTCATGCGTCCTTCCCGACGGTCTCCCCCCACGATGGGACCTCGCAAGGGCGTCCCGGTCAGCCCCCGAAGAGGGCCGCTGCTTTGGTGAGGGTCTGGAAGACACCGTAGGCGAGGGGCACTCCTACGAGTGCCCAGACGGCGGTGATTCGTGCACGGGCCATGTCAGGCCTCCTTCGCAAATTCTCGGGGCGCGTTCCGGACGGGTTCGTGGTAGCGGGCGTTCACGGGCTTGACGAGCAGGTTGGCGATGAATCCGATGATCAGCAGCGCCACCATGGTGAGCAGGGCGGGCTGGTACGCACCCGCGGTGAGCTCGCCCGGGGTGCCCTGGGCATCGAGGAAGGCGTTCACGATCAGCGGTCCGGCGATCCCGGCGGCGGACCACGCGGTGAGCAGGCGGCCGTGGATGGCGCCGACCTGGTAGGTGCCGAACAGGTCGCGCAGGTAGGCCGGTGCGGTGGCGAAGCCGCCGCCGTAGAAGGAGATGATCACGAAGGCGAGCGCCACGAACAGCAGAGTCGTGGAGGAGCCCGCCAGGGCGAGGATCAGGTACAGGACCGCGCCCACGCCGAGGTAGACCATGTAGATGCGCTTGCGGCCGACGAGGTCCGACATCGTGGACCACCCGAACCGACCGCCCATGTTGCCGATGGACAGCAGGCCCACGAAGCCACCGGCGACGGCGACAGAGACCGCCGTCGTGCCGTCCGCGCCGCGGAAGAAGTCCTGGATCATCGGGGAGGCCTGCTCGAGGATGCCGATGCCCGCCGTGACGTTGCAGAACAGGACGACCCACACGAGCCAGAACTGGGGTGTCCTGATGGCGTTCGCGGCCGAGACGTTGTCCGTGGTGATGAGCGGCTTTGACTTCAGCTGGGAGGGATCGAAGCCGTCCGGCTTCCAGCCCTCGGCCGGCACCTTGATGGTGAAGGCCCCGAACATCATGTAGACGAAGTAGATGACGGCGAGGGTCAGGAACAGCTTCCCGACGGCGTCGCCGCTGGCCACCCAGCCCTCGGTGCCGGACTCCGGGTCGTACATGCGGAGCAGCTGTGTGGACAGGGGGCTCGCGATGAGTGCGCCGCCGCCGAAGCCCATGATCGCCATGCCCGTGGCGAGGCCCGGGCGGTCCGGGAACCACTTGATCAGCGTGGACACGGGAGAGATGTAGCCGATACCCAGGCCGATGCCGCCGATGAACCCGTACCCGAGGTAGACGAGCCACAGCTGGTTCGTGAAGATGCCGAGCGCTCCCACCAGGAAGCCGGAGGTCCAGAGCACGGCCGAGGTGAACATGGCCTTGCGCGGACCGTTGCGGTCCACCCAGGTGCCGAGGAGCGCCGCCGACAGGCCGAGCATCACGATCGCGATCGAGAAGATGATGCCGATCTGCGTCAGCGAGGCGTCGAAGTGCGTGGTCAAGGCGGTCTTGTAGACACTGGTCGCGTACGCCTGGCCGATGCACAGGTGAACGGCCAGCGCGGCGGGCGGGATCAGCCAGCGGTTGAATCCCGGTCGGGCGATGGTGTGGTCGCGGTCGAGCCAACTCATCGGTGGCCTCTCTGTCAGCTGGAGCGGCCTCCCCCGGCCATTGTTGTCGAGAGCAATTATGCTGTGCGTCACAGCGATCGGCGTGCACGCCACGATCGGCGGTAGTGGTGGCGCGTCGAGCGGTTCTGTGATCCGGCAAGTACGCAGCCGGCTTAGCAATCTCGCCTACACTGGCGCTCATGACCATCACCGAGCAGGGCGCCGACACCAGACTGAGACGCGGGATCACCGGACCGCTCCTGTATCTCTTCATCCTCGGTGACGTCCTCGGAGCCGGTGTCTACGCCCTGGTGGGCGTCATCTCCGCGGAGGTGGGCGGCGCCATCTGGATGCCGCTGATGGTCGCGCTGGCCCTCGCCCTCCTGACGGCCGGCTCCTACGCCGAATTGGTCACCAAGTACCCGAAGGCCGGGGGAGCCGCGGTCTTCGCAGAGCGCGCCTTCAAGAGGCCCTTCATCTCGTTCCTCGTCGGCTTCTGCATGCTCGCTGCCGGAGTGACCAGTGCCGCCGGACTCGCCCAGGCGTTCGCCGGCGGGTACCTCACCACCTTCATCGACGTGCCCACGACGCCGGCCGCGCTCGTCTTCCTCGTCCTCCTGGGCCTGCTGAACATGCGCGGCATCAAGGAGTCGGTGCGCAGCAACGTGGTCATGACCGTCATCGAGGTGTCGGGCCTGGTCCTGGTGATCGTCGTCGTGGGGATCTTCGTGGCCGATGGCAACGGCGACCTCTCGCGTGTCAACGAGTTCCCTCCCGGTGTGGGCGCGGCGTCGGCCGTCCTGGCGGCGTCGCTCATCGCCTACTATTCCTTCGTCGGCTTCGAGGTCTCCGCGAACGTGGCCGAGGAGGTCCACGACATCAGCCGCGTCTACCCGCGGGCCCTCTTCGGCGCACTCCTCACGGCCGGCGTCGTCTATCTCCTGATCGGGCTGGCATCCTCCGCCGCCCTCGCCCCCGACCAGCTCGCCGGGTCCAGTTCGCCGCTGCTCGACGTCGTGGCTGCCACCGGCGCAGGCGTGCCCGGCTGGCTCTTCAGCTTCGTGGCCCTCATCGCGGTCGCCAACGGCGCCCTCCTCACCATGATCATGTCGAGCAGGATCACCTTCGGGATGGCCGAGCAGGGCCTCTTCCCGTCGGTCTTCGACCGCGTGCTGCCCCACCGCCGCACCCCGTGGGTGGCCATCGTCGCCACGACCCTGGTCGCGATGGCACTGACGCTGACCGGTGGCCTCGAGTCCCTCTCCCAGACCGTCGTCCTGCTGCTGCTGTTCGTCTTCCTCAGCACCAACATCGCCGTGCTCGTCCTGCGGAAGGACGCGGTGGAGCACAAGCACTTCCGCATCCCGGTGGTCTTCCCCTACCTCGCCATCGCGTCCTGCATCCTGCTGCTCACCCAGCAGACGGCCGAGATCTGGGTTCGCACCGGCATCCTCCTCGCCATCGGCCTGGCCCTGTACGGCGTGCAGCGATTCGCCCGCAGGCGGGCACCGAGGGCCGCCGACCAGTAACTTCTCCCGCAAGGTGGCAACGGGCAGCGCCACCCTCACGGAGGGCGCGGCGAAGCTCGCGGACGGTACGAGCCGCCTCGCGGACGGGACCGACCGGCTGGCCTCAGGATCGACGGAACTCGCCGCCAAGACCCCGGCGCTCGTGGACGGTGCGTCCACAGCGGCCACGGGGGCGGTCGCCCTGAACGACGGCGCCGTACGCCTGGGCGAGGGCACGGCGAAGCTCGCCGACGGCGCAGCCGACCTCACCGTGGGAACGCAGAGGATCGCGGACGGGACGGCCAGCCTGGATGAGGGCCTGGTCGCCCTGAACAGCGGTGCAGCGGCCCTGGAGACCGGGTCGGGCGACCTCGATGACGGCGCCGCGGCACTCACCGACGGCAATGCACGCCTCGCGGACGGGGCGGCCACGCTGGCGTCCGGCAACGGGGAGCTGGCCGAGGGAACCAGCACGATGCACGCGTCCACCGCGGCAATGACACCGGCATCGATCGCAGGGTCGCCCGGCATCGCGGCCCTGGCCATCCCGTTCGCCGTCGTCGTCGGACTGCTCGCAGCCATGCTGCTCCCCCGCACCCGCCGGGCACGCTAGCCTCCGGCGCGCGGACGAAGGGAGGCGGCCCGCGGGGCCGCCTCCCTTCACGGTTGCCGCCTGCACCGGACGCCTGACGTCACGGCGCCTGGCTACCAGGCGTGGGGTGCGGGCTTCCTGGTGCTGGGCAGCGCGTTGTTGAGGCGCCACTCGTGGATCCACCCGGGCAGCACCAGGTCCGCCGGTGGCGCCCCGAAGGCTGCGATGATCTCCTCGTTACCGACCGGACCCGACGGCGAGACGAGCCTCGTGGCGATGAAGGCACGGGCATGGATCTCGCCGTCGGCCACGGCGCGCTGCTCGAAGTAGACGGCTCGCTCGTCGAGGCCGATGATGCGGGTCTCGACGGCGTAGCGCTGCCACAGCTGGAGCGACCGGCGGAAACTGATGGTCTCCCCGGCGGCGACGGGCGTCCAGCTGCGCCGGCGCATCTGCCGCCACACCCCGCTGCGCACCATCAGGTCGAAGCGGCCGAGGTCGAAGACCGAGAAGTACATCCCGTTGTTCATGTGCATCGCGATGTCGATGTCTGTGGGGAGGACCCGGAAGGTCGCGCTGCCGGCTCCCCAGATACTGAGGCGCGAACGTCGGCCGGACAGGAAGAGCTGCAGCATCGTGCGGAAGATCAGGTGCATGGCCCCGATATTACCGGGCAGTAACATCACCCCGTCGAAGGTGCCCCGCCTAGACTCGGTGGATGGACCAGGCTTCCCCGCACGCCCTCCCGATGGACCGGTACCGGGAGTTGCTGGACAGGGCGTACCGGACCCTGGCGGACCTCGTCCCCGCCACCCTCGACCTGCCGGTGCCGGCGTGTCCGGGCTGGACGGGTGAGGACCTCGCGCGACACACCGCGATCGTCTTCCTCCACAAGGCCGAGACCATCCGGACGGGGGAGCGTCCGAGCCATGGCTGGCCGCCCGTGAGCATCGGCAGTCTCCCCCCGCAGGCGCTGCTCGCCCACTCCTTCACCAGCCTCACCGACCAGTTCGACCGACACCGCCCCGAGGACCGTGCGGAGACGTTCGTTCCGTGGGACCAGACCGTGGGCTTCTGGATCAGGCGGCTCACCCACGAGACCACGATCCATCGCATCGACCTCGAGGACGCGGCGGGAGGCGAACCCACCCCCGTGGACCCGGACCTGGCCCTCGACGGCATCGACGAGGTGCTGACCGTGATGCTCGCCCGGAGCCGGCCCGACCGCACGGCCTCCGGGGCGGCGCTCCGCCTCGAGGCGGGCGGGCACTCCTGGGACCTGCACCTCGACCCGGAGCGTGTCGCCGTCACCCGCGACACGGCGGCGCGTGGGCAGCCCGTCCTCCGGGCCGATCCCGACGCCCTGCTCCTGTGGCTCTGGGGCCGGGCACTCCAGCCGACCCCGCCGTCGGACGCGGCCCGGGAGCTCCGCGACCGCCTGGCCAGGGCGCTGTAAACGGAATAGATCCTCCGGATCCGGGGTTGGCACGTTCAGGAAGCACCCGAGCACCAGGAGCAGCAATGAACGTCAGTACCCAGATCCAACTCGTCCGCCGTCCTGTGGGCACGCCCGTCCCGGAGGACTTCGCCACCGTCACGGTGGAGCTGCCGGCACTCGGCCGGGACGAAGTACGCGTCCGCAACGAGTACGTGTCCGTCGACCCCTACATGCGGGGCCGCATGAACGATTCGAAGTCCTATGTGGCACCCTTCGGCCTGAACGAGACCATGACCGGCGGAGCAGTGGGCCGCGTCATCGAGTCGACGTCCGAGGCGATGCCCGTCGGCACGGCGGTCCTGCACGGCGAAGGGTGGCGCGACGTGGCCCAGGGCCCGGCTGCACTCTTCTCGCCCCTGCCGGACACGGAACTGCCCCTGTCCGTCTTCCTCGGTGCCGCCGGCATGACCGGCCTCACGGCCTATGCGGGGCTCAAGCGCGTCGCGGGGCTCAAGGAGGGAGACGTCGTCTTCATCTCCGGCGCTGCGGGCGCCGTCGGCTCCATCGCCGGCCAGATCGCCCGCAAGCTCGGCGCCTCGCGCGTGATCGGCTCGGCCGGCTCGGCGGAGAAGGTGGCCCTGCTCAAGGAGAAGTACGGCTACGACGAGGCCTTCAACTACAAGGACGCCCCCGTGCGCCGGCAGCTGCGGGACCTCACCCCGGACGGGATCGACGTGTACTTCGACAACGTGGGCGGGGACCACCTCGAGGCCGCCATCGATCGCCTCACCACGGGAGGCCGTGCGGCCCTGTGCGGCGCGATCTCCCAGTACAACAGCACCGAGCGCGCCCCCGGCCCCGACAACCTGTCCAACCTGGTCACGCGGTCGCTCAAGCTGGAGGGTTTCATCGTGGGCCGGCACCAGGACCTGCGGGCCGAGTTCGCCGAGCGCATGACCGGCTGGCTCGCCGAGGGCAGCGTCGTGTTCGACGAAACCGTGGTGGATGGCATCGAGAACGCCGTCGGAGCCTTCCTGGACATGATGGACGGCGCCAACACGGGCAAGATGCTCGTCCGCGCCTGAGCGCCCAGGCGCGTGTCGCGGCTGTCACCCGACGCACCCCGACGGCCCGCGACGATACTGGGGTCATGACCGCAGCCTTCACATGCACGACGACGACCACCGTGGGCGTGGCCGAACTGTTCGACCGCTCGCGCAGCATCGACGCCCACGCGACGTCCATGCGCTTCTCCCGGGAGCGGGCCGTCGGAGGGGTGACCAGCGGGCTCATCGGCCTCGGCGAACACGTCACGTGGCGTGCCTGGCACTTCGGGGTGCCCATCAGGATGACCAGCGTCATCACGGAGTTCGACGCACCTCACCGGTTCGTGGACGAACAACGCACCGGGCCGTTCCGGGACTTCCGGCACGTCCACGAGTTCTCGGAGGCCGGCGGCATCACGACGATGGTGGACACCATCCGGTTCACCGCGCCGTTCGGACCGGCGGGTGCGGTGGCGGAGCGGCTATTGCTCCGGCCGTACCTGCGCTATCTGATCACGGTGCGCAACCGCTTCCTGACGGCGGACGCCTCGTGACGGCTCAGGCGTCCACGGAGACGCGGAGGGTCGCTTCGAGGCGCTTGCGCTGGTCCACGGGCAGGAGCGCGCGGTACTGGGGGAAGTCGCGGAGGAACTCCCGCACCCTCGGGCAGTAGGGGACGACGGCGATGCGCCGCTGGTGGGCGTTCAGGAGGACGCGGCGGATCAGGGCGGGTTCGATGTCGACGGGGTCGAACTGCGGGTCGACTACCGCCTGGATCAGCACGGCGTGCGCGCCCTTCATCTCGTACTTGACGTGGCCCACCATGGTGCCGTCGCTGAAGAGCTCGAAGCGCGAGAACAGGGAGTTGTCCCGGAAGCCGCCGCGTGCCTTCGTGGGCTCGCTGCGGGTCTCGGCCTGGACCTCGCGCCGTTCGATCTCCTCGACCAGCAACTCGTAGTGGTGGACGGCTTCCATGGGCGGGAAGTCGCGGTCCAGTACCCGGTAG
The DNA here is from genome assembly GCF_054511115.1 of Arthrobacter arabinosi. Lineage (NCBI taxonomy): Bacteria > Bacillati > Actinomycetota > Actinomycetes > Micrococcales > Micrococcaceae > Arthrobacter > Arthrobacter arabinosi. Next base: position 586,430 of record NZ_JBTNDF010000003.1, read on the forward strand.
GTCTGGTTGCAGAGGACCCTCAGCTGCCGGTTCGACACGACCGAGAGGTCGGTGGGGAATTCGGCGTCATCCGCACGGGGTGCGGGCGCGGGGGCACCTCCGGGAGCCACAGCCCAGCCGAACTGCTGGGGATCGACGGCCTGCGCCGTCTGGGTGCCGGGATCGGCCAAGAGGGAAGTTTGCATGGTCAGCTCCACGATGGTGGTTCAATGGCCCGCTGCTAGGCCCGTCCTTAGACTATAGGCCTGTCCGGGCCCGATGTGAAATTAAGCGGACCGGGCGTACCTTTCCGGCCGTCGAACAGTCCGTGCTGCGCGTCGGAACGAGTCCTGGGCGGCCGCGACCGAAGCCCTGCCGTGGGGAGCCATCGTGACGGCCGTTTGACGGCGGGTGCGGCGCGGGACAGGCTGGTACCGACCCAGCATCCGTCGAGCAGGAACACCACCATGGCACTCGCCCCCACCGTCCAGCTGCGCAGCGGCGCCCACCTCCCCCTCCTCGGCCTCGGGACCTGGCCACTGGACGACGCCGAGGCAGCGGACACGGTGGCCCTGGCCCTCGATGCCGGCTACCGGCTGGTCGACACGGCGGAGAACTACCGCAACGAGTCGGGCGTCGGCGAGGGGATTCGTCGCTCCGGCGTGCCGCGGGAGGAACTGTTCGTCACCACGAAGTTCAACCGGGAACACCACAGCCGGGACGGCGTCCGGCGCGCCTTCGAGACCAGCGCGGACCTGCTGGGGCTCGAGTACATCGACCTGCTGCTGGTCCACTGGCCCAACCCGGGCCAGGGGCGCCACGTCGAAGCCGTCGAGGGCATCGCCGCGCTGATGGAACAGGGCCTCGTGCGCGCGGTAGGTACCTCGAACTACAAGCCCGCGCACCTGCAGCAGGTCATCGACGCCGGGATCGTCCCCGACGTGAACCAGATCCAGCTCGACCCCCGGCGGCCCCGCATCGTGGAACGGGCGTTCCACAACGAGCACGGCATCGTCACGGAGTCCTGGAGCCCGCTGGGCCAGGGCGGCGGGCTGCTCGACGAGCCGGCCGTCACGGCGATCGCGGAGGCCCATGGCCGGACACCCGCTCAGGTGGTGCTGCGATGGCACGTGCAGCAGGGCATGGTCGCCATCCCCAAGTCCTCCAACCCCCAGCGGCTTGCCCAGAACCTCGACATCTTCGACTTCGAACTCTCCGGGGCGGAGCTGGCTGCCGTCTACGCGCTCGACTCCGGCCGCGCCGACGTCGTCGACTCGGACGAGTTCGGGCACTGAACCGGCCCTCCGTCGTCCCGCAGTGATCCCCTGACGATCCCGGAAGGACGTCCAGCACGTGCTCGAGATCGCCGTGATCCTCCTTGCCGGGTTCTGGGCGGGCATGATCAACGTCGTCGTGGGGTCGGGTACCCTCGTCACGTTCCCCACCCTGCTGCTCTTCGGCTACCCGCCGATCGTCGCGAACATCTCCAACAACATCGGCCTGGTCGGCGGCGGGCTCTCCGGCTCGTGGGGCTACCGCCGGGAGATCGCCACCAACAAGCGGCTCCTCCTGCGACTGCTGCCGCTGTCGGCGGTCGGCGGCCTGATCGGCGCGCTCCTGCTGCTGGTCCTCCCGCCCGAGGCCTTCCGGGCGATCGTCCCCGTCCTGATCATCATCGGCCTCGCCATGGTGGCGCTCGCGCCGCGCGTCCAGCGCGCAGCAGCAGCGAAGGCCCTCGAGGCCGCCCCCGACGCCGCGCCGTCGCGGCGCCGCTCCCTGCTGCTGCTCACGGGGATCGGGGTCCTCGGGATCTACGGCGGGTACTTCGGTGCCGCGCAGGGCATCCTCATCGTCGGGCTGATGAGCATGGTGACCATCGAGAGTCTCCAGCGGATCAACGCCATCAAGAACGTCCTGACCACGGCCGTCAACGGCGTCGCGGCCGCCACGTTCATGATCTTCGGCCGGGAGTCCATCGACTGGACGGTCGTCCTCGTGATCGCCGTGGGGGCCACCCTCGGCGGCCTGCTCGGCGCGCGCGTGGGACGCCGGCTCTCCCCGGTGGCGCTCCGCGCCACGATCCTCGTGATCGGCGGGGTCGCGCTGATCCGGATCGTCTTCTTCGGCTGACCTGCCGGCGGCGGGGCGGGCCTAGGGCCAGAGCATCTCCCGGCGCCAGCCCTCGCCGAACCGGGTGTACAGCAGGCGGGTGTGGCGCCGCTCCTGGTCGGCCTGCCAGAACTCGACGGCGTCGGGCGCCACCGTGAACACCGTCCAGGTCGTCGACGCGACGCCGCCCTCGGCCTCGATGTGGTGCACCTGCTCCGCCACCGCGGCGGCGACGTCGCCCCGGCTCCGCACCACCGCGCTCTGGCTGCCGGCCAGCACCAGGGCGCGGGCCACCGGGTGGCGGCGCTGGAAATCGGCGTCGTTCTCCTCGGTCGTACCGGTGGACACGGGACCGCGGATGCGGATCTGCCGGCCGGCCTCCGGCCAGAAGAAGGTCAGCGCGGCGGCGGGGTTCCCCGCCAGCTGCCGGCCCTTCGGGCTGTCGCTGCTGGAGGCGACCTGCCATCCGTCGGGTGTGAGGTCCTTCAGGATCACGACGCGCGCATCCGGCAGGCCGTCCTCCCCCACCGTGGCGAGGTTGACGGCGTGGGGAGCCGCGACGCCGTCGTCCACCGCGCGCTGCAACCACTCGACGAACAGCGGGAGCGGGGAGTCGGGGGCCGCCTCCGGATCGAAGGGCGGCATCTCGTCGGGGAACACCGGAACGCCGCGTACGATGTCGCGGATCATGCCTGGATCGCTCATGCGGCCAGCCTAGCCCCCACGCCCCTGGAACCCCGCCGCCGCGATCGTGCAACCCGGCCTCGCGGAACACCCTCCAGGGATGCCCTTCCCGGGGCCGCAGCATAGAGTCGGTGGATGCCAGCGCACCAGGACCAATACGTCGGACCACGAGACCTCACCCGGTGGACATCCCCGGTGGGCCGCTTCCTCGTCCGGTGCGTCCGCCCGCTCGCCCGCTGGGTCGGCCCGCACGCCGCACTGCTGCTCCTCATCGCGATCGGCGGCGGCGTGGCCGCGGCCCTCACGGCAGCGTCCGCCGAGGTGTACGAGTCCGTGATGGAGGCCGACGGCGTGGCGGCCCTCGACCACCCGGCCCTCGACCTCGCCGTGTCCCTCCGCCAGGACTGGCTCAACGCCTCCGTCACCGGGTACACCAACATCGGCGGACCGATCGGCATGCCCGTCCTCGCCCTCTCGATCATGGTGCTGCTCGCCGTGCACCGCCGCTCCTGGACTCCCGTGATCCTGCTGCCCGCGGCAGCATTCGGCTCCCTGCTCATGACGATCGCGGGCAAGGACGCCATCGGGCGCCTCCGCCCTCCCACCGACCTCGCTGTCCCGCCCTACGAGACCTCGCCGTCGTTCCCCAGCGGGCACTCCCTCAACGCCGTGGTCATCGCGGGCATCGTCGCGTACCTGCTGGTCCTGCGGGAACACCGCAAGCGGACCCGCGCACTGACCGTCGCTCTCGCCGTCGCCTTCGCCGTGACCATGGGACTCAGCCGGGTCTACCTCGGCCACCACTGGCTCACGGACGTCCTGGTCGCCTGGACGCTCGGGGTCGCCTGGCTCGCCGTCGTCATCACTGCGCACCGGCTCTTCCTGACGTTCCGCCTGCGCCGGACAGCCACCCGTGGCGCCCCCGTCTGAGCAGCCCCCGCCCGACGCCGGCCCCCTCCCGCCAGGTCCCCTTCCCGCCGCGCGCCCGCTCCGCCGCGACGCCCGCCACAACCGCGAGGTGGTCCTCGCGGCCGCCCGGCGCATGTTCGCGGTCCACGGCGCGGACTGCAGCTTCGAGCACATCGCCCGCGAGGCCGGCGTGGGCGTGGGCACCGTGTACCGCCGGTTCCCCGATCGCCGGACGCTCATCGAGGCCATTCTGGAACAGCGGGTGGCCGACGTCGACGCGGCCGTGTCCCGGGCCCTCACCCTCGAGGATCCGTGGGCGGCCGCCCGGCTCTTCCTCGGCGCGGCGGCCCGCATGCAGCTCGAGGACCGCGGACTGCGGGAGCTCCTGCACGACCACGGGTTCGTCTCCGCGGGGCTCGCGGTGCTGCGACGGCGGATCGCTCCCGCCGCCGAGGAACTCGCCGCCCGCCTGAGACAGGGCGGCGCGCGGCCGGACCTCGGCGGCGACGACGTCCTCATGCTCGTCCGCATGCTCGGCTCCCTGCCGCCCGAAGCCGCCGCGACCACCCGGAACGCGGGGCTCGAGAGGTATCTCGACCTCGTCCTGGACGGTGTCCGTCACCGCCGGACCGGCGAAACGTAAGCAGAACCGACGAATTCCCATCACCAAAAATGATTACCCGCGAACGTCCCGCCGCCCCATACTGGGTGGTGCACACGAGCACCCCCCACCCAGAACGGACGATGATGTCGGAGAACCCAACCCTGCAAGGGTCGCAATCGGTGTTGCGGCGCAAGCCGATCGACAACGTGGAGGACGAGACGGGCCGCAGCGGCCTGTTCAAGAGCCTCGGCCTATGGCAGCTGACGGCCATCGGCGTCGGCGGCATCATCGGGGTCGGGATCTTCACGCTCGCCGGACTCGTCGCGAACGGCGGCCCGGACGGCACCCCGGTGGGCCCGGCCGTCCTGATCTCGTTCCTCATCGCCGGCCTGGCGAGCGCGGCCGCCGCGCTGTCCTACGCCGAGTTCGCCGGGATGATCCCCCGCGCCGGCTCCGCCTACACCTACGGCTACGTGGCCCTCGGTGAGATCATCGGCTGGTTCATCGGCTGGGACCTGCTGCTCGAGTACATCGCCATCGTGGCCGTCGTGGCCATCGGCATCTCGGGGTACTTCACCGAGTTCATGTCCGGCATCGGTGTCGACGTACCCACCTGGATGCAGGGGACGCCGGACACGATCGAGGGCGGCGTGATCAACCTCCCCGCCATCATGGTCTGCCTGCTCGTCACCTTCATCCTCAGTCGCGGCACCAAGACCTTCGGCCGGTTCGAGCTCGTCGCCGTGGGCCTGAAGATCCTGCTCATCCTCGGCATCGTGGGTCTGGGCTTCTTCTACGTGAACGCCGAGAACTACTCGCCGTTCGTCCCGTCGGGCTTCGGTGCCGTGTTCGCCGGGGCCGCCACCGTCTTCTTCGCCGTGTTCGGCTACGACGCCATGAGCACCGCCGCCGAGGAGGCCAAGGACGGCAAGAAGCACATGCCGAAGGCCATCCTCCTGTCCCTCCTGATCGCGATGATCCTGTACGTCCTGGCGACCCTCGTCCTCACCGGGATGCAGAACTACAAGGACATCAGCCCCACCGCGGGCTTCGCCTCCGCCTTCCAGTCCGTGGGCCTCCCCGTCGTCGCGACGGTCATCTCGGCGTTCGCCGTGATCTCCATCCTCACCGTCATGCTGACCTTCCTCCTCGGCGTCACCCGCGTCTGGTTCTCCATGAGCCGCGACGGGCTCCTGCCGGCCTGGTTCTCGACGACGGACCGCAACGGCACGCCGCAGCGCGTCACCTGGATCGCCGGGATCGCCTCGGCCCTGCTCGCCGGGGTGTTCCCGATCCGCGCCGTCGCGGACCTCACCAACATCGGCATCCTCGCGGCGTTCGTCGTCGTCTGCATCGCGGTGATCGTCCTGCGGCGCACGCGGCCCGAGGTGCCCCGGACGTTCAAGCTGCCGCTCATGCCGATCGTCCCCGCGTTCGGCGTCCTCGCGTCGCTGTTCCTGATGCTGCAGCTGCACTGGGAGACGTGGGCGCGCTTCGGCGTGTGGCTCGTGATCGGCCTGGCCATCTACTTCTTCTACGGCCGGAAGCACTCGCTCATGAACCCCGACAGCCCGCGCCACGCCCTCCTGAAGCGGCAGGGCTGACCCCTCCCGGCGGCACCCCGGGGCGTGAGGTGCCCGCCGTCCGCGTCACGAACGTGCGGCGGGCCCCCTCACCTCCTATCCTCGACAGGGGTCGCGGGCTCCCTCCGCGGCCGCAGACCCATCCCCACCACCGAAGGACCCGCCCTCCATGGACCTCTTCCGGACCAAGTCGATCGAGCAGTCGATCAAGGACTCCGATGAGAAAGGGCACGGTCTCAAACGGTCCCTCACCGCATGGGACCTCATGATCATGGGTGTCGCCGTCGCGGTCGGCGCCGGGATCTTCTCGGTGGGCGCGCAGGCCGCCGCCTTCAACGCCGGCCCCGCGGTGACCATCTCCTTCGTCCTCGCCGCGATCACATGCGCCCTGGCGATCATGTGCTACGCGGAGTTCGCGACCGCACTGCCCGTCGCGGGCAGTGCCTACGTCTTCACCTACGCCACGATGGGCGAGCTGATCGCCTGGATCATCGGCTGGAACCTGATCCTCGAGCTGCTCATGGCGGCGGCCGTCATCGCGAAGTTCTGGGGCGTGTACCTCTCGGACCTCTTCAGCGCCCTCGACCTCGACGTACCCGCGGAGGTCAGCCTGCTGGGCCTCGACCTCGCGTGGGGACCGCTGCTGATCGTCGCCGTCTTCACCGCCGTCCTCGTCTGGGGCACCAAGCTCTCCGCGCGCGTCAACAGCGTCTTCACCGTCATCAAGATCGGCATCGTGCTGTTCGTCATCGTCGTCGGCTTCTTCTACGTCAACCCCGAGAACTACACGCCGTTCGTGCCTGCCTCACAGCCCGCGGAGGGCGGCGCCGGCTGGGCCGAGCAGCCCTTCCTCTCCTTCCTCAGCGGTGCAACGCCGGCAGCGTTCGGCTTCACCGGCATCATCTCGGGGGCGGCGCTCGTGTTCTTCGCGTTCATCGGGTTCGACGTCGTCGCCACCTCCGCCGAGGAGGTGAAGAACCCGAGCCGCACGCTCCCCCGGGGCATCTTCGCGGGGCTCGCCGTCGTCAGTGTCCTCTACATCCTGGTGACCCTCGTGGTGACCGGCATGGTCCCCTACACCGAACTCGGGGCCTCCGGCGCGCCGTCGCTCGCCACCGCCTTCCAGCTGGTCGGCGCGGACTGGGCCGCCGGCGTCATCTCGGTGGGCAGCCTCATCGGCCTGACCACCGTGATCATGGTGCTGCTGATGGGCCTCGCGCGGGTGATCTTTGCACTCAGCCGCGACGGGCTGCTGCCCCGCGTCCTCAGCCGCACCTCGGACAAGCACGGGACGCCGGCGCGCACGCAGGTGCTCTGCGGCGTCGTCGTCGCCCTGCTCGCCGGGTTCACCCAGGTGGAGATCCTCGCCGAGATGATCAACATCGGTACGCTGTCCGCCTTCATCACGGTGAGCCTCGGGATCATCGTGCTGCGCCACAGGCGCCCGGACCTGAAGCCGGCCTTCCGCGTCCCCTTCGGCTCGGTCATCCCCATCGCGTCGGCCCTCCTCTGCCTCTACCTGATGTTCAACCTCGCCACCATCACCTGGCTGTTCTTCGCCGTGTGGCTCGTGCTCGGCTTCGCCCTCTACTTCGCCTACGGCAACCATCACTCCCGCCTCGGGGCGCAGCAGCGCGCGGACCGCAGGGCTCCCGCGTCCGCATGAGGTGCGCCGGCGCCGCGGACACGAGATGATGGTGCCCCCGGAGCAACCCTTCCCGGGGCCCGCCGAGCAGGAGAACCACGATGTCCCAGGATCCTTATCCCAGTGAACTCCCCTCCCCCGGCCGCAGGGATCCGTACGACGGCGGTGCCTACGGCTACCCGCCGAACCGGACGGGCAGCCCCTACCAGCCGACCGGCAGCTACCCGTCGGGCCTCTACCAGTCCTCGTACCAGACGATGGAGGGTGAGAAGGCCGCCCAGCTCTCCCTGATCCTCGGTCTCGTGGGGTTCTTCGTGGCGGGCATCATCCTCGGGCCGCTGGCCATCTGGCAGGCCCGGAAGGCGGAGCGGCTCGGCGTCCCCGCGACGGCGGGGAAGGTCCTCGGCTGGGTCGTCACGGCGCTCTATGCGCTGGCGATCCTGGCGGGCATCCTGTTCTTCGTCCTCATCTTCGTGGGATTCGGCGCCACGGCCCGCTACAGCTACTGAGTCACGCCGGGTGCCCCGGGCCCGGAGGGGACGTCAGAGCGTGGGGAACAGGTGGGTGGACTGCTCCCCCGCCTCGAACACCCGCGAGTGCGGGCCCGTCCCGACGATCAGCGGATCGGGCGTGCCGACGACGTCGTGGTCCTTCTCGTCGTAGTCGAGGACGTGGAGGACGTAGCGCATGGCTTCGATCCGGGCCCGTTTCTTGTCGTTGCTCTTGATGACCGTCCACGGGGCGTCCGCCGTGTTGGTGTAGAAGAACATGGCCTCCTTGGCCGCCGTGTAGTCGTCCCACTTGTCGAGGGACTGCAGGTCCATGGGGCTGAGCTTCCAGCGCCGCACCGGGTCCGTGTGGCGCTTGGCGAAGCGGCGGCGCTGTTCCTCCTGCGACACCGAGAACCAGAACTTGGTGAGGTGCGTGTCGCTGCGCACGAGCATGCGTTCGAATTCAGGAGCCTGCCGCATGAACTCGAGATACTCCGTGGGCGAGCAGAAGCCCATGACGCGCTCGACCCCGGCCCGGTTGTACCAGGAGCGGTCGAACAGCACGATCTCGCCGCCCGACGGGAGTGTGGAGACGTAGCGCTGGAAGTACCACTGGGTCTTCTCCTTGTCGCTCGGCTTGTCCAGGGCGACGATCCTCGCCCCGCGGGGGTTCAGGTTCTCCATGAAGCGCTTGATGGTCCCGCCCTTGCCGGCGGCGTCACGCCCCTCGAACACCAGCGCGACCTTGGCCTCGTTCGCCCTGACCCACCCCTGCATCTTGAGCAGTTCGATCTGGAGGGCCCTCTTGGCCTTCTGGTACTCGCGCTCCGTCATCTTCTGCTCGTACGGGTAGTCCTCGCGCCACGTCGGCTGGTCCGGGTGCGGCAGGAGCACCTGGTCCTCGCCCTCCGGGCGGGGGACCGGGACCGGGATGGCGGGGGCTTCGGGGGCGGGGGCTTCGAGGGCGGGCACCGCGTCGAGCACTGCGTCGTCGGGGGTTGCTTTTCCTGAACTCATCCCTGGTCCTCCGGGTTCGACCGTGCCGCACGGATGCCCATCTTCTCAGAGAAAGCCTCGGCGAGCACCCGCGCCGGGGAATCCCCTGCAGCCCCAGCGGGTTACAGCCCACACCCGGCCCGTCGAGCAAGGAGACCCGTGAGTACCGACCAGACCCCCGAGGAACGCTGGCGCCGTTTCCGGGACGCCCGGAATGCCGCCCTGGCCGAGGACCACGGCTGGCTGACCCTGACGTCCTTCCAGTGGCTGGGCGGGGAGCCGGCGCAGGTCGACGGCGTCCCCGGCGCCTGGTCCTCCACGGGCGATTCCGCCCGGCTCACCGCGCGGGCCTCGGGCGGCCTGACCGATCTCACCGACCCGACGGGCGGCAGGGTCGAGGGGACCATCACGGCCACCCTCGACGACGAGGACTCGCTTCTGTGGGTGGCGTACGGCGGGGAGGACGGACGCCGCGTCGTCGTCGAACTCGCGCGGCGCGCCGGCCGTTACGCCCTCCGGACCAGGGATGCCGCCTCGCCCGTGCTCACCGGTTTCGCCGGTGTCCCGACCTTCGGCTACCGGCCCGATCTCGTGGTGGAGGGACGGTTCGAGCCCTACGGGGAGCCCCGCCACGAGCCGATCGCCACCGCGCACCCGGAGGTGCCGGGATCGCACGAGACGGCAGGCGAGGTGGTCTTCTCGCTTCCCGGTGACAGCCGCAGGTTCCGGCTCCGCGCCGCCCAGGACGGGGCCGGGTCGCTCTCGATCACCTTCCACGACGCGACCAACGGCGTCAGCACCGCGGCCTGGCGCTCGGTGACCACACGCCGCCCCCGCCCGGACGGCGGCGTGGTCCTCGACTTCAACCGCGCGATCAACTACCCGAGCGCGTTCACGCCCTTCGGGACGTGCCCGGCGCCGGTCGGCGCGAACGTCGTCGACGCGCTCATCGAGGCCGGCGAGAAGGACCCGGGGGGCGGTCAAGCCGCGTCCCGGGCGTCCGTGTCGCGGTAGCTGCTCCGGGTCCCGGTCCGGCGGTCCCCGGCGGTCGGCCACCGGGGATCGGGTCGACGAACGGCGTGGCCCTCCCGAAGCACAATGGTGGGGTGACCGATCCGTTCGACGCCCTGATCCCGCGCCCGCCGCAGCAGCTCGCGCCCGGGGCCGTGCACATCCCCGACTGGCTGGACCCCGGGCAGCAGCGCCGCCTGGTGGACGTCTGCCGCACCTGGGCCAGCGGGCCCGTCCCCATGCGTGCAGTGACCATGCCGAACGGCGGCGTGATGTCCGTGAAGAGCATGAGCCTCGGCTGGCACTGGCTGCCGTACCGTTACAGCCGCACCGCGGACGACGTCGGGGGCGCCGCCGTCGCGCCCTTCCCGCAGGTACTGCGCACCCTGGGGCGCGACGCCGTCACAGCGGCGTACGGGGAGGAGGCGGGGGCCGCCTACGAGCCCGACGCCGCGCTCGTGAACTACTACGACGACGCGGCCCGGATGGGCATGCACCAGGACCGCGAGGAGCGGATCGATGCGCCGGTCGTCTCGCTCAGCCTCGGTGCGGCGTGCGTGTTCCGGTTCGGCAACACGGAGAACCGGAACCGGCCCTGGCAGGACGTCCAGCTCGCCTCCGGTGATCTCTTCGTCTTCGGGGGCCCCTCACGCTTCGCCTACCACGGAGTCCTGCGCACCCTGCCCGGGACGACGCCGGAAGGGCTCGGCCTCGAGGGGCGGCTGAACATCACGCTGCGGCAGACGGGCCTGGTCTAGCGCTTCCCGTCGGCGAGGATGATCCCCCGGGCGTAGGCGGCCTGACCGGCGTGCTGCACGGCGTCGTCGATCACGCTCACGAGCCGGACCAGCAGGGTGACCGGCGGATCCCACCGCTCGTCGACCACGCGGTGCAGGTCCTGTTCGTCGAGGTCCGCGACGAGGCCGAGGGAGAGCCCGTGGACCGCGTCGAAGTAGTCCAGCAGCTGCTGCGTCGAGGCCACGCGCACGGCGTCGACCTGCTCCTGCGCATGCCCGTACCCGGTGTCGCCGCGGTCCAGCGCGAGGTCCCAGCGATCGGCGAAGCCCTGGGCCAGCCAGACCTGGTCGTGGCCGAACGCCTCGGCGAAGTGGCTGTCCTCCACGCGGGTCAGGTGCCAGACCAGCCAGGCGATCGGGTTCGCGGATCCTCCCGGCCGGACGGACAGCTGATCGGCGTCGAGACCGCGGACGGCGCCCCGGACGAGGTCCGGCAGCCGACCGAAGGCTTCGGAGAGGACCTCGACGGACGTCACCGGCCGTCCTGCCCGGGCGCCGTGACGCGAGCCGCCCTCGGCAGGCGGAGGCGACGTCGCCTGCCGGAGGGGACGAACGGGAGGACCAGGGCGTCGCCCCGGATCGGCACGGGCCCGCCCTCAGGCGACCGCTCCGCGTGGGCTTCGCGCCGCTCGAGCTCCTCCACGAGCTCGTGATAACGCTCCCGGGTCTCGCGGGACGGACGGTCGCGCTCGAGGAGCTGGTAGGTGCGGTTGCAGAGGATGCGCAGCCGGCGGGTGGACACCTCGCGGAGGTCGTCCGGGACGCGGAGCTCCGCGCCGAGGAGGAGACCGGGCAGGTGGGCACGCCGGGTCTCCCGGACGGCGCTCATCCCGGTCGGCCGAGCGATGGGATGGTCGGTGATGCGCGAACGAGGATCCATGGCCTGCTCCCGATCGGGGTTCCATGGCCCGCTGCTCGACCAGTTCCTGCAGTCTAGGTGTCGGGCACCGTGAGGGAAAGCCTTCCGGACCGGAAGGAATCGGTTGCATCCCGGTGGACGCCCGCCTCCCGGTAGAAACCCTCGATGTGGTGGCGGATGAGGTCCGCCGCCGCCTCGCCCCGACCGGCCAGCACCGCCTCGAGGATGGCGCGGTGCTCCCCCCTGAGGCGGTCCGAGGTGGTGCTCCAGTCCGGGAGCCCGGCGGTGAGCCGCTGCGTGTACGCGGCGATGGACCCGCGGAGCGATCCCATCATCGCGCCGATCAGCACATTGCCCGCGGCTTCCGCGAGCGCCACGTGGAAGAGGGCATCACGCTCCAGGAAGTCGCCGGGGCCGTCGTCGTGCCGGTCCATCCCGTCGAGGAGGTCGGCCGCCCGGGCCAGGGCGGGCGAGTCCGGGGAGGCGTGGGTGACGGCCCATGTCTCCAGCAGCAGCCGGGTCTCGACGACGTCCCTGACGGGCAGGTGCGTGCTCGCGACGTGCAACCGCAGCGCGGAATCCAGGGCCAGCGCGGGATTGCCGGTGATGACCGTCCCGGACCGCGGTCCCGAGCCCACACCTGCGCGGACGACGCCGAGCGCCTCCAGGACGCGGGTGCCCTCGCGCACGGAGGCGCGGGAGATCCCGAGCTGGTCCGCCATCGCGCGCTCCCCCGGCAGTCGCGATCCGATGGCCAGCCGGCCCGCCGCGAGTTCCTCCTCGAGCCATGCCGAGACCACCTGGTGATTGCGCATGCCGCAAGCATAGCTTGTGTGGTCCGACCACAGACCGTAGGATCTGTGGTCAGACCTCGCGAACGGCCCATGGCTCAGCGTGGACCGGGGCCCGACGACGAGCAAAGGCAGACCATGCAGACACCACCGGATGCACCCGTCCCCCCCGCCCTGCGGCGCCGGGTCCCCCGGGTCGCCCACCTCGCCCCGCTCCTGCAGTTCACGAAGCCGGAGTTCAGCGCCGCCGGGCGGCTCCGGCGGGCCAACACCGTCTGGGACCTCCGGGACCTCGCCAAACGGCGTACGCCCACAGCACCCTTCGACTACACGGACGGCGCCGCGGAGGCCGAGATCTCCCTGGGGCGCGCGCGGCAGGCGTTCCTCGATCTCGAGTTCCGGCCGGGCATCCTGCGGGACGTGGCAACCGTCAGCACGGTCACCCCCGTCCTCGGAAAGGAATCCGCGCTCCCGTTCGGCATCGCCCCGACCGGCTTCACCCGCATGATGCAGTCCGAGGGCGAGTACGCCGGGTCCCAGGCTGCCGCGGCGGCGGGCATCCCCTACACGCTCTCGACCATGGGCACCGCGTCCATCGAGGACGTGGCGCAGGCGGCTCCCGGCGGTCGCAACTGGTTCCAGCTGTACCTGTGGACGGACCGGGACCGCTCCCGGGAACTCATCGACCGCGCCGCCGCCGCAGGCAATGACACCCTCATGGTCACAGTGGACACCGCCGTCGCGGGGGCCCGCCTCCGGGACGTGCGGAACGGGATGACCATCCCGCCCGCGCTCACCCTGAAGACCGTCGCCGACGCCTCGTACCGGCCGGCCTGGTGGTTCAACTTCCTCACCCACGAGCCGTTGTCCTTCGCCTCCCTCTCGCGCTACTCCGGCACCGTGGCGGACCTCATCAACTCGATGTTCGACCCCACCCTGACGTTCGAGGACCTCGACTGGCTGCGCAGCGTGTGGAAGGGAAACCTCGTGGTGAAGGGCATCCAGACGCTCGACGACGCCAAGAAGGCCGTGGACCACGGCGCCGACGGCATCATCCTGTCCAACCACGGCGGGCGGCAACTGGACCGTGCGCCCGTCCCGCTGCACCTCCTGCCGCGCGTCGCCGCCGAACTGAAGGGCCGGACGACGATCATCCTCGACACGGGCATCATGAGCGGCGGCGACATCGTCGCCGCCATGGCACTCGGCGCGGACTTCACCCTGATCGGCCGGGCCTACCTGTACGGGCTCATGGCCGGCGGCCGCAGGGGCGTGGACCGCACCATCGAGATCCTCGGCACGCAGACCGCACGCACCATGCAGCTCCTGGGCGTGAACAGGATCGGCGACCTCCACCCCGACCACGTGCGGCTGCTCGGCGAAGCCCCCGCCGGTGCGGATCTGCCGAGGGACGCGATGACCTTGTAGGCGGTGCGGACGGATGTCCCAGATCTCGATTCGGTATCGGATCGAGGGACAGTCCCGAATCGGCCCTAGTCTTTGCTCCAATGGTCCTGCCCTGGGCGGACCCGAGGGACGAGTCCGGGGAGACGACCATGGAGCGCAGGCGGGTGCACCAGCCGTTGCCGTACAGGCGCGCGCGGTCCGTGCTCTACCTGGTCGGCCTCTTCTGGCTGTGGCTGTGGCTCGGCAGCACCGCCCTCCTGGCCGGCCTCCACGAATCGCCGGTCCACGCGGCCCTCGCGATGTACGCCGTCGCCGTCCTCATCCCCGTGTCCATCGCCGCCGCGCTGCTCGCGGTGGTGCGGATGCTCCTCACGCACCCGGGCCGGAACGCCGTCGTGGTGGCCCTGCCCGTTGCTGGGCAGGCACCGCGCGGGGAGGCGCACTGGTGGTACGGCGAGAAGGCCTCCTGAGGACAGCCCGCGACACGCGGAACGGCGCCCCCGGAGGGAGCGCCGTCCGTCGGCAGGAACGGAGGGCCTAGCCCTCGCAGTCGCTGCAGTACTGCCGGCCGTTCTTCTCGAGGGCGATCTGGCTGCGGTGCCGTACCAGGAAGCAGGACGCACACGTGAACTCGTCCTCCTGGGGCGGGATCACCTGGATGAGCAGTTCCTCGCCGGACAGGTCGGCGCCCGGCAGGTCGATGCCTTCCGCGGTGTCCGCGTCCTCGACGTCGACCGACGACGACTGGGCGTTGCTGCCGCGGTTCGCCTGGAGCGCCTCCAGGGAGTCCGCTTCCTTGTTCTCGTCGTTGTTGCGCGGTGCGTCGTAGTCCGTTGCCATGCCGATGCCGTTCTTCGTGGGGGATCTGGTGCCCGCTGGGGCGCGTGCAGCACCTGAGTCTAGTGGCAAGAATCGGCGCGGATGCGGCTTCCGGCGCTCCCCGTGACGCTTGTCATACCATCGGTTCCCGGCCCCCGGCGACGGGGAAAACCGTGGACGGCGGCAGGGCGCCGCTGACACGCTGGACACAGCCGAACCCATCGACGACGGGGCATGCCATCGCTTCATCCACCCGACCTCCTCCACCCGCTCCAGCGACCGGGCCACGCCGCTCCGGGCGTCGGAACGTCCTGGTCGGGGTCCTCTTCGGCTGCGGGATCATCGCCTTCGTCGACGAGGCCGTGTTCCACCAACTGCTCCACTGGCACCATTTCTACGACCGGTCGACACCTGCCGCCGGGCTGGTGTCGGACGGCTTGTTCCATGCCTTCAGCTGGTTCGCGACCGTGGCGTCGCTCTTCCTGTTCGCCGACCTGCGGCGCCGCGGCGCGCTCGACACGCGCCGGTGGCTGGGCGGCACCCTCGTGGGGACCGGCGCCTTCCAGCTGTACGACGGGCTGATGCACCACAAGGTCCTGGGCCTGCACCGGATCCGCTACGGCGTCGACCTCCTTCCCTACGACCTGCTGTGGAACGGCGCGGCCGTCGCGTTCGTCATGGCGGGCCTCCTCGTGCTCCTGTCGGCCCGGCGCAGGAGCAGGAACGACACCGCGGATCGTGGCTGACGGCCCGCACCACCCGGGCGGTCCGGCGTCGGGCCTCGGCGATCCGACTGCCTTCCTCCAGGACGCCGCCGCCGTCATCGCCTGGCTCTGCCTCGCCGGGCTGTACCTCGCCGGCGGGCGGATCGCCGCGCTGCGCGGGCGGCCCGCCCTCCCACTCCGGCGGCCGGTCGCCTGGCTGTCCGGGACCGCCCTCGGGCTCGCGGTGACGGCCGGCCCCCTCGCCCGCGCCGCCGCGGGGAGCTTCACGGGGCACATGGCCGTGCACCTGGTCCTGGGCATGCTCGTGCCGCTGCTGCTCGTCCTCGGTGCTCCCGCCACGGTCCTCCTGCGCGCCGCGCCGACCCGGGTGGCGCGCCGGTACAGCAGGACCCTCCGAAGCCCGGCCCTGCAGCTGCTGACCCACCCCGTCCCCGCGATGCTCCTGGCCACGGTACCCATGGCCCTCCTGTACTGGGACGGCGCCGGGCTCGCCCTGGTGCATCACCGCATCCTCGGGCCGCTCCTGCACGTCCACTTCGTGGCAGCGGGCACCCTCTTCGCCTATGCCGTCGTCGGTATCGATCCGCATCCCCACCGGGCTCCCGTGTGGGTCAGGGCGGGTGTGGTCGTTGCCTCCATCGCCGTGCACGGGATGGTCGCGAAGCACCTGTACGCCGTCGCGGGTCGCGGCATGCCACCCGACACGGAGCAGGCTGCCCGACTCATGTACTACGGCGGCGATGTGGCGCACGCGCTGCTGCTCGTGCTGTTCTGCGCGCAGGCCTATCGCGAGGCCGGACGGCGCCTCCGCCGGGCCGGGACGCCGGAGCCGGGCCCTCACCGCCGGGCCGACACGCGAAATGGACACCGGTCCGTCCGTCCGCATATAACTAGGTTGTCGAACTAGTTGACAGAATCGTTCGTTGTTCCGAGTCGAAAGGTCAGGCCATGACGCAGACCACCGGGACCACGCTCAGCGGGGAAGAGGCCGCCGTCGGCGCCCCACTGCACTGCGGGGACCCCATGACCCTCCGTGAAACCTCCTACCACGGCTCCCCCTACGGCATGGTCGCGCCCTCCGCAGAGGGATCCGACGTCGAGCTCGTCTGGGCCTGCTCCTGCGGCTTCCAGCTCTCACCGGCGGAACCCTCCCAGCTCGCCAATCCCCTTCCTCCCGCCCTGCACCGGGTTGCTGCCGCCGCTGCCGACCTCGAATCCATGGAATGGCACCTCGACGAGCTCGCCGGTGAGCTTGAGGCCGCCGTCGTCCGGGCCGCGGACGCGGGCGGGGATCTCGACGCCATCGCGGAGGCCGCCCACCTCGATCCCGGCGACGTCCGGCAGCTCGCCGTGGGCGGCCGCCCGCTGGCCGACGTAGGCTAGTCAGCGCACCGGCTGCGGCCGGCCGCCGCCCGACCAGGGCAGGCGCAGGCGGACGGGAAGGCCGGCTCCATGAACGAACCCGAGTGGGTCCAGCACGCGATCTGGTGGCAGGTCTACCCCCTCGGCTTCGTCGGAGCGGAGAAAGCCGCCACCGCGCATCCCGCGGCAGCGCACCGGCTGCTCGATCTGATCCCGTGGCTCGACTACGTCGTTGAACTGGGCGCGTCAGGGCTTGCCCTGGGCCCGGTCTTCGCGTCCGAGACGCACGGCTACGACACCACCGACTACTTCGCGATCGACCCCCGGCTGGGGACCCTCGAGGACTTCGAGACCCTGGTCGCGGAGGCGCGCAGGCGCGGTCTGCGCATCCTCCTCGACGGCGTCTTCAACCACACCGGCCGCTCCTTCGCGCCGTTCCAGCAGGTCCTCGCGGAGGGCCCGGGCGCCCCGACGTCCGCCTGGTTCTCCCTCGACTGGCCCGACGGCGCCGGGCCCGGCTCCGAACCCCGGTACCGCGACTTCGAGGGCCACCACCACCTGGTGGCGCTGAACCACCGGGAGCCCGCCGTCGCGGACTTCGTCGTCGAGGTCATGGAGTACTGGCTGGGGCGCGGGGCGGGCGGCTGGCGGCTGGACGCCGCCTACGCCGTGCCGTCGTCGTTCTGGGCCGGCGTGACGCGGCGCGTCAGGGCCTCGCACCCCCAGGCGTACTTCGTCGGCGAATACATCCACGGTGACTACGCGGCCGCCGTCGAGGCCGGCGGGATCGACTCCACCACGCAGTACGAGCTGTGGAAGGCCGTCTGGAGTTCCCTGAACGACGCGAACTTCTACGAGCTCGCCGCCGCCCTCGAGCGCCACGACGCGCTCCTCGCCTCCTTCGCGCCGCTGACCTTCGTCGGGAACCACGACGTCACGCGCATCGCGAGCAGGCTCGAGGACCCGGCCCTCGTGCAGCACGCCGTCGTCATCCTCTTCACGGTGGGCGGGACGCCCTCGGTGTACTACGGGGACGAACAGGGCTACCGGGGTGTTAAGGCGGACCGCGAGGGGGGCGACGACGACGTCCGCCCGCTCTTCCCGCCCACCCCGGCGGACCTCTCCCCGATCGGCGGCCCCGTGTTCGCCCTGCACCAGGAACTCATCGGGCTGCGCCGCCGGCACGCGTGGCTGCACCGGGCGAGAACCCGGGTGCTCCACCTGTCCAACGAGGTGCTCGCCTACCGTGTCGCGGACGGCTCCGACGCGCTCGTGGTCGTGCTGAACCTCTCCCCGGAGGCGCAGCGGGTCGGCGCCGCCGGGGCGTCGTCCGTCCTGGCCGGGCAGGCAGCGCTCGACGACGGCGCCGACGCCGCGCTCGTGCCGCCGCGCGGCTGGGCCGTCCTCGGCTGAGCACCCCAGGGGTCCCGGATTCGCGGCCCCCATGGATAATGGAGCCACACGCCACGTTGCAGGGAGATCAGATGAGCTGGGACGCGCAGCCCGGGGATACCGGTACGGCCGACTTCGCGCCGTGGCCGCGTCCCGTCCCGTCCCACGTGCTGACCGCGGTCAAGAAGGTCCTCCTCGTGGCCGCGGTCCTCGTGGGCGTCCACCAGCTCTTCCCCGCCACGACCCTGGGCTCCTCCCTGAGCAGCACGTTCACCCTGCTCGTGGTGATGTCCTGGCTCGGGCCGCTCACCCGGATGGTCGCGGCGAAGCCCTGGACGCGGAGGGCGCCGGAGGCCGACTGACCCCGGCTCGTGCTTCCGCGGACCTTCGTCCCGACGAGAAGAAGCGAGGCCCCTGACATCAGGGACCTCGCTTCTTCTGTGCGGCGCTGTGGAGCTTAGGGGAATCGAACCCCTGACCTTTTCATTGCGAACGAAACGCTCTACCAACTGAGCTAAAGCCCCGGATACCACTGCCGAACACCAACACTGTACCCAAGAGTTCCCGCTACGCCCAAAGCACGCGCCCTTCCCGGCCGCGGCGCGGACCGTCGGTGGGCGGGCGTAGTCTTCTCCCCATGTCCAGCACCCCCGCCCCGGCGACCGCCGAACGCTCGCAGCACGACGAGATCAGGGCGTGGCCGGCCCTCTGGTCGCTCGTCATCGGCTTCTTCATGATCCTCGTGGATTCGACGATCGTCTCGGTGGCCACCCCGGCCATCATGGAGGGCCTCGACGCCGGCATCGACAGCGTCATCTGGGTGACCAGCGCCTACCTGCTCGCCTACGCGGTGCCGCTGCTCGTGACGGGCAGGCTGGGTGACCGCTTCGGCCCGAAGCGCATCTACCTCGTGGGACTGGTGGTCTTCACGCTCTCGAGCGCCTGGTGCGGACTCTCCGGCACGGTCGAGGCACTCATCGTCGCCCGCGTGCTGCAGGGCCTGGGCGCCGCGCTCATGACCCCGCAGACCATGTCCGTCATCACCCGCATCTTCCCGCCCGAGCGTCGCGGTGCCGCGATGGGCCTCTGGGGTTCGGTCGCCGGCGTCGCCACGCTCGTGGGCCCCGTGCTCGGCGGCATCCTCGTGGACTCCGCCGGGTGGGAGTGGATCTTCTTCATCAACGTCCCGGTCGGCGTCGTCGGCTTCCTCCTCGCCAGCCGCCTCGTCCCCACCCTGCCGACCACCTCGCACCGCTTCGACATGCTCGGCGTGTTCCTCAGCGCTGCCGGCCTGTTCTGCCTCGTCTTCGGCATCCAGGAGGGCGAGACCTACGACTGGGGGACCATCGCCGGCCCGCTCTCGGTCTGGTCGCTGATCATCACGGGGATCGTCCTGCTCGTCGCCTTCGTGGTCTGGCAGAAGGTCAACCGCGGCGAGCCCCTCGTGCCGCTGCGGCTCTTCCGCGACCGCAACTTCTCCCTCGCCAACACCTCGATCACCGCCATGGGCTTCTCCATCACCACCATGACGCTGCCCCTCATGCTGTACGCACAGACGGTCCGGGGTCTCTCGCCCACGCAGGCCGCGCTGCTCCTGACGCCGATGGCCGTCATCTCCGGCGCCCTCGCCCCCTTCGTCGGGAAGTTCGTCCAGCGGAGCAACCCCAAGTACATCGCCATCGCGGGCTTCGCCGGCATGTCGGCGTCCCTGTTCTGGATGGGCTCCATCCTGACCCCGGACGTCCCGATCTGGCAGCTCCTGCTGCCGATCTCCCTGCTGGGCCTCTCCAGCGCGGGGATCTGGGCGCCGGTGTCCCTCACTGCCACACGGAACCTCGCGCCGTCCCTCGCGGGCGCCGGGTCCGGCGTGTACAACACCACGCGCCAGATGGGCGCCGTCCTCGGCAGCGCCGCGATCGCCGCGATGATGCAGTCACGCCTCGTGGCCAACCTGGATGGCGGCGGTATGGGCGCGACCCCGGGAGGGGCGCTGCCCGACGAGGCCAAGGCGGGGTACGCCCTCTCGATGGGCCAGTCCCTCTACCTGCCGGCCGTCGTCGTCGTCATCGGCTTCCTCGCCGCGCTCTTCTTCGCCAGGCCGCAGAAGAACAACCACTGGGCCCGTGACGCGGGGACCGCCGGCGCCGGACAGGACGCCCGGGGGCCGGCGCACCCGACCGCGGACTCCCGGGAAGCGACGGCCGCCGGATCCTGACCCGTTGCCTCGGAGAACGACCGGTAGTCTTCTGCCATGGCTGATGAGACGAAGACCACACCGAGTACGGCTCCGAGGGAATCCGGGGTCCCGCCCAAGGAGATGACCGACGACTTCGTCGTCCGGGAGCACACCTCCGTCTCGGGCCTGAAGTACACGACGACGACCGGGCGCCTCGTCCTGCGGCGCGAGGAGACGAAGGACGGCAAGACCGACGGCTTCCGGCCGAAGGCCGAGATCTTCATCGTCGCGTACACCAGGCAGGACGCCGAGCCGGGCCGGCCGGTGACGTTCGCCTTCAACGGCGGCCCCGGTTCCGCCTCCGTCTGGCTCCACCTGGGCCTGCTGGGTCCGCGCCTGGTGGATTCGGGGGACGTCGGTTCCATGACGCCCGCCCCGTTCGGGCTGGTCGACAACCCGGACAGCCTCCTCGAGTCGAGCGACCTCGTCATGATCGACCCCGTGAACACCGGTTTCTCCCGCGTGGTCGACGGGGAGACCGCCGACGAGTTCCACGCCTTCATCCAGGACAGGGACCTCGTGGCCGAGGTCATCCGCCTCTGGACGACGCGCAACAACCGCTGGCTCTCCCCCAAATACCTGATCGGCGAGTCCTACGGCACGCTGCGCGCCGTGGCGGTGGCCGGCCGCCTGTTCGACGCCCACGGCATGGCGGTCAACGGACTCGGCCTGATCTCGACCGTGCTCAACATGTCCACCCTGCGTTTCTTCCCGGGCAGCGACCTGCCCTACGCGCTCCACCTGCCCACCTATGCCGCCATCGCGCACTACCACGGGCGCCACGGCGACCGGGAGCTCGCGGACGTGCTCCGCGAAGCCGAGGAGTTCGCAGCCCGCGACTTCGGCTACGCCCTGACCCAGGGCAGCCGGTTGAGTCCGACGGAGTACGACGACGTCGTCGCGCGGCTGCAGGCCATCACGACCCTCGACGAGGGCTTCATCCGCCGCACCGACCTCCGCTGGGCCTACCACGAGTTCGCGGCCGAACTCCTGCGTGCACAGGGCCTCGCGGTCGGCCGCATCGACGGCCGGTTCGCTGCGCGCCCCGAGAACCAGCAGGCCTCCGACTCCTTCGACGACCCGAGCATGCGGGCGATCACGGGACCGTACTCGGCGGCGATGAACCACTACGTCCGGGCGGAACTCGGCTACGAGAACGATCTCCCCTACGAGATCCTCACCGCCCGCGTCCAGCCCTGGAGCTACCGCACGTTCGAGGGTGCTCCCGTCGACGTCTCCGGGGTGCTCGAGCGGCTCCTCGTGCACAATCCCGCGCTGCGCGTGCATGTCGACTACGGCTACCACGACGGCGCCACGCCCCACTTCGCGGCCGAGTACGTCTGGGCGCACATGAACCTCGACGACGACGCCCGGGCCCGCTTCACGCACCATTACCACGAGGCCGGCCACATGATGTACCTGAACCCGGTAGCACGTGATGCGCAGCTCCGCGCGCTGGCCGCGTTCGTCACGGAGAACAGGACCGCGCGGTAGATCATCAGTAGGATGATGAAATCGACCGGCCGTGACCTTCGCGGCCGGACCTGACCGTAAGGACCCACCATGCTGCTGAAGAGAATCCTCTGGGCCCTCGTGCCCGTCATCGCATCACGCCTGATGAACCGACGCACGGGCCAGACGTCCCGCGCCAGCAAGACGCGCTACAACGGCAGGTAGCGGCACCCGCACACGGTGGAACAGGACGTAGCGGGTAACGCGGTCCGGGATGAGGCGGGCTTCGTTGATCTCCGCTCCTATGCAGCGATCGGCGACGGCCGGACCGTCGCACTCGTGGCCCTGGACGGCTCCATCGACTGGTACCCGACCCCGGACCTCGACTCGACGCCCGCCTTCGCCCGGCTCCTCGACGCCGACGAGGGCTTCGTGTCCCTCGCGCCCACGGAGGACTTCACGGTGGAGCGCCGCTACGCGGACGGCTCCAACGTGCTCGAGACCACGTACACCACGGCCGGCGGCTCCGTCCGGGTCACCGACTCGCTCAACACGGGGGTCGCAGGCCGGCTGCCATGGGGCGAGCTCGCCCGACGCATCGACGGCCTGTCGGGCGCCGTGACGATGGCGTGGTCCGTGGCGCCCGGCACCTGCTTCGGCGCAGCGTCCCCGTGGGTGGATACCGGAGCCGGGCATCCCATCCTGCGCATCGACGGCGTCGCGCTCGGCGTCCTCGGCATCGATCACGGCCTCCTGCCTGCCGAGGGCCGGTCCGTCGCCGGCGCGTTCACGACGTCGCCGGGATCGCGGCACCTGGTCGCCGTCGTCTCCACGCATGACGAACCGCTCCCGCTCCCCGACCCGCGGACCATCGACGACGGCGTGGACCGCACCATCGCGAACTGGCAGTCGTGGTCGGACGACTTCGCCTACGACGGCGACTACCGGCACGCCGTACTGCGCAGCGCCCTCGCCCTGAAGCTGCTCCTGCACAGCCCCTCCGGGTCGATCGCCGCCGCTGCGACGACCTCCCTTCCCGAGAGCGCCGCGGGTGGCAAGAACTGGGACTACCGCTATGCGTGGGTGCGCGACACCGCCTACACGCTGCACTCCCTCACGCGGGCGGGGCTCCGCGAGGAGGTCCACGCCGCCGTGTCCTGGATGCTGAAGAACCTGCGGTCGCAGGGCTCCGACCTGGAGGTCTTCACCCGGTTGAACGGCGACCTCCCCGAGGGGACGCAGCGGCCGGACCTGACCGGCTGGCGGCACATCGGCCCCGTCGTCGACGGGAACCCCGCTGCCGGCCAGCTCCAGCTCGGCGTGTTCGGGGACGTGTTCGACATCGTCTGGCAATACGTCCGCGCGGGCCACGCGCTCGATCCCGCGACCATGCGCCAGCTCGCCGACCTCGCGGACCTGACCTGCGACATCTGGCAGCGGCGCGACGCCGGCATATGGGAGCTGCCGGAGGAACGGCACTACGTGACGTCGAAGCTCGGGTGCTGGAACGCCCTGCGGTGCGCCGTCCTCCTCGCCGAGCGCGGGCAGCTCCAGGGGCCGGTGGAGCGGTGGGCGGCGGAGCGCGACCGCATCCGCGACTGGGTGCACGAGCACGGCTGGTCCGAGGAGCGCCAGAGCTACATCTGGTACCCCGGATCCACGGAGCTCGATGCCTCGATCCTCCTGCACGCGATCAGTGAGTTCGACACGGGGCCGCGCATGTCCTCGACGCTCGACGCCCTCCGCGCGGAACTCGGCGCCGGACCCCTGCTCTACCGCTACAGCGGGATGCAGGAGGAGGAAGCCACGTTCGTGGCGTGCGCCTACTGGATGGTCTCCGCGCTCGTCGTCGTCGGCCGCCGTGACGAGGCCGTGGACCTGATGGAGGAGCTCGTGCCTCTGGCGAACGACGTCGGCATCATGGCCGAGATGATCGAGCCGTCCGATCTCGCGTTCATGGGGAACCTGCCGCAGGGTCTGAGCCACCTCGCCCTGATCGTCGCGGCGCTGACCCTCTCCGGGAAGTCCTGACGCCTACCGGGTGGAGAAGTAGACCCAGACCCCGATGACCCACGTGGTCCCGGCGAGGCAGGCGAGCGCCAATTCGGCGAGGATCCCGAGGCCGGTCGCCTTCAGGGCGTGGAGGCTGGACGCCACCGCCTCGCGCGCGTCCCGCTGCCGGGCGAACTCGCTGAGGAATAGCCCGAGGGCGAATCCGACGAACAGGCCGACGACGGGGATGACGAACATGCCCGCGATCCCCGTGAGGACGCCGACGGTCACGGACCTCCCCGGGATCTGGCGCCGGCGGAGCGTCCTGCCGGTGAGGACCAGTCCGGCGGCGAGCCCGGCACCCGCCAGGACCGTCCCGAGCGCGAACACCGTCCACCCCTCGGCGCTGCCGACCATGAGCGCCCACAGGAGCAGGGACACGATGATCAGGACGCTGCCCGGCAGCACCGGGATCACGACGCCCGCGATCCCGACGGCGATCAGCGCCCCGCACACCACGGTCATGAACACCTGGAGATCCATGGCTCCAGTCTTCCATCCCCCGGCGCGGCACCGCGCCACCGGTCTTTCCACCCGTCGTCATGGGATACTTCTGAGGAATACTAAGCCACCTTAGCGAGCCTGCGGGCCCTGAGATCAGGAGGACCGATGAGCACACCGGGAACAGGGAACACGGACGGCGAGCGCCGAGGCGCCAGCGCCGCCGGACCCGAGCACACCCAGGACAACCCGACCGAGCTGATGGACACGCACCGCGGGGCCGCCGGGGCGTCGGCCACGGGCCCGTCAGCGGTGCGGCGCGAGGGCGACGACGGCGGGAGCGGCTACGTGCCCGGCGCCTACTCCCCCGATGACGACTCGAGCGGCGACTACGTCCCGGGCATGTACTCCGGCGGCTCCGGCGGCAGCCGCTCCTCGGCCGGGGACAGCACCACGCGTCCGCAGGCGCCCCCGATCTCCGCCTCGAGGGAGGAGCCGCGTCCCGCCGGGGACGCGACGACGCAGGCCCACACGCAGGTCGTCCCCGTGACGCCCGTCGGCAAGCGTGACAAGCGCGGAGCCGCCGAGGACGGCCGCGACAGGCCCCTGCCGCGCGGCGCTGCGGCCGGATCGGGGGTGCCCACCGTGGCCGACCGCAAGCTGCTGCACCAGCGCGAGAAGGAACACTTCGGCGGCATGAAGTTCGGCTCCGCGTTCTTCGGCTGGCTCACCGCCACCGGAATGTTCGTGCTGCTCTCCGCCCTCGTGGGCGGTGTCGCCGCACTCTTCGGCGTCGGCGCCACCCTCTCGATGCAGGACATCACGAGCGGTTCCGGGGAGGCGCAGACCGCGGGCATCACGACCGCCGTCGTGCTCGGCGTCGTATTGCTCCTCTCCTACTTCACGGGTGGGTACGTCGCGGGACGCATGGCGCGCTTCAGCGGCGCCAAGCAGGGTGTCGCCGTCTGGCTCTGGGCGCTCATCGCGGCCGTGGTGCTCACCATCATCGGCGTGATCGTCGGGAACCAGGCGGGCGTGACCGAGCAGGTCCAGGGGCTCGGCATCCCGTCCTCGCAGAACCTCACCGGGCCCGGACTCATCGCTCTGCTCGTGGTCGCCGCCGTCGCCCTCGTCGGCGCCATCCTCGGCGGGCTCGCCGGCATGCGGTACCACCGCCGGATCGACCGCACGGACTTCGACGCACTGGACGAGGCCGCGTAGGACGACGCCGCGTAGCCCGCCGACACGACGGGCCATGGAACACAGCAGCCCCGGACTCCACGGAGTCCGGGGCTGCTGGCGTCCACGGTTACGGCGTCGGCATGCCGCCGTTGACGTTCAGGGTCTCGCCGATCACGTAGCTCGCCTCCGAGGACGCCAGGAACACGTATGCGGGAGCGAGTTCAGTGGGCTGGCCCGCGCGGCCCAGCGGGGTGTCCTTGCCGAACTCGGGCAGAGCCTCCTTCGGCTGTCCGCCCGAGGGCTGCAGCGGGGTCCAGATGGGCCCGGGCGCCACGGCGTTGACGCGGATGCCCTTGGGTGCGAGCTGCTGTGCCAGCCCCTTGGTGAAGTTGTTGATCGCGGCCTTGGTGCTCGCGTAGTCGACGAGGGTCGGCGAGGGCTCGTAGGCCTGGATCGACGTGGAGTTGATGATCGCCGAACCGGGCTGGAGGTGCTTGAGCGCCTCCTTGGTCACCCGGAAGAACGAGTAGATGTTCGTCTTGTAGGTGTGGTCCAGCTGCTCGTCGCTGAGGTCCTCCAGCGACTCGACGGCCACCTGCTTGCCGGCGTTGTTGACGAGGATGTCCAGGCTGCCGAGGCCGTCGACGGCCTGCTGCACGAGGGAGATGCAGTACGCGGGGTCCTTCAGGTCACCGGGAATGCAGACGGCCGTGCGGCCCTCCGCCTCGATGAGTGACTTGACGACCTGCGCGTCCTCCTCCTCCTCGGGGAGGTAGGAGAGGGCGACGTCGGCTCCTTCACGCGCGTAGGCGATGGCGACGGCGGCGCCGATTCCCGAATCCGCCCCGGTGATGAGGGCCTTGCGGCCCTGGAGGCGGCCCGTTCCGCGGTAGGAGGTCTCCCCGCGGTCGGCCTTGATCTCCATCTCGGACTCGAGCCCGGGCTCGTTCGTGTGCTCGGCGGGCGGCGTGATGCTCTCGAACCGGGTGACGGGGTTCTGGAAGGTGTACTGGTCGGTCGATCCTGTGGTGCTCTCGGAGGTCATGGCTGTTCTCCCTGGGTGAGTGCGTATCCAGCGTCGCGAGGGACGTCGGAACGGACGGCGACTAGCCGATGAAGCTAAGCCTACTTACTACCCTAGGCGTGGAGCGATGCCCTGGACAAATGGGGGGTCCGGCGGGTCGGCTCTGGCGGGAAGCGGTCCGGGCGGTTACACGGTCACAGGCCCCGGCACGCGAGGTGCTCCCCGGACGACGCTAGAGGACGACGGAGAAGAGACCTGCCCCGATGCTGAGGACCATGGCGGCGACCACGAGCCAGACGATCGGGGTGCGGAGCCTGCGCATGTGATCCATAGGCGTCGAGTCTAGTCGCCGGGCGGACGGCGGCACAGGGAGGAAATAATTCCCGCCCCGTCGTGGCTGTGCCCGGCATGGAGCAGCGCATCGCAGTCACAGGGTCCACCGGCGTCGTGGGCGGGCGCGTCGCCCGGATGCTCGCCGCCGACGGGGTGCCGCTGATCCTCCCGGTCAGGTCGCCGGACCGGGCGCAGCACCTGCCCGAGGCCGTCGTCCGGCAGTGCACCTACGCCGACGCCGACGCATCCGCCGAGGCGCTGACCGGCGTCGACGTCCTGTTCATGGTCTCGGCGGCCGAGGAGGCCGACCGCGTGGCGACCCACCGCACCTTCATCGACGCGGCGAAGGCGGCGGGCGTGCGGCACGTCGTCTACACGTCGTTCCTCGGCGCCGCCCCCGACGCCACGTTCCTCCTCGGCCGCGACCACTGGTTCACCGAGGAGCACCTGCGGCGGTCCGGGATGGCCTGGACGTTCCTCCGCGACAACCTGTACCTCGACGTCGTGCCAGCCCTCGCGGAGGACGGCGTCATCCGGGGCCCGGCCGGCGAGGGTAGACTCTCCGCCGTCGCCCAGTCCGACGTCGCCCGCTCCGCCGCGGCGGTGCTGCGGACGCCCGCGGACCACGAAGGGAGGGCGTACCGGCTGACCGGCCCCGACGCCTTCACCCTGGCCGAGGCCGCCGCCCTCCTGACCGAACTGACGCAGGCGACCGTGCGGTTCGAGGACCAGTCGTACGACGAGGCGATGGCCTCCCGCGCCCACCACGGAGCGCCCCGCTGGCAGGTCGAGGCCTGGGTGAGCACGTACACGGCCATCGCCCGCGGCGAGATGGCCGAGGTGACCGGTGACGTCGAGCGCCTCACCGGGCGGCGCCCGGTCGGCTTCCGCGACCTCCTCTCGGCGCAGGGGTAGGTCCCGCATGCGCAGGGACATCGTCCCGGGTCCCGCGAACAGCCGCGCGTTCTACCGGTTCCTGACCTCCGTCGTCGTGCCCCGCCCCATCGCGTGGGTGTCCTCGACGTCGGCGGACGGCGTGGACAACCTCGCCCCGCACTCGTTCTTCACCATCGCGTCGGTCGACCCGCCGATCGTCCAGTTCACGTCCGTGGGCCGCAAGGACTCCGTGCGCAACATCGAGGCCACCGGCGAGTTCGTGGTCAGCTTCACGCCGGAGGAGCTCTTCGAGGCCGTCAACGCGACCGGCACCGACTTCCCGCCGGACGTCAGCGAGTTCGACGCCGTCGGCCTCACCCGTGAGCCCAGCGTCACGGTGCGGCCGCCGCGGGTCGGGGAGTCCCCCGTGGCGCTCGAGTGCAGGCTGCACCTCGTCCAGGAGATGGGGAACTGCACCCTCGTCTTCGGCGAGGTGGTGCACGCCGCGGTCTCGGAGGACGTGCTCGACGGTGATCTGCCCTCCATCGCAGCGCTCAGGCCGCTGTCGCGGCTCGGGAAGAACGAGTGGGGATCGGCGGGGACCATCCGGGAGATCACGCGCATCCCCGTCCGCGGGTGGCCGGGGCACTACCACGGGATGCACGCCGGCGCCTGATCCGGCCACCTTCGTCCTTTCCCGGTGCCGTCCGGATCCGTCCCGTACAGTGCGGATATCTGCGGTTCCCACCCGCTCCCGGGCTGGGAAGCCAGCGTCGAACCAGGAATCCCCCCATGAGCGTCAGCACCTCCCCGCGTACCGTCCGCATCTCCCGGCCCAACGATGTGGTCGCGTCCTATTCGGTGCTGCTGAAGCAGGTCCGCAGGGAAGGGCTGCTGAACCGGCGGCGTCGTTTCTACGCCTGCGTGTTCGCAGCCCTGGCCCTGGCCATGGGCGCCGCGTGGACCGGTTTCGCCCTCCTCGGCGACACCTGGTTCCAGCTCCTCATCGCCGCGGTCCTCGGTGTCCTGCTGACCCAGGTCGCGTTCCTCGCCCATGAGGCCTCCCACCGCCAGATCTTCGCCAGCCGCACCGCCAACGACTGGTCCGGCCGGATCCTCGCCGCCGGCGTCGTGGGCATCAGCTACGCCTGGTGGATGGACAAGCACACCCGCCACCACAACGATCCCAACACCCGCGGCAAGGACCCCGACATCGCCGTCGACACCATCTCCTTCCTCGAGGAGGACGCCGTCAAGGCGCGCGGCCTCCAGGCCTGGATCACCCGCCGCCAGGGCTACCTGTTCTTCCCCCTGCTCACCATGGAGGGCATCAACCTGCACGCCCGCTCCATCGCCACCCTCTTCGCCCGCCGCACCGTCCCCGGCCGCTGGATCGAACTGGCCCTGCTCGGCGCCCGCTTCGGCGCCTACCTCGGCATCCTCTTCTGGTTCCTGCCCGTCGGCATGGCGTTCGCGTTCCTGGGCGTGCAGCTGGCCGTCTTCGGCCTGTACATGGGCGCCAGCTTCGCCCCCAACCACAAGGGCATGCCCATCGTCCCCAGGGACAGCACGCTGGACTTCTTCCAGAAGCAGGTCCTGACCTCACGCAACATCCGCGGCGGCTCCTTCATCAACAACGCCTTCGGGGGGCTGAACTTCCAGATCGAGCACCACCTCTTCCCCGACATGCCCCGCCCCCACCTCCGCCGGGCCGCGATCATCGTGAGGGAACACTGCGAGCGCCTCAGCGTGCCCTACACCGAGGTCGGCGTCGCCGCCTCCTATGCCGCCGTCGTCGCCTACCTGAACCGCGTGGGCCTCGCCGCCCGCGACCCCTTCGACTGCCCCATGATCAACCGCTACCGTCGCCCCTGACTACCACGCGGAACCTCGGACGGGGAGATAGTAAGGGGCCTTTCTTCCTTGCCTGCGGGCCCCTACCGTGGAGAGATGTTCTTCCTCTTCGGCCTCACCACTCGTGAGCACCTCCAGTCCACCCGCTCCGCGTCCTGCCGTTACTGCGGGATGTTCGCACCCCAGCAGGTGATCCAGCGCAGGACGAAGATCTCCGTGTTCTTCATCCCGCTCCTCACCGTGAGCAGGACGCGCCTGCAGGTCTGCACGAACTGCGGCGGCACGTCGCGTATCAGCGGCGCGGAAGAACGCGCCCTCGCCCACTGACACCCCCCCCCCGGGCCGGGCCGTCAGCCCCCGACGGCCCCGATGGTGCCCCTGACCATGCTGACGCTGGAATGGGTGGGGTTCCCGTCGAAGGGCTCGTCGGAGATGTCGACGATGGGGTACTGCGCCAGGTCGATGTCGGCCGGTACCGCGAAGCTGCCGTGATCGGCCTCCAGGAGGCCGATGCTGTACATCTGCTTCAGGTCGGGGGCGATCAGCCAGACCTGCCGGAACCCGTCCGGTGCCGCCCCCGTGAGATCGACGTCGAGGCTCCGGGAACCGTCGTCGGCCCGCGAGATCGTCGCCTCGCCCGACCCCGAGAAACCGGGCAGGGGCGCCAGGTCGGCCTGGGCCAGCACGACGCCGTTCCCGCCCGAGCGCAGCGACTCCGCCGCCCACAGTGCTCCTCCACCCACCAGGATCCCGACACCGGCGGCAACAGCCAGCCAGCGGGTCGAGTACTGCCGGTTCCTGCGGCCCCGCCGCTCCCGGGCCGCCGACAGGGACGGCACGTTCCCCGATGACTGCGCCTCCGCGGCGTCCGTGCCCGGGTCGGCGCGCAGCCCGAGTTCGGCCCTGATCGCCTCCCAGACCGCCGGGCCCGGCCGTTCGAGGACCGTGACCGAGCCGTCGGCCCTCGCCGTGCTGACGACGGTCCGCAGTCCGTTCACGTCCGCGGAACACGTGCCGCACCGTCCCAAGTGCTCCTGCGACCAGAGGTCGAGTGGTTCACCCAGCGCAGCGAGACCGACGGCGTCCGGGTCAAGATGCTGCATTCCACTCCTCCAATCGATTGCGTAGGTGCACGAGACTCCTTCGGATGTGACTCTTGACGGTCCCCAGGGGGAGATTCATCCGCGCCGAGATCTGTTGATGTGTCAGGTCTTCGTAGAAGGCCAGCTTGAGGATGGAACCCTGGGGCTCCCCGAGCCTCTCCAGCTCCGAACCGAGGACCACGCGGTCGGTGATGGTGTCGACACCATGATCGAAGCCGGCGCCCATGTCCGGGGCGACGCCGGCCCGGACCACCAGGTGCTCCTGCCGGGTCCTGGCCGACAGGCTGTCGAGGATGACGTTCCGGCAGATCCCCATGAGCCAGGCCGGGAGGACGCCCGAGTCGGGATCGAAGCGGTCCCTAGACCGCCACGCCCTCACGAACACATCCTGCGTGATGTCGTCGGCGGCCGCGCGGTCCTTCATCGAACGCAGGGCGATCGTGTAGACGAGGGGGGCGAAACACTCGTACGCGGCCGTCATTGCACGCTCGTCCCCCGCGGTGAAGTCGAGGTCGAGCTGCCTCGTCCATTCGGGGCCAGGAGGTGCCACGTGTCACTCCTCAAGCCGGGGCCGGCGCCGCGCCAGTGCGGCAGCCGGCGATCCTGGGCTCTTACCCCATCAGACTCAGAGCGGTAAGGCTGTGAGCACTACATTATCCTCATAGTCCCCCTTCTCCGACAGCCATTCCCCCCCGCAGGTGATGATCTTGAGTTCGGGGGCGCCGTCGCGCCTGAAGATCTCCGACCCGTTCAGTGTGGCCTTCGGGACGTTCCGGACGTCGGAGACCGCATAGGCCAGGGACCGTCCGTCCTCCAGTCCCACCGTGACCGTGGTTCCGACCGGTACGTCCTTCAGC
The DNA here is from genome assembly GCF_054511115.1 of Arthrobacter arabinosi. Taxonomy (NCBI): domain Bacteria; kingdom Bacillati; phylum Actinomycetota; class Actinomycetes; order Micrococcales; family Micrococcaceae; genus Arthrobacter; species Arthrobacter arabinosi. Next base: position 618,003 of record NZ_JBTNDF010000003.1, read on the forward strand.
TGGGCGAAAGGCATCACCTCCGTGAGGCTGTCGACGTGGGCGGCGATCACCGCGTTGCCGGCCTTCGCGCCGGGCGCGGGACCGTAGCGGTACCATCCCGCTTCGTAGAAGCTGTCCGGGATCTCCATGGCGTTGTTGTCCTCGATACCCACCTCCACGACCTTCACGGAGATGTCGGTGCCGGCGATGACCAGGGACACGGGGGCCGGGTCTCGCGGCTGGAGTGCACCGTTGGCCTGCTGGATGGGCACCGGGGGGATCGTCGCGGGTGTTCCCGCCGGGCTCGGTGTCGGGCTCGGTGTCGGGCTCGCCGGGGCGTCGGTCGCGCGCGCGGCGTCCGCCGCCGGGTCCGCGGCACCGGCCGTGGGTGCCTGCGGGGCGGGGACGGGGGCCGTGAGAACCGGTGCCGGGTCCGCCGGCGCGGCATCATCGGCCTGCGCGCACCCTGCGAGGAGGACGGCGGCCAGCACGGCGGCGGGGATCGCTGATCGACGGGGATGCACGGTGGTGGACTCTCCTGTGGGTGACGTGACGGGCGGGGAGGCGGAAACGGCCTCCCCGCCCGTCACTGCCGGATTCAGACGCGTGCGGTCCGACGGCGGGCGGCTGCTGCCACCCCGCCCAGCACGACCAGGAGGAACGCCCCCAGCCCGATGGCCGCTCCGTTGTCGTCCTGGGCCGCGAGGCCGGACTGGCCTCCCGGGACGGCACCGGGTGAGGAGTGCAGCCCCTCGATCGTCTGCGTGGCGAGCGCGAGGTTTCCGGCCTCGAGGCTGCCCCAGGCGTAGACGATCGTCGAGGTGCCCTCGGGGAGGTTCAGGTCCGCCGGGCCGATCACCGGGGTGGTGGTGCCCGCAGCGGCGACGGCCGCCGACACCGTGCCGGGATCCGTGGTCAGCGAGGCCTCACCGGGATTGCTGAGGTTCGGGACGATCGCCGCACCTCCGGCGAGGACGTCGACCGCCGGTGCCGCCGCGACGTGGCGGACCGTCAGGCGCGTCTTGCCGGCCTCGATGGCGGAGACGTCATTGGTGTAGAAGTTCGCCGTCGGCTGGCCTGCGGCATCGAGATTCGCCGTCGCCGTGTAGTTCCCACCGGCCTCGAGCGTCACGTCGACGGGACCGATCACCGGCGCGCTGGCGTCGGCGGCATCGGATGCCGTGATGGCCAGCTGGTAGTCCCCGGCCGGCAGGGCGAGAGGACCGGCCAGCGTGCCCGGGGTGAAGTCGTCCAGCGTGAGCGCGCCATTGACGTAGACGTCGACCGTGAGGTCGGGGACGCCGTGGAGGACGGACAGGGACGCATCGGCCGGTGCTTCGGCGGCAGTGGCCGGGGCGGCGATGGACGCGGCTCCCAGGGCTGCTACGGCTCCAATGGCGTACAGGCTTCGTTGCATGACTACTCCTTGGTGTGGCCCCGGTGACGGGGTTTTTTCGCTGACACCCGGTACTACCCGGCGGCGGGGCGATTTGGATGCAAGGAGGTCGAGGGAATTTTCCCGGTCAGGCGTTCCAGAGCCCGTAGGAGTCCGCGAGCGAGGAGATCTTCTGCGCCCGGGCGAGGCGCGGGAGGTAGGAGCCGTCACCCACCACGGCTCCGGCGGCGTGCTCACGAAGGAGTTCCGAGGCCCAGCTGATCTCCGACTCGCTGGGCGACAGTCCGCGGTTGATGGTGTCGGTGGCGTCGGTCAGCAGGCACAGTTTGCCCGTCATGCCCATGGAGGCAGTGACCTTGCAGGCCTCGAGCAGCTCGTCCCCCAGGGCGCCGACGGTGGGACCGTCGATCGGACCGGGCAGCTGCCCCACGCGCGAGGCGACCACGAGCTTGGAACGCGCATAGGCGAGCGCCATCGGGTCGTCGGAGGCTCCCGTGTCACGCCGGAAATCGCCCACCCCGAACGCGAGGCGGAAGGTGCCGGGGGCGCTGGCGATCGCCGTCGCGTTCTCGATGCCGAGCGCCGACTCGATCAGGGCGAGCACGGGCGTACCGGCCTGCAGGCGCATGGCCGTGTGCGTGACCTGCTCGGGCTTCTCCGTCATCGCGAGCATGACGCCGCGCAGGCCCGGCGCCCTGGACAGGGCGGCCAGGTCGTCGGCCCAGTACTCCGTCTCGATACCGTTGACGCGCACCCATGCCGTCATGCCGGTGGACAGAGCCTCGACCACGCGCTCACGGGCTTCCACCTTGCCCGGGGCGGGAACGGCGTCCTCCATGTCGAACACCACGGAGTCGGCCTCGGAGGTGAGGGCCGGGATGAAATTGTCCTCGGAAGCCGCTGAGGCCAGGAGCCAGGATCGGGAGAGCTTGGCGGGAAGCGCGGCGGCGCGGCTGTTTCTGAGCGAGGTGGCCATGCTCAAACACTACTGAGGATCGCTCCGTGTTACCCAACGAACTTCACCGCATCGCGTGAACACTACGACCAAAAGGGCCCGGCCCGCGTCACGGGACCCTTGACCCCCCAGCGCTCCACGCCTAGCATTCGTATACGATTTCGTGCCACCGGGCGAGGACCATGACGTCCCCGCCCCGTCCGGGCACGCGCGTAGCCACGCACCGCGAAAACAAGGGAGTTTTTCATGGCACCAGCGTCAGAGCGGCCGGACGCACAGTCCCGGCACGGCATGAGCGCCGCCGACCGCAAGGTCCTCGCCGGCACCATGGTCGGCACCACGATCGAGTGGTACGACTTCTTCATCTTCGCCCAGGCCGCGGGCCTCGTCTTCGCGACCCTCTACTTCGGCCCCCTCGAGGGCGAGAGCCCGGGCCTCGCCCAGCTCGTGGCCTGGGCCACCATCGGCATCAGCTTCTTCTTCCGCCCCCTGGGCGCCGTCATCGCCGGGCGCCTCGGCGACCGCATCGGCAGGAAGGCCATGCTCGTCTTCACGCTCGTCATGATGGGCTCCGCCACCGCGCTGATCGGCCTGCTGCCCACCTACGCGCAGATCGGCGTCTGGGCCCCGATCCTCCTGATGCTCCTGCGCATCCTCCAGGGCTTCTCCGCCGGTGGCGAGTGGGGCGGCGCCGCCCTCATGGCGGTGGAGCACGCACCGGTGGACAAGCGCGGCTTCTGGGGCGCCTACCCCCAGATCGGGGTGCCCGTCGGGATGATCCTGGCGACCCTCGTCCTGTTCCTGCTCCGCAGCTCCCTGTCCCCCGAGGACTTCCTCGCCTGGGGCTGGCGTATCCCGTTCCTGCTCTCCGTCGTCCTGATCGTCGTCGGCTACTTCATCCGCGCCGCCGTCGCCGAGAGCCCCGTGTTCAAGCGCATGATCGAGCGCAAGAGGGACACCGCGACCCCGCTGCGGGACCTGATGCGGACGCACAAGCGCCCGGTGATCCTCGCCGCCCTCATCTTCATCGGCAACAACGCCGCCGGCTACCTCGTGATCGCGTTCCTCTCCTCCTACGCCCAGCGGATCCTGGGCATGCCCGCCGCACCGGTGCTGCTCGCCACGCTGCTGGCGTCCTTCGGCTGGCTCATCTTCACCCTCTACGGCGGGATCCTCTCGGACCGCATCGGACGGGTGCGGACGTTCCAGATCGGGTACGGGCTGATCTTCGTGTGGATGATCCCGATGTTCATGATGATCGACACCCGGAACGTCTGGGCCTACGGCATCGCGATCTTCGTCCTCACCATCGGGCTCGGGCTGTCCTACGGCCCCATGTCCGCGATGTACGCGGAGATGTTCCCGGCGAACGTCCGCTACTCCGGCATCGGCATCGGGTATGCCCTCGGCGCGATCCTGGGCGGCGCCTTCGCCCCGCTGATCGCCGAGGCCCTCCTCAAGGGCACCGGCTGGTCGGGCTCGATCGGGCTCTACATCATGGGCCTCTGCGTCATCTCCTTCATCGGCGTCACCCTGGTCAAGGAGACCAAGGGTGCGCCCCTGGAGGCGGAGAAGGAGGACGCCGCCGCGGGGGTCGGGCGCCGCGCCTGACCGGCCGACGTCGTCCGGCCCTGTCCGGCTTGCGTCCTCGCGTCGACGGTGATGCCCACCGGTCGCCCCCGGCCGGTGGGCATTCTCGCGCATGCCCACGGGCCCGACCTCACCAGTGGGCGGGGCGGAGACGGACCACACCCCGGTCCCGTTATAGTGGCAGGTGTCGGGTGCCACGGGCGCCGTGCCTGAAAAAGAGGCAATAAGGGCGCAGTCGCCCGAGGCACATACGGAATCCACCCATCACGTCCCTGGGTCGACCGTGTGCCTGCACCAGCGCCACCGGGGACTTCGCCCCGCAAGGATCCGACCATGGCCACCGTCTCCGCCCGCATCGTCTCCGCCCTCCTGCCCGCTACCACCGAGGTGTTCGGGGTCATGGGCAACGGCAACGCGCACTTCCTCGACGCCGTCATGGCCGCACCGTCCCTGCACTTCACGGCCGTACGGCACGAGGCCGGAGCCGTCGCCGCCGCGGACGCCTACCACCGCGCCGGCGGCCGCCTCGCGGTCGCCACCACCACGTACGGCGCCGGGTTCACGAATGCCCTGACACCCCTGGCCGAGGCCGTCCAGGCGGACATCCCGCTCGTCCTCGTGGTCGGCGACGCCCCCACCACCGGGATGCGCGCGTGGGACGTCGACCAGTCCCTCGTGGCCAAGGGGCTCGGCGCCACGACGTTCACCGTGTCCGCCACCCATCCCGTGGCGATCACGGCGGCGGCGGTCGAGCACGCGCTCCACCACCGCGAGGCCGTGGTCCTCGCGATCCCCTACGACCTCGCCGCCGCCGAGGCCGCGGACGAGGACCGCGCCGTAGCACCCACCCCCGCGCCCCTCGTGGAGCCCGCCGCGGCGGACATCGGGCGCATCGCAGCCCTCCTGTCCGCCGCCGAGCGGCCCCTCGTCCTGGCCGGCCGCGGCGCCTGGGTGAGCGGCGCCGGCACGGCGGCGGCAGCGCTCGCGGACCGTCTCGGCGCCCTGACCGCCACCTCGGCCCTCGGCGCAGGACTGTTCGGGGACGACTCCGCGGCGCTCGGCATCGCGGGCGGCTGGGCGTCGGACCGGACGGCCGGCCTCGTCGAGGAGGCCGACGTCGTCCTGGTGCTCGGCGCTCGGCTCAACCAGTTCACGATGCGCTTCGGGCACTCCTTCTCCCCGGACGCCCGGGTCATCCAGGTGGACATCGCGACCGGCCCCACCTCGCCCGCCGTCACCGACTTCGTGCACGCCGACGCACGCCTCACGGCGGAGGCGCTCCTCGCCGCCGTCGACCGCCGCGAAGGACTGCTCCGGTGGAGGACGCGCGCCGCCGGCGACGCCCTGGACGCCCATGACGCGCGCGACGGCGGCGAGGCGATGGCTCCCGACGGCCGCCTCGATCCGCGGAGCCTGTGCCGGGTGCTGGACCGGGTGCTGCCCGCGGACCGGACGGTCGTGCAGGACGGCGGCCACTTCATCGGCTGGGCGCCCGGCTATCTCCGCGTGCCCGCGGCGAACCGTCTGATCATGGTGGGCACCGCGTACCAGACCATCGGTCTCGGCTTCCCGAGCGCCGTCGGTGCCGCCCGCGCCCTGCCGGACTCCACCGTGGTCCTGTGCACGGGCGACGGCGGCGCACTCATGGCCCTCGCGGATCTCGACACGCTCATCAGGACGGCGCGCCGGGCCGTCATCGTGGTCTTCAACGACGCCGCCTACGGGGCCGAGATCCACCAGTATGCCGTCCGCGGTATCCACCCGGGCCCCATGATGATCGACGAGGTGGACTTCGCCGCCGTCGCTGCGGCCCTCGGGGCGCGGTCGGCGACGATCGCCTCCCTCGAGGACCTCACCGCCGTCGAGGGCTGGCTCGCGTCCGACGACGACGGCGTGCTGCTGCTCGACTGCAGGATCTCCCGGCAGATCGTGGCCCCCTACATGCAGGAGATCGTGGCCGTCGCCGCCCGGGTGAGCACGCGCTGAGGTCAGCGCTTCACGCGGTAGCGGGAGACAACGACGCCGGAGCCGAAGACACGGCTGCCCACGAGCTCGAGGGCCACCCGGTGCCGGTGGGGCGGGAAGAACGCGTGCCCGCCCCCGACCAGCACCGGGTGGACCCGCACCTGGTACTCGTCGATGAGGCCCAGGGCGGCAGCCTCCTCGGCGAGGGTCGCCCCGCCGATGGCGATGTCCCCTTCCGCGGGGTCGGCTCGCAGACGCTCGATCTCCTCCGCCAGGCTCCCCGACGCCAGGCGCGTGTTGCTGCCCCGGACCTCGGACAGCGAGTGGGAGAACACGACCTTCGGCAGCTGCTTCCAGAGCGCCGTCCATTCGCGGTCGGCCTCGTCGGCCGACGGGTCCTGGTCGGCGGTCTCCCAGTACAGCATCGTCTCGTAGAGCCGGCGCCCCAGCAGATGGGCGCCGACCGTGCGGATCTCGTCGATGGCGGAACGGAAGACCTCCTCGTCGGGTGTCGTGAAGTCGAAGCCGCCATCCGGACCGATGACGTAGCCGTCCAGGGAGACCCCCATCGAGTAGGTCACATTACGCATCAGCTCTCTCCTCCGTGATGTGTCAGCACGCGGCACTTCGCAGTGTCACGAGGTCTCCCACGCTGATCGTGCCGATGCGGTCCACGCGGGCCTGCACCCCGAACTCCCCATTGTGGACCGAAAGGGCCTTCAGCGCCTTCGGTCCGGCGACCGTTCCCGCCTGGGGCTGGTCGATCATGGTGCAGCGGGGCATGCCGGCGCCGACGGTGATGACCACCTCGCCCCCGATCGCCAGTTCCACACCCGCCCAGTCGCGGTCGAGGAACAGCGGAGCGGACCCCGTGTCCAGGACGAGGTTCGGGCGGAAGCGGCGCTCCTCGACCGCTCCTCCCAGCACCTCCGCGAGCGCGGCGAGGGACGACGTCGACACCAGGTGGAGCGGCGACTCGTCGTGGTGCTGGAGCGTCGTCCCCTGCCGCAGCGTCAGCTCCTGGCCGAATGCCGCGGTCAGCGCCTCGGAGGCCCCCGGCTCGGCCACCCGGTACGGGACCCCGGCGGGGCTGCGGAGGACAGGGACACCGCCGGGCCCCTCCATCCCCGACGTCCAGTGCAGGAGCCCCGGGACGGGACGGAAGCGGCTGGTGCGCTTACCGCTGGCGATCCCGCCGTCGTGCGTGTAGACCGCCCAGCGGCGGTCGTGCTCGAGCCCCGACGGCGTGACGGTGGCGGTTCGCAGGGCCTGGCCCGCTGTCGACTTCACCGGATAGCGGTACAGTGCGCGGACCCGTCCGACGGGTGCTCCGTGGTGCGGCATGCGGCCATTCTCGCACCGCGCTCCACCGTCGTCGCGGGAGGCGTCACCGGAGGGACCACCCGGTCCGGGCGAGACACCGTCCGGCGGGAGGACCGGGGGGCCGCCGGAGCGTACGATGAGGCCCTACCCAGGGGGCTCCCATGTCGCTCGAGGATGTTGCGCAGGTCCGCGCCCCGGCCCGGCATGAGCCGGCAGCGCCCGCCCCGCACCGGACGGGCGGGTGAACCGTGCGCGCCTGGTGGATCGACGACGACGCCCGCGAAGCGGGTGCGGTGGACGCGTCCGCCCTGGTGTCCGGCACCCGGCCCGACCCCGTGCCCGGTGCCGGCGAGCTCCTGGTGGGCGTCCGTGCGTGCGGGGTGTGCCGGACGGATCTGCACCTGGTCGAAGGCGATCTGCCCGCGAAGCATCCGCACACCGTGCCGGGGCACGAGATCATCGGTGAGGTCGTGGACACCGGGGCCGGCTGCCGGCTCTTCCATGTGGGCGACCGCGTGGGCATCGCCTGGCTCCGCTCGACGTGCGGCGTCTGCCGCTTCTGCCTCCGGGGCGACGAGAACCTGTGCCTGGCGCCGCGGTTCACCGGCTGGGACGACGACGGCGGGTACGCCGAACTCGTGACCGTGCCCGAGGCCTTCGCGTACGCAGTGCCGGAGGGGTTCGCCGACGAGGAGGCGGCCCCACTGCTCTGCGCGGGGATCATCGGATACCGGGCGCTCCGCCGGTCCGGGGTGCGGCCCGGCGGTCGGCTCGGCATCTACGGGTTCGGGGCGTCGGCGCACCTGGCCGCACAGGTGGCGATGTTCGAGGGCGTGGAGGTGTCCGTCATGACGCGCTCGGAGAGCGCGCGCCGGCTCGCCGTGGAACTCGGCGCCGCCTTCGTGGGGGGCGCGGCCGACGAACCGCCCCGGCCGCTGGACGCCGCCATCCTCTTCGCGCCCGCCGGTGGCCTGGTGCCCGCCGCCCTGCGGGCCCTGGACCGGGGCGGCACCCTCGCCGTCGCGGGCATCTACCTCAGCGACATCCCGGTGCTGCACTACGCGGAGGACCTCTTCCAGGAACGCCGGCTGTGCAGTGTCACGGCGAACACGCGGACCGACGGGCGTGAACTCCTGGCACTCGCCGCCCGCATCCCGCTGCGCCCCACGATCCAGGGGTACCCGTTCGCGGCCGCGGACCGCGCCCTGGCGGACCTGGCGGCGGACCGCGTCAACGGTGCCGCGGTCCTGCGCCTGACCGGCGGTCCCGGTGGGGCCTGAAGACGCCGTCGGCGTCGGCCCCGGGGCGGGCGACGACGGGGCCGGCGACGGTGAGGCGGCACCGACCGCCCGCCCCTGGCAGCGCGGGACCGGCTCCCCCACGGTCGCAGGCACCGTCTCCCCCTACGATGCGGTGATCTTCGACCTGGACGGGGTGGTCACGGACACCGCGTCCGTGCATCGGGCCGCCTGGAGGCAGCTGTTCGACGTCGTGCTGGCGGACCCGCGGATGCCCGCCGGCGCGGACCGGCGACCGTTCGACGACCGCGACTACTACGCTTTCGTGGACGGCCGCCCCAGGGAGCAGGGCGTCGCCGTGTTCCTGCGCTCCCGCGGTATCGACCTGCCGCCCGGTACGCCGTCGGATCCGCCCGAGGCCTGGACCGAGCAGGGCCTGGGCGCGGCGAAGAACGCGCTGTTCCTCGACCTCCTGCGCCGCGACGGGGTGAGGTCCTTCCCCGGCACCGTGGAACTCATCGACCGGCTGCAGGACAGCCGCGTCCCGTGCGCCCTGGTGACGGCGAGCCGCAACGCCTCCTCGGTGCTTGCCGCCGCCGGCCTGGACGGGGCGTTCGACGTCGTCGTCGACGGGACGGTCGCCGGGGAGCTGGGGCTGCCGGGCAAACCCGACCCTGCCACCTTCCTCGAAGCGGCACGCCGGCTGGAGGTGCAGCCATGCCGCGCCGTGGTCGTCGAGGACGCCACGAGTGGCGTGGCCGCTGCCCGTGCCGGCGGATTCGGGCTGATCGTGGGCATCGACCGCGCGGCGCAGCGGGCGGCGCTGGAACACGCCGGCGCGGACATGGTACTCGACGACGCCCGTCAGCTCGACATGGGCCTGGTCCTCACGCACCGGTGGCACCTGATCTACGACGGCTTCGACCCCTGGCACGAGGGCCACCGCGAAGCGCTGACCACCCTCGGCAACGGCCGCATGGCCACCCGCGGGGCCGCCCCGGAGGCGTCCGCCGACGCCGTCCACTACCCCGGCACGTACCTGGCGGGCGTCTACAACCGGCGCCCCGAACTGGTGCACGGGGAGGAGGCGGAAGGTGAGCACCTGGTCAACCTCCCCAACTGGCTCCCCCTCGACGTCCGGGTGCACCCCGGCCCGTGGTGGTCCGACGGCGGGCTCACGCTGGTGCGGCAGCACCGGGAACTGGACCTGAAGCGGGCCGTCCTGTCCCGGCGTGCCGTGCTCGAGGATGCGCGGGGCCGGCGGCTGGAGGTCCGTCAGCGGCGCATCGTCTCCATGGCCCAGGCCGGCCTGGCCCTGCTGGAGACCACGCTGACCGCCCGCGGCTGGGACGGCACGGTGGAGATCCGCACGGGCATCGATGCGGACGTGGTGAACGGCAACGTCCCGGAGGACGCCGCACTGGGCGGCCGGCATCTCCGTCTCCTCGACCGCCGGGTGCGGGCCGGCGTCGAGACCGTGGAGGTCCTGACCCGGCAGAGCGGCCTCCGGATCGCCGTCGCCGCCACTGTCACGTTCACCGGTCCGGGCGGCGTGCCCGCGGCGGTGGGCAGCACCCCGATCCCCTCCGACGGCGCAGCGCACCAGGGCGACGGCGCGGGCCCGGATGACGGTCCAGGGCCGGTCGACGGCCCGGACGGCGGGCCCGGACCCTCGCGTTGGCTGCAGCACCACGTCGCCACCCTGGCGGACGGGGTGCCGCTGACCGCCTGCAAGGCGGCCGCCGTCGTCAGTTCCAGGGACCGCGCGCTGTCCTCCCCCCTGTCTGCTGCCCTCGCCGTCCTGGCCCGCTCGCCCGGCGGCTTCGGGCCGGCCCTCGCCGCGCACGAGGACGCGTGGCGGCCGCTGCTGGACCTGTTCGGTGTCGACCTGCACGCCGACCGGCAGACCCAGTTCATCCTGAACCTCCACGTGTTCCACCTGCTGCAGACCGTCTCTGAACACACCGCCGAGCTCGACGCCGGCGTCCCGGCGCGGGGGCTCCACGGCGAGGGCTACCGGGGGCACATCTTCTGGGACGACCTCTTCGTGCTGCCGCTGATCACGTCCCGCCTGCCGTCGGTGACCCGCTCACTGCTGGACTACCGGTGGCGCCGGCTCGACGCCGCCCGGGACCGGGCGCGCGCGGCCGGACTCGACGGTGCCATGTTCCCCTGGCGCAGCGGCAGCGACGGCACCGAGGACACCCCGCCGTGGCTCTACAACCGCTTCGCCCGGCGGTGGACGCCGGATCACTCCGACCTGCAGCGCCACGGCAGCCTCGCCGTGGCGTACAACGCCTGGCAGTACTACGAGGCCACCGCGGACAGGGAGTGGATCATGGGCCACGGCGCGGACCTGATCGTCGAGGTGGCCCGGTCCTTCGCCGCGGCGGCCGAGTTCGACGCCGGGGACGGCAGGTTCCACCTGCGCGGCGTGGTGGGACCGGACGAGTACCACGACGGCTACCCGGGCCACGCCGGGCAGGGCGTGGACGACAACGCCTACACCAACGTCATGGCCTCCTGGGTGTGCTCCCGTCCGGCGAAGATCATGGACGCCGTCCGCGGGCGGGACGGCCGGGACCTGCGTCGCCGGCTCCGCATCACCGGCGGCGAGGTGGACCACTGGGCCCGCCTGGCGCGCCTGCTCCACGTCCCCTTCCACGACGGCGTCATCAGCCAGTTCGCGGGCTACGAGCAGCTCGAGGAGCTGGACTGGGAGCACTACCGGCGGACGTACGGCACCATCGAGCGCCTGGACCTCCTCCTCGACGCCGAAGGGGACAGCACCAACCGGTACAAGCTCTCCAAGCAGGCGGACGTCCTCATGCTGTTCTACCTGCTCGGCGAGGACCAGCTGATGCGCCGGCTCCGACGCATGGGGTACGCGCCCACGAAGGAGCAGATGGCCCGGACCGTCGAGTACTACCTCGCGCGGGTGGCCCACGGTTCCACCCTCAGCCGGGTGGCCCACGCCTCGGTGCTCGCGGCGTCGTACCCGGAGCGCGCGTGGGCCACCTTCCGCGAGGCCCTCGACGCCGACCTCGACGACACCCAGGGCGGTACCACGCGCACGGGGATCCACCTCGGGGCGATGGCCGGCAGCGTGGACGTCGTCCAGCGGAGCTTCGCGGGCCTGCGCATGCACGCCGACGCGCTCGTCTTCACCCCGCGCCTGCCCACGGAACTGCGGCAGGTCTCCTTCCGGATCCGGTATCGGGGACTGCCGCTCGGGATCACCCTCGAGAAGGACACGTTGACGGTGGTCGCCGCAGAGAGCGCCGCCGATGCGGTCCGCGTGCGCGTGGGCCGGCACACGAGGGTCGTGGAGCCCGGCAGCTCCGTGCGGATCAGCCTGCGGACGGGCCCGCCCTCCCGGGGTGCCTGAGCCGCTTGTGCCAGTGGTCCGCCGCCAGCAGGGCAGGCATGGAGAGGACTGCCACGAGCAGCCCGGCCACCGTGGGGGGCGCGTGCCCGAGCATGTCGGCCACCGGCACGATCAACAGGAACCCGAGCAGTGCCAGCAGTTCCACTCCCACGGCCTTGAGCATCAGCGGATTGGTCCGCCAGCCCAGGCGCCACGGCGGCAGGGACTCGCTGCGGCAGGCGAAGGCGTTGGCGAGCTGGGCCAGGACCACCGTGGTGAACGCCGCACCGGATGCCGCCGCGAGGACCCCGTAGCCCGGGAACTCCTGTCCGGGACGCCATCCGGCCAGCCACAGGGTCAGCGTGAACGCCGCCATCTCGGCGACGGCCTCCACCGGACCGAGGACGGCGAAGACACGCACCATCAGCCGGGTGTCCATCAGGTGGCGCCGTTCCGGCGGCCGGTGCATGACGCGCCTGTTGGCACGCTCGCTGCCCAGCGCCAGGGCGGGGAGGAGATCCGTCCCGATGTCCAGGAACAGGATCTGCAGCACCCCGAGCGCCAGCGGGAAGCTCCCCCCGGACAGCGCCCAGACCACGAAGGGGGTGAGCTCCGCGACGTTGTCGGTGAGGTGGTAGGTGAGGAACCGTCGGATGTTCGCGTAGGTGGCGCGTCCCTGCTCGATGGCGGCGACGATGGTCGCGAAGTCGTCGTCCAGCAGCACCAGGTCCGCCGCCTCCCGCGCCACGTCCGTGCCGCTGGCGCCCATGGCCACGCCGATGTCCGCCTCCTGCAGGGCCGGACCGTCGTTGACGCCGTCACCGGTCATCGCCAGGACGTGCCCGCGCAGCTGCAGGGCCTTGGCCACCCTGAGCTTCTGCTCCGGGGACACCCTGCTGACCACCACCCCGTCCCGGTCCAGGAGGGCCCCGAGCAGGTGCTCGTCCTCCGGGAGGTCCTTGCCCTCGAGGACGGTCCGGTCGGCGCCGAGCAGCCCGATCTCCGCGGCGATCGCCCCCGCCGTCGTCGGATGGTCCCCGGTGAGCATGGCGACCTTGATACCGGCCCTGCGCGTGGCCCGCAGCGCTTCGGCCACCGATTCCCGCGGCGGGTCGTGCAGGCCCACGAGCCCGAGCAGGGTCAGCTCGCGTTCGAGGACGCCGGGGTCCTCCGGCCAGGCCCGGTCCGGCCCCGGCGTCCCGGGCAGGGTCCGCTCGGCCACGGCGAGGACGCGCAGTCCGCGGCCCGCCATGTCGTCGAGTGCGGCCGCGCAGGCCGGTAGATCCGCGGAAGCCACGCACAGCGGGAGGACGAATTCGGGGGCGCCTTTGACCAGGAGGCGGCCGCCGGCGGCCACGGACTCCCGTTTCCGGGCCGGGTCGAACGGCCACCGGGCATCGACGGGCAGGTCACGCCCGCCGGCGTCGTCCCCCTCGGATCGGTTCCCGCCGCCGTCGCCCCCGCCCGCACCGTCCAGGCGGCGGGTCAGCGCGTCCAGGGCTGCTTCCATCGGGTCCCCTTCGGCGATCCACTGGTCGCCGTGCAGCACCGCCCTGCCGCGGGACGCCGCCCGCGCCGCCCGCGCCAACCGGAGGGCAGGCGCGACGGCGTCCGCCCCGCCGGTGATCGTCGCGCCCGGGTCGTAGCCGGTACCGCTGAGCGCCACGACGCCGTTCGGCGTCCACACCTCGACGGCGCTCATCCGGTTCTGTGTCAGGGTGCCGGTCTTGTCGGTGCAGATGAACGTCGTGGAACCGAGCGTCTCCACGGCCTGCAGGTGCCGCACCAGGGCGTTCCGGCCTGCCATGCGCTGAGCCCCCATGGCGAGGGACAGCGTGACCGTGGGCAGGAGTCCCTCGGGGATCAGGGCCACGGACACCCCGATGGCGAACAGGAACGCGTCCCGCCAGGACGTCCCGGCCAGCAGGGAGACCGCGAAGAACACGCCACCGAAGGTGAGGGCGACCACCGAGATGATGCGGACCACCCGGCGCAGCTCCACGTTGAGGGGGCTCTGCGGGGGCCGGGCGGCGGCCGTCAGGGTGGCGATGGCCGCGAGCCTCGTCCGCGCCCCGGTGGCGGCGACCTCCGCCTCGGCGTCCCCGTTGACGAGGAAGGTCCCGCCGAACCCGGCATCGCCGGATTGCTTCGTCACGGGTTCGCTCTCCCCCGAGAGCATCGACTCGTCCACGGTGCAGGATTCCGTCACGGTGAAGGCGACGTCCCCCGGGATCCTGTCACCCGCCGAGAGGAGCACCACGTCCCCGTGCACGATCTCCGCGGCGGGAATGCTCACCGCCCTGCCGTCACGCCGCACCCGGACCGACGCCGGGAGCATGGCACGCAACCTGGATGCGGCGCGTTCGGCCCGGGCCTCCTGCACATAGGCGAAGACCCCGTTGATGATGACCACGATGGTCACCGCGACCCCGATTTGCGGCATGCCCGCGACGAAGGCCAGGGCCGCAGCCACCCACAGCATCACGGCGAAGAAGTGGGTGAATTCGGCGGCGAACACGCGCCAGCGGGGAACGGTGTGTGTCTGCGGCAGGAGGTTGGGCCCGTCCACGGCGAGGAGGCGGGCCGCGTCCGCGGTGCTGAGTCCCGTGACGGTGGTGGTCATGCCCGGGACCCCGGGCAGGCCGCTGTCGGGGCGGTTGCCGACCGCGGCGTTCCCGCGGGCTCGCATCGATGAGCAAGGACCATGATCCACTCCGACCATCAGGGCACGGGTCCCAGTATGGTCCCCGGAGGCGCCCATGGGGAGTCCCCTTGGTCACCCGCCGGTCAGCGGGGGAAGTGCGAGGGAACGACGGGGGAGCAGAGCCGGATCAGCGGGCGAGGGCGACATCCTCGCCCGTCAGGTCTGCCCGGAAGCCGTCGTCCTGCACGGTGACGTCCCGGAGCACGAGCCCATCGGGCAGGCCCTCGATCTCGTGCTCGATCGTGACGAACCGGCGGACGACGGCGGCGATCCCCTGGGAGAGGAAGCCCGGGCCGCCGACGTCGATCGAGCGTGGCTCCATGACGAGCCTGCCGCCCTCGACCTCCACGGTGCCCGTGGCGGTGACGTCCAGATCCCGGCCGAGGGCCTCGACGGTGCGCACCACGGTGGCCTGTCCGTCGTCGGCCGGGCGGACCACGGTACCGTCCCCGAGTTCCGCGGCGACGACGTCGAACGGCACCGTCGCGTCCACGGCGAGGCGGTCTGCGACGAGCCCGCCGGGTCCGGTGACCACGCCCTGCCCGACAGCCCGGACGTCCTGCAGTGTCGACCCCGCGGCGACCACGGTCCCGGCGTCGAGCTCCAGGTCCGCGAGCCACACCTCGTCCTCGCCCAGACCGGCGGGCGGCTCCGAAGGCGGCTGTGTCGAGGGCTGGGCTCCGGACTCCACGACCGGCGGCGCGGAGGGCCCCGCACCCGCCGGGCTGGTCACCGCCCACCAGAGGACCACCACGGCGACCGCCAGGACGAGGAGCATGCCGAGAGCACCGATCAGCCAGTCCCTGACGCGCGTCCATCCCATCAGGACAGTCTGGTGGAGCGGCGCCGCGGACGCGAACGTCCGGTACGGGCCGTGCCGAGGGACGAGCGTGCCGCCGTCAGCCGCGGGGCCGGAGGTCGTAGATCCGCCGGAGCTTCCCGCTGGAGCGCACCAGCGACCCCTGGTCGACCACGGTGACGGCGCACGTGGAGCCGATGTGCGTCTTGACCTGGTGCCGGAGCTCGACGGCGGCCGCGGCGGCGTCGGCGGCCGAGACCCCGTCGCGCGGTTCCACCTTGATGGTCAGCTGGTCCATCCGCTGACCCTCGGGCCGGGTCAGTTCGAGCTGGAAGTGCGGGCTGAGGGCGGGGATGCGGAGCGTGAGCTCCTCGACCTGCGTGGGGAACAGGTTCACGCCCCGCACGATCACCATGTCGTCGCTCCGCCCGGTGATGCGCTCCATGCGGCGCATGCCCGGCCGGGCCGTCCCGGGCTGCAGGCGGGTGAGGTCGTGGGTGCGGTAACGGATGATGGGCAGCGCCTCCTTGGTGAGGGACGTGAACACGAGTTCGCCCGCCTGGCCGTCGCCCTGTACCCGCTCCGTGAACGGGTCGATGATCTCCGGCCGGAAGTGGTCCTCCCAGATGTGGGAGCCGTCCTTCGATTCCACGCATTCGCCCGCGACCCCGGGGCCCATGACCTCGGACAGCCCGTAGATGTCGCACGCGTCGAAGCCCCCGCGCCCCTCGAGTTCCTGCCGCATCCCCTCCGTCCACGGCTCCGCCCCGAGCACGCCGGTCTTCAGGGACGTCGACGACGGGTCGATCCCGGCGGCGACCATGGCGTCGAGGATGGTCAGCAGATAGGTGGGTGTGGCGAGGATGGCGTCGGGTTCGAAGTCCCGGATGAGCTGCACCTGCCGCTCCGTCTGGCCGCCCGAGATGGGGATGACGGTGCAGCCCAGCCGCTCCGCGCCCGCGTGCGCGCCGAGACCGCCCGTGAACAGCCCGTAGCCGTACGCGTTGTGGACCTTCCAGCCGGGCTTCACGCCGGAGGCACGCAGCGAGCGCGCCACGAGGGAGGCCCACCGGTCGAGGTCCCCGGCCGTGTAGCCGACGACGGTTGGCTGGCCCGTGGTGCCGGAGGACGCGTGGATACGGGCCACGCGCTCCTGCGGGACGGCGAACATGCCGAACGGGTAGGTGCTGCGCAGGTCCTCCTTGGTGGTGAAGGGGAACATCGCGAGGTCGGCGAGCTCGCGCAGGTCCTCGGGGTGCACACCGGCGTCGTCGAACTTCCGCCGGTACAGGGGCACCTGCGCGTAGGCGTGGGCGAGCGTGGCCTTGAGGCGGTCCAGCTGCACGGATTCCAGGTGGTCACGGGACCACGTCTCCTCGGCGTCGAGGGTGGCGGGATCCGCGGCGGACGCACGGAGGGGGGTGGTGGTCATGGCTGATCCTTCGCACGGAGGGGGATGGGGTGGTGGGGCCGTCTCACAGGACGGATCCGACGGCGCGGGCCGCCTCGGCGACGCGGGCGCCGATGGCCTCCACCGTGCGCCCGCTGCGGAGGTAGACGACGGCGAGCGCGGCCGGCAGCTGGCCACGGACGTGCACGGGGGCGGCGACGGAACTGACGCCCGGGATTACCTCGTCCCGGCTCGTCGCGTACCCGGTGGCCGCCGCGATCCTGGCGGCCTCCCGGTAGGGCGAGCCCGGCGCCAGGCGCTGCCAGTGGGCCTCGGTGAGGGCGGACTGGATGGCGATGCCGGGCGCCCCGGCGTCGAACGGGTGGCGTGAGCCGGGCCGCTGGACGAGGGTGCCCTCCCCGTGGGGCGGTTCGACGGCGACGAGGGTGACGCAGTGGTGCCTGTCCCAGACCGCGATGAACGCGGTCATCTGCAGCTCGCACGCGACCGCGGTGAGTTCGGGCAGCGCGGCCGTCTGCAGCCGGGGAGCCACGCCCCGGGCCAGGTTCGCGAGGCCCGGGCCGGCCTGGAAGCGTCCCCCGGCGTCCCGGACCACGAGCGAGTGCTCCTCGAGGGTGCGCAGGATCCGGTAGGCGATGGAGCGGTGCACATCCAGCGCGCCGGCGATCTCCGCCGTCGTCAGCCCGTCCGGGGCCTCCGCAAGGATCTCCAGTGCCCGGATGCCCCGCGACAGGGTCTGGGAGGCGGGGGCCGACGGCGCGGCTGTGGCTGACGCCGTCGGCCCCGTGTGCGCGGCGCGCATGTCAGGCGAAGGCCCGGCCGGCTCCGCGCGTGCCGGGACCGTCCGTCCCGGTCGCCAGGAGCGGGCCGAAGAACGCGGCGAGGCCCGCGGTGTCGGCGAGCGGGAGCACGTGCGCCACGTACTGGTCCGGCCGGACGACGACGACGACGCCCGCCCGGTCCAGGCTGCGCAGATCGAAGATGTCCGCGGCCGGATCCGCGGCGTACACCTTCTCGTAGTCGGTGAGCCCGAACGGCCCGACCGCCGGAGTGAATTCCTTCGGGACTCGTCCGATGTCCACCCTCGTGTGGTCCTGCTGGTAGACCACCTTCACGTCGAACCAGGCGTCCCGGTCGGCGTCCGGGGGTGTGGCGGCGAGCGGCGAGTCGGGGTGCGTGCCGATCCAGTCGGCGAACGCCGCCACGCCGGAGGCCGCCCCCGGCTCCGCCCGGTCCGCGAACACGTAGATGCGCCACCGGCCGTCCGCCGTCGCGTGGTGGCCGAGGTGCATGGGCACGCCGTCGCACACGCGGACCACGGGCGCCGACTTGAAGCGCTTGCCGACGGGGAAGCCGGCGGCGAGGCCCTGGTGCGAGGCCTCTGCGACGAGCATCGACGGCGCGTACTGCGTCATGAAGCCCGCGGGGAACTCCATGGTCCGCACATAGAAGTCCTCGAGTTCGGACGGGTCGGCGAACTCCTCCGGCTTCCGTGCCATGAGCGCCGACCACTCCTTGTCGAACGCGATGAGGTCCCTGGCGACGACCTGCCGTTCGGCCGAGTACGTGGCCAGCAGGGCCTCCGGGCTGCGGCCCTCGAGGACGTGGCCGAGTTTCCAGCCGAGGTTGAAGCCGTCCTGCATGGACACGTTCATGCCCTGGCCGGCCTTGGCGCTGTGCGTGTGGCAGGCGTCGCCGGTGATGAAGACGCGCGGGGTGCGGGTGCCCACGTCCTCGGGCAGGACGTCGTCGAACCTGTCGGTGAGGCGGTGGCCCACCTCGTAGACGCTGTGCCAGGCGACGTCGCGCACATCCAGGGTGTAGGGGCTGAGGATCGTGTTGGCCTTCACGATGATCTGCTCGAGCGTCGTGGACCGGACCGCTCCCTTGTCCGCCGGGTCCACCTCGCCGAGGTCGACGTACATGCGGAAGAGGTGCCCGCCCTCGCGTGGGATCAGCAGGATGCTGCCGCCGGCCCCGGACTGGATGGCGCACTTGCGGCGGATGTCGGGGAAATCGGTGACCGCCAGTGCGTCCATCACGCCCCACGCGTGGTTGGCCTGGTCCCCGGCCAGGGTGCAGCCGATCGCCTGGCGTACCGGGCTGCGTGCGCCGTCGGCCCCCACCACGTATTTCGCGCGCACGATGCGCTCCGCACCCGCGTGCTCCCCCACCGTGGGCGTGAGGGTGACCCGGACCGGGTACTCCTGCGCGTCGTCGACCTCCAGCCCCACGAATTCGAAGCCGTAGTCGGGTTCCATGCGGGTGGGCGCGTTCTTCATGAACTCGGCGAAGTAGTCGAGGACCCGGGCCTGGTTGACGATCAGGTGCGGGAACTCGCTGATGCCGGTCGGATCGTCCTCGGGGCGGGCCGTGCGGATGATGCGCGAGGAATCCGCGGGATCGGGCTTCCAGAAGGCCATCTCGACGATCCGGTACGCCTCGTCGATGATCCGGTGGGCGAACCCGAAGGCCTGGAACGTCTCGACGCTGCGGGCCTGGATGCCGTCCGCCTGGCCGATCACGAGCCTGCCCGGGCGGCGCTCCAGGATCCGCGTACTGATGCCCGGGAACTGGGAGAGCTGCGCGGCGGCGATCATGCCGGCGGGTCCGGTGCCGATGATGAGGACGTCGACCTCGTCGGGGAGCTCCGGCGGACGGTCCAGTCCGACGCCGGCCGCGGGCTGGACGCGGGGGTCACCGGACACATAGCCATGGTGGTGGAACTGCACGGGCTGGCCTCACTTCATCGTGGTTGTGCCGCTACTCACGCGTTCGATAATCGAATACGCCGTTCTTCTTTCGTAGGCCGATGGTAGCCCGGGCGTGGGCGGGACTCAATCGCCTGCCGCCCGGCACGGGTGACGGCTCCCGCCTCGATGAGGCTCGACCGGGTTCGGGCTCCCGGGTGGACGCATGAAGCCCTCACCGCCGGTTCCCGGACCCCGCGGGTCCAAGTTCCATCGGGTGTGGCGTAGATTACTTGCCATGCAGGACAACACACGGTCCGATGCCACTGATCCCCAGTCCCTGCTGCTCGAGGACCGGGACATCACGGACTTCCTCGACCAGTTGTCCGTCCTGGGTGAACAGCTCTTCACCAACGGTGAGCCGGTGCCGTGCGGACTGATGTCCCGACGCGGGAACCGGCACCTGAACGTCAGGAGCGGCTCGGAAACCGCCACGGCCCTGAACGAGCTCCAGCACCATGTCGGAGAGGGCCCATCGCTGGCTGCGATGACCGGACGTGGGACGGTCGTCGTCGACGACGCACGACGTGACCGGCGGTGGCCTCGCTACTTCAGCTCCTCAGCAGCAACAGGGTTCGCATCGATGCTCAGCATCCCGCTGGAACTCGGACCGGAAGGAAGCGCGACCCTGAACTTCTACGCCCGCCCGACCGCGTTCTTCACCCCTGACCGACAGCGGGTGGCCGCCGTGTTCGCCTCCCAGGCCGGCAACGCCCTCGAGATGGCGATGCGCGTGGCCCGCCACCAGGACGCTGCGTCCGATCTGTACTCGGCGATGGAGACACGGACCAATATCGACATCGCCGTCGGAATCATCCTGGGCCAGAGCCGGTGCACCCAGGAAGAAGCGTTCGAGATGCTTCAACGGGCCTCCAACACCCGGCGCCAGAAACTGAGCGAGGTCGCGCGTGAACTGATCGTCCAGGCGACCGGCTCCACCCCTCGCACCCATTTCACGAACTGACACGCGCAGGGAACGACGACGGCCGGCCCGCTCATTCACTCTCGGCAGGCCCGAGAGGGTCCGGTCCCGATGTTCCCTCGCCACTGATACCCATGGCCTGGTGCCAGACGGAGGTACCGGTGCTGGTCGCCAGGTCGATGAGTTCCGCCATGGCTGTCTCCCTGTCGATCCCGTGGCGTTCCATGAGGATGCCACAGGTGATCCCGATGGTGTCCCGGCTGGCGAGGGCAGCCTTGAGTTCGTTGCCGGCACGTTGTGGGAGGTCGTCGGTCTGGATGTGACCGAGCAGGGCTGCCGCGGATCGGGCGAGGTTCAGCAGGAGTCGGCGGTCCACGTCCGAGAACGCGTCAGGGCTGGCCGAATACACCTTCATCGCTCCGAGGGCTGCCTCCTGCTTCACCAGTGGCACGCTGAGGCAGGATCTGATCCCGTTCCGCGCCGCCGCTGTCATCCACCGCGCCCACCGGTCATCGGCCCGGGTGTCGGCGACGTAGATGGGAGCGCCGGTCGCCCACGCGCTCAAGCAGGGCCCCTCGCCGAACTCGTACTGCAGGGCGTCGGCGTCGAGTACGGCGTTGCTGGTGGCCCCGACGCTCACCCGCCGGCCGGCGGTGTCGATGAGGCTCACGCCCGCACCCTCCGCGGAGCGGATGATGCCGACGGCGGCCTCGGCCAGGCCGTCGACGGCGTCGTGCGCGGTCTGCTCGGTCAGGAGCCGGCCCCTGATGTGCCCGAAGATGGGAGACGGGTCGGAGGATGAAGGCGGTGTGGCCATGGGTTGCCGTCCGATCGGTTGAGGCGGGGTCCGGGTGCTCGGGGCCTTCAGTTGGTGAAATGGGTGACTGGCTGCTGTGGGTCGTAGGTGCTGACGATCCGTTCTGCGATGGCGCGCAGTCGCGTGCCCTGCGTGTTCGATGCCCGGCGGAGGATCGAGACGGCCTGCTGGTGGGAGCACCGGTTCTGGGCCATGATCATCCCGACCGCGAGGTCGATCACCGTCCGGGACTCGAGCGCCGCGCGCAGGTTCGCCTCCCGCTGCGTCGTGGAACCCAGCCGGAGGACGAGGTGAAGCGAGCGCGCAGCGGAACGGGCGAAATCCTCCGCCCTGCGGCGCCGTCCGGCAGAGAACGTCCCTTCGTCGGTGCCGTAGAAGGACAGGGCCGCAACGCCGTCGTCCTCGAGATCGAGGGGCACCGTCATGAGTGAGCGGACGCTCAGGGCTCGTGCTGCGGTGCTGAACGAGTTCCGCGCCTCCGAGCGGCGGTCCGCGGTGGGGTGCTGCTCCTCGGGGAGCCACCCGTGGTGGCGCGCGAGGGCCGCCAGATCAGGGTCGCTCGCCGCGACGAAATGGCTTCCCCGGGCCGACCGGAAATACAACGTGCACCGGGTGCGGGCACCGGCGTGCTCGGACATGTGGGCCTCCGCGAGGTGGACCAGCGCGTCACCGAAGTCGGTGACATCCCGGTGCTGGAGGACGAGTCGGTGCAACTCGTCTACCGGATCCCGAACCCATCGGCCGTCGGACCGGCGCGTGGCCATCGTGGAAGTGCCACCATCGGGCACCGTCGAGGCGGGATCAGGCCCCGGCGGCCCTGAATCGTAGGCTTTCAACATGTCGAGACTCCTTGGCGCCAGAAAGAATACCGTGCCACCAGGGTCTGGGGTGTCAGCTACAACACTCCGCCATGCCCGCCCTTTCGTCAATGAACGTGGTCGTCCGTTTGTCGTGACCTCAGGAGTCCTGCACTGGAATACTGGGCGTGCACGTCCCTCGGACGGGAAGGTCGGGCTATGGTGGGGAGCGGTTCCGTGTGGAATCCAGTGATCAGGGGCAGGTTGTCGAAGGGCTTTGAGAGCGATGAATGCCTGCGGCCGTAGGGCCGACGATCCGAGGCCGGCCACGACCAGTCCTCACCCAGCCCCATGCCCTGGCGGGTCGGCGTGCTGAACCTCGCCGGCAACGAGGACCTGTGTGCACCCTTCCTGACGGAGTTGCCGGTGGCCGGTGCTGCTATCTCCGTCTTCGTCGGAACCGCGAACGAGACCCGTATCGGTGCGACGGGCGACCGCGCGATCGCCCTGGATGAGGCGCAGTTCTCGGTCGGAGAGGGGCCGCGATGGGACGCCATGCGGACCCGCGCCCCCGTGATCGTTCCGGACACCCGCGCAGCCCACCTCACCTGGCCCGCCCTCGGTACGTCCCTTGCCGACGCGGGGGCGGCCGCGGTCTTCGTCCTGCCGCTGATCGTCGGTGCCGTCAATATCGGTGTGGTCGAACTGCATCACACCCTTCCCGGCGCGCTCAGCACGTCCAGCCTCCTTCACGCGCAGATGCTGACCGGCAAGACGTCCTGGGCGCTGCTGCACTCCATCCTGGACGAAGGTCGCCGAAACCCGGGAGCGATGACGGAGTCCGAGCCGCTCGCACGACGAGAGATCCACCAGGCGACGGGGATGATCCTCGTGCAGGCAGATGTGTCGGCCGCCGATGCCCTGATGCTGCTGCGTGCCCACGCGTTCGCCCACGAACAATCCCTCGAGGAGGCGGCACGGGCGGTCATCAGCCGACGTCTCACCTTCACCGCGGAACCGGATGCCGTGTCGGACACTGCCGGCAGTGAGGAACACTGATGGAAGTACTTCTTTATCCCAGCCACCAGGGCGACAACACGAAGCAGTGCCGGAGGACGGAACAATGGTGACCCGATCACGACCAGAAAAAGTGAGCACCGCGTTCGTCAGGCTCGCCGACACCCTGGTCGCCGACTACGACGTTCTCGACATGCTCCACACCCTGACCGAGGAATGCGTCGACCTCCTGCAGGTCGATCAGGTGGGCCTCCTCCTCGCCGGCCCCCAGGGTGACCTGCAGGTCGTGGCGTCGACCAGCGAGGAGTCGGAACTCGTCGAGATCTTCCAGTTGCAGGCAGGGGAGGGCCCCTGCATCGAGTGCTACCACTCCGGATCCGTCGTCACGATCGCCGATATCGCCGCTCTCGACAAGTGGCCTGCTTTCCGGCGGGCTGCCCTCCGGCAGGGTTTCGCGTCCGTGCATGTCGTTCCCCTGCGCATCCACGAACGAGTCATCGGCGCCATGGGCCTCTTCGGCTCGACGATCGGTGACCTGGAGCACGAGGACGCGGTGATCGCCCAGGCCCTGGCCTCCGTGGCCACGATAAGCCTCCTGCAGGAGCGGACGATCCGGGAGAGCCAGATCGTGAACGATCAGCTGCAGAGAGCCCTGAACAGCAGGATCATGATCGAGCAGGCCAAAGGCGTCATCGCCCAGATATCCACCGTGACCATGGACGAGGCGTTCAACCGCCTGCGCAACCACGCCCGCTCCGCACACCAGACCCTCAACGACACCAGCCAGCAGGTCATCGACCGCACGCTGGTTCTCTGACGCGGGTTCGGCCTCCACCCGGGCAGAGTGGAGGCAGGTATCCCCTCATGAGAGTCGAGTGCGGCCCCACCTGACCATGGGCCCGGAGGGTCTCTAGACTTGGGAGCACAAGGGTCACCGGGACCTCGACCGACCCGCATGATCTTCCCAGCAGGTGATGCACATGACCGTGAACGAGGCGTCAGGGCTGGATCGGCTGTGTTCGACTCTGTGCGCGACCTTCATCGAGGCGGTACCGGTGTCGGGGGCCGCACTCTCCGCGTTCACGGGTTCAGCCCGGGAGACGATGCTGGGGGCCAGCGACGGGCTCGCCGCCAGGCTCGATGAGCTCCAGTTCGATCTCGGCGAAGGCCCCCGATGGGAGGCCGCTCGCTCCCGCATGCCGGTCCTCCTCCCCTATGTGCGGACGATGGCCCATGAGAAATGGCCGGTCTTCGGAAAAGAGTTGACGGACACCGAGGTGCAGGCGCTGTTCGTCTTCCCCCTGATCATCGGCGCCCTGGATGTGGGGGTCGCAGAACTCTACCGAACCACTCCTGGAGAGCTGAACCGATCCGAGATGATCACAGCACGCTCGCTGGTCGACGGCACCGCATGGAGTCTGCTGCGCCATTTCCTCGTCCCCGACGATGAGGACGATCCCGAAGCGGGCCTGACACCCTCACGCCGCGAGATACACCAGGCAACGGGCATGGTGCTCGCGCAGACGGGCGGGACGGCGGCCGAAGCCCTGCTTCTGCTCCGAGGGCATGCTTTCGCGAACGGACAGAGCGTACGGGAGACATCCTGCGATGTCCTCGACAGACGGCTGGCCTTCACGCCTCCTCCGAACCCATGAGATCGATCTAAGGAGGCCTACAGTGGGCTTCATGAAATCCACCACCCGGGCAAGCCGGGTCAGTGCCGCGTTCGTCAGGATCGCGGACACGCTCGTCGACGAATTCGACGTGCTTGATCTTCTGCACACGCTCGTGGAGGAGTGTGTCGGACTTCTCGACGCGACCGCCGCCGGGTTGATGCTCGCCGGACCGGACGGCGTCCTGCAGGTGCTGGCGTCGACCAGCGAGGAAAGCCACCTCATCGAAGTCCTCCAGCAGGAGACAGGTGCCGGCCCGTGCGTGGAGTGCTTCGTCACGGGCATTCCCGTCACCATCCGCGACATCGCCGGAACCGGCGACCGGTGGCCGAGGTTCAGGGAGGCGGCGTCCGCCCAGGGTTTCCAGTCCGTGCATGCCTTTCCACTCCGCGTACGTCGCAAGACCATCGGTGCGATGAACCTGTTCCGCACCGATACGGGAGAACTGAGCGAGGAGGATGTCGCCATCGGGCAGGCGCTGGCCGATGTGTCGACGATCAGCATCCTGCAGGAGCGCACCATCAGGGAGTCAGCGGTCGTCAATGATCAGCTGCAGCGGGCACTGAACAGCCGGATCCTCGTCGAGCAGGCGAAGGGAGTGATCTCCCAGACGTCGAACGTCACCACCAATGAAGCCTTCGAACGCCTGCGTGCCTACGCCCGCTCCCACAGAGCCAGTCTGACCGATACGGCAGAAGCAGTCCTCGGCCGCACCCTGGCCCTCTGACGACGGATGCCCTCAGCGGGGGTTCAGGGGCACGATCAGCAGGACATGCGTCCCCTCGCCGAGGGTGCTCGCGATCGAGAGGGTGCCCTTGCAGCGTGCGGCGTGGCGCCGCATCGCCGTCAGGCCCGGGCAGGACGGCGGCTCCGTGAACCCGGAGCCGTCGTCGGTGATGCGCAGCTCGAGACGATCCGGGAGGGCCTCCAGCGTGATGGTGATGGAGTGTGCTGCAGCGTGCCGGAGCGCATTGCACAGGCCCTCCCGAAGGACTTCCTGCACATGGTCCGCCACGTCCGGGCCGATTGCGGCGTCCAGGGGCCCGGTGAGGTGCACCGAGGGTTGAAGGGCAGGAACCCGGGCTGTGGCCGCGACAAGGGCGACGATGCTGGAGCTGAAGGTCGGGGCGACGAGCGGGACCGACCGCAGGGAATGGATGGTGTGACGCAGTTCCCTGATGGCGGCATCGAGCTCAGCGGACACGAGGCCGATGCGGTCCAGGGATTCACGGTCCGACGTGTGCCTGCGGAGACCCTGCACGCGCAGGCCCACCGCGAAGAGGCGTTGGATGACCTCGTCGTGCTGCTGAACCGCTCGCTCGGCCCCTGCCGCTCCGTCCCCCGAGATCGAGGGGACGCGGGATATGGGGGCTCGTGAATCGACGATCGACGACATGATGTGACTCCTTGGCAGCAGGAAGAAAACGGCGCCACCAGGGTCCGGGGTGTCCAGTACAAGACTGGACCTTCGCCGTCCTCAGGTCAACGACTATCGCGGCCACCCCGGATACCGACTGCGGCCGGCATTCGCGCTCACGGCGAATGGCCCCGTGGTCCCGAACGGGACGAAGCCGTGCAGGGCGGAGCGAAGGCCGCGGATCGCGTCGACGGCGTCGTCACCCGCCGGGTCGTACGCGGCGAGCACCTCGGCGATGATCTGGATACCTGCGGGCGACACGGCCTCGTCCTCGAGGTCGCGTCGTGCGCGACCGAGACATCGCGATGCATCCCCGCCATCGAGTCGATGTGGGTGTGGAGCGAGGGCTGCCGGGCGCCGAGCCGTAAGGCCAGGGCGGCATGGTGACCGCCTTCGCCGATGTGGCCCGATCCCGCCTACCGCACCGAGTAGCCCCTAGCGGCGGATCCCCTTCCAGAAGTACGCCACGGGGCCCACGAAGTTGATGGCGATGATGGCGGCCCACATGCCCTTGCTGCCGTTCACCGTGTCCCTGGGCCGGGTAGCCAGGTCCGTCCAGGCGAAGGCAGCCAGGGAGAGCTGGAGGGTGCCGAGGACCATCACCCTCGCCTTCTGCCCGTCCGTCAGGTCGCTCCAGTGCTTCCGAGCGGCTCTCTTCGAGGAATGCGTCGATGCTTTGCGGTCAGCCATGGGGATCTCCCGGGTCGGCGCCGGTGCCGGAAGCGGGGCTGAAGCCTCATTCCCGGGTGCACGGGCGGGGCGGAACGTTCGGATGCCAAATTCCACCACGGACCGCGGTCCACCGCCATGCCCGGGGCGAAAATTCCGGGGCACCGCAGCAGACCCGACCTTGACGCACCGGGACCCCCCTGCCTACTGTTCGTATACGATTTCGGACTCGATGAGGAGCAACGGGTGGAACTGGTCGACGACGGCGTCCTGGCCGCAGCCCGCAAGGTCATCGCGGTACACATCAACTACCCCAGCCGGGCCGCGCAGCGGGGCCGCTCCCCCGAGCAGCCGTCCTACTTCCTCAAGCCGTCCTCCTCCCTCGCCCTGTCCGGTGCCGCCGTCGAGCGCCCCGCCGGCTGCGAACTGCTCGGCTTCGAAGGTGAGATCGCGCTCGTCATCGGCTCCCCCGCCCGCAGGGTCTCCCCCGAGGCCGCGTGGGGCCATGTCCGCTGGGTCACGGCCGCCAACGACCTCGGTGTCTACGACCTGCGCTACGCGGACAAGGGTTCCAACCTCCGGTCCAAGGGCGGGGACGGCTTCACTCCGGTGGGACCGGGCCTCCTGCCGGCCGATGCCGTCGACCCCGCCGCCCTCCGGATCCGCACCTGGCACAACGGCGTGCTGGTGCAGGACGACACCACCGCGGACCTCCTCTTCCCGTTCGCCCGGCTCATCGCGGACCTGTCCCAGCTCCTCACCCTCGAACCCGGCGACCTGATCCTCACCGGCACGCCCGCCGGAGCGTCGGTCGCCGGACCGGGCGACCTGCTGGAGGTGGAGGTGACCGCGGGTAGCGTGTCGACAGGCCGGCTGGCCACCACCGTCCGCGAGGGTACGACGCCGCTGGCCGCGTTCGGGGCCCGGCCGATGGTCGACGACGTCCAGCGCGAGGAGGCCTACGGCTCCCGCGCGGCGGCCGGACTGCCCGTGGCGGTGAGCGTCCTGACCCCCGAGCTGAAGGCGATCCTCGAGAGCGTCTCCACCGCCACCCTCTCCTCCCAGCTGCGCAAGCGCGGTCTGAACAACGTCAGCATCGACGGCCTCACCTCCACGCAGCCGGGCCGGCGCGTCGTCGGACTCGCCCGCACCCTCCGCTACGTGCCGAACCGTGAGGACCTCTTCAGCGCCCACGGCGCCGGCTACAACGCCCAGAAACGCGCGATCGACACCGTCGGCGACGGCGAGATCCTCGTGATGGAGGCACGCGGCGAGAAAGGCACCGGCACGGTCGGGGACATCCTCGCCCTCCGGGCGCAGGTGCGCGGGGCTGCGGCGATCATCACCGACGGCGGCGTCCGCGACTTCGCCGCGGTGGCCGCCCTGGACATGCCCACCTTCTACGCCACTCCGCACCCGGCCGTGCTGGGGCGGCGCCACATCCCCTGGGACACCGACATCACGATCGCCTGCGGAGGGACGACCGTCCAGCCCGGCGACATCATCGTGGCGGACGCCGACGGCATCCTCGTGATCCCGCCCGCTCTCGCGGCGGAACTGGCCGGCGACGCCGTCGTGCAGGAACGCGAGGAGACGTTCATCGCCGCGATGGTGGCCGACGGGCACGGCGTGGACGGCCTGTACCCGATGGACGCCGCCTGGCGGGAGCGCTTCGACGAGTGGCAGGAACGGCACGCCGATGGCTGAGCCGGCAGCTACCACCGACGACGCCCCCGCGACAGGCAGCAAGTCGCAGCAGGCCTACGGCGCCGTCAAGCAGCGGATCGTGGACGGAGCCTACCCTCCGGGCCACCGGCTGGTCCTGGCCGCGATCGCCCAGGACCTCGGGGTCAGCGTGGTGCCCGTCCGGGAGGCCATCCGCCGCCTCGAGGCCGAGGGCCTGGTGACCTTCCGGCGGAACGTCGGAGCGACGGTCGCGGGCATCGACCCCACCGAGTACCTGTACACCATGCAGACCCTGAGCCTCGTGGAGGGAGCGGCGACGGCGCTGTCCGCACCGCTGGTCGGCGCCGAAGACATCGCACGGGCCCGGGCGGTCAACGAGGAGATGCGCGCGAGCCTGCAGGATTTCGATCCCCTCCGCTTCACCCGCCTGAACCAGGACTTCCACGCCATCCTCTTCGAGCACTGCCCCAATCCGCACATCCTCGACCTGGTGCACCGCGGCTGGAACCGGCTCGCGTCGTTGCGGTCCTCGACCTTCCGCTTCGTCCCCGAGCGGGCCCGCGAGTCCGTCGAGGAACACGCGCACCTGCTCGCCCTCATCGCGGACGGGGCCGACGCCGACACCATCGAACGAGCCGCACGCCTCCACCGCAGCGCCACCCTCGACGCCTACCTGACGCACTTCGGCGCCACCGAAACAGACCCCGAAACAGACCCCGAACCAGACCCCGAACCAGACTCCGATGCAGCACACGACCACGGTTAGGACCCACCCATGACGATCCCCCGCGCTCAGCCCGCCGCAGCCACCGCGCAATACATCCCGGACGGCCTGCCGTCCTCGATCCAGCACTACATCGGCGGCGAGTTCGTCGACTCCGTGGGAGGCGCGACGTTCGACGTCCTGGACCCGGTGTCCAACACCACCTATGCCACCGCGGCAGCGGGCCGGCAGGAGGACATCGATCGTGCGGTCGCCGCCGCCCGCGAAGCGTTCACGAACGGCCCGTGGCCCCGCATGAAGCCCCGCGAGCGCGCCCGCGTGCTGAACCGGATCGCCGACGCCGTCGAGGCGCAGGAGTCCCGGCTCGCCGAGCTCGAGACGTTCGACACCGGCCTGCCGATCACGCAGGCGAAGGGCCAGGCCCTGCGCGCGGCCGAGAACTTCCGTTTCTTCGCGGACCTGATCGTCGCCCAGTTCGACGACGCCATGAAGGTCCCCGGCTCCCAGATCAACTACGTGAACCGGAAGCCGATCGGCGTCGCGGGGCTGATCACCCCGTGGAACACGCCCTTCATGCTGGAGTCCTGGAAGCTCGCGCCCGCCCTGGCCACGGGTAACACGGTGGTCCTGAAGCCCGCCGAGTTCACGCCGCTCTCCGCGTCCCTGTGGGCGCAGATCTTCAAGGACGCCGGGCTGCCCGACGGCGTGTTCAACCTCGTCAACGGTCTCGGCGAGGAGGCCGGGGACGCCCTCGTCAAGCACCCCGACGTCCCGCTCATCTCCTTCACCGGGGAGACCACCACGGGCCAGACGATCTTCCGGAACGCCGCCGCGCACCTGAAGGGACTCTCGATGGAGCTCGGCGGGAAGTCGCCGTGCGTGGTGTTCGCGGACGCGGACCTCGACGCCGCGATCGACTCGGCGCTCTTCGGGGTCTTCTCCCTCAACGGAGAACGGTGCACGGCCGGCTCCCGCATCCTCGTCGAGCGCCCCGTCTACGAGGAGTTCTGCGAGAAGTACGCGGCCCGCGCGAAGACCATCGTCGTCGGCGACCCCCACGATCCGCGGACCGAGGTCGGGGCGCTCGTGCACCCTGAGCACTACGCCAAGGTGGCCTCCTACGTGGAGATCGGCAAGACGGAGGGCCGGCTCCTCGCCGGCGGGGGGCGCCCCGAGCACCTGCCCGAGGGCAACTACATCGCACCCACGGTCTTCGCCGACGTCTCCCCCGACGCGCGGATCTTCCAGGAGGAGATCTTCGGGCCCGTCGTCGCCATCACCCCGTTCGAGGACGACGCCGAGGCCCTGGCGCTGGCCAACAACACGCGGTACGGGCTCGCGGCCTACGTGTGGACGAAGGACCTCACCCGCGCGCACACCTTCGCGCAGGACGTGGAGGCAGGGATGGTGTGGCTCAACAGCCACAATGTCCGCGACCTGCGCACCCCGTTCGGCGGCGTCAAGGCCTCCGGGCTGGGCCATGAGGGCGGCTACCGCTCCATCGACTTCTACACCGACCAGCAGGCCGTGCACATCACGCTCGGCACCGTCCACACCCCGAAGTTCGGCAGCGTCACGGACTCGGCCGCCAACGAAGGCTGACCCCCGTTCGCTCGACGAGGAGAGAATCCCATGACCACCCCCGTTCCCACCCCCTCGGTCCCCGCCCCGGACATCGTCCGCTGCGCCTACATGGAGATCGTGGTCACCGACCTCGCCCGCTCCCGTGAATTCTACGTCGACGTCCTCGGCCTGCACGTCACGGAGGAGGACGAGGACGCGATCTACCTGCGTTCGCTCGAGGAGTTCATCCACCACAACCTGGTGCTGCGGCGCGGCCCGATCGCCGCCGTCGCCGCCTTCGCGTACCGCGTGAAGTCGCCCGCGGAGGTCGACGCCGCCGAGGCGTACTACCGCGAACTGGGCTGCCGGACCGAACGCCGCGCAGGAGGCTTCACGAAGGGCGTCGGCGACTCGGTGCGCGTCGAGGACCCCCTGGGCTTCCCGTACGAGTTCTTCTACGACGTCCAGCACGTGGAGCGCCTCACCCAGCGCTACGACCTCTATTCGGCCGGCGAGCTGGTGCGGCTGGACCACTTCAACCAGGTCACCCCGGACGTGCCGCGCGGCCGCGCCTACCTGGAGGACCTCGGCTTCCGCGTCTCCGAGGACATCCAGGACTCCGACGGCGTCACCTACGCCGTGTGGATGCACCGCAAGCAGACCGTGCACGACACCGCACTGACCGGCGGGAACGGGCCGCGCATGCACCACGTCGCGTTCGCGACCCACGAGAAGCACAACATCATCCAGATCTGCGACAAGATGGGTGCGCTGCGGATCAGCGACCGCATCGAGCGCGGGCCGGGGAGGCACGGCGTCTCGAACGCCTTCTACCTCTACATCCTCGACCCGGACGGCCACCGCGTGGAGATCTACTGCCAGGACTACTACACGGGCGATCCGGACAACCCCACG
Source organism: Arthrobacter arabinosi (assembly GCF_054511115.1). Classification (NCBI taxonomy): domain Bacteria; kingdom Bacillati; phylum Actinomycetota; class Actinomycetes; order Micrococcales; family Micrococcaceae; genus Arthrobacter; species Arthrobacter arabinosi. The sequence goes on from NZ_JBTNDF010000003.1 coordinate 649,680, forward strand.
ATCACGTGGGACGTCCACGACAACCAGCGCCGCGACTGGTGGGGCAACCCCGTCGTCCCGTCCTGGTACTCGGAGGCGTCGCTCGTGCTGGACCTCGACGGCAACCCCCAGCCCGTCGTCGAACGGGACGAGCGCAGCGAGATGGCCGTCACCGTCGGGGCGGACGGCTTCTCCTACACGCGCAGGAACGACGACGACGGCGTCGAGGGCTTCAAACTCGGCACCCAGCTCTGACCGCCGCCCGCCCACCGAAGGAAGCCCATGCTCGATCCGCAGACCATCAGCCAGATCGCCGACGAGCTCCTCGACGCCGCCCGGACGCGGACCCCGGTACCGCTGCTGACCGCGCGGTACCCGGGCATGACCGTCGACGACTCCTACGCGGTGCAGCGGCTGTGGCGGCAGCGGAACGAGGACGCCGGCCGCACCCTGGTGGGGCGGAAGATCGGCCTCACGTCGCGGGCGATGCAGGTTGCCACAGGCATCACGGAACCGGACTACGGCGCCATCTTCGACGACATGGTCCTCGGGACGGGCTGCTCCGTAGCGTGGGACGCCTACACCCGCCCGCGGGTGGAGGTTGAACTCGCGTTCGTGCTGAAGGACGACCTCGCCGGGCCGGGCTGCACCATCTTCGACGTCCTCAACGCCACCGATCACGTGGTGCCCGCCCTCGAGATCCTCGACTCGCGGATCGAAATGGAGGGGCGCACCATCGTGGACACCATCTCCGACAACGCGGCGATGGGCGCCATGGTGGTGGGCGGCAGGCCCGTGAGGCCCGACGCCGTCGACCTCCGATGGGTGTCCGCCATCCTCTACAAGAACCAGGTCGTCGAGGAGACCGGCGTGGCCGCCGGGGTCCTCGACCACCCGGCCGCGGGCGTGCACTGGCTCGCCAACAAGATCGCCGCCCACGGGGACGGACTGCATGCCGGGGACATCATCCTCGCCGGGTCCTTCACCCGCCCGCTCTGGGTGGACAGGGGCGACACCGTCCACGCCGACTACGGACCGCTGGGAGCCGTCACATGCCGCTTCCACTGAGGGATTCCTTCCGGGAGGCGCTGGCCGCTGCCGATCGCCCGCTCGTGGGCATGTGGGTGTGCTCGGGCAGCCCGCTCGTCGCCGAGATCTGTGCCGGGTCCGGGCTGGACTGGCTGCTCGTGGACGCCGAGCACAGTCCGAACGGCCTCGAGTCGATCCTCTCCCAGCTGCAGGCCGTCCACGGGTATCCGGTGCAGACACTGGTCCGGCCGCCGGTCAACGACACCGTGCTCATCAAGCAGTACCTGGACCTCGGCGTGCAGAACCTGCTGATCCCGATGGTGCATTCCGTCGCGGACGCGCGGGCGGCCGTCGCCGCGACCCGCTACCCGCCCGAGGGGGTCCGCGGCGTCGGGTCGGCGCTCGCGCGGGCGGCCCGCTGGAACCGGGTGCCCGAGTACCTGACGCGCGCGTCCTCGACGATCAGCGTCACGGTGCAGATCGAATCGGCGGCCGCCGTCGACGCCGTGGAGGACATCCTCGCGGTCGACGGCGTCGACGCGATCTTCGTCGGACCCTCCGATCTCGCGGCGTCCCTGGGCCTCCTCGGCCGGCAGGAACACCCCGAGGTGGTGGCCGCCGTCGAGCAGTGCCTCGCCGCTGCCACGCGGGCCGGGAAGCCGGCGGGCGTCAACGCCTTCACCCCGTCCGTCGCCCGGCGGTACCTGGACGGCGGGGCCGGGTTCGTCCTGGTCGGCGCCGACGTCGCGCTCCTGGCGCGCGGCTCCGAGGCCCTGGCCGCCGGGTTCATCCCGGCGGCCGACGGCGGTCCGGGCGCCAGCTACTGACGGCGCCCGGCAGCCGGGCCGGGCGGCGGTGCGCGACGGCGGCGTTCCCGCCCTGACCCGCGCCGGACCGTCAGGCTCCGGTCAGGACTCGGGCGATCCTGACCCGCCCTGCCACGGACCGGGCGCCGGGCCATCGTCGGCTCCGTCCCCTGCGTCCCGACGAGAGCCTCCACCCGCATCTCCTCAGGCGGGTGACTGCTGAGATTGCCGGTCGATGTCGTCCAGCTGGGAGACGAGACCGGCGCGAATCACCGGATCGAGCGTCGATGTCTCGATCGCTGTCCGGACTCGTGCCCGGTGGCCCTGCAGGGCGGGCGCGTATGTCGCGAGAGTGCCGGCCCGGGATGCGCTGGACGTGATCTCGGACAGCATGGCGATGCTCCGGCTCGCCGTCCGAGGGCCTGCGAACGCATAGGTGATGAGCTGGTCCATGACGAGATCGAGAAGTTCCGTGAAGGAGGGAAGCGTCAGGTTCAGCCTGGCTCGATCGTTCGTGTCGTACAGCGTGACGGGCCCGGTCGCCCTGGTGGTGAGGGAGCAGAGGACCCCGGAGATATGGCTGAGTGCGTGTACGGCGGTCGTGGGGTCGTTCACGCCGGGTGAGAGGGCCTTGTCGGTGACGTCGAGGAGCTGTTGCAGCCCGAACGACGGGTCCTGGGTGGAGGTGCGCTCGAAGTCGGTTCTCACTGACCGGGACACCGCGTCCACCAGCTCAGCGAGCCGGTCGCCGTCGAGCGGGATTGTCTGTGCACTCCACACGCGAGCGATCGGCATCCCGGCGACGAGTGACGCTCCGGGTGCAAAATCGACGGAGACGAAGGCTTCGATCCGCGTTGACGCCGACAGGAGGGCCCTGGTGTCGATGCGGGTGAGGAAGCCCGAGGACGGCGCGCGGACCACGTCCGGTCGCCCGTCCGGGGACGAAACACTCGGCCTTCGGGAGTCGTCCTCGGGGAAGACACGATCCAGGGTCTCGTCGGTCTCGCGATGGACATCACGCAGCATGGTCTCGACGCGGATCTGCCGTGCCAAGTGGGCCAGGAAGAGGACGAGGCCGATGACAGTGAGGATCGTCAGCACGAAAGCCGTGGTCACGGCGATCTCGGGGACGAACGCCGGCCCGGCACTGGATTCCACCCGGATACTGCGCAGCACCGTGAGCGCGAAGACGAAGGTCCCAAGGAACAGGGCGAGTATGTTGTGGACGAAACGGTCCCGTGTGAAGGTGCGCAGGAGGCGCGGGGAGAACTGGCTGCTCGCGAGCTGCAGGGTGACGACCGTCAGGGAGAAGGTCAGCGACGTGACGGTGATGGTCGAACCGGCGATCGTCTCCAGCAGTGACCGCGCTGCTTCAGGCCCTCCGCCGAACAGGATCCCGGAAACCACCGGCGGCATAGTGTCGTCGAACTGTTGATCGAGAGAGGGAAGACCCTGCCCGAGGATGAGGGCAACGATCACTGCGGTCAGTGGAACAGGCCACAACTGGACACGCAGGGACTCCCGCACGGACTCTTTACCCATATCCATGCTGCTCATTCTGGCCCACCCGCAGGATCCATCGAACTGCTGATACCACCGGTCGTTCGCCTGAGGAACACCCCCGTCACATCCCAGGAGGTCCCGTGCTCGTTGCTGATCTTTCATCGCTCCGCCGTCCGATCATCGGGGCGCCCATGGCCGGAGGACCCTCGACGCCCGAGCTGGTGGCGGCGGTCACCAGCGCCGGCGGCATGGGGTTCCTCGCCGCCGGGTACAAGTCGCCGGATCAAATCGCCCGGCAGATCCGTGCCACCCGGACGCTCACCGGCGGCCCGATCGGGGTCAACCTCTTCGTCGTGTCGGCGAACGACGCCGACGAGGAGGAGCTCGAGGCATACCGCCGCGAGCTCCAGGTGGAGGCGGACCGGTACGGCATCGAACCCGGGAGGCCCCGTTGGGACGACGACGCCTGGGAGGGCAAGCTCGACGTCGTGCGCGCTGAGCGACCGGACATGGTCTCCTTCACCTTCGGCTGCCCCGCCGCCCCCATCCTGCAAGAACTCGCCGCGCTGGGCGTCCTGACCGCGGTGACCGTCACGGACGCCGCTGAAGCACGCACCGCCGCAGACAGCGGCGCCCGGGTCCTCGTGGTGCAGGGACCCGAAGCCGGAGGCCACCGTGCGACCTTCGACCCTGCGGCCGCACCCGGCACTCAGTCGCTTCCCGAACTCCTCTCCACCATCCGCTCCGTGACCGACCTGCCTCTGATCGCGGGCGGAGGCATCGGTACACGCACCCTCGCCGCAGAGACGCTCGGCGCCGGGGCGGCCGCGGTCCACGTGGGAACCGCCCTGTTGCTGGCCGACGAGGCGGGAACAAGCCCTGCCCACCGCTCGGCGCTGAAGGATTCACGATTCACCGAAACGTCGGTCACACGCGCGTTCACGGGACGACCGGCTCGGAGCCTGCGCAACCGGTTCATCGACGACCACCCCACCACCCTTCATGCCTACCCGCACATCCACCACATGACCGCCCCCCTGCGTGCAGCGGCAGCAGCGAACAACGACGCGCAGGCACTCCACCTCTGGGCGGGTACCGGACACCGCGACACGCGGCAGGGATCCGCGGCCGACATCGTCGCCGCGCTGACCCCCTGACCGGGCGCATCCGCATCAGCTCGGCCCCGACGGATGAGCCGGCCGTGGGGTCGCTCCGTGGTGACAGGTTCACCGTGGAGGTAGGTCCGGCGGACAGCTGCCCCTTCCCGGCCGATCGGGCGAGCTCGGACCACGAGGGGATCGTCCCCGGCTTCACGCCTCCACCGGACCGTCGCACCCGTCAGGGCACTGTACGACGGACCCACCTACGATGTCCTGCCCGGGGTCATCCGGTCGGGGCTGCGGAGTGATCCTCGGGACAGCGCTCTTCCCGCCGCGCGGGCCGTGGTTCTGCTGCACCGGGTGTGCCAGGCCGGCCTCTTTGCGTGGACGCAAGAATAGGCCGGATACTGGCGGTCATGACCGAGCATGAGGTGTCCGACGGTGAGATCGACGCGATGATGCGCGCGTCCCGGGCCCTGATCGCCGTGGTGGCCATGTCCCTGGCGGAGATCGGGGATGTGGTCTCGCCGGCCCAGCTGCGGGTGCTGGCGCTCATCGCCAGCCGTGGGGCACAGACCCTCGGGTCCGTGGCCGAGGACCTGGGAGTGCATGCATCCAACGCCACCAGAACCTGTGACCGCCTGGTCGCCAGGGGCCTGATCGAACGCGGCGAGAACCCTGCGGACCGGCGTTTCCTGCAGCTTCGCCTGACCGACGCCGGTACGCAGTTCGTGGGGGATCTCATGGCGTATCGGAGGACCGCCCTGGCAGAGATCGTCGGCCGGATGCCGGTCCAGGACCGCGTGGGGCTGCAGACGGTCATGGCTTCGTTCGCCGAAGCGGCGGGGGAGGATGCCCACGAAACCCTGCCGGCAGTCCTGGGACTCGGTTTCTGACCCGCCATCGCGGCTGATCCAAAATGGTTGCGATCGCGCAACGATCCGCCGGACGCGGGCCATCCCGCTTGATCAGGTAAAGGAAGCCTACTTACGATCAACTCACGCATCGGTGAGGACGCGACGATGGCCTTCGCGACTCCTGAGACCGAGCACACGGCCCCCGCCTGCTAAAGATCCGGCGGAGGACACGCGCACCCCAGTCTTCCGCAGCCGATCCACCTGACGCCAGAACCATCCGGCCGCACACAGAGGAGTTCCATGCAACGCACTCGCCATCAACGGTTCCTGATCCGACGTTCAGCCGCCCTGACCTTGATCGCCACACTGGCGATGACCGGCTGCAGCGGGCCGGAAGAAAGCATGGACGCGATCGCCAACGGTGAGGACGGGCAGGTCGGTGTCGTGAAACTGCGCAGCATGCTCATCGTCTCCGCGGACGAGGGCGAGCCGGGCCGCCTCCTGGGAACGCTCGACAACGAGTCCTCCGCGGCCGTCGAGGTCGTGATCAGCGACTCGGACGATCAGGTGGCGGTGACGGTGCCCCCGGACGGCCAGTACCCGCTGGACACCAATGAACAGCTCCTCGGTACCGTCGGGGAGCCTCCCGGTTCCCTTACGCAGATCACCCTCGCGACGCCGTCGGAATCCACCACACTCGACGTGCCGGTGCTCGATGGCACTCTCGACCAGTTCGAGCCGTATCTCCCCGACTGAGCGCGGACCTGCAGGCTCAGGGCGGTCTACTGGTAGGTCACGAGCCACGGTTTCGGATCGACGAGGGAGTACGTCTGCTCGGGGGTCAGCATGGGCTGGTCTTCGTCATAGAAGTTCTTCCATGACGGCCAGACCCCTGCGGGAGACACCCCCTGCAGCGCCGACCACGTCTCGAGCTTCTCCCCCGGCGTGCCGTGGCCGTCGGCGTGGAGGGTGAGGGCGAGTTCACCCCTGGACATGTCGAGGTCCTCCCTCCCGCTGAGCATGTCGACGCGGAACTGGTGGACCATCACGAGTTTCTGAGGCAGGGCCCGGTCCCGCGTGAGGTCCGCGAGCCAGGCGGTGGTGGTATTGATCTCCGCCGCATCGACCGTGCCGACCTGCCGGAGCGGGACCTGGCCCGGGGCGAGCCGCCACTCGGGATCCAGGGCGAGGCCCACGGACGGACGCGCGAGGAGTTCCTCGTACAGCCTGGCCTGGGAGAGGAAGTCGGATCTCCCCGACTGCAGGTCCAGGACGACGTACACGCCCTGTTCCTCGGCGGCGTCGACCCAGGGCCGAAGATCCTCGACGGGCGTCTCTCTCGAGTAGTCGCCGTCGTTCCCGGGTTCCGCACTGGCGACAGTGGCGATCAGGTCGAGGGCGGGTACCACGGGTTCGTCGCTGAACGGCTGGTACCGGGCGGCAAGATCCTTGACCCGGGTGATCGTCTCGTCGATACCCTGCTCGCCCAGCGCTCCGAGGGCCGGTCCGCTGGTGTGTCCGTACAGAGCCACCATCCGGCGTCCGGGAAAGACGGTCTGGCCGCCTCCCGGCAACTGGGGGGCTGTTGCCGCGACCTGGACCCGCTGGGCGAAGGTCTCCTCGGCGCCGAAAGGGACACCGATCGCGACGACGGCGTCGTCGGCGTGGGACCGGACGGCATCCACGGTGCTGACGGTGGCCCGCGGGTCCGCGTCCGCGGCCAGTTCGACGTCGGCTCCGGCAGCCCGGGCGGTGGCAAGGGGTCCGAGAGCCGAAGTCGGTGTGGCCAGGACGAGTGCGTCGACCGGCCGAGCTGGGGGCGTGAAGGGCGGGATACGCGCTCCAGTAGCGGTGTCGGTCAGCGCCGAGCCGGAGGAGGGGATGGTGACGGCGCCGGGTGTGGCTCCCGTGGCCGAGGGGCCTGCCGCCGGGGCGGATTCCAGCGTGAGCAGACGTGGGTGGCCTGCGTCCAGATCGCCGATCGAGGCGACGACGTCGGCTGCCGGAACAGTCTCGGGGGTGGCCGACAGCCCGAGGACGGCCTCGAAGTCGGCCGCTGCGGTGGGGCCGACGACGAGGGCTCGCGGCCCCGCCACGGCGGCCCATTCCGCGGTCGGGTCGCCGTACCCGATGACCGTCTCGACCCCGAGCCTGTCGAGCTCGGCGCCGACCTCTGCGCCGTTCGATCCACCCGGCCCGATGACGAGCAGGGGGATCTGCAGGCCTACGGCAGCACTTGTTGCCGCCGCCAGGTCGGCGTCCGTGAGATCCAGACCGGTCTCGGCCTGACGGGTGAACACCACGGCAGCAGGACTGCGCTCGAACAGCATGCCGCTCATGGCGACGGACGACTGCGCTTCGGTACCCGCCAGGACACGGCGCGTGCCGGTGCCGGGCTCTGCATGGAGCACCGAGGGGGCGGAGGACGTTGCCGCCTCGCCGGTACGGGGCGGCTCGCTCGAGGTGCAGCCGACCCCTCCGAGGAGGATGGCGATCGCAAGGGGGACGGTGGTGCGGGGGATACGGCGGAAGATCTGTTGCTGCTTTCGTCAGGGGTTCCCACGACTCTATCGCTGCCACCGACGGACGAGGCTTTCGACCGGCTTGCCTCCTACAGCTGGTCCTCGAGGTGGAAGACCTCCTCGAGCCTGAGGAAACCCTCGTCCGGGCGGCCCTCGAGCGCCACGAAGAACGACCCCATCTCCGCCTGCCACCGTGCATTGACCTCGGTCTCGGCCATGGCGGTCTGCGAGGCGCCGAAGTCCTCGCACTCCACGTCCATGGGTCTCCGTTCGTCGTCGTGGATCTCGCGGGGGAGATCAGAGAGAGAGACGTGGCGATGCTCGACGCGCCGTCGAGGAAGTTCAGGGCTGGATCTCCGTGAAGGACCCTCCCGCGCCCATGGCCTGCCCCGCGAGCATCGCGATGGAGGTCCGCAGTTCGTATTCCCCCGCCATGGGGACGCCGCGGGCCGTGAGGATGGACGCACCGGGGATCATGCCCGCCCCAGGCGTTCGTGCTGCTCCCCGGCGAGGCCGCGGTGGTAGTAGGCGAGCGAGTCGAGGTCGAACTCCGTGATGAGCCGGTCGAGCCCCACCGAGACCTTCGCGCCCCACGCGAAGTCGTCGTCGTTCACGGACCCGTCCACGGCGAACAGGCTGCGCGCGAGGCCCACGCGCTCACGGACCTGGCTCTCCGTCGCCTCGCCGACGAACGCGCGGAGTTCGCGTCCCTGACCGATACCGGTGGCACGGTGGGCGACCTGCTGAACGCCGCGATGGACCCCACGATCAGCTACGACGACCGCGCACCCATCCCGTTCCGCCTGCTCCCGCAGGCTGGCGGTCGCGAGGGCGTGGACCGGGTGCATCGCGACGAGCTGACATCTCCGTAGGAGCGGAGAGCACCGCATCCCCTGGCAGTAGCCACGAGTATCGCCAGTCCGCGCTCGCGCCCGCCTGCCCGGAAGCGGTCGCCTCCGTCGTCCGTCCCGGATGAAGGATCGCTCGCCACCATCCGGTCGCCTTCTCACGCTCGTCCACGATCCTCCTGCGTGCGGAATCGGCAGGAACGGTCTGCGTCGCCCCTCGCGTGTCGGAGGAACGGTGAGGGGCCGGCGGGCTATCCACGGCGTGTCCCTGTCGCATGACCGCGGGAGAGCGCTGTCAGCAGGAAGGTGCGCAGGGTGCCGTACCGCTGCTCCTCCTCGCGCGTGTGCCCTGCGGTCCCTCCGGACGGGCGCGCCGCCATCGCTGCGATCCAATCCCCGTGCTGCGTGATGTCCCGGCCCTCGGCGGCGGCCACCGCGTCGCAGGCGAATCCCACGGCGGTGGTCCCGTCGGTGAGGTGCACGGAACCGAGCAGCATGGGTTCGGGCAGCACCGCCAGGAACCGCCCGAGTGCTGCTTCGGAGAGGATCCACCGTTCACCGACGAGCTCCGCGCCGTTGTGGGAGCGGTAGACGCCGGGCTTCGGTGGATGCGTGTCCAGGGCCACCATGCGGTACCGGGCGGCCGTACGCACGGGGCCGTCCCAGAAAGCACCCAGCTCCTCGAGCTGCGGGGCGAGGACCTGGCCCCGACGGTGCGCTCCGACCACGACGAGCGGGACACCGGCTGCTCCCGCTGCCAACGGCCACGGCCCGGCGGCGTCCATCGGGCCGACGGCCGCGTCCGCGAACAGGGCAGGAGGAGCGGGAGTGTGCTCGATGCGGCGGGCGATGTCGGCGACGACGGCGTCCTCGAACGTGCGCCCGACCAGCGTCACACCGAACTGGGCCCCGTCCACCGTCCCGGCCGGCACCGCGACAGCGCACATGTCGAAGAGGTTGCAGAAGTTCGTGTACGTCCCCATGCGCGAGTTCACGCCCACCGGGTCCGCTGCGACCTCGGAGAGGAGGGGATGCGCCGGCGCGGTGGGCACCAGGAGGGCATCGAAGCCTTCGAGTTGCACGAGTGCCGCCCGCTTCAGCTCGGCCAGGCGCGCCGTGTCGGAGACGTACCGGTGCGCGGGCAGCGCGCCCGCACGGCCGATGATGCCGGCGACGGTGGGATCGAGGCCGGCGGGATTGCCGTCCCCGGCGGCGTCCTCCACGAACTCCCCCACGGCGGCGTGGCGCTCCGCCACGAGCGCCCCGTCGTAGAGGAGCCGGGCGGCCTGGAGGAAGACGTCGATCGGTACCGGTTCCACGTCGACGCCGGATGCCGCGAGCCGGGCGACCTGCCGGCCGAACTCCGCAGCCCAGGCCGGCGACAGCTCCGGCAGATCGGCCGGATAGGCGACGCGCGGTCGGGACGGAGCTGCGAGGCGTACATCGGCCGGCCACGCTCGTGCTCCCCCGGCCATGACACCCATCGCCCGCTCCGCCGTCGACAGGTCGCGCGCCAGGATGGTGACGGCGTCCCAGGAACGGCAGGCCGGGACGACGCCGTCCGTCGGGACCACGTGCAGCGTCGGCTTGATGCCCACGATGCCCTGCAGGCCTGCGGGGATGCGCCCCGATCCGGCGGTGTCGGTGCCGATCGCGATGTCGGCGAGGCCCAGGGCGACGGCGACGGCCGATCCGGAACTCGACCCGCCCGAGATGTACTCGGGACGGCGTGAATCCCGGACAGCGCCGTAGGGGCTGCGCGTACCCACCAGGCCCGTGGCGAACTGGTCGAGGTTGGCGGAGCCCAGCACCACGGCTCCTGCTGCCCGCAGGCGGCGGACCGCCTCCGCGTCCCTCGCGGGGAGGAAGGAGAAGCCCGGGCAGGCCGCCGTGGTGGGGGTCCCTGCCACGTCCACGTTGTTCTTCACGGCGAGCAGCAGGCCCGCCAGGGGAAGCTCCTCGCCGCCTTCGACCCGCGCGTCGACGTCGGCCGCGTCGGCGAGGAGGTCCTCCGCCGTCCGCAGGGTCACCCAGGTCTCGGGACGGTCGACTGCCGTGACGGCCGTGAGGGCGGCGCGCACACGATCGGTTGCCGGGGCGCTCATGCTGCGACCTCTTCCGTCTGTCGTGACCCGGCATCCTGTCCCGGTCCGGGCGACGCGCCCAGCACCACCAGCGCCTCGCCGGCGACGACCTGCGACCCGGCGAGGGGAAGGACCTGCAGTACGGTGCCGTCGCAGGGAGCGGTGAGGACGGTCTCCATCTTCATGGCTTCGAGCGAGATCAGTGCCTGGCCCTTCAGCACGGTGTCCCCCACCGCCACGTCCACCTTCCAGACGCTGGCGGCGAAGGGCGCCGGAACGAGGGAGGCGCCGTCCGGCACCACCAGGTCCTCCGACGCGAGGACGACGGCGGCAGCGGCATCGGCGCGGTCGAACTCACCGGCATCGGCCCACGCCTGCCGCTCGACGGAGAAGGCTGCGGACTGCCGGACGCGGAACTCCGCGATGGACGCGCTGTTGTCGGCGAGGAAGCGCTCGTGCTCGGCGAGCGAGAACGTCCCCTCCTCGATCTCCACGCCGCGCCCCCGGCCTGCTGCCATGTCGGCGCGCAGGTCCATCAGCTCCTCCGGACCGACCGGGTACCAGGAGATGCGGTCGAAGAACCGCAGCAACCATGGGGACCCCGCCTGGAACGGCGCGGAGTCGGCGTAGCGCGACCAGACCTGGGTGGTGCGGCCCACGAACTGGTAGCCGCCCGGTCCCTCCATCCCGTAGATGCACATGTAGGCACCACCGATGCCGACGGCGTTCTCCGGTGTCCAGGTGCGCGCGGGGTTGTACTTGGTGGTGACGAGGCGGTGCCGGGGATCGAGCGGTGTGGCGACGGGCGCTCCGAGGTACACGTCGCCCAGGCCGAGGACCAGGTACTCGGCGTCGAACACGGTGTCGAAGACGTCGCCGACCGAGCCCAGCCCGTTGATGCGCCGGATGAACTCGATGTTCCACGGGCACCACGGGGCATCGTCCCGGACGCCCGCCATGTACCGCTCGATGGCCTCGCGGGTCGCCGGGTCGTCCCAGGACAGGGGCAGCCGCACCGACCGGCTGGGCACCACGAGCTCCGAGCTGGCCGGGAGGGCGCCCTCGACATCCTGCACCACCTGCAGCAGGCGGCGGGTGGACAGGACGGAGGGGTCCACCTTGATCTGCAGGCTGCGGATCCCCGGGGTCAGGTCGACGACACCGGGAAGCCGCAGGTGCTCGACGGCCTGGTGCAGGGCGTGGACGCGGGCCCGGAGACCGAGGTCGAGCACCATGTCACCGTACTCGACGAGGAGATTGTCGTCGCCGGAGCGCCGGTAGGTCACGGCGGGCCTGCCCGGTTCCTGCCCTGCGCGCGCCAGCACGCCGTCGTCGCCGTCGCCCCGACGGAGGATCCGGTTCGCCACGGATCCCATGCCCGCCGGATCCGTGGCGTCCGGGATCAGCTGCCGGCCCGGACCGAGATCACGGATGGACGGCGCCTGGACGGCCCGGATCGGGACGAAGCGCACGGTGTCGCCCGGGCGGAGCTGCCCGAGCTTCCAGCGGTCGGCCGTCACGACGGTCACCGGACACACGAACCCGCCGAGGCTGGGACCGTCCGGTCCGAGGAGGATGGGGGTGTCCCCGGTGAAGTCCAGCGCGCCGACGGAGTAGGCGGTGTCGTGGATGTTCGAGGGGTGCAGCCCGGCCTCGCCGCCGTCGTCCCGCGCCCAGCGGGGCTTGGGCCCGATGAGCCGGACGCCGGTCCGTGCGGAGTTGAAGTGCACCTCGTAGTCGGCCGCCAGGAGTTCGTCGATGTCCTCCCGCTGGAAGAACTCCGGGGCGCCGTGCGGGCCCTCGACCACCGTGAGCTCCCATCGCGTGGTCAGCGTGGGCCGGGCGTCGAGCGGCACCGGAGCGGCGACTCCCGCAGGTAGCACGGTCGGCACGGTCCTCAGGACGTCGCCGGTCCGGAGGACGCGGCCGGCGTGCCCGCCGAACTGGCCCAGCGTGAAGGTGGACGCGCTCCCGAGGTACAGCGGGATGTCGAGGCCGCCCGCGAACAGGATGTAGCCGCGCAGGCCGGACCCCTCCGCGCTCCCGACGTCGAGCGTTCCTCCGGCGGGAACCGTGATCGGCTCCCATGCGGCGACCTCCCCACCGTCCACCGTGACGCGGACCTCCGCGCCGGTCACGCACAGCGTGGTCTCGTGCGAGAAGGTCAGGGCCGGTCCGGTCATCGTGAACTCGAGGCCGGGGGCGCCCTCCTCGTTGCCGAGGGCCCGGTTGCCGAGCCGGAACGAGAGGTCGTCCATCGGGCCACTCGGCGGGACGCCCACCTGCCACAGGTTGGTGCGGCCCGGCCAGTCCTGCACGCTGGTCTGCAGGCCCGCACGCTCCACGGTGATGCGCGGTTCGGGATCGCCCACCGTGTCCAGCGTGCTGGTCGAGTGCCCTGCCGCGCGGACGACGTCGAGGGTGCTGACGGCGCGCAGCATGCCGAGGTTGGTCTCGATGCCGTCGATCCGCGTCCCGGCCAGGGCGTCGGCCAGCCGGTCGAAGGCCTCATCACGGCCGGCACCCGAGGTGATGATCTTGGCGAGGAGCGGGTCGTAGTTGGTGGAGATCTCGCTGCCGGTCTCGGCCCAGGTGTCCACGCGCACGTGGCCCGCGTCGGGATAGGCGGCGTTCGTGATCGTGCCTGCACTGGGCTGGAAGCCCCGGGCGGGGTCCTCCGCGTAGACCCGGGCCTCGACGGCATGACCGGAGACGGGGACGGCGTCGGGCACCCCGGCGAGGACGGCCGCGGCATCCTGTCCGCCCTGGGCGAGGCGGAGCATCCATTCGACCAGGTCGACGCCGGTGATCGACTCGGTGACAGGGTGCTCGACCTGCAGGCGCGCGTTCACCTCCAGGAACGAGGCCTCCTGGCGTGCGGAGTCGTAGACGAATTCCACGGTTCCGGCCGAACGGTAACCCAGCGACGCACACAGGGCCCGTGAGCTGCGGTGCAGTTCCTCGCGGAGCTCGTCCGGGAGGTCCGGCGCCGGCGCTTCCTCGAGCACCTTCTGGTGGCGGCGCTGCAGTGAGCAGTCACGGTCGCCGAGGCTGACCACGCGGCCCTCGCCGTCGCCGAAGACCTGCACCTCGACGTGGCGGGCGTTCTCCACGTAGCGCTCGGCGAAGACGCCGGCCGTCCCGAAACTGGCTCCGGCGAGCCGGGCGACGCGCGGGAAGCTCTCGGCGAGCTCCTCCTCGGTGCTGCAGACGGTCATGCCGATGCCGCCACCGCCGCCCGTCGCCTTGAGCATGAGCGGGAACCCGATCGAGGCTCCGGCCGCGAGGGCGTCCTCGACGCCGTCGAGCAGTCCGGACCCGGCGATCATGGGGACGCCGGCGGCGGATGCGGCATCACGGGCGGTGTGCTTGGTGCCGAAGATGCGCAGCTGCTCGGGCGTGGGTCCCACGAACACGAGTCCGGCGGCCTCCACGGCCTCCGCGAAGTCCGCGTCCTCGGACAGGAAGCCGTAGCCGGGGTGGATGGCTCCCGCGCCGGTGGCCGTTGCGGCCGCCAACAGTGCGTCGACGCGGAGGTAGGACTCCTTGGCCGGTGCCGGGCCGAGGAGCACGGCCTCGTCGGCGAGCCGGACGTGGCGGGCGCCGCGGTCCGCCTCGGAGAACACGGCGACCGTGCGCAGCCCGAGCTTCCGGGCCGATTCGATGATGCGGCAGGCGATCTCCCCGCGGTTGGCCACGAGCAGGGTGTCGAAGCGGTTCATGCGGCATTCTCCGGGCGGGTGACGATCATGCGGACGGGGGTGGGGTCGAAGCCGTTGCAGGGGTTGTTGATCTGCGGGCAGTTCGAGACGAGTACCAGGGTGTCCACCTCGGCCCGCAGGGCGACGCGCTTGCCCGGGGCGGAGAGGCCGTCGACGATCCCGAGGGCTCCGTCGGGATCGACGGGCACGTTCATGAACCAGTTGATGTTGGAGACGAGGTCGCGCTTGCCGAGTCCCCAGCGGGATCCCTCGATGAGGAAGTTCTCCACGCAGGCGTGCTGCTCGCGCGTGTGCTGGCCGTACCGGAGCGTGTTCGATTCCTGGGAGCAGGCGCCGCCGATGGTGTCGTGCACGCCGACCTCGTCGGCGACGACGGTCATGAGGGCGAGACCGGTGTCGGCGCGGAGCACGGAGCCGGTGGTGAGGACGATGGAGCGCTGCTGCGCGATGGTGACCGGCGCGGAGTACCGGACGGTGGTGTCCCCGGCGGCGTAGAGCAGGCAGTCGACGGCCTGGTTGCCCTCGAGGTCCACGATGGTGAGGACGTCGCCCGCGGCGACGACGGCGGACCAGGGGCCGCGGGCCTCGACGTACTCGTCGAGGACGACGGCGCCGGGCACGAGGGCGGCGTCGGGGGCCTGGTGCGTGGCGGTGGTGGTCATGGGGTGCTCCTTGCAGCGAGGTCGTGCTCGGTGTTGTGCAGTGCCTGCAGGTGTTCGGGCGCCAGCGGGCCGGCCAGTTGCCCGGCTGCGAGGGCGGCGAGGTCCCCGGGGGCCCGCCAGGCGGCGATCCCGACGGCGGTGCCGGTGAAGTCGGTGCGCGGATCGAGCGGATGCGCGGTGTTGGCCAGCACGACGACGGCGTCCACGTGCAGCAGCAGGTCGACGTGTGCACCCGGGCCGGCGCCTCCGGTGAAACGGAGGCCGCCATCGGGGTCGACGCGGATGCCCTTGAAGAGGGTGAGCGACGGGGCGACGTCCCTGGGCCCGAGCCCGTTCTTCAGTGCCCCGAGGGTGAGCAGCTCGCGGGCGGCCGGGAACGCGCTGTGCGCCGTCCCTGCTCCGTACCGGGCGGTGTTGCCGGCCAGGGTCGTGGCGCCCGTCAGGGCGTCGTGGTGGCCCGAGGTGTCCGCGACGATCGTCGCCAGGACCCGCCCCGCGTCGGACAGGAGGGGGTGCCCGGTCCCCGGGTAGGCCTGCCACGGCACCTTGACGGTGTCCGCCGCATTGAAGCGTTCGTGCAGGGCTCCCGCCCGGTACAGGAGGGTGTGCACGCAGGCGTCACCGGTGTCCGTGAGCCGGATGCGGGTGCCCCGGGCGAGGTGCAGGGTCGTGTAGCGGCCGAAGGCCAGCGTCTCGGACCAGACGAGGTGGTCCGCGGCGTCGTCGGGCAGCGCATCGGTGAGCGAGGCGGGGGCGGAGGCCACCGGTATGTGGCGCATGGTGTCCGCCGTCCGGGTGTGCTGGTCCCGCGCGTGGGCCCGGGCTCCGGCCGTGGTGGCCGTCCCCGCCGGGGTCTCGGTGGTCTGTGTCATGGCGATCCTGTCGGTCCTGTCGGTTCTGTGGAGGGCAACTGGTGCGGCGGGGCTGCTAGGAGGCCCTGGACGTGATGCTCCGGCGGACCCAGAGGCCTCCGAGCAGGACGACGGCGACCATGAGCGGGGCGGAGTAGAGGAGGATCCCGTTCTCACCGGCGGGGTCGTACACCTCCGGGCGGGGCCATGCCAGGTTGACCACCATGACGGCCCCGTAGAGGACGGCGAGCACGTTCACGGGGAGACCCCACCGGCCCAGGGAGAAGAGCCCGGAGGGCATGGTCTGCCCCACCCGGTGCCACTCCCCACGCAGCCTGTTGAGCAGCTGCGGGACGGTGACCAGGAGGTAGGCGATGTAGACCATGACGATGCAGACGCTGGTCAGCGTGGTGAAGAGGGCGGCGTTCCCCACGTTGATGGCCAGGACTCCGACGGCGAGGGCGCCGATGGCGACGGATGGCCACATCGGGGTTCCGCGGCGGGGGTGGACGGTGGAGAGCAGCCCGGAGGCAGGGAGCTTGCCGTCGCGCGCCATCGAGAAGACCAGGCGCGACCCGGCGGTCTGGATGGCCAGGGTGCAGACGAAGATCGCGACGGCGACGTCGACCAGGAGGACCTTGCCCCAGAAGGTCCCGAGCACCGCGGTCAGGACGTACGGCAGGCCCTCGGTGGCGAGGCGGCCGTCGTCGAGGCTGGGTGCGGCCATCAGGGCGGTGATGATCATGAGGGCCCCGCCGATGCCGGAGATCGCGAGCGCGGAGATGATGGTCCGTGGGGCGGTGCGGCGGGGGTCGCGGGTCTCCTCGGACAGTTCGCCCGCCGAGTTGAAGCCCACCATGACGTAGGCGGCCATGAGGCCGGAGACCAGGAACGCGCCCACCGCGCCGAGCTCCGACGTCTGCAGCACGGTGGTGTCCAGGACGACGTCGGGCCCGCGCTGTGCCGTGGTGATCAGGGCGAGGACGACGGCGACGACCCCGATGATCTCGCAGGTCACACCGATCGAATTCACGTGCGCCATGAGCCGGACGCCCACGACGTTGATGACGGTGGTCGCCACCAGGAGGATGGCGCCGAGGACGACGGCGTTGGCGGCGCCCGTGACGGTGTTGAGGGCAGGGTCACCGCCGACGAGTTGGAAACCGCTCCACAACTGGGGCAGCACGACCTGGAGGGCGATGGCAGCAGCGGCGGCGGTGACCACCTGGGCGATGGCCATGAACCAGCCGGCGAACCACCCCACGGTCTCCCCTCCGACACGTCGCGCCCACTGGTAGACGGCACCGGACAGGGGATACCGTGCGGCCAGTTCCGCGAAGTTGAGAGCCACGAGCAGCTGGCCGACGAGGACGATGGGCCAGGTCCAGAAGAACGCCGGTCCGGCGAAGGAGTAGCCGAAGGCGAAGAGCTGGAAGATCGTGGTGAGGATGGAGACGAAGGAGAAGCCTGCCGCGAAGGAGGCGTACCGGCCCAGCTTGCGGTGCAGGGACGGTTCGTACCCGAGGGAAGTGAGGTCGGCGTCGTCCGCGTGGGTCGAGAGTGGAATCGTCATCTGTGTCTCCGGGCTCGGAACGGGTGGGTGCCGGCAGAGAGGCGTCGGAACCCTCGGTAATACCGGTCACCTGATAGTTTTCCAATCCGAGGTCCCGCCCGGGTTTCACCTGCGTTAAACCCTCGTGAGGAGGACGTTTCGGTGATGTTTCGCGCCTCCCGGAACGGGGGCGCTGCCGACGGAGAGGTCTCTGTCCGGGTGTAAGAATGAGGCGTGACCTCAGCCGGACCGGGACGTCCCCGCGCGCAACAGTCGACCCGCCGCGGAGCAACAGCCCGCGAGGAGATCCTCGACGCGGCGGCCGAGCTCTTCACCACGCAGGGCTATGCCGCAACCTCCACCCGCGCCATCGCGGACGCCGTCGGCATCCGCCAGTCCTCCCTGTACCACCACTTCGCCACCAAGGACGACATCCTCGAGGCACTCCTGACCGGGACGGTGGCGGAGGGGCTGTCCTTTGCGAGGGCGGTATGCGCTGCCACGGGAACAGTCACGGATGACCCGTCCCCAGCGGCACGGCTCCACGCCGTGGCGCTGTTCGACGGGACGCAGCTGTGCAGCGGCCCGTGGAACGTCGGCATCCTCTACCACCTGCCCGAGGCCAGGGATCCGCGGTTCGGCGATTTCCTCGCGGCTCGTGCCGAGTTGCGGAGCCTCTACCGTCGACTCGGCTCGGCCGTGGCGCCCGATCCGCTCTGGAGCGATGACCCCCAGCACCACGGCGAGATAGCCTTCCGCCTGGTCGAGTCCCTCATCAGCCTCCGGGCCGACGGCCTGGTGACACCGGACTCACCGGTTCAGGTGGCCGACGCAGCACTGGCGCTCTGTGGCGCCGCGGAAGATCTTGAAGCTGTCCGCAGCGGGAGCTTCGCGCTTATCAGCCGGCTGCCGAAGCAGTCGAGCCCGGCCTTCTCGGCGGGGGCCACCACGAGCCACAACGGGCGGACAGGAGGCCCCGGTGACCACCAGGGCCTCCTCCGTCGTTGAGCGCGTCACCGAAGCACACCGCGACCGGCATGTGCCTCCATGCCGCCCCGCGGGCCGCACGGCGCCGTCCTCAACGGGGTGCCCGCAGCACGACCGGGCCCTTCGCCGTCGACGGATCGACGACGGCGCCGCGCTGCACCATCTCTGCGAGGCCCCGGTTCACGAGGCGGCGGGCGGCACTGCGGGCAGGCTCGCTGAGGGTACTGCCGTCGGCGGCGAGCGCGGATGCCGCGTCCGCCGGGTCGACCGTCGCCCTCCGCCCGGCCCGCTGCAGGCACGCAAGGAGCCATTCCTCGAGGGCGGCGTCGATCGGCGTCACCTTGCGTGCCCGGCACGCGTCGCTGCAGTACAGCACCGCGTCCCACGACCGCTCCCACTTCTTCCGCCACTCCATGCGGCGTCCGCACGACCTGCAGTACTTGGGCTCGCGCCCTGCCGCCGGGGTCACATGCGCTCTCACATGCGTCCGAACACGGCTCGGACGACGGCGAAGATCCCGTAGCAGATGAGTCCGACCGCGATCGCGGTCAGGATGTACACGCCCAGAGGATGGTGCTGGAGCGCCTTCAGACTCCCGTCGAGCGCGGTCGACTCCTCCGGCCGGCGGTCGAGGCCCGCGAGGACGAACAGGCCGCCGACGAGAAGGAGCGAGACCCCTTTCGCCACGTGCCCCACGACGCCCAGGATCTCGATGACCCGACCGCGAGCGGTGTCCTCGAACGCCTGGAGTTCGGGGCGGAACCCCCGCCTCAGCCCCTTGATCACGAAGTACACGCCGATCCCGAGCACGACCCCGGCCGTCACGAACACGAGGGCCGCACCCGGACCCGAGGTGAGCAGCGACCGCGTGAAGTCCACCGTGGATTCGGAGGAATCGGGGCCGTCGCCCAGCGCGAAGCGGGCAAAGGTCCCCGCCATGGACCCGTAGATGATCACGAGGGCGCCGGACGAGATGTGCTTGCCGAGGCGCTGGGCAGCACCGAGATGGCGCGCCCGCAGCGTCGCCTCGCTGAACTGCCACAGTGCCAGGCCCGCGCAGCCGACGGCGCAGATCCACATGAGAAGCGGTCCGAGCCGCCCCTCGGCGACCTCCTCCAGTGGTCCGGTCGGCTCGGCCTCCCCGCTTCCACCGAAGGCGAGGCGCAGGGCGATCACGCCGATCAGGATGTGCACCGCCGCGAGCGCCGTGAAGCCGAGGCGCGCCGCGACGTCCAGGGGGCGGGAATCGGAGACCTGTTCGACGGCGTCGGCCGCCCGGCTCACCGCACCCTGGCCGTCCGCACTGCTGTCCGTGGTCACGGCGGTCCTTCCTGTGATCCCTGGCGGTCCTGCGGTGGGCCGACGCGGGGGGACGGCAGCTCCGTGGTGCATCAAGCATAGGAGACGCGGACACGCCCGGAACGGCACCCGCCTCTCCGCGCGAGCGCTGAACGGCGCGTCGAAATCCGTGTGCCGGGACCCTTGAGGCGATGCCTCCGACACGGCAGACTGATCACACGCCAGTCTCATCCGGCATGTCAGCGCACACCATGGTCTCGTTCACGCTCCACGGTCAGCACAACAGCGCTGCCCGACCACCTGGAGCCACACCATGAATGACCCCGTCATCGAGAGCGGTTCCCTCCGCCTCGCCCAGGAGAGCGACCTCATCGCGACCCTCGAAGCCGTCGAGATCAGTGCCGATCTCCCCCGCGCCGTGGCGGACGCCGCCGAGATCAGGGCCTTCGCGGAGACGCTGGGCCGCCTCGACGTCGCGTTCTGGGCCGAGGTGACCGGGCTCGATGCGATGGCCCGCACGGACGGGGCGCCCGGCGCGCGGACGCGGGGCCAGGAGATCCTCGAATGGGCCACCGAGCAGGGCGACGCGAGGCTCGCCAGCCGCTGCCACGCCCTGATCGCGATGATGGACCTCATCGCCGGGCACTCCGGCTCCGGTGCCGAGCAGGCGACCATCGCCGTCACGCTGCTGGACGGTACTGAACTGCCCCAGCTCCGGGCGAAGTTCCTGACCCGCCAGGCGGTCGGCCTCCTGGTCGCGGGGCTCCTCCAGCACGGCTTCGACGTGTCCCGCCGCGCCCTCGCCCTCGCGGATCAGCTGGCCGACCCCGAACTCCTGGCCCGGATCGCGTCGAATGCGTTCCACGCCGCACTGGACGAGTCGATGCCGGACGAGGCACGCTTCTGGATGCGGCGGCTGGAGGCCGTGATCACCATGTCCCCGGACCTCGAAGCCGAACTCTCGGATGTGCTCGCCCGCGGTCACCTGGCGGAGAACCGTCCCTGGGATGCGCTCGACGTGCTGGAACGGGCCGGCGTGGACGACGCCGCGACGTCGCAGCCGGAGACCCGCGCCACCCGGATGCTCCTGCTCGCGCAGGCACACCACGGTGTCGGCAACCTCCCCGCGGCGCGGCTCGCCCTCGACCGGGCGGAACAGATCACCATGCACCACGCGCTGGAGGAGGTCGCCTCCACGGTCCTCGAGGAGCGCGCCGCCATCGCGGCGTCCGCTGCGGACTTCCGGCTCGCCTACGAACTGCACCGGCAGTTCCACCAGGCGGCACGAAGCCGGTGGATCGAAGCCCGCCGCTCCCGGGTGGACCACCTGTTCGCCGAGCAGAACGTCACCGAGGCACTCGAACGCGCGGAGCAGGCGGAGGCGGCCGTCGCGGTCGACCCCCTGACCAAGGTCCGCAACCGGCGGTGGGTCGAGGACACGCTGCCCGACGTCGTGCGGACCTGGCAGACCGGCGGTCCGTGGACCGGGTCCCTGGCCATCCTCGACCTCGACCACTTCAAACTGGTCAACGACCGCTACGGGCACGCGGCAGGGGACGACGTGCTGGTCGCCGTCGCCTCGGCCCTCCAGACCTGCAGCGGCGTCCAGCACGTCGCCCGGATCGGAGGCGAGGAGTTCCTGCTGGTCCTGCAGCAGGACGCCGACCCGGAGCAGGTGGCGGCGCGGGTGCTGTCCGCCATCCGGGACCTCCGCTGGCCCGAGATCGACGGCGGCCTGCGGCTCACGGCGAGTGTCGGCTTCGCCGACTGTGCACCGGGGACGACGACGACCGACCTGCTGCGGGAGGCCGACCGGCGCCTGTACAGCGCGAAGCGGGCCGGGAGGGACCGGTCGGTCGGCTGCTGACCAGCCTGCGGAGCCGGCCGGTCAGGGGGTGCGAACGAGCCAGGCCTCGAGCGCGGCCCGGACGAATTCCGCGCCGCCGGGGCCGCCGTAGTTCACCGCGAACCGTGGATCCTGGACGTACATCTCCCCGAGTCCCCGGACGTACTCGGGCAGGAGTGCGCCGTCGTCGTCGCGCGGCACGCCCGGGACGGAGGAGAGCCAGGCGGTATGACGGCCGGCCAGCTCCTGGGCTTCGACGTCGGTGGGTGGAACCCCCCGGGACGCGGCGTCGGTCCAGGCCGCATTGAGCTCGGTGACCACCCTCCCGAACGCCTCCCTCTCCTCGTCCGTCTTGCCGCGCCACCAGGCGTCCCCCTGCGCATAGGCGTCCTGACCCCACCGCTCCTCGACCTCCTCCCGGTGACGCGTGTGGTCGAATCCGTCGAACATCTTCCCGGGCATGGGTTCCTCCTCGTTCCAGGGCCTCGACCGTCATGAGGACCGCACCGATCTGGCGGTCGAGCCGTTGCTGCTCGCCGCGGAGGTGGTCGAGGTGGGCCCGCAGGGCGGAAGCCGGAGCCGCCGCATCGCCGTCGTCGAGCACCGCGCGGATGGCCGGCAGCGGCAGTCCGAGGGAGCGCAGCAGCAGGATGCGCTGGAGCCTGACGAGTGCCGCGGAATCGTAGAAGCGGTAACCGTTGGCGCCCACGCGGGACGGTTCCAGCAGGCCGACATCACCGTAGTGGCGCAGCGTCCGGCTCGTGGTGCCGGCCAGCCGGGCCACGGTGGCGATCGGATAATCCACGCCGTCCTCCTCCGTCCACCTCCTCCCGCCGCACGGTGCGCCGGGAGGATTCAACAGTAGGAATTGACGCTGCGTGAAGGTCAAGGGGGCTCTGGGCCCTCTGTGGTCAGGCGGTCAGTTGTACCAGAACCACTGCGGCGGTCGCCACGAGGCCGGGACGGCGTGCGCGTTGAAGGTCCCGCACTCGGAGCACGTGTAGCTCGCGCTCGCGGGGAGGAGGTCGGTGGAGTGGTCGGCCTGGCGTGCGGGGACGAACTCCTCGAAGATCAGGTAGTCGGCTGTGAGGCAGAGGGGGCAGGAGGGTTCTTCCTCCGTGGACTGGACCGGGAAGACAGAGCTACTGGTGCGAAGG
This sequence comes from Arthrobacter arabinosi, assembly GCF_054511115.1. Lineage (NCBI taxonomy): Bacteria > Bacillati > Actinomycetota > Actinomycetes > Micrococcales > Micrococcaceae > Arthrobacter > Arthrobacter arabinosi. The sequence goes on from NZ_JBTNDF010000003.1 coordinate 672,484, forward strand.
CTCCGCCCGTGATCGATGGTTGTCATGAGGTTCACCGTTTCCGTGCCCGCAACCGACGCTGGGTGCAGGCACTAGGGGTACGTATACGCCGAGAGTAGACCTCTGCTACTCAATGCGGAACCCTCGGCTACCGAGTAATCGTGTCGGTTCCGGACAGCGGGTGCCACAATGGCCCCATGACCATCAGGGCCCCCAGATCCGCGGCCGCGCTTCCGCCCGAACAGGCCGCTCCGCTGCGCCGTGCACTGAGCGGCAGCGCCGACGTCACCGTGTTCGTCGACGGCACGGCGCACCGGTTGCCCGGGGAGGCGCAGGCCGCCGTCATCGACCTCCTCGCCCGCCTCTCCGACGGCGACGCCGTCCAGGTGACCTCGGTCGCCGAGCTGCTCACCACCTCGCAGGCGGCCGAGCTCGCCGGTATCTCGCACAGCTATCTGCGCAAGCTCACCGACGCCGGCACCCTCCCGGTGGAGTACCGCGGATCGCACCGGCGTCTCCGTCGGGCCGACGTCGAGGACTGGCTGCGCAGCCAGCTGCGCCGTTCGGAGCCCCCGGCCGGGCAGCCCGGGACGGTGGAGCCTTCCGCCGCGGAGCACGGCGAGGCGTGACGGGCTGCTGGACGGGCTGCTGGACGGGCGATCCTAGGACTGCTCGAAGCGGGGGCGGGAGCGCCACCTGCGGGCCTTGAGGGCGAGATGCAGTTCCAGGCGCACCATCCCGGCGAGCGGGTCCGCGCCGATGATGGAGCGGATCCTCGTCAGCCGGTTGTAGACACTGCTGCGATGCAGATGGAGTTGCAGGGCCACGTCCTGCACGGAGCCGTTCTTGTCGTAGAGCAGTTCGAGGACCGGCAGGAGTTCGTCCAGGCGGTCGGCCTCGCACAGCTCGTCGAACCGCACGCTGCCGCGCGCCGGAGCCTGCCAGCCCACCGCGCCGAGGAACTGGTAGACGCCCGTGTCGGCGTACGCCGACACGCCGCCGAGCTGGGGGTCCACTGCAGCTGCCTGGGCCGCGTGCTGGGCCTGGCGGAAGGCGTCCGCCAGGTCGCGCGGGTCGGGGGCGGGCTCGCTGAGGCCGAGGACGAACCGCCCCGCGGGGCGGCCGGCACGCTTGGCGACCTCGACCCGGCACCGGTCCACCACGTGCTGCAGGGCGCTCCGGCCCACCCCGGCCTCGCACAGCAGGACGGAGTGGGTGGGTGCCCCTGCGCTGAACAGGACGGGCCCGACGCCGACCGTTGCCTGCAGGGCGATGGTGCGCTGGAGGAGGGCGGCCTCGTGCGGGTCCTCCGCCCCGGCATTGGGTGACGGTTCCGACAGTTCGTGGACGACCGCCGCCCGCCAGGGACCATGGCCGCCGAGCTCCCGCCACCCACGGAGGTCCTCCACGGCGGAAGCGACCCCACGGCAGGCGGCGAGGAACGTGGTCTCCCGCTGGGTGCGCCGCTCCGAGGACGCCGTGTCCGTCTCGAGGAGCAGTTCGGCGAGGCGATCGATCGTCGGCCGGACCGCCGGCAGGGCGGCGAGGATGCCCGGGGCGGGATCCTCGCTCGACTGCTGCTGCACCCACAGGTAGCCCACGCGGAAGCCCCGGACGAGGAGGGGAACGCACACGCGACCCAGCATCCCGAGCTCCTCGTTGGCGGGGACGGCGACCGCGCGGACGGCCTGCGCGATCCCGTGGCGGAGCTGCCACTCGCTGACGTCCGCTGGAACCTTCTTGCTCAGCAGGAAGTTGACGCGCACACGGTCGGCGGAGGTCTGGTGGCTGCTGTAGGCGAGGAGGACGCCGTCGGGGTCCTCGAGGGACAGTCCGCGCCCAAGCGTCTGCGCGAGCGACTCCACGAGGTCCTCGATCTGCTGGTTCTGCACAGCCCAACAGTAGGCGCGCCGCCCGCCGGGGGCGACACTTGCCGCCCCCGGACTCGACATCTGTCGATGGTCGCCCCGTCGGGCATCTGCTAGTGGTCCAGCTCACACCTCGCTCGAGGTGCGGAATGATGCGCTTCTCGCTGCCACCCCGCGCGGATTCCCAGGCCGGCCATGGCGGCACCTGCGAAGGGGCCCGCCTCCGGGCTCCATCTTGTTCCCTATGGTGGAGCTACCCCGTCCGCCCGATCGAACCCGTGGAGAACCCAATGATCATCGGCGTCCCCAAAGAAGTGAAGAACAACGAATTCCGCGTCGCCATCACCGCGTCCGGCGTGCACGAATTCCGGGCCCACGGGCACACCGTGCTCGTGGAACGCGGAGCGGGCATCGGCTCGACCATCACGGACGCAGCCTACGAGGCTGCGGGCGCCGAGCTCGTCGACGCAGCGGACGATGTGTGGGCGCGCGCTGACATGGTCCTGAAGGTCAAGGAACCGGTCGCTGCCGAGTACCACCGCTTCCGCGAGGGCCTCATTCTCTTCACCTACCTCCACCTCGCCGCGGAACCCGCACTGACCCGGGCCCTGGTGGACGCCGGCGTCACCGCCATCGCCTACGAGACCGTCCAGGACGGCCGCTCACTGCCCCTGCTCGCCCCGATGTCCGAGGTGGCCGGGCGACTGTCCGTCCAGGTCGGCGCGCAGGTCATGACGGCCCCCGCGGGCGGCCCCGGCCTGCTGCTCGGCGGTGTCGCCGGTGTCCGCCCCGCCAAGGTCGTGGTCCTCGGGGCCGGCGTCGCGGGCACCAACGCGACGGCGATGGCGGTCGGCACGGGAGCCGAAGTCACCATCCTCGACATCGACATCGCCCGGCTGCGGGAGATCGACGCGCTGTACTCCGGGCGCGTGAAGACGGTCGCCTCCAACTCCCTGGAGATCGAGACGTCCGTCCTCGAGGCCGACCTCGTGATCGGGTCCGTCCTGATCCCCGGCGCCCGCGCCCCGAAGCTCGTCACCAACGAACTCGTGTCCCGCATGAAGCCGGGCAGTGTCCTCGTGGACATCGCGGTGGATCAGGGCGGGTGCTTCGAGGACTCCCGCGTCACCACGCACGAGGACCCCACCTTCACGGTGCACGGGTCGCTCTTCTACTGCGTGGGCAACATGCCCGGCGCCGTCCCGAACACGTCGACCTACGCGCTGACCAACGTCACGCTCCGGTACGCCGTGGCGCTCGCCGACCGGGGCGTCCGCGCCGCCTTCCATGCGGACCCCGCCCTCGCGCGCGGCCTCAATGTCGCGTCGGGCCGGGTGGCGCACCACTCGGTGTCCGAGGCGCACGGCCTGGAACTGGCGGACGACTGGTCCGCCCTGGTCTAGGCATGCCCCGCGCCTGACCGGGCCGACCCGTCCGGTCAGGCGCCCCGCGGGCCGGGCGGGTACGCGCCATGGACCCGCTCGATCACCCGCACGACGTCGAGGGCGTCCTCCGGGGTCACAGGGACCGGCCCGTCCCCTCGGATCGCTGCGACGACTCCGGCGTAGAAGTCCGGGTACCGGCCGGAGCCCACGACGAGCGCCTCGGTGTCCCCGTCGCGCCCCTGCCGACCGCGGGGAGCACCTTCGGTGGCGCGGGCCGTGTCCGGGATCCCGGGGGGTGATACACCCGCCGCGAGCAGGGCCTCCTGCGGGTCCGCGCCCGTGATCGTCAGGCCTGCCTGCGTCCCGGTCACGCGGAAGCGGTCCCGGGCCAGCGGCGCCCGGGTCCCTGCGTGGAGGTGGCTGGTGGTCCCGCCGTCGTGCTTCAGGACGAGGAACGCGGAGTCCTCGGCCGCGCCGCCGCGGTCATTGCGCAGGTCGGCGTACACGGGGACCGCCGGGCCGAAGAGGGTGAGGGCCTGGTCGATCAGGTGCGAGCCGACGTCGTAGAGCACGCCCCCGCCGTCCTCCGGCCCTGCATCACGTTTCCAGGGCTTCCTGACAGACGGCTTCCACGACTCCATCGCCGACTCGAAGAGGCGCACCCCGCCCAGCACCCCCGACGCGACGGCCTCACGCACCAGCAGGAAATCCCCGTCCCAGCGTCGGTTGTGGAACGGGACGAGGAGCCGGCCGGCCGTACGGGCGGCGCCGACGAGCCGCTCGCCGTCTCCGGAGTTCACGACGAAGGGCTTGTCGACGACTACGTGCAGGCCCCGCCCGAGGGCCGCGGCGGCCAGCGGCGCATGCGTGGCGTGGGGGGTGGAGAGGACGGCCAGGTCCAGATCCGGCACGGCCCGCAGCGCCTCGTCGAGGGTCGCGACCACCAGGACGGCGGGGTACGCGGCCCTGGTGGCCTGCCGGCGGTCGGCGCTCGGTGTGACGACGACGGCGAGGTCCAGCCCGGGATCGTGCTGGATCAGCGGAGCGTGGAAGACGCTGCCGCCGTGGCCGAAGCCCACCAGCACCGTGCGGATGGGCCGGTGCGGCATCACAGCCACAGGGCTCAGGAGGGGTTGAAGTGGGCGCGGGGAACGGTGCCGTTCAGCCCGGCGACCATGCCCGCGGCGAGCACCCGGAGCTTGACGTTGCGGGAGTTGGAGGCCCGGCGCATCTTGTCGAACGCCTCCTTCTGCGAGCAGTTGTCCTGGCCCATGATGATCCCGACGGCGAGGTCTATCTCGGTGCGGGTCTGCAGCACGGCGTGGAGATCCTCCGCCGCGGCGGCATGGTGCGCCACGCGGACGGCGAGCTTCAGGGCCTGCGACGCCTGCACGGTGAAGGCGCGGGCGATGCGCCGGAAGTCCTCGGAGAACACGGAGGCGTCCTCGGCGTACAGGTTCAGCGCTGCGCGGGCCGTCCCCTCGAGGTCCAGAGGCAGGCAGAACATGGCGCCGACGCCGTTGCGCCTGATGTGCTCCATGAACTCGGGCCAGCGTGCCTCGGTGCGGGTGTCCGCGATGAACACCTCGTCGTGCACGCGGAGGGCGTGCAGGCACGGGCCGTCGTCGTGCTCGTACTGGACCTCGTCCATGGCCCGGGCCTTCGCGCCGCTGCTGCCCACGGTCAGTTGCTCGTGGAGGGAACGCTGGAGGGTGATGCCGCAGTAGGTGTCGCCCCGGGTGCCGAGGGTCTCCGCGCTGAACTCGGCGAGTTCCTGCAGGAAGGCGTGGACATCGGGGTGGTCCACCAGCAGGTCCTGGAGGCGCGCGGCTGCCGCCCCGGGGGGAAGAGCAGCGAAGTCCTGGGCCGCCGCGTCGGCCACCGCGTGGAGGCGCCGGCCGGTCCCGTCCTCGAGTGCCTCACGGGCGCCGGACATCTCCTCGGGTATCTCCTCCACGCTCCACCAACCTCGTCTGACGGCCGACGGGACGTCGGCGGTTGACAGTCTACAACGGCTCCGTGGGAGTCCTGCCGTGTACGGAACCTGCCGCGAGGGCAGAGACCAGGACGCGCCAGGACGCGGCGAGGCGGGCGTTCGACATGCCCCGGTTCTCCTGCAGGTGGAGCAGGAGGCCCGCGTTCAGGAAGGCCGACAACTGGTAGGCGGCCAGTTCCGGGTCCGGCGCGTCGAGGCCGCGCAGCAGCAGCGAGAGGTGCAACCGTGTGAGCTGCTGCGTGGCGTGCTCGAGGTCCGGTCCGCCCTGCTGCTCGGCGGCCCTGAGGATCTGCCCGTCGAACCGCATGCGCTCGATGCTCGCCTCTCCGAAGGCGATCAGCCGTTCGAGGGGCGGCGCCCCCGGCCCCAGGGGAGGAGGGCCGGCCATGAAGGCGTGCTGGAAGGAGCGTCCCGCCTCGTCCGCGAGCGCGTGCATGAGTCCCGCCCTGTTGCCGAATCTCCGGAAGACGGTGCCCTTGCCGACCCCGGCGCGGCGGGCCACGGCGTCGGTGGTGAGCCGGTCGGGCCCGCAGATCGCGACGATCTGGGCGGCGGCGTCGAGGATGAGGCGGCGGTTGCGGGCCGCGTCGGTGCGTTCACCGTCGTCGCCCGTGACCCGGAGCGATTCCTCCTCCTGCATGCGGCAACTATAGCGGCGGAATAAAACGGACTGCGGTCCGCTTGTAGGAGGGAGACGCGCCCGTCGCGTGACCGATCAACCCGGCCGTACGGCCCTCCAGCCCTGGGAGACATCTTGACCACCACGATCCTGACCCTCGTCGGAAGCCTGCGCGACGGCTCCATCAACCGCCAGCTCGCCGAGGCCGCTGCCGCACACGCCCCCGAGGCCGTCGATGTCGTCACCTTCGATGCGCTGAACGATGTCCCGTTCTACAACGAGGACATCGACAACGACACCGACCGCCCCCGGGCCGCCGTCGCCCTCCGTGCCGCGGCCGCCGAGGCGGACGCCATCCTGCTCGTCTCCCCCGAGTACAACGGCAGCATGCCCGCGGTCCTCAAGAACGCCATCGACTGGCTCTCCCGCCCCTACGGCGCCGGGGCGCTCTCGAGCAAGCCCGCCGCCGTCATCGGGTCCGCCTTCGGCCAGTACGGCGGGGTGTGGGCCCACGACGAGGCCCGCCGCTCCCTCGGCGTCGCCGGCGCGACGGTGCTCGACGACGCCCGGCTCTCCATCGGCAGCTCCGTGACCCGCTTCGCGGAGCTGCACCCGAGGGACGACGCCGAGGTGGCCGGGCAGGTCACCGATGTGCTGACGGCTCTCGCCGGGGCAGCCGCTCCCGTCGCGGCCTGATCCTCCGGGACCACGGGTACGGCACTACTCGGGCCGCGTCCTGTGTGCTCCTGGCCCTGCGCCCTCGAACCCCGCTGGGCGCCTCAGTGCCAGAGGCTGTCCGCCCAGGCGGCGTCCCTCAGGTAGTCCCGTGCCGGTCCGATCTCCCACAACTGGCCCTGCGAGGCGAGGACGCCGTCGTTCTGCATCGACTCGACCTCCTCGGACGAACAGCCGAGGGCCTCGGAGAGGTCGGCGTCGTCCAGGGCCAGGACGATGGTGGTCCTTGCGTTCATGGTGCAGTCCTTCGCTCGATGGGTGCGCCCCGCTACGAGACGGTCCGCGCCGCCCGGGTCGGATCGATCTGCGGCCGCCAGCTCCGCGCGTACAGCCCGAGTGCCGCTTCCTCGCGGGCGACGAAGCCGAGGCGGTTCAGCGCCATGTGCGCCTGGTACACCGTCAGGTGCTGGGCGCTGCGGCTCACGCGGACCTTGTCCGCGCGGTACAGGTAGGTGTCGAGTGCGCGGTACCAGCGCCGTCGCCAGGTCTGGACGGCGGATTCGGACGCCGTAGCCGCCATGAGGGCGTGGAAGCCCGGCGCTTTCGCGGCGACCTGCGCAGCCATCGCCTCGCGGACACCGGCGGCGCGCGGGCCGACGTCGGCGGTGCACGTGCGCAGGTGGCTGTCCCAGTAGAAGTCCCAGGAGAGCCGGCGGCGATCCGGCCACCCTGCCGAGCGGGGCCCCTGCATCATGCTCTGGGCGGAGTCGAAGAGGATCAGCGCCCCGAGCGCCGAGCGGCTCTGCATGCGGGGAAAACGCCGGTTCGCCCAGAGGGCCAGTTCGGAGCCGAGTTCGAAGACCTCCTCGGCGAGGTGCAGTCCCTCGACGCCCCCGTACTTGACGAGGTTGGCCTCGAGCTGTGGGTCGGCCATCTCCCGGCCGCCGGAGTAGTAGGTGTTGCCCGCGGGCGCGGTGAAGTGCTGGCGGACCACCAGCAGTGGCATGCTCCTCGCGCTGCGGGCATGGAGTACCCGCTGGAAGGCGCGTAGCGGTTCGAGGACGCGGGGATGGGCGTGGATACTGAGTCTGACCTGCCCCACGATGCCCGTCGGCTGGTCCTCGCACCGCGAGAAGTACCACCGCTTGGCGCCGAGCGCCCGGGCCTGCGCCACCAGCGGGGTGACCAGTTCTTCGATGATGCCGTCCGCTACATCGAAGCCACCCGTCGAGAGGGAGAGGTGCCACCACTGAGTGCTGAGGGCCGTCCGTGAGGCGGTTCGAACGGCGGTCAGCTGGCTCATGGCTCTCTCCTTCAGGGTCTGTGATCACCCCCGCTGGGGCGGGCTCTGGAGGTGCCCTCCGGGCTCTGCCCCGGAGGCACCTGTTACTTCGGCCAGTCCCAGCTGCTCGCTGTGGGCTGGCCCTTGGGCCAGTCCCAGCTCGCGGCACTGACGGACTGGCCCGCCGGCAGAACAGCTCCCACCACGATCAACAGGCCTGCAGTTGCGCCGAATACCTTCTTCATGGCGATCCTTCCTTGCCCGCGTCCCGGGTGGTCGAGCTGTCCCCGCACTGCCGAGGGGCAGTGCCCGGTCCGTCGCTGGAAGCCCTCCCTCGGGCCTTCCGTCGAACCGGCTTCATCAGAATGTCGGGCGCCTGCGGGTAGTGTCCAGCGGTAGGGATGGCCGTTTGTGGACATGGCGCGAACAGGACGCGGGGGTGCTGCGCAGCCACACCACGTGGAGGTGCACAGGGCGGAGTTCCGCGGAACGGCGCGGATCCCGGCGCTGTCCGGCCGGTCGAATTGCCAGCCCCGCCTGCGTGTCATTAACTGGACATGTCATCTTTTTCGCACGCGATTCGCCGCTGGCACCAGCGGTGGGGACAAGGAGCTCTCATGCTGGGTGCGACGTCGCTCGAGGTCTACCGGTACGCCGTCGGGCACCCGGGCTGGACGCGCGCCGAGGCCTCGGAGGCCCTCGGCCTGACGCTGCGCCGTATCGACGAGGCCGTCGGCGAGCTGTCGGACCGTCGGCTGCTCAGCGCGCAGGCCGGGAGCGCCGACGGTCTCGTCGCGGTCTCCCCCGACGTCGCCCTCGCCGACCTCGTCGACGCCGACGAACGCGAGATGCAGGAGCTCAAGGCGCGCATCAGCACCCAGCGCCGCGAACTGTCGAGCCTCCTGCCCACCTTCCTCGACGCCCGCAAGCACGTCCTCGCCAGCACGTCGGTGGAGACCCTCGAGGACCCGCATCTCATCCATCGCGTCCTCATCGACTACGGGCGCGACGTCACCGAGAAGGTGTACATCGCGCAGCCCGGGCAGGGCTCGACGGCGGACGTCCACGAGGAGAGCGTGCGCAAGGATCTCGAGCTCCTGGGGAACGGGGTCCGGCGGCGGACCCTGTACGACACGAGTACGCGCGACCACGTGCCCACCCGCAAGGCCGTCCAGGCGATCGCTGCGGGCGGCGGTGAGTTCGGCGTCCTCCCGTTCATCCCCCTGCGCATGCTCATCTTCGACGAGAAACTGGCGCTCGTGGGCCGCCAGCTCACACGCGACGACAAGGCCGCCCTGGTCATCCGCGACCACAGCCTCATCAACATCTTCACGCACCTGTTCGACATCGCCTGGGAGCTCAGCGAGTCCTTCCTCAGCCCGCAGCAGGTGGGATCCCCCCTGAGCGCGATGCAGCGCTCCATCATCCAGGGCCTGGCCAACGGGCTGTCCGACGAGTCGATCGCGCGGCGCCTCGACATCAACGTGAGGACGTGCCGCCGGCACATCGCCTGGATGCTCGAGACGCTGCGGGCGGACAGCCGCTTCCAGGCGGCCCTGAAGGCCCGCGAGGCGGGATGGATCTGAGAGTGGGGTGACTCGGCCCCAGTTGCACCGCTGGGCAACACCTGTTGCCTGATGGTGAACCCGCGCCTAGACTCTGGGCGTGACATCCTCCAGCGAAGCCCCCGCCGACCTCCTGCCCGCCGAGACCGAAGCAGCTCTGGAGCGCGCCGTCGATTCCGCCGCGCGGCATGACCAGCTCTTCTCGCTGCGCGCAGCCAATATCAAGCAGTCCGCCGTGCGGGATGTCTTCGACATCTCCATCCGCCCGGGCCTCGTGTCCCTCGCGGGCGGGAGCCCCTACCTGAAGTCCCTGCCCCTGGACGACCTCGGCCGGACGGCCCAGAGGATCATCGCCGACCACGGGCTCGAGGCGCTGCAGTACGGCGGCGGCCAGGGCATGGAGGAACTCCGTCGGCTGGTCTGCGACGTGATGGCGGCGGAGGGCATCGAGGGTGCGAGCCCCGATGACATCGTGATCACGACCGGCTCGCAGTCGGCGCAGGACGTCGCCGCCAAGGTGTTCTGCGATCCGGGCGACGTGATCCTCTGCGAGGACCCCACCTACGTCGGGGCGCTCAACACGTTCGAGGCCTACGAGGTGGACGTCGTCACCATCCCGATGGACGACGCCGGGCTCGTCCCCGACGAACTCGAACGCGTCATCGCGGAACTGCAGGCGCAGGGCCGCTCGATCAAGCTCCTCTACACGATCCCCAGCTTCAACAACCCGAGCGGCATCACCATGGCCGCCGATCGCCGCCAGCGCGTGGTCGACATCTGCCGTGAGAACAACATCCTCGTGCTGGAGGACAACCCCTACGGCATGCTGCGCTTCGACGGTGAGCCACTGAAGCCCATGCGCGCGGACAACCCCGACGACGTCATCTACCTCGGCTCCTTCTCGAAGATCTTCGCGCCCGGCGTACGGCTGGGCTGGGCGCTGGTGCCCAAGCACCTCCACCGCCGGTTCTACCTCGCCTGCGAGGCCGTGGTGCTGTGCCCGTCCCCGCTCACCCAGATGCTCGTGAGCGCCTACCTCACCGAGTACGACTGGCGCGGGCACCTGCGCTCCATGCGGGACCTCTACCGCGAGCGGTGCGACGCCATGCTCGGCGCCCTCGCCCAGGAGTTCCCGGAGGGCGTCCACTGGACCACCCCGGACGGCGGCTTCTTCGTGTGGGTCACCCTCCCGGAGGGCATCGACACCTACCCGCTGCTCTACACGGCGATCGACGCCGGTGTCGTGTTCATCCCCGGCGCCGCCTTCACACCGTCCGACGAGCCGTCGAACAAGCTCCGGCTGGCCTTCAGCGCCGTCTCACCCGAGGACATCGTCGAGGGCGTCCGACGGCTGGCGCCGATCCTCCGCGGCGCGATCGAGCAGAACCGGTAGTCCCCGTCCCGCGTAGGGTCGCGCGGCGCCGCGCACGCGTCTGAAGCAGGACGGGCTAGCGCGGCGGGCGCTTCTGCTGCCGCAGGGTCACGGCGATCGAGACGAGTGCGGCGATGATCACCAGGATCGACAGCCGTGCCACCGTGCCGAGGTCGGGGAAGACCACCTGCAGCGCGCTCGAGGCCAGGAAACCGATCAGCACGACGAGCAGGAGCCTGCTCGGCGGGTAGCGGGGTCGCGGGCTCCGGCGTGGTCCGCCGGGTAGCTGCTGGTCCATGGCCCCACCCTAGTCCAGCAGCAGCGCCGGCTCCTCGAGGATCGAGGCGACGTCGGCCATGAAGCGCGCGCTGAGGTCGCCGTCGACCACGCGGTGGTCGAAGGAGCCCCCGAGCGTGGTGATCCAGCGCGGGATCACCTCGCCGTCGAGCACCCAGGGCTTCTGCTTGATCGTCCCGAAGGCCACGATCGCCACCTCGCCCGGATTGATGATGGGTGTACCGGTGTCGATCCCCAGCGCCCCGATGTTCGTGATCGTCAGCGTTCCGCCCTGCATCTGGGCGGGCTGCGTCCTGCCCGCCCGTGCAGTCGTCGCGAGGTCGTTGAGGGCCAGTGCCAGCTCCTTCAGCGAGAGGTCCTGCGCGTCCTTGATGTTCGGGACCATGAGCCCGCGCGGTGTCGCGGCGGCGATGCCGAGGTTCATGAAGTGCTTGACGAGGATCTCGTCCTCGGCCCAGGTCGCGTTGACCGACGGGTTCCGGGCCGCCGCCCAGATGACCGCCTTGGCCAGGATCAGCAGCGGCGACACGCGGATGCCTTCGAAGTCACGGGACGCCTTGAGCCGCTTCACGAACTCCATGGTCCGGGAGGCGTCGACGTCCACGAAGATGCTGACATGCGGTGCGGTGAACGCACTCTGCACCATCGCCTTCGCCGTCGCCTTCCGGACGCCCTTGACGGGTATGCGCTCGATGCGGCCGCCCCCGAGGAGCGTGCGGTCCGACCAGAAGGAGTCCGCGCCGTCCTGCTCTGCGTCACGCTGGGACTGGTAGCTCATGAGGTCCTGCTTGGTGACCTCGCCCGCGGATCCGGTGGCCGGGACGTCCGCGAGATTGATGCCGAGGTCCCGCGCGGCCTTGCGGACCGGCGGCTTCGCCAGGACGCGGTTGATGAGCTGGTTCAGCGGGTTGGTCCTGCCGGGCGCCTCGGCGGGCCGGTCCGGGCGCCCCGCAGGAGCACCGGGAACCGCGGGCGCGGCCGACGACGGAGCGGGTGCAGGTGGCGCGGCCGACGACGGAGCGGGTGCAGGCGGTGCGGGTGCAGGCGGTGCGGCGGGAGCGGGCGGCAACGGTGCACGCCGTTCTGCCGGTGCCGGCTGCGTCCTGCGCGGCCGGCGCTTCACGGCGTCGGCCTTCGGCCCGGTACCCACGAGAGGACCGGGGGTGGACTCGGGGTCTGCGGCGCCCGGATCGGCGGCTTCGGCGCCGGGCCCCTCGGGTTGCGCCCCGGCCAGCTCACCGGGCATCTCGGGGACGGGAACGGGAGCCTCGTCGGCAGGGGCTGCGGAAGCATCGGCGGCGGCGCGATCGTCGACGGCGACGGCGTCCTCGACGGCGATGATCGGCGTGCCGACCTCGATGGTCTCCCCCTCCGCGACGAGGAGTTCGGACACGGTCCCCGAGTAGGGCGAGGAGAGTTCCACGAGCGACTTGGCCGTCTCGATCTCGCAGATGATGTCGTTGACCTCCACCGTCGCCCCGGCGGCCACCTTCCACTGCACGATCTCCGCCTCGGTGAGGCCTTCACCGACGTCGGGCAGGTTGAACGTCTTGAGTGTCATGACGGTCCTTCAGTATGCGAACGCACGGTCGAGGGCCTCGAGGATGCGGTCGATGTCCGGCAGGTAATGCTCCTCCACGCGGGCCACGGGGTAGGGCATGTGGAAACCGCCGACGCGGATGACGGGGGCCTCGAGGGACAGGAACGCGCGTTCGGAGATCCGTGCGGCGATCTCCCCGCCGATGCCGCCGAAGGTCGGCGCCTCGTGGGCGACGATCAGGCGGCCCGTACGGGTCACCGAACGAGCGACGGTATCGAAGTCGATCGGCGAGATGGAGCGCAGGTCGATCACCTCGACGCTGTGTCCGTCCTCCTCGGCTGCAGCGGCCGCCGCGAGGGCGACGGGCACGAGCGGGCCGTAGGCGACGATCGTCGCGTCCGTGCCCGTGCGCAGGACGTGGGCGGAGAACGGGTCGCCTGCGGGTGCCGAGGTGTCCACCTCGCCCTTGAGCCAGTAGCGGCGCTTCGGCTCGAACACGATCACCGGGTCCTCGCAGTCCACGGCCTGCTGGATCATCCAGTAGGCGTCCTGCGGGTTCGAGGGCGTGATGATGCGCAGGCCTGCCGTGTGCGCGAAGAGCGCCTCCGGCGACTCCGAGTGGTGCTCGACGCTGCCGATGCCCCCGCCGTAGGGGATGCGGATCACCACGGGGGCACTCAGCATGCCGTCGCTCCGGGTACGCAGCTTGGCGAGCTGGGTGGTGATCTGGTTGAACCCGGGGAAGACGAAGCCGTCGAACTGGATCTCGCAGATGGGCCGGTAGCCGCGCAGGGCGAGCCCGATCGCGGTGCCGATGATGCCTGATTCGGCGAGCGGCGAGTCGACGACGCGCATCGCCCCGAACTCCTTCTTGAGGCCGTCGGTCACACGGTAGACACCCCCGAGTTCACCGATGTCCTCCCCCATCAGGAGGGTCTTCGGATCCTGGGCGAGGGAAGCGCGGAGCCCCTCGTTGATCGCCTTCGCGATGGTCATCGTCGCCATCAGGCGTGCTTCCCTTCGTCGGCGAATCCGGCCTCGTACTGCTGGAAGAACCGGAGCTCCTCCTGCACCAGCGGATGGGGCTCGGCATAGACGCTCGCGAAGCGGCTCTCCAGGTCCGGCACCGTCATGGACAGGACGGCTTCGCGGAGGGCGGTGGCCATGGTCCGGGCCTCGGCGGCGAGTTCGTCGAAGAACGCGTCGTCGGCCAGTCCCTGGGTACGCAGGTGGGCTTCCAGGCGGACCAGGGGGTCGCGCGGCTGCCACTCCTGCTCGTCGCCGGAGAGCCGGTACTTCGTCGGGTCGTCGGCGGTGGTGTGCGCGCTCATCCGGTAGGTGTAGGCCTCGATGAGGACGGGCCCCTTCCCGGACCGGGCATGGTCGAGGGCCCAGCGGGTGACGGCCTCGACGGCGACGACGTCGTTCCCGTCCACGCGGATGCCCGGGAACCCGTATCCCTCGGCCCGCCGCGCCAGGGGGACCCTGCTCTGGACGGCCGCGGGGACGGAGATGGCCCACTGGTTGTTCTGGCAGAAGAACACCACGGGTGCGTCGAAGGACGCGGCGAACACCATGGACTCGTGGATGTCGCCCTCGGAGCTCGCGCCGTCGCCGAAGTAGGCGATCGAGGCGGCGTCCGGCAGCGAGGGGTCGGCGAGCTGGTCCCGCTGGATGCCCATCGCGTAGCCGACGGCGTGCAGGGACTGCGCAGCGAGCACCAGGGTGTAGAGGTGGAAGTTCCGCTCACGGGGGTCCCACCCGCCGTTCGTCACTCCCCTGAACAGGCGCAGGATCTCCTCCGGCCGGACGCCGCGGGTCAGGGCGACACCGTGCTCCCGGTAGGTCGGGAATGCGTAGTCCTGGGGCTGCTGGGCGCGTCCTGAACCGATCTGCGCGGCTTCCTGGCCTGTCAGGGGGACCCACAGGGCGAGTTGACCCTGACGCTGGAGGGCTGTGGACTCCTGGTCGAAGCGCCGGATCAGGAACATGTCCCGGTACAGCGAGCGCAGGTGGGCTGCATCCGTCGCTACGAGGTAGGGCGAGAAGTCGACGGTCTCGCCGTCGATCTCCGCAGACAGCCCGTCGGCCATCGTTCCATCGGGTGCGAGGACCTGCAGCATGTCCTCCGCCGGCTCCTGCGGCTCCCCGACCGCGGAGTGGGCGGCCCGCAGGACCTCCTCGACCTCGAACTCCGCCGCAGGCACACGACTGCCGCTCATAACCACTCCTCACATGACGCAATACATTCCAGTCGGGGAATGTATGTCGTAAGTCATACATCGGACAACATATGTTTCCGGGGCGTACTGATCAAGACTAGTCAGGGCGGGCCCGCAGGCCTATTTAAGTCCTTGCAGGCCGGTCATGGACGGTGCGTGTACTCTCTGCACAGTTCGAGGAAGCGCGTGTTGGCCGCCTCCTCGCCGATGGAGACGCGGACGCCCTCCGATCCGAAGGCCCGCACGGACAGGGCCCGCTCGCCGGCCTTCGCCGCGAAGTCCTGGGTGTGCTCGCCGAGGGCGAGCCACACGAAGTTCCCCTCGGCTTCGGGGATGCGCCAGCCCAGTGCTTCCAGGCCGTCGACGACGCGGACGCGTTCGTCGACGATCGACTGGACACGGGCCTCGACCTCCCCGATGTGCCGCAGCGAGGTCACGGCGGCGTGCTCGGCGATCTGCGACACCGCGAACGGGACGGCGCTGACCCGGAGGTGCTCGGTCAACGGCTGTTGGGACACCGAGTAGCCCACCCGGAGGCCCGCCAGACCGTGGGCCTTGGAGAAGGTCCGCAGCACGATCACGTTCTCGTGGTCCCGGTACAGCTCGATGCCGTCGACGGCGTCCGGGCGGCGGACGAACTCCTGGTACGCCTCGTCGATGACGACCACCACGTGCGGTGGCACCGTCGCCAGGAAGTCGACCACCTGGTCCCGCGTGAGGATGGGTCCGGTGGGGTTGTTGGGGGTGCAGAGCAGGATGACGCGGGTGCGGTCGGTGATGGCCGCCGCCATGGCGGCAAGGTCATGCGTGCCGTCCTCCCGGACCGGGACCTGCACGCCGGCAGCCCCTGCGAGGCCCACGCTGATCGGGTAGGCCTCGAAGGAGCGCCACGCGTAGACCACCTCGTCGGGGGCGTCGAAATCGTTCTGCCCGGCGAAGGTGGCGAGGATCTGGTTCAGGGCGCCGAGGCTGCCTGCGCCGGTGACGATGTCGGTCGCGGGAACGCCGAGATAGCCGGCGAGCTCCGTCCGGAGCGCCGTCGTCAGGGGATCCGGGTACCGGTTGATGGACGTCTCGGCGGCGATCGCGTGGAGGACCGCGGGCAGGGGCGGCAGCGGGTTCTCGTTCGACGACAGCTTGAAGCTCTCGAGCCCTTCCACCACGACGGGCGGCTTGCCGGCCGCGTAGCGGGGCAGTTTCCCGAGGACGCCCCGTGGGCGGATGCCTGCCGCAGGAGTGGAGGATGGTGCCGGGAGGTCCTCGATCGATGTCATGGCCATAGCCTAGACCGGGCGTCCGCCTCGCGGCGCTCGCCCCCGGAGGGTGGGGTGCCGTCGGTCCGCGGCCGACGCGTGGCCGTGAAGGAGTACCGGCGTGCAACGCCGCCCGCGCCGGCGGCGGCCAGCAGCGCGGCCGCGGGGGCGAGCGATGCCGCGTCGCTGGTGTCGACGAGGCGCGCACCCCGCGCATAGTTCTCGAGGCCGTGCGCCGCGCCGAGGCCCTGCGGTCCGGGGGAACCGTCGGCGCCTTCTCCGGGGCCGGGCACCGGGGTGGTGAGGGTGACGGTGGTCCGGTGGCGGTCGTCGCTGTTGGGTGTCGAGTCGAGATCGGGCACGGGATCCGCCGCGTGCTCGAGGTGCAGGTACTCCGTGCCGCCGGTCGCGGACCAGCCCGTGGGCGACCCGACGGTCAGGACCAGCTGGACGTCGTACCGGCCGGTCACCCCCTCCGAACCCGCGAGGTTGACGGCGTGCAGGCCGCCCTGGCTGTAGCCCGCGACCAGGAGGGCGTCCCCCTCCCGTGCACCGGCCCGGGCGAGGGCCCGCAGGACGGCCTCCTCGGTGAAGCGGCTGTCCTCGGCCAGGGCCTCGGCGATCCCGCCGGCGTCGAAGGGATTACTCGCGGGCCCCGCGGTGCCGCTGGACTGGGTGCCCGGGAGGACGACGACAAAGAGGGGCGCTCCAGGGGTCCCTGCCCGCAGCACCTCGAAGGTCCCGGGCTCCTCGCCCTCGACTGCCGCCACCCGGTCCAGCACGCCCCCGACGGTGCCGTCGAACGGCACGGACGTCCCGGTGTCGACGGCCTCCAGCGCGATGGGGCCCACGGCCAGGGCTCCCTGGTCGATGGCCGCCCGGGCGAGGTTCCGGGCCGCCGCTCCGGTCGCGTGCCGTGCCGCCTCGGTGGTGGCGAGGACGACGTCGTCGGCGAGGTGGTAGGCGAGCAGTCCGGTGCGGAGCCGTGCCTCGGCTGTGGCGAGGGCGCGGGCGTTCGCCAGGGAGGCGCTCCACGCGGCGTCGACCTGGGCCAGCACCGCCTGGCACCGCGGCCCTGCCGCTCCCCCGGGCAGGTGGAGGTGCATGACCCGCCAGGGGAGCTCGCTGACGTCCTGGTGGAGGTACCCGAGGCCGACGGCGACGTCCCCGGCGTCCGCGGCCAGGACCGCCAGCACCCGCGCGGCTTCCTCGAGCTCCTCCCACTGGAACCGGATCCCGCCGACGCCCCCGCGGACGGCCAGCCGGCCGTCGTCGTCCGGTACGGGCCGCAGCCCGTCCGTCACGGTCCTACCCCTCGCTGCAGTTCCTCGGCATGGCGCACCAGGCGGGCGAAGGCGCTCAGTTCCTGCGCCGCGCCGTCGAGCAGGTCCGCGGTACGGCCGAGCTCCGCGCACCGCTCCGCGAGGTAGGCCCGGAAGGTGCCGCCCGCAGGCGAGTCCCAGGACAGCAGGCCGACCGACAGGGCGTGCCCGCGGATGTCCCCGAGCCGCCCTGCATGCCACTGGAGGCGCGCCGCCATCGCCGCAACCTCGGAGCTCGCGACAGCCCATGCCTCGCAGGACGTCCCGCCCGGCATCCCGTCCATGACCCCTCCCCCTCATCCGCTGGTCCGTCAACGCTAGGAGGGAAGGCGGGGGCGGCCGGACGGCCGGGCCCGGTATGTGGACAGCGACGGACGTGCGGGCCCGCACCGCCGACGTGGCACCCGCCGTCGGTACCGTGGAAGGATGGGGGAATGGCTGACTCCGCGCTCCCCCGGGTTGAATTCGCTGCTCTGCCCAGAGGGGAGGGGTCGTCCCTGACGCTCGGGCCGCTCGACGGCCGCTACCGCGAGGCCGTCGCCCCGCTCGTCGACTTCCTCTCGGAGGCGGCGCTCAACCGCGACCGCGTCCACGTCGAGGTCGAATGGCTGATCCACCTGACACGGCATGCCGTCCTGCCCGGGACCGGCCCGCTGGACGCGGATCAGGAGGCGCGGCTGCGCACGATGGTCACGTCCTTCGACGCGGGGTCCGTGGCGGAGCTCGGCGAGATCGAGGCCGTCACGGTGCATGACGTCAAGGCCGTGGAGTACTTCATCGGCCGACGGCTGGACGGGATCGGCATCGGCCACCTGAAGCCGCTCGTCCACTTCGGCTGCACGTCGGAGGACATCAACAACCTCTCCTACGCCCTCGGGGTGAAGGGCGCGGTCCTGGACGTCTGGCTGCCGGCCGCCCGCGCCCTCGTCGCGTCGATCGCGGACCTGGCACGCTCATCGAGGGACACCCCGATGCTCTCCCGTACGCACGGCCAGCCGGCCACCCCGACGACGCTCGGCAAGGAGATGGCCGTCGTCGCGCACCGGCTCACGCGGCAGCTGGACCGCATCGCCGCCACGGAGTTCCTGGGCAAGATCAACGGGGCCACGGGCACGTACGCCGCCCACTACGCCTCGGTCCCGCAGGCCGACTGGCAGGACGTCGCCCGGTCCTTCGTCGAGGGCCTCGGCCTGGCCTGGAACCCGCTCACCACGCAGATCGAGTCGCACGACTGGCAGGCGGAGCTGTATTCCGACGTCGCCCGTTTCAACCGGATCCTCCACAACTTCTGCACGGATGTGTGGAGCTACATCTCGATCGGGTACTTCGCGCAGATCCCGGTGGCCGGGGCCACGGGGTCCTCGACGATGCCGCACAAGGTCAACCCGATCCGCTTCGAGAACGCGGAGGCGAACCTCGAGATCTCCTCGGGCCTGCTCGACGTCCTGGCGTCCACCCTCGTGACCTCCCGCTGGCAGCGCGACCTGACGGACTCGTCGAGCCAGCGCAACATCGGGGTCGCCCTCGGGCACTCGCTGCTGGCCGTCTCGAACGTCGCGAAGGGACTGGCGCGGCTCGACGTCGCCGAGGACGTCCTCGCGGCGGACCTCGACGGCAACTGGGAGGTCCTCGGGGAGGCGGTACAGATGGTGATGCGCGCCGAGGCGATCGCCGGCGTGCCCGGCCTCGACGACCCGTACGAGCGACTGAAGGACCTGACCCGCGGACACCGCGTGGACGCCGGACGCATGCGCGAGTTCGTCGGCGGCCTCGGGCTCAGCCCCGACGCCGAGGAGCGGCTCCTCGCCCTGACGCCCGCGCGCTACACGGGTATCGCCGCGGACCTCGTGGACCACCTGGGCTGACCGTGCGCCGGCGTAGCGCCGGGCCGCAGCCACAGTCCACGTGCCGCCCCGGAAGGGCCCCATGCCACGACCACCCGCACCATCCCCGTCCCCGTCCCCGGCCCTGATCAAGGCGAGCCGTTCCTCCCTCCACGTCATGAGCCTGAACATCAGGTACGACCGTCCGTCGGCGCAGCCCGATGACGTCGACTTCTGGCCGGACAGGATCGCACCCCTGCAGGACCTGCTGCGGCGGGAGGTCCCGGTGGTCCTCGGGGTGCAGGAGGCCCTCCACCACCAGCTGACCGTGATCCAGGCCGCGCTGCCGTCGTGGTACCGCATGATCGGGGACGGCAGGGACGGCGGCAGCCGCGGCGAGTACTCGGCGATCTTCTACGACGCCCGCCGCCTGCGGCTCGTCGAATGGGACCAGTTCTGGCTCTCGGACAGCCCGAAGCTCATCGGCTCGTCCACCTGGGGTAACGGCGTGACGCGCATCGTGACGTGGGGCCGGTTCCTCGACAGCGGGACGGACCGGGAGATCCTGCTCGTGAACACGCACTTCGACCACGAATCCGAGCACGCGCGGCTCCGCAGCGCCGGTTCGGTGCTCGACCTCGTGCGCTTCTTCCACCCCCGGCTGCCCACCATCGTGATGGGCGACTTCAATTCCGACGCCGGATCCTCCTCCGCGTACCGGAGGTTCCTCGACTCGGGGGTCCTCGTCGATGCGTGGACCCGGGCGGACGAGCGCCTCACCCCCGCCTACGGCACCTATCCCCGGTACGGCCAACCCGTCGACGGGGGACGGCGGATCGACTGGATCCTCACCACACCCGACGTGCTCGTCCGCCAGGCTGCGGTGAACACCTCCACCCTGGACGGCCGGTATGCGAGCGACCACGCCGCCGTCCAGGTGCTCGTCGACCTCCCGCGCGGCGACCACGAGCCGGGACTCCCAGCAGCCACCCAGTAGCACGGAGTGCCGCGATTCGGACGGAGTGCCGCGATCCCGCGGGACCGAACGCCCTTGACGCTCCCACCCGGAGAGCTGACGCTGAGGGGATGGAGTGGATCGCCGACGTCCTCGCCGCCGAGGACTACGAGGTGGGGCGGCAGATCGCGCAGCGCGGGGTCGCCGCCGTCTACCTCATCGCGTTCCTGTCCGCCATCGCGCAGTTCCCTGCCCTCCTCGGGGAGAAGGGCCTCATGCCCGTCCCCGTGTTCCTCGAACGGGCGGGCCGGCGCGCAGGGCCGTCGCTCTTCCACCGCGGCTACACCGACCGCAGGCTGCGCGCCGTCGCCTGGACCGGTGCGGCCGTCTCCGCCCTGCTCGTCCTCGGTGTCCCGCAGGCCGGACCACCGTGGGTGCCCCTGGTCGGGTTCCTCCTGATCTGGTGGCTGTACACGTCCATCGTGAACGTGGGCCAGGCGTTCTACGGCTTCGGCTGGGAGAGCCTGCTGCTGGAGGCGGGGTTCATCGTCGCGTTCCTCGGGTCCGACGGGATGGCGCCGCCGTTCCTGGTGCTCCTGATGATCCGCTGGCTCGTCTTCCGCCTCGAGTTCGGGGCCGGGATGATCAAGATCCGCGGCGACCGCTCGTGGCGGGACCTCACCGCCCTCTACTACCACCACGAGACCCAGCCCATGCCGAACCCGGCCAGCCGGTTCTTCCACCTGCTGCCGAGACCGCTGCACAGGATCGAGGTCGCCGGCAACCACGTCACCCAGCTGGTTGTCCCCTTCCTCCTCTTCGCGCCGCAGCCGGTGGCGGGCTTCGCCGCGCTGGTCATCGTCGTCACGCAGGGCTGGCTCGTGCTCTCCGGTAATTTCGCCTGGCTCAACACCCTGACGATCATCCTGGCGTTCGCCGCGGTGCCCGATTCCTTCTACGAGGCGGCGTTCCCGGCCCTCGAGCTGTCCGGCACCTACCCGCCGACCCCGCTGTACGCCACCGTCGCCGTCGTCCTTGCGATGCTCCTCCTCGCCTACCTGAGCGGGCCGGCGCTGCTGAACCTGTTCGCCCGGCGGCAGCTCATGAACGCGAGCTTCAACCGGTGGCACCTCGGCAACGCCTACGGGGCGTTCGGGAGCGTGACGAAGGTGCGGTACGAGGTGATCGTCGAGGGAACGCTCGACGACGTCGGCCCCGACGCGCGCTGGCGCGAGTACGAGTTCAAGGGCAAGCCCGGGGACCCGGCGCGGATGCCGCGCCAGTTCGCGCCGTACCACCTGCGGCTGGACTGGATGATGTGGTTCCTCGCCCTGGGCTCGGAGCGGGGCTGGTTCACGCCGTTCCTCGTCAAGCTCCTGGAGGCGGATCCCCTGATCCTGAAGCTGCTCCGCCGGGATCCGTTCGACGGCGCACGCCCCCGCTACGTGCGCGCCCGGATGTTCATCTACCGCTTCTCCACGCGGGAGGAGAAGCGGGCCACCGGCCTCTGGTGGATCCGCGAACCGCAGGGCGTCCTCGTCCGCCCCGCGTCACTGCGTACCGACGTCCTCTGACTCCCCGACCTCTGCACCGCCGCCGTCGGCCAGCAGGATCAGCCGTTTCTCGTGCGCGTCCCACCGGCGGACGGCGCCGGCGCGGAGCCGCTGGGGTGAGCGGTCCCGCAGGACACCGAGGGCGGCGGCCAGCTGGTCGGCCGTCAGCCCGTGGCCGAGCGTGATGTGCGGGGTCCACGCTTCCGGGACGGTCGTGGGCACCGGGTCCGCGACGCGGTCCAGGGCGGACCAGACGCGGCGGTGGAGACCGGTCAGGGCGGTTCCCGGGACGACCTGCCGGGCGAGCACGTAGTGGCGCCGGGTCGGGAAGACGAGGAACCCGCCGGTCACGAGTTCCATCCGGTCGCCCTGCGCCGCGCTGGCGAGGCGGGCGTCGTGGCTGTCGTCGATCCGCCCGGCGGCCGCGAGGGTGACGTGCGGCGCGTTGCTGAAGGACCGGTGGCGTGACTGGTTCGGCAGGCCCGCGGCCTCGAGCGCGGCCCAGTCCTCGAGCAGCACGAGCTCCGACGGCGCATCCAGCAGGAGTTCGACGCTATCCGCCACGCCGCACCCGTCCACCGGCCGCTGCGGCACTCCGTGCGGTCGGGTGCACCAGGGTCAGCGCGGCCGTCGTCGGAAGTCTCCGACGCCCGCGGAGCCGTCCACCTCGGTGACGCCCGTCCGCGGATTGCGCTGCGGACGCTGGTAGGCGAGTTCGCCGCCGCTGCGGCCCCCGAACGGCCGTCCATGGTCGGCGTACTCCTCACGGAAGAACGCGACCGCCCACCCCCCGAACTGGACGCGGGCACCGGTGCGGAGGACGGAGGGTTCCCTGCCGTTGACGCTGCCCGTGACCGTGCCGCGCGGCACCAGCACGTATTCGTCGTCCTCCGTGTGGATCACCTCGGCGTGCAGGGCGTCGAGGCCCGGGAGGTTGAGCATCGCGTCCTCGCCGCTGCCGATCGTGGTGCGGTCGGCGACCAGCTCGAACTCACGCGGCACCTGGCCGCTCCACGTCGCGGAGTTCTGGACGAAGATGAGCCGCGGACGACCGCTTCCCGGCAGGTAGTGCGTCGTCGTGATGGTCCGCCGGATACTGCGGTTGACGGTCGGGACGAGCGGGAACGGCGTGGAGGGAGGGACGAGCGACGGCGCATCACGCTTCTCGAGTGCGCGCCGGCCGATCCCGAGCAGGGGCGCGAGCGTACCGGGGGAGCCCAGACGGATGTGCGGGGACCGCGTGACGAGCCGCTGCGCCACGGAGGATTCCACGGCGCCGATGCTCACGAGCAGCCCCTTGGGTCCGGAGACCGAGACCGCAAGACCCCGCCGGGCCAGCTGCCGGGCGACGTCCCGCACCTGGCCGAGGCGGGGGAGGTTGTTCCCGCGGAAGGCGCCGGGATCATCGACGAAGATCTCGACGGTCGTGCCGGCCGCCTTCACGGTGCCGGACAACCCTGCCTCCGGCTTGCCGTCCATGGCCGGCTCCCCCAGCGAGAAGTCGATGTCGATGTCGAGCCTGAGTGACGAGGCCATGACGCGACGGATCAGGTGGGCTGGCCGGAGCCGCCGACTGCGTTGTCGCTGGTCGTGATCCGCAGGGTGCCGTTGAACTTCCACGTGGCGCGCGGGGCATCCGGGCCGATATCGCGGGGGACCTCGATGGTCATGTCCTGCAGCGTGTAGTTGATCGCGGCGCCGCGACCGGTCAGGTAGGACCACATCTCCTCCGCGAGGTCCGTCCAGTCGCGGATGGTGTGGGACTCGCCCGTGGTGACGCCTGAGGTGTTTTCGGTCATGTCGATTCCTTCATCGGTGATCCAACAATGACAGACGTCCTCTAACTCCGTCTGACCTGACAGAGCCCACCATAGCGGAGCGTCAGTCCCGGCGGAACCCGCCCGCGGTACGGGCGGGCCCCGGGCGGGAGGTCACCACTGCGGGTGCACGGTGGCCCTGAAATGGCGGTCGTAGATGCCGGCGACGGCGGCGTTCAGTTCGGCGCCGAGATCCGCGTGCCCGGCCGCTCCCGCATTGGACCTGGCCTGCTCCGGACTGCGGGCACCCGGGATGACGGTGCTCACGCCCTCCTGCGCGATGATCCACGCGAGGGCCGCCTGGGCGGTCGTGACGCCGTCGGGCACCAGCTCCGCGAACTCGCGGGCGGCCTCGACGCCGGTCGCGTAGTCCACACCGGAGAAGGTCTCGCCGACGTCGAAGGCGGCGCCGTCGCGGTTGTAGTTGCGGTGGTCGTCCTCCGCGAAGGCGGTGTCCTTCGTGTACTTGCCGGACAGCAGCCCGGAGGCCAGCGGGACGCGCGCGATGATGCCGACGCCGGCGGCCCGCGCCGCCGGCAGGACCTCGTCGAGCGGCTTGAGGCGGAACGCGTTGAGGATGATCTGCACGCTGGCCGTGTTCCCGCGCGCGATGGCCGCCAGGGCCTCGTCGGTGCGCTCCACACTGACGCCGTAGTTCCTGATGGCGCCGTCGGCCACGAGGGTGTCGAGGGCGTCGTAGACCTCGTCGGAGCTGTACACGGCGGTGGGCGGGCAGTGGAGCTGGACGAGGTCGAGGGTCTCGACACCGAGGTTGATCCGGGACCGGTCGGTCCACTCGCGGAAGTTGGCCAGTGTGTAGTTCTCGGGGGCCTGGTCGACGCGGCGGCCCATCTTCGTGCCGACGAGGACGTCGAGGCCCGGGTTGTCCTTGAGGAACGCCCCGATGGTGGATTCGCTGCGCCCGTCGCCGTAGACGTCCGCCGTGTCGAAGAAGGTCACACCGGCGTCGACGGCCGCCTCGAGGACGGCGACGGCGTCCTTGTCCTCCACCTCGCCCCAGTCCGCGCCGAGCTGCCAGGTGCCGAGGCCGACGACGGAGACGGGACGGCCGGTTCTTCCAAGGGTTCTCTGTTCCATGATTCCGACTATAGGCCGGTCAGCGTGGCCTCCGTCTACAGGCCGGGCAGCGTGGCCTCCGTCGCCGAAGGCTGCCCGGCCTGCCTCCCGGGTGCCGGCTGCTCGAGGGGCGCCCTCGCCTCTGTGCGCGTGAGGCACGGGTCCGCTCCGGACGTCGACCCGTCGGCGGGCAGCCACCGTGCCGCCTCGTGCTGCAGATCCTTCTGCCGCTCGGCGTCCATGCGGTCGAGAAGGACCACCACCATGTTGGACCGCGGATTGCGGGCGAACAGGTCCCGGTAGTCCCGGACGAACTCCCAGTAGAGGGCGTCCCAGCTGAAGCGCCAGGAGCCGTCCTTGAAGTCGCTCATCTTCTTGATGTAGTTGCTGCCGCTGACGTAGGGCTTGGTGGTGATCATGGTGCCGGCCGCGTACTGGCTCATGGCGTAGACGTTGGGCACCATCACCCAGTCGTAGGCGTCGATGAACATCTCCATGAACCACTCGTAGACGGCATCCGGTCTGGCCCGCATGAGCAGGGCGGCGTTCCCGAGGATCATGAGGCGTTCGATGTGGTGGGCGTAGGCGGTGTCGAGGATGCGCGTGATGACCGAGTCCACCGGTTCGAGCCCGGTGTCACCGGTCCACCATCGGGGGTCGAGGTCCGCGGTGAGTTTCAGCGTGTTACCGGTCCGCATCTCACGACCGCGAAGCCCGTAGGACGCGCGGATGTACTCCCTCCAGCCGATGACCTGGCGGATGAAACCCTCCACGCTGGCGATGGGCGTGTCGTGGCGCTCGGCGAAATCGAGCGCGAGGTCCACCACCTCGGCGGGATTGAGGAGCCCGATGTTCATGCTGGAACTCAGGGCGGAATGGAACAGGTAGGTCTGACCGACGGCGATCGAGTCCTCGTAGGGTCCGAAGAGTTCGAAGCGCTCGGTGAGGAATGCCTCCAGGGCGTCGGACGCCTGGCGGTGCGTGACCGGCCAGTTGAAGGATTCCGCGGTGCCGGGGTTGTCGGGGAAGGCGGTCGCGACCCAGGTGATGGCGTCCTCCACCTCCGGGAGCCGCTCGAAGGCGGGCAGATCCGGGAGGGCGATCTTCTTCGGCAGCTTCTTGCGGTTCTCGGTGTCGAAGCTCCACTTCCCGCCCGTCGGGGAGCCGTCGGCCTCCACCATGATGCCGAGACGCTTGCGCTGCCACTCGTAGAAGGTCTGCATGCGCCAGTTGTGGGAGGAGAAGTAGGTGCCGAGGACGTCCCGCGCCGAGAGGAACTGCGGCGTCTCCAGGACGCGTGTCTCCACCCCGGCGTCGGCGAGCGTGCGGGTGAGCCGGCGCTCGAGCCAGTCGTCGACGACGTCGTAGTAGGTCACGCGGGTGGCGTCGCGGTCGGCGAGCACCGCCGACAGCCGCTCCTGGCTGGTGGCCTCCGCGGAGGTCTCCACATAGTCGGCGCTGTAGCCCGTGTCCCGGATCCTCCGCGCGAAGATGGTCATGGCGGCGCGGTGCAGGACGAGTTTCTGCTGGTGGAACCGCAGGCTGCGGAACAGCAGGTCGTCCTCGAGGAAGACGAAGTGCGTGTCCGGGGACGCCTCGAGGTGCTCCTCGAAGAGCTGATGCGGAAGGACGAGCTGGACGTGCACGGGGATTCCTTCGCAGAGGACGGTGATCGGGCCACCCTAGCGCCCACCGCCGACAGGACCGGATGCTTGACCATGACCCGGCTTGGTGGTTCGGTGGGGACCACCGACCGGCTCCCGAAGGGATCATCATGAGATCGCTCTGGCTCGATACCGCCCCCCACATCCCGGCCGACGCCCTGCCGGACGGCGCGGCCTACGATTCCGTCGTCGTCGGGGCCGGGCTGACGGGGCTGACGACGGCGCTCCTGCTGGCCCGCGCCGGGCACCGGGTGGCGGTCCTCGAGGCCCGCACGATCGGAGCGGTGACCACGGGCAACACCACCGCCAAGCTCTCGCTGCTGCAGGGGACGAGCATCTCGACCATCCTGAAGCACCATGACGCGGAGCTCGCCCGCGCCTACGTCCTCGGGAACCGCGAGGGCCAGAGCTGGCTGCTGCGCTTCTGCGACGAGAACCGCATCGGCTATCAGACCCGCGACGCCGTCGAGTACGCCATCACGGACACGGGGGCACGGAAGCTTGCCGCGGAACACGAGGCGTGCCGCGAGGCCGGCCTCGACACCGAGCTCGGCAACGCGGCCGCCCTCCCCTTCCCCGTGCGGAAGACCCTGCGCCTGAAGGACCAGGCGCAGTTCCACCCCCTCGAGGTACTGGCCGGGCTGGCGTCCGCGTTCAGGCGGCACGGGGGCACGCTGGTCGAGGGCGTCAGGGTGGAGGGCGTCGCGAGGACCTCGGAGCAGGGCGTGGAGCTGAGGACGAGCGCGGGCCCGGTGACGGCGTCGAACGTCGTCCTCGCGACCGGCATCCCCATCCTCGACCGCGGCGGCTATTTCGCCGTGCTGCAGCCCATGCGCTCGTACTGCGTCGCCCTGGCCGTGGAGGACGAGGTCCCGGAGGACATGTACCTCAGCGCCGACTCCCCCACCCGGTCGCTGCGCACCGCGACGGTGGACGGAACGAAGTACCTGATCGTCGGCGGCAACGGCCACAAGGTGGGCCACAGCTCCGCCACCCGGGCGAGGGTGGACGGCCTCACGCGGTGGGCGCAGGAGTACTTCCCGACGGCACGCCCCGCCTACGCCTGGTCCGCCCAGGATTACACGCCCGCCGCGGCCGTCCCCTACGTGGGCAGGGTGCCGGGCGGCGGCGGCCACATCTACGCGGCCACCGGCTACAACAAATGGGGCATGACCAACGCCGTCGCGGCGTCGCTGGCCCTGTCGGGCGAGATCCTCGGCGGCAACATGCCCTGGGCGGAGACGCTGTACCGGACGAAGGTCAGCCCGGCGGACGCGCTCCAGACGGCGCAGGCGAACGCCGCCGTCGGGCTGGAGATGGTCACCGGCTGGCTGGGCGGCCTCGCGAGGTCCTCGTCCTCCACGCCGGGCGAGGGCGGGGGCCGGGTGATCCGCGAGGGCGCACGTCCCATCGGGGTGTGCACGGTGGACGGCATGCAGTACCGCGTGTCGGCCGTCTGCCCCCACCTGAAGGGCATCCTCTCCTGGAACGACGCCGAACGGTCCTGGGACTGCCCGCTCCACGGGTCACGCTTCACGGCGGACGGGAGGCTGCTCGAGGGGCCGTCGACGTCGGACCTCGCCGACACCCGGCGGTGAGCGCACGCGCTTCCGGGCGCGGGTCAGGCGCGGGTCAGGCGCGGCCCCGCCGAGCCTCACCGACGAGGTCGGCGACCGGTCGGGTGTGGCGGCTGACGAGGATCACGACAGCACCGAAGGCCAGGAACGCCGCAGCGATGCCGACGACGTACAGGAGGACCGACGCGTAGCCGGTGGCGGGGTCGAGGAACGGGTACGGCACCCAGCCGTCGGTGGCGCCCCGCACGAGGACCACCACGACCCAGACCAGCGGGTAGACGAGGACGAGGCGCAGCACCCGGTAGGAGAGCGGGCGCCGGTCGGCGGCCACGATCCAGTCGAGGACCGCGTAGACGGGGAAGCCCACGTGCATGACCCAGTTGGCCCAGGCGAGTTCGACGCCCCCCGGCAGACCGGACAGCAGCAGGTTGTAGACGACCCCCACCACGAGCATGTACGTGGTGGCGGCGGCCCGGACGGGCTGCAGCCACTCGGGTTCGGCGGGCCCGCGGAGCTGGATCACGGCCACGAGGAGCAGGATCACCGCCGCCAGCACGTTGCTCTGGATCGTGAAGAAGCCGAAGAAGTTGAACGGGTTCACCGCGCTCCGCGATGCCGTGTCGAGGAACGTGGACAGGACCGCCACGAGCACGACCGCGGCCACCACCAGGCGGACGGCGGCGCGGAGCGGCAGGGTCTGCGGGCGGAGGAAGCCCGGGCCCGCCTGCGGACCGGCATGGCCGGTCACGGGCGGACGCCCCGTGCCGCGATGTCCTTCAGCAGGTCCCGCATCTCGGTGAGGAGGGCGGTGTCGACGGGGGTCGGTGCCTCTTCGGGGTCCTGCGGGGCGGCGAGCGCGCGCAGCCGCGCGCTCGCGCGGTTCATGGGCACGACGAACAGGAAATAGACCACGGCCGCGGTGATGAGGAAGGTGACCACCGCCGTGAGCACGGCACCCACGTCGACGAAGGTGGCGTCATTGCCGGGCCGGATCCGGAAGCCGAAGCCCGCCGCATCGATCCCGCCGGCGGAGGCGATGACGGGGTTGATGATGTTCGCCGTGAAGGCGCCCACGAGGGCCGTGAACGCGCTGCCGATGACGACGGCGATCGCCAGTTCGATCACGTTCCCACGCAGGATGAAGTCCCTGAAACCCTTGATCATCCGCCGTCCCCTCGCTGTGTGCCCACCCTGTGCCTCCGCAGGCGCAGGGCGGACCCTGCCTGCACGCCTCACTCTAGTAAGCCGCATCCCGTTCCGGACCCTCCCGACGCCGGACGACCGGGAGGCGTCGTCAGGACCCGCCCTGCCCGCTCCGGCCGACGATGAGGTCCACGACGTCGAGCAGCTCGTCGATCTCCGCCCCGCCGGTACGCCCGGTCCCCGCCGAGGCGAAGAACGCCGCGTCGTAGTAGAGGCCGTCGCCGAGGAGCTTGACGGCGTGCGCCGTCGTGCGGTCTCCGAGTTGGGCCTCGAGCGCATCGAGCCATCGTTCCTGGATGTCGGCGAGGGACGCCTTCGCCGTCGGGTGCCCCTGCTGGGCGAGGCGCGCCATGGACACGAGTGCGCGGTCCAGTGGGCTGTCCTCGAAGACGGAGGTGCGGACGTAGTAGCGCGCCGCCCCGTCGGGCGCCGCCGTCATGCTCTCGCGGTCCTTGTCCGCCAGCGAGCGCAGGCGGTCGGCCAGGCCGTCGACGAGCGCCTCCTTGGAGGGGAAGTGGTAGAGCAGTCCGCCCTTGGAGACGTCGGCGGCGGCAGCCACGGCTTCCATGGTGGCTGCCCTTTCGCCGTCACGGATCAGGGCGTTCTCGAAGCTGTCGAGGATGCGCTCACGGGAACTGGACACCTCCCGATGATACCGGTCACCTTTGTTGTACTGTACCGGCTGGACGGTATAGCTTGGAGGCATGACCACGACGCCCTCCTCCGCACGCGTGTCCGGGGTGAACCCGCGTGCCGTTCAGTCCCCCGTCCCCCTGGCCGGCCGCCGCGAATGGTTCGCCCTGGCCGTGCTGATGCTGCCGGTGCTGCTGGTCTCGGTGGACAACACCGTGCTGAGCTTCGCCCTGCCCGAGATCTCCCGCCACTTCGCCACGAGCGGGACCACGCTGCTGTGGATCGTCGACAGCTACCCGCTCGTCCTCGCCGGCCTGCTGGTCGCGATGGGCAGCTTCGGCGACCGCTTCGGCCGCCGTCGCCTGCTCATGATCGGCGCCGTGGGGTTCGCCGTGTTCTCGGTCGTCGCGGCGTTCGCCCCGACGGCCGCGTTCCTGGTGGCCGCGCGCGTGGGCCTCGGCGTGTTCGGCGCCATGCTCATGCCCTCGACGCTCTCGCTGATCCGCAACATCTTCCTGGACCGCAACCAGCGGCGGATCGCCATCGCGGTCTGGGCTGCCGGCTTCTCCGCGGGCGCGGCGCTCGGCCCGCTGCTCGGCGGCGCGCTCCTGGAGCACTTCTGGTGGGGCTCCGTGTTCCTCCTCGCCGTGCCTGTGCTCCTGCTCATGCTCGCACTGACCCCGGGCCTGGTACCCGAGTCGAAGGATTCCTCTCCGGGCCGCGTGGACTACGCCGGCATCGTGCTGTCCATCGGGACCATGCTGCCCGTGGTCTACGCGATCAAGAACCTGGCGAAGGGGGGCCCGCTGCTCGTCTCGGTGACGGCGGCCTTCATCGGGATCGCCGCAGGCATCGCGTTCGTCGCCCGGCAGCTGCGACGCCGCGACCCCATGCTCGACGTCCGCCTCTTCGCGGTGCGTGCGTTCAGTGGCGCCGTCCTGGTGAACCTCTTCGCGATCTTCTCGCTCGTCGGCTTCCTGTTCTTCGTCTCACAGCATCTCCAACTGGTCCTCGGGCTCAGCCCACTCGACGCCGGTCTCGTGCTGCTGCCGGGCCTGCTGGTGACGATCGTCGCCGGCCTCGCAGTCGTGCCGTTGGCCCGCCGGTGCCCGGCGCATCTCGTCGTATCGATCGCCCTGCTGTTCTCGGCCGTCGCCTACGCGATGATCGCCCTCCTCGGCGAGGGCGGGTCCGCGGGCTTCCTCATGACCGCCTTCGTGATCCTCGGGATCGGGGTCGGCGCGTCCGAGACCGTCTCCAACGACCTCATCCTCTCCTCCGTCCCCGCAGCCAAGGCGGGCGCGGCGTCCGCCGTCTCCGAGACCGCCTACGAGGTCGGCTCGGTCCTCGGGACCGCCGTACTCGGCAGCATCCTGCTGGCGTCCTACCAGCGGGACCTGAGGCTCCCCGCCGGACTCAGCACCAGTGAGGCGCAGTCGTCCACCGAGACCCTCGGCGGTGCCGTCGAGGTCGCCACCCACCTCGGTCCGGCCAGCGCGTCGCTCCTCCGGGAGTCCGCGTTCCACGCCTTCGACAGCGGCATCACGCTGACGTCCGGCATCGCGGCACTGCTCATGGTCGGCGCGTCGGCCCTGGCCGCCTGGAGCCTGCGCGGCACGACGGCCGAGCGCGTGGACCACTGACCGGCGATCCCCGGAACGCCAGAAAGGGCCCATTCCGTGGGGAATGGACCCTTCGTGCCGCCGGGCCGGCCGATGCTTCGAGCCGGCCCGGCACCGGATCAGTGTCCGGTGCGGTTCACGTCGTTGACGCTCGTGGCGCCGTTGGCACGGTGATCGACGTGCTCCTTCTTGTTCTTCTTCAGCAGACCTGCCAAGCCGAGGAGGCCGAGGAGGCCCCACAGGCCGTTGTCGCCGTTGTCGTCGTCGGTTTCCTGCGTCTGCTGCGTGGCGGGAGCTGTGGACTCGGCGGCCATCGACGGGGCTGCGATCCCCGTGAGGATGGCGAGGGAAAGGGCTGCAGTGGCGGCGGTCTTGTGAATCATGGCGCTCCTTGGTGTAGGGAAGGGACCCTGCTGGGACTCCTATCATCAGCCTACTTACTATTTGCTTCCCGACGGCGCAGATGCGGGTTCGGGAAATGCTTGCTGGAAGTGGGACAGATGAGGTACGCGGGTGCACGAGGGGCCGGGGAGCCTGGCACCCCATTGTCTGCCGGGGGTGCTGGTGCAACAGTGGGGGAATGGTGATCGAGGTGCGTCCCGCAACGGAATTCGACGACGTCGCGATCATGGTCGGGCCCCGGCGCGCCGATGCGGCTGCGTGCTGGTGCCTCAGCTACCGCCTCCCGGGGAAGCAGAATTCAGCACTGGCAGGGCGGGAGCGCGGCGACTTCGTGCAGCGCCTGTGCCGGCAGGACCCGCCGCCCGGGGTGCTCGCCTACGACGGCGACGACGTCGTCGGCTGGGCCGCCGTCCACCCGCGTGCCGACACGGCATTCGCCCGCAGCCGCACGATCCCCCGCGTCGACGACGCCGACGTGTGGTCCGTGTGGTGCATCCGCGTGCGGCCGGGCCATCGCGGCAGGGGCATCTCGCATCGACTGCTCGCGGGCGCGGTGGACTTCGCGGACAGTCACGGGGCCCCCGCCGTCGAGGGGTACCCGGTCGACAACAAGGGGCTGAAGGTCGACCTCACGATGGCGTACGTCGGCACGCGCCGGCTCTTCGAAGCAGCCGGCTTCACGAAGGCCGCGGACACCGCGTCGGTGGCGAACGGGTTCCCCCGGGTCCTCATGCGACTCGACCTGCACTGACGCCGACGGCGCCGTCGGAAGCAGCGGCGACAGGCCCCGTCCGGACCGCCCGCACCCATGCGCACAGCGAACAGGTGCCCTCGCCGACCGGGACCCCGCCCGCATCGGGGACAATGGGAGGGTGGCCCTGCTAACCGAATCCCCCGTCCTCGACGCCGATGCCGTCCGCCGCGAGGCCGGACGCCGTCGCACCTTCGCCGTCATCTCGCACCCCGACGCCGGCAAATCGACGCTGACGGAGGCGCTGGCGCTCCTCGCCCGGGCCATCCAGGACGCCGGCGTCACCCACGGCAAGTCGAGCCGTCACGCCACCGTCTCGGACTGGATGGGCATCGAGCAGGAGCGCGGCATCTCGATCAGCTCCGCCGCCCTCCAGCTGACCTACCGCGACACCATCCTCAACGTCGTCGACACCCCCGGCCACGCCGACTTCTCGGAGGACACCTACCGCGTCCTCGCCGCCGTCGACTCCGCGGTGATGCTCATCGACGCCGCCAAGGGCTTCGAGCCGCAGACCGTGAAGCTGCTCGCCGTGTGCAAGGCACGGAACATCCCCATCATCACCGTCATCAACAAGTGGGACCGGCCGGGCCTCGACGCCCTCGGCCTGATCGACGACGTCGGGGAGCGCACCGGGATGACCCCTGTCCCGCTCACCTGGCCGGCAGGGATCGCCGGCGAGTTCGAGGGCCTCCTCGACCTCCGGGCGGAGCGGGCGATCGCGCTGACGGCCGTGGACGCCGGGGCCCAGGCCGCGACGGAGACGGAGATCGACATCGACACCCTCGACCCCCGCGACGCCGGCGCCTGGCTCGACGCCCGCGAGGAGTCGGGCCTCGTCGAGTCCTCGAACGGCTCCTTCGACCGCGACGAGTTCGAGGCGGCCCGCCAGACCCCCGTCCTGTTCGCGGCCGCGGCCAAGAACTTCGGGGTGTCCCAGCTCCTCGACATCCTGGTGGACGTGGCCCCCTCCCCCACCCCCCGCCCGTCCAAGGAGGACGAGCCGCGCCCCATCGACGCACCGATGTCCGGCTTCGTGTTCAAGGTGCAGGCGGGCCAGGACAGCGCCCACCGCGACCACATCGCGTACCTGCGCATCTGCTCCGGCACGTTCGAGCGCGGCATGGTCATCACCAACCAGCGCACCGGGAAGCCCTTCGCCACCAAGTACGCGCACCGCGTCCTCGGCCGCAGCCGTGAGGTGGTGGACACCGCCTGGCCGGGCGACGTCGTCGGGCTCGTGAACGCGACGAGCCTCCGCGTGGGCGACAGCCTGTTCGCCGAGGAGCCCGTGCAGTTCCCCGACATCCCGCGTTTCTCCCCAGAGCTGTTCGCCGTCGCGCGGGCCAAGGATCCGGGACGGTACAAGCAGTTCCGCCGCGGGATCGAGCAGCTCGAGCACGAGGGCGTGGTGCAGGTGCTGCGCTCGGACCTCCGTGGTGACCAGGCGCCCGTGCTCGCCGCCGTCGGGGCCCTGCAGTTCGAGGTCGCCGCCCAGCGGCTCGGCACCGAGTTCAACGCGCCGACGTCGCTGGACAACCTCTCCTACACACTCGCCATGCGCGTGGCCCCGGAGAGCCAGGGCGTCCCGGGGACCTTCCGCGGCGGCGAGATCCTCTTCCGGTCCGACGGCGAGATCGTCGCCGTGTTCGGGGACAGGTGGAAGGTGGGCCACTTCAGGAAGGACTTCCCCGACGTCGTCCTCGAGCCGATCGGCGCCGCCGTCGACCTCTAGGGTGGCGGCCGACGGCGCCCGCACCCGCGCGCACGATGCTTGCTCAGGCGCGCGTCGGGCCCTTAGTTTCGGCGAGGGGGAAGAATCGGTCGATACAAAGGAGTACCACCTCGTGAAGTTCCGCATCCCGTCCCTGATCGCTGCTGCCGCCCTCTCGGCGGGCCTCATCACAACCCCATCCGCGTCTGCGGATGTCCCTGATGTCGGTGGTGTTCTGAGCGTCTCGCCTGCGGGGTCCAACGACTGGTCCTGCACGCCCTCCGCCGAGCATCCTGAGCCCGTGGTCCTGGTGCCCGGCACGTTCGAGAGCATGGTGAAGAACTGGTCCACGCTCTCACCGGTCCTCAAGAAGGCCGGGTACTGCGTCTTCGCCCTCGACTACGGCGTCACCAACGGTGTTCCCGCCGCCGGCCCCGTGCGGGAATCCGCGGCCGAACTGGGTGAGTTCGTCGATCGCGTTCTCGCTGCTACCGGGGCCCGGAAGGTGGACCTCGTAGGCCACAGCCAGGGTGGGATGATGCCTCGCTACTACCTCGGCTTCCTGGGAGGGGCGAAGAAGGTGGACCACCTCATCGGACTCGCGCCGTCGAACCACGGCACCGAAGGCGTCATCAGTCCCGCCACGGGAGAACTCACGGCAGGCGGCAATCTGGGCATGCTGTGCCAGGCGTGTGATGACCAGGCCGCGAGTTCGCCGTTCATGCAGGAGTTGAACTCGATCGGGGACCTCGTCAACGGCCCCGTATACACGGTCGTGTCGACACGGTACGACGAAGTGGTCACCCCCTACCAGAGCCAGTTCCTTGCGGGTTCCCCACGCCGTGTCACCAACATCACCCTGCAGGACCTGTGCCCGCTCGATCCCATCGAGCACGACCAACTGCCCAACGATCCGGCCGCCCACCAGCTCGTCGTGCACGCGCTCAGCCGCACCGGTGCCCCCGCGGATCCCGCCTATCGGCCCGCCTGCCTCTAGGATGGCCCGCGACCTATCTCCGGGCAGGAGGCCTCGCGTCCTGAGTCGATGTACTCGACCCAGGTGTTGGTCGAGATGCCTCATCCCAGCGGTCCGTCTCACAAACCCCATACGACACGACTGCTGAAACACTCTGCGGTGAGACGGCTTTCCAAGACAGACGGCGTCCCGGGATTTCGGGGAAGGTCGCGAGCTTCGGCGTCGACGGCCAAGTGTCTTGCAAAACTGTAATTTTATGAGACACCGCTAAAGCGACCCTGGCATCGCAAGTCGGGCGCGTCGTTGGATCTCCCGGTACACGGTTGTCCGGGAGACTCCCATGATTTCGGCGATCTCGCCTCGCGTGTATTCGCCCTCATCGACGAGGCCGAGCAGGTGCTTGCGCTGGTGGTCCGAGAGTTTGGGCTGCTTGCCGCGGAGTCGGCCCTTGGCTTTCGCGACAGCCATGCCTTCCCGGGTGCGGGCACGGATCAGGTCGGACTCGAACTCGGCCACTATGCCCAGGACGTTGAACAGGAGCTTGCCGATCGGGTCCGTCGGATCGTAGATGCTCCCGCCCAGACTCAACGCGACGCCTTTGCGGGTCAGCTCGTCGGCGATGTCACGCGCATCGAGTACCGAGCGAGCCAGCCGGTCGAGTTTCGTCACGACCAGGGTGTCACCCCTCCGGCAGGAAGCCAGCGCCTCCCGCAGACCAGGCCGGGTTCGGTTCGTGCCGGTGAAGCCGTGGTCAACGTGGATGTTCTCCTCCTCGACGCCAAGGGACATCAGACCCTCGCATTGAGCGGTGAGGTCCTGGCCGGCGGTCGAGACGCGCGCGTATCCGATCTTCATCGGATCAGTGTTGCAGACAAGGTACCCATGCGCCCGTCTTCATCGTCCCGGCTATACGTACGCTCCCCCGGCCTGGTGCGGTCAGCAGGTCCGGATCCCCTGCGTGGCGCCTGAGGACGACCGGCTTGCGGGCGCCCACCGGTTCACTGATCGACCGACTAACAGACGTTCAACCGCCCACCTGACGCGTTGGTCGGAGAAAACGTCGCGGACTTAGGCCACACTGATCAAATGACCATCGAACTGCCATCGCGCTACGAGGATCTCCGACCTGCGTTCCGAGCACAACTACGACCAAACCGCTCTCTCATCGAGAAGGTCAAGCTGGCGCATAAAAAGATGAGCATCAGCAAAGGTGTGCGGTTCCTACCTGTTTATGGGCTTAGCGGCGCAGGAAAAACCAGCGCCGCACTTGAGCTTGCAACCCACTTGCAGGGCGTAAATGTCGTGCCCTTGCCACCCAAGGTTGTAGACGGCAATCAAACTCTCGAATCCGCACTGCCTCAGACCTCCGCAACCTTGATCATCGCGGTGATTGATCAATATGAGGAAGCAGTCGCGCGCAGGGAGGATGTTCCCACGCGCTTCGTTGAAGCGTTGAGTCGCTTGGACCGGGCGCGCTTTCACACACCGGTGCTTTTCATCTGGCTGACTACTAGTAGGGACTTCCAGCGGGATCTGGCTGCGGCCACGAGCCGCAACTCAAGGTTGCTTGTTGACGAATCCTTCGAGTTGCAGGCGTTGCCGCAAGACCAATGGTCAGACGTGATCGAAGAAACATTTGATTTCCACAACGAAGGAAAGGAGCTCGCGGACTTCCAAGTTTTGCGATCGGATATCCAACAGATAGCAGCGGCCGCGCCCTCGCTTGGCACGGCAATTGAACAAGTCGGTGAACAGTTCGATGCCGACGTGCTGCATGACATATCCGAGTATCAGCTCGTGATGGTTTGGCCCGTCACCGATGGCGTTCGACTAAGCAACGTGCGTAGTTTCACTAACCCGCGAGCTGGCTACAAGCTGGACTGGAATTCGTTTTATCGAGCACTCAACTCGAACGACCAGTCTCAGCTCCCTCTCGATGCTTACAACAAGGCACGGCTGTACTTTGATGTGCGACTCGTACCGGTGCAGGTTGCCGATCTTCACTCCATCTGTCTGAATCTCGACAATCCAGATAAGCCGCCCGCTCGGTCCTACGTTGAAGGCTTCCGCTCGACACATCTGTTTAACGTGGTCTCTGACACTTTTGAGCCGGAGTCTTATCGGCCAATGAAGGACCACGGGAACGCAACAACTGCTCCCCAGCGCTCAGCAAGAGCTCGTGATTGGTACTCGGAGGCTACCCGCCACCCGACTCACATCGGCCGTCGCATTGCTGCTGTCCTGACAGCAGACGGGTTTCCTGCGCGGGCAGAGCGCGAAGTCAAGACACCGCATTCGCGTGTCGTTGCGGATGTCTTGATGGAGCGAGTTGGGAGCGAACGCGACAAGGTAATCATCGAACTGAAGGCATTCTCACCAGATAGCACTACCCCTTCAAAGATCGCAACACAGATACGCGGCACTCTCCGCAAGCATGCCGAGCTGGCTGGGTATCTCGAACGACGCTGACATCTCGAAGTCGCCATGAGTTTGTGTCGGTAAACGATCCCGTTGCGCACATCCTGGCGCTATTCGGTGAGCCACGAGCCGAGCAACTTACCCTGCTCTTCGCTCAACCAAAAAGCGATTGGCTGCTGACCATCTGTGGTTTCAACGCTGAGAGTCACGGAGAAACCGATCTCGCTACCAATGGTCGGGCTTACGCTGATTCCTTGAACTCGTGGCTCGGACGGTAGGTCGCGTCCCATCATGATCGTGACATCGGCTGTACCTTCCGATGCTCCGAGCGCTCCTGTCGATGTACCCGGATTGGCCATCCAACGAGCACCGGCCTCCAGGCTCGTCTTGTGGTCTGAGCAGACGGGCACTTTACGGTCTGAATAGGGCGCCAACACGAACGAGGTCGTTGGAGTCGCGAGACAACGCAATACGGAGCAAGCGGTCATGACCGCGATCGTACCGCTACGCAAAAATGAATGGCTTAGCGTTCACTGCCGAGGAAGGTGCGCCGCTGAGGGATGGCTTTTCGTGCATGCGATTGTGGGTTACTGATCAGCCCTCGGATGCTGGTGTGGCTGGAACGGTGCGACCGTCGGAAAGGGTCAGGCTCTCGACGACTGTCCCGTCGCTGAGTCGGATACCTTTCAGGCCCATGGTGAGGGTGTTGTCCGAGAATCCGCCGGATTGTTCGTAGGCGTAGGTCATGCCCTCGGGGAGCTCGCCCAGATCTGCCTGTGCAGTGAAGCGGACATCGAAGGGGGCGCGGCGGGCGGATTCTTCGCAGATCTCCACGGAGCCGTCAGGGTGCAGCAGGCCGACGAGTTCGGTGGTGGCAGGCGATGTCATAACCCCGTACAAGCTATACCCCGATGGCGGCTTCCTTGCCGATGACCCACCGCTGTCGCTCTCAAGCCCGGCAGCGTCATCCTGTTCGGCCTGCTCGAGGGCCTGGCAGGCGTTGAGCGCCTCGATGGGAGGGCTGATCTTTTCTGGAGGTGGGGTGTCATCGGGCGAAGGGAGAAGGGTGAGTCCACCGAAGAGGCCAACCAGGACAAGCCCGCCCGTGAGGATGCGCTTGCGTTTCGAGGGTGCGGGACCGTTGTGGGGATGGGCGGACGGTTCCTCTGGTGCGTCGGCACCCAGATCGAGAATCTGGATATGACCATCCTGATGCTTGCCGTTGTCGAAATCATCAGCGTAAGTCCCCATAATTCAACCCTAGGGCGCACCGGTCGCGGGCACCCTAGGACCTGCCATGCGTGTCTGCCCGCCTGCCGGGGGAAGAGGTTGGTCGGCGGACCTGTCCGGCGCGTAGCGGTGATCCCCGCCATGGGTTCGCCGGCGGGACCCTTCCCGGGCCCGTAACCAGATCTTCTAAGGGGCGGCGCCAGTGCCGTTGACCCCGCCATCCAGCCTGCGAAAAGCCCGCCATGCTGACGAAAAGTCACATCCACTAGACCTTCAGGTTGTCCCGTAACCGGTCGTATAAGTGACAGGAGTCCTGGGATGCTCGTCGGCTACATGCGCGTGTCGAAGTCCGACGGGTCGCAGACCACCGACCCGCAGCGGGACGCCCTGCTCGAAGCCGGCGTCGATGAAGCGCAGCTCTATGAGGACCTCGCCTCGGGCAAGAAGGACGACCGCCCTGGACTGGCATCCTGCCTGAAGGCCCTGCGGAAGGGTGACACGTTGATCGTGTGGAAACTCGATCGGCTCGGCCGGAACCTGCACCACCTGGTGAACACTGTGCATGACCTGACCGCCCGCGGTGTCGGACTAAAAGTGCTCACCGGACAGGGCTGTGCGATCGACACCACCACCGCAGCAGGCAAACTCGTGTTCGGGATCTTCGCGGCCCTCGCCGAATTCGAGCGGGAGCTGATCTCCGAGCGGACCGTCGCAGGTCTTACCTCCGCTCGGGCGCGAGGCCGGGTCGGTGGTCGACCCTTCACGATGACCCCCGGCAAGGTCCGCTTCGCAATGGCGTCGATGGGCAAGCCCGACACGAACATTGGCGAACTCTGCAAAGAACTAGGAATTTCCCGCCAGACGCTCTACCGACACGTCTCACCCACCGGAGAAATCCGCCCCGACGGAGAACGGGTACTCAAGAAGAAGTGACCACTCCCCTGCTCACCGCGACGATCATCTAGCCCTGCAACTACAGGTTGCTGCAGGCGAGTACGAGCAACGGCTGCTCACACTCGCCTGCACGGAAGCCGGAACCCAGCGGCTCGGCGTGCAGAGGACTTCGAGGAACGACAGATCCTGTCGATTCCCGAAGTCGCCTATATGGACGGAGAACGACCCCACAAGCCGATCCTGATACACGTCGCACGTTACGATCACCGCATGACCGCATGTTCTGTACTGCGTTGCTTGGAAGCTGCCTCTGGCTCATTCGTCCTACTGCCACACTCAGACCGTGAGGTGTCTGTCTGCTCAAGCCATCAGGAAGTCTTGAACAATGGTGCCCCTTGGATGGTTCACTCAGGTACGGACGTGAGGGCGCTTCGCGAAGGAACTGGTCTCGTTGAGGCAACAATCGTCATCGGTCCCGACCTTCCACCCCGTCCGATGGTGGCGACAATCAGCCTGAGCCCGACGTTGGGTGACGAGGTCGGACTCTCCGTGGGAATATCCTTCGAGGCCTCGAGCGGTCACCAGGAGGTCAACTTTTGGCTTCCCGAGGACCAGGCGAAGGATCTCCGATCAATGCTCATCAAGGCACTGCCAGAATGACCGTTGATCGGATCCTGCTGCGTACTCTTCGAACCGCGCTAACTCGGGGCGAAAGCCGAGATGTACACCGGTTCTCCGGCGTTGGGGTTCCTTCCGAGTAACCGGATGAGTCCGCTCTTGCGTGGACTGGTGAAGGGTCCCACCGGCTCGTGCTGCATCTCGACGAAGAGCTCGAATCGACGTCCACGCGCGTTCTCTTCTATCCACTGGTGGACCTGCGTCAGATCCTCAACGTCGCTAAGGACGAAAGCATCGAGCATCCAGCCCCGCGGCGGTGATGCTTGTTCCCAGAAGTTGACCCGGTAGAACGGAGAGTCAACGAAATCGTGGTTCTCCGCGTGGGCAGTCTCAGATGCCTGCATGCTCTCTACGGTAGGCACCTACATCCCCGCAGGCGGCTCACGACAAGAGAACGTGACCTAGTCGCAACGGATCAGCGCCGCAGGCGGATCCTGCAGCGGGACAGGGAGGTCAGCTCCGTTGGCGTGTCAGCCAGGTGATGCCGAAGCCGCTAATGGCCGAGATTCCGGCGACGGATCCCTCAGGGGAGAGCCAATATTGCGGCACGGTGACCAGGAGTACGAGCAGTCCTGCTCCTAGTGCGCAGTCCGTGGCTGCGCGCCAGGGTCTGCGGGCGTAGTGGTCAAGAAGCAGCAGAACCCAGGGAAGGAAGGCAAGCAGGTAGGCAATCGGGTTGGGCCAGAAGAGGGCCAGCCCGCTCAGTAGTGCTGCCACGATGATGCCGAGGACCAGCCTGAGTAGCCGGGCGAGAAAGCGGTACGGCCGTGAGCTCGTGGTCAGTTCACTGGATAGGAACGCCCAGGCGGTAAGCCCCAAGGCCCAGGCACCGGCCCAGTACCCTCCTCCGAGTGCGGCGATGAGGGCGAGAAGGCTTCCGGGAAGAAGGAACACACCGACGGCTGGGAGGGACGGCCGAAAACCTAGGACGGCAGCGCCGACAGCGAGATGAAGAGCGCCGTAGGCCACCCCGAGCCGCATGTTGGTGACTGGACCGCCGACTTCACCGATATGCATCAGCAACAGCATGCCGATGCTTTGAAGGATTGTTGCGCCGACGACGCGAACCTTCACATCCTCAGCAGCCGCACTGGGGAATGACCGCCGTCGCGGTACTCCGTTTGATGCGTGCAGCGAAGCCGGCCCCATGAAACGATCATGTCACCGCGGCGAGAGAGATCTATCTTCACGACAACCGACACACGCTCGAGGATCGCTCTGCGGACTGCGTGAGCGGCACCAGCTCGGTTGCGCATAGAGCCACTTCGTGACCGCGGTCGTCGCGGCGAGCGACTACTGCACAGCCGTGTTGCCCGCGTTACCCGTAAGCACCATCACGACAAACCCAACCGCCACAATCACTGTGATCAGTAGGACGACCACTTGCACTCGGCTCACTACGACTCCTGAGGTTAGTGACTCGCAGCATACGGGCTGCGGAAGGGGACTTCGACCGGCCCGGTGGCCGATCCCTGGTCGGTCAGTGGCACGAGGCCTCGCTCAGCGACGTAGTCTCTAGCCATGAGTGACGATAAGTCTGCCAAGCGGGTTGAACCGAGGATGAATCGTGGGAGCTTTCGCTTGCAGTTCATCATTTGGTCTGTCTGGACGGTCCTTCAACTACTCCTCTTCATCGGTAACGTCCTAAGCGGCGAGGAGTGGGCGTTTGGCGAGTACCTCAGTGCTGCCGCGTTGCTCCTAGGGCTGACCTTTCTTGGTTACCTCCTCTATGTGCGTCGACGTGACGAGCACCATTGGAGGGCTGAAGAAGAACGGCAAGCTGACTGGGAACGTCGAGGTCGAGCACTTTAGGCTCCGCCAAGCATTCCAGAAGCGGATCCCGTTACGGGAGTGCGATCAGTTGGATGTTTGAAGCACTGTATGAGTAGCCGTCCTGATCGCCCTGGATCCACTCGAAGTCGACAACCTGCCCAGCGATGAGGGTTCTGAATCCGTCGAAGTCGATGACGCTGAAGCCTGCCCAGCAGCCGCCGGGGGTCTGTTCAGAATCGATGACACCCCACCCTTCATCGCTGGGCCAGAATCGGACAACTCCGCGTGTAGTCACCAAGTCAGTGTATGGATTAGATCGAATGCAGCTGTCCGCTGATCGATGGGCATTCGGGGACCACTCGGACCCTACCCACCCTTTCTGGAACGCGCGATGGCACTACCGTCACCACCCACGTTGGCCGCGTGGCTACCTATTGACTCCGCCTTTAGTCTCAGGTCATGAGGGCGAAAACCAGAAGATGGCCAACGAAAGGCCAAGCTGTGGCAATGGGGCTATTTGCGCTGCTGTGGATCGCCAGCAACTGGGTATCCGTTGCGTACGAAGGTCGCTCAGCAACTGCGTTCTACTGGGCCGTTCAGGCTCTTACTGTCGTTCTCTTCGCAGCAAGCGTGTGGTTCTACCGCAGAGCTGCGAAACACCCATCGACTCCGAGGTAATAAAGGTGTTGACCAGGCACGAGGCTCACCGACGATCGCCAACCGTTCGCTGAGCCACCGGCTAATGGGCATCACCGGCCCGCTCGTCTCCGGCTTGGATCCCGGGAATAAGTCTTTCCAGTTCCATCCGGCGCCCGGTAAGCGAAGTGGGGGCAGCACCGGGGCGTCCTGATGTCTAGTACGTGGGGAAGGCGCTGCGGATAAGGGCGGGAATCCTCCGTGCCACGTTAACAGACGGCCCCAACCACCTCTAACAGAGAGCGGGTCTTCGATCTTCACCAGCCCGGACATCAGGAACACCTGAAACATCAGCCGTTGTGAGGAAGGTCGAGTACCACCCGTTTATAGGCGAGCGACCAGGGGTCCTTACCCCGGGAGATCTGTTCCCAGCCGTCCTTGGCCAGATCGCGCCGCAGTTCTTCCAGCGCCGCCGTCATTCCTGGAGCCCATTGCTCTTGAGGGGGCATCGGGCTCACCGCTCCTGCTGCGGGAAAGGTGGAGCTTTTGTACCGGGTTCTCCCGTTGACCTTGCCCACGAAGCGCTGCTGGGTGCTTCCGTACTGGGAGCTGAGGGTTGTCAAGATCCGGGCCCACCATGAGGTGGCACCTACATCTTCCAGAGCAATCGTGAGCGTTTCTGCAGGCAGAGTCATCTACCAATGGTCATGGCAGGGTCAAGCCCCTGGGAGTGGTGTAGCGCTGCGTGATCCCTCGCGGGGTTAAGCGGTCAGTGCGGGGCGGGCCTCCTT